>NZ_JAOSZE010000052.1 GCF_025630775.1 Actinoplanes sp. KI2
AGGGGGCCGAGCCCCCTGAAACCCCCACGGTGCGTTAACTCACGCTGGGCGGGTGGGGCTTGTCACGTGACCGTGACATCGCGGGCCGATCAACACCTGGGTTCTGGTCGGTGTGGTCACTGTGGGTTCTTGGTCACGCTTCTCTAACGGTGAGTCGGCTTGGGGCCCTGACGGGTGAAAAACGGCTGACATGGTCGCAATTCGGGCTTGGCTGTCGCGGTTGACTCTGAGGGTGGGGGGCTATGCTCGCGGCTGGCTTTCTGGTCTCGGATCCTGGAGTGTCGTAGTCGTGACGGTCGCACGTGCGGGTGTTGGACAGGGCAAACGCAGCGTTCTGGGTGTTCTGGTCGACATCACCGACTATCGGGATGCCACCGAGCGGATCATGCAGGCCGCGCGGGAGCGCCGCGGCTTCGCCGTGACGGCGCTGGCCGTGCACGGCGTCATGACCGGGGTCCAGGATCGGGCGCACAATGCCCGGCTCAACTCGTTCGATCTGGTGACGCCCGACGGGCAGCCGGTGCGCTGGGCGCTCAACCTGGTGCACCACGCCGGCCTGACCGATCGTGTCTACGGGCCGACGCTCACGCTCAAGGTCGTCGAGCAGGCCGCCGCCGAGGGCCTTCCGATTTATCTGTACGGGTCGACCGAACCCACCCTGGAGCGGCTGGTGCCGGCCCTGGAGCGGATGTTCCCGGCGCTGAAGATCGCAGGCGTCGAGGCGTCCAAGTTCCGCGCCTCGCACAGCGGCGAGCCGGCCGAGATCGCCGAACGGATCAAGGCGTCTGGCGCCCGTGTGGTGCTGGTCGGGCTCGGCTGCCCGCGGCAGGAGGTCTTCGCGTACGCGATGCGCCCGCTCCTCGACATGCCGCTGCTCGCGGTCGGTGCCGCCTTCGACTACCACGCCGGCCTGCTGAAGAACCCGCCGCCGTGGATGCAGAAGTACGCGCTGGAGTGGCTGTGGCGGCTCGGCCTGGAGCCCAAGCGCCTGTGGCGGCGTTACGTCCTGCTCAACCCGGCCTACCTGGCCCGGCTGGCCGCGCAGAAGAGTGGACTGTGGAAGGCCACACCGCCGCCGCCGGCCACCGACCCGCTGGACAAGTTCGCCGTCTAGGCCAGGAATCCGGGACCACTAGGGGACACCCCTCGCACCCGGGTCCGGTGATAACCCGGTTTCGGTAATCCGGCCACGGGTGAAGGCTGTCGATGTGGACATCGCAGCGGACCCCATCCTCGCCGGCGCGCTCGCCGCGGCCTGGCTCGCGGCCGGCCTGGTCGCCGACGCCCTGCCGGGTGCGCGTACGGCGCGCGAGCTGCGCCGCCGGGCCGGCACGCTGACCGCACTGGTCGCGACCGGCGCCGCCGTGTTGGTTGCGGTGCCCCTGGTCGCCTGGATCGTGCCGGGTTCGTCCGCGGCGCCGGCCGCCGCGCTGTTCCCGGCCGTGCCCGGCTTGATCGTGCTGACCCTCGGCGTACGCCGTCTCGGTCAGGTTCGTCGCGGCGCCGGCGCCTTCACGGCCGCGCCGCAGACGCCGGTGCCGCCGGCCCTTCGGGCGGCGGCCGCGCACCCGCTTGTGCTGGTGCCGATGCAGGTCACTGGTCTGGCGGCGCTGGCCGGTCTGCCGGTCGCGGCCCGGCTGGTGTCGGTTCCCGGCGCTGACGCGGCCGACATCGCGATCACCGTGGTGGGCGCGACCGTGGTGGCGATCGGCGTACGAGCCGCGGTGCGTCACAGCCGGTTGAGTCTGCTGGCGCTGGCCCCGATCGGCCGCAACCGGCCGCGCGTGCCGACCTCCCGGTAGCGGCGACCTCAGTTTCGCCTGGCCTCCTGCACATAGAGCAGCTCGAGGATCGATCGGGCCGCCTCGAACCACCGGTCCAGCCAGTCCGACGGCGGCAGTTGCCCGCGCGCCGGAAGCTCCATCAGCAGCCCGCGCAGCAGCGGGTGGTCGGCCATCGACTTGGATTCCGAGTCCGGCCAGCCGGACGACGAGAAGACCGGCTCGGTCAGTCCCTGCAGGTCGAGTGAGGGCAGCCGGGGCGCCCGGTCGAGGGCGCTGGTCGGCTCGATGCTGTGCGACCGGGTCGGCTCGATGCTGTGCGACCGGCCGGGCGACCTGGTGGGAAGTCCGGAGCCGACGGCCCGCGACATCAGCTCGGACTCGCTCACGTCGCCGTGCAGCCCGGCGTCGCGCCGGGTCTGCCGATACGCGCTCACTCCGCCGCTGAACCGGTCCTGCGCCGTCGCGGAGCCATTGCTGAGGTTTTCGGAACCAATGGTCATATTGTCTGCCTTGCCTCGCTCGGAGATGTCCGGCCGTCGGCGCGGACCGGTCCGCGCTTGTGCCGTTCAACGACGCGAGCACAGAAATGACTACGGCCGGCCCACCCGCGCGGCGGGCAGACCGGCCGTTATCCGGCGTACTGCGAGGTCAGAGGTCGAACTCGCCGTCCTTGGCGCCGCCCACAAACGCGTCCCATTCGTCGGCCGTGAAGAGCAGTACCGGGCCGTCCTGGTTCTTGGAGTCCCGGACCACGATCGCCTCGTCGACGAATGCCACCTCGACGCAGTTGTCGGAGTTGGGACCGCTACGCGTGCTCTTGAACCACTGTGCCCGGGTCAGGTCGACCCGGAAACCCTTCGCTTCGACTTCCACAATGGCTCCTCTACCAGCGTTTCAATCATCTCGATGGACTCCTCCGGGGGGAGGGCCGCCGCCCGGACGGTGTCGAAGATCGGGACGTATTTGCTGAGCTCCTCGGCCTTCTCGAGGAACAGTCCGCCGGTCGCGTTGTCGATGAACACCACATCCGCGTCTCCCTCCTCCTCGAACTCGAGAATCACGAACGAGCCGTCCATGCCGGCGTGGGCGCCGGCCGCAAACGGCAAGATCTGCAACGCCACGTTCGGCAGACGAGCCACGTCGATCAATCTCTTCATTTGATCAAGCATGACCAGCTCGCCGCCGACCGGCCGACTCAGCACCGCCTCATCGAGCACCACCCGAAGATCGATCGGATCGTCCTGAATCAATAACGCTTGTCTTTGCATTCGGACACGGACCCGCTGCTCGATTTCCTGCTCGGTGTCATCCAGTCGGGCACCACGAATCAGGGCAATTGCGTACTCTTCACTCTGCAGCAACCCGGGGACGACGTGCTGCTCGTACGCCCAGATCGACCGCGCGGCCGCCTCAAGACCGACATATGCACTGGTCAGGACGGTGGAGTATGGGTGCCACCAACCCTTTTGCCGGGCTTCTCCCGCGATGTGGACAAGTTCGGCCTTAATCGCATCATCTACACCGTATATGTCCAATATGTTCTTAACGTCACTCGGCGAAG
The DNA here is from genome assembly GCF_025630775.1 of Actinoplanes sp. KI2. GTDB lineage: Bacteria > Actinomycetota > Actinomycetes > Mycobacteriales > Micromonosporaceae > Actinoplanes. The sequence goes on from NZ_JAOSZE010000052.1 coordinate 3,346, forward strand.
CACTGGTATGCCCCGTCTCAATTCTGGACACTTTGGACGGCGAGCAGCCGATCCGATCCGCCACGACGTCGATCGTCACGCCCGCCTCCTCGCGGTGCCGGCGCAACTCGACGCCGAGACGACGCCGACGAATCGTGGGACTCCGGCGCTGATTCACTTCTTCAGTCTCTCTGTCGATCATTTAATCGTTCAACACAACACGTCCGACAAGACCAACAATCACGGAAGACGTACATGCAACTTGCATCGACACGACTCGTGGTGCAATGTTTTTGGTATGGCTCGTGTCACTGCGCACCTCCGGGTGATGCGGCCGAGTCCGGCTCAGCGCGCTGTTACGGCGCCGTTCGCGGGGGGTCCGGTCATCCGTTCGTCCAGGGTGGACTGATCCACTTTACGACGTTCGGCAGATCGGCAGCGGTAACGTTCTGCAACGCTTTTGACGATTGGCATTGTCATGAGCTTGCAATGGAGTCAAGACCGGGCACACTAAGTGCTTTCGTGTCAAGGGCAGGAGATGACGTGCTTCCTCGGTCCGGTGATGTCATACAGGTGACGAAGGCAGCGAGCGTCCAATTCGCGGCGCCGATGCTCTTCCGGGTCATCCGGGTCCACGAATGGCCGACGTACGAGGGCTGGATCTGGCTTGACGGCTACGAGCTCAACATGGCCGGCGACGCGGTCGAGCGGCGCTCCATCTTCGTGCAGGTGAGCGGCCTGCGCGCGGTCGGCAAGGCGCCCGACCCCCGGGCCCGCAACGCCCGTCAGCCCGGCATGGCCACCGGAAACATCCCGACCAAGTCCCGCACGAATCGCTAGCGGGTCGCGGTGGCCGTCCCGGCCGGCGTGGTGGTGGCGTCGCTCTGCTGCGCCACCACGATGGTGACTCTCGTGTCCGGTGGTACCTCCTGCCCCTCCGCCGGATCACTGTCGATCACCGTCCCGGGCGCGGCCGTGCTGTTCCGGTAGAGCACCCGATACGGCAGCCCGGTCCGGCTCAGCGCCACACGCGCCTCCGCCAACGGCAACCCGCGCAACGCCGGCACCGTCACCGCGGCCGTCGGCTCCTGCGTCGTGGCGGTCGTGGTCGGAATCGTGGACGGCTCGGTCGACGGCGGCGAGCTGGGCGCCGTACTGGGCGCCGGCGACGAAGCGGCGGTCGTCGCCACGGTCGTCGGCGGCGTCGTCGTGACCGGCGACGGCTGCTCGCTCGAGTTCTGCACGATCACGTAGATCGCCCAGGCCAGCACGCCCAGCAGCAGCAACACGACGATCCCGACGACGATCGGCATCCACCACCGGTCCCGCTGCCCCGGCGTGGGCGGGTGCGGCCCGTCCGACCAGTCGGTGTCGTACATCGACGGGCCCGGACGCGGCGAGCGCACCTCGGCCCGCCCCGACCAGACCGACCAGTCGTCATTCGAGCTCGCGGGGACCGGCGGCGCACCGTCGACGACCGTGTCGTCGCTCGCGGGGACCGGCGGCGCACCGTCGACGACCGTGTCGTCGCTCGCGGGGACCGGCGGCGCACCGTCCGCGACCGTGTCGTCGAGCGGCTTGCCGGGCAGCGTGGCGTCCGCGGGCGGGACGCGCCGCGTCTCGTCGCTCTCCTCGGACATGGCCGCTCCTCCGCGTCGTCACCCGCCCGGGTCAACGTATCCAATCTTGCGGGCGCATGTCGCTTACGCTCCCCGTTATCACCACCGCCGATGATTAGCAGGTATAGGAAGTGACCGCTACAGTGCCGGGCATGGCCGACAAGGGCTGGACAGGACGGGTCGCCACCGCGGCCGGTGTCGCCGCGGGTACCGGCGCCGCGCAACTCGGTTTGGGCTACGGCCTGGGCGTGATCGTCTGGCCGGTCACCGTCGCCGAGGATCGCAGCGAGTGGCTGGGCAGTCTCGGCTGGGCGACCTGGATCACCGCAAGCGCGACCGTCTTCGGCGCGGTCATCGCCAGCCGGCTGGGCGGGGCGCAGGGCATGCGGGCACGCTGGCCGTGGCGATTGGCTCTCGCGATCTCCGCGGGGGTCGGTGCCTTGGTGGCCGTCGCGCTGATCGCGCTTCCGGCCCGGGCAGCCGTACGCCTCGACGCGCACTCGCCGCAGCTGATCGCCGCGGGCTACGCGCTCCTCGGTGTCGCCCTGGGGGTGGTGGTCGCCTTCTGGGCGGTCTGGTCGCGCCCGGTGGCCGCCAACCTGGTCGCCACCGCGGCCTGGCTGTGGGCCCTGGCGATCACCGCGATCGTCGTCGAGCTGGTCCTCGGCCGGGAGACCGCCACATACCTGACCAGCTGGCAGTTCGTCGAGACGTCGGCCACACGCTACGGCGTCATCTATTGGCCGAGCGCCCTGCTGACCCTCACTGCCGCCTTCGCGATCGGCTTGATCGCCGTGATCCCGGCCGTCCGCCGCGGCGATGTCGGCCTGGGTGCCGCCATCTCCGGCGCGGTCGGCCCGCTGCTGGTGGCCGTCTCGTTCCTGGCTCTCTCCCCGCGTCTGACCGGCACGCCCGGCCCGATCGAGTCGGCGTACCTGATCGCCCCCTACGCCGTGCTGTCCGGCCTGGCCGGCTCGGCGCTCGCCGTCGCCGTCGCCAAGTCCTTCCTCACCCCGACCGGCGAGATCGACACCATCGGGTACGGCGAGCCCGCCGCCGGGTCCGGGGACGACGAGCCCACCGAGCAGCTTCCCGCCGGCACGAAGGGCGCCCGAGCCCGGACCCCCGAGTCCCCGTCCCCCGCGACCGGCCGCGCGACACCCAAACCCGCCCCGCGCCCCGAGCCGACGCCGTCGAGCACCCCCAAGCCCAGCCCGGTCGGCACCTCGGCGACGCGCAGCCCGGACGCGCTCACCGATCCGCCCAAGGCGCCCAAACCGGTGACCGAGCCGCCCAAGGCACCGACGCCGCTCTCCGGCCACCCGGGCGCGCAGCGCATGCCGTCCCCGAGGGCCGAGGGCAAGCCCGACCCGGAGATCGCGGCCGCCGCGCGCCCCGGCCGGTTGCGCGGTAAGAAGGGGGCCCCGATCCCCGAACAGGCCGAGCCCGAGTCGGCGAAATCGAGGGTCACGCCCCCGCCGACCGCTCCCACCGTGGCACAGATCAACCCCAAGCGCCCGACCCCCTAGACCTGCCGTGCCGGTCAGCCGGCGCTCGGCTCGTGGCTGGTCCAGCGTTCCAGGGTGACCCGCAGTTCGTCCGGGTTGAGGGGCTTGGCGAGGAAGTCGTCCATGCCGGCCTGCCGGGCGCGGCGTCGGTCCTCGTGCAGGGCGCCCGCGGTCAGGGCGATGATCGGGATATGCCGCCCGGCGGGTTCCTGGTTACGCAGTTGGGTGGTGGCCTGATAGCCGTCCAGTTTGGGCATTTGGCAGTCCATCAGGATGGCTTCGTACTCGTGGCTGCTGGCGAGTTCGACGGCCTCGACACCGTTGCGCGCGATGTCGGCGTCGTAGCCGAACGCGTTGAGCGTGCCGACGGCGACCAGTTGGTTGATCTCGTTGTCCTCGGCGAGCAGCACACGTTTGCGGGGCGTGGCCCGGGTGGCCGGGCTAGCGGGACGGACGTCCTCGTCGGCGGGCCGCAGCTGGGCGGCCAGGCCGTGGTACAGGGTCGCCGAGCCGACCGGTTTGGCCAGCACGGCGGTGCGGCCCGCGATGTCGTGCGAGCGCACCGAGGCCGGGTCGCGGGTCAGCAGCAGGCAGGCGGGTTGGGGGAGAGCCGGATCGCTGGTGATCGCGGTGAGCAGTGCGGCGCCGTCCAGCTCTGGCGGGAGGTCGTCGATGACGGCCAGGTCGAACCCCGGGCCATCGGCGGCGGTCCGGGCAAGCTCGGCCAGCGCCTGCTGTGCGGTGGTGACGGTCGTGGTGATCAGTCCCCAGTGGTGCAGGTGTTCGGTGAGGAACTGGCGGGTGGCGGGTTGGGGTGCGACCAACAGCAGGCGGCCGGTCAGGGTGTCGGGTGGTGGCGGTAGTTCACTGCCGGCGGGCACGGTGAGGTTGATCGTGAAGTGAAATCGGCTGCCGCGGCCGAGGGCGCTCTCGGCTTCGAGGTGTCCGCCCATGAGCTCGACGAGTTGCCGGCTGATCGCCAGGCCGAGTCCGGTGCCGCCGAACTCGCGGCTAGTGGAGGCGTCGGCCTGGGTGAAGGGCTCGAACATGTGGCTGATGCGGGCCTGGTCGATGCCGATGCCGGTGTCGGTGACCGCGAAGGTGAATCGATCGCCGTCGTCGGCCGCGGTGTCGAGGCGGATGATCACGTGGCCGTTTCGGGTGAACTTGACCGCGTTGCCGGCCAGGTTGAGCAGGACCTGCCGGATGCGTCCCTCGTCGCCGTGGACCCGTGCGGGCAGGCCGGGCGGGTAGGAGGCGATGACTTCCAGGTCCTTGTTGCCGACGGCGGCGGATGCCGCCTGGGCAACCTCCTCGATCAGGTTGCCGAGGTCGATGTCGCTGATGGTGAGGGTGAGCTTGCCTGCTTCGATCTTGGAGAAGTCGAGGATTTCGTTGATGATCGTGAGCAGGGCCCGGGCGGAGCTGCGGATGGCCTCGCCGTAGCGGCGTTGCGCCGCGTCGAGCGGCGTGTCCAGAAGGAGCGCGGTCAAGCCGATCACGCCGTTCATCGGGGTCCTGATCTCGTGGCTGACCATGGCGACGAACTGCGACTTCAGCTGTGCGGCGGCCAGCGCCTCGTCCCGGGCCGAGGCGAGCGCCTCGTCCGCCTTCTTCCGTTCGGTGACGTCGCGGGCGACGGCGTAGATGGTGCCTTCCTCGTCGGCGGGGGAGGCGGTCCAGCTGAGCCAGCGGTAGCCGCCGTCCCGGGTGCGATAGCGGTTGTCAAAGCCGACGGACAGGCTCTGCCCGGCGGCCAGCCGGGCGGCGACGGCGATGGTGCTCTGGTGGTCGTCGGGATGGATGAACTCGATGAACCGCCGCCCGACCAGCTCGTCGATCGAGTAGCCGAGGGTGTGCTCCCAGGCCGGGTTCGCCCGTACGAAGTAGCCGTCACCGGAGGAGATGCACATCAGGTCGCGGGACATGGTGAAGAAGTGGTCGAGCTGCCGGGCCATCCGGCGGCGGTCGGCCTCGTTCCGATTCCGTTCGGTGACGTCGCGGTAGGTCGCCACGAGTATGCGGCCGCGCTCGCCGACCGCCTGCACGTGCCGGGCGGTGATCAGGCACGGCATCCGCGTTCCGTCGCGGCGGCGGATGTCGGCCTCGAACTCGGTCACGGTGCCGGCCGTGAACGCGGCCAGTTGCACCTCCCGCCATTCGGTGATCTCGCCGGACGGCCACCACGGGTACGGCGGCTTCAGCCCGATGATCTCGTCGGCCGAGTAGCCGGTCATCTGGCACCACGGCGGGCTCACGCTCAGAATGGTCCGGTCCGGCGCCACGGTGACAACGCCCTCGACCAGCGAGCTGAGCACGGTGTCGCTGAACTCCCGCTGGTCGCGCAGCTCGTCGATCAGCGCGTGCTGCTGAGCGTCGGCCTCGTTGAGCAGGTTACCGGCGCTGAGCAGCAGCCAGTAAAGGCAGACCAGCATCCCGGTGACCGCCGTGACGACGATCAACCCGTCGATAGGACGCTTGGTGCGGCCGATGAAGGACATCACGCCGCCGATCAGCACGACCACCGCGAAGAGCCCCGGGATGAGTCGGCGCACCGTGCGGCCGCCGACGTAGGGGCTGCCGAACACCTGAACGGTCAGGCCGCGCGGCCGGGCGGTGACGACACCGACGCCCAGCCCGACCAGGATGAGAACGGCGGGCGCCGGCATCGGGGAGATCTTGGCTTCCGGCACGGCCGACACCTCGCCGATCGCCGCGGCCGCCGTCGTCACGCCGGCCAGCAGCGGTGCCGCGGCTCCGAGCAGTTGGGCGGGGCGATGGCCGTGCCGGGCGTCGAGGTCGAGCGTGAGCAGGCTCAGCCCGATCATCAGGAGCGCCATCGCCGACCGTACGGGCGGCCGGCCGTGCATGACGTAGCCGAAGGCCGCCGAGCTGCCGTCGGTGATCGACAGGAACGGCAGCGACAGCGCCGTACCCCGCCGAAAGAGGATCAGCAACGTGCCCACCAGGACGAACCCGGCCAGCACGCGGCCGGCGACGCGCCGGGTCGGCCCGGCCGAGGGCGGGGCCAGCAACCACAGCGCCGACCCGGCGCCGATGGCGAGCACCGCGGTGGCCCACGTCGTCGGCGTCCAGCCCGGCACGATGGCCACCAGCGTCACCGACCTCAGCGGGTGACCGGCCAGGACCAGCAACCCGATCGCGATGGCGCTGCCGGTGGCCACCCGCTGGACCATCACCAGGGGAGTCGGCCGTGCTTCGTGACGCGCCCTCACATTGAGTAGCCTCGCAGCTACGCCAGGGGTGTCGCGTCCGTTTGCGGCACCTCGGCCGCCGCACTCAGTCGGTCGGCCAGGTGTGCACCGGCTCGTTGCTCTGCTGGAGAGCCCAGTAGCGCATCAACATGTCGTGCAGCGCGGCCTGGCGGGACAGACCTCGCCGCACCTCGGCCGTGCAGACCGCCTCGGTCTGCCAGCTGGCCCCGTTGCGACCCACCCGGCACCGCTCGTCGATCACGCCCAGCAGCCGGTCCCGACAGGTGGGATCGACGCCGAGCCGGTCCAGCCCGCGATACGCCTTGGGCAGCAGCTCCGTTCGCACGAGCTCGGTCGCCGGCACCTCGCCGAAGGACGGCCAGTTCATCACCGCGGCAATGCCGTCCCGCGCCCCGCGGTGGAAGTTGTCCTCGGCGGTGGTGAAGCTCAGCCGCGACCAGATCGGCCGCTCCTCCTCGGCCAACTGGCGAACCAGCCCGAAATAGAACGCCGCATTGGCCAGCAGGTCGACCACCGTCGGCCCGGACGGGAGCACCCGGTTTTCCACCCGCAGGTGCGGCCGGCCGTTCATCACGTCGTACACCGGCCGATTCCAGCGGTAGACCGTCCCGTTGTGCAGCCGGAGCTCGCCCAGGTGCGGCATCCCGCCGGCGGCGAGCACCAGCTCCGGGTTCTCGTCGGTCATGATCGGCAGCAGCGGTGGAAAGTAGCGGACGTTCTCCTCGAAGAGGTCGAACACCGAGGTGATCCAGCGCTCGCCGAACCAGACCCGCGGGCGTACACCCTGCGCCTTCAGTTCGTCCGGGCGCACGTCGGTGGCCTGTTTGAAGAGCGCGATCCGGGTCTCGGCCCACAGCCGCCGGCTGTGGAAGTACGGCGAGTTCGCCCCGATCGCCACCTGCACCCCGGCGACCGCCTGCGAGGCGTTCCAGTACTGGGCGAACCGGTCCGGCGGCACCTGCAGGTGGAACTGCACGCTGGTGCACGCGGCCTCGGGCACGATCGAGTCGCTGGCGCTCTGCAACCGCTCGACGCCCCGGATGTCCAGCCGGAACTGCTCTCCCCGGGCGACCGCCATCTCGTCGTTGAGCAGGCGATATCGATGGTTTTCGGAGAGGTTGGCGAGCACCAGGTCGTCCGGTGTCAGGGTGGGCAGCATGCCGATCAGCACGATCCCGCTGTCCGCCTTCGCGGCCCGGTCGGCGGCCCGCCGCAGCGTGTCGAGAATCTCCCGCTCGTACGACCCGAAGCCGTCCCCGGTGATGAGTCGGGGCGGCGCGTTGAGCTCGAGGTTGAACTGGCCCAATTCGGTCTGGAAGGTCGGGTCGGCGAGGTAGCTCAGCACCTCGGCGTTGCGCATGGCCGGCCGCCCGCTGTCGTCGACCAGGTTGAGCTCGATCTCCAGCCCGGTCATCCCGTAGGAGGTCTCGAACGCGTCGTCGTCGAGCAGCTGCGCGAGCACGTCGAGACATCGACGCACCTTGTGCCGATAGGTCACCCGGTCCTCGGGTGCAAAGGCGATGGTTGCCACATCCTTGCCCACGTACCCTCCCGGCACAGCCAGGGACGAAACGAACCTTCGATCACCACCCTGTGAGCGAACATGTGCGCTCGGTACACCTAACCATCCCATAGCCGGGTACGCCAGACACCATCGAGCCGCCGTCCAGCATGCGGACGGCGGCTCGACTGTGGACGATTGGTCTGACTGAAATCAGTCCTGGCGGATGGCCTCGCCCTCGATCTCGATCTTGATCTTCTTGCCGACCATGACGCCACCGGTCTCGAGGGCCATGTTCCAGGTCAGGCCCCACTCCTCGCGGTCGATCTCGGTGTGCGCGCTGAAGCCGAAGACGGCCTTGCCGTACGGGCTGGTGGCGGCACCCTCGAACTCGACGACCAGCTCGACCGGCTTGGTGACGTCCTTGATGGTGAGCTCGCCGTCGAGGACGAACTCGGCGCCGGAGTGCGACTTGATGCCGGTGCTGCGGAACTCGAGCGTCGGGTACTTCTCGGCCTCGAAGAAGTCACCGCTGCGCAGGTGGTTGTCGCGGTCGACCTGGCCGGTCTCGATGCTGGCGGCCACGATCGACGCGGTCACCGACGACTGCAGCGGGTCCTCGCCGACGGTGATGGTGGCGGTCGCTTCGGCGAACTGGCCACGGACCTTGCTGACCATCAGGTGTCGCGCCACGAAACCCACCCGCTTGTGCGCGGCGTCGAGCACGTAGGTGCCGGCGGCAGGGATCTGCAAACCCTCGAACGGACGGGTGCTGGCGATGGACTCGGTCATGACTTGTTCCTTCTTTCGAAGCGCTGGGCAACTATATTTGCCTGACGAAACAACTATAGTCCAAGCAACATTCCACTTGTCAAGTGATTGAGCTAGCATCGTTGCTGTGAGCACCGACCTGGACGACCCCCGTTTCACCGCGATCGGCCTGTTCGCCGAGGCCTACACGGGCCTGACCGCCCGCTTCGCCGCGCAGTTCGAGGAGCACCGCCTTTCCCCTGTCGAGTTCGAGGTGCTGCTGCGCCTCGCCCGCTCGCCCGGCCGCCGGCTGCGGATGACCGACCTGGCCGGCCAGACCTCCCTCTCCACCAGCGGCGTGACCCGCGTGGTCGACCGGATGGACCGCGACGGCCTGGTCCGGCGCGAGGCCTGCGTCAGTGACCGTCGCAGTTCGTACGCCGTGATCACCGACGTCGGCATGTCGCGTCTCGAGGCGGCGGTTCCTGGTCATCTCGCCCTCGCGCAGGAGTGGTTCATCGGCCAGCTCACCCCCGAGCAGCTGACGGGCCTGCTGGAGTCGCTGCGGAAGATCCGCGACGCGGTGAACCCGTGCGCCACCGCCGGCAGCGGCACGGCTCCGATCGAAGTGGCCTGATCTCCCTACACCGAACCATGTCCCCACCTTCGGGGACCGCAAACCGGCAGAAGTACCGGCAGAACAGGCCGGGGTGTGGCGCCAAAGGGGCATATCGCCCGGCAGGTGTGCGCCCCGCGGCTACTGTGATCAGCGCAAGGGGGATGCGGCGCGACCGAGGCGACGTACGGGGCTAACGGGGGAGCCTTGTTTTCGCCGCGTTACTGGTGGGGCGTTGCGACGGCCGGCGCGTGGGGGGCACGAACGCCGGCCGTCCGCGCCACACCGCGCCACACGGCGCCACACGCCCGCCCGCGACCGGCCGTCCGCACCGCACCGCGCGACCGCCACACCGCGCGACCGCCGCACCGCGCGACCGCCACACCACGCGACCGCCACACCACGCGACCGCCACACCACGCGACCGCCACACCACGCGACCGCCACACCACGCGACCGCCACACCACGCGACCGCCACACCACGCGAGGGCCGAGCGAGACTCCCGAGCAGCGACTCCCACGCGCGAGACGTCAGCCAACGGTCGCCAGGCGCTCCCGCTCGCGGGGCAGCAGCGTGATCCCGCCCGCCTCGCACAGCAGCGTGAGCCGCCGCCGCGCGACCGCCCGATCCTCCTGGTCCGGCGCGCTGACGATGAGCCCGACCAGCGCCTCGACCACGTCCCGCTTGTCGTGCGCCCCGTCGTACGCCTCGGCCGCCCGGGCGAAACACTCGGCCGCATGCTTCTGCTCGCCCTGGCTCAGCGCGATCGCCGCCTCGACCACCGCGGCCGGTCCGTCCGGCGGCAGGTCCTCCGGCGGGCGTAACCGCTCCAGGATGGCGAGCGCCTCGTCGGTCCGGCCCAGCTCGGCCAGCGCCAGCCCGATGGTGGCCCGCAGCCGCCGCCGCTGGTTGGGGTCGCCGACCCGCTCGAGTTCCGGCATCGCGCCGCACCCGAGCCGCTCGGCCTCCTCCGGTTTGCCGTCCAGCCGGGCCACCTCGGCGAGGTTGGCCATCGCCAGCGCGCGCAGCCGCTCCTCGCCGCATTGGCTGGCCAGCTCGTCGACCGCGGCGAGCCGGCGCCGGGCCGCCGCCAGATCGCCCTCGCGAATCTCGTGCCAGGTCAGATTGTTCTCGGCGACGGCGATGTCCCGGATCTTGTTGGTCCGGCGGGCCAGGGCCAGCGCCGCGGTTCCGTGCCGGCGCGCGTCGTCGTACCCGCCGACGGTCATGAACAGCCCGGCCAGCTGGGTGTGCGCGGCGATCTGGCCGCCGACCGAGCCGAGCCGCTCGAACTCGGCCACCGCCGCGGTCGTCGCCCCGATCTCCTCGGCGCCGGCGCCGTGTTCGAGCGCGAGCTGGGCCAGCCCGATCTTGGCCCAGGCCCGGGTCGCCGGGTCGGCGTCGGCGGTTCGCGGGTCGTCGAGCAGGCGGCGCAGCCACTGCCGGCCGCTCACGTCCCGCCCGCGGAACCGCCACCAGCGCGGCAGCGCCGCGGCGATCCGCAGCGCGGTGTGCGGATCCTCGCCGGCCGCGAAGGCGAGCGCGGCGCCGAGGTCGCCGGAGACGTCGTCGAGCCGGCCCGCCGCCTCGGTGAGCCCGGTGCCGATCAGATCGGGCGCGATCTGCTGGGCGAGGTCGGCCAGCACTCGGGCATGCCGCCGGCGCGCCTCGGTCAGCTCGCCCTCGGCGGCCGCGCGCTCGAACGCGTAGTCGCGGACGAACTCGAGCAGCCGGAACCGGACCGTCCGGCTGCCACGCACGCTGAGCAGGCCCAGCTCGAGCAGCCGGTCGAGCAGGTGGACGACGTCCGCGCCGTCGGTCTGCGCGCCCTCGGTGAGCTGCTCGGCGAGCGCCAGCGACCAGCGGTAGCGAAACATCGCGAGCAGCCGCAGCGCCCGCTGCTCGCCCGGGTTGAGCAGGCGGTAGCTGGCCGCGACGGCGTCCCGCAGCGTGACCGACGCGGTGCCCGGGCGGTCGAGGTCGAGGACGCGGTCGCCGTACCGGTCGAGGATCTCCGGGATGGTCAGCACCCGGCCGCGGGCGGCGGCCAGCTCGATCGCGAGCGGCAGCCCGCCCAGGCGGCGGACCAGGCTGACCAGGGGGGCGATCTCGTCGGGCTCCGGCGCGGTGCGGCGGACCCGGCCGAGACGTTCCAGGAAAAGACCCACCGCCGGGTACGCCGAGACCGCCGCCAGCGTGTTGGGCGTCTCGAACGGCGGCGCGACCAGCGGCGCCAGCGGCCAGACCCGCTCGGCGGGCAGACCGACCGGGTGCCGCCCGGTGGCCAGGAACCGCAGCGACGGGATCCGCTCGAGCAGCCGGGTGAGCATCTCGGTGGTCGCGTCCGGCGACCGCTCGACCGCGTCGACGAACAGCAGCCCGGCTCGCTCGGCGAAGCGACCGACCAGGTCGTCGGGGTGGCCCACGCCGAACGCGGCGGCGATGCTGCCGAGGATCTCACCGATCGACGCGCCGTCGGTGATCACGACGCCGGCGACACCGCCCGGGTACGCCTCCGCGACCCGGTGTGCCACCACCACGCCCAGGCTGGTCTTGCCGACCCCGGCGATGCCGACCAGGGTGAAGCCCCGTGGCCCGTCCGCAGCGGTGAGCCGGGCGACCAGCTCGGCGACGTCGTCGTCCCGCCCGATCAGCTCGGCGGTCGGCGGGATCTGCAGGAACGAGGTGGGTGGCAGCGGCTCGTCGGCGGCCTGGCCGCGGGCGGCGGCGAGGAAAGCGTCCCGCTCGGCGCCGGAGAGCCCGAGCGCGGCGGCGAGCAACTCGACCGTGGTGCGCTGGGGACGGGAGGCACGACCGCGTTCGAGGTCGCGGACCGTGCGCACCCCGACCGCGGCGCGGGCAGCCAGTTCGTCCTGGGTGAGCTTCGCTCGCAGCCGGTTTCGACGCAGCAGGGTATCGAAGCCTGAGCCGCCCGGGCCCGCTTCGTCTGCCGCCATGGTGCGAACCTATGCACGTATTTCCGTACCGGCGAGCCAACATCCAACCCTGTCGGAAAACGGACCGAAGGCTTGGCAGCAAATAGGGTGAATGTCCTGGTTAAACGCCGAGTCCGCGGGCGATCAGCATGCGCTGGACCTCGGAGGTTCCCTCGCCCACTTCGAGGATCTTGGCATCCCGGTAGAAGCGGCCGACCGCCGACTCGTTCATGAAGCCGTAGCCGCCGTGCACCTGCGTGGCGTACCGGCTGTTCTCCATCGCGGCGTTGCTGGCGTGCAGCTTGGCGATCGCCGCGTACCGCTTGAAGTCCTCGCCGGCCAGCATCCGCGACGCGGCGTCGTAGTAGCCCAGCCGGGCCGTGTGCGCCCGCAACTCCATGTCCGCGATCATGAACTGGACGGCCTGATAGTTGCCGATCGGACGGCCGAACGCCTGCCGCTCGTTGGCGTACCGCACCGACTCGTCGACGCAGCCCTGAGCGAGGCCGACGGCGAGCGCCGCGATCGCGATCCGGCCCTCGTCGAGGATGCGCAGGAACTGGGCGAAGCCGCGGCCGCGCGGGCCGAGCAGGTTGCCGGCCGGGACCCGGACGTCGTCGAAGGACAACTCGTGCGTGTCCGACGCGCACCAGCCGACCTTGGAGTAGCCGGGCGCCACGGTGAAGCCCGGGGTGCCGGACGGGACGATGATCGTGGAGAGCTCCTTGGAGCCGTCCGGGTTCGTCCCGGTCACCGCCATCACGGTGACCAGCAGGGTGATGTCGGTGCCCGAGTTGGTGATGAACGCCTTGCTGCCGTTGATCACCCATTCGTTGGTCGACTCGTCGAGCACCGCGCGGGTGGCGATCGCCGCGGCATCGGTGCCCGAGCCCGGCTCGGTGAGACCGAAGGCGGCCAGCCCTTCGCCGCTGGTCAGCCGGGGCAGCCACTGCTCCTTCTGCTCCGCGGTGCCGAACCGGTAGATCGGGGTGGCGCCCAGTGACACGGCCGCCTCCAGGGTGACCGCGAGCGAGCTGTCGACCCGGGCCAGTTCCTCGAGCGCGATGCAGAGTGTGAAGTAGTCGCCGCCCATGCCGCCGTACTCCTCCGGGAACGGCAGACCGAACAGGCCCATCTTGCCCATCTGCCGCACCAGGTCGTACGGGAACGACTTGTTCTCGTAGTGCTCGGCGATGACCGCCGCCACCTGCTCGCGGGCGAAGTCCCGCACGGTGACGCGCAGCGCCTCCTGCTCCTCGTCGAGCCGGAAGTCCACCATGTCCCTACTCCTGTCAGACGGGCGTGACGCCGTGTCGGCGCCGGGAGAAGCCGCGGTCCTTGCCGCGAGCGGCGTCGAGGCGGCGGATGATTTCGGTACGCAGGTCGCCGGGCTCGACGACCGCATCGACGACCAGCTCGCTGGCCAGTCGCATGATGTCGATGTCGCGCTCGTACTCGGCGCGGCGCTCGGCGACGAACGCAGCGCGCTCCTCTTCCGAGCCGAGGGCGGCGATCTTGTTGGCGTAGACCGCGTTGACCGCGGCCTCGGCGCCCATCACCGCGATCTTGGCGGTGGGCAGGGCGATCGTGGCGTCCGGGTCGAAGCCGGGCCCAGCCATCGCGTACAGGCCGGCGCCGTACGCCTTGCGGACCACCACGCAGATCTTGGGCACCGTGGCCTCGGAGACCGCGGTGATCATCTTGGCGCCGTGCCGGATGATGCCCTGTTTCTCCACCGCCGAGCCGACCATGAAGCCGGGGACGTCGGAGAGGAAGAGCAGCGGCACGTTGAAGGCATCGCAGAGCTGGATGAAACGGGTTGCCTTGTCCGCCGAGTCGACGAACAGCACGCCACCCTTGAACATCGAGTTGTTGCCGAGGATCCCGACGACCTCGCCGTTCAGCCGGGCGAACCCGACCGTGAGCTCGCGCGCCCACAGGGCCTGGATCTCGACGAACGAACCGGCGTCGACCAGGCCCTTGACGTACCGCCGCATGTCGAAAGCCTGGCGCTCGCTCGCCGGAACCAACGCGGCGAGATCGACCCCGGCCGGCTCCTTGGCCTCCGCCTTGGGCGGAAGCTCCTGCCAGTTGGACGGCAGGTACGACAGGTAGGTGCGGACGGTGTCGAGCGCGTCCTGCTCGGTCTTGCAGAGGAAGTGGCCGACGCCGGACTCCGCGCAGTGCACGCGGGCGCCGCCCATCGCCTCGAGCGTGGTCTTCTCCCCGGTGACCATCTCGACCATGCGGTCGGAGCCGAGGTACATGCTCGCGTTGCCCTCGACCATGGCGACCACGTCGCAGAACGCCGGGATGTAGGCCCCGCCGGCGGCGGACGGGCCGAACAGCGCGCACACCTGCGGGATCGAGCCGGAGGCCCGCACCTGGGTGTGGAAGATCTTGCCGGCGCCGCGGCGGCCGGGGAACAGGTCGACCTGGTCGGTGATCCGCGCGCCGGCCGAGTCGACCAGGTAGATCATCGGGACGCTGTATTGATACGCCCGCTCGATCACCCGGATGATCTTTTCGACCGTACGGGCGCCCCAGGAGCCGGCCTTCACCGTGGAGTCGTTGGCCATCAGGCAGACGTCCCGGCCGTCGATCTTGGCGGAGCCGGTGATTACGCCGTCCGCGGGCAGGCCGTCGGCGACACTGTTGGCAAAGAGGCCGTCCTCGACGAAGGAGCCCTCGTCGACCAGCAGCGCGATCCGCTCGCGGGCGAACAGCTTGCCCTTCGCCGCATTGGCCGCGTGGTAGCGCTCGGCCCCACCGGCCAGCACGCGCTTGCGGGCCTGGGCGAGCGCCTCCTCGTCGATGGTCAACCTGTGCCTCCTGAACTTGGCCCGCCTTAACGACCGTTAGGACCTTAACGAGCGTTAGGGTAGCGCATCGGAACAAGGATCTCCAACGACGGACGGGAGTCCCCGCCGACCGCGGAAACTCCCGTCCGTTTGGTGTCGAAAAATCAGACCAATCTGGTACGCGGTCCGGCCCGCAGCACGCCCGACGGAAGCGTGCGGCCGAGCAGCTTCTCGGCCATCTCCGCGGTTTCGATCAGCCGGTCCAGGTCGATTCCGGTGTCGATGCCCATGTCGTGCAGCATGTGGACGACCTCCTCGGTCGCCACGTTGCCGGAGGCGCCCGGCGCGTACGGGCAGCCGCCGATCCCGCCGACGCTCGCGTCGAACTCGGTCACCCCCAACTCGAGGGCGGTGAGAATGTTCGCCAACCCCGTACCCCTGGTGTTGTGGAAGTGCAGCAGGTCCGGGCGTACGGCGGAAAGAAGGTCACGCACCCGGCGGGGCGTCGCCATGCCGGTGGTGTCGCCGAAGGCGATCCGGTCGGCGCCGTCCGCCCGGACCCGAGCCACGATGCCGGCCACCCGATCGGGGTCGACGTCGCCCTCGAACGGGCAGCCGAAGCTGGTCGCCACGATCACCTCGAGGGTGGCGCCGGCCTCGTGCACGAGCGGGATCAGCCCGGCGATGTCGTCGAGCGACTCGTCGGTGGACCGGTTGAGATTGCGGCGATTGTGCGTGTCGCTCGCCGAGACCACGACCTCGATCTCGCGGAGGCCCGCGGCGAGGGCTCGCTGCGCACCCCGGGTGTTCGGGATGAGCGCCGAATACCTGACCTTGGGATTCTTCGCGATGACTTCCCATACCGCGTCCGCATCGGCCATCTGCGGAATGGCCTTCGGGTGCACGAACGAGACCGCCTCGATGCGCCGGACGCCGGTCTCGCTCAACGCGTCGATCAGCCGGACCTTGGCCTCGGTCGGGATCGGCTCCTCGTTCTGCAGGCCGTCCCGGGGCGCGACCTCACGAATGCTCACCGTCGTCATGCGCACCTCACCTCATCCGGGAAACGATGCCGGTGTCGTAGTCGCCGGTCAGGAACTCGTCGTTCGTCAGGAGCTCGGCGAAGAACGGCAGATTGCACTTCGGGCCGACGATCTCGAAACCGGCCACCGCGGCACGCGCTCGCTCGATGGCCTCGGCGCGGTCGGCGCCGAAGACGATGAGCTTGGCCATCAGCGAGTCGTAGGACGGGGTGACCGTATTGCCCTCGACGTACCCGGAGTCGACGCGGACACCCTCGCCGACCGGCTCCACCCAGGTCGAGATCTTGCCGGGGCCGGGAAGGAATCGCTTCGGGTCCTCGGCATTGATTCGCAGCTCGATCGCGTGGCCGCTTGTTGGATTTATCGTGAAACTTGGCTCCATGCCGGAAGCGATCCGCAGCTGCTGCTCGACCAGGTCGATGCCGTGGATCAGCTCGGTGATCGGGTGCTCCACCTGCAGCCGGGTGTTCATCTCCAGGAAGAAGAAGTCGCCGGTGGACGGGTCGAGCAGACACTCCACCGTGCCCGCGTTGCGATAGCCCACCGCCTCGCCGGCCTTGGCCGCGGCGGCCAGGAAGCGTTGCCGCAGCTCGGCATCGACCGCCGGGGACGGCGCCTCCTCGACCAGCTTCTGGTTGCGGCGCTGCACCGAGCACTCCCGCTCGCTCAGCGCGATCACCCGGCCGTCGGCGAGGCCGAGGATCTGCACCTCGACGTGGCGCACCCGGGGGAAGTACCGCTCGAGCAGCACCGAGCCGTCGCCGAACATCCGCTCGGCGAACGCACGGACCTTGTCGTACTCGGTGCGCAGGCCGGCCTCGTCGGTCGCGACCGCCATGCCCATGCCGCCGCCGCCGGCCGCGGCCTTGACCATCACCGGAAAGCCGATGCCGGCGGCCGCCTCGACCGCCGCCTCGACGGTGGCGACCGGGTCGTGCGTGCCCGGCGCGACCGGCACGCCGGCCGCGGCCATCAGGTTGCGCGCGTTGATCTTGTCGCCCATCGCGGCGATCGCGTCGGCCGGCGGGCCCACCCAGATCAGGCCGTGCGCCTCGACCGCGCGGGCGAAGTCGGCGTTCTCGCTGAGAAAGCCGTAGCCGGGATGGATGGCCTGGGCGCCGGTCGACTTGGCGGCGGCCAGGATCGCCTCGGCGTTGCGATAGCTCTGCGCCGGGTTGGCCGGCCCGATCGCCACCGCCTCGTCGGCCTCGGCGACGAACGGCAGGTCGGCGTCGACGTCCGAGTGGACGGCGACGGTCCGGATGCCCAGACGCTTGGCGGTGCGGATGATCCGGCGCGCGATCTCGCCACGGTTGGCGACCAGGAGCGATTCGATCATCGTCACTTGCCCAGCAGGGCGTGCCCGGCCGCATCCCGCAGCAGCGCGGCCCGGCGGCGCCGGTCGACCTCGCCACCCAGGAACGGCGTCGAGTTCATCAGGCCGAACGCCGAGTGCGCCAGCACCCGGGCCTCGGCCGGCTCGAGCTCGGGCCGGAGCTTGCCGAGCACGACCACCCACTCCTCGACGTACAGCCGCTGGAACCGGCGGATCTGCCGGCGCGGCTCGTCCGGCAGGCGATCGAGCTCGTGCAGGTGCAGGGCGATGACCGCCGGGTTGGCCAGGGCGAACTCGACGTGGAAGTCGATCAGGTCGGCCAGCGCGGCGCTGGGGTCGTCGGTGTGTTCGGCGACCCGGGCCTGGCCGCCGTGCAGCAGGCCCTCGCTCACCGGAATCAGGGCGGCCACCAGCATCGCCTCTTTGCCGGCGAAGTGGTGATAGAGCGCGGGGCCGGTCACCCCGGCGGCCGAGCCGATGTCGTCCATCGACACGCCGTGATAGCCGCGGGCCGCGAACAGGCCCACGGCAATCTCGAGGATCTCGTCGCGCCGCGACCGCCGCCGAGGGGCGGGCGGCCCAAGTCGCTGCTGCTGGTCAACCGTCGTCACGTGGCCACTCTAGCCTGATGTCAAGCGATCGCCTTAACGGGCGTTCAGGATGTGCCGAGCGCCTCAACGATCTCGGCGTACACCTTCTCGGCGGACTCTCGCCCCGGCGCGTCCGGCGCCATCCGGTCAAGTAACTCTCGCACGACCGGCTCGGCCTCGGCCGGCGAGCCCGAGCGCAGCAGCGCCTCGCCGTACATCCCGGCGAGGTGATCGGCGTCGTCGGTCGCGCCGATCGCCCGCAGCGGCGTGTCGGCGCCGTGCAGGTGCGGGAGCGCCTCGGCGTACCGGCCGCGGGACATCAGCACCCGGCCCGCCTCCCACATCGTCATGCCATGGTGCCAGATCGCCTCGGGCTCGGCGGCCAGGTCGGTGGGCAGGTCGGCCCACCGCTGGTCGGCCAGCCCGATCGCCTCCTCGGCGGCCTCGACCTCGTCCGCGAAGTGCAGCGCCGCGACCCGCCGGCGCAGCAGCCGCAGCTCGGCGACCAGGTCGCCGGCGTCGTGCAGGCAGGTGGCCGCGGCCGCGAACGCCTCGGCCGCGTCGGCGTCCCGATCGAGCTCGAAGAGCAGGACGCCGGCCTCCTCACCCATTTGGGCGCGACCCAGCGGGTTGTCGGTGAGCCGCTCGATCAGCTCACGGTACCGGGCCAGGGCCGCGTCGGTGTCGCCAAGCCGGCGATACTGCTGGGCGAGCAGGTACCGGGTGTTGGCCGCGGCCCGATGCTCCTCGGCGCGGTCGAAGAAGAGCAGCGCCTCCTCGGCCACCTCGACCGCCTCGACCGTGCGCTCGTCCTGCGCGTATGCCTCGGCCAGCTCGTGCCGCGCGAACGCGCCACCCCGCTCCAGCCCGTGCTCGGCGCAGAGCGCGACCGCCTCGGCCAGGTCGACGACCGCCTCGCCGGGCCGGTTCAGCCGCTTGAGCGCATGCCCGCGACCGACCCGGGCGGCCAGCGCCTGGTCGGGGTCGCGGGTGTCGAGCACGGCGCCGAACAGCTCGACCCGCTCGGCCGGGTCCGCCACGGCGTGCGCGAGGACGGTCGCCGCCTCGGCCAGCCGGCGCGCCGGGCCGTGCTCGCGATAGAACGCGTAGCCCTCGCGGGCCGCCGCGACCGCCTCCTCGTCCCGATCGGCCGCCGCCCGGTTGCGGGCCCGCATCATCGCGTGCACGGCGATCAGCCGCGGGTCGCCGGTCTGCGCGGCATAGTCGTCGCCGCGGTCGCCGGCGTCGTTCGCCTCGACGGCCTCGCCGCGCAGCAGGTGCAGCATGGCCAGGCGCGCGTGGGCGATCGCCCGCTCCCGGGTGTCGCCGTGCTGCTCCTGGTCGGCGACGTTGTCGCGGATCGGGGCCTCGTCGACCTCGCCGACCTCGCCGGCGTAGGCGCGTTCGAGCGCCACCCGCGCGCGCAGGGCCGACGCCTCCCCGGCCGCTCCGGCCGCCGCGAACCGGTCGGCCGCGGACGACCACAGGCCGAGCGCCTCGTCCCGCTCGGTCGTCGCCGCCCGATAGCCGAGTGCCCGCAGACGCCGGGCCTCCAGCAGCGGATCGTCCGTCGCGGCGCGCTTCTCGAGCGCGTCGACCACCCCGGCGAAGGCTTCGTCCCGCTCGGCGCGGTGGTGCTCCTCGGCGAGGTCGAGCAGCTCCTCGACACTCCACTGCGCCGGGATCTCCGGCGCGGGCTCGGGCGCGCGGGCCGGCAGCGGCGCCGGGCGGGTCTGCCGGGCCGCCGGGTCGAGGATCAGGTCCACCCCGTACGGTTCGGCGTCCAGCTGCTCGGCCACCCACCGGGCCTGCGCGTCGGTGCCGTTGCGGGCGTCGAACCGCGCGGCGATCCCGGTCGCCATCGCGGCCAGCTCCTCGGCGAGCTCGGCGGCGGTGCTGTCGTCGCGGTCCTTGCGGCGCACCGTTGCATCGCCGTGGCCGAGCGCGGTGATCCGGCGCAGCACGTGCGAGCCGTACGTCGCGAAGCTCATCGCGGTGAACGGCGACGGCGCCCGGTCGAGCCAGTCCAGGTGGCGCTGCAAGATCTCCAGCCCCCGGTGCTCGTTCCCGGTACGCGCGCAGAACGCCATGTGCCAGCCGATGTCCCCCAGGTCGGCCAGCCGGGACCGGTGCACCCGGTAGGCCCGGCGGTGCGCGTCGACGGCCTCGGCGAGCCGGCCGGTCTGCAGGTAGGGCAGCATCAGCTCGGTGAGGATGCTCTGCGGCTGCTCGTTGCAGGACAGCTCGCCGGCCAGCACCGGCTCGGCCAGCGCGACCGCTTCCTCGTGCCGGCCGCGGGTGCTCAGGTAGACCACCACCGAGGTCGGGTCGCAGCCGGCGCAGTCGGAGAGGTCGTCGCGCTCGGCGGCCTGCCACCGCTCGAACCACTCGTCCTCCCGCTCGATGTCGCCGAGATGCCGGGCGACCAGCTGCCGCCGCTTGTAGACGGCCTGCAGGCTGTGCCCGCCCTCGCGGTACCGCCGCTCCATGTCGTCGAGCACGCGGTACGTCCGGTCGAGCGGGATCTCCGGGAACCGGGTCAGGCCGGAGACCATCGCCTTGAAGTCCCAGAGCAGGGTGTGCGCCCAGCGCCGGTGGTGCGGGCCCGGCCGGTTGTCGAAGTCGGCCACGCACCACGAGAACGTGGGGAACGCCTTGACCGGCTCGCCGCCGTAGATGTACGCCGAGGTGGCCAGCAGACGGGTGGTGAAGGACAGATCGGGGTCGGCGACCGCCTCGACGTGCCGCAGCACCTCCTCGATCAATGCGGTTCTCGCGGCGCCGTAGGGCATCTGGCCGGACTGCCGCAGCAGCTCCCACAGCTCGTCGGTCGTCTTCACCGGTCACCTCCGGGCAGCGCGCGGTCGAGCAGGCCGAGCGTCGACGAGGTCAGCAGCGCCGCGTCGGCCGGCCGGATCGGATGGTGGCCGAGCATCAGCGCCTGGCCGTAGAGCGACTCGACCGCGAGGCCGGCCAGCTCGGGGTCGGCGATCGCGGTGATCCGCCGGACCAGCGGGTTGCGGGCGTTGAGCACCAGCTGCGGCCGGTCGACCGGCGCGGTGGTGGCCAGCGCGTCGAGCACGCCGCCCCAGATGTCGTCGGCGCGGTCACGGCTCGCGGTGAGCTCGTCGTGGAACGCGGCGGCGCGACTCACCAGGTAGAGCGCCGGCAGCGTGACCGGGTCGTAGGCGCGGATGACCACCTCGCAGCCGAGCCGGTCGAGCCGGCGCTGCGCGGCCGCGAGGAACGGGCGCAGCCGCAGCTCGGTCTCGGCGTCCAGCCCGGTGAAGCGGGTGGCCAGGTCGGTCGGCTCGAGCCGCTCGGCGCGAACCTCCGGGTCGACCGTGGCCAGCCGCTCGATGATCTCGGTGTCGTAGACGTAGCCGCCGTTGACCAGGCCGACATCCTGTGCCGCGGCGACGGAGGCGAGCTGGCGGAACTCGTCGGCGGTCGCGGCGTACCGGATCAGGCCGTGCCGTTCGCGGAACTCGGCCAGCGTGACGCTGCCCATGTTGGTCTCCATCGGGTACCACTGCTCGACGATGCGCAGCATCTCGTCGTCGTGCAGCGCCAGCGCCTTGACCCCGAGGTGATGGATGGCGAGGAACCGGGCGAGCCGCTGCGGTTCGGACGTGGCCAGCCGCACCAGCCAGCCGCGCAGCTGGTCGGCGATCGCCTCGCGGACGGCGTTGAGCAGGCCGTCGTCGTAGAGCGCCTCGCGGCTGGCGGTCGGGCGCAGCTCGGTGCTGTCGACCACACACCGGGCGAAGAACGCCCACTCGGGCAGCAGCCCCTCCACG
The DNA here is from genome assembly GCF_025630775.1 of Actinoplanes sp. KI2. GTDB lineage: Bacteria > Actinomycetota > Actinomycetes > Mycobacteriales > Micromonosporaceae > Actinoplanes. The sequence continues at coordinate 25,063 of NZ_JAOSZE010000052.1, forward strand.
CTCTCGGCCAGCAGCATGCGCTTGAGGTAGACCCGATGACCGCCGCGGGTCGCCGGGTTGACCGGGGTGGGCAGCACGAACGCGGCGCCCCGCAGGCCGGCCTCGGGCACGTCCAGCTCGATCACGTCGAACGGGACGAAGCCGAAGACCTTCTCCCCGTACGCGAAGAGCTCCGCCCGACCGGCCGACCAGGGCACGACGCCACCGGTCGTCGGGCGACCGTCCACCTCGACGCTCATCGGCAGCATCGACCCGTACAGCTCGGCCAGCTCGCGGACGGCCGAGCCGGTGAGAAGATGCTCCGCGCCGCGCCGGGGCAGCAGGGTGACCGTGGTCCCGGGCTCGCGCGCCTCGCCCGGGCCCACCTCGTAGCGCCCGTCGGAGTAACCCGTCCAGAGCACCGGCTCGGCGCCGGCCCGCCGGGTGTGCACCCGGATCTCGTCGGCGACCAGGAAGCAGGAGAGTAGGCCGATGCCGAACTGGCCGAGGAACTCGTGCCGGGCGAACCCCAGCTCGTCGCGTTTCGAGCTGCGGCCGATCGTGGCCAGCAACTCGTGCACCTGCGCCTCGGTCAGCCCGATGCCGTTGTCGGTGATCCGCAGACCGTCGGCGCCGGTCGTGATCCGGATCTCGCCGCTCTCCGTCGAGCCGGTGGCGGTGATCGCATCCGCCGCGTTCTGCAGCAGCTCACGGACGTAGACGCGGGGGCTCGCGTAGAGGTGGTGACTCAGCAGATCGACGATGCCCCGCAGATCGACCTGGAACGTGTTGCTCACGGGCGAGAAAGCTACCGGGTGCCCCCGACAGTTTTCTCGCCCGTTTCGTTTTCCAGGACCGGCCCTTAGCGCATGCCGCCCGGCTCGGGGCCGGTGGCGATCGGCGCGCGCACCAGGTTGCCCCACTCCGTCCAGGAACCGTCGTAGTTGCGCACCTGCGGGAAGCCGAGCAGGTGGTGCAGCACGAACCAGGTGTGGCTGGACCGCTCGCCGATCCGGCAGTAGGCGATGATGTCGTCGGCCGAGTCCAGCCCGAGCTCGTCGTGGTAGATCTTGGTGAGCTCGTCGGCCGGCTTGAACGAGCCGTCCTCGTTCGCCGCCGACTTCCACGGCTTGCTCAGCGCGCCCGGGATGTGCCCGCCCCGCAGGGCACCCTCCTGGGGGTACGCCGGCATGTGGGTCAGCTCGCCGGTGTACTCCTGGGGCGAGCGCACGTCGACCAGCGGGCGTCCGCTGGCGATGTGCCCCATGACCTGGTCCCGGAAAGCGCGGATCTCGGCGTCGTTGCGTACCGGCACCGGGTACTGCGCCGACGGGCGCTCGGTCTTGTCCCGGGTCACCGGGCGGCCCTCGGCCACCCACTTCTGCCGCCCGCCGTCCAGCAGGCGAACGTCGCGGTGGCCGAAGAGACTGAAGACCCAGAGGGCGTACGCGGCCCACCAGTTGAAGTTGTCGCCGTAGAAGACGATCGTGTCGTCCCGTCCGATGCCCTTCGCCGCGCACAGGGCGGCGAAGGCGGCGGGGTCGAGGTAGTCGCGGGTGATCTGGTCGTTGAGCTCGAGGTGCCAGTCGACCTTGACCGCGCCCGGGATGTGCCCGGTGTCGTAGAGCAGCACGTCCTCGTCCGACTCCACGACCACGAGGCCGGGCGTGTCGAGATGGGCGGACAGCCACTCGGTGGTGACGAGCTTGTCGGGGTGCGCGTACGCCTGCAACGAAGGCGCCGGATCGTTCGCAACGGACATGGCTGTCACGCTAGCGCCTCGCTGCCCGCTCGACGGGTGCCAACGCGGGACGCTTGGCCGTGATGCGATCGCCACTCGACTGGCCGCGCACGTGCCGGGCCACCCACGGCATCAGGTGCTCGCGGGCCCAGCGCAGGTCGGCGCCCCGGGCCAGCAGCCACGGCGTCGGCTCGGGCATCGGCGGCACCAGCAGCCACTCGTCGGCCCCGGCGACACCGAGAGCACCGAGCACGTGCGCGGCGACCCGGCGGTGGCCGGCGTCGGACAGGTGCAGGCGGTCGGGCGCCCACATCTGCGGGTGGTGGAACGCGTCGTCGCCGAACAGGTCGATCACGTACGCGCCGTACTTCTCGCCGAGCATGGTGGCGCCGTCGTTGAGGATCGCCGCGCGCGGGCTCATGAAGCGCTGCCCGGGCAGGTGGGCGGTGACGTCGGCGAACCGGAACAGGACCACGTCGGTGCCCTGCTCGCGCAGCTTGGCGACCATCGGCTCCATCCGGGCGACCAGGGCGTGCGCGTCGGCCCGCGGGCGCAGCACGTCGTTGCCGCCGCCGGCGAAGCTGACCAGGCCCGGGCGCATCGCCAGGGCCGGTGCCAGCTGCTCGTCGATGATCTGGTCGAGCAAGCGGCCGCGAATCGCGAGGTTCGCGTAGCCGAAGTCGGGTCCGTACTCCACCGCCAGCCGCGCGGCGACCAGATCGGCCCAGCCGCGGTAGGTGCCGTCGGGATACGCGTCGCTGAGGCCCTCGGTGAAGCTGTCCCCCATGGCCACGAAGCTGTGCCAGACCATCCCCCGCCCCCTTAACGTGGCTTCACCTGTATTTGACAGTGAGTTTGCCCCGGACCGGTAGACATCGCAGCGTGACGATCGCGACACACGCGATATCCGGTGGTTTCTCCCGGACGCCCTGAATACGCTGCTCCGCATGCTGTTGCGAATGTCCACCTTGCTGCTCAAGACCCTGCGTGAGGAGCCGGCGGACGCGGAGGTGCCGAGCCATCGACTGCTGCTGCGCGCCGGGTACATCCGTCGCGCCGCACCGGGTGGGTACACCTGGCTCCCGCTCGGCAAGCTCGTCCTCGACCGGGTGACCGCGGTGGTGCGCGAGGAGATGACCGCCATCGGCGGCCAGGAGGTCTCGTTCCCGGCGCTGCTGCCGCGCGAGCCCTACGAGCTGAGCAACCGTTGGACGGAGTACGGCGACGACATCTTCCGTCTGCGCGACCGGCGCGGCGGCGAATACCTGCTGGCGCCCACGCACGAGGAGATGTTCACCCTGCTCGTGCAGGACATGACCAGCTCCTATCGGGACTTTCCGCGGCTGCTGTTCCAGGTGCAGACCAAGTACCGGGACGAGGCGCGCCCGCGGGCCGGGCTGCTGCGCGGGCGCGAGTTCCTGATGAAGGACGCGTACTCGTTCACCCTCTCCGACGCTTCGCTGGTCGAGATGTACGGGTCGGTCCGCGCCGCCTACCAGCGGATCTTCGAGCGGCTCGGCCTCGACCACACGATCGTGTCCGCGGTCTCCGGTGCCATGGGGGGCTCGGCCTCCGAGGAGTTCCTGGCCGCCTCCGACGTGGGCGAGGACACGTTCGTCGGGTGCACGTCCTGCTCGTACGCGGCGAACACCGAGGCGGTGAGCACACCCGCGCCCGCCGCCGTGCCGCCCGCGGCCGGCCCGCTGACGGTGCACGACACTCCGTCGACGCCGACCATCGCCGCCCTGGTCGACCTGGCCAACGAGCGGGCGCTGGCGGGCCGCACCGACTGGACAGCGGCCGACACCCTGAAGAATGTGGTGGTGACCGTGCACCGGCCCGGCGGCGAGGACGAGCTGCTGGTGATCGGCGTGCCCGGCGACCGCGAGGTCGATCTCAAGCGCCTCGACGCCGCGCTCGCCCCCGCCACCGCCACCCTCTTCGACGACTTCGACTCCCGCCCCGATCTGGTCAAGGGCTACATCGGCCCACAGGGGATCAAGGCGCGCTACCTTGCCGACCCCCGGGTCGCCCCGGGCACCGCCTGGCTGACCGGTGCGAACGAGGCCGGCAGGCACGCGACCGACGTGGTGGCCGGCCGGGACTTCACACCGGACGGCACGATCGAGGCCGCCGAGGTGCGGGCCGGCGATCCCTGCCCCGGGTGCGGCGACGGCACGCTGACCGTGCGGCGCGGCATCGAGATCGCGCACGTCTTCCAGCTCGGTCGCAAGTACACCGACGCGTTCAAGGTCGACGTGCTGGGCGTGGACGGCAAGCCGGTGCGCCCGACCATGGGCTCGTACGGGATCGGTGTGTCCCGCGCGGTCGCGGCGATCGCCGAGCAGCACCACGACGAGCGCGGCCTGCTCTGGCCGGACGAGGTCGCGCCGGCCGACGTGCACGTGGTCGCGGCCGGCAAGGACGGCCAGGTCGAGGCGGCGCTGGAGCTCGCACACCGCCTGGTGGCGGCCGGCCTGCGAGTGCTGGTCGACGACCGGCAGCACCTGTCGGCGGGGGTGAAGTTCACCGACGCCGAGCTGATCGGGGTCGCGCGCACGGTGGTGGTGGGCCGGCGTCTGGCCGAGGGGCTGGTCGAATTCCGCGATCGGCGCACCGGCGAGCGATCCGAGCTGCCGGTCACGGACGTACCACGTGTAATCACGGGAACACTCGGGTAACCGACATTTCAACGGGAGGTACCACGATGGCGAGAATGTCGGTCGGCGATGTGATGACCCGCAAGGTCGTCTACCTGCCGGAGGCCACGATGCTCGACGAGGCCGCCCAGGCGATGCGGGACCAGGGCATCGGCGACGTGGTGGTGACCAGCGGCCCCACCATGGTCGGCCTGGTCACCGACCGGGACATCGTGATCCGGGCGATCGCCGAGAACCTGCCGCCCAAGGAGACCACGCTCGGGTCGATCACGTCGCACGAGCTGATCATGGTGGAGCAGTCGGCGACCGCGGAGGAGGCGGTCCAGGCGATGCGCGAGCGCGGCGTCCGGCGCCTGCTGGTCTGCGACTCCGATCGCAATGTGGTGGGCATCATCAGCCTGAGTGACCTGGCCCTCTTTCCGACCTCGGCACCGGCCTGAGGTTGCCGCGTAGGGTTCGGTGGTGACCGACATGCCCCCGAAGCTGGCCGAGATCGTCGACGAGTTCGCCTCGGCGCCGCGCGACGTCGTGCTCGAGATGCTGATCGAGTTCGCCGACGCGATGCCGCCGCTGCCGGCCGAGATGGCCGGGCACGACGGTATGGAGCAGGTGCCCGAGTGCCAGACCCAGTTCTTCCTCAAGGCCGTCGTTCAGCCGGACGACACCGTACGGACCTGGTTCGACTGCCCGCCCGAGGCGCCGACGACCCGGGCGTTCGCCGGCGTGCTCGCCGAGGGGCTCGAGGGGGCGTCGACGGCCGAGATCCTCGCCGTACCGGATGATCTTTACGCTCGGATGGGGCTGGGTCAGGCGATCAGCCCGCTGCGCATCCGGGGCGGCTCGGCGATCCTCGCGCGGCTCAAACGGCAGGTCGCCGCCCAACTCGCCCGCTGACTTCCCCGCTGAACGGAGTGTTCGTGGATATCCAGGTCTGGTCCGATGTCGTGTGCCCGTGGTGCTACATCGGCAAGAAGCGGCTCGAGAAGGCGATCGCCGAGTTCCCGGGGGACGTGACCGTGACCTTCCGGGCGTACCAGCTGGACCCCTCCCCGGTACCCGTGCCGGTGCGCACCAAGGACGCGCTGGCGGCGAAGTTCGGCGGTCGGGAGCGGGCCGATCAGATGTTCGCGCATGTCACCGCGGTCGCCGCCGGGGACGGTCTGCACCTGGATTTCGACCGGGCGATCGCGGCCAACACGTTCGACGCGCACCGGCTGATCGCCTGGGCCGCCGGTCAGGGCCTGCAGGCCGAGATGCTCGACGCGCTCCAGCAGGCGCACTTCATCCAGGGCCGCGACATCGGCTCCCGGCCGGCGCTGGCCGAGGTCGCCGCCTCGATCGGTCTCGACCCGTCGGCGGCGCGGGCGTACCTGGAGTCCCCGGCCGGCACCGAGGCGGTCAACACCGACCTGCGCGAGGCCAACGAGCTCGGCATCACCAGCGTCCCGACGTTCGTCATCGACGGGAAGTACGCGATCCAGGGCGCCCAGGAGGCGGCCACGATCCTGACCGCGTTCGAGGAGATCACGCGCCGGGAGTCGGTCGACATCGATCAATGAGGTTCCACGTGAAACCTCATCGACGTAGTTAAACCTCTTTCGCCAGACCCTCGATGACCTGGGCACCGGGAAGCGCACCGAGGGCCGCCCCGGCCAGAGCGATCTTGCTGTGCCGGACGCCGGAGCCGACGATCACCTGCGGGGTGGCGGCGACCCGGGCGTCGATCAGGATCGGCCAGTCGGCGGGCAAGCCGATCGGGGTGATGCCGCCGTACTCCATCCCGGTCATCGCGACCGCGTCGTCCATCGGGGCGAAGCTGCACTTGCGGACGTCCAGGTGCCGGCGGACCACGCCGTTCACGTCGGCCCGGGTGGTGGCCAGGATGATGCAGGCCGCGTACCTGGTCAGGCCCTCCCGCTTGCCGGCCACCACCACGCAGTTCGCCGAGACCTCCAGGCCGACGCCGTAGGCCTCGCAGAACGCGGCGGTGTCGGCCAGGTCCGGGTCGATCGGCGCGACCAGCACCTGGTCGGCGTCGACCAGCGCCTTGGCCACCGGGGTGGCGAGCAGGTCGGGGCGGGACTGGGCGGGTTCGAGTCGGAGGCTTCCCATCACGCCCGCCATCCTCGCCCAATCCGCGCCGCCCAGGTAGCCCGCCACGGCCGACCCGCTCATCGGTACTTTGCGGCCAGGTACTCCGGCCACGTCCCGGTTCCGGTCGGGGTGGCGGTGGTGGTCTGCGCGCCGGCCCGGATCGCCCTGGCCATACCGCCCGGGAAGGGCAGCCGCCAGATCGGCCGTCGCGAGCCACGGGCCGCCCGCCAGGACCGCGCCAGCTCGTCGAAGGTGAGCACCTGCGGGCCCGCGTACTCGGTGGTCTCGCCGGTCGGCGGTGCCGCGATCAGGTCGGCGATCCGGTCGGCGACGTCGTCCACCGCCACCGGCTGGACCTGCCATTTCGGGTCGATGATCACCGGGCCGGCCTTGCTGACCAGAGCCAGCAGCGTCTCGACGAAGGGGTGGAACTGGGCGGCGCGCAGGATCGTGTACGGGACGCCGCTCGCCTTCACCACCTCCTCGGTGTCGAGCTTGGCCTGGTAGTAGCGATACGGAACCCGGTCGATGCCGTTGATCGACACGTACAGGACGTGCCGGACGCCCGCGTGCCGCGCCTCGGTCAGCAGCAGCCGACTGCCCTCGACGTCCGTCTGCTGCGGCCGCCCCGGCGCCGACGCCAGATGCACGATCACGTCCACCCCGTCCACCGCCTCGGCCAGCCCTTCACCGGTACGCAGGTCGGCGGCGACCCATCCGGGCCGGGCCCGGCGGCTCATCGGCCGTACCCGGTAGCCCTCCTTCTCCAGCCGGGGCACCACCGCGGACCCCAGCGTGCCGCTCGCCCCGGTCACCAGCACTGTCGTGTTCGCTGCGCGTTCGCTCATGACATTCGGACGATCGACCACGGGAGAACGTGACGTGTCGCCGGTCACGGGACCGATCCTCCTCAGGCTTGCCTGATTCCTGCCGATTGAGACAGATCATGGAGGAGCGCCGGAGAGCACGGATCGGGACCGTCAGTGGTCTCGCGCTGCTTACCGGGGGCACCGCGGTCGCGGCGGTGGCCGGTGGCGCCCACTCGATCTTCGCGACGATCCTGCTCGGCCTGCTCGCGTTCGGCATGACCCACTCGCTGCACGTCGAGATCCGCCGGCAGGCCCACCGCTGGACGGGCTGGTGTCGCGCCGACGCCGTCAACATCGTGCTGCTGGCCTGCTGGGCCGCGGCCGCGGTCGTTCTGGCCATCGAAGCCGGCCCGATCGCACTGCGGCTGGTGGGCGCTGCGCTCGCCGCCGCATACGTCGCAGGCTGTGGATACTTCATCATCGAGCGTCGGCGCTCGATCGCGGCGCTGCCGGCACCCGCTGTCGGCCGTCCCCAGCGGGTCCCGTCCAAGCCCGGATTTTGATCTACTGTCGCCGTGCGTCGTCGATCACTCGTCCTTCTGCTGAGCGCGGGCGCCCTCGCGGCATGCAGTCCCCGGCACTCCGGCACCCCGGCCGCGGCCGCCACCCCGCACGCCGCGGTCGCCGACGACTATTGGTGGTTCGCCCTCGAACGGGACCTGGACAAGGGCTTCTGCTTCACCTGGGTCCAGGGCCTGACCCCGCCACAGGTGCTCAAGCGGCTCGGCGGCAAGGAGCTCGAGCGGGTCACCTGGGAGCAACTGGTCGGCTCCGGTGACGGCCCGTCCGTACCCGCCGACCGGTATTTCGTCGGCGTCGCCCGGCTCGAGAGCTGGTCGCTGATCGTCGAGGACGCCGGCGACCTCGGCGTCACCGATCGGCTGGTGCGCCCGCTGTCGGCCGGCACCACGGCGGTGGCCCACCAGCGCGGCCCCACCGGGCACGGCCGGTTCCTGCTGCTCCAGGACTCCGTGGTCCAGCTCGACTTCGACCCGATGGCGCCGGCGAAGCTGTCCGGGACCCGGGCCGCCGAGCTGGCTCCGATGATCTCCTCGGTCGGCTTCGGCGCCGGCGGCGACCCGAAGCAGAGCATGGCGGCGGCGTTCGCGCTGACCGAGCGGCTCACCGGTACCAAGCTGACCCAGGACCTGCTGCGCGAGCACACCTACGTGTTCACGAGCGTCCCACGCCCGCCGACCTGAAAGAACCAATAGCCGTTCGGTTGTTGCATCGGCCATCGACCGGCGCGAGCATTCACCCGTGGCGATGCGTCCCGGAGAGTTGCTGAGCGTCGGCGAGGCGGCGATCATGCTGCGCGCCTCGCGAGCGCAGGTCGTCGATCTCTGCGCCCGCGGTCTGCTGCCGTACGTCACCGTCGGCGCCCACCGGCGCCTGCGCCGCGCCGACGTGGAGGCGCTGGTCCGGCCGGCGTTGACCAGGGAACAACTCGAACAGCTCTGGTTGCACCGGGCGATCGCCGGCAAGTTCGTGGCGAATCCGACGGGGTTGCTCGCCGCCGCCGCGGTCACTCTCCGACGGCTGCGCCGGCTGCATCCCGAGGGCCACTCCTGGGAGTGGCTCGATCGATGGGAGGCAATCCTCGACAACGGCGCCGAGGCCGTGCTCGACGCGCTGACCTCGGCCACCCCGTACGCGATCGAACTGCGTGGCACTTCACCGTTCACCGGCATATTGTCCGAAGTGGAGCGCAGTACGGTGCTGGCGGCGCTGGCCGACAGCCGCCGCGATCGCGCGCGTCAGCTGCCCGCCGAGAAAGTCGAGCGAGTGCTACGGACAGTGTGAGTCATCGATCACAAAGCTACAAAAGGACCTTATGTAAGGACCCGCATCAGGCGGATAGTGGATCAGTTCAACCCGGCCGCGTCGATGCGACCACGCAGCGCGACTGGCTGCGCCCCCGGGAGGTTCCATGCCGACCATCACCCCTCACACGACCGTGGCGAGCAGGCTCAGCAGCCTCCTCGAGACCGTCCTGCAGACGCCCATGCCGGTGCGGATCAGAGCCTGGGACGGCTCCACCGCCGGCCCGGCCGACGCCCCGACCTTGATCATCCGCCACAAGCGCGCCATGCGCCGGATCATGTGGCAGCCCAACGAGCTGGGCCTCGCCCGCGCCTATGTGGCCGGTGAACTCGACCTCGAAGGCGACATCTACGACGCGCTCGACCGCCTCGCCGCGCTGGTCTGGCGATCTCCGGACGTCAAGGACCTGCCGTTCCACACCGTCGCCGCCGATCTCGTACGCCTGGGCATCCTCGGCACCCAGCCCAAGCCGCCACCGGAGGAGATGCACGTCAGCGGCGACCGGCACAGCAAACGCCGGGATCGTCAGGCGGTCAGCCAGCACTACGACGTGGGCAACGAGTTCTACCGGATCGTGCTCGGCGAGAGCATGGTCTACTCCTGCGCGTACTGGACGTCGGACGCACCCGGCTACGGCCTGGCCGACGCGCAGCACGACAAGCTCGACCTGATCTGCCGCAAGCTCGACCTCCAGAGCGGCGATCGGCTGCTCGACGTCGGCTGCGGCTGGGGCAGCCTTGCCATCCACGCGGCCCGGAAGTACGGCGTCACGGTGCTCGGCATCACGCTCTCCGGCGAGCAGGCCGAGTACGCCCGCAAGCAGGTAGCCCAGGCAGACCTCGACGACCGGGTCGAGATCCGCATCCAGGACTATCGCGACCTCGACGACGGCCCGTTCGACGCGATCTCCAGCGTGGGCATGGCCGAGCATGTCGGCACCGACCCGTACCGGGAGTACGCCGGGATCCTGCACGGCCAGCTCAGGCCGGGTGGCCGGCTGCTCAACCATCAGATCGGCCGGCTGCGCCTGCCGGAGAAGGGGCCGCACCAGCCGCAGTCCTTCATCGATTCGTACGTGTTCCCCGACGGGGAGCTGGCTCCGATCGGCACCACGGTCTCGCTGCTGGAGCAGGCCGGTTTCGAGGTACGCGACGTGCACGCGCTACGCGAGCACTACGCCCGCACGCTGCGCGCCTGGGTGTCGAATCTGGAAGCCGACTGGTCCACTGCGGTGAGCCTGACCAGTCCCGGACGCGCCCGGGTGTGGCGCCTGTACATGGCCGCGTCGGCGCTCGCCTTCGAGCAGGCCCTGATCGGCGTGAACCAGGTGCTGGCGGTCAAGACCCACCGCAGCGGCGTGAGCGACATGCCCGCGACCCGATCGGCCTTCATCGCTTGAGGTTTGCGGCCCTTCGTCGCTTGACGGCTGCGGCCCTTCGCCTGACGGTTGCGGCGCTTCGTCGCCTGACGGTTGCGGCGCTTCGTCGCCTGACGGTTACGGCGCTTCGTCGCCTGACGGTTACGGCCTGGACCGCCGTGGTGCTCTGTCACCTGCCCCGACGGGGCACCACGGCTCACCAACCGTCCAAATCGGTCGATCGCCTGCCGGTTACCATCCGATAGCTCCGCAAGTTATCCACAGCATTGAGCGCGATTCGCGTCCGGCGGTTAGCCTGCGCATCGTGGATGAACGAAAACGCGCCGCCGCCGTGATCGTGCGCGACGGTCGTGTCCTGATGGTGCACGAGCGCAGCCGACGATCCGGTGGCGGCGAGTGGTGGACCCTTCCCGGCGGCGGCGTCGAACCGGGCGAAACCCTCGAGGAAGCGCTACGCCGCGAGGTTTTCGAGGAAACCGGCCTGGTGGTCGCGGCTGCCCGGCACATCCTCGAGATGCCCTACCCATCCGGCATGACCTCGGTCTTCGCCGTCACGGTGGCCGACGGCGAGCCCCGTCCGGGCACCGACGACGGCACCGGCCCCGAGCCGCTGGGCCTGGATTGGCTCCCCGCCCCCGAGCTTCCCATCGAGTCCACCCACGGCGTCCCCATTCCCCCGATGATCGTCGTGGTGCCTGCCTGACCTCAGGTGAGCAGCGCCTCTTCATTCTCGATGCGAGGCTCGTCCGACGGCACCTCGGTCGAAGTACGCCACCAGGCGCGCGACGCCAACCCGGCCAGCGCGGCGCCGGCCGCGTTGACCAGGACGTCATCCACGGAGGACACCCGATCCAGCCGCAGGACGTATTGCGCGGTTTCCACCAAAACCGAGCAGGCCGCCCCGAGCGCCAGGATCCGCGGCAGGGACGCCATCGCCACGAACCGCATCGGGGCGAAGAACCCCAGCGCCGCGAAGACCAGCAGGTTCCCGACGATCCCGAACGTCCCCATCGTGACCAGGTCCCGCAGCGGGACCACGCTCACCCGTCCGTCGACGATGCCGGCCGCCGGCCCCGGCATCATGGTCATCCACACGAACGGCACCGTCCCGTAGACCATGCCCACCTCGGCCAGCGACATCCGCCACGCCTCGGCGGAGCCGGCGGCACGCCGCCCGCTCGCCAGGGCCCACACCGTCAGAGCGGCCAACGGCAGCGCGACCAGCGTCATGAGGACCACGCCGTTCTCCGTGTCGTAGCAGCCGTGCCAGTGCCCGCCCAGGCACCTCGGAGCGGACATCAAGAGCGGACGCCGCGCCACGAACGCGGCAGCCGCCACGCCGAGGATCGCCAGGGCAAGGGGCAAGATCCGGCGCGTACGGGAGAGGGCACTGTGTTTCATGTCCTCATCCAAGACGGCGACCCGTTGCGGCAACGTAAGCAGATGTCGAAACGCCGGAAATAGACCTATCCATCCCTAATACGTCATTTGAGCCGGCGCCCGCCGGCCGACCCTGCCGAACCTGCGCCACTCGGTCTGCGCCCTCAGCCACTGCCCCGAACGTAAGCGCAGGTCTAGGCCGCTTTCGGAGCGGTAGGCTGCCTGACAGGGGGTGACGCTGACCGCTGACCATCTCGCTGGGCATGGACCACGCCATGACCGCGAGGTGCAGCTCGGCTTTGGCCATGTTCAACAAGAAGCAGGCTACCGAGGGCGCCTCGGCCGACACGGCGCTCGTGGAGGTGGAAGAGCTCAGCGCGGCCGAACGGGAGCTGCTCGCGGCCGGCGCGCGCCGCTACACGCTGCTGCTGCACGAGATGGGGCGGCACCTCAGCTACGAGCGCGCCGCCGAGACCCGCGAGGATCTACGCACGGCCCTTGCCGCTCTCACGGCCGGCGCACCGGCCAGGCTGTCCTACGACGCAGCCAATGCCGCCCGATCCGCCTGCGACCGGGTCATGATCAGCAAGCCGGAGCGGGACATCGAGACCGACACCCTCGTCGAAGGGCTGCCCTTCGCGGTACCGCGGGAACTGCTCGGCTGGGACTCGCCCATCGTGATGCCGGCCGGGTCGGCAGCCCGGATGCTGGGGACGCTGCGCGACCTCATCGCGAAGCTGGACAAGGGTCTGGAGCAGCACCCGCGCTGGGGTTCGTGACGGTAACTCCGAACGCTCCAGCGGCACGCAGCCATGGAACGCGGGGTCGGATTGCGACCATGGGCGACCATCGAATCGTGAAGGTCGACGACGACGGCATCGTCGTCTGGACGGGTCGGCTCACGGCCATCGTCGTCGGGTTGGCCGCGTTGCTCGGCGGCGCCGCGTTCGTGGCGCGCCGGCTGGCCGCCGACGGCGCTGCCAAGGCCCTGGGCCTGATCGCCGCGGTCGCTCTCATCGTCGCGGTGGCCGGCCGGGCGTCGACTGTCCGCAACCGGCGCTGGGCCGGTGTCGAGCAGCCCCCGCCCAGCCGGGTCAGGGTTCGAGGGGGCCGCGTGGTAGTCCCGAGAAGGGACGTCAAGTCCGGCGAGTGGGTCGAGTGGCGGACCAAGGCGGGCTGACCGGACGATCCGAAGCAGAGCGGCTTCCCCGCGCCACTGCCATCGGTTCTCGTCCTTTGACGCTTCCCGTCGCGCGGGCCACGCCCAATCATGCCGAGCGGTTACCGGCAAGCATGCTCCACCGCTTGCCGGCCACCGCTCGGTGTGACTTGCGTACGGCGCGCGACGGGAAGGCTCTTTCCAGAGCGCCCGCCGGAGGCACCCGCTCTTCGCCTGTACGGAGTTCGGCAGGGCCGGTCAGTAGGGCATGGGCTGCCACCACTGGTTCTTGCCGACGGTGTCGTCGCCCTCGATCTCCTTGGGTACGTTGCGCACGGTGAGCCCCGCCTTGCTCGCCTCGGCCAGGGTCTCGTCGTCCCAGGGGTGCCCTCGCCACATGTTGCAGATGTACGTCCGGGACTTCAGGTATTCCACGTAGCGCGCGTGGTGTGCGTCGTCCGTGCCCAGCCCGACGAACAACGCCATCCGGTCGCCGCTGGGCTTGGCCGGGATCCACCAGCGCGGGTACTTGCCGTCCATGGCCGGCTCCGGGTCGATCCACCAGGGGAACCGCAGTTTCGTCCCATTGCCGCTGTGGCTGATCGCCATGCTCCACACGGCCAGGTCGCCGACGGCGGTGGCGACGTACACGTTCTTGCCGGCCATTAGCTCGGTGGTCAGGTGCGAACCGCGGCGCAGGTTGAGCCCTTTGCTGTGCTTGGTGTGATCCTGCAGGTAGACGCCGAACCGCAGCATCGTGTACCGGCCTTGGGTCCAGTCCGGGCCCTTCGGGTCCTCCCGGTCGGTGTTGTCCTTATGCCAGTTGTGCGACTTCGAGTTGATCGTGAAGCTGCTGTCGCCGGAGTAGACGATTTCGTCGGTGCCGAGGATCTTGCGGGCGACCGCGGCCATCCGGCCATCGGTCAGCACGTCCTTGAGCTTGGGGTTCGACAGCAGATCACCGTTCCAGCCCACGGACTCCCTCGCCCGCCGGCGGAACGACTCGATCTCGTCCGGGGTGTACACCCCCTTGACGATCGTGTACCCATCGCGCCAGAAACCGTCAACGTCCACCTTGTAATCCACGGCCATCCCTAAGGTGCTTGGATCCTCTTCGCTGTGTCTCGCGAGAATCTACTCCGTCCGGACGCCGGAACGTGACCCCGGGCACAGCTGTTGTAGGCGAGCGATGCTCGTCAGACCAGATCCCAGGCGAGCTGCGCTACGTCGTCGAGCAGACCCTCGCCCTGTTGCACCAGTTCGCCGCCTCGCCATGCGCTGGGAACGACGACTCGACATCCACGACGGCCTCGTCACTCAGAGGTTGACCGGCTGGTCGGTGGGACGCCGCGGACTCGTGTCTGATGGCGCTGGGCTACAACCAGCAGGATGGCTTGTTGCCATCCTGGACAACCGCCGGTTCGCCACGAAATTGATCGTGGAGCGCGTCGATCCGAAGGATGTGCAGCTGGCGCTGCGGCACGCGTCGTTGCAGCTGGAACTGGGCCCAACGATCTTGGCGGTACGTCCGGCCTGTTCAGGGGCCAGATAATGTGGAGCCCAGGGGACTTGAACCCCTAACCCCCGCCTTGCAAAGGCGGTGCTCTGCCAGTTGAGCTAGGGCCCCCGGCCTACCGAACCTGAGCTATCGCAGGTCGGGCGCGGTGGTGGCCTCGTGCCAAAGCGCACGCTCGTCGCTGGAGGCCTTGACCTTCTTGACCACCAGCGCAGCAACCGTGACGATGCCGGCCACAATCAGGAGCTTCTTCAGCACGTTTGGTACCCCCCAAGCTCGCGCGAGTTGCCCACCCACTACACCGCAACCACTAAGCCGCGGCCATCCATCCACCGCAACCGCGAGGTCGCGGCCATCCACCCACCGCAACCGCCAGGTCGCGGGGTTTCCGGGGGCTCGGCCCTCGGAATAGATATGACGAGCGGCCGCGGTCAACGCTCTCCGTTGACACGCGGCCCCCGTCGCTCGTGGGGCTAGCTGGAATCGAACCAGCGACCTCAGAGTTATCAGCTCTGCGCTCTAACCGACTGAGCTATAGCCCCGCGCGATTGCGACACCGAAGGTTACCGCACCGGGTCGCGGGCCACCAAAACGGGGTGGCCCGCGCCGGATCTAGGGTCAGTCCCGCTCGGCGAGCGTCAGCTCGACGCCGCCGACGAGGTCGGCGCACACGTTGTAGATGAACGCGCCGAGGGTGGCCAGGGCCGTGAACAGGACGACGTTGACCGCGCCGACCAGCATCGACGTGCCGATGACGCCCCACGCGGTGATGCGGAGGCCGCCACTGGCCGACCCGTCGGTGCCGCCGCTGGCGCTCACCAGCTCCTTGAGGCTGTTGTTCACCGCACTCCAGACGCCCATGGCGTCGAGGGCGAGATAGAGCACCGAGGTGGCGACGACCACGACGATGAACAGCACGACCGAGACGGCGAACGAGAACTTCATCACCGACCAGGGGTCGATCCGCTTGAGGTTCAGTCGGGCCCGCCGAGGGCCACGGGCGGCCGCGCCGCCGACGACGGACCGCGCCGAGCGGGCCGCCTCGGAGACCCGGGCGGCGCCGACGGCGGCTGCCCCACCGGCGGCGGGAGCGCCGCCGGTGCCCGGGCGCTGCTGCGGCTTGTTGCCGCCGGTCACGGTGCCGGGCTGGCCGGCCGCGCCGACGGGCCGCTGCGGGGCGGCCGGGGGCGGCGTGACGGTGGGCCGGGACGGCGCTGCACCTTTGCCCTTGGTGACGATGGGCACGGTCGCCGATCCCTTGACCACCCCGGGACCCCCGGGCCGTTTCGCGTCGGACGAACCGTCGCTGTCGACGGCCGGCTCACCCGGCGGCGGGGCCATGCCCGGCGCCCGGGTGAACTTCGGCGGGGACGGGGCATCGGCGGGGTTCGCGGCGCGAGCCGCCCCATCGCGCCCGATCGCGGCGGCGTCCTTGGCCGCCTCGTCCGGAGTCGCTGAGGCACCCGTGGCCCCCGACTTCGCCTGTGTCTCCGGCATCAACTAGTCCTGTTCGTCAGGCTCGTCGGCATTGCGAGCAAGCGCCACGATGGTTACACCTTCTGGGAGGTCCATCAGCTTGACCCCCATTGTGTTCCGATCCCGCGTGCGCCGTACAGGCTTCACGGGAGTCCGGATGACACCACCATTGCTGGTGATGGCAAATAGTTCATCCTCGGGACTGATCACGAGCGCGCCCACCAGACCACCACGACGCTCCGTGATTTTCGCGGTGAGCACCCCCTTGCCGCCCCTCCCCTGTACCGGATACTCCTCGATCGGCGTCCGCTTTGCATACCCGCCGTCGGTGGCGACCAACACATCCATCCCCTCGCGAACCACTTCCATGGCGAGGAGCTCGTCGTTCTCACCGAAGCGCATGCCGATCACGCCCGAGGTAGCACGGCCCATCGGGCGCAGCGCCTCGTCGGTGGCGTTGAAGCGGATCGCCTGGGCGTGCTTGGAGACGAGCAGAAGGTCGTTCTCCGATGCCGCCAGGGCCGCGCCCACCAACTCGTCATCCTCTCGAAGGTTGATGGCGATGATGCCACCGCTTCGGTTGGAGTCAAATTCCTCGAGCCGGGTCTTCTTCACGAGACCATTCTTAGTGGCGAGCACAAGGTAGGGCGCCACCTGGTAGTTCGAGATCTGGATGACCTGCGCGATGTGCTCGTCGGGCTGGAAGGCGAGCAGGTTGGCGACGTGCTGACCCTTCGCGACACGGGCCGCCTCGGGCAGTTCGTATGCCTTCGCCCGATATACCCGGCCCTTGTTCGTGAAGAACAGGATCCAGTCGTGGGTCGAGATCACGAAGAAGTGCGAGACGATGTCGTCCTGCCGCAGCGTGGCGCCGCTCACACCCTTGCCGCCGCGCTTCTGCGACCGGTACATATCGACCTTCGTACGCTTCGCGTACCCGGTCCGTGTGATCGTCACCACAACGTCCTCGCGCGCGATGAGGTCCTCCATGGAGACCTCGCCGTCGAACGGGATGATCTGCGTCAGCCGCTCGTCGCCGTACTTCTGCACGATCTCGCCGAGCTCCTCGGAGACGATCGCCCGCTGCCGCTCCGGCTTCGCGAGGATGTCCTTGAGGTCGGCGATCTCGATCTCGATCTTCGCGAGCTCGTCGATGATCCGCTGCCGCTCGAGGGCGGCCAGCCGGCGCAGCTGCATGTCGAGGATCGCGGTGGCCTGCACCTCGTCGACGTCGAGCAACTGCATCAGGCCCTGACGCGAGTCCTCCACCGTCGGCGAACGCCGGATCAGGGCGATCACCTCGTCGAGCATGTCCAGGGCCTTGACCAGGCCGCGCAGGATGTGCGCGCGCTCCTCGGCCTTGCGCAACCGGAACGCGGTACGCCGGTAGATGACCTGGATCTGGTGCTCGACGTAGTACCGGATGAACTGGGCCAGGTTCAGCGTGCGCGGCACGCCGTCCACCAGCGCCAGCATGTTGGCGCCGAACGTCTCCTGCAGCTGGGTGTGCTTGTACAGGTTGTTCAGCACGACCTTGGCGACCGCGTCGCGCTTCAGGACGATGATCAACCGCATTCCGGTACGCCCGGAGGACTCGTCCTTGATGTCGGCGATGCCGGTGAGCTTGCCCTCCTTGACCAGCTCGGCAACCCGCTCAGCGAGATTGTCCGGGTTGACCTGATAAGGCAGTTCGGTGACCACCAGGCACGGCCGGCCGCGCGGGTCCTCCTCGACCTCGACCACGGCACGCATCCGGATCGAGCCGCGGCCGGTCCGGTACGCGTCCTGGATCGCCTGCTGACCGACGATCAGGCCCTTGGTCGGGAAGTCCGGCCCCTTGACCAGGCCGAGACAGGCCTCGAGAGTCTCGGCCTCGTCGGCCTCCGGGTTGTCCAGCGCCCACTGCACGGCCGCCGCGATCTCGCGCAGGTTGTGCGGCGGGATCTTCGTGGCCATGCCGACCGCGATGCCCTCGGAGCCGTTGACCAGCAGGTTGGGGAAGCGCGCCGGCAGGATCGTCGGCTCGTGCGTACGGCCGTCGTAGTTGTCCTGCATGTCGACGGTGTCTTCGTCGATGTCCCGCAGCATCTCCATCGCCAGCGGCGACAGCTTCGACTCGGTGTAGCGCATGGCGGCCGGCGGGTCGTTGCCGGGCGAGCCGAAGTTGCCGTTGCCGTCGATCAGCGGGTATCGCAATGACCAGGGCTGGCCCATCCGGACCAGCGCGTCGTAGATCGACGAGTCGCCGTGCGGGTGGTAGTTGCCCATCACGTCGCCGACGACGCGGGCGCACTTCACGTAGCCGCGGTCCGGCCGGAAGCCGGAGTCGTACATCGCATAGAGGATCTTGCGGTGTACGGGCTTGAGCCCGTCCCGGACGTCGGGGAGCGCCCGGCCCACGATCACGCTCATCGCGTAGTCGAGGTACGAGCGCTGCATCTCGACCTCGAGGCCGACCGGCTCGACTCGCTGGGTCACGCCACCGCCGGTCTCCTCGGGGGAGTCGTCGCCGGCGGGGGGTTCGGGAGTGTCAGTCACTGTTAACCCTTACTCAAGGTGAAACCAGACAAGTGCGCCTAAAGTACCCATATTGCTGTGGATAACGCTGTGGAAACCGGGTAGACGCTGTGGATATCCACAACCCTCAAATGTCGAGGAACCGCACGTCCTTGGCGTTGCGCTGGATGAACGAGCGGCGCGCCTCGACGTCCTCACCCATCAAGACGCTGAAGAGCTCGTCCGCTGTTGCAGCGTCATCCAGAGTCACCTGGCGCAAGGTCCGGGTGGCCGGGTCCATCGTCGTGTCCCACAGCTCGTGGAAGTTCATCTCGCCGAGGCCCTTGAACCGCTGGATGTCGTCCGGCTTGGCGTTCGGCTTCTTCTGCTGGCGCAGCGCGATCAGGCCGTCCCGCTCACGGTCGGAGTAGGCGTACTGGGCGTCGTCGCCCCGCTTGTTCCACTTGATCTTGTAGAGCGGCGGCGCGGCGAGGTAGACGTGGCCCTGCTCGACCAGCGGCCGCATGAAGCGGAACAGCAGGGTGAGCAGCAGCGTCTGAATGTGCTGGCCGTCGACGTCGGCGTCGGCCATCAGCACGATCTTGTGATAGCGCAGCTTGGCGATGTCGAAGTCGTCGTGGATGCCGGTGCCCAGCGCGGTGATCAGCGACTGGACCTCGTTGTTCTTCAGCACCCGGTCGATCCGGGCCTTCTCCACGTTCAGGATCTTGCCGCGGATCGGCAGGATGGCCTGGATCGCGCTGTTACGGCCCTGCTTGGCCGAGCCGCCGGCCGAGTCGCCCTCGACGATGAACAGCTCGCAGACCCGCGGGTCGGTGGACTGGCAGTCGGCCAGCTTGCCGGGCATCGAGCCGGACTCGAGCAGCGACTTGCGGCGGGCCAGCTTGCGCGCCTGCTGGGCGGCGATCCGCGCCCGGGCGGCCTGCGACGCCTTGGTGATGATGGTCTTGGCGTCGGCCGGGTTGCGGTCGAACCAGTCGGCCAGCTGCTCGTTGGTGACCTTCTGCACGAAGCTCTTCATGTCGGTGTTGCCGAGCTTGGTCTTGGTCTGCCCCTCGAACTGCGGGTTCTGCAGCTTCACCGAGATGATCGCGGCGAGGCCCTCGCGGATGTCCTCGCCGGAGAGCTTCTCGTCGCTCTTGAGGAACTTCTTCTCGGCGCCGTACCGGTTGACGATGCTGGTCAGCGCGGCGCGGAAGCCCTCCTCGTGGGTGCCGCCCTCGTGCGTGTTGATCGAGTTGGCGAAGGTGTAGACCGACTCGCCGTACGACTCGTTCCACTGCATCGCGATCTCGACGGCCATCCCCTCCTCGGCGGACTCGGCGCCGAAGTCGATGACCGACTTGTGGATCGGATTCTTGGTCTGGTTCAGGTGGCGGACGAAGTCGGAGATGCCGTCCGCGTACATGAAGGTGACCTTGCGGAAGTTGCCTTCCTCGTCGGTCGAGCGCTCGTCGGTGAAGTTGATCGTGAGGGCCTTGTTCAGGAAGGCGTACTCCTGCAGACGGCGGTAGATCGTCTGGAAGTCGTAGTCGGTGGTCTCGAAGATCGACCCGTCCGGCCAGAACTGCACGGTCGAGCCGGTCCTGGTGGTCGTCTCGCCCTTCTGCAGGGGGCCGGGCTTGGAGTTGGTGTAGTCCTGCCGCCAAACGAAGCCGCTCTTGTGGATCTCGACGTGCATCCGGACGGAGAGCGCGTTCACCACCGAGACGCCGACGCCGTGCAGACCACCGGAGACCTTGTACGCCGTGCCCTCGAACTTGCCACCCGCGTGCAGGATGGTCAGCGCGACCTCGACGCCCGGCTTCTTGAGCTTCGGGTGCAGGTCGACCGGGAAACCACGGCCGTTGTCGGTGACCGAGACGCCACCGTCGGCCATGAGGACCACGTCGACCGTGTCGCAGTAGCCGGCCATGGCCTCGTCCACGGCGTTGTCCACAACCTCCCAGACCAGGTGGTGGAGGCCGCGCTCACCGGTGGAACCGATGTACATGCCGGGACGCTTGCGGACTGCCTCGAGGCCTTCAAGCACGGTGATCGACTCAGCACCGTACTCCTGCTTCTTCTCTGCCACCCTCGGCCACTTTCTCGTGCCGAGCCCCTGGTGAGGCCCCGCAACGGGGTCGGCGGAGCCCGCTGGACAGCAGCCGGTGGGCATGACGGGCCACAGGCAGATGCCGCGGGGAGGAGCGGACCACCGGTGAAGCCCGTACGCGCCGGTCGCCGCGGCAGGCCCGCGGATCGTGATCGGCTGGAAAAACCGCGTAGCGTGACGACCGTCAACACGGTGTCACCACTCCGCAAAGCTTTTCCGGTCACCGTCGATTCTACCTCGCCGGGACGAGCCGGTGAGGGTGCGGCACCCCGTGGAGTGGCCTCAGATCGCCGTAGCGCGGTCGGGGCCGTCACCCACGTCTCCCCCTACACGGAAGTCCCACTTCGCGCAACGACAAGTCGTCCGGCTGTCGATCGTCACCGCGCGCCTGCCGGGTCCAGCGGCCACGCGCTGCGACACTGCCTCACAACACCGGCCCGTCGTGTCGTAACCTCGCCCGCGCGGACGGTGTGCGAGCCGAACTCACATCGCGAAGTTGCTTCGGTTTTCCGCCGCGGGCAAGCTCAGCGTGGCAGGTCGAGGAGGGGTGGCCCCCAACATGGCGCATGACAAGGGGCTGGAGAACGTCGCGGTGCACTGGCCGCGGACGAACCAGTATTACGACCCGGTGGCTCCCGCCGAGTTCGTGGACTTCGGGGCGATCGCCGACGCGCCCGAGATCGCCGCACCCACCGGCGCGCTGGCCCTGCACATCGCGAAGACCGGAACGGTACGCGCCACCGCGTACACCGAGCTGGTCGACCTGCTCCTGGGCCTGGACGGTGTCCTCTACGCGACCGACGCCGCGGCCGAGGACGAGGACCCGGTGATCGACCCGGACGGCTGCGCGTGGATCGCCGGCGGTCTCGAGCGCTTCGTCGAGGGCCACGAGAAGCACGGCGACCTGGTCACCTTCGACACCGTGGCCGAGGTGATGCGGGCCGCGGTCACCCAGGGCCGCCTCGCCGACCAGCAGTTGCGGTGGCTGGACAACCGGCTGTCCGCCCTGCGCGACGACGCCGGCAACGCGCCGCACTGGACCTTTGCCCGGTCCGAGCTGGCAATCCTGGCGGGTTTCTACCGTCGCTGCGCGGACCGGGGCTTCGCCGTTTTCGCCGATTACTGAGCAAACTCGCAATCCCGCACGAAGGGTGCACCGGCGCTACTCTGCGTTCCGGTCAGCCGTACGTGTCCCGTGGGCCCCGGCCCTGCACCCGGCGGGGCCCGCGGCTCCACGACGGCGCCGCCGGGCCGTGGATGTTCAGCTTGGTCACGACGTTGTGGCCGACCTCGGACGCGATGTTGCGCAGCAGGGTGGCGGCGAGCATGCGCAGCTGCGTCGCCCAGGCCGTCGACTCGGCCTCGACCGTCAGCACGCCGGCGTCGAGCTTCACCGGCCGGCTGTGCTTGGCGATGTCCGGCCCGACCACCCGCTCCCAGGCGCCGAAGACGGTCGCCTCGGCCTTCGGCTTCTCCCAGCCCCGGGCCTTCATCAGCCGGCCCAGCACGTCGCCGAACAGCTGCGGATCGCGCGGGTCCGGTCCGGGACCCGAGTAGCCCCGCGGCCGCCGGCCGGTGCTGCCGCCCTCGCCGGTGCGGCGACGCGGATTGGTCTGGGCGGCCCGGCGCTTGGCGAGCGCCGCGTCGAGCACGGCCCGCGCCAGCTCCGGGCCGGTGGAACCCGCCGCGTCCGGGTCGGTGGAACCCGCCGCGTCCGGGTCGGTGGAACCCGCCGCGTGCGGACCGACGGCGGCTTCGGCGGGCCCGGCGTCACCATCAGCGCTTTGCCGCTCGACGTCATCACCGGGGCCTTGCCGCCCGGCGCGGCCGGCGCTGCCTCGCCGCCGGGCACCGCCATCGGAGGTTTGCGGTGGCCCGGAAGCGCCCTCAGCGCCTCTCTGCGGCGCGGAATCGCCCCCGCCCTGATCCACTCCTGCCCCCGGAGTCCACCCAGGCGTAGCGGGGCGCTCCGGCCGCTTCGAGCTCGACGGGGCGTCGTACCGGTCGCCCGGCTGCTCGCCGCGGCGATCGGCGGCGTACGGCTCGTCCGGCGGCGGCGTGTCGTACCAGGAGTCGCCGCCGGTCAGGTGTGGATCGGCCTGGGGAAAGTCCCCCTTGGGGAAGAAGCGCTCGGCCATCGGGTCGTAGCGGCGGTCGTCAGTCACGGGTCACCGAACCCAGGGTCACGTCGAAGCGGGCACCGCGCAGCGCCGGCGGCACATCCTCCGGGACGGCGCAGGTCACCAAAAGCTGGCTGGCGTCCACGACCAGGGCGGCGAGGCGGTCCCGGCGGCCGGCGTCCAGCTCGGCGAAGACGTCGTCGAGCGCCAGCACCGGCTCGATGCCGTCGGAGCGCAACAGGTCGTACGCGGCCAGGCGCAGGGCCAGCGCGAACGACCAGGACTCGCCGTGGCTCGCGTAGCCCTTCGCGGGCAGGTCGCCCAGGGCCAGGGTGAGGTCGTCGCGGTGCGGGCCGACCAGCGTGACGCCGCGCTCGATCTCGGCGGTGCGCCGCTCCTGGAGGGCTGCGAGCAGCGCCTGCTCGAGCGCGACCCGATCCGGCGCGAGAGCGTCGCCGAGGCCGCAGGCGTACGCGATGGTGGCGGCCGCCCGCCCGGCCGCCACCGCGTCGTAGGCCTTGGTCAGGTGCGGGCTGAGCGCGGCGACCAGCTCGAGGCGGCCGGCCAGCAGCTCGGCGCCGTGGTGCGCGAGGTGCTGGTCCCAGACCATCAGGGTGGACAGGTCCTGGCCGCGGGTGCCGCCGACCTTGCGGGTCAGGTAGGCCGTCCGGAGCAGGGCGTTGCGCTGCTTGATCACCCGGTCGTAGTCGCTCCGGACGCCGGCGAACCGGGGCTGGCGGGCGACGAGCAGGTCGTCGAGGTAGCGGCGGCGGGCGGCCGGGTCGCCGCGGACCAGTTCCAGATCCTCGGGGGCGAACAGGACCATCCGCAGCGCGCCGAGCACCTCGCGCGGGCGGCGAACCGGCGACCGGTTGAGCCGGGCGCGGTTGGCCTTGCCGGGCACGATCTCCAGCTCGACCAGCAGCTCGCGTCCCTCGTGGACGATCGCACACCGGATCACGCCGGCGCCGGCGCCGGCCCGGACGAGCGGGGCGTCCGTGGCCACCCGGTGACTGTCCAGTGTGGCCACGTAGCCGAGCGCCTCGATCAGGTTGGTCTTGCCCATGCCGTTCTGACCGACCAGCACGGACACGCCGGGTTCGAGATCGACCGCCACCCGCTCGTACGACCGGAAGTCGGTGAGCTCGACCCGGCGGACGTACATCCTGAGATTGTCCCGCTCAGCCGACGACGGCGTGGCCGCCGAACTGCTGGCGCAGCGCGGCGACGGCCTTCATGGCCGGGGAGTCGACCTGGCGCGATTCGAACCGGGTGAACAGCGAGGCGGCGATGACGTGGGCGGGAACGGCGAGACGCACGGCCTCGTCGACCGTCCAGCGGCCCTCGCCGGTGTCCTCCGCGTAGCCCTTCAGCTTGCCCAGCTCGGGGTCGCCGTCGAGGGCGCGGTCGAGCAGGTCGAGCAGCCACGACTTGACGACGGAGCCCTCACGCCAACTCTTGATCGCGCCGGGGACGTTCTCCACGTACTCCGACGCCTCGAGCAGCTCCCAGCCCTCGGCCAGGGCCTGCATCATGCCGTACTCGATGCCGTTGTGGACCATCTTGGTGTAGTGGCCGGCGCCGACCGGGCCGGCGTGCACGAAGCCGTACGGGCCGGCCGGCTTGAGCGCCTCGAAGATCGGCATGGCCTTCGCCACGTCCGCCGCGCTGCCGCCGACCATCAGGGCGTAACCGTTCTGGCTGCCCCAAATACCGCCGGAGACGCCGCAGTCCAGGTAGCCGATGCCCTTGGTGGCGAGCCGCTCGGCGCGCGGGCGGTCGTCGGTGAACTTCGAGTTGCCGCCGTCGATGACCAGATCGCCCTCGGACAGGAGCTCGCCGAGCTGGTCGATGGTGCTCTCGGTGATCTCGCCGGCCGGCACCATGGTCCACACGACCCGCGGCGGCTGGAGTTTCTCGACCAGTTCGGCCAGCGAGCTGACGTCCCTCTTCCCCGGCTGCGCATCGAAACCGACCACCTCGTGCCCGGCCGAGCGAACGCGGTCGGCCATGTTGCCGCCCATCCGCCCCAGACCGATCAGGCCAAGCTGCATGGTGTTCCCCCTAGATGTGCGGTTCTTCCTCGCTCAGTATCAGCGCGTTACCCGGATCGGCATGATCAGATAGCGGTAACCCGGCACGATTTCGCCGTTTTCGCCTGCGGGGGAGATCACAGCAGGCTTGAATGCGTCGACGAACGACAGGACCGCGTGCGGAGCGCCCAGGTTCTGCAGTCCGTCGATCAGATACTGCGGGTTGAAGCCGATCGTCAGCGCCTCGCCGGTGAAGGTCGCCTCCATCGCCTCGCTGGCCCGCGCCTCCTCGGTCGCACCGGCCTCGACGACGAGACCGTCCTCGCTGAAGCTCAGCAACACCGGGGTGGTGCGCTCGGCGACCAGCGCCACCCGGCGGACCACCTCGACCAGGGCGGCCACGCCGACCCGGGCCTCCGCGTTGTGGCTGGCCGGGAAGAGCGAACGCACCGGCGGATAGTTTGCGCCGTCGAGCAGCCGGCTGGTGGTGCGCCGGGTGCCACCGGCGAACCCGATCATGCCCTCGCCGGCGTTGCCCTGGGACAACGCGAGCGTCACCGAGCCGCCGAGCGGGCCGAGCGTCTTGGCCGTGTCGTTCAGCGTCTTCGCCGGGACCAGCGCGTTGAGGCTGATCTCCGGGTCGTCCGGGTTCCACTCCAGCTCGCGCATGGCCAGTCGATAGCGGTCGGTCGCCAGCATCGCCATCGACGAGCCGTTCAGTTCGATGCGGACGCCGGTCATCATCGGCAGCGTCTCGTCGCGACCGGCCGCGATGGCCACCTGGGCGACCGCGGCGGCGAACGCGGCGGCGTCGACGGTGCCGGCGCTGGACGGCATCTCCGGCAGGGTCGGGTAGTCCTCCACCGGCATCGTCGGCAGCGTGAACCGGGCGCTCCCGCAGACCAGCTCGAGATGCGCGCCGACGGCGGCGATGTCGACCGGCTTGTTCGGCAGGGCCTTGGTGATCTCGGCGAGCAGACGGCCGGAGACCAGGGCGGCCCCGTCCGCGTCGGCCTGCACCTCGACGCTCACCTGGCTGGAGACCTCGTAGTCGAAGCCCGAGACGTGCAGCCGGCCGTCGGTGACTCGCAGCATGACGCCGGCGAGCACCGGCACCGACGGCCGGCTCGGCAGGCTCTTCGCCGTCCAGGCCACGGCGTCGGCGAGTGCGTCTCGCTCCACCCGGAACTTCATGCTGTCCTCCGGTCGCTTCCTCAACTCAAGGGCGTGAGACCCCCACGAACTTTATTGCGCCGGGCAAGTCCGCGTGTGCCCGGGCCTGCCGGTGCCGGGAGGCGGGAGCCGTCGGCGGCTCCATCCACACCTTCCCCAACGCCGTTGATTGATTTTTGTTGTCTTAGAAAAATCTCTAGTCGTCTTCATCGGGGCTGTGCAAAGTGTGGAGAACTCAAGTTGGTGCAGGTCAACGGGTTATCCACCGGTGATTCACATGTGGGCAACCAGGGTACAAACCCCGGTCTGTGTCCACAGTCGTCGTCCTGACTTCGGTTGTCCACCGTTGTCCACCGACTATCCACCGGATATCCACCGGGTTTGTCCCCCGGCCTGTGCATAGCGTCGGGACGCTACCGGCTCGTCGTCCCCAGATCCTTCAACAGGAAATCCACACTCTTCCACAGGCCGTGGACAGAAAAGTCACGGAGAGTGTCTGTCCACATCGATTTCCCCAGGGCTCGTCCACATCTGTGGAGTTCGCCGCCGAGAGTTGTCCACTGCTGGGGATAAAGGCCTGTGAACGCCTGTGAATTACTGTGGATAACGTTGGCACGGAACAGTTGCGTTCTGACGTTGACAACGCCTGCTGAGCGTGGATCGGGGTCGGCCGAGCGACGGCGGGCGATCGGCCGGAGTTATACACAGGCTGTGGGAAAAGGTATGGAAAACCGGCAAATGACACTCTTTCGGGTGTCTGTGCCTGTGGATAGCCGAGGGCTCCGCTCGTGCGGTTGGGGGCACGGGAGCGGCAGCTCTGCCCGGATGCGCCCGTCGCGGGCTGATGATGCAGCTGGCGGGGGTGGCGCGGGCGGGACGGGCGCCGTGCGGTTGGGGACGGCGTCTGCGCGTACGCGAAAAGGGTCTTAGGTGTTCTGCTTGATGCGGTTGGTCAGCTCGGCGATCTGGTTGTAGAGCGAGCGCCGCTCGGCCATGTGCTGACGGATCTTGCGGTCGGCGTGCATGACCGTGGTGTGGTCGCGGCCGCCGAATGCCTGGCCGATGCGCGGGAGGGAGAGGTCGGTCAGCTCCCGGCAGAGGTACATGGCGACCTGGCGGGCGTTGACCAGGACGCGGCTGCGGGAATGCCCGCGCAGGTCCTCGAGGCTGACGCCGAAGTAGTCCGCGGTCGACATCATGATCTGGTCGGCGGTGATCTCGGGGCCGGCGCCGTCCGGCATGAAGTCGCGCAGGACCTCTTCGGCCAGCGAGAGCTGGACGGCGGAGCGGGTGAGGCTGGCGAACGCGGTCACCCGGATGAGGGCGCCCTCCAGCTCGCGGATCGAGTTGGAGACCCGCGACGCGATGAACTCCAGCACGTCGTCAGGGGCGTACATCCGTTCCTGGGCGGCCTTCTTCTGCAGGATCGCGATGCGCGTCTCCAGATCGGGCGGCTGGATGTCGGCGAGCAGGCCCCACTCGAAGCGGGTACGCATGCGGTCTTCCAGCGTCGACAGCTGGCGCGGCGAGCGGTCCGAGCTGATCACGATCTGCTTGTTGGCATTGTGCAGCGTGTTGAAGGTGTGGAAGAACTCCTCCTGGGTGCGCTCGCGGTTCTCCAGGAACTGGATGTCGTCGATCAGCAGGATGTCGACGTCGCGGTAGCGCCGCTGGAACGCCTGGGTCTTGTCGTCGCGCAGGCTGTTGATGAAGTCGTTGGTGAACTCCTCGGTCGACACGTAGCGCACGGCGCGCGCGTGGCCGAGGGTCGTGGCGTAGTGGCCGATCGCGTGCAGCAGGTGCGTCTTGCCCAGCCCGGAGCTGCCATAGATGAACAGCGGGTTGTACGCCTTCGCGGGGGACTCGGCGACGGCGACGGCGGCGGCGTGCGCGAAGCGGTTGGACGAGCCGATCACAAACGTCTCGAACATGTACTTCGGGTTGAGCCGGTTGCCGTCGTTGGTGCCTCGCGGGTTGCTCGCCGGCCGGATGTCCATCGGGGCCCGGCCGGGGCCGTTGTCGCCGCGGGTGGGCAGCGCGTCCTCGATCAGCGTCGGGCGATCGTCCGGGCGGCGCTGGTTGTCGCGCAGCTGTGTGGGGTCGGTGGCCATCCGATGCGGCGGCGCCTCGTTGGAGTCGGCCGGCGGCTCGGGGAGCCGGCTCATCGGGCTGATCTGTGCCGGCGGGATCTGCGGCGGCGGCATCGTGGCCGGGGCCGGCTCGGCGAACAGGGCCTCCTGCCCACCCCGGGCGGCGGGCACGTTGCGGTAGGAGGGACGGCTTTCCGGGTACGCGTCGTGCGCGTACGCGGGGACCTCCGGCTGCCGCATCGGCTCGGGCTCGGGCTCGGCGTAGTGCCGAGGCTGCGGCTCCTCGGCGGCCGCGGCCTCGACCGGGGTGCCGTAGACGGTGCCGGGCAGGCCGGTGCCGTCCTCCGGGGGCTTCACGGTGACGGCGACCTGGATCGGCCGGTGGAGCCGGCGGCTGAGCGCCTCCGTGATCGCCGGGCGCAGCCGGGACTCGATCACGTCCCGGGTGAAGGCATCCGGAACGGCGAGCAGCGCGGTGTCCTCGACGATGGCGCGCAGCTTGGTCAGCTGCAGGTAGGCGCGCTGCTGGGGAGAGGAGATCTCGTCGGCAAGCTCCTCCAGCGTCGCCTTCCACACATCCGCCAGGTCGACCTGATCGGCCACCGCCGCGCCACCCCCATCGCCACCGACCCCCGGTGGACCTTGTCCGGCTTACCGTCTCTGCCCCGCCGTCGCCCAACCTCAGGCGCCCGACGGCCCCCGTCCAGCACCACATTCAACGTGCTGAACACGCTCGACGCCACCGGTTGTCCACAGGTTATCCACAACCTGTGCACTTGCCGATGGTCGCTCCCCGGCCGGACGGTCGGCAGACTTACCGGAGCCTGAAACGGCGCGGTTTCGACAGGCTCACCGTGCCGAACGATTCACCTGCTTGTCCGGTTTTGGTCCGGTACATCGTGGTATGCACAGAGCAGTGATGACCAGCAAACGGGCACGCTAACAGCGAGGTCGCCGAAGCTACAACTGTCCCACCGGTCGACAAGCACGCGGGAGCGGAAAAGATTCACTACCCGCGCAGAAAGACGAGTCCTTCCGTGTGGCCGTCGTCTCGCCGACCGGCGTGCCTCCGACGGTATAGTTGACCTGCATCGCTGCCCTGCGTAGGGTCGAGCGGTTGCTCCGCCGCGTTCTGATAAAGTGGCGTCTTGCAGCCTGATGCCCCTGGACGTTGTCCTCCGACGTTGTCCTTCTAGAGACGTCGTATCGAAGACGGAGTTTTGACGTGAGCAAGCGCACCTACCAGCCGAACAACCGCCGGCGTGCCAAGACCCACGGCTTCCGGCTGCGGATGCGCACCCGTGCCGGCCGTGCCATCCTCGCCGGCCGCCGCTCCAAGGGCCGCGCCAAGCTGTCGGCCTGAGCCGACCGCTTGCGGGCCGGGATGCCCAGGTAGTCGTGCTGGCCGCGGCGCAGCGCATGCGGCGTAGTGCCGACTTTGCCGCCACGATTCGCGGCGGTCGGCGAGTCGGCCGGGGCACGGTTGTCGTTCATCTGCTTCTCGACGAGCCGGCGCGAGCCTCCACGGCACGCGCCGGCTTCGTTGTGTCCAAGGCCGTGGGCAACGCGGTGGTCCGCAACAAGGTCCGCCGTCGGCTGCGCCACCTGGTCAGGCCGCTGCTCGGCGACCTGCCGGACGGAACGTCGCTGGTGGTCCGGGCCCTGCCGGCGGCCGCGGAGGCGTCCTTCGCGACGCTCGGCGCCGACCTCGAGGCGGCCCTGGCGGCGGCCCGGCGGCCCAGGCGGCAGCGATGAGCGTGCTCGCCCGGATGCTGATCGCGATGGTCGTCGCGTACCGTCGTTATGTGAGCCCGGTGCTGCCGGCCCGCTGTCGGTTCTACCCCTCGTGCAGCGCGTACTCCCTGGAGGCGCTGCAGAAACACGGTGCGATCCGAGGGACGGGACTGACGATCTGGCGCCTCCTGCGTTGCCATCCCTTCCACCCTGGTGGGTACGACCCGGTGCCTGACCCGATCCGTCACCGTCCTGCCGATGTGACTGGAGCCTGAATTGAGCCTCGACTGGATCTACTACGCGATTTCGTGGATCCTCCTGCGCTGGCAATCCCTCTGGGACACCCTCGGGATCCCGGACGAAAAGGTGCTGGGGACCAACTGGTCCTGGGTGCTCGCGATCATCTGCCTCGTCGTGACGGTCCGGGTCATCCTGTTCCCGGTCTTCGTCAAGCAGATCAAGAGCCAGCGCGCCATGCAGGCGCTGCAGCCCAAGGTCAAGGCTCTGCAGGAGAAGCACAAGGGTGACCGCGAGACGCTCCAGAAAGAAATGATGGAGCTCTACAAGACGGAGAAGGCGAACCCGCTGATGGGCTGCCTTCCGATGTTCTTGC
Source organism: Actinoplanes sp. KI2 (assembly GCF_025630775.1). Lineage (GTDB taxonomy): Bacteria > Actinomycetota > Actinomycetes > Mycobacteriales > Micromonosporaceae > Actinoplanes. The sequence goes on from NZ_JAOSZE010000052.1 coordinate 55,514, forward strand.
AGATCCCGGTCTTCCTGGGCCTGTTCCACGTGCTGCGCCGGCTCAGCCCGACGAACACCAACACCACGCTGTACGGCTGGACCGACGCCCAGTTCCACGACGCCACCCACGCGTCGCTGTTCTACGCCCCGCTGGCCTCGAAGTTCGGCTCGACCCCGCAGGAGCTTGCCGCCCTGCACGCGAACAGCACGACCGTGAAGGTCGTCGCCGGCATCCTGGTGCTGGTCATGATGGCCACCACCTACGCGACCAGCCGCCAGATGATCCTCAAGACCGGCTGGGCCGAGGACCCGCAGCAGAAGATGATCCAGCGCCTGATGCTCTACGGCATCCCGCTGTCGCTGCTCGTCTCCGGCTCGCTGTTCCCGATCGGTGTGATCATCTACTGGGTCACGAACAACGGCTTCACCCTGGCCCAGCAGCAGTGGGTGCTCCGCAAGTTCCCGCCGCCGCAGATGGCCGGCAAGAAGGGCACCGGTTCGTCGGCCAAGCCGGCCGCGAGCACCCCGGCCAAGAAGTCCGGTGACAACTCCCCGAAGAGCCCGGTGCAGCCCAGCCGCACCGGTGGCCTGTTCGGCCGCAAGGCCCAGCCCGAGCCGGAGACGCCGGTCGTCGACACGTCGAAGAAGCTGGCGCCGCGGCCCGGCGCCAAACCGGTGAATCCGAAGAAGGGCGCCCGACCGGCGAGCAAACCCAAGGGATGATCGCGGCTCGGGCGTCGAAAGGCGCCCCGGCGCTCCCCTTGCACCCCAAGTACCTGCCCGCGGGTGCCGCCGCGGGAACAGCGGACCGCGCAGGTCCGGCCCGAGTGAGTACGGAGATGAGACCGTGACCGACACCAGCACGCCCGACTCCACGGTCTCCGCCGCGACGTCGACCGAGGCTTCGGCCCCGGACGAGACGACCGAGGAGACCAAGAAGTCGGAGACTGTCACCTCCGAGAGTGACCTGTTCCGGCAAAGCGAGATAGCCGCCGACTACGTCGAGGGTCTGCTCGACATCCTCGACTACGACGGCGACATCGACGAACTCGTGTCGGCCGGGCGCCCGATGGTCGAGGTGGTCGGCGGCCGGCTGCAGCCGCTCGTCGGCCAGCGCGGCGCCACGCTGGAGGCGCTGCAGGAACTCACCCGGCTGGCGATCTTCCGCGCCACCGGGTCGCCGAGCCGCCTGCTGCTGGACATCGGCGGGTACCGCGCGTCTCGCCGCAAGGAACTGGCGGCGGTGGCCCGCAACGCCGTGGAGAAGGTGAAGGAGCACGGCGACCCGGTGCGTCTCGAGCCGATGTCGGCGTTCGAGCGCAAATGCGTGCACGACGTGGTCAACGCGATCCCCGGCGTGCAGAGCGAGTCGGAGGGCGTCGAGCCGAACCGCCGGATCGTGGTTCGGGCGGCGGACTGAGCATGAGCGAGCCGCGCTTCGGCGCGGGTGAGAGCGGCCCGGGCGAGTCGTCGTCCGGGCCGTCGTCTTTCCCGGGCCGGTCTTCTCGGCGGGGGCCTCGGCGGCCTATCGCGTTTCCTGGGCGGTCATCGTCGCCGTCCTCGTCCTCGTCCTCGTCTTCGTCCGGCTCCCCGCCGGCTGCCTCTGTGCGGTCGCCTTCCTCCGCTTCCTCCGCTTCCTCCGCTTCGTCTGCGTCCTCTGCCGAGCTGGTCGGTGTCGAGCCGTCGGCGGAGATTGCCGAGGCCGCGGCGCGGGTCTTCGGGGAGCGGCGGGAGCTGGCTGTCGCGTACGCACGGCTGCTTGTCACCGATGGGGTGGTGCGCGGCTTGATCGGCCCGCGGGAGGCGCCGCGGATCTGGGAGCGGCACCTCGTCAATTGTGCCGTTGTGGGCGAGATGATACCTATAGGTGCTTCCGTCGTAGACGTCGGTTCTGGTGCTGGTTTGCCCGGTATCGTGCTGGCAGTAGCCCGGCCGGATCTCAGCATCACCCTGGTCGAGCCACTGGCACGACGAACCGCATTCCTGTCGGAGGCGGTGATCGCCCTCGGCCTCGAATCGACCGTCACGGTCGTCCGGGGCCGCGCGGAGGACGTCGTCGACGGGACCCCCGCCGGCGCCGACGTCGTCACCGCTCGGGCGGTCGCTCCGCTCGACCGGCTGGCCGGCTGGTGCCTGCCGCTTGCTCGCACGGGTGGACGACTGCTCGCGCTCAAGGGCAGCTCGGCCGCCGAGGAGGTCGAGGCGCACCGGGCGGTGATCGCCGACCTTGGCGGCGGCTCGCCGGTGATCCAGCTCTGCGGGTCGGGGCTCATCGACCCGCCGACGACGGTCGTGGAGATCGTCAAGGAGCGGAACGTCGTGCCGTCAGGGTCGAGGCCGTCCGGCAGGGCGGCTCCGGGGCGCGGCGCGGGCGGGAAGGCCGGCGGGCGTGACTCCGGGCGAGGGAGAAGTCGGAGGGGATAGATGGCCAAGCGGGGCGCGCGGAAAAGAAGCGTCAAGAACCGACGCCCCGATGCCGCCAGGTTGGCGTCCGGTGTGATCGATTCGGAGGGGTCCGCCTCTTCGGAGGGGTCGCCGTCCTCGGGTGGCTTGGCCGCCTCGGCCGTTTTGGCGGTGCCGGCGGTTCCCGAGGTCTCGACGGTTTCGACCGTTCCGGCAGTTTCGGGGGTCGTCGCGGGTGCGGCCGTTTCGGCAGCTGGTGGGCTTGCGGTTGGTGCGGCTTCCTCGCGTACGCGAGAAAAAGTCACCAAGAGTGCGTCGCGGCACCAGGTTGGGCCGGTTAGTGCGGATGCGGGGTTGTCGGGACTGTCCGCGGGGGAATCGCCCTCCGGAGGATCGTCTGCGGAGGCGGCGGCACCGAAGGTGATGCCGGGCGGGATGGCGATTGCGATGCCAGAGGTGGATGATCTGTCTACGTTGCACTCGCCTCATCAGGCGGACGGCCGTGGCGAGCCTCGCCCGGCGGCCGTAGGCTGGCCGGGCGTCGATAGTGTGGACCGGACTTCTTCCTCCGGAACGCACGTGTCGCCTACCGACCCGTTCCTCACCAACAGGGATAAAACGGTGCATGAGTTCGGTGTTTCACGTGAAACCGAGTCGCTTCTCGGCCCTATCGGGCCCGCGGGGATGGGCGTCGGCGGCCCCATTGGCGCATACACGCAGGATCAGGGTGTGCCATCGCCCCGAGTAGGCAGCGGTTACCAGCCGCGGGCAGCCTCCGGGCAGGTCTACGGGACGCCGGTGCCTCCGCCCGGGTCTGAGGAGCCGCACCTACCCGCGCCCCGATCCGGGCCGCCCGCGGTGGCCTCCTCGCCGGTGCCGGTCTCCGCGTCGCCTATGCCCACCTCGGGCGCTCCGGTGCCGGTTTCCTCGTCACCCGTGCCCACGTCGGGCGCTCCGGTGCCTGCCTCCTCGGCATCCGTGCCTACGTCGGGTGCCCCGGTGGCGCACGTTGAGCCATCTTTCGGGCCGGCGAGCCCCTCATTCGGTGCTGACGAGCATGTTTCACGTGAAACGCCGAGCCAGGATGAAGAAGATCCGCCTCTAGCCATGGAAGCGTTGCGAGCTGTGCAGATCCTCAACCCGAGCGGCGAGATCACCATGCCGCGTCCGGATCACCCGAGGGTGCTCTGCGTCGCGAACCAAAAGGGCGGAGTCGGTAAGACGACCACGACCGTGAACCTCGCGGTCGCCCTGGCGCTGCATGGCAACCGCGTGCTCGTCGTCGACCTTGACCCGCAGGGCAACGCCTCCACCGGTCTCAACGTTCCGCACCATGCCGGCGTGCCCGATGTCTACGACTGCCTGATCGACAACGTGCCGCTGTCGGAGGTCGCGCAGCCGGTCGAGGGCATTCCCAACCTGTTCTGTGTGCCGGCCACGATCGACCTGGCCGGTGCCGAGATCGAGCTCGTATCCGTGGTGGCGCGTGAGTCGCGGTTGGCCCGGGCCATCACCGCGCACCCGGAGAAGTTCGACTACGTGTTCATCGACTGCCCGCCGTCGCTTGGCCTGCTCACGGTCAACGCGCTCTGCGCGGCGCAGGAGGTGCTGATCCCGATCCAGTGCGAGTACTACGCGCTGGAGGGCCTCAACCAGCTGATCAACAACATCAACCTGGTACGGCAGCACCTCAACCCGACGCTGGACGTCTCCACCATCCTGCTGACCATGTACGACCGCCGCACCCGCCTGGCCGACGCCGTCGAGCAGGACGTGCGCAATCACTTCGGGAGCAAGGTGCTGAACGCCGTCATCCCGCGGAACGTGCGGGTGTCGGAGGCTCCGAGCTACGGCCAATCCGTGATGACCTACGATCCGGGATCAAGGGGCGCGACCAGCTACTTCGAGGCCGCCTTGGAGATCGCGATGCGCGGGGTCAACACGGGAGGCACGGCATGAAGAACCGTCCACGGGGCGGCCTGGGCCGCGGCCTGGGCGCGCTGATCCCGACGGCTCCGGCCGTAGATCCTTCTCCCCCGGTGGCGCCGGTGCCGGTGCCGCCGCCCTCGGAGGCGGAAACGCCGGTGGCGCCGGTCGCCAACGATCAGCTTGCCCCGGTTCCGGGCGCCCGCTTCGCCGAGCTGCCGGTCACCTCGATCGTGCCGAACGCGAAGCAGCCGCGGCACGTCTTCGACGAGGAGGCGCTCGAGGAGCTGAAGACGTCGATCCAAGAGGTCGGCTTTCTCCAGCCCATCGTCGTACGCGACATCGGCGACGGAAAATACGAACTCGTCATGGGCGAGCGGCGGTGGCGGGCTGCGCAGGCGGTCGGCAAGGAGAGCATTCCCGCGATCGTCCGCGACACCCGTGACGATGCGATGTTGCGGGACGCGCTGCTCGAGAACATCCACCGCGCCAACCTGAACCCGCTCGAAGAGGCGGCCGCCTATCAGCAGCTGCTGGAGGAGTTCGGCGCCACCCACGATGAGCTCGCCAAGCGGATTGGGCGGAGCCGGCCGCAGATCTCCAACACGATCCGGTTGCTGAACTTGCCGCCGCAGGTGCAGCAGCGGGTCGCGGCCGGGGTGCTGTCCGCCGGCCATGCGCGGGCGCTGCTCGGGCTCGACGACGGCGAGGCGCAGATCGACCTCGCCAAGCGAATCGTCGCCGAGGGACTCTCGGTCCGATCGACCGAGGAGATCGTTTCGCTCGCCTTCGCGGACGGCTCGCCGGCAAAGAAGGCCGCACCTACCCGGCGAGGCAAGGTCCACGCGCCGGCTCTCAACGAGCTCGCCGAGCGATTGTCGGATCGGTTCGACACTCGCGTGAAGGTGGACATCGGCCGGAACAAGGGGAAGATCACCATCGAGTTCGCGACGGTGGATGATCTCGAGCGGATCGTCGGGATGATCGGGGTTGAGGAGGAGGGCTCGTCCTCTGGCTCCTCGGAGTGAGCTTCGATCGGTAGGGCGTTTTGACGGAGGCACGTGATTTATCACGTGCCTTTCTTGTTGCCCTGATTCTGGGTTTTGGTCCGCTTTGGGGAGGTTCTGGTTTGTCCTAAGCCGCAGATTCTGGCCATCCCCAAATCCCAGGAGAATGGCTCTCACAGAACCAAAATCACGGGTCCTCCGAGGCTCGGTTCAGCCCGGCTGGGGGTCTATGGGTCGCCCGGATCTTCTGTAGGAAGGTAGATATGTAGGACCATCGTTTCCCGCCTGAAGTCAGCGGCTCGCGAGAGACGTTCCGAGGCGTTGTTCGACTCCCGACGGTCGGCATGGTGATCAAAATCGAGCGGCCTTGAGATGCGCGGCCGCGCCCGTCGTTCGACGCCGTCGACGCCCATCACCCGATTTCGGCGATGGATGCCTGCCCTGCCTTGCTTGGGCCATGCCTCTTGTAAGCCGCGTCAATCCCGAGACACCGAGAGCTGGCCCGGTTGCATTTGGCAATCCTCCGCGCTCCCCAGCTCTTAGTCAGATAAGCCGCCGGGTCGAGCCAAGCGAGAGCCCTGTGCTGGGAGGCCGGACCACCTGCAGGGTCAGGATCTCCCGCTCCAGCCAGGGCCAGTGGGCGGTCTCGGTCTCTGAGGCATGCCCGTTGCGCGGGGGAAGACTGGTGTTTCACGTGAAACACGACCTCGCCACCGCGCGATGAGGTGCGCGGTGTTGGGCCGATCCGAACTCAGCGGCAAGGCCATGGCGCGCGGCAGGGCCTGGCGCCGAGCCTTCGCAGTGCCGGAGCCTTGGGACGGAGCGCTGCGTGGCGGTGCGGTGCGGCGGTGTTGACCGGGCGCGGTGGGCCCTGGCCTCAGGGTGGGGCCCGGCCCGGCGGTGTGGCCCAGCCTGGCGGTGCGGGCCGGCCTGGCGGTGCGGCCCAGCCTGGCGGTGCGGGCCGACCTGGTGGTGCGGGCCGGCCTGGCGTGGTGGTGCGGCGGTGTGGCCCAGCGGTGCGACGCGGCGGGCCGGCGTGGCGGTGCGGTGCGCGGTGGCGCCCGGCCTGGCGGTGTGGCTGGGGCCTGGCGTGGTGGTGCGGCGATGCGGTCCGGATTGGTGGTGCGGCAGTGCGACCCGGCGTCGTGGAGCGGCCTGCGTGTGGTGCGACGCGCAGGGGTGCCCGGGGCGGTGGTGCGGCGCGGTGTGGCGGTGCGCTCGGCATGGCGGTAACGGGCACGTGTGGAGGCGGAGGCTCGCGGCGCGAGAGTCGGTGGCATCGCCGCTCTGCGCAGCGCCCAGCCCGCGCAGGCCGGCACGCGGTGCTGTGTAGGCAGACACGCGGGTCCGCGAAGCGGGAGCGTGCTGCCGCCCATCCGGTGGGTTCCCGCGCCGCGACGAAAGGCGTCACACGCGAGATTGCGGAGGCCAGTCGGTTCAGCTTGTGAGGCGACGATGGGGTCGCAATGTCGGCCCTTCTCGTTTCACGTGAAACATCTCTCGTGCTGGTGATTCCCAGATACGACGGCGGACACCCGCGCTTGTGGCGAGCAGCTAGCTTTCCCACCCGTGGCTGGCGATGGCCGCCTGCCGCCACAGAGCGGGGTGAGTCTTCCCGCGCCTTCCGAAGTATGGCGGCAGCCAACTGGGTGACGGGCGCAAGAAGAGCCAGCGCTGGTGTGCGTCTGAGGCTGCCGGTCAAGGCGTCCGCTGCCAATGCCCGGTGGCCTCCCGCCGGACCTTCCCCGATGAGTGAAGCAGCGAACTCACGCTCGCCTCCTGTACATCGCAGGAACGACCCGGAGGATGAGACCAATCGTGCGCAGCCGGCCGGCCAGCCGCGAGAGGGTCCTTCACTTGGAGTGTGGCCTAAGGTCAGGCTCCGCACGACGCCGTGCCGAGGCTAGGTACGGCACCGCGTGCGGCGCGGCCGCTTTTGGCGAACCCGCGCAGTGGACTGGGGCGGCGTTTCACGTGAAACACAGCACCGGCGTTGGCGGGCCGTGGGGCGGTGCGGGCCCATGGGGGGACCGTCTTGGGTCGTGCTATCCGTGACCTGAGTTTGGCCTCCTTGTCGCGATGTCCGTTGGCGAAGTCATTACGCCGCGATCGCCACTCTGGCGTCAACGGCACGTCGGACTCTGGCGTCAACAGCACGTCGGCCGAGTGGGCACCTCCCGGCTCGCATCCTCGCCCGACAACGGGCGGGAGATGTCGACGCCGTACCCAGGCTTGGCGGAACTTGGGCCGCGGCACCGCCTCGGAGCGTGTCGTCTGTGATCCCCGGCGCGGAGCCGGCAAATGGCACTGGGCGTGGTCGCGGAGGGCTCGGGCTTCACAGAAGGACCGGCCAGCGTTGTGACCGGGAGTCCTGTTTCACGTGAAACCGGCCTGCTTAGAATCCGTCGGAGCCGGGAGCCGGGAGCCGGGAGCCGGGAGCCGGGAGCCGGGAGCCGGGAGCCGG
>NZ_JAOSZE010000053.1 GCF_025630775.1 Actinoplanes sp. KI2
TTAGGAGCGACCACCGGACCGTGGGGCCTGGGGTCGCCCCCAGGCCAGTACCGTGGACCGGACGTGGCACAACCCGAACCGCATTCACGCTGTTCAGGGCCCGATCGTAACGTTGACGGCTGTACGCCGAACGCCTACCCTGAGCAGCTCACCGACGGTCCAGCCGTCGCAGTGTCGTCTGACGGATCCGATCGGCAAACAATATCGGCATGGCGGCCCCGGCCCCCCGACCACTACTGGTCGATCATGACGGCTATGGCGCTGACCGCCGCTGCCCGGTGTGCGACGCTTCGCTCCCGACATGCCCAGAACAACGACAGCACCTGCCAGCTGGAACGCGCCGCCGCCCCGCCGGAGCCCAGCCCACGACGACTCGCCGCCGGGGCTTCGCGTTGGCGCAGAGGCCGACGCCTTGACCACGACGATTACGTTGCGTAGCGAATTGACCGATAGAGTCCATGATCAATTCACTCATCTGCCGATGCCAGTTCATCGGAGCCTGCTTGAGTTCCATGTCCAGTCACCCGCGGTTAGGAACCTCCAATCAATCGCGGTGTCCTTCAAGTGAAATGACGTAGCCTTGTGCGGTCAAGAAGCTTGCGTAGAACTGCCAATGCATCGCTCTCAAGTTCGCCGGCCAAGAAGATTGAGTCTGCGCCTAACCCGTTGAGCGACGGCCCGAAAACTCCGCGAAGATTAGCAGTCGACCGGCCAGCCACGAGATAAAGGCGGTCGTGGAATATGGGGCCAGTGGAATCATCGACCCAGGCTAGCCTGGCAGCGGGATAAGCCCGCCGAATATGTCGCTCCCACGCCAACCCGCGGTTAGTGACTCGATGCTTGTTGAATTCTCTGTTCCACATTATCAATTGGAAGTCGTCGCGGGCTTTCACCTCGGCAAGGTATCGAAGGAAGTAATCCCAGGTGGGCCTGCGTCGTCCATCCTGCCCGGCCTCGCTCAGCAGGTACGGATCAGTGACGATGATCTTATATGCCTCACCTCGATCGCGATTGGACTTGCGTACCAGGTTAAGGAACTTGTTCCAAGTGGGCTTCGTGTCGACGGAAGCGTCGAGGCGACCGCCCAGGATCATGTATGCGAGCGGCGGATCCTCTGTGGATGGCAGTCGTCCACCTCGCCTGAGACCCGTATTCTTAATCGGACAGTTCGTCGAGGGGCAGGGAAAATCTTGCCAATAGTCCGGCCCGTCCCATGGTGGCTCCGCGCCCTGCCCGCTATCCCAATCGAACGACTGGACGGCTTCGACCTCTGCCAACCATGTGGCCAAGTCAAGGCGACCATCGTCCGCCTGAGAAAGGCTAATCGTCCCGGGCAGTCCTGTCCTCCTCAGGACGACTAGAGCAGTGAGATTGGGCTCGTCCCGGTTTGCACACTCGCGTGCCACACTGTTGAGAATAGGGGCGATCGATCTTGGGTGTTGGTCTATCTCTGCCGCGAGGTCACCATACGCCACAAGAGCTCTGTGTGGTGAGCGCGCGATGTGAATAAGTAATTCGCGTGCAGCTTGCACCAAGTGCGGTTGATGACTGATGCCGGTCATGACGTCAAACTGCCACGGATCGGCGGCGCGCGGTAGTAAATCTTCCTTGGTAGCTCCTGGCATCACACTCTCAGACCGCCGATCGCGCTCGTAAGTGCGATGTCGTGGTCACATTGCGTGGCCTTCCTCTGGTTTCTGCGGGTGCCCGTGGTCGGCCGATGTGCAGATGTCAAGGGCGGTAGTCCTCGAACTCCCAAGAGCCCAGCCGGCCCAGACGCTCGCCGGCCAGGTGTCGGCTTCAACTTCCTGTACCCTCGCCGCGAGCCAGGCTCGGAGCACTCGCATGTCGAAGTCGTCGAGGCTGACGACGAGATGGTGTCGTGCGTTGCATATACCGCCGACCTCGCGACAGGTCTTGGCGAGCCATTCCGGCGAGCACACGGTGACGTCGAAGGGCTCCTCGCCACGGCGCCGGCCGTACAGCGGCTCGCATCTCTCCCACGACCCTGGCAGAACGACGACTGCCCCATGTGGGAATCCCTGGAATACGTGGCCTGCGAGGTCGGCGACCAGCGGGCGGACATCGACGGGGACATCCGCGATGTCGTCACCGAGGAGCGCGCCGTAACCCTACGGTCAGATCCCAACCCCAATGACGTGGACTGGGCCAGGCTGGACACCGAAATGGTGGCCCTGCGTTACCCGCGCCTCTGGGCGCTGTTCGGCGAACACTGGAGCGAATAGGCCCCACACGTCTTTCGACTGCCGACAAGAACGCGTCCTCAGCTTAGGCCACCGGCATCCTGATTTGCCGCAGGCAGGGCGATACGTCGACGCGATGGGACACCTCGCACAAAAGTATCTCTTGATCGTTAGGAACGTAGCTTTACGCGAGCTGGACGCGCTCGATCGAGCTCAACGATGCCTGCTCGCTCCAGAACCACAGCAACGTAGTCAGCCGTCTGCCGCTTGATGAACTGTTTGACATAGCCATCAAGCGCATCTTGATCACCCTGGACGTCACGGTTGGCGCCGACGCGCACCCATTGCCGGCCTCGAAGGTAGTCCGGGATCCCTTCAAGGCATGCCCAGCTGATGGCAGTCCTTGTCTTCTTTGGGCCGAACAGAAGGATCAGTGCATCTGAGGTCATGGCACCGATCTGGAAGGTCGCACGCTCTGTCGGCGTGGGTAACTGGGCTTCCGGCTCCAAGCGGGCGCGGACCGCTGCTTCAACGGGACCTGTCACCACTGAATTCTCCGCCTCCCGAGCATGCAGGACAAGGCGGGCGACCTTGCTCCGGGCGGCATCTCATTTGCCGCGATTCGGTCGATGGGGTGACGCGGTTGGGGAGTGGAGCGGGCGCGGCGCCGTTAGGCGGTCCGCTCATGTTGCGCCGTACATCCCATGTTGAGCTGCCCGTACTTTTCGCGGAGCGCACGTCTCGTCGCCTTCCTGACTCAAGGATCCAGTCCAATATGATCCTCCGAATGCGACGATGGATTCTCGGCGTGCCCGGTCTGCTGACGTTGGGCGCAGGCGTATGGAAAGCCCTTAGCAGCAGCAGTGGTACTGCGGGCGGTGTGCTCGTCGTAGCCGGTGTACTGCTGCTCGTCGCGCCGTTCATGATCGACCGCCTGGAGCGGGTCGCGGTGGGCAGCGCTGGCTTGGAGCTCGGGCTTTCCCGCGACATCGCCGAGCAGGGCGCGCCAAAGGCGGCGGTCATCATCGACCGGAGCGAACTCGCGCAGCTGACCGAGGCCTACGGTGTGCTTCGGGACGTGCTGCCGGATCCGGATTACACGAATGCACGCACCTACGTCCAAGATGTGTTGGTCCGCCGGGCCGCCACGATTGCCGAGCGAGAGAAGTTCGACGCCGCCGAGATTCGAGCGCTTTTCGCGAACGGCACGCCGGTCATGCGCGTGATGGTGCTTGGCCTCATGGGCGGCGACCCATCGCTGGCGGATGCGGCCTCGCTCGCCGAGGGGATCGCAAGGCCGGCTACACGGACTGAGCAGTATGAGGCCTTGCGGTTGGCCGAGCGGCTGTGGGAACGATTCTCAGAGCACGAACGCGCCATGCTCCGCGCCGCGACGCAAGGGGTGCGGATCGCGAAGAACAGCCGCCGCGCCACGATGGCCGAGAAGATACTGGCCAAGCCCACGAGTTCCTAACCTGAGTCCGGGCGGTTGCCCGGGTTCTACGCGGCTATGGTGAGTCGCCACGCGCCGGAAAGTCCAGCCATTTCCGGAATGTTCGCCCCACGGCCCAGCCGCCACCCCTGACCTCGGCGCGTGCGTTTCCGCACGTCATGGGCCCCCTTGCCGCTCCGGTTCGGGTACCGCCACATCCGGTTTCACGTTTGCCCAGCTCACGCGCTGTTGGTGGGGCGGACGGGACTCGAACCCGTGACCGATCGATTATGAGTCGACTGCTCTAACCCACTGAGCTACCGCCCCTTACCGGCGGCGATCCTAACCCGCCACTCAACTCACAAGCCACCGATCTACGCCGCCACCTTCGCCCCCAGCCAGGCGAGCACCGCCCCCGCGGTGCGCCAGCCGCCGGCGAGGGCGCCCTGGATAGACGGACTGTCGCGGTGGTCGCCGGCCACGAAGAGGCCGTCGCCGAGGTCGACCGGTTTGCGCAGGTTGGCCTGGGGGACGCGGGCCGAGGGCAGCGCGTTGGGGATGCTGGCGACCTCCAGGAGTTCCCAGGAGTCCGTCGGTTGGCCGTACATCCGGGACAATTCCACTCGTATTACCGCCTCGGAGGCGCCGGAGGGGGCCGACACGCCGGCCACGGAGGCGGCGATCAGCGACATGCCGCCGGGGGCGTACTCGGGGGCCGCGTTGCTCACCACGACCGTGTTGGCGACGATCTCGCGGCGGTCGCCGTCGAGCAGCAGGGTCGGCTCGTCGAGCGGGGCCCGGTCGGCGCCGAAGTAGAACGTCGTCAGGCCGAGCATGTCGGGTTCCGGCAACTGCGGCAGCAGGGCGGCCGCGGTGGACGGATCGGTGGCCACGACGACGGCCCGGCAGCGGATCTCGCCGCCCTCGGTGACGACCATGCCCGGGCCGATCGACATCGCTCGGGCCCCAATCAGCAACTGCGGGTAGGGGAGCGGGCCCGCGACAGCGGCGGGGAGGGCGGCCATCCCGGCGGCGGGCACGCCGACGCGGCCGCGGGTGAAGGACCGCAGCAGCATCGCGAAGACGTGGCTCGACGTGTCCAGCGAGCGATCGGCGAAGACGCCGGAGAGGAACGGCCGTAGCACCTCTTCGATCATCCGGTGCGACAGGCCGGCCTTGCGGAGCATCTGCTGGGTGGTGGTCTCGCGCTCCTGCAGCAGCCGGGCCGGCGCCATGGTCGCGCATCGGGTGGCGAGCGCGGCGAGCTTGAGCCGGTCGCTGAGCGTACCCACGCCGGAAGTCAACGCCCCGGCGATCGCGAGCGGGCCGTGCAGCGGGTTCTCCAGCCGGTGCAGGTCGCCGCCGCGCCGCACGAGCACGCCGGAGGTGAAGTACCGCATGTCCAGCGCGCCGATGTCGACCAATGCCGGGATCCGCGGGTATGCCGTGTTGAGCACCTGGAAGCCCCGGTCGAGCCGCCAGCCGTCGACGACATCGGTGGTCACGCGTCCGCCGAGCCGGTCGGCGGCCTCGACGAGCAACCATTCGACTCCGGCGCGATCCAGGCGGCGCGCGGCGGCGAGACCGGCGAGTCCGCCGCCGACGATGACGACATCCACCTCCACGGGCTGCGACACGGGCACCTCACAAGGGGATGAAACAGGCAAGGCCCAGCGTAACGGCGCTCGCCGGTCGAGGAAGGGGAAACCTGAAGCACGCCGTGAGCCTCTTCAGACGGCCATGGCCGGCGGAAATACCGGACGCCCGGGCTCGGGCCGATACTCCCGCCAGGCCGCCGCCAGCCGCCGCACCGCCTCGCTCAACTCCGCATGCGACGCCAGGAAATGCAGCCGCAGGCGATCCGCGCTCCCGCCCCCGGCGTCCAGGCCCGACCCGGGCAGCACCGCCACCCCATGTCGCAACGCCTGCTGCGCGAACGACTGCCCATCGCCGCGGGGCAACCGCACCCACAGCGTCTGGCCGCCCGCGACGGCCGGCGCCTCCCACGTGGGCAGCAGCCGCCCGAGCTCCGACCTCAGATGGTCGTGCCGGTCCTGGCGCACCGCGGCGGAACGCGCCAGGACCTGGTCAAGGGAGGCGAACAGCGCGGTCGCCGCCAGCTGGGCCGGCACGTTGCCGCCGAGATCGGACACCGTCCGCAACCGCGCCAGCCGGTCGATCACCGCGGACGGCGCCCGCACCCACCCGACCCGCAGCCCGCCCCAGACCACCTTGCTCAGCGAGCCGATGGTGATCACCGAGGGGTTCTCGACGGCCAGCGGTGGTGGCGCCGTCCGGCCGGGGAAGCCGAGCTCGGCCAGCGCCTCGTCGTCGACGATCGGAACGCCCGCGGTCGCCAGCCGGCTCCGATCGGCCGGCGGCAGCACGGCGCCCGTCGGATTGTGGAAGGTGCTGATCACGTACACGAGAACCGGCCGATGCTCCGCGATGGCGGAAGTGAACCGGGCCAGCTCCACCGGCAGCGTGCGGAGCACCGCCGCCTCCTCGCGAAACGCCTCGAGCGCGCCGAAGTACGTCGGTGCCTGCACCAGCACCCGGTCGCCGGGCCGGATCAGCGCCCGCGCGAGCAGCGTCAGCGCCTGCTGGCCGCCGGTCGTGACCAGGACCTGGTCGGGCGTGGTCGGCAGGCCGCGGCGTGCGTACCGGTCCGCGATCGCCTGCCGCAAACCCCGATCACCCATCGGGTGATAACCGATGTCTCCGGCCAGGCGGGCCAGGTCCGGCACGATTTGCGCGTACGCCAGGGCCAGCTCCGGCGGTGGCGAGTCCGGCGCCGCGCAGGCCAGCATGATCACGCCGTCCCGGGGTTCGAGCAGGTGCAGGAAGCCGGGCGCCTCGGTCGTCGGCCGGACCGCGGCGCTCGCCGGGCCGGCCACCCGGGTGCCGCTGCCCTGCCGGCGCACGATCCGGCCCTCGGCGGCGAGCAGCTCGTACGCGGCGACCACGGTGCTGCGCCCGACCGCGAGCGCCGACGCGAGCGCGCGATCCGGCGGCAGCTCGGCCCCGGCCTGCAGTTCGCCGTCGTCGATCAGCGCCCGGATCCGCTCCGCGAGCAGCAGATACAGCGCACCGCGGCCGGACGACCAGCGGCCGAGGCGCTCCACGATCCCGATTGGCTCCATCGGCAAACCAATCTACCGGGTATTGGCTCTGCCCGTGGGCGAAACGTGCGCCGACGATGAGGCTCATGACTGTCTTCGAGCCGAGCGCCATGACCACGCTGATCGACACGACCGTCCGTTACGACCTGGCCGAGAGCACCTGTCCACCCGTACGGCTGAATGATCTTGTAGCTCCGGAGGAGCTGGCGGCGATCCCGCTCGGCTACGGCACGGTGGCCGGCGACCTGCATCTGCGCGAGCTGATCGCCACGAGCACCGGCGTCGATGCCGGCCAGGTGCTGGTCACGGTCGGCGCGATCGAGGCGATGTTCCTGCTGGCCCAGGCCGTCTGCGAACCCGGCGGCCGGGTGCTGCTGCTCGCGCCGACGTTCCCGCCCGCGCTCAGCGTCCCGGCAGCGCTCGGCGCGCGCCTGGACGTGGTGAAGTTGTCGTTCGACGAGGGCTACCGGCTGCCGATCGAGCGGGTGACCGCCGCGCTCGGCCCGGACACCCGCCTCGTGTCGCTCGCGTCGCCGCAGAACCCGTCCGGGGTGCGCTTCACCGACGCCGAGCTGGGCGCGCTGGTCGAGGCGGTGCACGATCGGGCCCCGAACGCCGTTGTCCTGGTGGACGAAACCTACCGCGATTCCAGGTACGGCAGGACGCCGGTGCTGCCCTCGGCCGCGACGCTCGCACCCGGCGTGGTCACCTGCTCCTCGGTCTCGAAGGCACACGGCGCGCCCGGCCTGCGCCTCGGCTGGCTGACCACGACCGACCCGGCGCTGCTCGGACGCCTGCGGGAGGCGAAGTTCCAGACCACGATCTCCTGCTCGCGGGTCGACGAGTTCCTGGCCGCGCGGGTGCTGAGCCGCGCCGCCGATATTCTCGCGCCGCGCGCCGAACTCCTTGAACGCCTGCTGGCCGAGCTGACCCGCTGGGCGGAGAAGCAGCAGGTCGAGATCGTGACGCCGGACGGCGGGCCGATGTGCTGCCTGCGCCTGCCGGCCGACACCGACGTCGCGGCGTTCCACCGCCGATTGGCGGCGCGGGAGACCAGGGTCGCGCCGGGCGCGTGGTTCGGCGAAGAGGATCACATCGTACGCGTGGGATTCGGTCACCTGAATGCCGCGGACTTCGGCACGGCGCTGGGACACGTGGCGGAAGCATTGACGAGGCCGAGCGGCGGTTCCGGTGGCGGGATCGACCGCGAAGACCGGCACAACCCGCGATGAGAAGCCCGATCGTTGCGTTGTGGCTCGATGTGCTCCGCGTGACCGACCCGGGCTCTGTCCGCCATCTGCCTGTACGCTGGCAGGAGAAATCGACCGGAGAAACTGGGATTGGGTTGCCCGGCGGCAACGAAATGTCGCCTCTGAGCTGGTAAAAGCTCCCCGAATAGGACTCGAACCTATAACCTGCCGGTTAACAGCCGGCTGCTCTGCCAATTGAGCTATCGGGGATCGTGCAGCACCCGCCTCGCGCGGTGCCGGGGAACAGAGTACATGACCGCGGGCCCTCGGCGCGAAGGGGATACCCGGCGTGCCGCAGCGGGGTGAAACACCTGGTGTATGAGTACCAAACGGGCAGGATGGGTAAGGGCACCGAAGAGACGCACACGCGTCAATAGCGGAAGGAGCCGCCACCATGCGCGGAAAGCTGATGTTCCTCACCGGCCTTGCGGCGGGCTTCGTCCTGGGCAGCCGTGCCGGCCGGGAGAAGTACGAGGAGATCCGGGACAGCGCCAAGAAGCTTTGGGAGAGCCCGTCGGTCCAGGAAGCGGCCGGTGTCGCCCAGGCGCAGGCCACCAAGCTCTACTCGGAGGGCAAGGACAAGCTCCAGTCCTCCAAGCTGGGCGAAAAGCTGCAGGCCGCCACGAACTCCACCCCGGCTGACTCATTGGCCGGCTCGAACAGCAAGTCCTCCGGCACACCCTGAGCCGGCTTCGACAGACGGCCGCCCCACCACGGGGCGGCCGTTTCGCGCTCAAGACATGGGCCGACGTTGTTAGGCTGCCGAGGCTGTGAGCAATCCTCCCGGCGAGTGGGCCGGATGACCGGTAGGCCTCGGGCACACGGTGGCGGAGGTGGAGACGACGGAACTCCGCCCGGCCACCGGCACGACGGCGGATCGGGGAGCCCGCATCCGGCCCGGAGCGTGGCCCGAGCGCAGGAGGCAGTGGCGGACGTTGCGCGGGCGGGGCGACCCACCGCGAACGGTGGCACCGGCCCCGCCGCGGGCCGATCGGCCGCGCCGGCCGCGCATCCCGACGACCCGCAGTTGGCCCAGATCATGCGCCGCCGGGACCTGCTCGGCGATGAGCCGCCGGAATTCAACATCGTGGCCAACGACGCCGCCTATGGGGCGCACGGCGCACACACGGACGAGCGGCACGGCCCCGGCGTGCCGCTGCCCAGAGATCCCGCCCGGCGGACGATCGAGGGCCGGATCTACGGCGACGATCCGTGGGGAAACCCCGAGAACTGGTCGTTCCGCTGGACCGATCCGTCGACCATGAACCGGACGGTGAACGACTACGTCCGGAACCACTGGACCGAGATTCGTGACGATCTCGCGTTGAACGGTCGCCACGACGCCAGTTTCAACGCCGGACACCGGGTCGGTCAGGGCTACTACAACGACGGCATGTACGGGGCCGGGCCGCGGAACTCTCACTACGCGGAGACGAGTTTCGTCAAGATCCGGATCCGTCTCCTCGAGGGCTCCGATCCGCCCGAGCCCTTCATCCTGACCTCGTTTCCGCTGGGGATAATGTGAGGCGTATGGACATGTCCCGGCTCCCGGAGTCGATGCGGGCGCGGGTCGAGGCGCGCAACGCGTTGCCCCCGCTGGACCGGGTCCGCGAGTTTCTCGGCAGCTACGTCCTGGACGCCGACAACCTCGACGAGATCCGGGCGGATCTGCGGCGGACGGCGAGCTTCAACACCATGCAGCACCACGGCGACCTGGCCGCCCTCGAAGCCGTCGTGGCCGAGGAGCATCCGCCGGGCACGCTGGCCCGCCTGGTCGGCTGGGAGGCGAACTGGGTGCTCGACGACCCGTCGGATGAGGGTGCGGCGCGGTTTCTCGGTGAGCTCGCCCAGATGGTTCGCGATGTGATCGACGAGGTGGAGTAGGCGTGGCCGAGGAGAATCTTTGGCGGCGGATGGTGGCCGAGAACCCGGAGCACTCGCGGCGGTACATTCAGCGCTTTCGGGATCTGGCGGCCGGGGGCATGGACCTCGGCGGCGAGGCTCGGATGATCGACGCCATGGTGGGGCGCGGGTCGCGGATCCTCGACGCCGGGTGCGGCACGGGGCGGGTGGGTGGCTTCCTCGTCGATGCCGGGCATGACGTGGTCGGGGTCGATCTCGATCCGGAGCTGATCGCGGTCGCCCGCGAGGAGCACCCGAAGGGCGAGTGGATCGTCGGCGACCTGGCCGACCTCGACGTGCCGGGCAAGTTCGACGCGATGGTCAGCGCGGGCAACGTGATGACCTTCGTGGCGCCCGGCACGCGGGTGGAGATCCTCCGCCGGCTGGGTGCCCACCTGCGCCCGGGCGGGCGGCTCGCGGTCGGCTTCGGTGCCGATCGTGGGTACGACTTCGACGCCTTCCTCGCCGACGCCGCGGCCGCCGGCCTGCGCCCCGACCTGCTGCTGAGCACCTGGGATCTCCGCCCGTTCACCCCCGAGTCGGACTTCCTCGTGGCGCTGCTGACCCCTACGTCGTCGACGTAGCGCCGTTCTGCACGGCGCCCTGCTGCGTCGTGCCGCCCTGCTGGGTGGTGCCGTTGCCGTTCTGCTGGTTGCCGACACCGCCGGGGCCGCCGCCGGGGAACTGGCCGTTGCCTCCACCGGGGAACTGGCCGTTGCCCGGGCCGCCCTGCTGGGTCGTGCTGCTCCCGCTCTGCACCGCCAACCCGATGCCGAACCCGGCCCCGCCGGCCAGCGCCGCGGTCAGCGCCACCGCCGCGATCACCTTCTTCCCGGTCCAGGTTCCCGAGGCGATGGTGGGAGCACCGGCCCAGCCCTCGGCCGGCGGCGGAGCGCCAACGGCCGGCGGGGCCCACTCGCCGTCGATCGTGGCCGTGACCGGCTCCGGCAACGACGAGTGCTGCCCATAGGGGGACTGCTGGGGTGCGACCTGATCGGTGCTCATCGCGCTTCCTCTCCGAGATGCATGTGCTTCTCAAAAAGGGTGCGGGAGTCACCTGTCGGCAACCTATGTCCGGCCCGTCCGCCGACTGAGACTTACCCGGCCCGGACGTCCAGGCCGGTCCGCGGTTGTCAATGGGAGCGCTCCCGATTGACGCCGGACGATGCGATCGGTAGGTTTTCGCATGTCGAGAGACATCCCGAGGGCGAGCGCGTTGCCGGCAGGCGGCGGGCTGGGGTGACGTTTCCCCCTTCCCCGAGGCAGGTCATGAAAAGACAGCTCACCCTGATCGGCACCGTCGTCGTCGCGCTCGTCGCGTCGGTGCTCACCTTCACCGGCCCGGCCTACGCGGCCACCGGTCTGCACATCAGCGGCACCACCATCGTCGAGTCCAACGGCTCGACCTTCATCATGCGCGGCATCAACCACGAGCACACCTGGTTCACGAACCAGACCAGCTCGTTCGCCAACATCAAGGCGACCGGCGCCAACACCGTCCGGGTCGTGCTCAGCGGCGGCCGGTGGACCGCCAACAGCGCCGCCGACGTGGCCAACGTGATCGCGCTCTGCAAGCAGAACAAGCTGATCTGCGTGCTCGAGGACCACGACACCACCGGGTACGGCGAGGACAGCGCGGCGTACACCCTGGACCAGGCGGTCAACTACTGGATCGGTCTGAAGAGCGTGCTGGTCGGCCAGGAGGACTACATCGTCATCAACATCGGCAACGAGCCGATCGGCAACACCAACCCGAGCCAATGGACGGCGGCGACCGTGGCCGCCGTACAGAAGATGCGCAGCAATGGTTTCCAGCACCTGCTGATGGTCGACGCGCCGAACTGGGGCCAGGACTGGCAGTACACGATGCGGGACAACGCGCAGACCGTGCTCGACGCCGACACCCAGCACAACACGGTGCTGTCCATCCACATGTACGCGGTGTTCAACACCGCCTCGTCGATCACCTCGTACCTGGACACCTTCAAGTCGAAGGGCTGGCCGCTGGTCATCGGCGAGTTCGGCTGGCAGTACGACTCCAGCCAGGTGGACGACCAGACCCTGATGTCCGAGGCGGTCAAGCGCGGCCTCGGCTACATCGGCTGGTCCTGGGCCGGCAACAACGACCCGATCCTGGACATGACGAACAACTTCGACCCCAACTCGCTCACCACCTGGGGCCAGCGGATCGTCAACGGCACCAACGGGATCAAGGCCACCTCGAAGCAGGCCACCATCTACGGCACGTCGACGACCACCCCGCCGACCACCACCCCGACGACGCCGCCCACCACCACCCCGACCACACCGCCGACCACGAGCCCGACGACGACCCCGCCGAGCGGCGGCTGCACGGCGGCGTACTCGATCGTCGGCAGCTGGCCGGGCGGCTTCCAGGCCGAGGTCAAGGTGACCGCCGGCGGCACGGCGATCAACGGCTGGACGGTGACCTGGACGTACGCCAACGGCCAGACCGTCACCCAGGCCTGGAACGCCACGGTGACCAGCAGCGGCTCGGCCGTGACCGCCAAGAACGTCAGCTACAACGGCAAGCTGGCGGCCGCCGGCACCACGAGCTTCGGCTTCCTCGGCTCGTGGAACGGCACCAACTCCGTCCCCACGCCGTCCTGCGCCGCGAGCTGAACCAGCGCGACGCCGCCGCGCCCCCGAGCCAGATCGGGGGCGCGGCTTTGCTGTTATCGGGTTGTTACCGTCAGCATCCGAACCACCTCGGCGGCGACCGCATCGCACCGAAGGACAACGCGAGAGAAAGGTCCATCCATGCGTCCCGCCCTTCTGATCGGTGCCGCCCTGCTGCTGCTGACCGCCGGCTGCTCCGGCAAGGTTCAGCACGTCGACGGCCCCGCCGCGCCGGTCACCGCGAGCCCGGCCCCATCCGTCACCGCCACCTCCGCCGCGCCGGCCACCGAGCCGACCCGCACCCCGCCGACCAGCGCGGTGCCGATCCGAAGCTCGAGCCGGGCCGCCGTGCTCGTGCTCGGGCCGAACGGATACGGCGCGCTCAAGCTCGGCATGTCCTACCGGGACGCCTCCGCGACCGGCCTGATCGACCCGTGGCAGGTTTTCGGCAACGGCAGCGGTCCGGGCTGTGTCCGCAAGACCCACCTCAAGGCGTCGAAAGACGACCGCGGCTTCGTGTACTTCTCCAACAACCTCGGGGTCGAGATCATCGACGCGTACGGTCCGAGCGTGCGCACCCCCGAGGGGGTGCACGTGGGCAGCACCACCGCGGCGATGCTCCGGGTCTACCCGAAATGGACCAACGTCGAGCTGCCGGACCCGCACGCGGAGGGCCGCGGTTACGTCACGGTGCCCGGCAACAGCAAGGCCGACTACCGGATCGTGACCCGGGACGGGAAGGTCACCGAGCTGACCCTGCAGTACCAGAAGCAGGACTGCTACGAGTGAACGGCGCGCACGATCTCGTCGGTGAGGTCGGCGTCGTCCACCTGCTTGATCTGCAGGTAGACGTCGCCGGCCAGCGCCTCGCTGTACGAGATCGCGGTACCCGCGCACCGTGTCCAGCGCACCACCCGGCCGCCCGGTATCGCGCGCTCGGACCGGTCGCACCGTTCATGCACCGGCAAGGTGGCCCGATCGAGTCCGTCCGCCGTGCCCGCGAAGACGCCCGGCCCGCCCGCGTACTCCTGGCTCCAGGAGCCCAGGTCGGCAGCGACCGCGACGCCGGGTCGATCGGCGGCCGGCAGGCCGACCGCGGCCGGGTTCCAGCCGGACTCGCGCGCCTGCCGGGCCCAGCCCGACGGCACCGCCACCGAAATCTTCCCGGACTCGTCGGCCACCCGCACCCAGCCCGCCGGGGTGCCCGCCGCCGGCAACGCGCCGCCGAGCAGCACCAGCCCGGCCACTGCCACCAGCGACCCGGTCGTCCGGCCGAGCAGATGCAGGACCCGATTGCGGGTACGCCGGGGCGCGGCCGCCGCGGCGTCCAGCGCGTCCGCCAGCGCCGCGGCCGACGGCCAGCGCCGATCCCGGTCGGTGGCCACCGCACGCAGCACGATCCGGTCGACCGTGGGCGAGATGCCGGGGCGCACCTTGGACGGCGCGAGCGCGGCGCCGTTCGGGGTGGTGGCGGTGAGCATCTGGTACGCCATGGCGCCGATCGCGTGCACGTCGGCCCGCACGTCCAGCCCGTCACCGGGCCGGGTCTGCTCGGGGGCCATGTAGCCGGGCGTCCCGGCGACGACGGTGAAGCCCGAGGCGTACGCGATCGCCTTGGCCAGCCCGAGGTCGGCGACCAGCACCCGCTCGACGCCGCGCACGGTGCCGAACAGCACATTGGACGGTTTGAGGTCGCGGTGCAGCACCCCGGACGCGTGCAGGTCGGCGGTGGCCCGGGCGACGTCGGCGGCGATCCGCAGCGCCGGCCGCACCGGAAGCGGGCCGCCGGCCATCCGCTCGGCCAGGGTGCCGCCGTCGGCGTACGTCATCACCTGGTAGGGACGCCCGTCCGGGAGCTCGCCGTAGTCGTGGATGCGGACCAGCCGCTCGGAGTCGGCCCGCCGCAGGACCTGCGCCTCCTGCTCGAAGCGGGCGCGCACGTCGGCCTGGTGCGCCCAGTTGTCGGCGAGCACCTTGATTGCCACCCAGGACTCGAGCGTCTCGTCCTCGGCGAGCCACACGGTGGCGAACGCGCCCGCGCCGAGGCGGCGCTCGACGCGGTAACGCCCGATCCGGTCCGGCATCAACACACTGACATTCTTGCTGTGCAAGGCGAGCCATCGATACGGGGGACGACCATGGGGGACGACCGTCAGGAGCTGTTGGCCCGGCGGGCGGCGGCGGGCGACGCCGCCGCGCTGAACGAGTTGCTGACCGCGATCCGCCCGGCGGTGCTGCGCCGCTGCGCCCGCTTCCTGCCGTGCTTCCAGGACGCCGAGGAGGCCTGCCAGGACGCGCTGCTGCAGGTGGCCCGCACGATCGGCCGGTTCGAGGGCCGGTCGCTCTTCTCCACCTGGCTGTACGTGGTCGTGGCGAACAGCGCGCGGCAGACGTACCGCTCGCTGCGGCGCCGCGCGGCCGAACAGGCGCACGGCGAGCCGCCGATCGACCGGCCCGACCCGCGTACGACCAGCGTCATCGCCGGCTCCCGGCTGGACCTGCTGGACGCGCTGGAACGGCTCGAGGCGCGCCGGCCCGACCTGGTGGCGCCGATCGTGCTGCGCGACGTCTGTCAGCTCGACTACGCCGAGATCGCCACGCACCTCGGCGTCCCGGTCGGCACGGTCAAGTCGCGTATCCATCAGGCCCGGGCCGACCTGCGTGCGTATCTGCTGGCGCCGATGTGAGCCGGGCTTGTCCGGACCCGCACGTTTACCTCCTGCCCGCGCACGGTGCCGCCGGCCGGTCTGGGCACCGATCGGGCCGCTCGGCATCCTGGGGGCGGAGGCGATGACATGACGACCGTGCGCGTGGCGTTCTTCGACGTCTGCCGGCAAGCCGGCATGACGACCTGGTTCGGCAACCCGGGCTCCACGGAACTGCGCATGCTGCGCGATTGGCCAACCGATTTCCGGTACGTGCTCGCGCTGCAGGAGGCGTCCGCGGTCGGGGTGGCGGCCGGCTACGCGATCGGCGCCGGCCGGGCCCAGCTGGTGAGCCTGCACTCGGCGGGCGGGGTCGGGCACGCGCTCGGTGCGATGTTCAACGCGTACCGGGATCGGGTGCCGCTGGTGGTGATCGCCGGGCAGCAGACCCGGGCGATGCTGCCGACCCGGCCGTTCCTCTCCGCCGATGAGCCGGCCCAGTTCCCCCGCCCGTACGTGAAGTGGAGTCACCAGCCGGAGACCGCGGCGGCCGTGCCGGTCGCGCTGGCCGAGGCGTACCGGGTGGCGATGCTGCCGCCGCGCGGGCCGGTGTTCCTGTCCATCCCGGAGGACGACTGGGACGCGCCCGGCGAGCCGGTGGCCGTGCGCGACATCCGAGCGGGCTTCGTCGCCGATCCGGCCGCGCTGGCCGAGGTGGCCGAGGCCCTCGGCGCCGCCCGCGCCCCGGCGATCGTGGCCGGGCCGGGCGTGGACGAGGACGACGCGTGGGCCGCCACGGTCGCCCTGGCCGAGACGGTGCGGGCCGCGGTGTGGGCGGCGCCGATGCCGAGCCGGGCCGCCTTCCCGGAGGACCACCCGCTGTTTCGCGGGTACCTGCCGCCGGTGCGGTCGTCGATCGCCGCGCTGCTCGGCGGCCACGACGTCGTGGTGGTGCTGGGCGCACCGGTCTTCACCTACCACGTGCACACCGAGGGGCCGTTCCTGGCGGCCGGCACGACGCTTTTCCACCTCGACTGCGATCCGGCGGCCGCGGCCCGCGCGGCGGTGGGCACGAGCGTGCTGACCACCGTACGGGCCGGGGTGAGCGAGCTGGCGCGGCTGGTCAAGCCGGCCACCGACCGGGCGGAACCACCGGCCCGGGGCCGGCCGGTCGCGCCGCCGCCGGCCGACCCGCTGCAGGCGACCGCGGTGCTGGGGGCGCTGCGCACGGCGCTGCCGGCGGACGCGGTCCTGGTCGAGGAGGCGCCGTCGCACAAGGACGCGCTGCACGAGCTGATCCCGGTGACCCGGCCGAAGGGGTACGTCTCCACCGGCAGCGGGGCGCTCGGCTGGGGACTGCCGGTGGCGGTCGGGCGGGCGCTCGCCGGGGAGCGGGTGGTCTGCGTCGTGGGGGACGGTTCCGCGCTCTACTGCATCCAGGCACTGTGGACGGCCGCTCGGCAGGGCGTGCCGCTGACCGTGGTGGTGCTGAACAACGCGAAATACGAGGCGGTCGCCGCGCTGGGCCGGCGGATCGGCGTACCCGAGGTGCCCGGAACCGATCTCGCGGAGCTGGACCTGACCGCCCTGGCCCGGGGTTTCGGGGTGCCCGCGCGGCGGGTGACGCGGGCGGCCGACGTCGAGGCCGCGCTCGCCGAGGCGATCACCCGGAACGGGCCCTGCCTGCTGGACATCGCGGTCGGGACAACGTCGACCACGCTCTATTAGCCTGTCCGGATGGATCTCGAGTTCACCGGCGAGATGTGGTTCTGGCGGGGACCGGCGCCCTGGCACTTCGTCACCGTTCCCGACGACGAGTGCCAGGCGATCGCGTCGGCCGCCTCGCTGGTCACCTACGGCTGGGGGATGATCCCGGTGGCGGCCCGGATCGGGCACACCGGGTGGACCACCTCGTTGTGGCCCAAGGACGGCCGGTACATCGTGCCGGTGAAGACGTCGGTGCGGCAGGCGGAGGGCATCGAGGTCGGCGACGCCGTGACCGTACGCCTGGTGGTCGACGCCGCCTGACTAGACAGTCAATGCCTGCCGCACCGCGCTCTCGGCCGCCGTACCGCCCTCGCCGGACGACGTCACCCGGCCGGCCTCCAGCACGTAGTACCGCTGGGCCGCGGTGAGCGCGAATCCCACGTGCTGCTCCACCAGCAGCACCGACATGCCGCCCCGGGACGCCACGGCCAGGATGGTCCGCTCGATCTCGGACACCACCGACGGCTGAATGCCCTCGGTCGGCTCGTCCAGCAGGAGCAGCCGCGGCCGGGTGATCAACGCCCGGGCGATCGCCAGCTGCTGCCGCTGACCGCCGGAGAGCAACCCGGCCCGCCGGGGCAACAGCTCGCGCAGCGCCGGGAACAGATCCAGCGCCTCGGCCATCGCCTGCTTGCCGTCCCGGCGGCCGTCGGCCACCAGTTGCAGGTTCTCCGCCGCGGTCAGATGCGGAAAGCTCTGCTGACCCTGCGGCACGTACGCCATGCCGCGCGCCACCCGCTGGTGCGGCGCCAGCCGGGTGATGTCCTCGCCGTCCAGCCGTACGCTGCCCTGCCGCGGCTTGAGCAGTCCGGCCGCGCATCGCAGCAGCGTGCTCTTGCCGGCGCCGTTGTGGCCCAGCGCGGCGGCCACACCGTCGGCCGGGACGGCGAGCGAGACGCCGTGCAGCACCACGCTCCGGCCGTACCCGACGTGCACCTCGTCGAACTCCAGCATCACGCCACCCCGTGTCCCAGGTAGACCTCCTGGACCCGGGGGTCCGCCTGCACCTCGGCCACGGTGCCCTCGGAGAGGACCTTGCCGGCGTGCATCACGGTGACCGTCCGGGCGAACCGCCGGAGGAAGTCCATGTCGTGCTCGATGACCAGCACCGTGCGGTCGGCGGCGAGCCGGCCCAGCAGTTCGCCGGTGGCGTCCCGCTCGGCCTGGCTCATCCCGGCGACCGGTTCGTCCAGCAGCAGCAGCTTGGCGTCCTGGACCAGGAGCATGCCGATCTCGAGCCACTGCTTCTGCCCGTGCGCGAGGGTGCCGGCCGGCTCGTCGCGCACGGCGGAGAGACCGACGGTCGACAGCGCGGCTGCCACCGGCTCCGGCACCCGCTTGCGCGCCCGCAGCAGGCTGAGCGGAGACCGCCTCCACCCGGCCGCGATGTCCAGGTTCTGCAGGACGGTGAGCTCCTCGAACACCGCCGCGGTCTGGAACGTGCGGCCCACTCCGAGCCGGGCGATCCGGTGCACCTTGCGGCCCAGCAGCTGATGGCCGTCGAAGGTTACCGAGCCGGTCGCCTTCACCAAACCGGTAATGGCGTCGATCAATGTAGTTTTGCCCGCGCCGTTCGGCCCGATCACGAACCGTACGTCGCCGGCCGGCACATCCAGATCGACGCCGCCGACCGCCACGAACCCGTCGAAGACCACGCGCAGGTCGCGCACCGCGAGCCCACTCATTTTCCGTCCTTTCGCCACAGCCGCCAGAGCGAGGCCAGCCCGCCCGGCAAGAAGACAATCGGAAGGATGAACAGCAGGCCCTCGAAATAGGTCCAGGCCGAGGGCGCCCGCTCGGAGAGGGCGGTACGCGCCCAGGCGACCGCGATCGCGCCGAGGGCCGGGCCGACCAGGCTCGCCCGGCCGCCGACCGCCACGCCGACCACGAACTCGATCGACGGCACCACGCCGACCAGTGCCGGCGAGATGATCCCGACGGCCGGCACGAACAGCGCGCCGGCCAGCCCGGCCATGCCGGCGGCGACGACGTACGCGACGAGCTTGACATTGGCCGGGTCGTAGCCGAGGAACCGCACCCGTTCCTCGGCGTCGCGCACCGCCACGAGCAGCTCACCGTACCGACTGCGGATCAACTGCCGGGCGATGGCGAGCACGAGCAGCAGCGCGCCGGCGACGATGAAGTAGATCATCTTGCGGTTGACCGGGTCGTTCAGGTCGTACCCGAAGAAGCCCTGGATGTCGGTCAGGCCGTTGGTACCGCCGGTGGTGCCCTGCTGGCCGACCAGGAAGATCGCCATGGCCGCCGCGAGGGCCTGCGACAGGATCGCGAAGTAGGCGCCGCGTACCCGCCGCCGGAAGATCAGCAGGCCGAGCAGGAGGGCCACCAGCATCGGCAGCGCCACGGGGGCGACCAGGGCGAACACCGGGTTCGCGAACGGTCGCCACCACCACGGCAGCGCGTCGAGCTGCCCGTACAACTGCATGAAGTCCGGCAGGTTGCCGGCGCCCGCGTCGGTGAGCTTGAGATGCATGGCCATCGCGTAGCCGCCAAGGCCGAAGAAGACGCCCTGGCCGAGCGTCAGCATCCCGCCGCGGCCCCAGGCCAGCCCGATGCCGACCGCGATGATGGCCAGGCAGAGGTACTTGGCCAGCAGGCCCAGCCGGAAGTCGTCGAGCATGACCGGGGCGAGCGCGAACAGCACGACGGCCCCGGCCGCGAAGCCGGCCAGCGCCCGCAGCCGGGTCCGCCGCCGGGGTGGCTCGACCGGCGACGCGACCGGCGGAGTGACGACCGCCGTCATGCTGTGTCCTCCTTCGGCATGCCCTTCTGGCCCTCGCCTGCGGCCTGGGCGCGCCGCTTGCGGAGGTGCCGCTCGGTGCAGGCGGTCATGCCAGGCTCCGGGTCCGCAAGGTGAACAGGCCCTGCGGACGCCACTGGAGGAAGGCCACGATCGCCACGAAGACGATCACGCTGGCCACGCTGACCGTGGTCGCGTACTCCACCATGGACTGCAGGACGCCGAGCGCGAACGCCACGATCACGGTGCCCTTGAGCTGACCGATGCCGCCGACCACGACGACCAGGAACGCGTTGACGATGATGTTGGTGCCCATGGTCGGCCCGATCGGGCCGACCAGGGTGAGCGCGACTCCGGCGATGCCGGCCAGGCCCGAGCCGACGAAGAAGGTGAGCCGGTCGACCCGCCCGGTGGCCAGGCCGGAGACGGCGGCGAGGTCGCGGTTCTGGACGACCGCGCGGATCCGCCGGCCGAGCGAGGTGGTCCGCAGCACCACCGTCAGCGCGGCCACCGCGGCCAGCGCGAGCCCGAGGATGAAGACCCGGCTGCTGGCGATCTCCAGTCCGCCGGGCAGCGGGATGCTGCCGGTGAGCAGGTCGGGCGCCCGGGTCTGCACGTTGGGCGCGCCGAAGATGTCCCGCGCCGCCTGTTGCAGGATCAGCGCGACACCCCAGGTGACCAGCAGCGTGTCCAGCGGCCGGCCGTAGAGGCGGCGGATCAGCAGGAACTCGAGCAGCACACCCATCGCCCCGGCCACCACGAAGGCGATCGGCAGGGCGACGATCAGCGACGCGCCGGCGCTGGTGATCACCTGCTGGAGCACGTAGACGGTGTAGGCGCCGGCCATGATGAACTCGCCGTGCGCCATGTTGATCACGTTCATCTGACCGAAGGTCAGGCTCAGCCCGAGGGCGATGAGCAGCAGCACCGCGCCGATGCTGATGCCCGTGAAGAGCTGGCTGAGAACCACGTTCAAGGTCAAACCCCCTTTCCGGTACGGGACGCCCGACGCTCGCCGGACGTCCCGCGGTAGTCGGGTCAGGAGAGCCCGGCGGCCCAGCTGTAGTCCTTGAGGTAGGGATCCGGTTTGATCGGCTTGCCGGAGCTCCAGACCTCCTTGATCAGCCCGTCCGAGCCGATCTTGCCGATCCGCGCGGTCTTGTAGACGTGCTGGGAGGGGCCGTCGACGGTGACCAGGCCCTCGGGCGCCTGATAGGTGATGCCGCCGGCGTCCGCGGCCGCCTTGACCTTCGCCACGTCGAACGAGCCGGCCTTCTCGACCATCGCCTTCCACAGGTAGACCGAGGTGTACGCGGCCTCCATCGGGTCGCTGGTCGGCTTGTCGGCGCCGTACTTCGCCTTGTAGGCCGCGACGAACTTCTCGTTGGCGGCGCCGGCCGTGGTCTGGTAGTAGTTCCAGGCCGTCAGCTGGTCGGCGAGGTACTGCGTGCCGATGCTCTTGACCTCCTCCTCGGCGATCGAGACGGAGACCACCGGCATGGACGCGGCGGTCAGGCCGGCCGACTTGTACTCCTTGAAGAACGCCACGTTGCTGTCGCCGTTGAGGGTGTTGAACACGGCCGAGGCGCCGGACGCCTTCACCTTGTTGACGATCGTGGAGAACTCGGTCGAGCCGAGCGGGGCGTAGTCCTCGCCGAGCACCTTCATCCCGTTGGCCGCCGCGTACGCCTTAATGATCTTGTTAGCGGTGCGGGGGAACACATAGTCGCTGCCGACCAGGTACAGCGAGGACTTGCCCTGCGCCTTCAGGTAGTCCAGCGCCGGGACGATCTGCTGGTTGGTGGTTGCGCCCGTGTAGAAGATGTACGGCGACTGCTCGAGACCCTCGTACTGGACCGGGTAGAACAGCAAGGCCTTGTTCTTCTCGAAGACCGGCTTCACCGCCTTGCGGCTGGCCGAGGTCCAGCAGCCGAAGACCGCGGCGACCTTGTCCTGGCTGATCAGTTTCTGCGACTTCTCGGCGAAGGTCGGCCAGTCCGAGGCGCCGTCCTCGCTGACCGGCTCGAGCTGCTTGCCGAGCACGCCGCCGGACGCGTTGATCTCGTCGATCGCGAGCCTGAGCGAGTCCCGCACGGTGACCTCACTGATCGCCATCGTGCCGGAGAGGGAGTTGAGCAGGCCGACCTTGACCGTCGGCCCGGAGGTGTCGACGACCGCACCGGCCGTGGTCTCGCCGCCGGTGTCGCTGGTCTTGGCGCCGCAGGCCGCCAGCGCGGCGAAGGTGGTTGCCACCGTCAGGACGGCGAGTGCTGCGCGAAATCTGACCATGAAGAAGCCTCCTGCTTCGACGAACAGGGCTTTTGTGCATTGCCTTTTGAAAATTCTTCGGTCAGTCTCGGAGCGTTCGATTTCCGCGCTGTTTCCGCGCCCTTAATTAGTCGTTTCCCATATTTCCGTGAAATAAAAAAAGCCGACCAAGAATGGTCGGCAGAAAACTGTTACTTCCAGTTGGAAGCATCCTCCGTGGAGGATGGCAGGGTTGTCAAGACGTCGAACTCGACACCACTCGCCCGAGCCAGATAAATCCGCTGGCGCACGTGCCGCCGGTGCAGCCGAAGCAAGCCGCGCGGACCCTCGTAGGACACCTCGCCGGCTCGGGCGCCGATCTCCCGTACGTCCAGGGTCCGCGCCGTTCGGATGAGGGTCGCCAGCAGCAGTACGCCCTCGTAGCAGGACTCGCCGAGACTGCCCAGCGGCGGCGCCTCCGGGCCGAACCGCGTCGCGTACCGGCCGTGGAAGTCGAGGCTCTCCGGGGTCACCATCGACGCGAAGAAGCCGGCCGTGCTGTGCAGGTCGTGTGTGGCCGCGGGTCCGGAGGCGAGCAGCATGTTCTCGTCCATCAGCGTGCTCAGCCGCAGGCATCGGGAGTCCAGGCCGGCCCGCGCGAAGGCCCGGTTGAAGCGCACCGCGTCGTTCCCGACGAGCAGCATGAGGACGGCATCCGCCCGGTCCAGCTTCTTGATCACCGTAGTGAAGTCGTGCGTACCGAGCGGAACGTAGTGCTCGCCGGTGACGCGGATACCGTGCCGCTTGACCGCCATGGCCGTCCGGCGTGGCCAGACGTAGTCGTTGCCGACGACGTGCCAGCTCTTGATCCGACGCTCGGCGGCCAGCAGCCGCATCGCCGGCAGCAGTTGCGCCTGCGGTGTCTCGCTGGTGAGGAAGACGCCGGCCGTGCGCTCGCCGCCCTCGTAGAGAGCGGTGTAGACGTACGGGACCCGGCCCGCGATCCGCGGCGTGACCGCCTGCCGCACCGTCGAGATGTGCCAGCCGGTCACCCCGTGCACCGCGCCCACCGAGACCAGCGCCTCCACCTCGGCGGCCACCCGCTCGGGCGCGTCGCCGCCGTCCACCGGCAGCAGGACCAGTTCGCGGCCCAGCACCCCGCCCGCGGCGTTGACCTCCTCGGCGGCCAGTTGCGCGCACAGTTCCGCGCTCGGGCCGAGGATGCCGGCCGGTCCCCGCAGCGGCACCACGAGCGCGACCCGCACGGCGGCCGTGCTGAGGTCCAGCAGCTCGGGCATGGCCCTATGCTCGCGGTTTCCCCGCGGCGAGCGGAACAGTCCGGCGTAAGCTGCGGCCCATCTGTAGCATGGCGGCCACCATGGACCTGATGCAGCTGCTGACCCGGGCCGAGCGGCTCGTGGCCCAGCGTGTCACCGCCGTGCTGGCCGAGTGGTCGGTCAGCATCGACGCCTGGCGGGTGATCACCCGGCTGGCCGAGGAGCCGGAGACGATGGGGTCGCTGTCCGCGGCCCTGTTCATGCCGGCGGCCAGTCTCACCCGTCTGATCGACCAGCTGGTGGACGACAACCTCGTCTATCGACGGGTCGACGCGGTGGACCGGCGGCGGATCCGGGCCCACCTGACGCCGCGCGGGCGGCGGCTCTACGCTCGAATCACAGCTGATTTATCGGATATGCCGGACGATTCGCTCCTCGCCGAGCGGCTGTCCGCGCTGATCACCTCGCTGTCCGGCGCCTCAGTGACCGGGATCACGTCCTAGATCCATCGTCCGGCAGAATCGGGGCTATGGGTGATTTGCGGGTGGTGGTGTGTGGGGGCGGCGCGGCCGCCGGCGTCGGCAGGCTCATCGTCGCGGCGGTCGGTCGAGGCTGGTCCGTCGATGTGACCGCGACCCGGAGTGCGCTCGAGTTCATCGAGACCGCTGAGGTGGTGCGGCTCAGCGGGAAACCGGTGCGGACCACCTACAAGTTCGCGCCCGATGGGCGGCGCATTTCGCCGCCCGCCGACGGGCTGATCGTCGCGCCGGCGACCTTCAACACCGTGAACAAGCTCGCCCTCGGGATCGCCGACACCTATGCGCTCAGCTCTGTCGCCGAGGTGATCGGGCGGGGCGTGCCGACCGTGGTGGTGCCGGCCGTGAACAGCGCGCTCGCCGCCCGGCGGCCGTTCCGGCAGGCGATCGAGAGTTTGCGGTCCGAGGGCGTACGCGTGCTGTTCGGTCCCGAGGACGAGTGGGAACCGCTGCCGCCCGGGCAGAACGACCCGGAGCTCTTCCCCTGGCTGCGAGCACTTGACCTGGTCGAAGAGGCCATCGGTTTGACAACTGTCGATCGAGGCGCTCCGATGAGGTGATGACGAAGCGGTTCGCGGCATTGATCGCGGTCACGGCGCTGGGGTTGAGCATCCCGGCCCAGGCACAGGCGCACGGTACCGACCCGATCAGCAAGATGACCCTGGCCGAGAAGGTCGGCCAGATGTTCGTCTCGTACGTCTACGGCGACAATGCCACCGCGCCGAGTGCCGCGGACGCCGCCGCCAACCGGGCGATGTTCGGCGCCGACGTGAGCACCGGCGCGCAGGCGGTCGCGAAGTACCACCTGGGCGGCGTCATCTACTTCACCTGGAGCCACAACCTCAACGGCCCCGACCAGATCGCCGGGCTCTCCCATGGACTGCAGGCGGCCGCGATGGCGGACTCCGGCATCCCGCTGCAGATCAGCACCGATCAGGAGGGCGGCGTCGTCAACCGGATCGGCGCCCCGCTCGCGGTCTCGCCGGGCAACATGGCGCTCGGGGCGACCTTCGACCCGCGCACCGCCGAGAGCGCCGCCCGAGTCAGCGGCGAGGAGCTCGGGGCGCTGGGCATCAACACCGTCGACGCCCCGGTGGTCGACGTCAACACGAACCCGAAGAACACTGCCGACGGCGTCCGATCGTTCAGCGACCGCACCCCGCACGTCTCCCTCTTCACGAAATATGCGATCAAGGGCTACGCGAGCGCACGGGTCGGGACGCAGGCCAAGCACTTCCCCGGGCTGGGCGACACGACGGTCAACACCGACAACGGCGTGGCGATCACCAACGAGAGCCGCCGGCAGATCCTTGCCACCCACGTCCCGCCCTTCCAGGTGGCGATCAAGAGCGGGGTGACCAGCGTGATGGCCGCGCACATCATCGCGCCGGCGCTCGACCCGACCAACAAGCCGGCCAGCCTGTCCAAGCCGATCATCACCGACCTGTTGCGGAAGAAGCTGCACTTCAACGGCGTAGTGATCACCGACGCGCTGTCCGCGGCTGCCCTCGAGGACTACACCGACCAGCAGATCGTCCTCGACGCGGTGAACGCCGGCGTCGACGAGCTGCTGATGCCCCGCAACGTCCCGCTGGCGATCCGGTCGCTGCTCGACGCCGTCGCCGACGGCACCGTCTCCGAGCAGCGCATCGACCAGTCCGTCCGGCGCATTCTCAAGACCAAAACCTTTGCGCCGTACGTGCCGGAGACGCCGACGGTGGGCACGCCGGAGCATCTGGCGACGATGGCCGACGCCGCCGCCCGCTCGATCACCGTCCTCCGCAAGGACGCCACGCTGCCGCTCCGGGAGGGTGAGCACGTGCTGGTCACCGGCTGGGGCGTGACCACCACGACCAACCTGGCCGCCGCGCTGGGCGCCACCCGGTTCTACACCGGCTCGCCGTCCGACGCGGTGATCGCCCAGGCCGTCGCCGCCGCGGCTCAGGCCGACGTCACCGTGGTCACGACGTACAACGCGTGGAACGACACCACGCAGCAGAAGCTGGTCGCGGCGCTGCTGGCCACCGGCAAGCCGATCGTGGTCGCCGCCGTCGGCGCGCCCTACGATCTGGCCTACTTCCCGTCCGCACCCACCTATGTGGCCGCCTACGACTATCAGCCGGTCTCGGTGACCGCCCTCGCGAACGTTCTCCAGGGGAAGGCGCGGGCAACCGGTCATCTGCCGGTGACGATCGACGGTCTTTACCCGTACGGGAGCGGTTTGTCCGATAGGCGCTAGGCCTGCGGCGATCACCACCCTAACCTGGCCGATGACATGGACCTGCTGGAACGCTCCGACGAGCTCGCCGTCCTGCACCGGCTGCTCGCCGAGACCACCGCCGGCGGCCGGGTCGCGGTGCTCAGCGGCGAGGCCGGTGCGGGCAAGTCCGCGCTGGCCACCGCGTTCGCCGAGGCCGCCGGCCCGCGGGCGCACGTGCTCTGGGGCGCCTGCGACCCGCTGCTGACCCCGCGCGCCCTCGGCCCGCTGCACGACATCGCCCGGGTGCTGGGCGGGCGGCTGCGCGACCGGATCGGCGACGGTGTTCGCAGCGAGGTCTTCGATCTGCTGCTGGAGGCGCTGGACCGGCCGCCGCAGGCGGCTCGCACGGTCGTGGTGCTCGAGGACCTGCACTGGGCGGACGAGGCCACGTTGGACATGGTCGCGTTCCTCGGCCGCCGTCTCGCGCTGTGCCGGGCGCTGCTGCTGCTCACCTACCGTGATGACGAACTTGCCCCCGACCACCGCCTGCGATCGGTCCTGGCCGGACTCCCGCCCGACCGGTCGCGGCGGGTGATCCTCCCGCCGCTGTCCCGGGCGGCGGTGGACCGGCTGGCCGGGCGGGACCGCCCCGAGGTGTACGAGGTGACCGGCGGCAACCCGCTGCTGGTCACCGAGGTGCTGTCGGCCGAGTCGGCGGACATCCCGCCCACCGTCCGTGACCTCGTGCTCTCCCGGCTCGCCACGCTCGGTGAGTCGGCCCGCGCGGTGGCCCGCCTGGTCTCCGTGGTGCCCGCCCGGGCCGAGGCCGACCTGCTCGCCGGCCGGGCCGAGGCGGTCGACGAGTGCCTGGCCCGGGGCGTGCTCACGATCAGCGGGGACGGCGTGGCCTTCCGCCACGAGCTGCTGCGCCGGGCCGTCGAGGGCGCCCTTTCCCCGGTACGCCGCAAGGCCCTGCACGCCGAGGTGCTGTCCGTCCTGATCGAGCGGCCGGGGGTGGACCCGGCCCGGCTCGTGCACCACGCCCACCACGCCGGCGACGCCAAGGCCACCCTGCACTGGGCGCCGATCGCTGCCCGGCGAGCCGCCCAGCTGGGCGCGTACCGGCAGGCCGCCGCCCACTACGCGACCGCGCTGCCGCTGGCCGCCGACCGCCCGGCCGAGGAGCGCGCCGAGCTGCTCGAGGAGTACTCGCTGGCCGCGTACCACGGCGGGCTCGGTGCCGAGGCGATCGACGCCCGGCGGGCCGCGCTGGGGCTGCGCGAGGAGCTCGGCGACCCGCTGCGGATCGGCGACGACCTGCGCTGGATGGCCCGGCTGAGCTGGTGGAACGGCCGGCCGGACGACGCCCGGCGGTACGGCTGGCGTGCGGTCGCGGTGCTCGAGGCGGCCCCGCACGGGCGGGAGCTGGCCGCGGCGTACAGCAATCTCTCGCAGTTGTTCATGCTGGGCAACGAGGAGCGGGCCGGCATCGAGTGGGGCCGCCGGGCCCTTGATCTGGCCCGGCTGACCGGGGACCTGAACACCGAGGTGCACGCGATGGTCAACATCGCCTCGGCGCAGCAGCAGATCGGCGACCCGGAGGGCGTCACCGGGCTGCTGGCCGCGTACGACCGGGCGATCTCGGCGGGGCTGGACGACCACGCCGGCCGCGCCCTGGTCAACCTGGCCTCGGTCGCCGACGACCGGTACGACCTGGACCTGGCCGAGGACACCTTCCGGCGGGTCCTGCCCTTCCTGCTGGCCCGCGACCTGGACGGGTACGCCCGGCACCTGCTCGGGCACAAGGCGCACGTCGAGCTGATCCGCGGCGACTGGGCGGCGGCCGACGAGGACGTCGAGCAGTCGATCTCCGGGGTGCCGATGCCGGGCGCGTTCCTGGTGCCGTCGATGACCGTGCGGGCCCTGCTGCGGGCCCGCCGTGGCACGCCGGGCGCGCACCAGGACGCCGACGCCGCGGCCGAGCGCGGGTACCGGGCCGGCGAGGTGCAGTTCGTCGTCCCGGTCGCGATCACCCTGGCCGAGCTGCACTGGCTGGACGGCGACCTGGAGCGGTCCGCGGCCGAGGCGGAGCGCGGCTACCGGCTCGCGCTGGAGGTCGGCCAGCCGTGGTTCATCGGCGAGCTCGCGTTCTGGCTGTGGCGCTGCGGCCGGCTCGACAAGGCGCCGGAGGAAGCGGCCGAGCCGTTCCGGTTGCTGATCGCGGGGGACTGGCGCGGCGCGGCCGACGCGTGGCAGGCGAAGGGCTGCACGTACCCGCGGGCCGAGGCGCTGTCCTACGGCGACGCCGACGCGACCGCCGAGGCGCTGCGGATCTACGAGCGGCTGGGCGCGGTGGTGCCGGCCCGGCGGTTACGCGGGCTGCTGCGCGAGCGGGGGCTGCCGGTGCCGCGCGGGCCGCGGCCGGCCACGACCACCGATCCGGTCGGGCTGACCGGCCGGCAACGGGAGGTGCTGGCGCTGCTGGCCGAGGGGTTGAGCAACGCCGAGATCGCCGCCCGGCTCACCGTCTCGGCCAAGACCGTCGACCATCATGTGTCGGCTGTGCTGGGCAAACTCGGCGTGCCGAATAGGGGTCAGGCCGCCGCCGAGGCCCGCCGCCGCGGCCTAATATAGGGAGCTTTCCCCATGTGGACCTGGGGGTTCGCTTCCTAACGTCGTTCCCATGACGCAACTTGCGCTCGACGGCCTGACGGCCGAGCAGCAGACCGACCATGTTTCCGCCCCGCCGGCCCACGGCCGCGAGCACATGCC
The DNA here is from genome assembly GCF_025630775.1 of Actinoplanes sp. KI2. Lineage (GTDB taxonomy): Bacteria > Actinomycetota > Actinomycetes > Mycobacteriales > Micromonosporaceae > Actinoplanes. The sequence continues at coordinate 28,756 of NZ_JAOSZE010000053.1, forward strand.
GATGGACTTCGACGTCGGCGGGCTGCCGGGGCTGATCAGCGACCGGTGACCTATCCGGTCTCTTCCAGGGGGGCGGTGAGCCGGTTCGGCGCAATGGGGGCGCCGAACCGGTGCCGGACCGCGGAGCCCAGCGCGCCGGTCACCACCGCGACCCCGGCGGCGGCCAGCCTCTCCAACTCGGGTCGCAGCAGCGGGGTGGCCAGCTTGGCCAGCCCGTGCAACTCCAGCTCCACCCGGTACATGACCTCGGTGGCACCGGGGACGGCCCGGACGAAGACGGTGTCGATGCAGGTGGCGCCCTCGCTGCGGCCGTGCAGGACGAGCCCGCCGGGATCGCTGCTGATCAGCGTGTAGGTCAGCTCGGCGGTCACCCCGTACAGCTTGCGGACGTGCCGCCAGCGCGTGCCGGGCACGATCGGTCCGGTGCCGAGGCGAGTGGTCCGCACGCTCGACCGGTCCCATTCCTGGGCGTTTTCGAAGTCTTGCAGGTAGCCCAGCGCCACGCCCGGGGCGGCCGTCACGGCGAACGTGCGCTCCACGACGATCATCGGCCCCCCAGGGTGTCGGCGTGCTGTCCCAGCGTAATGGCAGCTTCCGTGTCGCGCCCCTGTTTCGCCCCGCGGAGGGCGATCCTATCGATGTGCGTCGAAGTTTCGGACGAACCGCCGCTGCCATGGGGTCTCCACCGCGCGCGGGTGGTAGCGCTCCCGGACATAGCCCACCGCCTCGGCCGCCGGCACCCCATCGAGGATCGCGAGGCAGGCCAGGGCGGTTCCGGTGCGCCCGCGCCCGCCGCCGCAGGCGATCTCGACCCGCTCACCCTCGGCGCGGCGCAGGCTTTCCAGCAAAACCTCGCGGAGGTACGCCGGGTCGGCCGGCAGCCGAAAGTCCGGCCAGCGCACCCAGCGCGACGCCCATCCGAAGTCTGGCGGCTTCCCGCCCAGCAGGTACACGCCGAAGGCCGGTGGATGGCCGGACGGCATCGGGTCGCGCAGCCCGCGCCCGCGCACCAGCCGCCCCGACGGCAACGTCAGCACCCCGGCCTCACCCGGCCGCCAAAGTTGCTCGTTCCGCACCCCACCATCCTGCTACAGTCGCGCCCATGCACAGCTTCAGCGACCGACGCCGGCGATCCGACGACCGCCGCTGCTGAGTTGTGCCCTTCCGCCGGCGGGTCGATCCCGCCGGTGACCAGGTGACCGGTCGACCCGCCTTGTCGCGTACGTCGATGGGTTGCCGATGAATCTCGAAGCTCTGCTCGCCGACCGGCTGACGGCGGCGTTCGCCGCCGTGGCCGGCGAAACCGTCGATCCGGTGGTGCGGCAGTCGCAGCACGCCGACTTCCAATCCGGCGCCGCGCTGGCGTTGGCCCGGCGGCTGGGCCGGCCGCCGCGCGAGGTCGCGACCGAGGTGGCCGGCCGGGCCGACCTGGCCGGCGTCGCCGCCGTCGAGGTCTCCGGGCCCGGCTTCCTCAACCTCACCGTGGACGACGCGGTGCTGACCGCCGCGGTCGACGCGCTCGACGACGACCGGCTCGGCGTCGCGCCGGTCGCGGCGCCCGAACGGATCGTCATCGACTACTCCGGCCCGAACGCGGCCAAGGAGCTCCAGGTCGGTCACCTGCGGTCGACGATCATCGGGGACGCGCTCGCGAGACTGCTCGCCTGGCTCGGGCACGACGTGCTCCGGCGCAACCACCTCGGCGACTGGGGCACCCAGTTCGGCATGCTCATCGAGCACATGATCGATCTCGGTGGGACGGACGCCGAGCATTCGCTGGGCGACCTGACCGACTTCTACCGGGCCGCCCGGCGCAAGTTCGACGGGGATACTGAGCCTTCAGTCCGGTCAAGGGCGGTGGCGGGGCGGTCGGACGGGGAGGACTTCAAGAGGCGGGCGCGGCTGCGGGTGGTGGCGTTGCAGTCGGGGGACGAGCTGACCCGGACGCTGTGGCGGCGGCTGATCGAGCAGACCGAGCGGACCTTTCTGGACGCGTACGGCCGGCTCGGGGTCACCCTCACCATGGACGACTTCGTCGGCGAGAGCTTCTACCAGGACCAGCTCGCCTCGGTGCTGGCCGAACTGGACGCGAAGGGCCTGCTGGTGGCGAGCGAGGGAGCGCTGTGCGTGTTCCCGGACGGGTTCGCCGGCCGCGACGGCGAACCGTTGCCGCTGATCGTGCGCAAGAGCGACGGCGGTTTCGGGTACGCCGCGACCGACCTCGCCGCGCTGCGGCACCGGGTGCGGGAGCTGGGCGCCACCCGGCTGCTCTACGTGGTCGGTGCGCCGCAGCGGACCCACTTCCGGATGGTCTTCGAGGTGGGCCGGCTGGCGGGCTGGCTGCCGGACGGGGTGACCGCCGAGCACATCGAGTTCGGCTCGATCCTCGGCGCCGACGGCAAGATGTTCAAGACGCGGTCCGGCGACAACGTCCGGCTGGCCGATCTGCTCGACGAGGCCTGTGTTCGCGCGACGTCGCCGGCCGTGGGGGTCGGCGCGATCAAGTACGCCGACCTGTCCGGCGACCGGCGCTCCGACTACGTCTTCGACTGGGACCGGATGCTGGCCGCCACCGGGAACACCGGGCCGTACCTGCAGTACGCGTACGCCCGGATCCGCTCGATCTTCCGGCAGGCCGGCCCAGCCGCGACCGGCCCGGTCGTGCTCGGCCACCCCGCAGAGCGGCGTCTCGCCCTCGCCCTGCTCGGCTTCGAGCCGGCCGTGACCGCCGCGGCCGGCCTGCGGGAGCCGCACCGGCTCGCGTCCTACCTGCACGATCTCGCGGTGGCGTTCACCGGCTTCTATGAGACGTGCCCGGTACTGCGGGCGGCGGGACAGACCCGGGCGAGCCGGCTCACGCTGGCCGACCGGACCGCCCGCACGCTGGCCCTCGGCCTGTCGCTGCTCGGAATCGATCTCCCCGATGAGATGTAGCAAGCGGGATGGTGATTTCTTCCGGTGTCGATGCGTCGGCGGTTAGGGTGCCTGGAAGCGGGCCTACCAGGCACGCTTTCCAAACCCGAAAGGTTCGTGATGACCTCACCCGCCGGTGTCTCGCGGCGCACAGTGATCGCCGCCTCGGCCGCCGCCGCGGCGGCCCCGCTCGCGTTCTCGCAGGCCGCGCAGGCCCACGGCAAGGGCGGCCACCCCGCTCCCGAGCCGCAGACCTTCCACCTCACCGTGCTGGGCACATCGGACACCCACGGCAACGTCTACAACTGGGACTACTACAAGGACGCCGAGTACGACGACGCCGCGCACAACGACGTCGGGGTGGCCAAGCTCGCCGCGCTGGTCAACAAGATCCGCGCGGAGGCGACCGGGGCGACGCTCGTGCTCGACGCCGGCGACACCATTCAGGGCACGCCGCTGGCCACGTACTACGCCAAGCAGGAGCCGATCACCACGACCGGTGAGAAGCACCCGATGGCCCGGGCCATGAACGTGCTGCACTACGACGCGGTGACGCTCGGCAACCACGAGTTCAACTACGGCCTGCCGCTGCTGAACCTGTGGATCCGCCAGCTCGGGTTCCCGGCGCTCGCCGCGAACTGTGTCAGCGCGAAGACCGGCCGGCCCGCGTACACGCCGTACATCATCAAGAAGGTCTCGCTCGGCAAGCACGCGCCGACGCTGCGCGTGGGCATCCTGGGCCTCACCAACCCGGGCGTGGCCATCTGGGACCGCGCCAACGTCGAGGGCAAGCTGGAGTTCCTCGACATGGTGAGCACCGCGGCCAAGTGGGTGCCGGTGATGCGGCGCTGCGGTGCCGACCTCGTGATCATCTCGGCGCACGGCGGCGACTCGGGCACCTCGAGCTACGGCCCCGACCTGCCGAACGAGAACCCGGTCGCACTGATCGCCCAGCAGGTGCCCGGTATCGACGCGATCCTGTTCGGCCACGCCCACCTGGACATCCCGCAGCGGTTCGTGACCAACACGGCCACCGGCGCGCAGGTGCTCACCTCCGAGCCGTCGAAGTGGGGCCAGCGGCTCACCAGGATGGACTTCGACCTGGTCCGATCGCAAGGCCGGTGGCAGGTCGTCAGCAAGGCCGCGACCACGCTGAACACCAACACGGTCGACGCCGACCCGGCGGTGCTGGCCGCGGTGAAGGCCCAGCACGCCAAGACCGTCGCGTACGTCAACCAGGTCGTCGCCCGGTCGACCGAGGAGCTGTCGGCCGCCACCTCGCGGTACGAGGACACCGCGATCCTCGACTACATCAACAAGGTGCAGACCGACACGGTCGCCGCCGCCCTGGCCGGCGGCCCGTACGCGGCGCTGCCGGTGCTGTCGATCGCGGCGCCGTTCAGCCGGACCGCGGTCTTCCCGAAGGGCGACGTCAAGATCAAGGACGTGGCCGGCCTGTACATCTACGACAACACGCTCGAAGCAGTCGTGATGACCGGCGCCGAGGTGAAGGCATACCTCGAGTACTCGGCGAAGTACTTCGTGACGCTCGCGCCGGACGCCCCAGTCGACCCGAACACGATCAACGACCCGTCGGTGCCCGACTACAACTACGACACGCTCTCCGGCGTCGACTACGACATCGACATCAGCAAGCCGGTCGGCTCGCGAATCACCCGCCTGCAGATCAACGGCGCCGACGTCGACCCGGCGGCGCAGTTCGTGGTGGCGGTGAACAACTACCGGCGCTCGGGCGGCGGCAACTTCCCCGGCATCGTGAAGACCCAGGTCTACAACGAGCAGAAGGAGATCCGCCAACTGCTGATCGACTGGGCCCAGGCCAAGGGCGTGATCGACCCGGCCGACTTCTTCGTGCGGAACTGGCAGCTCGTCCGCAACGGCGTACCCGTGAAGTTCTGAGTTTGCAGGGGGCGCCCCTCCCGTGAGGGGCGCCCCTGTTGCTCACTTGGCGACGGGGACCTGCATTTCCGTCACCCACTTGTCGAACTCGCCGGGCGGGCAGTCGAGGTAGACCTCGCGGGCGAAGCCCGGCTCGACCGTGCGGTAGCCGTTGTCGTCGATCCAGTTCGCGATCTTCTGCCCGGTGCGGAACGCCTCGGACATCGGGCCCTCGTGCAGCGCCGTCGCCGCCTGCTCGACCGAGGGCAGCACCGCCACGTCGAAGCCCGGGTCGGCGCCGACCTCCGCGTCGCCGATCGGGAACGCCGCGTGCACGGTGATCGTCTCGTCGCCCGGGCCGGTCGGCGCCGGCAGGTAGTAGGCGATCGGCGCGCCGCACATCGAGACGCCGCTCTTCTCCATCAGCTCCATCAGCCGCGGATAGAGCGGGCTCAGATTTTCGGTGATCGACGTCGGGTCGTCGTAGCTCGTCGCCGTCGCGGACAACTCCGCGACCCGCAGCGGCGGCAGGCTCTTGAGGATCACGTCCCCGGTGTCCATGTGTCCCTCGCTCTCGATCAAGCGGAGACGTGCGTCGACCAGCGCCAGCCGCACCGCGTCCCGCTGCACCTGAGCCTCCAGCTCGGCCCGCCGCAGGCGCAGCATGCCGCGCAGCTCACCGGCGTCGACCTTCTCGTCGATGAGCGCCTGCACCTGCTGCAGGGAGAAGCCGAGGTCCTTGAGGGCGATCACCCGGTTGAGCAGCTTGAGCTGGCTCGCCGTGTAGTAGCGGTAACCGGTGTGCGGGTCGACGTGGGCGGGTGGCAGCAAGCCGATGGCGTCGTAGTGCCGCAACATGCGCACCGACACCCGGCTCAGGCCGGCGAAGTCTCCGATAGTGAACATCGTCCTCTTAGCCTCCGGCCTGACACGGTGTGAGGGTCAATCCCCGACTACGCCGCCGGTTCGGTCGTCGGCGTCGTCGTCGGCGGTGTCGTGGGCGTCGTCGTCGGTGGTGTGGTGGGCGTCGTCGTCGGTGGTGTCGTCGGGGTGCTCTTGGTCGGCGTGGCGGTGGCCGACGCCGAGGCGCTCGCCGACGCCGACGCGCTCGCCGAGGCCGGCCCGCCCTTGGACGAGTTCGGCTTCGCGTTGTGCGCCTTCGTGCTCGACGAAGGCAGCGGGAGCGGTGCCACCGTCTCCGGCTGCTGCTCGGTCGGGGTGGTGGTCACGGTGAACGGCTTGCCCTTCTCCTCCGGCGAGGCGGAGCCGTGCAGGATGATCGCCAGGGTCAGGCCGAGGGCCAGCACGGCGATCACCGCGATCGCCATGGCCAGCGCGGTCTGGCTGCGCGGCCGGCGGTACGGCGGCGGCGATGCCGGGATCAGCAGCTCGCGCTGCACCGGCACGGTGCGGCCCGTCGAGCCCGGCCCGATGCGGCCCGTCGAGCCCGGCCCGGTGCGGCTCGGTGGCGCCGGGCTGAGCGGGGCGAGCATCGTGGTGCCGGTCATCCGCTTCCAGTCCAGCGGGCCGGCCGCCTCGAACGCCGCCTCGGCGAACTCGGCGGCGGTCGCGAACCGGTCGGCGGGCTGCTTGGCCATCGCCCGGGCGATCAGGTCGCGCACCTGCGGCGGCACGTGCGCCGGCAGCGGCTCGGGCTCCTCCTCCAGGTGGCGCAGGGCCACCTGGAGCGCGTTGTCGCCGTCGAACGGCGGGTGGCCGGCGATGCAGTGGTACGCCACCGCGCCCAGCGCGTAGATGTCGGTCGCGGCCGTGACCTTGCCCTTGGCGACCTGCTCGGGGGCCATGTAGAGGGCGGTGCCGACGATCGCGTTGAGCTGTGTGACGCTGGTCACCGCGGCCGAGCGGGCGACGCCGAAGTCGACCAGCACCACCGCGCCGGTCGGCCGGACGATCAGGTTGCCCGGCTTGACGTCCCGGTGCACCACGCCGACCTCGTGTGCGGCGTGCAGCGCGTCGGCGGCCTGGGCGACGACCGACATGGTCTCGCCGACCGACATCGGGCCCTGACGCACCCGGCCGGAGAGCGCCTCGCCCTCCACGTACGCCATCACCAGGTAGGCCACTTGGTCATCGGAGGCGTCGTCGGCGCCGGCGTAGTCGTACACCTCGACGACGCCCGGGTGGCGGAACGAGGCCATCATCCGGGCCTCGCCGTAGAAGCGGGCGGAGAACTCCGGGTCGCTCAGCATCGCGGTCTTCAGCACCTTGACCGCGATGACCCGGCCGAGCACCACGTCGGTGCCCTTCCAGACCTCGCCCATGCCCCCGGTCGCGATGCGCTCTTCCAACCGATACCGGTTGCCCAGGAGTAACCCCGCAGACAGCACCGCTGGACCTTATCTAATCGGGTGGCTTGGCCACAGCACACGAACGTCGCTCAACTCTACAGACGCCTCTCCGCTACCGGGACGCCAGCGGAGGCACTCGGGTGCCGGCCGCCGAATCGGCGATGAGCTGGGCGAGCCGCCGCTCCCGGGTTTCCGGACGCTTGGCACTGATCACCCAATGGGTGGCCGCCCGCCGGTAGTACGCGGACTGCCCGCAGAACCACTCCCACGCCTTCGCGTCGGCCTGGAACCGCGCGATCTGCTCCGGATCGAAGGACCCGTCCTGCTCGTACGAGTAGGCCGGGGCCTGATCGACTTTGCGCAGCTCGAAGGCTCGCACCCCGGCCGGAGTCATGAGCCCGCGGCCGGTCAGTTCGGTGATCTTGGCGATGTTGACCGAGCTCCACACGCTGCCCTTGCGGCGCGGCGTGAACCGCACCCGGTAGCGCTGCTCGTCCAGGCTGCGGGCGACGCTGTCGATCCAGCCGAAGCAGAGCGCCTGCTCGATCGCCTCCGGGTGGGTGACCCCGGTCCGCCCCGAGCCCTTCTTCCAGTAGCCGACGAACAACTCGGCCGCGGAGTCATGATGGGCCTCGAACCAGGCGCGCAGGTCAGCGGCGGTGTCGAAGAACAGTGCGTCCACCGGGACAGCGTAGGGCCGGGCGGCAAAGAGCTCCGCCCGGCGACCGATCTGTGGTATGTCTCAGCCGCGGCCGGTGATGATCACGGCGGTCTCGGCCAGTTCCTGCTCCTCCTGGGCGGCCTCGCGGGTCAGCACCCGGCGGCCGTACGCGGCGGCGGCCCAGCCGGCCGCGATCCCGGCCAGCGCGGTCAGCGTCAGCAGGCCCCACGGGCGGCTCGGGCGGCGCCCGGCCAGCGCGTCCGCCGCGGCGTTGGCCCGCCGCCAGGCCTCGTCCGCCCAGTCCTGGCCCTTGTCGCCGGCGACCGCGGCCGCCTTCGTGGCGGTGTTACCGGCCGCCGACATGGCCGAGGAAAGGTACTCCCAGGCCTGGTCGGCGGTTCGCTCGGCTTTGCTCTTTGTCGAGAACATCGTCGGTTTCTCTCCTCTTGCGCTCGCCGTACCTCGTTCACCTGCCCGTACGCGCCATGCGCGAAACGTGTCCGCTGTGGACGCCATCACGTTTCGGAAACGACTGGACGTACCCCGGTAGTCTTGACACGGTTCACACGGGTCACTCAGGTGGCTAACAGGTTCAGGGCCTAGCCTTTTGGTCAGTCTCACCGAACCTTCGGGGGTGGTCTCGCCGCCCCCAGCGTGACACGGGACACAGCATTGCTCTACGCTGCGTCGCGGCCCGCGCACAGAGAAGCTGACGCCCGGGAGTCCGGGCGGTGGAGGGAATTGGCGTGACGCTGTCGATAACGACGTCGACGCTTGCCGACGGTGTGGTGGAGGTCTCGCCCAGCGGCGAGATCGACGTGGAGAACGCGTACGAGATTCGCGAGGCGGTGGCGGCCCAGCTCGGCGACCCGCAGCTCGCCCGCATAGAGCTCAATTTGCAGGCCGTGACCTTCATCGACTCCGTAGGCATCAGCGCGCTCGTGGCCGCCTTCCAGCTCGCCGCGGTCAGCGAGGTCAAGCTGATCGTGACCCAGCCCAGCCGCTTCGCTCATCGCCAGCTGTGGGTGACCGGCCTGCTCGGCCTCTTCGGCAACCCGCAGCCGTTCGACGACGGCGCCGAGAGCGAGCGGCCCGCCTTCTCCGCCTAGGCGGCGGCCCGGCCCGCGTTCTCCGCCCTGGCGGCGGCCCGGCCCGCGTTCTCCGCCCTGGCGGCGGCCCGGCCCGCGTTCTCCGCCCTGGCGGCTGCCCCGCATGGCGGCTGCCCCGCCTGGTGATGCGGCGCGGTGCTCTGCTCGGCGGGGGCGTCACAGCGCCGGCGAGTGCACCTCTACCGCGTCGAGGCTGAAGCGGACGTCCGCGGCCTCCACCGGGGCGCGTAGCGGCGTGACCACGGCGAAGTGCTCGGCCAGCGCCGCCAGGTCGGTCTGCGGCTCCAGCAGCTCGTCGGCGGCCTGCACGGCGGTGCGCACGAAGCCCTCGCCGGCCTCGGCGATGCTCATCTGCACCTGGCCGAACTGCGCGAGCGACGCCCGGCGCAGCCCGCGGATGCCGTCCAGGTGCAGGTCGGGCACGTTGAGGTTGAAGACGGTGCCGCCCGCGGTGTGCCGCAGCGTGGGTATCAGCCGCACGGCGAGCTCGGCGGCGCTGCTCCAATGGCGCTTCTCGTCGTCCGCCTCGCTGATCACGTCCAGGGCGGCGCCGCCGCTGCGTGACGAGGCCGCCCGCGGCGAGAGCACGTCCAGCGAGACCGCGAGACCGTGCAGTCCCGCGTACGAGGCGGTCAGCGTCGCACCCACCGTCCCCGAGTGCACCACCGCCGACCCGGCATTGGCCCCCCGGTTGATCCCGGAGAGCACCATCGTGGGCACCTCGCCGAACGCCTCGCGCAGCGCGAGCAGCACGATGTACGCCGGGGACGCGGCCACGGCGTACGCGGGAATGTGCCGCGCCCCGGTGATCTCGCGCTTGTGCAGAATGATCTTGCCGTGCTCCTCGACCGCGGTCATCGCGGCGCTGCTGCCGCTCGACTCGCTGACCGGCGCGGCCACGACCACGTCGTGTCCCTCCCGGGCGGCGGCCCGCGCCAGGTGGCGGAGGCCGGGCGACTCGATGCCGTCGTCGTTGGTGACCAGGATTCGTGTCATCGTGCCTTCTTGATCGGGGTGAGCTTGATCCGCTCGGTGAGAACATGGACCGCGTCCAGGTGTCCCGTGCCGAGACCGTGCCGGGTGACGTTCAAGGCGCCGGCGGCCGCCCCGGTGCGGACCGCCTCGCACATCTCGCCGCCTCGGGCGAGCACCGTGGCGACGCCGGCGGTCATCGAGTCGCCCGCGCCCCGGCCGTCGGTGGGGGTCAGCCTGGGCGTGCCGACCCGGTAGATCTCCTCGTTGATCAGCGCCAGCGCGCCCATGTCCGCCCGGGACACCAGGGCCGCCTGTGCGCCGTCGTGGTGCAGCTTGACCAGCGCGTCGGTGAGGTGCTTCTCGGAGTCGTCGGGCGAGAGGCCGTCGGCGATGAGCTCCTCGTGGCTGACCTTCACGACGTCGAGGCCGGCCGACAGCACCGCCTTCAGGTGGTCGCCGCACAGGTCGGCGATCACCTTGCAGCCGTTGGCGCGGAGGTCGGCGGCGAGTCGGCGGTAGACGTCGGGCCGGATGACGGAGGGGTGCGCGGGGCCGCTGAGGATGGCGATGCCGGCCCGCAGCCCCTCGGCCAGGGCCAGGTTGTAGAGCTCGTCCAGCTCGTGGCGGGTGAACGGTGCGCCGGCTATCTCGGCGAGCGACCGGCGCTGCCCGTCCCGGCGGTCGTGCACGTACCAGCCGCTGCCGGTCTCGCGCTGGACGGTGCGCAGCGTGACGCCCTTGAAGTCGAGCAGCGGCTTGAGGACCCGGCCGACCTCGCCGCCCACGGCAGCGCAGAGAGTCACCTCGGCGCCGAGCGAGGTGATCATGCGGGTCTGCCAGATGCCCTGTCCGCCGGGGTGGACATGCAGCTCGGGCTGGTCATGCTGCTGCTCGATGGTCACGGTGAGTTGAGGTGCCGGCGCGAAGACCATGACCCGAGCGTCGCTCATATCCGACATAGTCCACTTTTGCGGGCGGCATGGTCTGGCAAATCCCGCAAAAGCGATGGAATCTCAGATTTCAAGCGCCTCGTCGGTGAGGTCCTGCAACGCGCTGGTGAGTGCCGGCTGCTGCCGCAACAGGTCCTCCAGCCGCACCCGCCACTTGCCGGCCTCGATGTCGGCGACGTTCCGGTCGCCGCCGGTCTCGACCAGGGCGGTCAGCAGCCGCTGCCGGGTGTCGGCGAACTGGCCGTAGACCTCGCTGCCCAGCCGGCTCAGCACCCGGGCCGCGAACTGGTCGGAGTGCGGGCTGCGGGCGGCCTGGACGAATGCCCGAGCGCCGTCCCAGGCAACCCGGGGCTGGTGGGTGTACGCCTGAGTCATGACTGTGTCCCCTCCGTGATGACTTGGCCACTAAGCGTAGTGATAGGGCTGACGTGTGATCAGGATGCCCGTGATCTGTGATGATCGCCATACCGATGGCCAGATCCCCGCAAGGCGGCAAAACGCGCAGGGTCAGATCGCCGCAAAGCGGCGAAACGTGCGGGGCCGGATGGGTAGCGCGACCGGGATCAGGGCCGGCCGGGCAGCCAGTCCGCCCGCGTGCCGACCGTGGTCAGGCGCTGGGTGGCCCGGGAAAGCGCGACATAGAGGGTGCGGATCCCGGCCGCGTCCCGGGTCAGCGCCGCCGGCTCGACCAGCACCACCGCGTCGTACTCCATGCCCTTCGCCTCGAGCGCCGTGACCACCTGCACCCGCTCGGGCAGCCCGGCCACCCACGCGGCCATCTCGTCCCGGCGCGGCACCGGCGTGATCACGCCGATCGTCCCGTCCACGTCGGTGAGCTGCTTCTCGGCCAGCTCGCGCACCATGCCGGGGAGGCCGGCCCGGTCGGCGAGCACGTCGACCGGGTCCACGCCGGTGCTGCGCACGGCCCGCGGCAGCGGCAGGTCCGGCATGATCGTGCGGATCACCTTGGCGGCCTCGGCGAAGATCTCCGACGAGTTCCGGTAGTTGGTGGTCAGGGCGTAGCTGTTGCGCTTGCGCGAGCCGAGCGCCCGGTCGCGGGACCGGTCCAGCTCGGCCGGGTCGCCGGCCCACGCGGTCTGCGCCGGGTCGCCCACGATCGTCCAGGACGCGTACTGACCGCGGCGGCCGATCATTCGCCACTGCATCGGCGAGACGTCCTGCGACTCGTCGACGACCACGTGCGCGAAGTCCCGGTAGTCGTCGTCGCGCTGGACCTGCTGGGCCCGGTTGGCGGCCTGCCGGTCGGCGTAGGTGCTGACCTCCTGGATGCCGTCGCGTACGTGGAAGGGGTTCTTGGTCTTCTTCTGCGGCTGGCGCGGGCGGCCCATCACCTCGTCGAGCTCGTCGAGCAGCGCCACGTCGGCGATCGTCGGGCCGTGCTCGCCGAGCGCGTCGAACGAGCCCTGCAGGGTGGCGATCTCCTCGCGGGAGAGCACGCCGTTCGCGTACCTGCGCAGCCGGCCCGGATCGGCCAGCCAGCGCAGCACCCGCATCGGCGTGAAGCGCGGCCACCAGGCCTTGAGGAACTCCCGGAAGTCGGCGCGGTCGGCCAGCTCGGCCTCGAAGTCCGCCTTCTCCGGCAGGCCGGTGACCTTGAGCTGACGTGCCTGCGCCCAGAGCGCGTCGAAGATCCGGTCGAAGCCGTGGCCGCGTACCTCGTTGCGGCGCGCGCCCCGGGGGAGCGCCTTGCGCCGGATGTCCTCCAGGTTCCGTGCGTCCAGCCGCAGCAGCGTGCCCCGGTAGAGCAGGCGCAGCTCGTCGGGGCCGCCCGGGACGGCGTCGTGCGAGGCCCGCTCGAGCACCCGGCGCATCCGCAGCGAGCCCTTGATCGCGGCGACCGGGCCGGGGTCGACCCGGGTCGCGTCGTAGCCGACCACCAGCGAGCCCAGCGAGCGCAGCGTCGCGGTCTCCTCGCCGAGCGAGGGCAGCACGGTCGCGATGTAGTCGACGAACACGCCGGACGGGCCGACCACCAGGATGCCGCCGCCGGCGAACCGGCTGCGGTCGGAGTACAGCAGGTACGCCGCCCGGTGCAGGGCCACCGCCGTCTTGCCGGTGCCCGGGCCGCCGGTCACGATCGTCACGCCGGAGGAGGGGGAGCGGATCGCCTCGTCCTGCTCGCGCTGGATGGTCGCGACGATGTCCCGCATGCCGTGCCCGGTCGCCTTGGAGAGGCTGGCCAGCAGCGCGCCGTCGCCGACCACCCGCATGCCGGGCGGGGCGGCCTCGGGGTCGAGCAGGTCGTCCTCGATGCCGGTGACCCGTTCCCGGCTCGACTGGATCATGCGGCGGCGTACCACGCCGAGCGGCTCGGCCGCGGTGGCCCGGTAGAAGGCGGCGGCCGCGGGTGCCCGCCAGTCCACCACCAGCGGCTGCGAGCCCTCGTCGCGGATGCCCATCCGGCCGACGTAGTGGGTCGCGCCGGTCTTCAGGTCGAGACGGCCGAAGACCAGCCCCTCGTACTCGGTGTCCAGGGCATGCCGGCGGCGGGCGGCGTGATAGACCATCGCGTCCCGCTCGACCAGCGCGCCGAACGTGCCGACACCGGCCAGCTGGTAGCCCTCCTTCTCGGCGCGGGACGCGTCCCGGCGCAACTCGGCCAGCCGGGCGTAGACCCGATCCACGTGCTGCTGCTCGATCGCAATCTCTTGCTGGAGGACGGTGTCGCTCAAGGTGGGTCGATCTCCCTGGAGAGAAAAGGGGGCAATCGAATCTACTCCCATAGACCAGGTCCTTGACAGTTGGGTCACGGCGCGGATACTTAAGCAAGTGCTTAACCATCAGCTCGACCTGATGTACGCGGCTCTCTCCGACGGCAGCCGCCGCACGATGGTCGACCGGCTCAGCCGCGGCCCGGCCACCGTCAAACAGCTGGCCGAGCCGCTGACCATGTCGCTGCCGGCCGTGCTGCAGCACCTGCGCGTGCTGGAGGAGAGCGGCCTGGTCCGCTCGGAGAAGGTCGGCCGGGTCCGCACCTGCCGCCTGCAGCCGGCCGCGCTGCAGGCCGCCGAGCAGTGGATCGCCGACCGCCGGGCCGGATGGGTGGCCAACCTCGATCGACTCGAACAATTTCTGCAGGAGGAAGAGCAGTGACCGAGCGTTCCGCACTCCACGACACGTTCCGCATCGACCGGCATTTCGACGCCGAGCCCGCCCGGGTGTTCCGCGCCTTCGCCGACCCGTCGGCCAAGGCGAAATGGTTCGGCAGTCCAGCGGACACCAGGCGCGAATCCTTCGACTTCCGCGAGGGCGGCCGCGAGGTTATGGAGTCCGTGTTCGAAAACTCCCGATACGGATATATCGCGACCTACACCGACATCGTGATGGACGAGAGGATCGTCTACACCTACGAGATGACCATGAACGGGCGGCGCATCTCGGTCTCGGTCGCCACCATCGAGCTGCGCGCCGGCGCCGGCGGCACCGACTTCACGCTCACCGAGCAGGGCGTCTATCTCGACGGGCTGGACAACTCGGCGCAGCGCAGGCAGGGCACCGAGGATCTGATGGACGCCCTGGCCAAGTCGCTTTAGGCGGCCCTACCGATCGCGCCGGCGCGGCGAGCCCGCTTGACCCGACGGTGACGTTCCCCGGGTGTGCTGGCCCGGGCCCGCTCGACGATCCCCACCAGCGCGGCCGACACCTCGGCGTGCCGCTCGAGGATCAGCATGTGCCCGGCCCCGGGGAAGACGGTCAGCTCGGTGCCCGGCAGCGCGTCGGCGATACCCTCCGCGCACGCCGGCGGGGTGAGCCGGTCGCGGTCGCCGACCAGCACCGCGGCCGGCACGTCGCCGAGCCGGGCGAGCGTGTCGAGCCGCTGCTGCTCGCCGATCGACGTGCGGAAGCCGCCGATCGACCGCAGCGTCGTGCGGCCCACCGACTTGATGGTCATCTTCAGCGCGGCGTCCTCGTACTCGTCGCCGAACAGCAGCCAGCGCACGGCCGGCCGCAGCGCCGGGAGCAGCGCACGATGCGGCCGCCAGGCGCCCGAGCGGGCCAGCAGGCCGGCGCCGAGCGTCTCGCCGGCCCGCATCAGGGCGGCCAGCCGCGGCGGCAGACCGTACTGCGTGTGCGCGGTGCCCTCGGCGGTGGTCGACACGAAGAGCAGCCCGGCGACCCGCTCGGCGAACTCGACCGGGTGACCGTGCGCGTACTCCATGATCGTCATGCCGCCCATCGAATGCCCGGCCAGCACCACCGGCCCGCGCGGCACCAGCCGCCGCAGCACCTCGGCGAGATCGTCACCGAGCTGGCCCAGCGTCGCCGACCCACGCTGGGTGGATCCGGAGCGGCCGTGCCCGCGGGCGTCGTACGCGATGATCCGCGGCGGCTCCGGCGATTTCAGCAGGGCCGCGACCTGGTTGTGCCAGGTGCGCCGGTGCAGGCACCAGCCGTGCACCAGCACCACGGTGACCGGCGCGTCCGCCGGGCCCCAGGCGTGGACGCACAGGGTGACGCCGTCGCTCAGCGTGAGCAGCGATCGCTCGGACATGGGCACCTCCGCCTGTTGCACGGCCCCGTCGTACCCACGGGTAGCAATCATCACTCGAGACTTACGTCACTGCCAGTGCGTACCGATGATTTTTGGCCGTTTGCCCGACGGGTCGTAACCCGCTGGGACGTGGCCATGGCGTGAGTTGGCTCGCACTCCGTGTACCCACGGCGCAACTCAGCGAGAATCTCGGCATGACCACCGACCCGTCCGCCCCGCTGCCTCCGCCGATCACCAACGCCGCCGACGCACTCGCCGAGCTGATCGCCGGCAACAAGCGTTTCGTCAGCGGCCGCCCCGAGCACGGCCACCGGGTCTCCGCCGCCGCGGCGGCCTCCGGCGGCCAGACGCCGATCGCGGTCGTGATCGGCTGTATCGACTCCCGGGTACCCCTCGAAGCGATCTTCGACCAGACCTTCGGCTCGATCTGCGTGGTCCGCTCCGGCGCCCACGTGCTCGACCGCGCGGTCCTGGGCTCCATCGACTTCGCGGTCGCCGTGCTGGGCGTTCCCCTGATCATGGTGCTCGGCCACAAGCGCTGCGGCGCCGTCCAGTCGACCATCGACGCCCTGCGCACCGAGAGTCGTCCCGCGGGCGACATCGGCTACCTGGTCGACCAGATCGCGCCGGCCGTGCGCTCGGTGGGCCTCGACGAACCGGACGTGGCGGACAGGGCGACCCGCGCCCACGTGACCGCGACGGTGGCCCGCATGCAGGAGATCAACGGGATTCCGGAGGCGATTGCGGCGGGTCGGGTGGATGTGGCCGGGGCGGTCTATGACTTGGACACCGGCTTGGTGGAGCTTCTTCCCTAAAATCCCGATATCGTACGGGTTTTGTCGAGTCTCGTGGTTTTCAACGCGGCCTGGGTGCAACTCCGGGCCGCAGCGCGACCGCCGGGCTGAAGTGGTGGGCTGGGCCCGGCCGGGCGCTGGGGTGGCTGGGCGTGGCGCCGCCCGTTGCGCTTGGTGGGTGGTGGCGCTGGCTTGCCGTGGCCCGGTGGTGGGCGGCTGGGCTGGGTGCCGCCCGTTGCGCTTGGCGGGTGGCTGGGCGTGGCGCCGCCCGTTCCGCTTGGTGGATGGTGGCGCCGCGCTGCGTTGCGCCTACGTTTCAAGGTCGCGGCCCCGGCCAGATCTTGAACGCTTTGTGCGCCTTCGTGACGTCTGCGCTTCAAGATTGCGGGTTGGGCGCCGACCTTGAATAGCGCGGGGTGGCGGAACGCGTGGTTTGGGGGGATGTGTGCGGATCGTTGCCGGGTGATCAATTCGGGATGATGATCGATTGGCGCGAAAAAGGCGCCGCCGGCTCGGCCGGGGCGCCTTTTGCGGTTTGCGGTCAGCCCTCGAAGACGCCCGCGTCGACCAGGCGCTTCTCGGTGGCGGCCCAGCCGTGCTGAGGGTTGGCGGACTCCAGGGCCTCGAACTCGGCGCGGATCTTCGCACCGTGACCGGCGGCGGCCAGCGAGCGGATCTCCTCGACGAAGGCGTCGGAGTCGGTCTTGAGGTGCACGGTCTTGCCGTTGGTCAGGTTGCGCACGTAGGCGAAGCGGCCGTTGGCGAGCGGGATGAGGTATTTGTACTCACCGAGCACGCTGAGGGCGCCGCCGGCGCTCTGGCCGGCGCGGACTGATGCGCGGGCGGTCTTGGAGGTGTTGCTCGCCACGGCGGTACTCCTTGAGAAGCAGAAAAGGGCCTTGGTAACTCTACACGATGCCCGCCGGACCGTGCCGTGAGAGCAGGTCCAGCCGTTGAGAAGGGTGTGCCACTACGGCAGTTCCGATGTCGATGTTGCCGATTCTCTGGCGCACCATCAGTACCAACCGGCATCATGGGACACGATCAACCGCGGTCGAGGTCGTAGGGGAAGACGCACCTCGGTCTCCGGGAGGTCACCGTGCCAACGCGTGGCGTCGTATACGTCCACTCGACCCCACTTGCCGTGTGCCAGCACGTCGAGTGGGCGATCGCGCGCGTCCTGACCGCGCCGGTCAATCTGCACTGGACCGTGCAGCCGGTCGACCCCGGCGCTCGACGGTCCGAGTGCAGCTGGACTGGGCGGGCCGGGACCGGCGCCGAGCTGGCTGCTGCCCTCCGGCAGTGGCCCATGATCCGTTTCGAGGTGACCGAGGAACCCAGTTCGGGCGTGGACGGCGAGCGGTTCATGCACGTGCCGGGTCGGGGCCTCTTCCACGGGATCATGGGCGCTTCGGGGGACATCCAGATCGGCGAGGACCGGTTGCGCTCGATCATGGCCTCCGCGCGAGCGCCGGAGGCCCTTTCGCATGCCCTGGAGAAGGCGTTGGGCGTGGCGTGGGATGCCGAGCTCGAGCCGTACCGGTACGCCGGCGACGGCGCGCCGGTCACCCTGCTCACCCGGGTCGGGTGAGCCGCCGGGCCGCTCCCGTTCGGTGCATCGGACACGGAAGACCTTTTGCGCGGTGGGGCGCCGCCTGCTTCGATGGCGGGCGTGATGCGGAGACTAGGACTCGCCTTGGCCGTCCCCCTGCTGCTGATCGCGGCTTGTGGGGAGAAAAAGGCCGATAAGCCGCCTAGCGCTCCGGTGATCACGGAAGGTCCCTCGGCGGCGCCGGTCACCGACCCCGCGGCCACCGCCGCCGCGATGAGCGACGCCGACCTCGCCGGGCAGGTCCTGATGCCGTACGCGTACGGCAACGACGCCACCGCTGTGGACAAGACGTCGGCGGCCGGCAACCGGAACCTGGCCGGCGTGGACACACCGGCCGAGATGGTCGCCAAGTTCCGCCTGGGCGGCCTGATCCTGGTCGGCTTCACCGCGCAGGACCCGACCGGTTCCACCAACCCGGCGACCAACGTGGAGAACCCGCAACAGGTCCGCAAGCTCACCGACGGCCTGCAGACCGCCGCGCGGCAGGCCGGCCTGCCACCGCTGACGATCGGCACCGACCAGGAGTACGGCGTGGTCACCCGGATCACCCAGGGTGTCACCGCGCTGCCGTCGGCGATGGCGGCCGGCGCCGCGGGCAACCCGGCGCTGACCGAGGCGGCCTGGCGGGCAGCCGGCGAGGAACTGTCCGCGATGGGCATCACCGTCGACTTCGCGCCGGACGCGGACACGCTCGGGCCGCCGGCCAACACGGTGATCGGCTCGCGGTCGTTCGGCGGCGACGCCAGGGCGAATGCCGAGCAGGTCGCGGCGGCCGTTCGCGGGCTGCAGTCGGCCGGCGTCACGGCCGGGCTCAAGCACTTCCCGGGGCACGGGCACACCAGCGGGGACAGCCACGCGACGCTGCCGGTGGTGGCGCAGACCGCCGCGCAGTGGCGCGCGCAGGACCTGCCGCCGTTCCAGGCCGGCGTGCGGGCCGGCGCCGGCGTGGTGATGTCCGGTCACCTCGACGTCCAGGCTCTGGACAGGGGCACGCCGGCCACGTTCTCGCACAAGGTCATGACCGACGAGCTGCGCGGCACGCTGAAGTACACCGGGGTGGCGATCACCGACGCCATGAACATGCCGCCGGCGATGACGTGGCCGGCGGGCGAGGCCGCGGTGCGGGCGCTGAACGCCGGGAACGACATGCTGCTGATGCCGCCGGACATCGCCGGGGCCCGGGACGGGATCCTGGCCGGGCTCAAGAGCGGGGAGCTCCCGCGGGGCCGGCTGGTCGAGGCGGTGACTCGGATCCTCACCCTGAAGAGCCGGGCCGGCGCCGGAAAGGGGCTGGACGTGGTCGGCGCGCCCGCTCATCAGCAGGCGGTCGCGGCGCTGGACGCCGCCGCGGTGACGGTCCTGCGCGGGTCGTGCCGGGGTCCGCTGCTCACCGGGCCGATCACGGTCACCGCCGCCGAGAGCCGCGAGGTCGCGCGGGGCAACCTCGTCCGTGCCCTGCAGGCGGCGGGGGCGAAGGTGCAGGCGGCGGGCGGGCAGGTCGTCCACCTCGTCGGGTACGGGGACAGCCGCGCCGACCTGGAGCCGGGCGCGGCGGTGACCGTCATGATGGACACGCCCTACCTGTTGGCGTCCGCCGACTCGCCCACTCTGATCGCCACCTACTCGTCGAGCAAGCTGTCGCTGACCGCCCTGGCAGGCGTGCTCGCCGGAAAGGCGAAGGCGAGCGGTCGGTCCCCGGTCGCTGTGCCGGGACTGCCGCCCTCCGCCTGTCAGTGACACGCAGAAAGGGAGCGCCCGGGCGGGCGCTCCCTCAGGGTGCGTAAACCGTCAGGGGCGGGTGAAGACCACGGCTACGTTGTGGCCGCCGAAGCCGAACGAGTTGTTGACCGCGGCCGAGATCTCCATCGGGCGGGCCTTGAGCGCGGCCACGTCCAGGTCCAGGCCGTCGTCCGGGTCTTCCAGGTTGATCGTGGGGGGAACCACGCTGTCCCGGATCGCCAGGATGGTGGCGATCGACTCGAGCGCGCCGGCCGCACCGAGCAGGTGACCGGTCATCGACTTGGTCGAGGTGACCACCGGGTGGTCCCCGATGGCGGCCCGGATGCCCCGGATCTCGCCCATGTCGCCGGCCGGGGTGGAGGTGGCGTGCGCGTTGACGTGCTTGATGTCGGCGCCGGTGAGACCGGCGTCGCGGATCGCCATCTGCATGGCCCGGATGCCGCCGCGGCACTCCGGGTCGGGCTGGACGATGTCGTAGCCGTCGGAGGTGACGCCCGCGCCGGCGAAGCGCGCGTAGACCCGGGCGCCGCGTGCGGCGGCGTGCTCGGCGCGCTCCAGGATGATCGCCCCGGCGCCCTCACCGAGGACGAACCCGTCCCGGTTGCGGTCCCAGGGGCGGGATGCCCGCTCCGGCTCGTCGTTGCGCGTCGACATGGCGCGCATCGAGGCGAAGCCGGCGATCGGCAGCGGGTGCACCACGGCCTCGGTGCTGCCCGCGATCACCACGTCGGCCCGGCCGAGGCGGATCAGGTCGAGGCCGAGGGCCAGCGCCTCGGCGCCGGTGGCGCACGCGCTGGCCATGGCGCGCACCCCGGCCCGCGCGCTGAACTCCAGGCCGACGTGGGCGGCCGGGCCGTTCGGCATGAGCATGGGGACGGTGTGCGGGCTGACCCGGCGGGGGCCGGACTGCTCCAGGATGTCGTCCTGGATGAGCAGTGTGGTGGCCCCGCCGATGCCGCTGCCGAAGCTGACGGCCAGGCGCTCCTTGTCCACCGCGTCGTCGCTCAGGCCGGCGTCCGCCCAGGCCTGCTGCGCGGCGATCAGGGCGATCGCCTCGGAGCGGTCCAGGCGGCGCATGCGGACCCGGTCGATGACCTCGGAGGGCTCCACGGCCAGCGATGCGGCGATGCGTACGGGCAGTTGGGCCGCCCACTCCTGGGTGAGCGAGCTCACCCCGGAGCGACCGGCCACCAGGGCGTCCCAGGTGGACGCGACGTCCCCGCCCAACGGGGTGGTCGCGCCGAGCCCGGTGACGACGACGTCGACGGTAGTCATGTCAGTGGTTCGCCTCGATGTAGGAAACGGCGTCGCCGACGGTCTTCAGGTTCTGCACCTCGTTGTCGGGGATCTTGACGCCGAACTTCTCCTCGGCGGCCACCACGACCTCGACCATGGACAGCGAGTCGACGTCCAGGTCGTCGGTGAACGACTTCTCCTCGGCGACGTCGTCCGGGTTGACCCCGGCGACCTCCTCCAGGATCTCGGCGAGGCCGGAAGTGATCTCTTCGCGAGTTGCCATTGTTTTGGTGATTCCTCTCAGAAATGGTGATGAGGTGCTTCCGGCTCGGCCGGCGTGCCCGTCAGGGGCAGCGCACGACCTGGCCGGCGTAGGTGAGGCCGCCGCCGAAGCCGAACAGCAGCACCGGGGCGCCCGAGGGCACCTCCCGGCGCTCGACCAGCTTGGACAGGGCCAGCGGGATGCTCGCCGCGGAGGTGTTGCCGGACTCGACCAGGTCCTTCGCGACGACCACGTCCGGGCCGAGGCCCAGACGCTTCACGATGCCGTCGATGATCCGCACGTTGGCCTGGTGCGGGATGAACGCGGCCAGCTCGGACACGTCGACCCCGGCCTTCGCGCAGGTCTCCCGGGCGAACGGGGCGAGTGCGGTGGTGGCCCAGCGGAAGACGACCTGGCCCTCCTGCTGGATGTACGGCTGCCAGCCCTCGATCCGCAGGACGTCGCCCTTGTCCGGCGCCGACCCCCAGAGCACCGGGCCGATGCCGGCCTCCTCGCCCTCGCCGGCGGCGGTGACCACGGCCGCGCCGGCGCCGTCGCCGAAGAGCACGGCGGTGGTGCGGTCGGTCCAGTCGGTCACGTCGGAGAGCTTCTCCGCGCCGATCACGATGGCGTTGCGCGCCGCGCCGGCCCGGATCGCGTGGTCGGCGGTGCCCAGCGCGTACGAGAAGCCGGAGCACGCGGTGTTCAGGTCGTACGCGGCCGGGGCGGTCACCCCGAGCCGGGCGGCGACCCGGGTCGCGACGTTCGGGCAGCGGTCGATCGAGGTGCAGGTGGCGACCGCCACCAGGTCGATGTCGGCGGCGCTCAGGCCGGAGCTCGCCAGCGCCTTCTCCGCCGCGTAGGTGGCCATGTCGGCGACCGTCTCGGCGTCGGCGACCCGCCGCGCGGCGATGCCCACCCGGTCTTTGATCCACGCATCGTTGGTGTCGATCGTGCTGGCCAGGTCGTCGTTGGTGACGATGCGCGAGGGCTGGTAGTGCCCGAGCGCGACGATGCGGGAACCCGCGGCGGTCATGCTGCTCCTCCATTGCCGTGCCGGGCGATCAGGTCGCGAGCCGCGGGCAGGTCGTCCGGCGTGTTCAGGGTGACGATCTCCGGCGCGCCCTCGCCCTTGAGCTCGCGCTTGACCAGGCCGGCCAGGGTGCCGGCCGGGGGCAGCTCGACGATCCCCGTGACGCCGAGGTCCTTCATCGTGCGCATGCACAGGTCCCATCGGACCGGCGCGGTGACCTGGCGAACCAGGCGCCGCAGCATTTCGTCGCCCGGCGCGACGGCCGTGCCGTCCAGGTTGGAGAGCAGGGTGCGGACCGGCTCGGCCACCGTGATGTCGCCGGCGATCGCGCCGAGAGCGGTCTCGGCCGGTTTCATGTACGGCGTGTGGAACGCGCCGGCCACCTGCAGCGCGATCACCCGCGCCTTGGCCGGCGGCTCGGCGGCGAACTTGGCCAGCCCGTCGAGCGAGCCGGCCGCCACGATCTGGCCGGCGCCGTTGCGGTTGGCGGGGTAGAGACCGTGCCGCTCGATGGTGGCCACGACCTCGTCGGGGTCGCCGCCCAGGACGGCGCTCATCCCGGTGGGCTCGAGGGCGCAGGCGGCGGCCATCTCGCGGCCGCGCACGCCGGCCAGGGTGACGGCGGCGTCCGCGGAGAAGACCCCGGCGATCGCGCTCGCGCCCAGCTCGCCGACGCTGTGGCCGGCCACCAGGCCGACCCCGTCGAGGGGCAGGTGCTCGGCGGCGAGCAGCGCGGCGGCGACCAGCAGCGGCTGGGTCCGGGCGGTGTCCTTGATCTCCTCGGCGTCCGCCTCGGTGCCGAGGTGGAGCAGGTCGACGCCACACCGGGCGGACCACTCCCGCAGGCGGGACTCCGAGCCGGGGAGGTCGAGCCAGGGGGTCAGGAAGCCGGGCTTCTGCGAGCCCTGGCCGGGCGAAAGTACGGCGAGCACGCTTTTGACTCTTCCGGATAGAACGGGGTTACGCGGTGCACGGCGGCAACCAAACCCTACGACCACCGTTGTGGGAATCCTACAAAGCGACCCCCTTTAAGCCCTATTTGTACCGGACTGGAACGTGAAACGAGCCGGTGATTTAGCTCGCAGGGTCGAGCCGCCCGATCGTCATGGCGAGCCGCAGGGCGAACGCGTCCCGGCCGTCGAGCGGGGACAGGCGGGTCACCTCGGCGACGCGTTTGAGCCGGTAGCGCACGGTGTTGGGATGAACGTAGAGCTCCCGGGCCGCGCTCTCCAGCACCCCGCCGGCCGCGAAGAACGCGTCGAGGGTCTCGAGCAGGCCGCCGCCGGCCCGGCTGAGTGCTCCGTAGACGTCGTGCCGCAGCGTCCGGCGAGCCGCCATGTCCCCGGCCAGCGCCCGCTCGGGCAGCAGGTCGTCGGCGGCCACCGGGTTCGGCACGCCGGGCCACGCGCCGGCCGCCCGGAACCCGGCGAGCGCGGCCCGGGCCGACTCGGTGGCCTGATCGAGCGAGGGTACGGCCGGGCCGACCACGATCGGGCCCTCGCCGAAGCTGGCGGCCAGCGCGGCGGCGCCGGCGGCCGGGTCGGTCACCCCGCCCATCACGACCACCAGCCGGTCGCCGTGCACGCCGCCGATCACCTCGAGCCGGGCCCGGCGGGCGGCGCGGTAGACGGCGTGCAGCACCGAGGTGATCTCGCCGCCCGGCGAGCGGCCCACCACCACCGCGACCGGCGGCGCGTCCGCCCAGCCCAGCGCCGCGGCCCGGCTGGCCAGCACGTCCGAGGAGTCGCCGCGGAGCAGCGCGTCGACCAGCATGGCCTGCAGCCGGGCGTCCCAGGCGCCGCGTGACTCGGCGGCCCGGGCGTACACCCGGGCGGCCGAGAAGGCGATCTCCCGGGAGTAGCGGAGGATCGCCTGCAACAGCGCCTCCTCCTCGCCGGGCGCGGCCAGGTTGCCGACCTCGGACTCGGCGACGTCGATGGTCACCTTGATCAGTTGGACCGCCTGGGTCAGCGTGATCGAGCGGGCCAGCGCCCGGGGCGCGGCCGCGAACACCTCGTCGGAGATCTCCTGGGTGGTGGCCGCCACGGCGCCGCCCGAGCGCAGCCACTCGACCAGCGAGCGGACGCCGGCCTGGGCGACCAGCATGACCCAGGAGCGCTGGTCGGCCGGGAGGGCGCGGAACCAGGGGAGGGTCTCGTCCATCCGGGCCACCGCCGAGCTGGCGAGCGAGCCGGCCGTGCGCTCGATGCGGCGCAGGGTGGCGGCGAGCGGGGGCTTGGCCGTCCCGGCGGGTCGTACGCTCTCTGCCACGAAGCACAGCGTGCCACGTCGCGCGGCGACAGCCCGACTCGGAACCGTTCCGTCCGTGAACGCCGGTTCCGCCCGGCACGACCCAAGACCGCGGGTCACGGGGCAAATGCGAGTTATGTATGGGGTATATATACTGTTTTGGGGCAATTGCCGGAGTAGCGGTGCGCCCCTCCCGCGATTTCGGTCGGTGACCTGGCATGGTTGCGCATTAGCGTTGCCGGCTGACCGTGCCGGAGAGGTAAAGCCGGAGGCTGCGCTGCCGATGTGACACCGCGTGAAGTTGGGGGAGGCGAGATGACGGAACGGGAAGACGTGCCGTTGGGCGCCGACGTCGATCCAGCTCTCGAGGAAGCACCGCCGATGGCCGTCGCGGCCGTGGAGGACGAGCCGGAGCCGGGACCGAGCCGGATGGGCTGCCGCACGCAGTTGCGCGGATGGGCGGGCGCCCATCTGCACGGCGCGGTGCGGCCGCGTCGGCGGGCGGCCGGTCGGGGCCGGCCTCCCAAACGCTGGTGCTGACCTCACTCGACCGAGTGAGCCGCCGGGGCCGTCGCCCCGGCCGACCGTGCTGACCTCACTCGACTGAGTGAGCCGCCCGGCGCGTCCCGGGAAACACGGCCGGGGACCCCGACACGGTGAGGTTGTGGACGACAAGAGACGGCTGATCCTCGACCAGGCGCTCGCGTTGGTCGACGAGCGCGGCCTGGCCGCCATGTCGATGCGCGCCGTCGCGGAGCGGGTCGGGCTGACCTCGATGGCGCTCTATCCGTACGTGGGTGGCAAGGACGCTCTGCTGGACGGGCTGGTCGGCCTGCTGCACGAGGAACTGGGCTCGGCCCTCGAGGAGGACGGCGGCGACTGGCGCCGGCGGCTGCACGCGCTGGGCCGGGCCGTCCGCCGGCTCGGGTACGCCCACCCGGGCGCCTTCCCGCTGCTGCTCAACCGCTCGGCGGCCGGCGCCTCGGCGTCCTGGCTGACGGCGGCGCTGCGCGGGATCCTGCACGACGCGGGCGTGCCCGCGGACCGGGCTCCCCGGTTGTCCCGGATGATCTGCGCATTCCTGCTGGGTTACGTCACCGGCGAGGTCACCGGCGGGCTGCCGGCCGCGCCGCGCGGGGAGGCGGGGGAGCGCGAGTTCGAGGCGGACCTGGCCGAGCTCGTACGCCTGGTGGAGGTCGCCGTCCGGGCGACGTGATGCGGTTTCGCCGGTACCCGTACGCCAATTTTCCTATAAAGGTGCTATGTCCGGCGACATTGATGATGGTCTGCGCGAGTACGTGACCAGCCGACTCCCGAGCCTGCGCCGTTCGGCGTTCCTCATGTGCGGCGACTGGGAGTTGGCCACCGAGCTCACCGAAGCCTGCCTGGCCCGGGTGGTGGACGGGACCCGGCGCGGGGCGGTTGCGGACGCCGACGTCCACGTGTACGCGGATCTGATGGAGGCGTGCCGCCGCCGGAACCGGCGCCGGGAGCACGTCTTCGTGGCCGCTGCCGGTGCCGGGGGCGTCGCGGCCGAGTCCATCCTGGTGCTCGACGCGTTGCACAAGCTCGCCCCGCGCTGCCGGGCGGTGCTGGTGCTGCGGCACTGGGACGGCTTCACCGTGGACGCCGTGGGCGCCATGCTCGACCTCGAAGACGAGCGGGTCGACGCCTACGAGCGGGCCGGGCTGGCCGCGCTCGAGCAAATGCTGGTCAACTCGCGAACGGTGCTGACCCGATGACGCAGCCGCTCGGCCGGCTCCTCGAGCAGGCCCTCGACGGCGAGCCCGCACCCCGCGACGAGATCGACGAGGTCTTCCGCCGGGCCGACAAGCTGCGCCGCCGTCGGCTCCAGGCCGCGGTCGGCGCCGGCGTCGCGGTGATCGCGGTGATCGCGGCGGCGGGGTACGCGCTGACCACCACGCTGCTGCCACCCGGCCAGCAACGAGACGCCGGGCGGCACGATCCGGTTCAGGCCGGCGCTCCGGTCCGGCCGGTGGCCGCCCCGCAGGCCACCAGGACCGCGGCGCCGCCGCCCTCGATCGCCGCCGACCCGGTGCTCAGGCTGCTCGCGCCGATCGTCGAGGGCCGGCAGGAGCGCATCCGGCCGCGCCCGCCGGAGCGCGGCAACGGCTGGCGGCAATACTCCGTGACCGACCGGGACGGCACGCCGCGCGGCACGGTGACAGTCGCCGTCTACGCCACCGGCCGGGACTTCTGCTTCCCGGTGCGAGCCGGGTCGCACCGATGCGCCAGGGTCGCCTGGGCGCCGGGCGGCGTCGAGTACGTCCGCTACGACGACGGGAACGACCGCGACTGGCAGGCGCGCCAGACCACCGCCCGGCGCACCTCGGACGGCCGCACGATCGCGCTGATGGCCACCGGCGAGCACGGCGGCGACACCGCGGCGGCGGGCAAGCCGGGGCTGACCGGAGCGCAGGTCGAGCGGCTCGCCACCGACCGCCGGCTGTTCGACGCGTTCGGCCGGGGAGAGGACTGCTTCGGGCCGTCGTCCGGGGCGTGCCCGGCCTTCAAGGTGCCCCTGCCGTCGCCCAAGGATGAAGAGGACGGTACCGGCTCCCGATGAGGGGTGCGGAAACGCTCAGATCCGGCGGCGGATCAGGAAAGCCATGCCGGCCAGGCCGGACACGATGACGATCAGCACCGCGCCGTTGAGCAGCAGCAGGTCACGCATGCGGCCGAGGAAGTCGTTCACCCCGCTGATCGGGTCGGCGTCGCCCACCTTGAGGTTCTCGCCGACGCCGCCACCGACACCGCCGATACCGCCGTTGATCACGTCCGGCTTGGGCTGCAGCGGGACGCCGCTCAGTCGCAGCGTCTCGGGCATGGTGAGGCGGCCGTAGAACCAGCCGTCGGGCTTCTGGCCGCCGCTGGGCTGCGGGGCCGGGCGGTGCACGCGAGGGCCGCCGGTCGCCTCCGGGTACAGGTTGTAGACCTGCTGGGGGGCCGACTTGACCAGCACGATCAGGGTGTATTTCGGGCCGAGCTTGTTCGCCTTCGGCGCGGTGGTCACCGGCTTGGCCGTGGCGATCCAGTTGACCTCGCCGAGCAGCGTGTCGAAGAGGCGGGCGCCGTCGCTCGGCTCGACGATCAACGTACCCGGGATGTCCTTGCCCATGATCTGGATGCTGGTGGGCTTGGCGGGCGCCTTCGGCGCCGCGAGCGCCGCCGGGGCGGCCCCGAGTGTGAGCGTGGCGGCAACGGCGACCACGCCGGCCGCCGACCACAAGCGTGTTATCGCCCTTCGAACCATCGTCCCGGCCTCCCGCCCCGTGGTGGACATGGCTTCGCACGCCGCGACGGTGACTCGCGGCACGGCCGAGGCCCCCTCAGCCTCCCCGGACAACCGCCCGGGCGCATCTCGAGCCGGGGCGAATTGGAGCCATCTGGGGATGACTGACGTGACGACTACGGCCGTTGATCAGCGGCCGAATAGTACCCAGACCGTTCAAGTTCTTGGGGGCCCGGTCACCCGCTCAGCGGTTTTCGTTACCGGAACGACGGCAAGCGATGGCGCGCCGGGAGCCGAATGCGATAAAGGCGAAAAAATACGAGCCAGATGCAACGCGTACGGGGTGAGCGGGCTCACCCCGTACCCAATCTGTCGTCAGAGCTCGGCCCGCGCGGAGCGCAAGCGACGCAGCGTGCGCTCGCGGCCCAGAACCTCGATCGACTCGAAGAGCGGCAGACCCACCGAACGGCCGGTGACCGCCACCCGAACGGGTGCCTGAGTCTTGCCGAGCTTGAGCTCGCGGGTCAGCCCGACCTCCTCGAGCGCGGCCTTCAGCGGCTCGGCCGCCCACTCCTCGAGCGACTCGAACGCGGTGGCCGTCGCGTCCAGGATCTCGGCGGCGTCACCCTTCATCGCCTTGGCCCACGAGGCCTCGTCGCGGACCGGCTCGTCGAGGAAGAGGAAATCGACGTAATCCACGATCTCGGAAAGCACCGCAATGCGCGTCTGGGCCAACGGCGCGACCGCGGCGAACACCCGCGCGTCGAAGGCATCGGCCGCCCACGGCGGAGCCGGAATCGTGTCGGTGCCGGTCAGCCACGGCGCACAGACCGCCGCGAACTCGTCGGGGGCGAGCGCGCGGATGTAGTCGCCGTTGAATGCCCGCAGCTTCTTGATGTCGAAGAATGCCGAGGCGTGGTTGACGTCCTCGATGCGGTACTCGGTCTCGATCACCGACCAGGGCACGATCTCGCGGTCGCCGGACGGCGCCCAGCCGAGCAGCATCAGGTAGTTCTTCATCGCGGCGGCCAGGTAGCCCTCGTCGCGGTACGACTCCAGGGCGACCTTGTCCCGCCGCTTGGAGAGCTTCTGCCGCTTCTCGTTGACGATGACCGGGACGTGCGCCCAGACCGGCGGGGTGTGGCCCAGCGCCTCCCAGAGCATCTGCTGCTTGGGGGTGTTGGGCAGATGCTCCTCGGCGCGGATCACGTGGGTGATCCCCATGGTCATGTCGTCCACGACGTTGGCCAGCAGGAACAGCGGCGAGCCGTCGGCGCGGGCGATGACGAAGTCCTCGATCAGCCGGTTTTCGAAGGTCGGCTTGCCGCGCACCAGGTCCTCGACGACCGTCTCGCCCTCGTCGGGCGTGCGGAAGCGCAGCGCGCGGCCCTCGCCCGGGCCGAGCCCCCGGTCGCGGCAGAAGCCGTCGTAGCCGGTGTGCTGGTTGCCGGTGCGGGCGATCACGTCCTCGCGCTTGCAGTCGCAGTAGTACGCCCGGCCCTCGCCGAACAGGCGGGTCGCGGCGGCGGTGTGGTCGGCCGCGTAGGACGACTGGTAGTAGGGGCCTTCGTACGTGCCCCGCTCGATGCCGATCCAGTCGAGCGCCGAGAGGATGCCCTCGGTCCACTCGGGACGGTTGCGGGCGGCGTCGGTGTCCTCGACGCGGAGCACGAAGACGCCGTCGTGCTGCTGGGCATAGATCCAGTTCTGCAGCGCCGAGCGGGCGCCGCCGACGTGGAACATGCCGGTCGGGGACGGGGCGAAACGTACGCGAACAGTCACCCGACCAGACTACCTACGGCACCGAGCGGATTTTCACCACGGCTACCGCTCCGGCGAGCGTGGTCAGGGCGGTGAGCGCGAACAGCGTCGGGTATCCGCCCAGGTAGGCGACCACCGGGGCGGCCAGCACCGGGCCGAGCGCCTGCGACGCGGACGGCGCGATGTTGATGACGCCCAGGTCCTTCGCCCGGTCGGCGGCGGCCGGCAGCACCTGGGTGACCAGTGCGGTGTCCACCGCCAGGTAGACCCCGAAGCCGGCGCCGAACAGCACCGAGGCGACCATCGCGACCGGCCAGGTGGGCCAGATGCCGAGCATCGTGGCGGCGATCGCGATCAGCACGCCGGACCAGATCACGAAGATCTTGCGCTTGCCGGCCCGGTCGGAGAGCCAGCCGCCGAGCATCGCCGTGGAGATCATGCCGACCGTGTACAGCAGGATCAGGTAGAGCAGGCCGGTGTCCGGATCGTCGAGCTTGACCGCGTCGGTGAGGAAGTAGAGCAGGTAGAGCGTGCCGAGCGCGTTGCCGAGCATGACCAGGAACCGGGTGATCCAGGCCCACGCGAAGTCGGGGTTGCCGCGCAGGTCGAGCTTGAAACTCATCCTCGGGACCGCGACGTCGCCGAGCGGATCGTCCGGGGTGCGCAACACGAACGGCGCCACCAGCAGGAGCAGGCCGATCGCGATGATCACGTAGCCCGGCGGCGGCGTGGTCACCACCGTGGTCACCAGGATGGCGCCCAGCACCAGGCCGAGCGCCACCGGCATGCCGATCCAGCCGGAGACCAGGCCGCGCTGCTCGACCGGCACCCGGTCGGGGACGGCGGCGGTCAGCGTGGCCAGCATGACGTTGAGGCCGACGTTGGCCAGTGCCCAGCCGACCGTGACCCAGAACAGGTTGGGCGCGACCGAGAGCACCAGCAGCGAGACGAAGCCGAGCAGGGCGCCGCCGGCGGTCCAGATGTGCCGGCGGCCGTACTCGCGGCCGAGGATGCGCGGCCGGGTACGGTCGGAGAGCGCGCCGGCCAGCGGGTTGACCACCACCGCGATGATCGCGCCGATGCCGGTCACGATGCCGAGCCAGATCTCCTTGTGCCCGACCCCGAGGTCCTCGATCTGCTCGGGCAGCAGCACCTGCAGCGGGGTGTAGAGCGCCATCCAGAGGCCCAGGTTGGCGGCGAAGAGCAGACCGATCCAGCCGCGACGGACCGCGACGACGGGCTCGGCGAGCGCGGCGGTTCTCGTGACGGCCATCGAGCCTCCCCTCCGTAGCGAGGAGCTTACGGAATGTCAGACCGCTTGACGAGACGCACAAAAGGGACTATTTTACCATTCGGCTAATTAACCGATGGGTAAAGTATCGAGGTGACCGAGATGGGCAAGGTCGTAGCGGTCGAATACACGACGTTGGACGGCGTCTTCGAGGAGCCGGCGTGGAGCGGGCCGTACTTCAACGAGGAGCTGTCCGGCTGGCAGGCGCAGAACCTGGCCGGCGCCGACGCGCTGCTGCTCGGCCGGAAGACGTACGAGGGCTTCAAGGCGGCCTGGCCGCATATGGAGGCCGAGACCGGCCACTTCGGCGTGAAGATGAACTCCATGCCCAAGCACGTGGCCACCACCACGCTCGCCGAGCCGGAGTGGAACGCGAGCTTCCTGCAGGGCGAGGTCGCCGACGCGGTGGCCAAGCTCAAGACCGAGCCGGCCAACCTGCTGATCAACGGCAGCGCCTCGCTGGTCAACTACCTGACCCGGCACAACCTGATCGACGAGTACCGGATCATGATCTTCCCGGTGGTGCAGGGCGAGGGCCGCAAGCTCTGGGAGGACGGCACCAAGATCGCACTGACTCTCGCCGACGGCTGGCGGACCGCGACCGGCGTCGAGGTCATCACGTACGTCCCGGCGTAGGTCCCGTTCGTGGGCGGGGATCAGCTCAGTGTGGTGTTCGGGGCGCTGGCCGACCCGACCCGCCGGGCGATCCTGGCCCGGCTGGCCGAGGGGCCGGCGACCGTCAACGAGATCGCCGAGCCGTTCGCGATGAGCCTCCCGGCGATCTCCAAACACCTCAAGGTGCTGGAGCGGGCCGGGCTCATCTCGCGCGGGCGGCAGGCGCAGTGGCGGCCGTGCAAGCTCGAGGCCGACGCGCTGCGCGAGGCCACCGACTTCCTGAACGGCTATCTGACCAACCGATGAAGGCCCCGTCTCGGCGACGGGGCCTTCATCGGTGTTGCCGGACTCAGCTGTCGCCGCCGGTCTCGCCCACCGGGGCCGCGGACACGTCGTCGATCGCGTACTTCTTGGCCGCCTCGGCCGGCACGTGCATCGGGACCTTGCCGCGCAGCGCCAGTTGGCGCAGCGTGGCCACGGCCACCGACTCGCCGTCCACGTGGAAGTGGCGGCGCAGCGCGTGCCGGGTGTCGCTCATCCCGAAGCCGTCGGTGCCCAGCGACGTGTAGTCGTTCGGCACCCAGCGGGAGATCAGGTCGGGGACCGCCCGCATGAAGTCGCTGACCGCGACGACCGGGCCCTCGGTGCCCTCCAGCTTCTGCCAGATGTACGGCTTGCGGGGCTGGTCGCCGGGGTTGAGCAGGTTGTGCTCCTCGACCTCGACGGCGTCCCGGCGCAGCTCGGTCCATGAGGTGACCGACCAGACGTCGGCGGCCACGCCCCAGTCCTGGGCCAGCAGCTCCTGCGCCTTGAGCGCCCAGCCCATGCCGGTGCCCGAGGCCAGGATCTGCGCCTTCGGCCCGGTGGTCTCGGGTGCCTCCCGATACCGGTAGATGCCCTTGAGCAGGCCCTCGACGTCGACGCCCTCGGGCTCGGCGGGCTGCACGATCGGCTCGTTGTAGACGGTGAGGTAGTAGAAGACGTTCTCCTGCTTCTCGCCGTACATGCGGTGCAGGCCGTTCTCCACGATGTGCGCGATCTCGAACGCGTACGCCGGGTCGTAGGACACCACGGCCGGGTTGGTCGCCGCGATCAGCAGCGAGTGGCCGTCCTCGTGCTGCAGACCCTCGCCGTTCAGCGTGGTGCGGCCGGCGGTGGCGCCGAGGAGGAAGCCCCGGGTCATCTGGTCGGACGCCGCCCACAGCTCGTCCGCGGTCCGCTGGAAGCCGAACATCGAGTAGAAGATGTACAGCGGGATCATCGGCTCGTCGTGGGTGGCGTACGAGGTCCCGGCCGCGATGAAGCTCGCCGTCGACCCGGCCTCGTTGATCCCCTCGTGCAGGATCTGGCCGTCCTTCGCCTCCTTGTACGACAGGAACAGGTCCCGGTCGACCGAGGTGTAGGTCTGCCCGTGCGGCGAGTAGATCTTCTTGGTCGGGAACAACGAGTCCATGCCGAACGTACGCGCCTCGTCCGGGATGATCGGCACCCAGCGCGCGCCGAACTCCTTGTCCTTCATCAGGTCCTTGAGGAGCCGGACGAAGGCCATCGTGGTCGCGATCTTCTGCTTGCCGCTGCCGCGCTTGACGTCGCCGAACGCCTTGGAATCCGGGATCGCCAGCGACTTCGCCTTGGTGCGCCGCGACGGGATGGAGCCGCCCAGCTCGCGGCGCCGCTCGAGCATGTACTGC
>NZ_JAOSZE010000054.1 GCF_025630775.1 Actinoplanes sp. KI2
CGTTACCCACGCCGCTGCAGCGACCAGCAGCATCAGCAATGCGATGATCCGCTTCCTCTCCACCTCGTTGGTCACACCTGACCGGCGCACCCGTACGCGCCCGCACGGTGATATACGGCACCGGGTTACACGCCTCATGCCCAAGGCGACCAACGGATGTCCGGACGGCGGTGCAGTGTCCGGGGCGGACCGCACGGGGCCAGTTGATCGCTCAGCGCGGCGATCTGCTCGCGTAGTGCCTCCGCCGTCGCGGCCGCGGTCGTCTCCCGTTCGGCGATCAGCGCCCAGATCGTCCGTGCGTCCACCCGCCACGCCAGACGCCAGGACGGTGTGGCGGTGTCGGTCAGCCGGCGGGCGACGTTGGAACGCACCCTGGCCGCCGTGCTGCGTGATCGCACCGTAAGCGTGGTGGCACACCGACTCGTATCAGCAAACGACCCGGATCGTATCGTCGTGCTGGAGAACGGGCGCGTTGATGGGAAGGTGCGGAACCGGGGTGGCGAGCAGGTCGATATCAGTCGTCGGAATGGACGCAGAAGCACCGGCCGGCTCCATTGTCGTCGTGATCGACGTCATTCGCGCTTTTACCACAGCCGCAGTCGCCTTTGAACGTGGCGCGACAGATATCTACTGCACGCCGTCGATCGGCGCTGCGCTCAGGCTCCGCCAAATTCACACGGACCGGATCCTCGTCGGTGAGGAGCGCGGCTTGAAGCCGGCGGACTTTGATTTCGGCAACTCGCCGTATGAGATGTCCAAAGCGCGCCTCGTCGGCCGGGGGCTGATCCAAGCGACGTCGAACGGCACACTCGGCCTCGCGCGGCCTCAAGACGTGGCCGCCTTGCTTGCCACCTCGGCGGTGAATGTCGGCGCCACGGCACGCTGGATCGACATGAACCACGCGAGGACCCCCTGCGTGATCGTGTGTACAGGCCGAACTGCGGAGGACTGGGTCTGCGCCCGCTACCTTCGCGACGTCCTCGAGGGCATGGATCCGAGGCCGGCCGATCTGATCGAGGGTATCCGACGGGGAGCGGCCGAGCATGCTCAGGCCTACTCAGTCCGCTCTGCCTCCGAGAGAGTTGATCTCTCGTTCGATCTGCCGTTCTGCAATGACATCGATCGGTCGGACTTCGCGATGGTCGCTCATCGGGACGACAATTACATTGCGGTGGAGGCCGTGCGGTGCTGAGCCATGGCGGTTTCCGGCGCATGAGCCTGCTCCAGGCACAGGGGCCGCATCGGGGTGTCAGGAGATCAGGATGTCGATGCCGTCCCCGAGCAGTTTCATGCCGAGCACCGTGAACAGGACCGTCATGATGGCGGCGTTGTGCTGCGCGGCCCAGGTCTTCCAGCTGGACAGGGTGTTCTTGGCGCGTTCGCCCGCGATCAGGAACACCGCCAGCGGGATCAGGGTCCCCGGGGAGCCGATGAGCGCGAAAATCGCCAGCCCCGCGACCTGCTTGTCGGTGGAAACCCCGGCCGAGCTGATCGCGGCGGCCGCGGCGATGGTCAGCCCGGCGTTCTTGGCATTGGCCGCGGACAGCACGAGAGAGAGCCCGAGGATCTTCACGGCGTTGAAGTGGTCGATCGCGGCCATCCACTTGGGCAGTTCTGCCTGCGAGGTGTCCGTGGGACGGTGCCGCCACTGCTGGAGAGCCAGCAGGACGAGCAGCAATCCGATGACGAGCTTGAGAACGCCCACCCAATCGGCCGGCTTCCCGTTCTCGGAGGCGCCGGCACCGCCGGTGATCGCCAGTGTGATCGCGCCGAGCCCCGCTAGTCCCACCAGCCAGCCGGCGGCGAACACCAGTCCGCTCACTCGCCCAAGACCGGCCATCTGCCGCCCATGCCCAGCCCCGACGTGCTGGGGCGCAACGGAACCTACATCGCCGTACGGAAGATTCACACCAAGGTCGCGGCCTGGCGACAGTACCTGCGCGCGAACACCTCCGGTCCCGAGGACGAGGCGCTCCTGGCGGCGAAGATGGTCGGGCGCCGGCCCAGCGGAGCGCCGCTGACGCTGACCCCGGAGCACGACGACCCGCAACTGGGCGCCGATCCGCACCGCAACAACGACTTCCTGTACCGGGCGGACGACGAGCGCGGCCTCCGGTGCCCCGCCAGTGCGCACGTCCGGCGCGTCAACCCCCGCGACGCCGACATCATCGGCAACGCGCGGATGCACCGCCTCATCCGCCGCGGCACCACCTACGGCCCGCCGTTGCCGGCGGGCGAATTGGAGGACGACGGCGCCGACCGGGGGCTGATCGGAACCTTCACCGGGGCCCACCTCGACCGGCAATTCGAGTTCATCAAGGCCGAGTGGGTCAACGACGGAAACTTCATCGGCTACCCCGGCGAGCAGGACCCGGTGGCCGGGCACCACGGCGGCACCAGCACCGTCACCATCCCCGAGAAGCCGTTGCGCCGCCGCCTGAAGAACCTGCCCAGCTTCGTGGCCACCCGCGGCGGCGAGTAGTGCTTCCTGCCGGGCCTGCGCGCACAGCGCTGGATCACCGACCCTGCTGTTGAGCGTCGTCCTTCTGATCGGCATCTACCGGCTGCCGGAGACCCGGACAGAGGTAGGTGGTAACCGAGCCTCCCTGCGGCGCAGGTGCAGGTATCGGGCCTCCACGTAGGAGTGCAGAGACTTGCGGGCGGCCCGGAAGTTGGCTTTGTCTCGTGGTCAGGTGAGGAAGGGAAGGCCCGCGTAGCCCATGGCTTCGAGGTAGGTGTCGTCGCCGCCGGTCTGGTTGTTGAGCTCGAGCGAGACCATGCCGTGGGCCACGGCCCACAGGTGCAGGGCGATCCGCTCCGGGTCGCCGGGGGTGAAGACGCCGGCTGTCTGGCAGCGTTCGACGCCTTCGACCAGGGGGCGGTAGGTCAGATCGGCGGCGGCCCGGTCCTCGGGGCTGGGCGTGAAGCCGGGGGCGATCCGGCCGAACATCAGCCCGTAGAGGTGGGGGCTGGCGAGCGCGGCGGCGCGGTAGGCCCTACCGAGCGCGATCACGTCAGTGAGCGGCTCGTCGGTGACAGGTACCGCGGCGAGGGCCTCGCCGAGCCGGCGGAAGCCTTCCCGGTGCATGGCCGCGAGTAGGCCTTCTTTGTCGCCGAACAGGGTGTAGACCGGCATCGTCGAGACGCCGGCGGCCGCCGCGAGTTTGCGCAGGGACAGCCCGCCCGGGCCGTCCTCGACCAGGATGCGGGCGGCCTCGTCCACCAGGCGGGTGGTCAGGTCGGGGCGGTTGACGGGCGTCACGGAGTCGACTATAACAACGTTATGGCCAATAACGTTGTTATAGCGTTGCACGCGGGGGCCGCCACGATCGCGATGGCGCTCGGCGCCTACCAATTGGTCCGCCGGACCAGGGGCGATCGGGCCCACCGCTGGATCGGCCGGGTGTGGACCGGCGCGATGTACTGGACGATCATCAGCTCGTTCTTCATCCAGCAGCTGCGGCCGGGTCACTTCTCGTGGATCCACGGTCTGTCGGTGTTCACCTTCGTGACGCTGTCGATCGGGCTGTGGGCGGCCGTGACCCACCGGGTGCAGTTGCACCGCAACTTCATGACCGGCTCGTACTTCGGACTGCTCGGCGCGTTCGTGGGCGCGGTCGTGGTGCCGCAACGCAAGATTCCGCAGTGGACCCTGCACCAGCCGGCCGGCCTGGCGCTGGGCCTGACCGTGTGCCTGCTGGTCACCGCGGCCGTCGTCGTGGCGGCGACGGCTCGTCGCGCCGAACAGCCGCTCAAGAGCTGAGCGCCCCGGCGTGAGGAGTCGCCGCCTCGGCCGCCCATTCCCCCGCCGTCGCGATAGCGGGCTCGCACCTGCGGCGAGGGGTGACGGCCGGCGACCGCCACCCCTATCTTTCCGTCAGTTGCCCGGCGCCTTCGGCAGGGCATGCTCGACGAAGCCGGTCACCGTGCCGCGAGCGGCCGCTGACTTGGCGAGCGAGTTGCCGACGCTCTCCGCGAGCACCTCGTACACCTGGTTGTTGCCGTCGCGAACCACGTACGCCCAGCCGCCTCCGGTGGAGACCGTGTAGGTGAACGCCGTCGGGTCGGTGACGATCACCCGGGCGCTCGCCTGCATCCACGACCCCCACACGCCACTGCCCTCGGCGGACTCCTGCGTGAAATAGACGGTGCCGTCGGTGCCACGCACGACGATGCCGGTCTTACCGCTGGTGGGGTCGCGCACCAGCGACGGCGAGCCGGCCGCGGTGACGCCCGGGATCGTCGTCCAGTCGCTCTCGAACGTGCCATCGCTCTGCTGCGACTTGGTGACCAGCGAGCCGTCCGCTGCGCGCACCACGATCCGGGCCAGGTAGCCGGTGCGGACCGAGAGGCCGATCCGGCCGGTCAGGCCGGAGCCGCCCAGGCTCGTGAAGTCGCTGAGCTTGCCGTCGCTGTACGTCGCGGTCTGCACGGCGCCGGTGGTGTCCAGCGCGAAGACGCGCAACCCGGTCTGGGTGAGCCCGGCGGCGACCTCACCGGTCAGGTTGGTGCCGCCGATGTAACGCCAGCCCCCGTACGGCAGGTGGGTGCCGTCCTGCGGCAGGTGCCACAGCTGGCCCCCGACGATCGCGAAGGTGACCAGCGAGCCGTCCGGCTTCTTGACCCTGACCGGCTGTGCCGCCCCGGACGGGTTCGAGACGCCAATATCGGTCCAGTTCGAGAACGTCGAGGCGTGCGCGGCCGTCTGAGTGGAGACGTCGAGGTCGGCGTCGCCGCCGTTCTGCGCGACCAGCGACGCCCGCCCGTCGGCCTGGACGTTCACGCTCGGGTGCCCCGCGTACAGGTCGAGGCCGCTCGCGGACTGCCAGATGATGTTGGTGAAGTTCTCCGGGCTGTCCTGATATCCGGTCCACATGTGGCCGGCGTCGGTCGTGTACGAGTAGACGATCGGGCCGAGCGTCGCCGTGCCGGGGCCGGCCTGCACGGCCACGACGGGGGTGTTGGTGGACGCCCCCACGGTCACTCCCGCTGCCGCGGCGGCGGGCGGGAAGTAGAACTGGTCGTTCAGCGTGGTGACGGCGGTCTGGCAGGTGTAGATGTTGATGGCGGTATTGATGTCCGTCAGGCCCTTGTAGACGTTCAGGCACTTGCCGCTCTGCACCGACTGGATGCGGTAGGTGCTCTGTCCGGCCACCGGCAGGAACCGCCAGAGGTTGTTCGTGGCGGTGGCGCTGCAGGTGTATTGGTGGACCGGGGTGTTATCGACTACCGCGGCCTTGTAGACGTTCAGGCACTTGTTGTCGTAGGTAGCGACGATCTGGTAGGTGTCCGCGCCGATCGGCACCACCTTGAACTTGTCGTTCACGAACGAGTCGGAGCAGTTGTACTGGATCAGCGGCGCGTCGTCGGCGGTCGTAGCGCCCTTGATGTTGAGGCACTTGTTGCTGTGCCCCGCCTTGATCTCCACCCCGGCAGCCGGCGTGATGGCCGCTTGCGCGGCAGACGGCAGGACCAGGAACCCGGCGACCACCACGAGCGCGGTGACGACCCGGGCCAGACGTACACCCATTCTTCCTCCCCCATTATTGGTATTACTCACGAACAAACTCGGCAACGTAGACGGGCTCCCAATCGGACGGACGAATGTCCAGCTGTTCTCCGCCGCGCCATTCCCGGGCGGCATTCCAGTAGCCAACCGCATCGGCGAGATCCGCATCAAGATAACCTCCGGAATACGGCACGGACGACGCTTCCAGGCGCAGGTAGATCCCGTAGTCCTCGCTCAACTGAAGAGGGCGGACCAGCGCCTCGCGGCGTATGTCCTCCGCGATCGACTCCACGCCCGGCCGCGTGCCCGCCGGCAGATATACGGCGAACGCCGAAACTCCGAGCATCCCGAAGACACCTCCCGGCGGGACGAAGAACGGCACGTACTCCATGAGGAATTTCGCCGTGTCGCGATACGCGAGCAGGTCGAACTCTTCGGCGACGTCGAGCAGATTGGCGGCTGCGACCAGCGCCAGGTGTCCCGGCTTCGGCGCTCCCTTGATCTGCTCACGCAGGGACGCCTGGGCGAACGTCAGGTGCCGTCGCCGGATCACCGCGGCAAAGCTGAAGAGCTCGCGCACCGGTTGCGGATGGTCTTCCATGAGTCTTCCTAGCATGGAGCGTCGCCGTTGATGAACGTGGTAATGGCCTTCGCTGCCGCGCTGCCGCAGATGTGCCGGAGCTCCGCGGAGGTCATCGCGTCTTTGAACTGTCCCGCATTGTTCAGGATGTTCGGGATATCCTTCATGTCCTTCAGATTGAAGGTAATCCTCGCGTCATCGCCGCCTTCGTCGACCATGGCGTCGATCATTGCCCTGGCCCGATCGGGCCCAGTACTCGTCCCGAAGAATCGCGAGTGGAACGGCTCCTGCTTCCAACTCTTGCCCCCGGTCGCTTCGACGGTGTCGGCGAGATTGCGGTCGAGTCCGAGAACCAGGTGTTCGCCGGAGACGCTGGCTTTCGCCGCACGCTCCGCCGCACGCTTCTTCAGCAGATCCCGAAGGCCGTCCGACCCTAGCTTATCGGCGTAATCGCCGCCGCTCGCTCCGGTGGGGCAGTTGTGGACGAGGATTGGCGTGCCGCCGGCGACCACATAGTACGTGTGGAGGCCGTCGACGGTGAGGTTGTGGACCTCGGTGTTCTGGGCCGTCCACGACCTTGTTGCCGTCACCTGGACGTACGTGCCGGGGCCGGTCTCCAGCATCGAGCCGGGCTTCAGGTCGGCCGCCTTGACCCAGCGGTGCAGGTCGGGCGCCCAGATCGGGTGGTTGTCCGTGGCGTCGATCGTCGCGGTCTTGGTGCCCTTCTTGCCGTCGACGTCGATGGTCAGCTCGACCATCTGCTTCGTGCCGATGCCGGTGATCAGGGCGGTGACCGTTCGGGCCTGGGTGCGGCCCGTCGTCGGGTCGGTGGCCATCACCTTGTCGCCTAGCTTGACCTGGTCGATCGGCCTCGTGGTGCCGTCGGCCATCAGGACGGCAGTGCCCACCGCGAAGCTGTTGCAGGTGGACGGTCTGGGGTTGGCGTGGATCGACGACTCGACGCTGGAGCCGGTGGTCTCGACCGCCTCGCGTCCTGCGGAACCGGCCGACCGGCCGGCCAGCGTGCGGCCGACCAGGCCACCCACCTGGGTGTTGCCGTACGAGCGGGCGGTGCTTGCCAGGGCCGCGCCGCCGTCCTCGAACGCCTGCTTCACGCCGCTCTTGATGAGGCCGCGTGCGGCGCCCCCGAGGGCCGCGCCGCCGAAGTCGGCGAGCGGGCCCATGACCGCGCCGGTCACGCCGCCCAGGATCGTGTCGGCGGCCATCTCCTTCCATCCCTTGCCGCCCTGCACCATGTCGCTGACCAGGGAGTCGGCCGCTCCCGCAGCGGCCGCGCAGAGGGCCAGGCCGAGACCGGTGGCGCCGATGGCCAGACCGCAGCCGCCGCCTACCAGGGCACCCACCACCCCGCCGATGAACTGGGCCTTGTGGTCGACCACGAAGTTGGCGGCGGTCTGGACGCCGCTGACGAGCATGGCCCCGGTGGACGCCGCCGCCGAATAGAGCGCCGTGGCGGCGCCGGTCATGTCCTGCACGACCGAGGTGAAGCTCTGCACCATCTTGGGCAGCAGACCGGCCGAGATGTGCACGCTGAGCGAGCTGAGCCCGGCCGTCACCATCGAGCCGATGCTCTTGAGCGAGACGTGCTGGACCGCGCTGCTGATCGCCGCCTTGGCTCTCGCCGTGATGGCCCGGCCCTGCTGCATGATCTCGTGCGCCCTGGCCTGGGCCGCGGCCTTGAGCCGGTTGAAGCCCGGGACGATGTGGTTGTTCCAGACGTTCTTGATCGTGTTCTTGGCGGCGTTGTAGACGTAGTCCCAGCCCCGGCCGATCGCGCTGATCCCGGCCTTGGCCTGGTTGTACAGCCACGACCCGGCGCTCACCGTGGCGTGCCAGGCGTACGACGCGGCGCTCTGCAGCGTGTTGACGGTGCTCGAGACGACGGTCGTGACGGCGTTGCCCACCGCGTTGAGGGCCTTGTGGCACCAGCCGCACGACGGCCAGTTGCCGGTCGGGTCGTTGTTGCCCAGCGGGTTGTCGCCGGCGTACGCGTACTTGTTCGCCAGCACCGAGTCGCCGGAGGTGTAGTTCGCGGTGTCCTGCGAGACGAACGTGCCGGTGCCCGGCTCGTACCAGCGGGCGCCCATGTCGACCTGGCCGGTGGCCGGGTCGGTCCAGTCGCCCTGGAAGCCGACGTGCGGCAGGCTGCCGGTCGTGGCGGTCTTCTGGCCGAACGGGTCGTACGCGGTGGAGCTGTCCAGCGACCCGAGGGAGCCGCCCGGGGCGAAGGTGCCCACCACGTCGTCG
Organism: Actinoplanes sp. KI2; assembly: GCF_025630775.1. Lineage (GTDB taxonomy): Bacteria > Actinomycetota > Actinomycetes > Mycobacteriales > Micromonosporaceae > Actinoplanes. Next base: position 8,358 of record NZ_JAOSZE010000054.1, read on the forward strand.
TGCGAGTCGGAGACGGTGAGCTTGACGCCGCTGCCGCTGGAGGAGACCGACAGGAGATCGCCGTCGGCGTCGCGACCGTACTTCTCGGTGCCGTCGTCGATCGGATCGGTGCCCGTGCCGGAGTAGAGCACCGTAGCGCCATTCCGGTTGATCATGCGGTCGAGGCCGTCGTAGACGTACGTCTCGCCCTCGGCGCCGATCATCCGGTCGAACGCGTCGAACGAGTACTGGTCGGTCAGGCCGGAGCTGGTCCGCGAGGCGAGCGTCCCGCGCGGGGAGTACGCGTACGTGTAGTCGCCGTCGCCGGTCACCCGGTTGCGCTCGTCGTAGGTGGCGGTCTTGGCCCCGGCCTTGATCCGGTTGCCGGAGTCGTCCCATCCGTAGGCGACCGTTCCGGCGCTCGACGTCCACGAGGTCAGGCGGCCCGCGTCGTCGTAGCCGTAGGTGTTGCTGCCCGCCCCGGCCGTGCCCGCGGTGTCCTTGCCGACGACGTGGTCGTCCAGGTCGTACCGGTAGGCGATCGAGAGGGCGGTCTGGCCGGCGCTGTTCTTCAGCACGTCCGAGTTGAGCCGGCCCAGGTCGTCGAACCCGTACGTCCGCACCCGCCCGGCGCCGTAGTCGATGCTCTTCACAAGGCCGGCCGCGTCGTACCCGAGCGTCTCGGCGACACCCGACGCGCCGTCCTGCTGCGTGGCGAGCCGGCCCTTCGCGTACGTGAAGGTGGCGGTGCCGGCCGCGTCGGTGCGGGTCGTCAGGTCGCCCTCGTCGTCGTACGCGAACGTCGCGTTGCCGGCCGGGCCGGCCGCCGTGAGCAGGTCACCGCGGTCGTCGTAGCCGAAGGTGTTCGCCGAGCCGCCGGCGGAGGTGACGGCGGTGGGCCGCCCCTCGGCGTCGTAGGTGATCCCGCGGCTGGCCGCGGCCGCGCCGCCGCCGCTGCCGCTCTCGGCGATCATGCGGTTGTCCGCGTCGTAGGTCCGCGTGCGGGTGACGCCGCCGGGCTCGGTCAGCGCGGTCGCGTTGCCGGCCAGGTCGTACGCCGTGGTCCAGGTGCGGTCGGTGAGCGCCGGCTGCGCCGTGGTGGACGGCTCGACCACGCTCTCGGCGAGGCCGAGGCTGTTGTAGCCGTAGATGGTGGCGTTGCCGCGGCCGTCGGTGTAGCGGGTGGTGTGCCCGGCCGCGTCGTACCCCCAGCTCGTGGTGATCGAGTGGCTGGCGCTGGTCGGCTCGACCTGCTTGACCAGGTGATCGAGGCCGTCGTAGGTGAACGTCACGGTCTTCTGCATCGCGTCCGTGCGCGCGGTCAGATTGCCGTTCGCGTTGTAGCCGTACGTCTCCTTCCGCAGCTCGTTGCCCGCCGGGTCGAGGTTGCGCTCGGCCACCACCTCGCCGAACGGGTCAAAGTCGTGCCGCGTCGTGCGCCCGGCCCCGTCGGACTGCCGCACCGGGTTGCCGAAGCCGTCGTAGCCCTGCTGGGTGGTCACCCCGGCGGAGTCGGTGACGCTCAGCTGGTCGCCCGCCTTGTCGAAGGTGGCCGTGGTGATCAGGCCGGTGGGCGACACCATCTTGATCGCGTTGCCGGCGTCGTCGTACGTGGTCGTGGTGGTCAGGGTCCTCGTCGACGGCTTGCGCTCGATGGTGGTCTTGGTGACCTGCCGGTCGAGGTCGTCGTAGGTCGCCTCGGTGCGCACGCCGGTGGGGCTGGTGCTGGAGAGCACCTTTCCGGTCCGGGTGTATGTGTAGGTCGAGACCAGCCGCTCGCTGTCGGTCGACCCGGGCGCGTCGGTCTGCACGAGGTGGTTGAGCCGGTCGTACGTGAACTTGGTGACGTGCCCCAGCGCATCGGTCGACGTCAGGACGTTGCTCAGCGCGTCGTACGTCTTCTTCACCGCCGGCGTCTGGGCGGTGTTGGGGCCCGGAGCCGTGTACTGCGGCCCGTCGGACTCGACGACGCGGCCCATCCGGTCGAACTTGGTGTGGCTGACGTTGCCGAGCGCGTCCTTGACCGCGACCGCCTCGCCGAACGCGTTGTAGCCGGTGAGCACGGTCGGGTTCGTGGTCTGCGCCCCGGCGCCACCGCTCTCCGTGGAGACGGCCGGCGCGATCACCGTGGTCTGGTCGCCGTTCTCGTCGTACCTGTATGTAGTCGTGTACGCCGTCTTGTCGGCGCCCGAGACGTTGCCCTGCGGGTCGGTCTTGGTCAGCGTGTAACCGCGCTGGTCGTACGTGTACGAGGTGGTCCGGTTGTTGGTGCCGTCGGTCGCGACCTCCTGGTCGAGCCGGCCGGTGGCGGCGTTGTAGACCTGGTTCACCACGTTGGTCGCGGACGCGTCGACGGTCCACGGGACGTTGATCGCGCTGCCGCTCATGGTGGTCTTGGTGACGTTGCCGATCAGGTCGTACGCATAGCTCGTGACCCGGTTGACGCCGCCCGGGTCCTGGGTCGTCGACTTGATCCGGCCCATCGAGTCGATGGTGTTGGTCGTGGTGAGCGTCCCGTTGTCCACCACCGACCTGGTGAGATTGCCGGCGGCGTCGTACGTGTTGTTCTCCACGACCAGGTCGCGGGTGCTGCCGTCCGGGTTGTGGAAGTTCTTCTGCACGACCTTCGACAGCAGGTTGTCGCCGAGGTACGTGTACTCCAGCCGCCGGCCCATCGAGTCGACCTGCGCGGCCATCCGGCCGCCGTAGTCGTAGACGTACGAGTTGAGCACCACGTACGGGTTCGAGCTGTCGCCGCCGCCGTCGTGGAAGTCGTACAGCCGCACCTCGGCCAGCTTGTTGGTGGCGGTGTACGCGTACTCGTAGTGGTTGCCGTTGCCGTCCACCACCGAGGTCCGGTTGCCGAAGCGGTCCCAGCCCTGGGTCTGCTCGTCGCCCTCGGGATTGACCGTCCGCGTCTCGTGGTTGTGCTCGTCGTACTCGATCGTGGTGACGCGGGCCGGTTCCGAGGCGTCCAGCGCGTCCTTCACCGTGGTCTGCACGACGTTGCCGTCCACGTCGTACGCGTTGGTGGTGACCGCCTGATGCTTGGTGCCGTCGACCGCGTTGGTCGTCACCGGCCCGGTGGTCGTGGTGAGGTGACCGAGGTCGTCGTACGCGAAGGTGGTGGTCACGCCGTCCGGGTAGCTGTCCGAGACGACCCGCTCCTTGACCTTGCGACCCAGCGCGTCGAACGTGTCCTCGGTGACCAGCCCGGTCGGCATGGTCTGCAGGGCGAGGTCGCCGGAGGCGGTGTAGCGGTACTTGGCCACCTTGCCGCCCGCGTCGGTGGCCGTGGCGATCAGGCCGGCCGCGATGGTGTCGGTGGAGCTGCCGTACGCCAGCTCGGTGCCGTTGGTATAGGTCCTCGAGGTGACCGAGCTGTCGGGCGACGTCTCGCTCGTCACGTCGCCGGCGTTGTTGTAGGCGGTCACCGTCCGGAACTGGTTGTCGGTGGCGCTGCTCGACCGTGGATCGCGCACCTCGACCGGCAGGTCGTTCTTCGGATCGTACGGGTTGCTCGCGTTGGGTGTCGTGTACGACGTGTACGTGGTCTGGCAGTCGTTCGTCGCCCGGCACGTCTTGCGCGACGTGACGTTCCCCCGGGCGTCGAACGTCATCGTCATCGCGTTGCCGTTCTCGTCCACGATCTGGCTCTGCCGGCCCTGGCTGTCGTAGCCGAACGACCGGACCACCATGCCGCTGAGCGCCTGCTCGACGAAGACCGGATCGCCGCTCGAGTCGTCCGGGATCGTCGTACAGAACGTCGGATAGCTGGGGTCGGGCGTGGTGCACGACTGCGACGGGCTGGGCGACGGCGACGCGCTGGGCGAGGGCAGCGGCCCGTCCTCGGGCCGGGTGGTGATGCCCAGCGGCGATCCCGAGCGCAGCAGACGCCCGGCGAGCGCGTCGTATTCGTAGAGGTAGGGCCGGTTGGCCGGGTCGAACACCTGCACCGACCGGCGCAGGTCGGTGTCGCCGCCGTAGACGGTCGGCTGCCCGATCTTCCAGGTGCCGCCGTTGCCGTCGGTGTATTCCGCGATGCGGTCGCCGCCGGTGTCGTAGGTCGTCTCCGAGGAGGTCTTGCCGCTGGGCAGCGTGACCTGGGAGAGGAGGTCGGCCTGCGCCGAGCCGTACTGATAGTGCGCCGCGACCGCCTGGTCGCTGAGCGCGTGGCCGTAGACCGCGATCTCGTCGAGGCTGCCGTTGAAGTAGCGCTTGGCCGTGCTGCCCCAGTTGGGCCAGGACGTCGGCGATGTCGCCCAGGCCGCGCCGGCCTGGTTGAACGTCATCAGGCTCGGGTCGAGCGCGCCGTCGGAGGCGGGCTTGCTGGCGATCCGGCTGCCGTCGACGTAGAGGGTCTGCACGTCGGCGGTGACCGAGAGCACGACGTGGTGCCACTTGTTGTTGCGCAGGTCGACGCCGCCGTCGATCGGCTTCGGCGTGGTCGCCGTGTTCTTGAACTGGCCGTAGACGTGGCCGTTGCCACCCACGTAGAGCACCGGCACGCCGGTGGTGGGCGTCGTGTCGACCGCCGTGTCCTGATAGCCGATCAGCGGGCCGCCGGTCTGCGACGTGGTCATCAGGAACCACAGCTCGACCGCCGTGTCCCGGCTCCTCTTGAGCACGCCCTTGGGCAGTTCGGCGACCGAGGTGGTCCCGTTGAACAGCCCCGAGGTGTTGGCCGAGCCGACCGCCGAGCCCGGCTGCTCGAGCGTGACGTTGCGCAGGGTCGCGGCGTCCTTGCCGAGGTTGTTGATGACCTCGCTGCCACCCGAGGTGGCGCCGGCCTTCTCGCCGAGCCGCCAGTACGAGTCCGGCCCCGAGTCGAGCACGCTGCTGCGGTAGTGCGAGCCCGCCACGTAGGTGTACGTCGTGCAGATCTGGGCGCCCGGCGCGCAGACCTTGTTCAGCACGTCGCCCGTGTAGGCGTACGTCCAGGTCAGGGCCCGCCCGTCGACCTGGTCGGTGCTCACGCTCGTCACGTGCGTACCGGTCGAGTCCCAGCCGAACGACAGGGCGCGGCCGGTCTTGACGTTCACCCCGGAGTGCCACTGCATCTTCAACAGCTGCGCGGTCGTGGCGTCGTAGGCGAACTGCAGCGTGCGCCCGTTCTTGTCAACGATGGTCAGGATCCGCCCGTCGCTGCCGCGGAACGAATACGTCGTGCCGGACACGTCCTTGAGCACGTACGCGCCGCTGACGACGGTGAGCTGGGCGGTCCTGCCGAGCGGCGCCGCGTACGTGCCGTCGATGTTGCGCCCGAAACGCACCTGCTGACCGTCGGCGTAGGTGACCAGGACGTTGCCCGACCCGTCGGCGTCCGCCGTGGCCCGCATGTCCAGCTCGGACATCCAGCCGACACCGAAGGCGAGCGTCCGGCGCGGGTCGAGACTGTTGTAGCTGCGCGTGATGCTCAGCTGCGGTCCGGCCGTGGCGACCGTGGCGTCCACGGCGGCCGTCGTGTAGTTGCCGATGTCCGGGTTGAACTCGCGATCGTTGCCGCCGTACGGCGCGTTCGCCACCCGGGACGTGATCACCGGCTGCGGCACAGCGGTGGTCAGCGAGGCGTAGCCGCTCACGACCTCGGTGGTGTTGTCCTTGACGTAGGCGCGCCAGACGTACGGGGTGCTCCACTTGAACGTCCCGGACGGAATCGTGAACGCCTGTTTCGTCTGGTACGCCGTGGTCGTGCAGCCGGTCGGGTTGCCCGAACTGTCGAGCGAGCAGTACTGGAAGCGGTACTGCAGGGTCTGGCTGGGCGGGGCGTCCAGGTCGACGGCCTGCGCCCAGAGCTGCGGGGTGAGCGTGGGCGACTGATATCCGTTGGGCGGGAAGAGCGCGCCGACCGTGGGCGGGATGTTGTCGACCCGCAGCGCGATCCGGGCCGGTGGCACGTACTCGTCGGTGAAGACCCGGCCGCCGCTGGTCGCCATGCTGAAGTCGATGAGGTACGACCCGACCGGCAACGCGCGGATGGTGGCGTCCAGGGTGATGGTGGCGCCGCGGGCGACGGTGGACGGCAGCGTCGCCGCCACGTACTGACCGACCTTCGCGCTGGTGGACGCGTCGTAGACCCGGTAGACCAGGTTGAAGCCGCTAGCCGTCCAGTCCATGGCGCTCTTGTTGGTGACCGTCACCTTGACCTTGCCGGCCTGGTTCTGCAGGACGGCCGGCTGCGGCGTCGGGTTCGGCACCGAGTACTTCGCGTTGTACGGCGAGTGCGTGACGTACAGCCGCGGCGGGTTGGCGCTGCTCGTGCCCGCGATGGTCTTCCAGGCGCTCTCGTCGGAGACCGGCGCGCGCAGCGAGATGCCGTAGTTGCTCTTGCCGGTGACCCAGCCCTGCACGAGGTCACGGCCCTTGGAGCCGAGGTCCATCACCGTGCCGGTGACCGGGCAGGCCGAGGCGGTCTGGTTGAAGCCCACGTAGCCCTGGGCGAAGGAGGACGTGGCCAGCGCGCCGCCGACGGCCGGGCCCGGGTAGCTCGTGTTGGTGCTGGAGCTCCACGACGCGGTCACCGGATAGACGCCCAGCGTCCGCGGCTTGCAGGAGGGCGCGTCGAAGGCCGCGAAACTCAGCTGCGCGCTGTAGATGGTCTCGTTGGCCAGGTCCGAGACGAGGCCGGAGAAGCGCAGGTAGGACGCGGAGTTGACGCCGTCGCGCCGGCCGACGGCGAGGTCGCCGCCGCCGTGCGAGGAGCCGCCCTGCACGACCAGGCTCTCGGTGGCGGCGCCGTTGCCGAGCACCGGCGGGTCGAGGCGCACCGGGAAGGCGCGGCCCTTCGCGGCGAGCCAGCCACGGTCGATCGACAGCTGCAGCGCCGGACCGCCGCCGACCGTGACGAGACGGTAGGTGACCGCCTTGGAGACCCGCGAGCCGGCGTCGATCAGGTAGCCAGCGGGAATCGTGGCCGCCGTGGCGCCGCTCGCGTCGCGCAGCACGACCTGGTTGCCGGAGAGGCTCGCGGTCAGGCCGGTCAGGTGCAGCGGGAAGACGAACGTGCCGGGCGCGTCGGCCGAGCCGAGGACCAGGGTCTCCTTGAGAGCGCCGGGCTGCGACTTCAGCTCCAGGTCGGTGTCGGTCCACACGCCCGCGAAGCGGGCGGTGTCCCCCGCAACGCTGGCGGTCGCCGGCCGCGCGCCGTTTGCCCCGTACGCGAGGACGCCGCCGCCCGGAAGCGTGACCCGCACCAGTTCGGCGGCGTCGGCCTGGCCGGCGATGTGCAGGGCGACCGAGTCGGCGTCGCGCCGCCAGCCGCCGGCCGGGTCGGCCGCCAGCGAAGTGTCGACCGGCGCCCAGCTGCCATCCGCCTTGCGGTAGTTGACCGGCGCCGTGGAGTACTCGGTTGTCTGGGTGCCGTCCGCGTTCGCATAGGTCCGTTCATGGGCGCCCCGTTGGCCGACGATCTCGTGGCTGCTGCCGTCGGTGCGGAAGCCGGTCACCTTCCGGGCGGCCGGCGCGGCCTTCAGGATCGCCGTGTTCGCGGGCAGGGACGGCGCCTTGACCGGCGGGTATTTCGACCGCAGCGAGGGCGGCCGGTAGGTGTTGCGGTGGCCGTCGGCCACGGGATCGACCCCGGCCGCGTTACCCCAGCGCTGCCGCGGCGCCGGTTTGTCGGCTCGCCGATCGGCCTTCACCGCGGCCGGGCGCGGGTCCAGCTGGACCGCGGTCGTGCCCTCTTGCGCGGAGCAGGCGCCGACCCACAACGCCAGGCCTGCGGCGAGCCCTAGGTGCAGCCGGCGCAGAAAGCGGGCTCCCGAACTGTTTTTACGCACACCAAAATAGCCTCGACGCCGCATCACACTTGCCCCCGTGATTTGACCGCACGACAAAACGCATCGATTGATCTCGTAGTTTTGGCGGACGTAAGCTACCGCGAGCAATAGATCGACATCAAGGCGAAGCCTGGTATTACATTCAGAGATCTTTTGGTGGTGGTTCGCCTCGGCGTCGGCAATGGCCCGGCGCCACCGGAATCGGCGGCGGTCGTCCCAGGTAGATCCGGGCCGGCCCGGTCCGGGTGTACGCGTCGAGGTTCTCGACGCCGCGCCGGCGGGCCGCCACGACCACCCGGGTGAGGGTCGTCCGCGGTGCCAGTCGCCGCACAACAGATGCGCCGTGCGGCGCAGGTGCAGGTATCGGGCCTCCAGGTAGGAGTGCAGCTCGGCCTCGACATCCCGATGCCCCGTCAGGATTCACATCCGTAAAGACCGGCCCGGTTGCCCCGCCGTTCAAGATTTCTCAACCCATCGGGCGTGAAGTGGGCGTTCGTCGGCCCGAAACGGGCAGCCGTTTTGTCGGATTCGTCAGTGTGCGCCCGGGAATGCGCTGTGGGAGGCGGCCGGGCAACGGGCACGGATACCACGAAGTTGCCCGGACAGTGATGCGGGCCACACGATTTCTCCGGTGTTACAAATAGTCGACGGTCGGTCGGAGGAGGTGCGAGTTGAATGTCGAGGAGCGACACCACCAGATAGTCACGCTGGCCCGCCGGAACGGCGAGGTCAATGTCGGCAAGCTCGCCGCCGAACTCAACGTCTCGGCCGAAACAATTCGCCGCGACCTGCGGCAGCTCGAAAAGCATGGTCTGATCCGGCGGACGCACGGTGGCGCCTACCCGGTGGAGACCGCGAAATTCGAGACCGATCTGGCCATCCGGACCACCCGCCGGGTGCCGGAGAAGCGCCGGATCGCGGCGGTGGCGGCCGGCCTGATCGGGGACGCCGAGACGATCTTCATCGACGAGGGGTTCACCCCGCAGCTCATCGCCGAGGCGCTGCCCACCGACCGGCCGCTCACCGTGGTGACCGCGTCGCTGCCCACCGCGGCCTGGCTGGCCGCGTCCACGCCGGCCACGGTTCTGCTGCTCGGCGGCCGGGTACGCGGCCGCACGCAGGCCACCGTCGACCATTGGGCGGCCGAGATGCTGTCCGGTTTCGTGATCGACCTGGCCTACATCGGCGCGAACGGGATCTCCCGCGAGTCCGGGCTGACCACCCCGGACCCGGCGGTGGCCGACATCAAGGCGCACGCGGTCCGGGCCGCGCGCCGCCGGGTCTTCGTCGGCGTACACACGAAATTCGGCGTGCGCACGTTCTGCAAATTCGCCGAGATAGCCGAATTCGAGTCACTGGTCACGGACACCGCGCTGCCGGTTTCCGAGGCGCACCGTTACGCGAGGCTCGGGCCACAGGTCATCCGGGTCTAGCCAGGAAATCGCTCTCCCCAGCCGTTTTCGAATGAAACGGAGGATCCACCATGCCCAAAAAACTCGCCGTCGCGGCGGCCGCACTCCTTTTCCTGACCACCGCCTGCTCGGGCGCCGGCTCGACCGGGTCCAGCGGCGGCGGTGCCGACAACACGATCACCGCGCTGATGGTCGGCAACCCGCAGATGGAGGACATTCAGAAGCTGACCGCCGACAACTTCACCAAGCAGACCGGGATCACGGTGAAGTTCACGATCCTCCCGGAGAACGAACTGCGCGACAAGGTCACCCAGGACGTCGCGAACCAGGGCGGGCAGTACGACGTCGCGACCGTCGGCGCGTACGAGGTGCCGATCTGGGCGAAGAACGGGTGGCTGCACGAGCTCTCCACGCAGGCCCAGGCGGATTCGTCCTACGACGTGAACGACCTGCTCAAGCCGATGGTCCAGGCGGTCAGCGGTGAGGACGGCAAGATGTACGCGGCGCCGTTCTACGGCGAGTCCTCGTTCCTGATGTACAACAAGGACCTGTTCGCGGCCAAGGGCCTGACCATGCCCGAGCACCCGACCTGGCAGCAGGTCGCCGGCTTCGCCGCCAAGCTGAACGACAAGAGCAAGGGCGTGGCCGGGATCTGCCTTCGCGGCCTGCCCGGCTGGGGTGAGCTCTTCGCGCCGCTGACGACCGTGGTCAACACGTACGGTGGCACCTGGTTCGAGAAGGACTGGACGCCGAAGGTCAACGCGCCCGAGTTCACCGCGGCCACCCAGTTCTACGTCGACCTGATCAAGAAGTACGGCGAGTCCGGCGCACCGCAGGCCGGCTTCACCGAGTGCCTCAACACGTTCGGCCAGGGCAAGGCGGCCATGTGGTACGACGCGACCTCGGCGGCCGGCACGCTCGAGGACCCGAACGCCAGCAAGGTGGCCGGCAAGGTCGGCTACGTGTACGCGCCGGTCGACAAGACCGAGTACTCCGGCTGGCTGTGGACCTGGGCGTGGGCGATGCCGAAGACCACCAAGAAGGCGGACGCGGCCTGGAAGTTCATCTCCTGGGCGACCAGCAAGGACTACGAGCAGTTGGTCGGCAAGAACCTCGGCTGGTCCCGGGTGCCGTCCGGCAAGCGCACCTCGACGTACTCGATCCCCCAGTACAAGGATTCCGCGAAGGCCTTCGCCGACGTCACGCTCGGCTCGATCGAGCACGCCAATCCGCAGAACCCGGGCCTGCAGCCGCGGCCGGCGCTGGGCGTCCAGTACGTCGGCATCCCCGAGTTCTCCGACCTGGGCACCAAGGTGTCGCAGGAGGTGAGCGCGGCCATCGCCGGCAGCACCACGGTTGACAAGGCGCTCGCCGACGGCCAGAAACAGGCCGAAGACGTGGCGAAGAACTACAAGTAGATGACCACCACGGTCAGCCGGCCGGACGTGCGGATCCAGCCGCCCGTCCGGCCGCACCCGAGCAAAGAACGCTGGATACGCCGGGCGCCCCTGCTGCCCGCCCTGATCTTCGCGATTGTCATCACGCAGATCCCGTTCCTCTACACCCTCTATCTGTCCACGTTGCACTGGAATGCGCTCAAGCCGGGCACCCACGAGTTCATCGGCCTGCAGAACTACGTGACCGTGCTGACCGACGAGCGACTGCGCGCGGCCCTGGTCAACACCGTGATCCTGACGGCCGGCGCGGTGCTCTTCTCGATGATCCTGGGGCTCGGGCTGGCGCTGCTGCTGGACCGCAGCTTCGTCGGGCGGCCGGTCGTCCGTACTCTCCTGATCACACCGTTCCTGGTGATGCCGATCGCGGCGGCCCTGCTGTGGAAGCACGCGATCTTCAATCCGGCGTACGGCCTGATCAACGGTATCTTCGGCGGCTCGACGGACTGGATCTCGTCCTACCCCAAGGGCGCCGTGATCACCACGTTGGTCTGGCAGTGGACGCCGTTCATGATGCTGATCCTGCTGGCCGGCCTGCAGTCGCAGTCGACCGAGGTGATCGAGGCGGCCCGGGTGGACGGCGCGAACGCCTGGCAGGTCTTCCGCCGGATGACCCTGCCGCACCTGCGGCAGTACCTCGAACTGGGCGGCCTGCTCGGCTCGATCTACCTGGTCAACACGTTCGACGCGGTCTTCAGCATCACCCAGGGCGGGCCGGGCACGGCGACGACCAACCTGCCGTACGAGATCTATCTGACCACCTTCCGCAAGTTCGAGTACGGCGAGGCGTCGGCGGCCGGCGTGGTCGTGGTGATCCTCACGATCATCGTGGCCACCTTCGCGCTCCGGGTCATCTCGAGCCTCTTCCGGATCGAGGCCAATTCATGAGAGGGCGTGGCCGATGAGGGCCCGGCTGAGCAACACCGTTTGGGGAACCGTCGCCTGGATCGCCGGGATCGTCTTCGTCTTCCCGGTGATCTGGATGGTGCTGACCAGCTTCAAGCAGGAGGAGGCGGCCGCCGGCAACCCGCCGACCTGGGTCTTCACTCCCACCCTGGATCAGTACGCCCAGGTCTTCGACCGCAACATCACGCCGTTCCTGCTCAACTCGCTGATGGCCAGCATCTTCTCCACGCTGCTGGTGGTGACGCTGGCGACGCCCGCGGCGTACGCGCTCTCCCTGCGCCCGGTCGCGAAATGGACCGACGCGCTGTTCTTCTTCATCAGCACCAAGATGATGCCGGCCGTCGCGGCATTGCTGCCGATCTATCTCCTGGCGAAGCATCTGGGAATGCTGGACAACATCTGGACCATGGTCATCCTCTACACGGCGATGAACCTGCCGCTCGCGGTCTGGATGATGCGCAGCTTCCTGCTGGAGGTGCCGCGGGAGGTGCTGGAGGCCGGCGAGGTGGACGGCGCGTCGCTGCCCACCTCGATTCGAAAGATCATCATGCCGATCGTCTCGCCCGGCCTCGCGGCGACCGGCCTGATCTGCTTCATCTTCGCCTGGAACGAGTTCTTCCTGGCGGTGAACCTGACCGCGACCAACGCCGGCACCGCGCCGATCTTCCTGGTCGGGTTCATCTCGTCCGAGGGGCTCTTCCTGGCCCGGCTCTGCGCGGCGGCGACGCTGGTCTCGCTGCCGGTGCTGATCGCCGGCTGGGTGGCGCAGAACAAACTGGTCCGCGGCCTGTCGATGGGAGCCGTCAAGTGAAAGCAGCCGTCGTTGTCACGCCCGGGAGCATCGAGATACAGGACGTTCCCGACCCGACGCCCGGCCCGGCGGAGGTGGTGGTGCGGCCGGCCGCGGTCGGCATCTGCGGCACCGATCTGCACATCATGGACGGCGAGTTCGCCCCGGCCTTCCCGATCGTGCCGGGGCACGAGCTGGCCGGCGAGATCGTCGCGATCGGGTCGGCGGTCACCGGCTACGCGGTCGGTGACCAGGTGGCCGTCGACCCCTCGCTGTACTGCGGACACTGTTACTACTGCAAGCGGGCCCGGGGCAACCAGTGCGAGAACTGGGCCGCGATCGGGGTGACCGTGCCGGGCGGCGCGGCCGAGCTGGTGGTCGCGCCGATGGCGAACCTGTTCAGGCTCCCCGCGTCGCTGCCGGCGCGGGATGCGGCGCTGATCGAGCCGCTGTCCTGCGCGGTACGCGGCTTCGACGTGCTGCCGCGGCGGCTGGCCTCGTCGTACCTGATCTACGGCGCGGGCACGATGGGGCTGATGATGCTGGAGCTCGCCAAACGCTCCGGCGCCGAGTCGGTGTCCGTCGTCGATCTGAACCCGGCCCGGCTGGAGACGGCGAAACGGCTCGGCTGCTCGGCGGCGACGACCTTCGCCGACGACTTCGTCGCGCCGCGCGGGTTCGACGTGGTCATCGACTGCACGGGCGCGCCGGCCGCGATCCGGGACGGGTTGTCCAGGGTCGGGCGCGGCGGGACGTTCCTGCAGTTCGGCGTGGCGAACTACGACGCGCGGGTGGAGATCGAGCCGTACGAGATCTACCGGCGCGAGATCACCATCACCGGGTCGATGGCGGTGCTGCACAGTTTCGACCGGGCCGGGCAGATGCTGGCCGCCGGCGTCCTCGACCCGTCGATCTTCGTCTCGCACCGGTTCCCGCTGACCTCGTACCCGATGGCGCTCGATCAGTTCCGCCGGGGCGAGGGCCGGAAGATCCTCATCGAGCCCTGAGCGCGCTCCACAGGCGTCGGCGGTGGGGCGCCTACGGGCGTCCCACCGGGGTCGCCGGGTCGCCGTCGACCGCGGCCTGCAGCAGCGGGGTCAGCTTCTCCAGCAGGAACGGCAGGCTCAGCGGGGTGACGAAGGACGTGGCCGCGCCGGCCAGTTCCGTGCTCTCCAGATAGACGTCGCGGCCCTCGGTCCTCACCCCGAGCTTCGCGTAGAGCGGGTCGGCCTGCACCTTCGCCTTGTCCGTGTCGTACTTGTCGACCAGCCAGATCAGCGCGTCGGTGTCGAGCAGATCGGTGCGCTCCTTGCTCAGGTTCGCGCCGAACTCCTCGCCGGTCACCTCGGCCAGCCACCGCGGTGGAGCGGGAGTCCTCGACGATCGTGCAGCTCGCCCCGTTCCTGGTGGCCGGGATGCTGCTGGCGCTGGCACTGGGCCGGCAGCTGAACGCGCTGGCGCTCGGCGACGCGTCGGCCACCTCGATGGGCGCGAAACCCCGCCGGATCCGCGCGCTCGGCATGGTCGCGATCACGCTTCTCTGCGGCGCCGCCACCGCCGCGTCCGGGCCGATCTGGTTCCTCGGGCTCGCCGTCCCGTACACGGCCCGCATGGTCGTCGGCTCGGACCACCGCTGGATCCTGGCGTACGCGCTGGTCCTCGGCCCGGCCCTGGTGCTCGCCTCGGACGTGCTCGGCCGCGTGCTGGTCGCCCCGGCCGAGCTGCCGGTCGGCGTGGTCACCGCGTTCCTCGGCGCGCCGCTGTTCATCGCGCTGTGCCGCCGACGCCGGCTGAGTGTCCTGTGACCGCCCCGGGACTGAGCCTCAGCCGGGTGGGCGGCTCAAGGCGGATCGTCATCGGCAGCCGGTCCGGCCGCCTCTCGCTGCGGGTGCCGTTGCGCACGGTGCTGGTCGGCGCCGGCCTGCTGCTGACCTCGCTGGCCGTCTCGCTGGTCAGCCTGACCTCGGGCGACTTCCCGGTGCCGGTGGCCGACGTGCTGCGCAGCCTGGCCGGCCAGGGCGACGCCGGCACCGACTTCATCGTCCGGGAGCTGCGGCTGCCCCGGGTGCTGATCACGCTGCTGGTCGGCGCGGCGTTCGGGGCCGGCGGCACGATCTTCCAGAGCCTGACCCGCAACCCGCTGGGCAGCCCGGACTTCGTCGGCCTGACCGTGGGCGCGGCGACCGGCGCGCTGATCGTGATCCTGCTGCTCGACCGCGACGGGGTCAGCGTGGCGATCGGCGCGATCGCCGGCTGCCTGGCCACCGCGGCCGGCATCTACCTGCTCGCGTTCCGCCGCGGCGTGCACCCGTTCCGGCTGGTGCTCATGGGCATCGGCGTCTCGGCGCTGCTCGAGGCGACGAACTCGTACCTGATCTACCGGGCCCGGCTGGACGAGGCGGTCGCCGCGCAGGTCTGGCTGATCGGCAGCACCAACGGGCGCGGCTGGACCGAGGTGATCCTGGTCGGCGTCGCGGTCGCGGTGCTGCTCCCGATCGCGCTCTACCACGGCCGGCACCTGGACATGCTGTCGCTCGGCGAGGAGACCGCCATCCTGCACGGCGTCCCGGTCGAGCGCAGCCGGGCGGTGCTCGCGCTCGCCGGGGTGGCGCTCGCCGCCGCGGCCACCGCCGCGGCCGGGCCGATCGCGTTCGTGGCGCTCGCCGCCGGTCCCCTGGCCGGACGGCTCACCCGCTCGCCGCACGCCGGGATCCTGCCCGGCGCGCTGATGGGCGCGGCGCTGTTGAGCGTCAGCGACTGGCTCGCCCAGCACGCGTGGCCGGGCGGGGCCGTCCCGGTCGGCACCGTCACCGCCGCGCTCGGCGGCATCTACCTGACCTGGCTGCTGGTCCACGAACGACGGAGAGTGGCATGAGCACGAACCACCCGCGGCTGGCGGCGAAGACCCTGACCCTGGCGTACGACAAGCGGGTGATCGTGGAGGACCTCGACGTGCGGATCGCCGACGAGTCGTTCACGGTCATCGTCGGCCCGAACGCGTGTGGCAAGTCCACCCTGCTGAAGTCGCTGGCCCGGGTGCTGAAGCCGCGGTCCGGCGCGGTCCTGCTGGACGGGCAGGCGATCGCCTCGTACCCGTCCAAGCAGGTCGCCAGGCAGCTGGGCATGCTGCCGCAGTCGCCGGTGGTGCCCGGCGGGATCGTCGTCGAGGAGCTGGTCGCCCGCGGCCGGTTCGCGCACCAGAGGCTGCTGAGCCAGTGGTCGCCGCAGGACGAGGCCGCGGTGACCGACGCGATGCGACGGACCGAGGTCGCCGACCTGGCCGACCGGTTCGTCGACGAGCTCTCCGGCGGGCAGCGGCAGCGGGTGTGGCTGGCCAGGGCGCTCGCCCAGCAGACCCCGATCCTGCTGCTCGACGAGCCGACCACCTTCCTCGACCTGTCCCACCAGTTCGAGGTGCTCGACCTCTGCGCCGTGCTGCACGAGCAGGGCCGCACGATCGTCGCGGTGCTGCACGACCTGAACCAGGCCTGCCGGTACGCCACCGAGCTGATCGTGATGAAGGACGGCGAGGTGCTGGCCCAGGGCGCACCGGCCGAGGTGATGACCGCGGAGCTGGTCGAGCGGGTGTTCGCGATGCCCTGCCGGGTGATGGACGACCCCGAGACCGGCACCCCGATGATCGTTCCGGCCGGCCGGGAGCGCCGGAACGCCGCTCGCACCGGGCGCACGCCGGCCATGGACGAGATCTCCGTCGATTGATCTCGGTAGCCGAACCGTAATCGGATCCACCTTGCAAACACGTCACTGATCGATAGATTCAGCTGTATATATGCACCAACCCGAATCCAACGTCGGGAAGGGGCTCTGCCATGAGGTCCGGATCTGCTGTTCTCGCATCGACGGTGGCCTGCTCGCTCGCCCTCGCGGCGTGCGGATCCAAGGGCGAGGCGCCGTCCGGCGGTTCGAGTGGCGGCGACACCCTGGTCATCGGCGCATCGTTGTCGCTGACCGGCGCGCTCGCCCGGGAGGGCAAGCTGACCCAGGAGGGCTACCAGCTCTGCCAGGACAGGGTGAACGCCGCGGGCGGCGTCCCGGTCGGCGGCAAGAAGCTCAAGCTCGCCATCCAGTTCCAGGACGACACCTCCAAGCCGGACACCGCCGCCCAGCTGGTCGATCAGTTCAACGACAAGGGCGTCAAGCTCATCCTCGCCTCGTACGGCTCGGCGAACACCGAGGCGCAGGCGGCGGTGATCGAGCGCAACGGGCAGGTCATGGTCGACTCCGCCGGCGCCGACAACAAGATCTTCAGCAAGGGGTACAAGCGCACCTTCGCGGTGCTCTCCCCGGCCACCGAGTACGCCTCGTCCATCGTCAAGTCGATCGCCGAACTGGCCCAGCCGAAGCCGAAGACGGTCGTCTTCCTCTCCGCCGACGACGGCTTCTCCAAGACCGTCACCGAGGGCGGCATGAAGACCGCCCAGGAGCAGGGCTTCACCGTGCAGAGCCCGCAGTACTTCAAGAGCGGGACCTCCGACGTGAGCTCCTCGCTGATCAAGGTCAAGGGCCAGCGGCCCGATGTGATCATCGGCTCGGTGCACCTGGTCGAGGGCATCGCGATCGTCAAGCAGGCCAAGGAGCTCGGGGTGGTGCCGGCCGGCGGCTTCGGCGAGACCGTCGCCCCGCCCACGCCCGACTTCGCCAAGACGCTCGGCCCGCAGGCCGAGAACGTGCTCGGCTCCAGCCAGTGGACCCCGTCCACCAAGGGCGAGGACAAGTACTTCGGCAACGCCCAGCAATACTCCGCCGACATCAAGGCCAAGTTCGGCCACGACGCCGAATACCACGACGCCGAGGCCAGCGCCGCGTGCCTGGCCCTGACACTGGCCGCCGAGGCGGCCGGCGACACCAGCCCCGACAAGGTCCGCGACGCGCTCGCCGGGCTGGACACCACATCCTTCTTCGGCAAGATCAAGTTCGACGCCACCGGCCAGAACGTCTACAAGCCGATGTCGGTGATCCAGATCCAGCAGGGCAGGGCCGTGACCGTGTGGCCGGCCGACGCGGCCCAGGCCAAACTCGTCTGGCCCGGCACCACGCCATGACCTCATTCCTCCAGGCGACCCTCTACGGGCTGCTGCAGGGTGGCCTGCTCGGGCTGATCGCGGTCGGGTTCTCCCTGGTCTGGGGCGTGATGAACATCGTCAACCTGGCCCACGGCGCGTTCGTGGTGCTGGGCGCGTACGTCGGCTGGCAGGTCAACGACCGGCTGGGCCTGGACCCCTTCCTCGGCATGTTCGTCGCCGCGGCGGTGCTCTTCGCGCTCGGCTACGGGCTCCAGCGGTGGCTGATCAACCTGGTCGTCAACGGGCCGGTGTTCATCACGCTGCTGCTGACCTTCGGGCTCGACCTGATGATCGTGCAGGCGATGAACATCGCCTTCTCCGCCGACTACCGCAGCATCCCGACCTCGTACGCGGGCAACAGCCTGCACGTCGGCGGGATCCGGCTGCCGCTGGGCCGGACGCTGGCGTTCGTCGTGTCGGTCGCCGTGACGCTCGCCCTCGTGGCGCTCATCAACCGCACCCGCACCGGTCTGTCCATCATGGCCACCGGGATGGACCGTGGCGCGGCCCGGCTGATGGGCATCCGGGCGCGGCACGTGTACGCGCTGACCTTCGGGATCGCCGCGGGTCTGGCCGGCATGGCGGGCACCATGGTCGGCACGGTCGGGACGTTCAACCCCGCGGCGGCGGGCGGATACACCCTGCTGTCGTTCGTCATCGCCGTGCTGGGCGGCCTGGGCAACATGTACGGCGCGTTGCTCGGCGGCCTGGTGATCGGGCTGGTCGAGGCGTGGGCCGGGCAGTACCTGCCCGGCACCTGGATCAACGCCCTGGCGTTCCTGGTGCTGGTCGTGGTGCTGATCGTCCGGCCGTCCGGCCTGGTCGGGCGGGCCTACTACGCGGCCAGGCTGGAGGTGTGATGGCGGCCGCCGCACGGTGGAAGCCGTTGGTGCCGTGGGTGTCGGGAGTGCTGTTGCTCCTGGCCGCGCTGGGCCTGCAAGCCCAGCTGTACGCCGGTCAGGAGCGCACCGTCACCACCATCTTCATGTTCGTCGCGCTCGCCCAGGCCTGGAACCTGATCGGGGGCTACGCCGGGTATGCCTCGTTCGGTCAGGTGGTGTTCTTCGGCATCGGGGGCTACGTCACCGCGGTCGCGATGACCCACTGGCACCTCAGCTTCTGGACCTGCCTGGTGCTCGCCGGCGCCGTCGCCGCGGCGTTCGGCGCGGTGATCGGCCTGCCGCTGCTGCGCCTGCGGGGACACTACTTCGCGATCGCCACCCTCGGCGTGGCGGAAGGCATCCGGGAGGTGGTCACCAACCTGCCCGAGCTGACCGGCGGCGGTGCGGGCATCACGCTGCCCACCGTCGGCGATCAGGCGGTCACCCCGTACCTCGGCAATGATGGTTTTTATCTGCTCTTCCTGGCGCTTGCCGCGCTGGCCGTCCTGGTCAGCGGGCTGGTCGCGGGCAGCCGGGCCGGGTTCGCCCTGCGCGCGATCCACCAGGACGAGGACGCGGCCGGGGCGATGGGCGTCAACACCACCCGGATCAAGGTCGTGACGTTCGCCCTGTCCGGGTTCATCACCGGCCTGGTCGGGGCCGCGTACGCGTTCCAGCAGGTGACGATCTTTCCCGAGCGGCTGTTCGACGTCGACATCACCGTACTCATGGTGGTGATGGTCGTGATCGGCGGCAGCGGCACCGTGCTCGGCCCGCTCGTCGGCGCGGTGCTCCTGCAGTACCTGTCGGAGTTCCTGCGCCAGAACTACACGAGCTACCACATCTTCCTGCTGGGCGCGATCATCATCGTCGCGGTGGTCCTGCTGCCCCAGGGCGCGGTCAACTACCTGCGCGACGCCCGGCGCACCGGGGAGTACTCGCTGCTCGCGAACGTCCGGAGGTACCGCCTGTGAGCGCGACGCCGGTGCTGCGGACCGAGCACCTCAGCCGGCGCTTCGGCGGCCTGACCGCCGTCTCGGACGTCTCGCTCAGCCTCCCGGAGGGCGAGACGGTCGGCGTCATCGGCCCGAACGGCGCCGGCAAGAGCACGGTCATCAACCTGGTCACCGGCCACCTCAAGCCGAGCTCCGGCCGGGTCCTGATCGACGGCAAGGACCTGACCGGCGCCCGGCCATGGGTCATCACGCATGCCGGGGTGGCCCGGACGTTCCAGATCGTCAAGCCGTTCCGCGGCATGACGGTGCTGGAGAACGTCGCGATCGGGATCCTGTACGGCCCGCACGGCGTTCGCCGCATGTCCCAGGCACGCAAGGGGGCCGCCGGGGTGCTCGACGAGACGGGCCTGGCACACCTGGCCGAGCGGGCGCCGGGCGAGCTCTCGGTCGCCGACGCGCGCCGGCTCGAGTTCGCCAAGGCGCTGGCCCTGCGGCCACGGCTGCTGCTGCTCGACGAGGTGATGGCGGGGCTGCGACACCGGGAGATCGAGTCGAGTCTGGAGCTCATCCGCACACTGAAGACGCGCGGCATCACGATCGTCGTCGTCGAACACGTCATGCGGGCGATCCTGGCGGTGAGCGACCGCGTCGTCGTGCTGCACCACGGCCGGGTCCTGACCGAGGGCCGGCCGCGCGAGGTGCTGTCCGACCCCCAGGTGGTGGAGGCATACCTCGGCCACCGGTACGCCCAGCGCCGGGCGGACGGCTCATGATGCTCGACGTGCGGAACCTCAGCGCCGGCTACGGCCGGGTGCAGGTGCTGTGGGACGTCGACCTGTCGGTGGGCGAGCGGGAGATCGTGGCGCTCGTCGGCCCGAACGGCGCCGGCAAGACGACCCTGCTGCGGGCGCTGTCCGGGATGACGCCGATACGCGGCGGAACGGCGGAGTTCCGCGGCCGGCCGCTGGGCAACCGCTCCATCGAAGAGATCGTCGACCTCGGCATCGCCCACGTGCCGGAGGGCCGCCGGCTGTTCGCCGGGCTGACCGTGCGCGCGAACCTCCAGCTCGGCGGCTGGCGGACGAAGAACACCGACCTGGAGCGGGTGATCGAGCTCTTCCCCCCGCTCGGGCCGCGGCTGGAGCAGGTGGCCGGCAGCCTGTCCGGCGGCGAGCAGCAGATGTGCGCCATCGCCCGCGGGTTGATGAGCCGGCCGGAGCTGATGATGATCGACGAGCTGTCGCTCGGGCTGGCGCCGCTCATCGTGGACGAGATCCTCGAACGGCTGCCCGGCATCGCCGCGGCCGGCACCTCGGTGCTGCTCGTGGAGCAGGACGTGGACGCCGCGCTGTCCGTCGCCGAGCGCGGCTACGTGCTCGAGACCGGCCAGATCACCCTGTCCGGCAAGGCCGGCGCGCTGCTCGCCGACAAACGGATCCAGGAGAGCTACCTGGGCATCGCGTAATTGTTCAGACCGCTCCGGGCCCGGGCGATCGGGCATCGTACTCCGCCGCCTCGTCGAACGGCCCGGATCCCAGAACATCGCGCGCCGACGCAACGAGCTTTCTACCCTGGTGGTGACGCAAACCCCGCCGGCTGAACGGGTGGATGGCTGACGCATCGGGAGGAGCGTATGTCTGGTTTCGCGGCTGTCGTGGCGGTGCTCGTATCCCTGGTGGCCGGGGCGACACCCGCCGGTCAACCGGAGACCGGTCCGCCACCGGGACACCTCGTTGTCAGTCTCGTCACGGTCATCGGCTCCGGCTGCCGACCCGGAACCGTGAACGTGGCTCCCGGGACGGACAACACCGCCCTCACGGTGACCTACCGCAACTATGTCGCCGCGGTCGGCGTCGGGGCCTCGCCGATCGACATGCGGAAGAACTGCCAGCTGGGCGTGCGCGTCGACATTCCGCGGGGATACACCTTCGCCATCGGCCGGGCCGACTATCGAGGGCTGGCTCGCCTTGCCTCCGGCGCTTCGGGCATCCAGCGGGCCGGCTACTACTTCCAAGGGATCTCGCAGACCGCGGTCTCCAGCCACGACTTCCGCGGCCCCTACAACCGGCGCTGGCAGGCGACCGACTCAAAGCCGCTCACCACACTGTCCTTCCCGCCGTGCGGCCAATCTCGCATCCTCAACATCAACTCTTCGTTGATCGTCAATGGCGGGTCGTCCGACACGCGCACCACCAGAAGCTTCATGCGTATGGATTCGAACTCCCTCTACCACCTCCAATGGCGACGGTGCTGACGGCGCCGACCCACCTTCGCGTCGCCGCGTTGTCGTCGCCACCCGTTACACACCATCTGACGATTGGATGACCGACCATGTTTGCTGCACCCGTTGCCGCCCTTGCCGGAGCCGTCATGTCGCTCCTGCCACACCCCCCGCTGGAGGCGCCTCAGCAGCCACCGCCCGGTTCGGTAACGATCAGTTACGCCACCGTCATCGGAAGCGGCTGCCCCCTCGGCACCGCCGCGGTAGCGCTGAATCCCGGCGCCACGTTCATGACCGTCACCTACAGTCAGTTCCTGGCCCAGGTCGGCGTCGGAGCCATGCCGACCGACAATCGGAAGAACTGCCAGGCCAACATCAGAGTGCACGTGCCGCAGGGCTGGACCTTCGCGATCGAGAAGACCGACTACCGCGGCTACGCGAACCTTCAGGCCGGCGCCTACGGCATCGAGCGGGCCAACTACTACTTCCAGGGAATGTCGCAAACGGCGTACATCCAACACCAGTTCAACGGCCCGTTCCAGAACGACTGGCAGACCACCGACCTGGTCGGCATCGCGGCCCTGGTCTTCCGGCCGTGCGGCGAGGACCGCAACTTCAACATCAACGCTCAGCTGGCCGTCTATCCGGGCTGGTCGAACCCGCACACCACGAACAGCTACATAACCATGGACTCCACCGACGTGAACTTCTCCACGATCTACCACTTCGCGTGGCGCCGATGCCCCTAGGAACCACCTGACGGCCGCCGTAACCGGGCCGGGCACCGCGATCGCGGTGCCCGGCCCGCTTCGTCCAGGCCGGCCGTTGCCCTGCTCGGCAAAGTTTCCGCAGGATCGGGCAAGAAACTTATTTTCATCGATGAACCGGGTTCTCATAAATAAATGCGACCCTTCCCCGCTCCCCCGTCCCGAACGCTCGCCGCCGCGGCCGCCCTCATCGCCGCGGCCGTTGGCGCGATCGCCCTCCCCACGACGCCCGCGGCGGCCGCCGCGGGACCCGCGTCGGTCACCGACGGCAACGCCCGTTTCCAGGTGCTCACGCCGACGCTGATCCGCACCGAGTACGCCGGCGACGGCGCCTTCGCCGACGCCGCCACGTTCACCGCGGTCAACCGGTCCTTCCCGGCGCCGCCGTTCACGACCGACGTGACCGGCGACGGCTACCGGGAGATCAAGACCAGCGCCCTGACCCTGCGCTACAAGCAGAACAGCGGCCCGTTCACCGCCGCGAACCTGTCGGTGGTGGTCACCGCGACCGGGGTCACCGCTCATCCGCGGTTCCCGTCCTACTGCCCGGCATCCACCGCCTGCGAGGGCGAGAACGCGCTGCTGCTCGGCACCGCCTCGACCGGTTACGACCACACCGGGTACACCGGCAGCGGGTTCGCCGCCGGCTTCGAGGGCACCGGCAGCGGCGTCCAGTACGACATCGACGTCCCGACCGCCGGCGCCTGGCGACTCGCCGTCCGCTATGCCAACGCCGTCGGCAGCGACAACCAGAGCGTCACCCGCACCCTGACCGCCCACCTCGACGGCGCCACCGGCCCGCGGTTCAGCCTGCCGCCCACCACCACCTGGGACACCTGGTCGACGGCGTCGGTGACGGTGAACCTGCACGCCGGCGTCAACACCGTCGCCGTACAGCAGGACGCCGCCGACTCGGGCCGGGTCAACATCGACAGCCTCGCCGTCACCCCGGCCGGCACCACCACCTACCCGGCCGCCGCCACCGACCTGCTCACCACCGGCTACGGCGCCGGACCGAACAGCCAGCTCGGCGGCTGGTACCGCTCGCTGGACAACCTGCCGGGCGGCCTGCCCCAGAGCCTGCATCCCGGCATCCTCAACCGCGGCGGCTGGTACCTGCTCGACGACACCCGCACCGCGCTGATGCCGTTGAAGGACCGGCCGAGTCACGGCAGCCAGTCCTACGAGGACGGTTACTTCTTCGGGTACGGGCAGAACTACAAGCAGGCCCTGGCCGACCTGAACGCGCTCGCCGGCGGCGTCGACCTGCTACCGCGATCCGCGTACGGCGTCTGGTTCTCCCGATTCTGGGGGTACAGCACCGCCGACTACCAGAACACGCTGCTGCCCGCGTTCCGCAACAACTTCACGCCGCTCGACTGGCTGGTCGTCGACACCGACTGGAAGAGCCCGGTCGAGTGGGACGGCTGGAACTGGAACACCGGGCTCTTCCCCGACCCGCAGGCGTTCCTGTCCTGGACCAAACAGATGGGCCTGGACGTCTCCATGAACATCCACCCGGAGATCGACTCCACCGACCCGAAGTTTCCCGCGGCCAACGCCTCCGCCGGTGGCCTGCCCGTCCAGCCGGACGGGCACACCCACTACTTCGACTGGGCCAAACCCGCCCACCTGAGCACCTACCAGGGCCTGCACCAGCCGTTCGAGCAGCAGGGCGTCCGCGCCTGGTGGCTCGACTACTGCGGCGGGTGCGGCTCCTCCATCTCGTCCGACCCGCACATCGGCGCCGACAACCTGATCAACCAGGCCTACGCCGATCACGACACCGGGCGCGGCCTGCGCGGCTTCGCGTTCAGCCGGATCGGCGGCACCGAGCACGGCACCGGGGACAGCACCAGCTTCGCCTCCGGCCCGTGGTCCGAGCGCCGCAACTCGCTGGCCTTCACCGGTGACACCTACTCGACCTGGGACACGCTCGCCTACGAGGTCCGCTACACCGCGGGCCTGGCCGCGGCCGGGCTGTCCAACGTCAGCCACGACATCGGCGGCTTCCACGGCGGCCATCTCGCCGACGACATGTACGCCCGCTGGGTGCAGTTCGCCACCTTCCAGCCCGTCGACCGGCTGCACTCCGACCACGGCGACCGGCTCCCCTGGGACTACCCCGGCGCCGCCCAGGCCAGTGCCGAGCGGTTCCTGCGGTTGCGGGAGGCGCTGGTGCCCTACACGTACACGATGGCGCGGCAGGCGAACCAGACCGGCCTGACCCTCGTACGGCCGATGTACCTCGACTATCCCACCCAGGAGGCCGCTTACTCGGCCACCGGCGAGTACATGTACGGCGACAGCATGCTGGTCGCACCGATCACCAGCGCCGGCGGCTCGGTGTCCGTGTGGGTGCCGCCCGGCGCCTGGACCGACTACTTCACCGGAGCGACCTACTCCGGCCCGGGCACCGTCACGATGACCGCCCCGCTCTCCCGGATGCCGGTACTGATCAAGGCGGGCGGACTCGTACCGACCCGCACCGACTACGTCCACAACCAGAAGGAGAGCACCACCGCCCAGCTGACCGTGAACGTCGCGGCCGGCGCCGACGGCAGCTTCTCGCTGTACGGCGACGCCGGGGAGGGCAAGGGGTACCAGTCGGGCGAGTACACCACCACCCCGTTGTCCTGGGCCGACGGCACGCGGGCGTTCACCGTCGGCGCCACCACCGGCAGCTATCCCGGCGCACCGACCGCCCGCGCCTACACCCTGCGGGTCGCCAACTCCGCCGCGCCGACCGCGGTGAGCGTCGACGGCACGCAGCTGCCCGAGACCGCCTGGTCGTACAACCGGGACAGCCGCACCGTCACGGTGACCACCGACCGGCTGCCGGCCGGCACGGCGCACTCGGTCGTCCTGACCGGCACCGCCACCGCGAACCCGACCAGCGGCGAGACCATCGGCGTCGGCGGCCTGTGCCTCGACGTCCGCGGCGGAACCAGCGCCGAGGGCCAGCCCGTGCAGGTCTACACGTGCAACCACACCGCCGCGCAGACCGTCAGCCACGCGGCCGACGACACCCTGCAGGTCCTCGGCCGCTGTGTCACGGCAGCCGGCACCGCCAACCGGGCAGCGGTCACGACGAACACCTGCGCCGGCGCCGCCGGTCAACTGTGGACCCGCCGCGCCGACGGGAGCCTGCTCAACCCCGCCTCCGGCCGATGCCTGGACGTGCCCGACTCGAACACCACCCCGGGCGCGGTGCAGTTGCAGCTCTACGACTGCCTGGCGACCGACGGGCAGATCTGGCGGCTGCCGCCCGGCCCCGTCACCGGTCCCGGCGGGCTGTGCGCCGACGTCGCCGGCGCCGACCCGTCCTCGACGACGCCGATCCAGCTGTACACCTGCAACGCCTCCGACGCGCAACGCTGGTCGACACCCGGCAACGGCAGCATCCGCGTCTTCGGCAAATGCCTCGACGTCGCCAACGGGGCGACGGCCAACCACACCGCGGTCCAGCTGTTCGACTGCAACGGCACCCCCGCGCAGACCTGGACCAGCCGCGCCGACGGCACGCTCTACAACCCGAGCTCCGGACGCTGCCTGGACGACACCGGCAACGCGCACACCGCCGGCGACCTCCTGCAGATCTACGACTGCAACAACTCGTCAGCCCAGCAGTTCCGCCTGCACTGAATCCGCGGCGTAGTTGACGGTTCACCGATTGCTAGGTAGAAAGACGTGGCCGGTGCGCTTCCCCCGTGGCGCACCGGCCTTTTCGTCTCAGGGGGTCCACCCGAGCGTGAGGCATGGCGTACGGGAATCTGTCTCCCGTCCGCCATGTCACCTCACTCCCACACCCGCGGGACACACGGCATCCCTCCGCCCGGCGGGCGGAACATCCCCCGTGCCGTCGCGACCCGCGCAGTCAGGGCATGGCGGTGCGTACATCAGTTGCCTCTACGATGCAGGCGTGCACGTGAGTAATCGGCCACAAGGATAGACCCCCATCGCGGGCTGGTGTCAACTCGCAACTACGGTAGATTCGCTACTGCACACATGAGTGCGCAAGGGAGGCAGGGCATGGGTCACCAGGATGAGCCCAAGAGCCTGGCCGACAAGATCAACCACCTGTACGCGTCCGTCCGGCCGACGGGCCGGGCGCGGCCGTACTCGGACCGGGAGGTCGCAGCCGCCATCCGGGAGGCCGGCACCGAAATCTCCTACGCCTACCTGCACCTGCTGCGGACCGGCGAGCGAGCGAACCCGACCAAGCGCCACCTGGAGGGGCTGGCGCGGTTCTTCGGCGTACCGCCCGCGTACTTCTTCGACGATGACATGGCCACCCAGGTCGACGACGAGCTGCGCCGCCTGCGGGCACTGCGCGACCTCAAGGACGCCTTCGAGTCGCCCGAGGTGCGCACCGTGGCGCTGAAGGCCCGCGGGCTTTCCGATGTGAGCCTGCAGCAGCTCGGTGCCATAATCGACCACGTCCGAGCGCTGGAACATCGGGGAAGGACCGTTCCGGACGCCGCCGAGACCGGCGTCGACGACCGATCCGGCGACTAGCCAGCTCGCGGGGAGGACGATAAAGGCCGACATGGATCACCGGATCCGCAAACGCATGCAGCGGCTTCTGCGCGAGTTGGACGTTCGTATCCCGGCGCCGTTCACCGCCGAGGAGTTCTGCCGGAACCTCGCCTCGGCCCGCGAACGAGAAATACATCTCGTTCCCTGGGATACCACCCGGGCTTCCGTTCCGTGCGGGCTGTGGATTTCCACCGAACAGGCCGACTACGTCATCTACGAGCAGGCGGCCGCGGCGATCCTGCGCGAGCACATCATCCTGCACGAGCTCGGCCACCTGCTTCTCGGCCACGCCGGCGCCGTTGACCTGCAGGGCGTACTCGGCACCTTCGACATCCTGGACACGTCGGTCGTGGAGCGCGTACTCGGCCGCACCAGTTCCTACGATGCGCGGGAGGAACGCGAGGCCGAAATCCTGGCGAGTGTCATCGGTGAACACCCGGCCCGATACGCTTCCGAGGCGCAGGGACAGCTCTCGGCGGACGCGGCCGCGGTCGTCGATCGATTCGGCGCAGCGTTGGCAGCCGACCGGAGGTGGCGGTGACCGCTTGGGCTCACCTGGTGTCCGCGGGGGTGGCGCTCATCGGCCTCCTCCTGAAGATCCGAGATCTGCGCCGGAACCCCGGCAACCCCGCCCTCCGCGCGATCTGCATCACCCTGGCCGGCCTGTGCGGCGCCGTCCTGGCGGGGTGGGATCCGGTGGCCGGCACCATCGACAGCGTCTCGCACGTGCCCAACCTGGCGAAACTGCTGGAGCACTGCTTGGCGCTGACCGCGGCCGCCGCCACCCAGGCGCTCTTTCTCAACCTGGGTGACCCGAGCACCGCCGGGCGCCGCTCCCGATACCGGTGGTTGATCCTGGTCGGCGTCGTCGCCGTCATGACCACGGCGTTCGCGCTCGGCGGTTTCCGAGTGGAGGCGCCCGAGACCTTCGTCACCTACTACGCCGGCAGCCCGTACCTCGCCCCGTACCTGCTCGCCTACCTCGCCTACCTCGCCCTCGCCATGGTGGACATCTTCCGCATGTCCTTCCGGTACGCCCGGCATGCCCCCGGCCGGCTGCTTCGGACCGGCATTCGGCTCCTCGCGACGGGCAGCATCATCGGGCTCGTCTACGTCGTCCACAAGGCCGCCTTCACCATCGCCCACCGCTTGGACGTCTCGCTCGCCTGGGACGAAGGCCTCGTCTCGCGGTTGCTCACGCTGGCGGGCATTGCGTTCGTCACCACCGGCCTGACCCTGCCGGCGCTCGGCGCGTTCGGATCCGACATCGTGCACTGGCCCGCCAGGCACCGCCTCCACCAGCATCTGTACGACCTCTGGGCGGCCGTGACCGACGCCGTCCCCGAGGTTGTCCTCTACCCGGCCGCCGACTCGGGTCGCCGGCGGCTGGTGCTGCGTGGCCTCCAGCACGCGCTCTACCGCCGAGTCATCGAGATCCACGACGGGTTGCTGCGGCTTCGGCCGTACGCCGACCCGGCGGACGTCGCCGCCGCCCGCGATCACGCCGCCGATCTCGACCTACCCGGAGCGGTTCGGGACGCCGTGCTCGACGCCGCCACGATCGCTTCCGCGATCCGCCGGCGCCCCACCCACAGCGCCATGCCTACCGACGACGTCACCGCGCCGGACGCGGCCCCGGGAGACTTCGACAGCGCCGCCGCGCACCTCGCCCGCGTCGCCGACGCCTTCACCGCTTCCCCAGTCATCGCGCGAATCCGCAACGGCGGCCTCGCCGCAGCCCGCGCCGAACCGACCTGAGATGCCGACCGGAGAAAAGCTCACCGTGCCGACCGGAGAAAAGCTCACCGTGCCGACCCCTGACAAGCTCACCGTGCCGACCTCTGACAGGACCGCGTCGTGGCGCCTGGCGAAGATCATTACCGACGTGCTCTCCCCCGCGGTCCTCGTCGCCGGTCTCCTGCTGGCCGTCGCCTGGCACGCCGCACGGACGCCCTCGCAGGCCATCGTGATGGGATCGCTGGCGGCGTCGGCGGCCAGCATCATCCCGATCAGCTACATCGTGCGCGGGGTCCGTCAGGGCCGGTGGACCAACCACCACGTCACCGTTCGCGAACAGCGCAGGCTCCCGCTGCTGGTCTGCCTGGTGTCCACGCTCGTCGGCACCCTTCTCCTTTACGCCGTGCACGCACCCCGTGAGTTGGTCGCCCTGATCGCGTCGATGGTCGCCAGCCTGGCCGTCGCCTGGCCGATCACGATGCTCCTGCGCTGGAAGGTTTCCGTGCACGCCCTGGTCGCCGCCGGAGCGGCCGGAGCGCTCGCCGTGGTCTTCACCCCGGTGGTGCTGATCGCGATGGTGCCGATCGCCGCCGCCGTGTGCTGGTCGCGAGTCCGGCTCAACGATCACTCCACCGGACAGGTGGCCGTCGGCGCCGTGATCGGCCTCGCCGCGACCGTTGGTCTCTTCCCCGCCTTGCTGGGCTGACCCGTCCTCGCGGCGCCGCCTCCTACTCGACGGACTGGGCCAGCCGGCTGGTGACCGCTCCCCAGCCCTCGGCGAAGCCGAGTTCCTCGTGCCGCGCGCGGCAGGCGGGATCGCCGTGCCGTACGAGAATCCGGTAGTCGGTGCCGGCCGTACACCATCCGTGCATCGTCGTTGTTAACTGACCGGCTCCGATTGGAGTGATCATTGTCAATCAAACTATGACGGTCGGTCCACCTAGGATCGGGGATTAGCGCGACTCCCAGAAGGGACACTCGGTGGACACGGCTTCGATGACCATGGATCGACTACGGACGACCGGCCCGCCCTCGCCCGGCCGGAACACCATCGTCCGGACGGCCCGCCTGCGCGTCGACCAGAGCAATCCGTTCTACTTCGATCACCCGCTCGACCATGTGCCCGGCATGCTGCTCGTCTGCGGCGCCGCCGAGCTGGCCCGCACCGGCACCGACGACGCGTACGACGGCCGGGTCCGGGGCGCCATGACCTTCCGGAACATCTGCGAACTCGGTCCGGCGCCCACGCTGCGGCTCGCCGGCGGCGCCGAGGGAGGAACCGTCCAGGTCACCCAGAACGCGGTGACCGTCGCCGACGGCTGGTTCGAGCTCTCCGGCACGGCCGAGGTGCCCGGGCGCGACTGCCGGGTCGAGCCGAGCCGGTCGGTGCCGGCGAGCGCGGCCCTGGTGCACCGGGCCCGCGACGAGAACATCATGATCGGCGAACCCTGGTCGAGCGACGGGCACGTCAACGCCCTGGTGCTGCCGCCGCCGCGGGAGCACCGCCTCGCCGGGCACCGACCCGGCACCCACGCGGTCGAGTACCTGGTCGAGGCCGGCCGGCAGTTCTCGACCTGGCTCCCGCACCGCATCGCCGGCTGGCCGCTGGAGGCCTGCATGCTCTGGATCGGGGTGACCGCGGACCTGCCCGTCCGGCTGCCGCGCGCGCTCGCGGTGGCGTTGCGCTGGCGGGAAGCGCCGATCACGCGCGCAAAGGCCAAGTTCCACCTCGATCTGGTGCCCGCCGACGGCCGCGGCCCGGCGCTCGGATCGCTGCGATACGCCAGCAAGATGCTCAGCCCGGCCGAATATGCCCGGTTCCGGGAGAACAGGAGGACCGCCGCATGAACGAGCGCGTTGTCGTCGCCGGCCTGCGTGCGCTGTTGCCGATCACGGTAGCGCTGTTCGTCGTCGCGATCGTTGCCCATGCCGCCGAGGCGAACCGGCCGCCACATCTGGTCGCCGCGCTGCTCTGCGGCGTATATCTGCTGTGGATCGTCGTCGAGGGCCGGATCACCGTGCGTCATCCGGCGCAGGCGTCCGCCGAGAACAACACCTTGCTGCCGTACGCGCTGAGCCGGGCCGGCGTCGGCGTGTCGGCCGCGCTGTGGCCGCTGCGGTGGGACCGGTTGTCGGTGTGGATGGTCGCGCCGATCGCGCTGTTCCTCGGCGCCGTGGCGCTGCGGCTGGTGGCCATCAGGACGCTGGGCCGGTTCTACTCGCACCACGTCGTCCGCTACTCGGACCACTCGATCGTGACCACCGGGCCGTACCGGTGGGTGCGGCATCCGGCGTACACCGGAATGCTGTTGGCCAACGCCGGCTTCGTGGCCTACTTCGTCAACCCGCTCAGCTGCCTGCTGCTGGTGGCGCTGTGCGCGGTGGTGATCTGGCGGATCGGCGTCGAGGAACGGGTGCTGCTGGACGTTCCCGGCTACGGCGCCTACGCCCGCGGACGCGCGCGTCTGCTGCCGGGAGTGTGGTAGGCCATGCAGCTCGTTCTCGACGGACCCGGACTGGCCGACCCGACCCTCGTGGGGCACAAGTTCGCCCGGCAGGACCGGATGCGCCGGGCCGGACTGCCGGTACCCCGCTTCTACTGCCTGACCGGGCAGGCGTTCGCGGACGGGACGCCGGCCGGCACGCCGTTTCCCGGTCCGCATGCCGACACCGGGGAGCTCGTCGCCTGGGCGAGCGCCAACCGCGATCGCATCCGCGGCGGCGCCGTACCCGTCGCGCTCGCCGATCAGGTGCTGACCGCGTTCGACGCGCTGGCCGGGGCGGACGGCCTCGTCGCCGTCCGGGCGTGTGTGGTCGCGACCGCCGACGGGGCCGGCGAGGACGGCGCCGACGACCCGTTCGCCGGCCTGTCCGACAGCTACCTGTACGTGCGCCGCGACGCCGTGCCGGCCCGCATCGTGGACTGCTGGGCCTCCGCGTACAACCCCGAGGCGGTCCTCTACCGGGTGCGGCGCGGCCTCGACCCGGCCACCGCCCGGGTCGCGGTCGGCGTGCAGCGCATGGTGCTGGGCACCCGGTCGTTCGTCGCCTTCACCCGCGACCCGCGCACCGGCGCCGATCGCCGGGTGATCGCCGCCGCGCACGGTATCGGCGAGGGAATCGTGCAGGAGAAGGCCGACATCGACCACTTCTTCGTGGACGGCGCGACCGGGGCGATCGAGGTCGACGCCGGGACCAAGGCCACGATGGTCGGCCTGGACCCGGAGCGACCCGGTGCCGGGCCGGTCCCGCTGCCGGTGCCCGCGGACCGGGCGCAGGAGCCGGTGCTCAGCACCGCGGAGGTGCGCGAGGTGTGCACGCTGGCCGGCACCGTGGCGGAGCTCTTCGGCGGACCGCAGGACATCGAGGGGACCATCACCGCGGACGGGACGATCCACCTCGTCCAGGCCAGGCCCGCGGTCCTGGAGCAGCGGCCGGACGGACCGGAGGTGCCCTGGACCAATCACAACCTCACCGAGAGCTTCCCCGGCCTGACCAGCACGCTGACCTACTCGCAGGCGTGCGTCTTCTACCGGATGGGTTTCACCGACTTCTACCGCCGGATGGGTGTGAGCGAGCGGTCGTTGCGCAGCAACCGGCACCACCTGAGCCGGATGATCGGCCACCTGAACGGCCAGGTGTATTACCGGCTGGACGCGTGGTTCGCTTTGCACGGCCGGATTCCCGGGTTCGACCTGATGCGTCCGCTGTGGGAACGCTCGCTCGGGCTCACCGAACGCACCGGCATGCCCCGCGAGCGCACCGGGCGGCCGTGGCTGCGCGTGCTCCGCTCGGCGCCGCGCCTCGCCTGGCTGCTTGCCCGGCAGCCGGCCGAAACCCGGTCGTTCCTGCGGTGGTGGGACGCGTATGTCGCCGACTCGGCGTCGCTCGACGGCTGCTCGGCGGACGAGTTGATCGTCCGGTACCGGCACATGTGGGCCGAGGCCGAGCGGCGGTGGGGCACCACGATGGTGAACAGCTACTTCGGCCTGGCCGTGCTGGCGCTGGCCACGGTGCTGCTGACCCGCTGGACCAGCGACGGCGCGGCGCTGCTGCCCCCGCTCGTGTCCGGTGGCAGACCCAACCGGACGCTCGAGTCGGTGCGCTCGGCGATCGCGCTCGCGGAGCTGGCCGGCGGGCAGCCGGCGCTCCGCCGGGCGGTGCTGGAGCAGCCCGAACGGGAGGTCTGGGACGACATCGTGGCCGGCCGGTACGGCGCCGGGGTCGCCGCGGCCTTCGCCCGGCACCTGGCCCGCTTCGAGGACCGCGCGCTGCACGACCTGAAGCTGGAGGTGGTCACGCCCCGCCAGCAACCCTGGATGATCCTCGCCACCCTGCGCCCGTTCGTCGAACAGGGACTGACCGTGGCCGGCAGCGTCGCCGACGAGCGGCGTGCCTCGGCGCAGGCGCGGCGCACGTTGCGCGAGAGCTGCCCGAACCCGGCGCGACGGGCCGTCCTCGGCCTCCTCGTCGCGTCCCTGCGGTTCTTCGTGAAGGCCCGGGAGGACACCCGGTTCTGCCGCAGCCAGCTGTACGGGATCTCCCGCGACGTGCTCTGGCGCCTGGCCGACCGGCTGGTCGCCGCCGGGTTGCTGGACGAGGTCGGCGACGTGGCACACCTGCGGGTGGAGGAGGTGCTCGGCGCCTTCGACGGCACCCTGCCCGACGCCGGCCTGCGTGAGCTGGCGCTGCGCCGCAAGGCCGAGCTGGCCGCGGCGGCGGACGAGCCGAGGCTGCCCGCCTACTTCACCACGCCGGCGGGGGTGCCAGTCGGCATCGCGCTGGCGGCACGCCGCGAGGACGCCCCGCCCGCGACGATCGCGACCGACGGCGTCCTGCGCGGGCTGGCCTCGAGCAACGGCCGGGTCCGTGGCCGGGCCCGGGTCGTACGCGATGCCGCGGTGCCGCCACAGTCCTGCGCCGACCGGATCCTGGTCGCCAGGGAGACCGACCCGG
Source organism: Actinoplanes sp. KI2 (assembly GCF_025630775.1). Taxonomy (GTDB): domain Bacteria; phylum Actinomycetota; class Actinomycetes; order Mycobacteriales; family Micromonosporaceae; genus Actinoplanes. The sequence continues at coordinate 41,818 of NZ_JAOSZE010000054.1, forward strand.
GCTGGTTGCCGCTGATGATGGTCGCCAAGGGCATGGTCGTCGAACGCGGCAGCCTGGTGTCACACACCGCGATCACCGGGCGGTTGCTGGGCATCCCCACCGTCGTCGCGGTCGCCGGCGCGGGCACCGTGATCGCGGACGGCGCGCCCCTGGAGATCGACGGCGGTACCGGGACGGTCCGCCTGCTGTCCGAGGCCGAGTTCGAAGCAGCCGTGGAGTAGCCGTGCGGATGGAGAACCTGTACCTGGCCGGACTGGGCAGCTACGTCCCGGAACCCTTCCCGGCGCACCGGGCGGTCGCCGAGGGCCGGTACGACGAGCAGGACTGGAAGAACAGCGGCTGGAGCGGCGCGGCGGTGGCCGGCAACATCTCGGCACCCGAGATGGCGGTCATCGCGGCGAACCAGGCGCTGGCCCGTTCGGGCCACGCCCGGGACGACATCGCCCTGCTGATCCACGCCTCGGTCGGCGACCAGGGCCCGGACGGCTGGTCGCCGCACCACTACATCCTGCGGCACACCGTCGGCGGCACGATCCCGGCCATGGAGGTCCGGCAGGGCTGCAACGGCGTGCTGGCGAGCATGGAACTGGCGCACGGCTACCTGACCGGAGGTCCGGGGCGGGTCGCCGCGCTCGTCACCGGGGCGGACAACTTCGGTGTCGCGCGGTTCGACCGGTGGCGCTACGCGTCCGGGACGAACACCAACCGCGGCTCGATCATCGGCGACGCCGCGAGCGCCGTCGTGCTGTCCCGCCGGGACGGATTCGCCCGGGTCAAGGCGATGAACTCCGCGTCGTTGCCCGAACTGGAGCAGATGAACCGCCCGGACGGGCCGCTGTTCCCACCGGCGCTCACCTTCGATCGGCCGGTGGACGTGGCCGGCCGGCTGACCGGCTTCGCCCGGCGCTTCCCGGAGGCGGCGGCCGCGGCCAAGAAGTCGCTGACCGACGCCCGCACGGAACTCGCCCTGCGCACCATCGCCGACGCCGGCATCAGCCCCGCGGACGTCGCCCGCAGCACCCACGTGTTCTCCGGGGGCGAGGGGTACATCCGCAGCGTCCTGCGGCCGATCGGCATCGACCCGTCCCGGGGCATGCTCGAGCTCGGGCGCAGCCTGGGCCATCTGACCGTCAGCGATCACCTGGTGGCCCTGACCCATCTCGTGGCCTCGCACCAGGTCGGACCGGGCGATCACGTCCTCATGATCAGCAACGGGGTGGGTGTCTCCCTCGCGTCCGCCGTCGTCGAGGTCATCGCCCGGCCCGCCTGGGCCACCGGAGCGCCCGAAAAGCTCAAGGAGACGCTATGAACGTCAGTCGATGGATCGACGACCTCGAAGCCGGCTGGCGTGACCGCGATCCCGCGGCGATCGCCGCGCTCTTCACCGAGCAGGCCTCGTACCATCAGGGGCCGTTCGGGCCGCCGCACGTCGGCCAGGAGGCGATCGCCGCGCACTGGGCGGCGACGCTGTCGCGGCAGAAGGACCCGGTCGTCTGGTTCGGCGCCCCGGTCGGCGGCGCCGACCGGGCCTGCGTCGAGTGGTGGTGCATCCTGCACGACCCCGCCACCGGTACGCCCCGAACCGCCGCGGGCTGTCTGGTGCTGCGGTTCGCGGACGACGGCCGCTGCGCCGAGTTCCGCGAGTACTGGCACGGAGCCCAGGAGATCGCGTCGACGCCGGCCGCGGGGTGGATCCGGTGAGCGTGCTAACCCCCTCTTCGGGCGTGTGTCCGCACTACCCGTTCCCCGATCGCCCCGGCATCGACCTCGCACCGCAGTACGCGGACCTGTTCGCCGGCGAGCCACTCGTCCCCGTGCAACTGCCCGGCGGCCGGCCGGCGCTGCTGGTCACCAGGTACGCCGACGTCCGGACCGTGCTGGCCGACCCCAGATTCAGCCGGGAACAGTGGCACAACGGCACCCTCTTCGCCCGGGAGTCCAGCGCCCTGGCCCTGGTCACCAGCGATGCACCCACGCACTCCCGACGGCGGCGCGCGGTGCAATCCTGGTTCACCCAGCGCAACGCCGAACGGGCCCGGCCGCGCGTCGCCGCCATCGCGAAGCGGCTGCTGGACGACATCACCGCGGCGGAGTCCACCGTCGACCTGGTCGCCGCGTTCACCACTCCCCTGCCGTACCAGGTGATCTGCGAACTTCTCGGGATCCCCGCGGGCGACCTGGACCGGCTGCTGCCCCGGGTGACGGTGATGATGTCGGCGGGCCGATTCGCCGCGGACGAGGTGACGGCCGCTCATCAGGCCATGCACGAGTACTTCTTCGACCAGTTGACGGCGCGCGAACGGGCGATGGAGGCGGGCGTCCCCGGCGACGACCTGCTCACCGCCCTGCTGACGGCGCCCGAGGAGACCCGGCTCAGTACCCGGGAGATCGCGGTCTTCGGGTTCGGCCTGCTGATGGCGGGCGGCGAGACGACCGCCTCGCACCTGGCGATGTGCGTGCTGCAGCTGCTCCGCCGGCCGGACCTGGCCGAGTCGCTGCGCCGGGACCCGGCGGCGATCCCCCCGTTCGTCGAGGAGATGCTGCGCTGGGTGTGGTTCGCCGGCACCGGCGGGCAGCCGCACGTCGCCGTCGCGGAGGTGGAGCTGGCCGGCCGGACCATCGGGGCGGGCCAGGTCGTCGTCCCGCTCACCGACGCGGCGAACCGGGACCCGGAGGTCTTCGGCGACGGCGGCGAGTTCCGCCCCGGCCGCACGCCGAACCCGCACCTGGGCCTGGGCCACGGCCGGCACATGTGCCTCGGCGCCGCGCACGCCCGCGTGGAGCTGCAGGAGGGGCTGGCCGCGATCCTGCCGCACCTGGGCCGGATGGAGCTCGCCGTGGACGAGTCCCAGCTCGACTGGCGCAGCCAGATGTTCATCCGTGGGCTGTGGACGCTGCCGGTGCGGTGGCGCGGCACGGCGGCTCCCGCATGATCGCTCGCTGGGCCCGCTTCGTCGCCGGCAGCTATCCGCCGCTGCCCTCGACGCTCTTCGCCGTCGCCTGGGCCTACGGCGTCACCGGGTTGTTCGCCGCCGTCGACCCGCGGGCGCCGCACTGGAGACCGGACGCCGGTACCGCCGTCGCCGCGCTGACCCTCGCGATCAACCTGCTGCTCATGCGGGCGCTGGACGACATCCGCGACCTCGACTACGACCGCCGGCTCAGCCCGGACCGCCCCCTGGCCAGCGGCGCCGTGCGGACCGGCGACCTGCTCGTGCTGTACGCGGCCGGCGCGGCGGTGTCCCTGGCCCTCAATGCCCGCACCCCGGCGGCCATGGGGATCCTCGCCGCGCAGCTCGGCTACGGCGTGCTGGTGGTGGCCGTCCATCAACGGCTGCGCTGGCCCTCCGGCGACAACCTCGTGCTGAGCCTGCTGGTGAGCTTCCCGGCACAGTTGCTGCTGCACCTGTACCTGTACGCCGGCTACCTGCACGGCACCGGCCTCGGCCCGAGCGGCGACGCCCTGCCCGCGATCGGCATCGTCGTGCTCGCCTCGGTCCACCTGGAGCTGGCCAAGAAGATCACCCGAGCCCCGCGGCGCGGCGAACGCACCTACGTCACCGTCTTCGGGCTGGCCGGCACGACGAGCGCTGCTCTGGCCGCACCGGTGATCTCGGCCGCGCTGCTGGTCGCCCTGGCCGGGCGATCGGGGACCTGGGCGCTGTTGGCCGTCGTACCCGTGGCGCTGCCGTTGGCGGCCGGATGGCGGTTCGCCCGGACGGCGGCTCCACGATGGCCGGCCGCGTCGCCCGCGCTGTACCTTCTGCTGACGTTCGCCGGCTACTTCGTGCTCGGGCTGCGGCCGTGAGGTGATCGCGCCGGTGGCGTTTCCCGCGGCTCGAATCGAAAGCAGAGAGAGGAGCACCGTGGCAAGGTCCGACACCCGGGCACGAATCATCGCCAGCGCCCGCACGCTGCTGCGCAGGCAGGGGTACCACGCCACCGGGCTCGCTCAGATCATCGAGCACAGCGGCGCACCGCGCGGGTCGGTCTACTTCCTCTTCCCGGGCGGGAAAGAGCAGATAGCCGTGGCGGCGATCGCGGAGTGGACCGTCGAGTTCGACCGGCTCGTCCGCGAGTTCCGCGCCGAGCACGGCACCGCCCGCGCCTGGGTGGAGGCCATGGCCGAGCACTTCGCGAACGATCTGCGCTCCTCCGGCTACATCGAGGGCCTGCCGATCACCACCATCACCCTGGATTCGGTGCCCACCTCGGCGGGGCTGACCGTCGCCTGCCGCAACGCGTACGACGTCTGGCTGACCGCCTTGACGGACGGGCTGCTGGCGTACGGCGAGCCCGCCGAACGAGCGGACCGGCTGGCCAAGCTGATGATGGCGAGCCTGGAGGGCGCGGCGGTGCTCTGCCGTGCATACCAGTCGACGGCGCCGCTGGACCAGATCGTCCCGTTCGTGCTCGACCAGTTGCCGACCGACTCGGCGGTCTGACAACGGCGGTCGCCGTCAACTTGCGCCGACTACCGGTTCGTATGTCCGTCGGAGGAAGTTGTAAACGCATATCGGGACGTGGAATCGCTCATCGTCGTATCCGGCGTGACTGTCGGCGGCAGTGTCCGGGTCGGCAGTAATCGCGGCGAGCTGGTCGAGCGCCTCGGCGAGGACGTCGTTGATCGGCTCATCCGGCCCCGGCATCGCACCCCACATGTCCCAGGGCAGCAGCTCCATCTTGGCGAGCGCGGCGACGTCGCGGATGAGATTACCGGCGATCCACCACCATCCCGACTGGCCGTCTCCCTCGAGACCGCACCGGGACGGGTCAAGATTTTCGGCTAGTTTTCCACCGTTTCTGTCCACTTCGGTCCGGGCCCGTTGGAGATACGGACGGTAATGCCTGGCCAGGCGTGGCCGGCTGATTCCGGACGGCCCGCGGGCAGGAGCCGCGCTGGACTACCGTGCACGCGTGCCCAAACCTGTGGACCTGTCGACTCCGGCTTCGCGCCGGGAGGCGCTCCGGATGGTGGACGTCGGCGACCCTCGTCCCCACCACGCGATGCTGCGGAAGATTTTCGACCTCGAAAGGATCTGGCGCGAAGGCCCGGACCACGGCGCGAGCGACGAGTACGAGCAGATCTATCTGACCGCCTTCCTGCTGTTCCTGATCGGCGATCCCGCCGACTCGCGCCGCCTGTACGCCGCGAAGTTCCGCACCGGTGACATGGACCTGGGCATCGGCTTCGACGCCCAGGCCATCTTCGGAGCGGGCCGGGACGAGACGCTGCGATGGCTCTCGGAGAACGGGCACGCCGACGAGCACGCACACCTTTCCGATTGGCTGTCGCACGCGGAAGACCCGACGATCGAAGACTGGGTTCAGCACGTACGCGAGTATTACTACGCACCGGACGGCGTCCTGCTGCTGGACGCGCTTTGACCTCAGACTCCCCGGCGTACGCGTCAGCCTCGGCCGCCCGGCTACGATCCACGGGTATCCGACAACGCGGGGGCGGGGATGACATGGCTGGTTACTCGGGCACGCCGCTGCACCGCAAACTCGGTATCAAGCCAGGTCACCGAGTCACCTTGCTCGACGCGCCGGCCGGCTTCGAGGCCTCACTCGACGGCCTGCCCGACGGGGTCGTCGTCCGGCCCGGCCTGGCCGCCGACGCGCCGACCGACGTGATCGTGCTGTTCGTGACCGAACGCCACGAGCTGCTGGCCCGCCTCGACGAGGTCAGACGCGGCATGGCCCAGGACGGCGGCTTCTGGGTCGCCTGGCCGAAGCGGGCGTCGAAGGTGCCCACGGACGTCACCGAGGACGTCGTCCGCGAAGTCGCGCTGCCGACCGGGTTGGTCGACAACAAGGTGTGTGCGATCGACGAGATCTGGTCGGGCCTGCGGCTGGTCATCCGCCGCGAAAACCGCAGACCAGCCAAGTGACGCGTCTCGCCCGGTCCCCCGTACGCCACGACCCGCCTCGCTTCGGCCCCCGGCGGGCGGACCCCGTCGAACGCGGCCGGGCTGCGAGACTGATCCGATGAGTACAGGGCGGCCGCTGTCGGCGGAGTATTTCGATGAGTGGTACACGGACATGGTGGCGTCACCGGTCAAGGACGAGCTCGTGCGACGTCATCTCGGGCTTCCCGCGCACCTGTTGTCCACGAGTCTGCTGTCCTGGGAAGCGGTCGGCGAGGTCGCCGCGGCGTTGCGGTTGTCGCCGGGGCAGGTGCTGGCGGATCTCGCGTGTGGCCGCGGTGGTTACGGTCTGGAGGTGGCGCACCGCAGCGGGGCAGACCTGGTGGGGGTCGACTTCTCCGCGGCGGCGGTCCGGCAGGCGCAGGAGTATGCCGTACGGCTGGGTCGGGTGGCGCGGTTCCGCGTCGGTGAGCTGACCGCGACCGGACTGGCCGACGCCTCGGTCGACGCCGTGATGTGTATCGACGCCGTGCAGTTCGCCGAGCCGGCGGACGCGGTCTACCGGGAGATCCGCCGCGTCCTGGCCCCGGCCGGGCGGGTGGTGCTGACCTGCTGGGAACCGGTCGACCGGGGCGACGAACGGGTGCCGGACCGGCTGCGGTCGGTCGACCTGCGCGCCGGGTTGACCAGGGCGGGGTTCGTCGACGTCACGGTCGACGAGCGGCCCGGCTGGCAGGCGGTCGAAGCGGCCTTGTGGCAGGAGGCCGTGGCCCTGGACCCCGGCACGGATCCCGCGCTGCGCGCCCTGCAGGACGAGGGCGTGCGAGTGCTCGAATTCGGCCACCGGATCCGACGGGTCATCGCCTCCGCCACCGCAAACTAGCCGCCGTTAGGTGCCCCACGAGCTTCGGGTGAGCAGGCACTGATCATGTTGTGGTGGCGGCGCCGGCCGTTGCCGGCGCCGCCACGGAACTAGCCGACCGGCTGCTCGACGGGCGCCGGGGTGGTGCTGGGCGTGGCCGGCGCGGCACCGGCGGCCGGCTTGCCGCCGCGCAGCGGGACGTGCTGGATGAACAGGGCGATGACGAAGCCGGCGACGGCGACGAGGCTGCCCCAGACGAACAGGTGGGTGATGCCGTTGGTGACCGCCTGCTGGAACAGGTGCCGGACCGCCTCGGGCATGGCGCGCAACGTCGCCGGGGTGAACGAGGAGGCCGAGGCGGACGCGTGGCCGCCGGCCGCGCCCAGGGTGCTGGTGAGCTGGTGGGCGTAGACCGAGCCGAGGATGGAGACGCCGAGCGAGCTGCCCATGTTCCGCAGGAACGTGGACACGCCGGTGCCCGCGCCCATGTCGCGCATCTCCAGGCTGTTCTGCGCGATCAGCGTGCTGGTCTGCATGATGCAGCCCATGCCGGCGCCGAGCACCACCATGTAGATCGCCGTGGTGGTGGTCGAGGTGCCGAGGCCGACCGTGCTGAACAGCAGCATCCCGCCGGCCACGATGACGCCGCCGACGATCGGGAAGATGCGGTAGCGGCCGGTCCGGCTGATCGTCTGGCCGACCAGGACGCTGACCACCATGACGGCGATCATCATGGGCATCAGCAGCAGGCCGCTGTTGGTGGCCGAGGAGCCCTGGACGAACTGCTGGAACTGGGGCAGGTAGCCGACGGCGCCGAACATGGCGAAGCCGGAGACGAACGCGATGCCGCCGGCGAGGCTGAAGTTGCGGCTCTTGAACACCCGCAGCGGCATGATCGGCTCGGCCTGCCGGCGCTCGACCATGATGAACGCGGCCAGGCCGGCGACGGTGAGCACGGCGAGCCCGATGATCTGGGGCGAGAGCCACTTGTACTCGGTGCCGCCCCAGGTGGTGATCAGGATCAGCGAGGTGATCCAGACGGCGAGCAGGCCGGTGCCGATCCAGTCGATCCGCGCGTGGCCGGAGCCGCGGGGCAGCTTGCGGAGGGTGATCGAGCAGACGATCAGGGCGATGATGCCGAGCGGCAGGTTCACGTAGAACGCCCAGCGCCACGACAGGTGGTCGGTGATGAAGCCGCCGATCAGCGGGCCACCGATCATGGCGACCGGCATGACCGCCATCATGACGCCCTGGTACTTGCTGCGCTCGCGGGGCGGGATCATCACGCCGATGATCGACAGCACGCCGACGATGAGGCCGCCGGCGCCGAGGCCCTGAACGGCCCGGAAGCTGATCAGCTCGGCCATGTTGTGCGCCATGCCGCAGAGCGCGGAGCCGGCGAGGAACAGCACGATGGCGGCGAGGAACGTGGTCCGCCGGCCGTAGAGATCACCGAGCTTGCCCCAGATCGGGGTGGCGATGGTGGTCGCCAGGATGTAGCCGGTGGTCACCCAGGAGAGGTGGGTGAGGCCGCCGAGGTCGCCGACGATGGTCGGCAGCGCGGGGGCCACGATCATGTTGTCGAGCATGGCCAGCAGCATGGCGATGACCAGGCCGCTCATCGTCACCATGATCTGCCGGTGGGTGAAGCCCAGCCCGGCCGGCTCGGCCACCTTCGGCGGCGCTGCGGTTTCCTCCATGGTTGGCCTCTCGTCTCTGCTGCCGGTCGTCTGATCGCCGGAGCCGAACTAACTAATCGACCGGCTAGGAAAAAACTATAGAGGAATTAGCTAGCCGGGCGTCAAGCTATCTATGATGGCGGTGGGAGGTATCACAGATGGCCCGCCTGAGCGAGACCGGAGACAGCCGGCGCACGGACACCCGTGCCCGGATCCTGACCGTGGCCCTGCGCCTGTTCGCCGAACGAGGCTATGCCACCACCTCGCTGCGGGAGATCGCCGAGGAGCTCGGCGTCACCAAGGCCGCCCTCTACTTCCACTACCGGACCAAGGAAGACATCGTCTCCGGGATCCTTCGCGGCTACACCGACGGCGTTCAGAGCCTGCTCGATGCGTACGAGGGGACCACGCCGACCCTCGCCGCGCGGGAGAGGCTGCTGCGCGACTTCGCCGCCCTCCAGGCGCAGTGGGGCGGCGACCTGACGAAACTGATCAGGCAGAACTACACCGAGGTCGTCAACCTCCCGGCCGGCGGCGAGATCAAGCAGTCACACCACCGCCTGATCGACGCCCTCGCCGGGCCGGCGCCGACCGTGCTCGACCGCACCCGAGCCGTCGCCGCCCTCGCCACGCTGCAGAGCGCCGCGATGCCCGTCGAGAACGTCGACGAGCAGACCCGCCGCGAGGCCGCCCTCGTCGTATCGCTGGAGGTACTCCGCGCCTGCGGATCCCCTCACCCGCCGGCCTCGGCCGGGCGCGGCGGATCGACATAGCCGAGACCCGGTTCATCGAGCCCGCCCCAGAGGAGGTTGGTGACGCGCGGTCCGTCGCGGTGCCGCTCCAGCGCGGGTGAGGTCGGCCGGGGCAGGTGGAGGCTGTCGTAGAGGCGGAATCGGTACAGGTCGAACGCGGTGACGGTGAGCTCGCCGAACAGGCCGGCGGCCGCCACGATGCCGACGTAGTACGCGAGCGCGGGGACCACGATGCCGATCGGGACGGCCCACCACGTCCACGGGGTCCAGACCAGGAAGAGCGCTCCCCACAGCCAGGTCCCCGCCGCCTTGTCGAGCGCGGCACGGGCCTGGACCAGCTCGGTCCTGGTCTCGGGCGGCAGCAGCAGCCACAACGCGTACCAGCAGACGACGGCGTCGAGCCCGAACTTGGCGGCGGGACGGGTCTCGGACGCGCGCAGCGTGTCGCCCAGCCGGGTGGGCATGCCCAGCGCGTCGCGCTCCGGCGTACTGCGCAGGAACCTCCGCCCGCGCCCGAGGTCGGCGGCCATCTGCTGGTCGAACCCGTCGATGCGGCGCCGTCGCAGCGCCTGCAGCCGGGCGGGGTCCCTGGCCGGTTCCTGCTCCAGGGCGCTCAGCTCGAGGAACTCCTCCGTGTCCAGCGAGCCGAACCGCTGCCGGAGGTTGAGCGTGTCGACGCGCTCCCGCCAGTACCGGTAGCGCCGCCGGCGGTGGGCGATCAGCCGGTCGCGCAACCACCGCGGGCGCGACCAGTAGCCCTCGAGAAGGCGCAGCAGGGGCAGCGTCAGCCGCTCGGCCGCGATCGCCGAGACCGCCACCAGGAGCAGGCCGCCGGCGAGAAGCAGGATCTGCGCAGCGGCGGGGAGCCGGTGCAGCCACGCGACCGTCGCGGACAGCTCGGCCTGCCAGCCGTGCCGGTGGACTCCCGATCGGTGCTGGTGCCACCACACGGCCGCCAGCCCGCCGGCCCAGAACGCGAACGCCGGGGTCAGGATGCGGACCATCCACTGCTTGGCGAGCTCGCCCCCGAGTCCGGACCAGAATGCCCCGAGCATCGCGGCGCCTAACCGGTGATTCGGTCGAGGACGGAGCCGTCATTCGGGCACAGCAACACCTCGTCGGTCGGTCTGTCGCGCACCACCGAGTAGTCCCGGCGGGGGCAGGCGAACAGGACACCGATCACGCCCTGTGAGTCGCCGGCCAGGGTGATCGCCCGGTCCTGATCGAGCTCGAGCCGGTCGCGGATCGCCTCGTGCGACCGCAGGGCCTCGGTCAGGGCCGGCCTGGCGCTCCCCCGCGGCTGGGACAGCGCCCGGGTGAGCCGGTCCGCCACCTCGGCCCGCTCACTGTCGTCGGCGATCATCGCCGGCAGCTCCCCGCGGATCCGTTCGGCGAGGTCGCGGAGCTCCTCTTCGGTCATGGTCCCTCCTCACGCCCCGACATGCGCGAAAGCTCCCCAGGCGTGGATCCTGCTGTGGCTGCGCTTGTCGGCCGAGACCAGGTCGAGCCATCCGAGGAACCGGTCCGCCACATCCGGCGGCAGCCAGCCGGGCCGCTCGCCGGCGGCCGCGAAGTGGCGGCGCTTCTCGGCGTTGGTGGTGTCACGTAGCCACCGTTGCGCGGCTCGCAGGGCCGCCGCCGGCGCCAGCCGGTCCCACCACCAACGGCCGTAGAACTCCGCCATCAGCATCGCCGTCGCCCGGTCGGGCACCGCCCACTGGGAGGCCACGACTCCGGCGACGCCGGCCTGCAGAAGCCCGGTGGGCAGGGCGACCACCTCGTCGGGCAGATCGGTGCCGGGCATCGCGGTCTCACACGCCGACAGGACCGCCAGCCGTACGCGTAACGGCAGCTCCATCAGCCGCCGCAGGGTGACCCGCCCACCGGCCAGCAGCAGGCCGCTGTCGAGCGGGCTGCCCAGCTCGGCGAAACCGTGGCAGGCGAGGTGGAGAACGTCGGCCTGCGGTGCTTTCCACTCGAACGACAGGCAGGTGGCCTCGGCACCGGTGAGCACCGTCGGGGCCGCCGGAAACGCCGCGGCCGCCACCATCGCCTCACCGCGTGCCATCGGCAGTCGGGCGGCCGGCACCGGCCACGGTTCGGCCACGGCGAGGAGGCGGCTCGGTGTCACCTCGGCGGCCAGCTGCCGCGCCGCCTCCAGCGACCGCGCGTTCGGTGCGTACGACACGGCGACGGTGTCCAGCACGTACCGCCGCCCGGTGGGCGTATCACCGTCCGGCGTCCAGGCGGCGTGCAGCGGCAGCAGGCCGAGCAGGCCACCGGCGACCAGCACCACCTCGCCGGCTCGGCCGAGCTCGTCCAGGACCGGCCCCATGACGACATCCCACAGCCAGCCGGTCAGGTCGTCGAGCGACGTGTCCCATCGATCCCGTACGGCGTTCGGCTCGGCGACGTATTCGGCGTAGATCGCCAGATGGTCGCGCGCCCGGTCCCGCAGCCGCTCCGCGGTCAAACCCGCCAGCGGTACGTGGGTCACCTCGCCATTCCGGACGATCAGCGCCAGCCCGCCCGGGTCGGCCGCGGCCAGGTATACCAGCGGCACCGGGGCCGTCACCCGGGCGACATCGTCGAAAGTGGGGGCGGCCAGGAAGCGCTCATATCCGGGCACCTTCCGCACTTCCTCGATGACGGCATCGAGTTCGTCCCGTGCGGCCCGGATGTCGCCCAGGCTTGCGCCGTCGGTCATGTCCCAGCTCCTGACCCAACGTATGGCAGCTGCGATACGTTGGGTCAGTATGGAGCACGAGGCCCTGTCCGCACTGCTCGCGGCCCGCAACACCAACCAGATGCGCCGGGTGGTGTCGGACCACCCCGACCTTCTCGACGCTGCCGTCGACGCCGACCTGGTCCGGCGGCTCGCCGCGGCGCGCGCGGCCGGCGACCTCGGTACGGCGCACGCCCTCGAACGATGTCGCGGCGTGCTGCGCCGCTGCCGCGAGGTGGGCATCCCGGCGGCCTTCCACGAGCTGGTCGAGGGAGCCGCGGAACGCTTCGAGTCCCTGCTGGCGACCGCTCGCGAGGCCGACGAGCAGTACTCGGCCACCGACGACGTGGCGGCGCTGCACCGCCTGGTCGACGCGTACGGGTACCTGGTCAACCACCCCGCAACGCTCCTCGCCGACCGGTCGGCGCAGGCGGCCATCTACAACAACGCGGCCACCGCGTTCCTGCGCCGCCGGCTGCACCCGGGCGCCGCGGCGGGCACGGGCGACCTCGAGCGTGCCGTGGAGCTTGCCCTCGCCGCCTCGAACCTGGCCGAGGCCGGAACCGGGGACGAGTCGGTGGCCCTGGACAACTACGGCCGGGCCCTCTACCAGCGGTTCCGGCACGGCGGTGCCGCGCGCGACCTGGACCGGGCGATCGCGGCGCACAACACCGTCGCCGGGCGAGGGCCCGCCGCCGTCGCCTCCTGGAGGCGGGTGGCGAACGACCTCGCCGTGGAGTTGCTCGACCGCTACCAGCTGACCGGCGACCCGGACGACCTCGACCGGGCGATCCGGGTCGACACGGCCGCCCTGGACGCGGCGTCGCCGGCCCGGCCGGAGGTCGAGACGGCCAAGCGGCTGGGCATCTCGCTGCGCACCCGATACCAGCGGACCGGAAACCCGGCCGACCTGGACGCAGCCGTCACCAGCCATGGCGCGGCGGTCACCGTGGCGGCGCTGTTCGGGTCGCCGAGTGCCGGCCTGCTCACCGGCCTCGGCGCCTCGCTGGCCGGGCGATACCGGCTCCGCGGCGACCCGGCCGACCTGACCGAGGCGGTCGCGGCACTGAGTCAGGCCGTGGCGGCGGCACCTGGCGGGACGGTCGCGCCCGTACTGCGCCTGAACCACGCCGCCATCCTGCAGTTGCGATACGAGGCGACGGGCGACGACGAGGGCCTCGAGGCTGCCGTGGACGCCGCACGCGATGCGGTGGCGGCCATGCCGGCCGGCGACGCCGAGCGGGCCTCCCTTCTCAGCGACCTCGGCGCCCTGCTGCGCGACCGGTTCGAACGCCGCGGCGACCCGGCCGCGTTGGCGGAGGCTCTCGACGCCCACCGGGAGGCGCTGGCCGGGAGCCGGCAGCACGCCGATCGCCTCAACGCTTTCGGCCGGACACTGCAGAGCCGGCATCGGCTCACCGGCGATCCGCACGACCTCGACTCCGCTGTGGATGCCTACCGCGAAGCCCTCGACCTGACCCCGGCCGGCCGGCCCGACCGCGCCCTCTATGTCGCCAACCTCGGCGCCGCCTTGTCCACGCGGGCCCGCCTGACCGGCGACCTCGCGGACGCCGACGCGGCGATCGAGACGCTCGACGCGGCCCTCGCCGCCACGCCGGCCGGAGCGGCCGAACGCGGCGACCGGTTGGAGAACCTGGCGAACGCGCTGAGCGCGCGCAGGCGGCAGGGACCCGGGACCGACGACCTGGACCGGGTGATCGCCATGTACGACGAGGCGGTGGCTCTGCGCGCCGACGGATCACCGAAACGGCCGATCACGCTGCTGAACCTCGGCAACGCGCTGCGCACCCGCTATCAGCTGACCGGCGACGGCCGCGACATCGATCGCGCCGTCACCAGGCACCGAGCGGCGCTGTCCACGCTGGCCGCGGACTCGCCCTACTACGGCAATGCGCTCAGTGCCCTGTCCGGCGACCTCCTGCTACGCGGCCGGGAACCCGGCCACGGCGACGATCTCGTCGAGGCCGTCGGGCGTGCGGAGGCCGCGCTGGCGGCGACGGCGCCGGAGGCACCGGACCGGGTGGCCATCGAGTCGGCGCTGGCGACCGCGCTCTGGGTCCGGTCCCTCGGCTCCGGCGACCGTGCCGACGCCGACGCGGCGGCCGCGCACAGCCGCTCGGCCGCCCGGCGCGGGCTGACCGGGCTGCCCGAGGGCGCCGTCATCGCCGGGTACGTCTGGAGTCACATGGCCGCCCGGCTGGGGCGGTGGAGCGAGTCGGCGGAGGGCGGCGAGCTGGCGCTGAGCGGGCTGGAAACCCTGGTGTCCATCCAGCTCACCCGCGCACACCAGGAGTCATGGCTGACCGCCATGGGTGGCGTCGCGGCCGACACGGCGTACGCGCACACCCGCGGCGCCCGCGGGGAGCAGGCCGTCCTCGCGCTGGAAAGGGGCCGTTCCCTGCTGCTCACGGAGGTCCTCGAACGGGATCGCGGCATCCGCGACCTGGCGTCGCTCGATCGCGCCGACCTCACCGACCGCTTCCGGCGCGCCGCCGAACGCCTCCAGCCGCAGCTGTCGACGCCGCCGGACGACCCGAGCCGCCTGCTCCGGTGATCCCTACGGCGGCGAACTGTCCATACTGAACTGGACGTTCTCCAGTGTGCACACGGAGGCAACGGCGGCGATGCGACTCGCGGCAGCGGAGTTGAACGAGAGCGTGGCGTCGTAGCGGGTGTGCCAGACCTGGTCGATGCCGAGCTGGGCGAGAGTGGCTTGCTGGGCCGGGCTGGGGTCGGTGAGGTAGTGCCGGGCCTCGAGCACCTTCTCGGTGTCGGTCATGGTGACCCGGGAGTTGCCGGTGCCGTTGGTGTATCGCCAGTCCACCGTGGCGTAGTAGTGCCTCGGGTAGTCCGGGTCGGGGTGCGGCCGCGGCTCGGACTCGGTGGCCCGGATCGCCTGCGGATCGACGGAGGAGATCAGCCGTTTGCCGGTCGAGGTGTCGTCGACCAGCAGGATCGGCTGGTACGTGGCGCCGAATTCGGGGCGCAGGTGGAAGTCGACACCGACGACGGCGTACTGGTCGACCCGGCCGCGGCCCCAGCGCCAGTGGTCGACGAAGTGGGCGAAGGAGATGTTGCCCCACTTGTGGTCGTGATGGCCCCGGCCGGTGAACCGCCGCCGCCTGCCGTGCACGGTGACGGTGCCCTTGGCGTTGCCGGCGGGTACGGCCGCGAACCAGGCGTGGTACTTGCTGGTGCCGTTGAGGAAGCGGAAGCCGGTCCCGGGCCGGAACGGCCGCACCAGGCTGGTCAGGGTGAGGTCGATGGCGAGGTGGCCGTCGGTGCCCTGAATACGGTAGGTGTCGAGGTTGCCGGTGCAGGTGAACGGGCCGACGCGTACGTCGCAGTGGTCGGTGCGGGCGGTGAAGTCGTCCCAGGTGTAGGTCTTGCTCAGGTGGTGGTTGGTGCCGTCGGGGTCGGTGACGACGAGGCTGACGCCGGGGCGGCGGTCGGCTTCGGTGGTGTCGGGCTCGAAGCCGTTGCCGGGTCTGGTCTGCAGGGTGAGGCAGACGACGGTGCCGTCGTCCCCGGTGAACTCGGCATACCACCATTCGTACGCGTCGGGGTCGGTGTTGACGGCGGCGGTGCGAAAGCCGTCTTCCCACTGGTGATAGGAGGTCGGGGACAACCCGACTCGCGCGTAGTCGTCCGGTGTGCTGCCGAACAGGTTGGTGGGGTAGCCGTTTGCGCGCCGCCTGACCGCGCCGGCCTCGGCCGGTTCGGAGCCGAACGCGGCCGCGGCGGCCGGACCGAGAATGGCGGCTGCGGTTCCCTGCAGCAAGGTCCGCCTGCTGGTCCGCGGAGCGTGGTTCATGTCCGTCACCTCCGACGTCGCTGTCACGCTGCACCAAGACGCCAACGTAATTCGCGTCGGTTTCGGTGCGGCGGTGACCGCGATACTCAGGACTAGC
>NZ_JAOSZE010000055.1 GCF_025630775.1 Actinoplanes sp. KI2
CGCCGAGCCCGGCCACGCGCCCGCCGAGCCCGGCCACGCGCCCGGCGGGGCGGGCCAGGCGCCCGGCGAGCCCGGTCAGGCGCTCGGTGGGGCGGGCCGCGCCGAGCCCAGCCATTCGCACGCCGACGGGCCGGATGGTGGGCGCGCTGAGCCTGGTCATCCGCCCGGTGAGGCGGGGCGCGCCGAGCGCGGGCACTTGCCGGGTGGGCGTGGCGAGCAGCCCGGCGGTGCCGCCGCCGCGGCGGATGGTCTGGCCGAGGGGGTGGTCGTCCGGACGTTCCGGGCGGCGACCGCCGAGAGCGCCTATGTGGCACACACCCTTCGCGAGGCGCACCTTCTGCACGGCGTCCCCTGGTCGCGGATGGCGGTCGTGCTGCGGTCCACCTCGCTGCAGCTGCCGTCCTTCCAGCGCGCCCTCGCCGCGGCCGGCGTCCCGACCGTCACGCACGCCGAGGACATGCCGCTGCACCTCCAGCCAGCCGTCGCGCCCTTCCTGCTGCTGCTCCGATGCGCCCTCGACCCGGCAGCGCTCGACGAGGAAGCCGCCGTGGCCCTGCTGCATTCGCCGCTGGGCGGTGCCGACCCGCTGGCCGAGCGCCGGCTGCGCCAGGGACTCCGCGCGCTGGCCCTGGCGGCCGGCGACCGGCGCCCCTCCGGCGAGCTGCTGCTCGACGCCGTTCGCGACCCGACCGGCCTCGACATGGTCGACCGCCGCTGGGCCCGGCCCGCGCAGACCGTGGCCCGGCTGATCACCACCGCCCGGGCGGCCGCCGCCGAGCCGGGCGCCGACGCCGAGCAGGTGCTGTGGACGGTCTGGCGGGAGAGCGGCCTGTCCGACCGCTGGTTCGGCATGAGCACCCGGGTCGGTCTCTCGGACGACGCCGACGTGGCCCGTGCCCGGCAGTGGCGTGCCGAGGCGGCCGACCGTGATCTCGACTCGATGGTGGTGCTCTTCGACGCGGCGGCCCGATTCGTCGACCGGCTGCCCGGCGCGCGCACCGAGGTGTTCCTCGACCACGTGCTCGGGCAGGACCTTCCGGCCGACTCGATCGCACCGAGCGCCGACCGCGGCGAGGCGGTGCGGCTGCTCACCGCGCACGCCGCCAAGGGCCTGGAGTGGGAGGTCGTGGTCCTGGCCGGCGTGCAGGAGGGGATTTGGCCCGACCTGCGCCTGCGCGGCAGCCTGCTCGGCTCGGAACGCCTGGTCGACGTCCTCGCCGGCCGCGCCGCTACCGGCTCGGCCGCGGTGGTCGGCGAGACGTCCGCGCTGCTCGACGAGGAGCGCCGCCTCTTCTATGTGGCCGCCACCCGCGCCCGCCGCAAGCTGATCGTCACGGCCGTGGCCTCGGCCGGCGTGGGGGGTGCCGAGGGCGAGGAGCAGCCGAGCCGCTTCCTCACCGAGTTGTCCTTCCCGATCCCCGGCCCCGAGTCCCCACCGCCATCGGGCAACCCGCCCGACCCCGACCCTTGGGACACCGGCCCACCCGACCCCGACTCGCCCGGTCCCGACTCGCCCGGCCCCTCCGGCCCACCCGGCCCCGACGCGCCCGGCCCCGACTCGCCCGGCCCCGACGCGCCCGGCCCCGACTCGGCCGGCCCCTCCGGCCCAGGCGCCGCGGGGAGCGACGAGCCCGC
This sequence comes from Actinoplanes sp. KI2, assembly GCF_025630775.1. Classification (GTDB taxonomy): domain Bacteria; phylum Actinomycetota; class Actinomycetes; order Mycobacteriales; family Micromonosporaceae; genus Actinoplanes. The sequence continues at coordinate 1,636 of NZ_JAOSZE010000055.1, forward strand.
CCCCGGCGAAAAGGAAGCCGGCACGCCGACCTTAGAAAGCGCGGACGGTGCCGGCCCGACGGGTGACGATTACCGTGGGCGGCCGGGGATCCGCGACGGCGAGATCGGCGACGGGGAGATTCCGGTCGGGCGGGCGCCGCGGGCGCTGACGCTCGCCGGGCTCGTGGCGGAGCTGCGGACCGTCGTGGTCGGGCCTGACCAGACGCCCGGCCGGCGGTGGGCCGCCGCGGCGGAGTTGGCTCGGCTGGCCGCGGCCGGCGTGCCCGGTGCGCATCCCGACGAGTGGTGGGGGCTGCGCCCGCTCTCGGACGACCGGCCGCTGGTCGAGGAGGGCCAACCGGTCAAGGTCACCCCGTCCTCGATGGAGAGCGCCCTCCGCTGCAGCCTGCGCTGGCTGCTGGAACGGCACGGCGGCGCCGCACCACCCGGCCCCGCCCAGGGCGTCGGCAACCTCGTGCACGCCGCCGCGATGCTCGCCGAGGACGCCAACGCCGATCGGGAGAAGCTCGTCGAGTACGTCGACGCCCGGTTCGACGCGATCGAGCTCGCCGCCCGCTGGCTGGCCGGCCCCGAGCAGGAACGTGCCCAGGGCATGGTCGACAAGCTGCTGCGCTGGCTGGCCGCCAACCCGCGGCGACTGCTGGCCATCGAGCACGAGTTCACCGTGCGCATCGAGGACGACAAGCGCCCGATCCAGCTCACCGGCCGGGTCGACCGGCTCGAGGTGGACGAGAACGGCCGGCTCGTCGTGATCGACCTCAAGACCGGCAAGACCACCACCGTCTCCTCCGCCGACCTCGAGGAGCACGCCCAGTTGGCCGGCTACCAGGCCGCCGTCGAGGCCGGCGCCTTCGCCGGCCACGGCCACGGCGCCGAGAGCGGGGGTGCCGCGCTCGTGCAACTCGGGCCCGGCAAAGATGCTCGCGAGCAGATGCAACTTCCGCTGGCCGACGCGGCCGACCCGCAATGGGCGTACGCGATGGTCCGCCGCACCGCCGAGACGATGGCCGCGGCCACGTTCTCGGCCGTGGCGAACAGCCGGTGCCGGGTCTGCCCGGTCCGCACCAGCTGCCCGATCTCCGGCAAGGGGCGCCAGGTAGTAGAAGATACGCAGTGACCCAGCCCAGCCTCTTCGCCGACGAACCGTCGGCGCCACGTCGTCGTGCCGACTCGGGACCGCGCTACACGCCCGCCGAGCTGGCCAGGCTGTTGCGCCTGCCGCCGCCCACCGGCGAACAGGAAGAGATCATCTCGGCGCCGGTGGAGCCGCTGCTGGTGGTGGCCGGGGCCGGCTCGGGCAAGACCGAGACGATGGCCTCCCGGGTGGTGTGGCTGGTCGCCAACGGGTACGCGCATCCCGACCAGATCCTCGGCCTCACCTTCACCCGGAAGGCGGCCGGGGAGCTCGCCCACCGGGTCCGCACCCGGCTCGGCCAGCTGGTGCGGCGGCTCGGCCGGGACGACGCGCTGGTCGGCGAGGCCACGATCGCCACGTACCACTCGTACGCGGCCCGGATCGTCACCGAGCATGGCCTGCGCGCCGGCTTCGAACCGTCCGCCCGCCTGCTGACCGAGGCGGCCCGCTGGCAGATCGTCGACTCGCTGGTCCGGTCGTACACCGGCGAGATGACCGGGCTCAACCGGGCGCCCGGCACGGTCACCGACGACGTGCTCGCGCTCGCCGCCGAGCTGGCCGAGCACCTGGTCGGCCCGGACGAGCTGGCCGCCTGGACCGGCCGGTTCTTCGCCGAGGTGCAGGAGCTGCCCGGCCGGGTCTACAAGGACGTCTCCGACGTGCTGCAGCGGCAGCGGCAGCGGCTGACCCTGCTGCCCCTGGTGCGCCTCTACGAGCAGCGCAAGCTCGACCTGGAGGCGATGGACTTCGGCGACCAGATGGCCCGCGCCGCCCGGGTGGCCCGCGATCACCCCGAGGTCGGCGAGATCGAGCGCGGCCGGTACCGGATCGTCCTGCTCGACGAGTACCAGGACACCAGCCACGCCCAGGTGACGATGCTGAACGCGCTGTTCGGCGGCGGCCATCCGGTGACCGCGGTCGGCGACCCCTGCCAGTCGATCTACGGCTGGCGTGGCGCCTCGGCCGGCACGCTCGACCGCTTCCCGGGCGAGTTCGTCACCGCCGAGGGTGCGGACGCGGCGACCAAGACCCTCACCACGAGCTGGCGCAACCGCCCCGAGATCCTCGAGGTGGCCAACGAGCTGTCCCGCCCGCTGCGGGACTTCGGCGCGCAGGTGGCCACGCTGCGGGCCGCGTCCCGGGTGGCGGCCAGCGTGGGCGGGCGCACGGTCAGTTGTGCTCTGCTGCCGACGTACCAGAACGAAGCGGACTGGATCGCCGACCAGATGCTGACCGCCTGGCGGATCGCCGCCGGCATGTTCGACGCGTCGCCCGAGCAGATCCCGGTGGAGAAGCGTCCGACCAGCGCGGTGCTGGTGCGGGTGCGCAGCCAGATCCCGGTGATCGAGCAGGCGCTGCGGGCCCGCGGGCTGCCGGTCGAGGTGGTCGGCCTGGGCGGCCTGCTGGACACCCCCGAGGTCCGGGACGTGGTGTGCACGCTGCGGGTGCTGGCCGACCCGGCCGACGGCGCCTCGCTGCTGCGGCTGCTGACCGGCGCCCGCTGGCGGATCGGCCCGCGCGACCTGGTGGCGCTGCATCGGCGGGCGCGCGGGCTGGCCGCGGCCCGCGCCGAGGTGGTCAACCGGGCCGACCCCCAGGAGGTGCTCGCCGACCGGCTCGACGACGCGACGCTGATCGAGGCGATGGCCGACCTGGGCGCCCCGCAGCAGTACTCGGCCGAGGGCTACCTGCGGCTGCGCGCGTACAGCCGGGAGCTGGGCGCCCTGCGGCAGCGGCTGGACCAGCCGCTGCCCGACCTGGTGGCCGACATCGAGCGGACCACCGGGCTGGACGTCGAGGTCGCCGTGCGCGGCTGGCGGGCCGGCGACGCGGGACTGGCCCGCGGGCACCTGGACGCGCTCGGCGACGTGGCGGCCCGCTACGCGGCCGAGACCGACGGCGGCACGCTGGCCGGCTTTCTCGCCTTCCTGGCCGCGGCCGAGGAGGAGGAGCGCGGCCTCGAGCCGGGCCAGGTCGACGTGGTCGAGGGCGCCGTGCAGATCCTGACCGCGCACGCCGCGAAGGGCCTGGAGTGGGACGTGGTGTCGGTGGCCGGTCTGTGCCGGGGCGTCTGGCCGGGCCTGGTTCGCGGCACCGATCACTACCTGATGGGCATCGGCGTGCTGCCGTTCCCGCTGCGCGGCGACGCCGACGGCCTGCCCCGGCTCGATCTCTCGCCGGCCGAGGACCAGAAGGGCGTGCTGGCCGCGGTCACCGCGTTCGGCCGGGCCTGGCGGGACCATGACGAACGAGAAGAACGAAGGCTGGCGTACGTGGCGGTAACCCGTCCCCGCCGTCTCCTGCTCTGCTCGGGGTACTGGTGGGGCGAGGGCGTGAAGCGGCCGCGGGGGCCGTCGGTGTTCCTCGACGAGATCCGGGCGAGCTGTGCGGCCGGCGCCGGGCTGGTCACCGAGTGGGCGCCGGAGCCGGCGCCGGATGCGACCAACCCGTCCGGGGACGAGGTGACCTCGCTGGAGTGGCCGCTCGACCCGCTGGGTCGCCGCCGTCCGGCCATGACCGCGGCCGCCGACCTGATCCGCCGCATGATCGCCGACCCGGATGCGTCGGCCGCGACCGCGTTCGCCGAGCTGGCCGCCCGCGAGCCGGAGATCGCCGCGCGGGCGGGCTTCGCGGCCGACCTGGTCGGGCTGCCGACCCCCGACGACGCGGCCGATCCGGATGTCGTGCGCTGGCGGCGGGAGGCCGACCTGCTGCTGGCCGAGCGGGACGAGCGGTCCCGCCGGGACGGCCCGGTGGAGGTGGCGTTGCCCGCCCACCTGTCCGTCTCCCAGCTGGTGGTGCTGCGCCGCGACCCGCAGGCGCTGGCCCGCTCGCTGCGCCGCCCGCTGCCGCGCCGGCCCGCGCCGTACGCCCGCCGGGGCACCGCCTTCCACGCCTGGCTGGAGCAGCGTTTCGGCTCGGCCCGGCTGATCGACATCGACGAGCTGCCGGGCGCGGCCGACGACGAGGCGGCCGCGGACGACGAACTGGCCGCCCTGCAGGAGGCGTTCCTGACCGGGGAGTGGGCCGACCGTACCCCGATCGAGGTGGAGGTGCCGTTCGCGACCTCGGTGGCCGGCGTGGTGGTGCGGGGCCGGATGGACGCCGTCTTCGCCGAGTCGGGCAACCGGTACGACGTGATCGACTGGAAGACCGGACGGCGGCCCACCGGTGCCGAGGCGGAGGCGGCGGCGGTGCAGCTGTCCGCGTATCGGATCGCCTGGGCCTCGCTGGCCGGGGTGCCGATCAACCGGGTCCGGGCCGGCTTCCACTACGTGCGCGAGCAGGTGACCGTCCGCCCGGCAGATCTGCTGGACGCCGAGGCGCTGACCGCGCTGCTCGCGGAGCTCCCCGAGGCGAGGGCTTGACCGGCCGCCGCCGGGAGATCAAGAGCGGCTAATCGGCGCCGCCGGGGGCAAGAGCGGCTAATCGGCCGCCGCCGCCAGCAGGTGGAGCAGCGCGCCCGCGTACGCGTCCTCGGCGGTAGGCCCCTCGAAGCGTCGCTTCTCGCCCAGCAGCTCCATGGTCACCTCGAAGCCCTCGGTGTCGCGGCGCAGGCCGCGGAAGGTCCCGCCGAGCAGCTCCCGCAGCTGGTCCTCGCGCGGCAGCCAGATCGCCTCCTCGAGCTCGACGTCGTCGAGGGCCCACTCGGTGGTCCCGTTGAAGCCGATCACCCGGCCTTCTGGCGCGTTATGTACCTGTATGGTCATGTTGCTGAGCACGAAAACTTCGTTGTCCAGATCCCGGTCCGGGATCGCGAAGCGGTCGCCCAGGGCCGGCTTCCAGCCCAGACCCGCTGCCCGGAGCTGCTCCGCCAGTTGTACGCCGATCACCGCTGAGTCCCCTCTTCCGTGCTAGGCTGCGGTCGTTGTTCGTTTGGTTCCCAAGTACTCAGGAGCGCCTGTGGGGAAGTCTGCCCCAGGCGCTCTTCGTCGTAACCCGGGTTTCTCCGGTACGGGCGATCAGTACGGCGACACGAGACCCGGGGAATCCGGGTCTTACCACCTCGTTCCCGTCCATAATGGCCGGGAACGATCGACCGTCGAGGAGACGATCATGGTTACCGGCGTTGTGAAGTGGTTCAACGCGGACAAGGGCTTCGGGTTCATCACCCCGGACGACGGCGGGGCCGACGTCTTCGCCCACTTCTCCGCGATCCAGATGTCGGGCTACCGCAGCCTGGAGGAGAACCAGCGAGTCGAGTTCGAGGTCACCCAGGGCCAGAAGGGCCCGCAGGCCGCGAACATCCGCGCAGTCTGATCTTCGCAAAAGGTCAGATCTCTATGTGACGGCGCCGCATCTCTGGTGGGGTGCGGCGCCGCTCATGAGTGTCAGACGGCCGCCGCCTCCGGCAGCGGCGCCGTACCGCCCAGATGGGCGGGGAGCCACCAGCGATCGTCCGGGCCGGCGGGCTTTTCCGGGTACGCCTTCTGCACCGCGTCGAGCAGGCCGGTGAGCCGTGCCTTGAGCGTCGCGGTCAGCGCCTCGGGCGAGACCCCCTTGGGCATCTCGATCGCCTGACCCACCTTGATCAGCACCGGCACGTGCCGCTTGGTCAGGTCTTTCTTGTGCCCCTTGGTCCACAGCCGATGCGGGCCCCAGACCACCATCGGGATCAGGGGCACCTTCGCCGTACGAGCCAGGCGCACCGCGCCGGACTTCATCCCCTTGACCGTGAACGACTCGCTGATCGTCGCCTCGGGGAACACGCCGACCACCTCGCCGCCCTTCAGCGCGTTGGTGGCCTCGCGGAACGACGCCGCCCCGGCGTCCCGGTCGACCGGGATGTGCCGCATGCCGCGCATGAGCGGACCGCTGATCTTGTGGTCGAAAACCGACTTCTTCGCCATGAACCGGACCAGGCGCTTGGCCGGCTGGGCGGCCAGGCCGCAGAAGATGAAGTCCAGATAGCTCACGTGGTTACTCGCCAGCACCGCCCCGCCCTCGGTGGGGATGTGCTCGGCACCGTCGACCTCGATACGCAGGTCGAGTGCGCGGAACATCGTCTTGGCTAAGCCGATGACCGGGGGATACACGAGTTCCATGGAAAGACGGTAGCCGAACGCGCTGAAGATCGGCTGAGCCGGGTTGCAACCAACCGCGCCTCGATTGCGTCTTTATCTGTGACGCCTCTGTTCGCCGTCCCGGGGAGGACCGCATGCGCAGCACGCCCGCCCGTCGTGAGCTGGCGTTCGTGCTCGCCGTGGCCGCCGCGGGTCTGGCCGTCGTCCTGGCGGTGGTCTTCGCGCCGTGGTACCCGGTCGCACCGCCCACCTCCGCCGGGGTCACCACCGTCCGCGACCACATCGTCCACCTCGTCGACGACCGCCCGGCCGGGGAGACCACGATCACCCGGTGAGGCGCGCTCCGCACGGGCGGCGCTCAGGTACGTGGTGTTCACTGGGGCTCATGTCTGAGCCGACCCCCGAGGCGTTCGCCTGGCAGCGGCCCGGCGACCGGTTCGCGTCGGGCATGGTGACGGCTCCGCCCGGCCCGCCGGTCCCGCCACCGCCCGCCCCGCCGGAGCGGCCCCGGCCGGACGGCCCGCGGCGACGGCGGCGTCAGCTGCAGATCTTCGCGGGCATCGCGGGCGGGATCGTGGCGGTCGGCCTGACCGTCATCCTGGTGCTCGCGTTCTCCGGCGACGCCGGCGTCTTCGGCCACCAGGAGTCGGCGCCCACGGACGTGCGGCCCCCGCTGGCCAAGGCCTGCCCCGAGCCCACCTCGTCGCCGAGCGCCGCGCCGACCCAGACGCCGAGCGCGCTGCCCCCGGTGACCGGCGCGCGCACGGTCGACCAGGAGGCGGGGATCTCGTACAAGGCGTACGGCGCGCCCTGGGTGCCGTGGGACGAGGTGTGGCGGGCCGGGACGCTCAACGTGCCGTACAAGACCGGCCAGCACTTCATCACCGAGACGTACGCCGGGGGCGACTACCACGCGTCGATCCTGTCCGCCGCGGTGCCGGCCGGTGACAACGACGCCGTGACGCTCAACCTGGAGTGCGTGGGCCAGCAGGTGGCCGCGGACGTCCGGGCGATGTATTACCCGCAGCCGAACACGCTCGACCGGATCAAGGACGGGCTCACCACGCTGGGCGGCCGGCCGGCCTACCTCAGCGAGTTCCGGTTGCACTTCCATGCGCCCGGACTGACCGCCACCGACGAGCTCTCGGCGGTGGCGGTCATCGACGTCGGCAAGCCGAGCGCGGCCGTCCTGTACGTGTCGATCCCCGGCACCCACAAGCAGTGGGACTACGTGGTCGACGACGTCATGCGTTCGGTCCGGGTGGGTTAGCTGCTGGTCAGGCCCCAGCGCTTGCGCAGGCTGTTGTCGGCCGCGTTGAACAGCAGGTCGATCAGGATGCCGATGGCCAGCACGACGATGATGTAGCAGATCACCAGGCTGGAGTCGGAAAGATCACGGGCCTGCTGCATGCGTACGCCGATGGACAGCGCCCCCGGCACGATCACCAGCAGCTCACCGGCCATCAGGCTGCGCCAGGAGAACGCCCAGCCCTGCTTGAGCCCGGAGATGAACGACGGCAGCGACGCCGGCAGGATCAGGTGCCGGTACTTCGCGAAGCCCTTCATGCCCAGCACCTGGCCGACCCGCAGCCAGGTCCGCGGCACGTAGTCGATGCCGCTGATCAGACCGTTCGCCACCGACGGCGCGGCACCGATGATCACCACGAACATGATCGCGCTCTCGCTGATCTGGAAGAGCAGGATGGCCAGCGGGAACCACATGATCGACGGCATCGTCTGGAGGCCGGTGATCAGCGAGCCGATCGCGGCCCGCAGCGGCGCGAAACGGGAGACGGCCGCGCCCACCACCGTGCCGATCAGGACCGCCAGGCCGAAGCCGATGAGCGCCCGGGTCAGCGTGAGCCGCACGCCGTCCCAGAAGTCCCCGGTGGTGATCACGTCCTTCAGGTCGCTGAACACCGTCTGCGGGCCGGGCAGCACGTAATCCGGCTTCCACCCGGACCAGACCACGAGCTGCCAGACCAGCAGCACGATCGCCACGGCCAGCAGCTTGGGCCAGGCGCTCTTCCAGATCCGTTTGCCGGTCGTGCCCCTGTCCGTCTTCGGCGCGAGCTCGAGCGCGTCGAGCCCGGAGACCTCGTTGTCCTGCACAGTCGCCGTGACGGAAGGGCCCTCGAGCGCGCCCTCGAGCCCGGCGCGAGCGGACGGGTACTTAATGGGCATGGCGGGCCACCTCCGCGCGGAGCCGGTCGGTGATCTCGCCGGCCTGGCCGGCGACCTCGGGGGAGTCGATGCGCCGCGGCCGATGATGGGTGATCGGGAAGTCCTCGATCACCCGGCCGGGCCGGCTGCTCAGCAGCACAACCCGGTCACCGAGCCGCACCGCCTCGCGGACGTTGTGGGTCACGAACAGGATGGTGAGCTCCTGCTCCCGCCAGATCCGCTCGAGCTCGTCGTGCAGGATGTCGCGGGTCATCGCGTCGAGCGCGCCGAACGGCTCGTCCATCAGCAGAATGTCGGCGTTCTGCGCCAGCGCGCGGGCCAGCGCCACCCGCTGACGCATCCCGCCGGAGAGCTCGTGCGGGCGCTTCCCGCCGAAGCCGCCCAGCCGGACGATCTCCAGCAGCTCCTGCGCGCGTTTCCTGCGCTCGGCCTTGCCCACCCCCTGCAGCCGCAGCGGCAGCTCGACGTTGCCGGCGACGGACAACCAGGGGAAGAGGGCGGCCTCCTGGAACATCAGCGAGACGTGCCGGCCGCCGATGTCCAGGGTGCCTGCGCTGATCCGGTCGAGCCCGGCGACCAGCGAGAGCAGCGTGCTCTTGCCGCAGCCGGAGGCGCCCAGTAGGCAGACGAACTCGCCCTGCCGGACCGTCAGCGAGACGTGATCGAGCGCCAGCAGCGCCGAGGCGCCCGACCCGTACTGCTTGGAGACGTTCTCGAGACGGACGACCGCATCGGTGGTACGGACGTTGGTTTGTTCCAGGAGGCTCATGGTGTTCCCGCCTTTCAGGCCGCGGCGTCGCTCACCTCGGGCTGACCGGCCGCCTTGAGCAGCTCGTTCAGCGGGCCGAGGTCGTAGATGCCCTTGAGGTCGACCGGCTTGAGCAGGCCGACATCCTGGGCGTGCTGAGCGCTGGTGAACAGGGAGGAGGCGATCGGGTCGGCGGTGAAGCTGAGGTTGCTGAACGACGCGGCGAGGATCTTGTCCTTCAGCGGCTTGCCGGAGAGCGCCTGGATCTGGGCGTTGGCCGCCTTCTGTGCGTCGGCGTTGTCGGTCTTGATGTAGTCCAGCGCCTTGAGGTGGCCCTGCAGGAGCTTCTTGACCGTGCCCGGGTACTTCTTCAGGAAGTCCTGCGAGACGATCAGGTGGGTGGTGACGAACTGGCCGCCCGGCCACAGGTCCTTCTCGTTGACCAGCACCTTGCCGCCGGACTCCAGCTGCAGCCGGCTGAAGTAGGGCTCGGGCACCCAGGCGCCGTCGATCGCGCCCTGGGCGAACGCCTGCAGCGTGGTTGCGTTGTCCTGCGGAAGGATCGAGACGTCGCCGCCGCCCTGGGCGTCGGCGTTCAGGCCGTTCTGCTTGAGCCAGGAGCGCAGCGCGACGTCCTGGGTGTTGCCCAGCTGCGGAGTGGCGAGCTTCTTGCCCTTGAGATCCGCCGCGGTGTTGATGCCCGGCTTGACCACCAGGCCGGCGCCGCCGGAGGTGCTGCCCGCGATGATCTTCAGGGCCTGGCCCTTCGACTGGGACCAGCCGTTGATCGCCGGGTTCGGGCCGATGTAGGTGGCGTCGATCGCGCCGGAGATCAGCGCCTCGAGCGCGGCCGGGCCGGCGTTGAAGGTCTTCGCCTCTAGTTTGGTGCTGCCCAGGGCGTCCTGGAAGAAGTTCTTGTTGACGCCGATCAGCGCGGGCGCGTGGGTGATGTTCGGGAAGTAGCCGAGCCGGATCGCCGACGCCTCGGCGGTGCTGTTCGCGGCGGCCTTGTCGTCGTCCTTGCCGCAGGCGGTGAGGACGGTCGCGGTGATGAGGGCGGTGGCGGCCAGGGCAAGCACACGTATGGTGCGGGAGCTCATGCTCACTCCTTGTTATTTGTTTATCGGGGAGAGTTCGGCCAAGGTCCGGTGGTCGACGACGCCCTCGATGGCTTCCTCGACGGCGACCCACACGTCACGCAGCCCCGTCGCGGCGCCGTGGTAGGTCGTGGTGGCGGTGGGCAGTCCGCGCACGGTGGTCAGCGCGCCGCCGACGGCCCGCACCACGTCACCGACCGTGATCTCCTCGGCCGGCCGGGCCAGCGCATACCCGCCGTCCACGCCGCGGTGGCTGTGCAGCAGCCCGGCGCGGCGCAGATCGAGCAGGATGCCCTGGAGAAAGCTGAGCGGAATGTCCTGGGCGGCGGCCAGTTCGGCGGCCTTGACCAGGTGCGGCTGTTCGGCGGTGATGGCGAGCATGGCTCTTACCGCGTAGTCGGTGCGCGCCGAGACGTACACGGTCCGGTCCTCCGCTCCACTCCAAACTCTGCTTTCCCTATCTGATGCATGGGAATAATGGACGAGATGGGAAAGGGTCGTCAAGGGCGGACCGCATCGCGGGATGCGTAGTACTCGGACGGGCTAAATCGACCCATAGATCGAAATTGGCGCTCTGCCTGTTGGTGACCTGCCGTGGCCACGGTGCACACGGAGCGCGCTAATGTCAGTCCGTGGCGCGCAGAACAAAGATCCCCGCAACCAAGTACCCGGTCGAGCGATTCACCCTGGACAACGGCCTGCGGGTGGTTCTCACGCCCGACCGCAGCGCACCCGTCGTGGGCGTGGCCGTCGTCTACGACGTGGGCATCCGCTCCGAGCCGGAGGGGCGGACGGGGTTCGCTCACCTCTTCGAGCACCTGATGTTCCAGGGCTCGGAAAACCTGGAGAAGCTGGCCCACTTCCGGCACGTGCAGGGCGCCGGGGGCACCTTCAACGGCTCCACCCACCTCGACTTCACCGACTACTTCGAGGTGCTGCCGGCCGGCGCCCTCGAGCGGGCGCTCTTCCTCGAGGCCGACCGCATGCGCGGCCCCCGGCTGACCGAGGAAAACCTGCTGAACCAGATCGACGTGGTGAAGGAGGAGATCCGGGTCAACGTGCTGAACCGGCCGTACGGCGGGTTCCCCTGGCTCAAGCTGCCCCCGGTGATGTTCTCCACCTTCGCCAACGCGCACGACGGCTACGGCTCGTTCGGCGACCTGGACAGCGCCACCGTCGAGGACGCGGTGGCCTTCTTCGACCGCTACTACGCCAGCGGCAACGCCACGCTGTCGGTGGCCGGCGACTTCGACGTGGCCGAGGCCACCGCGATGATCGAGCGGCACTTCGGCGACGTGCCGGCCCGCCCGGCGCCGCCGCTGCCCGACTTCGACGAGCCCGGGCTCGACGGCGAGCGGCGCGACGTCTACACCGACCGGCTCGCCCCGCTGCCCGGCGTGGCCAGCGCCTGGCGGGTGCCCGACCCGATCGCCGGCTTCGCCGAATACCTGCCGTACGTGGTGCTCGCCGAGGTGCTCACCGACGGCGAGGCCTCCCGGCTGGTCGAGCGGCTGGTCCAGCGGGACCGCTCGGTGACCAGCATCGGCGGCTACATCGGCTTCATGGGCGACGAGTTCCAGGTGCGCAACCCGACCGCGCTGCTGCTGCAGGCGCACATGCCACCCGGCGGCGACGCGGAGAAGGTGCTGCGCACGGTCGACGAGGAGCTCGACCGCCTGGTGCACGACGGGCTCGCCCCGGGCGAGCTGGAGCGTACCCAGGCGCGCATCGCGACCCACCTGCTGCGCGACACCGACGCCGTGCTCGGCCGGGCGCTGCCGATGGCGGTGCTGGAGTTGCAGCGCGGTCGTCCCGAACTGCTCAACGAACTGCCAAAGCTGGTCGGCGAGGTAACCGAGGCGCAGATCGTCACCGCCGCGGCCGCCCTGCGCCCCGACCGGCGCGCCACCGTCGAGGTCCTCCCGGGAGCCGCCCAATGACCACCAAGAACCTGCCCGACCTGCGGCCGGACGCCAAGCTCAAACTCCCCAGGCAGGCCGAGCGCTCGCTGCCCGGCGGGCTCACGGTGATCGCCATCCGGCGTACCTCGGTGCCGCTGGTCGAGCTGCGGCTGCGGGTGCCGTTCAGCAAGGCGCCGCTGCCCCGGGCCACCCTGCTGTCCCAGGCGCTGTTCACCGGCACCGGCACCATGTCGAGCGTCGACATCGCGGCGCAACTGCAGGCGGTCGGCGGCGGCCTCTCCGCCGGGCTCGACCCGGACCGTCTGGTGATCACCGGAAACGCGCTGGCCACCGGGCTGGACCGGATGCTCGAGATCCTGGCCGCGGTGCTGACCGACCCGGCGTACCCGAACTCCGAGGTCGCCACCGAGCGCGACCGGCTGGTCGACCACATCAACGTGGCGCTCACCCAACCGGCGCACATCGCCCGCACCGCGCTGCTCCGGCGGATGTTCGGCAAGCACCCGTACGCGATCCAGACGCCCGAGCCCGAGCAGGTCCGCGCGGTCCGCCCGGCCCAACTGCGGAGCCTGCACGCCGACCGGGTCCGCCCGGAGGGCGCCGTGCTGGTGCTGGTCGGCGACATCAACCCGGAGAAGGCGATCGACGCCGCCGAGAAGGCGCTGGGCAGCTGGACCGGTCCCGGCCGGGACGAGTCGATGCCGGCGACCCCGCCGCTCGAGCCCGGCCCGCTGCTGCTGGTCGACCGCCCGGGCGCCGTGCAGTCCTCGCTGCGGATGGCGCTGCCCGCGCTGCCGCGCACCGACCCGCAGTACGCGGCCCTGGCGCTGGCCAACATGATCTTCGGTGGCTACTTCTCCTCCCGCTGGGTGGAGAACATGCGCGAGGACAAGGGCTACACGTACGGCCCGTCGACCTCGATCGAGCACTACCTGGCCGGTTCCTCGCTGCTGGTCGCGGCCGAGGTGGCCACCGAGGTGACCGGCCCGTCGCTGCTCGAGACGCTGTACGAGCTGGGCCGGATAGCCAGCCTCCCGCCCGGCGAGGACGAGCTCGAGCAGGCCCGCCGGTACGCCCTGGGCTCGCTGCGGCTCGGCATGTCCACCCAGGCCGGCCTGGCGGGCCTGGCCAGCATGTACGCGAGCTTCGGCCTGCGCCTCGAGCATCTGCGCGAGTACTCGGCGGCCCTGGCCACGGCGACCCTGGATCAGGTGGCCGAGGTGGCCGCCAAGTTCCTGGCGCCGACCCAGGCGGTCACCGTCGTGCTCGGCGACGCCGAGAAGGTGGCGGCCCCGCTGGCCGCCCTCACCCAGGTTGTGCGCGGCACCGCGTGAGCAGCCCCGAGTTCCCCGCGACGCCGCCGCTGGCGCGCAGCACGCTCGACCGCTCCGCCGTGCGCCGCCGGGACGAGGCCTGGCTCGCCGAGGCCTGGTCCCAGGGCCTGGTGCTGACCGTCGATCCGCGCGGACGGGCCATGGTCGAGGACCGGCCGGACGGCGGCGTCGGCCTGGTGCTCGTTCCCGCGGTCGACGCGCCGGCCGACGCCGAGCACTGGTTCCTCGGCGTCGACCCGGACGGCACCGCACTCTGGGCGGTCGCCGCGGCGCTGCCCGAGGCCGAGGGGGTCCGGGCGGCGTCCCTGCGCGACGTGGGTCACCTGCTCGACGCCCGGGACGCCGGGTTGTTCACGACCGCGGCGGCGCTGGCCAACTGGCACGCGAGTCACGCGTTCTCGCCGCGCACCGGGCTGGCCACCACGGCGGTGGAGGCCGGCTGGGTGCGCCGGGACACCGACGGCAACGACATGTGGCCGCGCACCGACCCGGCGATGATCGTGCTGGTGCACGACGGCGTGGCCGGGCCGGACGGCCGCTGCCTGCTCGGGCACAACGCCACCTGGCCGGTCGGTCCGGACGGCGTGCTGCGCTTCTCCTGCCTGGCGGGCTACGTGGAACCGGGCGAGTCGGCCGAGGCCGCGGTGCTGCGCGAGGTGGCTGAGGAGGTGGGCATCCCGCTGTCCGGCCTCTCGTACGCGGGTAGTCAATCCTGGCCGTTCCCCGGTTCGCTGATGCTCGGCTTCCACGCCGTCGCCGACCCGGCGCAGCCCATCCGGCTCGACCCGGAGGAGATCGACGAGGCGCACTGGTTCACTCGGGACGACGTCGCGAAGATGATCGCCGGCGGTTTCGTTCACCCCGAGACGGGCGTCCGGATGAGCCTGCCGATGCGCTCTTCGATCGCCTTCTACCTGATAGAGACGTGGTTGGGTGGTTTCACCCGGTAACGCATTGATATCGGTCGAAGTAGAAAAGTTTTCTCCTTCCCCGGTAACCAAAACCGGCCCCCGCTGCGTCTCGAACTACAAAGACCGAGAGGTGGATTTTCGATGACGCAGGTGGAGGCGCCCGCCTGGGCGCCCATGACGGACGACGAGCGCGCCCAGTTCGACCGGGACGGAATCCTCGTCGTGCCCGGGGTGCTCAGCGAGAGCGAGATCGAGGTTGGGCGCAACGCGATCCAGGCTGCGTACGAGCGGGCCCAGGAGCCCGGCGGCCACGGGCTGAACGCGACCGGCGCTCTGCACCAGCTCTCCGCGGTGACCTCCGTCCCCGAGCTGGCGTACCTGATCGACCACCCGACCGCGTTCAAGTACATCTGGTCGCTGCTCGGGTGGAACATTCACATCTACCACTCCCACGTGGACGTGCACCCGCAGATCCACGAGCAGCAGAAGGAGTGGTGGCACTGGCACCAGGACGGCGGCCGGCAGAACCGCGAGATCGAGACCGACCCGCGGCCGATGTTCTCGGTCAAGCTGGCGTATTGGTTCTCCGACGTGAGCGAGACCGGCCGGGGCAACTTCACCGTCATCCCCGGTAGCCACAAGACCAACTGGCTGCCCGGCCCGCCGAGCCGTGGCGTCCCGTGGCCGCAGCCGGAGGGCGCGACCCAGATCACCGCGAAGCCGGGCGACCTGGTCGTCTTCGACCGCCGCATCTGGCACGCCCGGTCGGACAACTACTCGACGTACACCCGCATGGGCGCCTTCTTCGGGTACACGTACCGCTGGATCGCCGGCCGCGACGACGTCGCCCACCTGCCGAATGAGCCGTGGTTCGACGGTCTCAACCCGGTGCAGAAGCAGCTGCTCGGCCACTGCCCCGAGGGCGACGGCACCGGCGACCACGCGTGGGGCCACTACCCGGCCACCACGCCGCTCTACGGCGCGCTCAAGGAGCGGGGCCTGCTGGACTCCAGCATTCCGGCTCTCATCCCGTAAGACCCCCGTTAGAGTCCCCTACGTGGGGCAAACCGGGACATTAGACAAGGCGGCGACCGCGGCGGGCCGGCTCATCCTCGAGGCACTCGGGGAGGAGCGTCCGGCGCGGTCGCTGTCTCGTCTCAGCGACTCGCCGCGCGCCGTCCGGCTGCTGCGGGAGCTGTTCATCGTGGCGATCCGCCGCAGCTTCGTCGGGCGCGAGCCGCGCGAAGTCACCCGTTACGTACGAGACCTGCTGGAGTACCAGTCGCTCCCGGCCGACGGCGAGCTGGCCCGGGAGGCCGAGGCGATCATCCGCGCGGCGCTCGGCGAGCCGGAGCTGGCGCACGGCATGCCCGAGCTGCGGCGCTTCGAGCTGATCTGCCACGTGGTCGGCGACCTCACCCGCCCGCCGGGGAAGCCGCCCGCCGAGCTGTACGCCCTGATCGATCAGGCCGAGCAGCGGGTGGCCCGCTTCGATCGGCCGCGCAACCGGGTGGTCGGGCGGAGGGTGACGTGACGAAGAGCAGACGACGTTCCCGCCTCGGCAAGGACGAGCCCGAGCCCGAGGAGCCGGCCGCCACGACCGAGTCGCAGGAGCCGCCGCCGGCGGTGGCCAAGCCGGTCGGACGCGGTCGGCGCCGATCGCTGCGTGCCGGGCAACCCTCGCCCGCCGGTGTGCGGGAGCAACCCCCGCCGGCCGGCGTGCGGGAGCAACCTCGGCAGGCCGGCGAACGGGAGCAACCCCCGCCGCCGCAGCCGAGCGCCGAGTCGCTCTCCGGCCGCCTGCCGCCCGGCGAGGCCGCCGGCACCGGGCTGATCGCGACCGAGGCGGGCCGCTATCTGCGACAGGCCGCGCGCGATGAGGCGCCGTCCCGCTTCGGCTCGCCCACCGGCGAGGTGGACGAGTCGGCACGCCGGGTATGGGAGATCGCATTCGGTCTGGCGGTGCGCCGCCGGTTCGAGCCGGACGCGGCGCTGGCCGAGATCAGCCGCACGGTCGCGATCGCCGTGCACGATCACGCGGTGGCGGGACTGCCGGTCCTCGACACCGAGATGCTGGTGCGTGCCGCGCTCGGCGAGACGGTGCCGACCGGCGACATCGACGACAGCGTGGTCATCGCCGTACACCTGCTGCTGTTCGCTTCGCTCGCGGACGAGCTCGCGCTGGGCAACGCCGAGGTGGACGCCATCATCGCCGAAGCCGAGGAGAAGGCCTCGGCGCTGATGACGGTCTGAAGGACGGCGAAGCTCGGTGCCGGTCTGAAGGACGGTCGGCCCTCAGGCGGCGATCGCGGCCAGGTGCTCCTTGACCTGGACGATCGACGGGTTGGTCAGCGCCGACCCGTCGCCGAACCGCAGCGTCGGCACGGTGCGGTTGCCGCCGTTGACGGTCTGCACGTACTCGGCGGCGGCCTCGTCCTGCTCGATGTCGACGACGTCGTAGGCGATCCCCTCGCGGTCGAGCTGCGACTTGAGCCGGTGGCAATAGCCGCACCAGGACGTCGAATACATGGTCAACATCGGTCAGGGGTCCCTTCGGCTGGGTCACATGGCACTCTGCCTTGCGACACAACGTCGGACCGGGGTGCCATGATTCCCGCGTGCGGACTGATGCGGTGCTGGCCGGGCTCGACCCCGAGCAGCGGACGGCGGTGACCGCCCCGTCCGGTCCGGTCTGCATCCTGGCCGGCGCCGGCACCGGCAAGACCCGTGCGATCACCCACCGCATCGCCTACCGCACGCTCACCGGCGAGGTCAGCCCGCGGCACGTGCTGGCCGTCACGTTCACCGCCCGCGCCGCCGCCGAGATGCGCGCCCGGCTCGGCGCGCTGGGCGCCACCGGCGTGCAGGCCCGCACCTTCCACGCCGCCGCCCTGCGCCAGGTCCGCTACTTCGCGCCCCGCCTGCTCGAGGGCCGCCAGATGCCCGAGCTGCTGGAGTCCAAAGCACGCATGGTCGGCCTCGCCGCCGCCCGGGTCGGCGTCCGGGCCGACCGCACCGGCGCGCGCGACCTGGCCGGCGAGATCGAGTGGGCGAAATCGTCGCTGGTCGAGCCCGGGGAGTACGCGGTCGCCGCGACCAAGGCGCTGCGCGAGCCGCCGTACGAGCCCGCCAAGGTCGCCGAGGTCTTCGCCGCGTACGAGACCCTCAAGCGCCGGCAGGGCGTGATCGACTTCGAGGACATGCTGCGCGCCGCGGTGTGGGGCATCGAGGAGCACCCGGACGTCGCCGAGGAGATCCGCAACCAGTACCGGCACTTCGTGGTCGACGAGTACCAGGATGTGAACCCGCTGCAGCAGCGCCTGCTCGACTCGTGGCTGGGCGGGCGCGACGATCTGACCGTGGTCGGCGACGCCAGCCAGACGATTTACTCGTTCACGGGCGCGACCTCGGCGTACCTGATCGACTTTCCGCGCCGGCTGCGCGGCGCGGTGGTGGTCCGGCTGGTCCGCGACTACCGCTCCACGCCGCAGGTGGTCGGGCTGGCCAACTCGGTGATCCGGCAGGCCCGCGGCAGCGAGGCGCGGCTGCGGCTGGAGCTCGTCGGCCAGCGGCCGCCGGGCGCCGAGCCCGAGCTCAAGATCTTTCCGGACGAGGCGGGCGAGGCGGCCGCGGTGGCCCGGCGCTGCCGGGAGCTGATCTCCGCGGGCACCTCGGCCAGCGAGATCGCCGTGCTGTTTCGCACCAACGCCCAGTCGGAGACGTACGAGGAGGCGCTCGCCGAGGCCGGGGTGCCGTACGTGGTGCGCGGCGCCGAGCGGTTCTTCGAGCGGCCCGAGATCCGCCAGGCGATGATCGCGTTGCGCGCCGCGGTGCGCTCGACGCCCGGCGAGACCCCGCTGGTGCCGGCGGTGGTCGACGCGCTCGCGGCCACCGGCTGGTCGCGCGAGCAGCCCCCGGCCGGCGGCGCGGCCCGCGAGCAGTGGGAGGCGCTGGCCGCGTTGGTCGCCCTCGCCGAGGAGTACGCGAAGGCGCCCACGCTCGTCCCGATCGGTCAGGCCGGCGCCGTGCAGCGGGACGTGTCGCTCGCCGAGTTCAACGACGAGCTGTCCCGCCGGGCCGAGCAGCAGCACGCGCCGACCGTCGAGGGTGTGACGCTCGCCTCACTCCACTCGGCCAAGGGCCTCGAATGGGATGCCGTCTTCCTCGTCGGGCTCTCCGACGGGACCCTGCCGACGACGTACGCGAAGACGCCCGAGCAGTTGGAGGAGGAGCGCCGCCTGCTCTACGTCGGGGTGACCCGGGCGCGGCAATGGCTGTGGCTTTCCTATGGTCAGGCGCGTTCCGCGGGTGGCCGGCCACGTCGGCCGTGCCGCTTCCTGCCGCGGCTCGAGCGCCACTCGCCGACCGAGCGAGCCGGCGACCGAAGTCGGAAACCCGACCGCCGCCGCCCGCAGGTGTCCTCCTGCCGGATCTGCGGCGCGACCCTGCTGGCCGGCGCCGACCGCAAGCTGGGCCGCTGCCCGACCTGCCCGTCCGACCTCGACGAAGACCTTTTCGAACGGTTCCAGATCTGGCGCAAGCGCACCGCCGAGGAGCTGAAAGTCCCTGCGTACGTGGTGTTCACCGACGCCACGCTGGTGGCCATGGCCGAGCGGCGCCCGAGCAAGCCCGCCGAACTGCTGGCGATCGCCGGGATCGGCCCGCGCAAGCTCGGCCAGTACGGCGACGCGGTCTTCGCTCTCGTGGGCGGCGCGAGCCCCGATGACATCGTGACGAAAAACTTTGAAAACTAGTCCGTAAATTCGTTTGCCCTCGCTTGAGCGAGAGGCATAGCCTCAGGACACGTCTTGCGGAGCGCCCTGCTCCACAAGACGCAGAACCCAATTAGAAGCATGACGAGTGCAGTGCATCTGGAGGAGGTGGCAACGATGGAGATTTACACGATGACCAAGCGACCGTCGATGCCGCTGCACCCTGCCTGCGCTCTGATCGCCCCCGAGCCGAAAGCTCCGGCTCAGGCTGTCTGGCCGGTAGTCATCCTTGCTGCCGAGCAGGCTCAGGTTTCGCGGGTGCACCAGGTCCAGGTCCAGGCCGAGCTGGCCCAGGTCCTGACGTCCATCGGCGGAAGCAATGGCACCACTGGGTTCAAGGGCCTCGATGTCTCCAAGAAGCGCTACGCGGATGGTGGCAGCGGTGTCCCGCCTCGAGGAAGGCCGGTCTGATCGACCAGACCTACCGGCTCACCTCGAGGCCGCGGAACCCGTACAGGGTCCGCGGCCTAATTTTTTGCCGGCTCACCGGCCGGTGCACGACCAGCACTGCGATCCAGAAGATCGACGAAGAGAGAGGTGACCGGGCTTTATGAGTCTGGCGCTGGCCCCGATCGACGTAAGCGTCGACATCGAGGCAAACCTGCCCTGTCGGAAGTTCGACCCGGACCTGTGGTTCTCGGACTCCCCGGCTCAGCTGGAGCTGGCCAAGTCGCTCTGCGGGGACTGCCCGCTGCGCGTCGAGTGCCTCGCCGGCGCGGTCGAGCGGAACGAGCCCTGGGGTGTCTGGGGCGGCGAGATTTTCGAGCGTGGAGCCGTGGTTCCGCGCAAGCGGCCGCGTGGCCGTCCGCGTAAGGCGGACGTGGCGCGCGACGCCGAGCTGGCACACGAGGTCGAGGAGCGGCTCGCCGCGAACGGTCTCGAGTCCCGCAGCCAGGTCCGTCTCGCGGCCTGACAACTTCAGCAAACATCCCTCCCCGAACGGCCACGAGGCCACAACCGAAAGCAGAGACCGAGATGAGCACGAGCGGAGCTTCCAAGATGAGACTTCTCCAAGAAGCGTTGTCCCGGGCCCGAATGCGTCGGCCTCAGCGTGACTACACACCTGAGGCTCACCGTCCCGCCCGCCTGGTAGCCATGGCGGCCCACCACCGGGCCTCCCGCGAACTCGGCGGCAGGAACTTCTGAGACCCACTGACAACCGATGAGAAGAACCAAGACGGGCCCGTCCGCCGCGCGGACGGGCCCGTCTCGCGTCAGGCGCCGGTGAAGAACACGGCGGCTGCGGCGGCAAGCGACGCCGGATCGTCCACATGGCACAGTTCGCGGGCCGAATGCATGGAGAGCAGCGGCGTTCCCACGTCGAGGGTCGGTATGCCGATCCGGGTCGCGGTCAGCGGTCCGATCGTCGACCCGCACGGCACCGCGTTGTTCGACACGAACGGCTGCCACGGCACTCCGGCTGCCGCGCAGATGCGGACCCAGAGCGCCGATCCGATCGCGTCGGTCGTGTAGCGCTGGTTGGCGTTGATCTTCAGGAGTGGGCCGCCGCCGAGGACCGGGCGATGGGTCGGGTCGTGCTTCTCCGGCCGGTTCGGGTGCACGGCGTGCCCGGCGTCGGCCGACAGGCACCACGAGCCGGGCAGCGAGCGGGCCAGATCGATGCCGAGAGCCGCGGCGACCCGGTCGAGCACGTCGGCGAGCAGCGGCCCGGACGCGCCCGAGCGGCTCTCCGACCCGAGCTCCTCGTGGTCGAAGGCGGCCAGCACCGCGATCGCCGGGCGGCCGGCACCATCGCGTACGCCGGCGGCCTTGGCGACGCCCTCGTGCCCGGCCGAGGCGTCCAGCAGGGCGGTCAGGCCGGCGTGCACCGAGGACAGGTTGTCGAGCCGGCCGGCGGCGAACAGCGCGCGGTCGGCGCCGAACCGGGCCGGCGCCGCCGAGTCGACCGCGACCACGTCGTGCCCGGCGACCTCGGCGACCGGGACGCCCGCGAGCCCGGCCAGGTGGGCGAGCACGTCCGGGCCGTCGACCGCGAAGACCGGCTGAACGTCGCGCTGGCGGTCGGGCGCGAACGACGAGTTCACCTCCCGGTCGAGGTGGATCGCGAGGTGCGGGATGCGGGCGAACGGACCGGTGTTCACCAGGTGGACCGTGCCGTCCCGGGTGACCAGCCGGCCGGCGAGCGCGAGCTCCCGGTCGAACCAGGAGGCGATGATCGGGCCGCCGTAGACCTCGACGGCCACCTGGAGCCAGCCGTTCGAGGCGAGCGCGGGCCGCGGCTTGAGCTTGAAGGTCGGCGAGTCGGTGTGCGCACCGAGGATCCGGAACGGGGTGGCCGGCCCGACCCGGTCGGGGACCGCGAAGGCGAGCACGGCGCCGTCCCGGACGAGCACCAGCCGGGAGCCCGGGTGGACCACCTCGCGCCAGTCGGCGGTCTCGTCCAGCGTCGTCCAGCCGGCCGCCGTCAGCCGGCGGGCCACCTCGGCCGCCGCGTGGTAGGAGCTGGGCGACGCCGTGATGAAACTGCCGAGATCGTCGATGTGCGCGGTGGCGTCCATGACACTTATCGAATCATGACGCCGGCGCGCAGGATCACGCGACCGGCGCGAAACCGGGCAGCCACTTCTCCACGATCGACCGGTACGGTGCGGACGCCTCCAACTGGCAGAGCACCCCGATCGAGCCCAGCGTCACCCGGTGGATCAGCAGGTACGACGGCGGCAGGTTGAGCTTGCGGCTCAGCTGGTATGCCGGGGACCGCGGGCTGCCCAGCCGGGACGCCTCGCCCCGCAGCCAGGACCGGGTGAACCGGAACTCGTCGACCGCGAGCGGCTCGATCATCGGGCGCAGGAACTTCAGCACCGCGTCGGCGTCGAGCTCGTCGTCCGGCTTGATGAAGCCCTCGGCGCGCAGCCCGTCGGCGACCGCCTCGGCGTCGCCGTCCAGCGCCAGCCGCACGAGCCGGCCGATCGGCTCGGGGTGCCCGCCGGGCAGCCGGGCCACCGCGCCGAAGTCGATCACGCCGAGCCGGCCGTCGTGCAGGATCCGGAAGTTGCCCGGGTGCGGGTCGGCGTGCAGCAGTCCGGCCCGGGCCGGGGCGGAGAAGTGCAGGGTGGCCATCAGCCGACCGGCCTCGTCGCGTTCCTCGGCGGTGCCGTCGGTGATCACCTTGGCCAGCGGGGTGCCCTCGACCCACTCGGTGACCAGCACCCGCGGCGCGGAGGCGATCACCTGGGGCACGTAGATCTCGTCGTCGCCGGCGAACGCCTCGGCGAAGGCCGACTGGGTCTGCGCCTCCAGCGAGTAGTCGAGCTCCTCGGTGATCCGGGCGCGGAGCTCGGCGAGCAGCGGCTTGATGTCCATGCCCGGCTGAATGATCTTGAACATGCCGGCCAGCAGGGACAGCTGCTTGAGGTCGGCGAGCAGCGCTTCGCCGGCCCCGGGGTACTGCACCTTGACCGCGACCTCGACGGTCTTCTGCTTCGCGTTCTTTCGCGCCCTCGGCAGCTTCCACTGCGCGCGGTGCACCTGGCCGATGCTGGCCGCGGCGGCCGGGCTGTCGTCGAACTCGGCGAACTTCTCCCGCCAGTCGTCGCCCAACTGCTCGGCGAGCGCCTTGTGCAGGCTGGCCACCGGCATCGGCGGCGCGGCCTCCTGCAGCTTGGTGAGCGCCTGCCGATAGGGGCCGGCCATCTCCTCCGGCAGCGCCGCCTCGAACACCGACAGCGCCTGGCCGAACTTCATGGCGCCGCCCTTGAGCTGCCCGAGGACGCTGAACAGCTGCTCGGCGGTGCGCTGCTGGATGTCGGCCGAGATGACGTCGGTGGCGATCCCGACGGCCCGCTTGCCCAGACCCAGTGCGGTGCGTCCGGCGAACCCCAGGGGTAGCGCGGCCAGCCTCGCTGTGCGGGACGCGGCACGACGCGGAATGTCGCTCACCAGATCATTGTGACCGACGGAGCACAGGACAACTGCCCACGCAGTGACGCTTCGCCCGTTACGTGACGAAAGTCCGATAAGCTCGGCACATCAGCGGGCGCACGAGCACGCCGGATGCGGCCCCCAGGTGCGCCGCCGCACCCGACCGGGCGCGGTGATCTCGGCGGTGGCGCCGACCGTCTGCGGGACGGCGCCGTCGAGGAACATCAACACCTCGCCAACCGCGTACGCCGTGGCGGCCAGCAGCGTCGGCACCGTGCACGGCTCCGGCCCGGACGCCGCCGCGACCGAGCCCGGCCAGCCGGCGTCCCGCTCGCGGCGGTGCAGATCGAGACAGTTCAGGCAGGGCCGCCCCGCGGCCGGGACCAGCGGCCCGATCACCGCCACGCCCTCCCGGATGGTGACCGCCAGATGGGGTTGCCGGCGGCCGGTCAGCGCGGCGGAGACCAGCGCCGTCGGCTCGTCGTGATCGAGCTGGACCAGCAGGGACGGGGATCCGCGGCGGACCGCGTCGCTGCTCTTCGGCGCCGCGCGCGACAGGGCGTCGATGATCGCCTCTCGCCGGGGCCGGCCCACGTCGCCGCCGGGCAGCGGACCGGCGGCCAGCTCGTCCGCACGCACCACGCCGCCGATCTCGGGCCGCACGTGGCCCACGCCGGCCTGGGCGAGCGCCACCGCGATCGGCGCGCCGAGCCGGCCCCGCCCGCTGATCACCACCCGGGCCTCGGCCCGCCGCCGCAGCGACCGGGCCGGGCGGGCGACGCCGCGCAGGGCCAGGGCGGCGGCCTCGCCGGTCAGCCGCTGCCGCTGCTCGGCCGGCAGGGTGTGCGGCACCAGCGCGGTGGCCGGGAGGGTGAGGCCCGCCGCGCACAGCGCGTCTAGCAGGGCGCGGCACTCGGCCGCGGTGACGCCGAACTCGGCGGCGCGGATCGTCACGAGCCGCTCGGAGCGGGTGCCGTCGAGCAGGTCGAGGACCCGTTCGCAGCGCGGGTCGGGAAGGTGCAGCAGCAGCGCGCGGGCCGGATCGGAGCCGATTTGCAGCTCGCCGGGGCGGCGCCAGATCCGGGGCAGGCCGGGAATCAGGGTGGGACGGTTCACCGTGACAGGTTGTCATCGGCAGGACGCGGAGCGCGTTCGTTGTCCACAGGGCGACCGCGGCTGTGACACGCGTTGTCCACAGGGAAACGCGAGTTATCCACAGGCCTCAGCCGTTTTCCACACTCACTCAACGCGTCGGGTCGAACACGGTTATGGGTAGAGCGGAGCGCACGCGCCGCTCTACCCAGCCGGGTGAATCAGGCCTTGGCCTTCCCGAGGATTCGGTTCACGGTCGTGCCACAGACCGGGCACTTGCCCTTCGCCATGTTCATGCCGGTCTTCGACACCTCGACGGTGCCCTGGAAGTCGCGCTTCTCCTTGCACTTCACGCAGTAGCCGTTGTACGTGTTGTCGGCCACGGTTCCTCCTAGTCAGTGTCGTCGGCCGGGTCGGCCCGATGAGTGCCTCTCGACAGCGGCGCTGGGGCCGTTCCGCAGCCACGTGGATGTGGCCTCCCCGCCAGGGGCGGTCACTACCCAAGTCCGGCCGTTTCCATGTCTCGTCAGCGCCGCCGTCGTGAGTGTGCCGGAGAAATCATCCTTTTTGCGAAGTTCAGCCGGAACACGCCGGAAATTACTGGCAAAGAGGGTGAAAAAGGATGTTTGCCACCGGTTCGGTACATGCGCTAAGTTGGCCGCTCCACGGAGATGTTGCAGGCATGGAAAATTTTTTCGGCTATACCCGGAGGAAGCGCCCATATCCGGCGCGTGTCATCGGCTGTACTCTTGCGGTGACATGGGTCTCACGGATTAGCGTCTCAACGTGAACCCGAACCTGGGCCGCGCGAGCCGGTAATGGCCCGGACGCGTAAGCCTGTCGTCGAAGTCCGTCGCAGCCAGCGCCGGCGTCGGACGGTGTCCGCCTATCGCGACGGTGAGCGCGTGGTCGTGCTCATCCCGGACCGCTTCTCCCGCGCCGAGGAGACCGAGTGGGTCGAGCGCATGCTCGCCCGGCTGGCCGCCCGCGAGGAGCGCGTCCGCAGCACCGACGCCGAGCTGCTGGCCCGCGCCCGCCGGCTCACGACCCGCTACCTGCCCGATCACGTCCACCAGGTGATGCCGGCCAGCGTGCGCTGGGTGACCAACCAGAACGGCCGCTGGGGCTCGTGCACCCCCGACGACGGCACGATCCGCATCTCGCACCGCATCCAGGAGATGCCCGAGTGGGTGATCGACTACGTGCTGCTGCACGAGTTGGCCCACCTGGTCGTCCCCAGCCACAACGCCCGCTTCTGGGACCTGGTGGCCCGCTATCCCAAGGCCGAGCGCGCCCGGGGCTACCTGGAGGGCATCTCCGCGGCCACCGGCTTGGTGCTCCAAGACGATTAAAACCATTCCCGAGTACGTGTCGGGCCAGGTCCCGCCGCCACCCGGCGAGCTGGGTGCCGTCCCGGCCCCGGACCCGCCACCATCCGGGCTGAGCCGTAACTCGAGCTTCCGAAAACCCACTCGGTAGGGTTGTGCCGTGGTGCGACGGGTTGTTGCGGCTCTGCTGGTGCCGGTCGAGTGGAGCCCGCCCGGGGTGGATCTCCGCGCCTGGCGTGCCGCGCTCGCCGAGGACGTGGTCGACCTGCTGGCCCGCCTCGCCCAGGCCGAGGCCGCCATCGCCGCCACCCCCGCGGACCGCGAGCTGGCCGAGGAGATCGCCTGGCCCGGCATGCGGATCTACGAGGTGCCCACCGCGACGTACCTGCCGGTGCTGGCGGCGGCGTCGGCCGACGGCTTCGACCAGGCCGCGGTGATCGCCGCCGACGCGCCCGACCTCCCCGGCATGATCCTGGGCAAGCTGCTGCGCCCGCTGGAGAACAAGGCCGTGGCGGTCGCCCCCGGCGGCCCCGGCAACGGCTTGCTGGGCCTGGCCACCGCGCTGCCCGCGCCGTCCTGGCTGATCGACCACGACCTGGACGGCGCGTCCGCCGCACTGCTGCGCAGGACCGCGCCGCAGCCGGGCGATGTCAGCTCCACCCCGCAGTGGCGCCGCCTGCGCGGTCCGGCCGAGCTCGCCTCACTCGACCCGGCGCTGGAAGGCTGGGAGAACACCCGCGCCCTGCTGGGCGGATAGGCCCCGCCCGTCCCGCGTGCCGGATAGGGCCGCCCGTCCCGCGTGCCGGATAGGCCCCACCAGTCTCGGCATACGGGAAAGGCGGCCACGCCCGCCCCTCCCGGCGTACCGGAAAGGTCGCGGAACCGAATCGCCTGGCGTGCCCGGCCCGGGGTTATTCGCCCTTGTCCTCGTCGGTGCCCTTTTCCTCCGGCGCCTCGCCGAGGTTGTCGAGCTCGCTGATGTCCCACTCCGCGGCGCCCTGGGCGAAGACCTCCGGGTTGGCGAAGTCTTCATCCGTCGGCAGCAGGTCGGGGTGGCCCCACAGCGCGTCCCGGCCCTGGATGCCGCGGTGCTCGGTGACCGCCGCCCAGAGCGCGCCCGCCTCGCGCAGCCGGCGCGGCCGCAGCTCGAGGCCGACCAGTGCGGCGAAGGTCTGCTCGGCCGGACCGCCCGCGGCCCGGCGCCGGCGGAACGCCTCGCCCAGGGCCGCCACGCCGGGCAGGCGCTCGCCGGCGGCGATGTCGACCACGTGGCCGACCCAGCCCTCGATCAGCGCCAGCGCGGTCTCGAGGCGGGCCAGCGACGCCTTCTGCTGCGGGGTGTCCTCCGGCGTGAAGATGCCCTCGAGGGCCATCGCCTGCATCGACTCGGGGTCGTTCGGGTCGACCCGGCTCATCGCCTCCTCGATCGCCTCGCGGTTGACGGTGATGCCGTTCGCATACGTCTCGACCGCGGACAGCACGTGCGCCCGAAGCCACGGCACGTGACCGAAGAGCCGCTGGTGGGCCGCCTCGCGCAGGGCCACGTAGAGGCGAACCTGGTCGGCCGGGAGCTCGAGGCCCTCGCCGTACGCCTTCACGTTGGCCGGCACCAGCGCGGCCGTGCCGGTCGGGCCGAGCGGCAGCCCGATGTCGCCGGCCGAGAGCACCTCGGCGGCGAGCTGGCCGAGGGCCTGGCCGAGCTGGCCGCCGAAGAGCGCGCCGCCGAGCGTGGCGACCATCGACTGCATCGGGCCGAGCTGTGCCTTCGCCTCCTCGGGGACCAGGTCGCCCATCGCACCGACCATGCGCCCGGCGATCGGGTCGCACAGCTTCTTCCACACGTCGAGGGTGTTGTAGATCCACTCGTTGCGGTTCCACGCGGCGGCCACCTGGATGCCGCTGGGCAGCGCGGAGACCGGGTCGAGCCAGAGGTCGGCCAGGCGCAGGCTCTC
Source organism: Actinoplanes sp. KI2 (assembly GCF_025630775.1). Classification (GTDB taxonomy): domain Bacteria; phylum Actinomycetota; class Actinomycetes; order Mycobacteriales; family Micromonosporaceae; genus Actinoplanes. The sequence goes on from NZ_JAOSZE010000055.1 coordinate 29,017, forward strand.
CTCCACCTGGTGGCGCTCGAACATGTTCACCGCGGGGTCGCCGGCGGCGGAGAGCTGGCTCGCCGCGATCTGCCGGGCCATGTCCCAGTTCACCGGGCCGCTGTCGGGGCCACCGGCGAACATCCGCTGCAGATCGGCCATGAACTGCTGCATCTGCTGCGGGTCGGAGGGGTCGGGCGGCTGGGCGCCCGGCAGGGAGAAACCGAACGGGATATCAGGCACGTAGATAACCGTACGCGCGAAACAGGCGCTCCGGACCGATGGCGGTGTCAGCTCAGAGAGAACTCAGGGTAGCGAGATATCCTCCCGCGCATGAGACGTCGCGGTGTAACCGTCATCCTCGGCGCCCTGCTCACCGCCCTACTGGCAGTCGGTGTCATGGCGGCACCCCTGCCCTACGTCGTGCTGAAGCCGGGTCCCACGGTGAACACGCTCGGTTCCAGTGATGGCAACGAGGTCATCCAGGTGACCAATGCGAAGACCACGCAGTCCGCCGGGCAGCTTCGGCTGACCACGGTGAACGTGCAGTCGCAGGTCGAGCTGGTCTGGGCGATCAGCAGCTGGTTCAGCAACAAGGACGCGGTGGTCCCGCGCGCACTGATCTACCCGCCCGGCCAGACCGAGAAGCAGGTCGAGCAGCAGAACGCGCAGGAGTGGACCCAGTCGCAGGACAGCGCCGTGACGGTAGCGCTCACCAAGCTCGGTTACCCCGTGCAGACGTACGTGAAGGGCGTCACCGCCGGCAGCGCCGCCGCCGGTCGGCTCCGGCCCGGCGACGTGATCACCTCGGTGGACGGCGCCCGGGTGACCAGCCCGACCACGCTCACCGACGCGGTGCGGGCCAAACCGGCCGGCACCACCTTCACGATCGGCTTCACCCGCGGTGGCCAGGCGATGACTGCCAAGATCACTTCGAAGGCCAGCGGCACCGACAAGACCCCGCGCCTGGGCGTCGAGATCGCGACGAAGCAGAACGCCCCGTTCCAGGTCAAGATCGACCTCGACAAGATCGGCGGACCCAGCGCCGGCCTGATGTTCACCCTCGGGATCATCGACAAACTCGAGCCGGAGGATCTGACCGGCGGCAAGGTCGTCGCCGGTACCGGCACGATCGACGACGACGGCAACGTCGGCCCGATCGGCGGCATCCCGCAGAAGCTGGTCGGCGCCAAGCGAGCCGGCGCCCAGATCTTCCTCGTGCCCAAGGACAACTGCGCCGAAGCGCTCAAGAACGCGGTCGCCGGGCTGCCGATGGCCGAAGTGGCCACGGTGGACGACGCACTGACCGCGCTCAAGACCTTCACGTCCGGCGGGACCCCTAAGCCCTGCTCGGCATCGTGACAGATGTCGTAATGTGAGACACCGGTTGCCCCAAATGATGTGTGGAGCCCACGTTGGTCATGCGTAACAGCCCTCTTCCGAGGATGAGCCGGCGCGGTCGCGTCACCGTCGGTGTCCTGGTCGGGGTCTTCCTTCTTTTCACGTTGCTCGGTTGGGGCATCGACGCGTACACCGACTATCTGTGGTTCCACGAGGTCGACTTCGTCAACGTCTTCTCCGGCGTGCTGGTGACGCGGCTGCTGCTGTTCGTGACCATCGGGCTGGTCGTGGCCCTGATCATCGCGGCCAACCTCTACCTCGCGTACCGGCTGCGGCCCCTGCTGCGGCCGCACTCCGCCGAGCAGGCCACCCTCGAGCGGTACCGGATGGTGATCGGCCCGCGCCTGGGCACCTGGATCACCGTGCTCTGCGTGATCATCGGCTTCTTCGCCGGCCTGTCCGCCCAGGGCCAGTGGAAGGAGTGGATGCTCTTCCAGAACGCGCAGCCGTTCCGCGTCGACGACCCGCAGTTCAAGATGGACATCGGGTTCTACATCTTCAACTACCCGCTGTGGCGATACCTGCTCGGCGTCGCGTTCACCGTCGTGGTGCTCTCGGTGCTCGGCGCGCTCGCGGTCCACTACATCTTCGGCGGGGTGCGCCTGCAGGGCGTCGGCGACCGGATGACCACCGCGGCCCGGGCCCACCTGACCACGCTGGTCGCGATCTTCGTGCTGCTCAAGGCCGTGGCGTACGTGCTGGACCGGCGCGCCCTGCTGCTCGAGCAGCACGTCTCCCCGGGGCTGTACGGCGCCGGGTACACCGACGTCAACGCGCTGCTGCCGGCCAAGGAGATCCTCGCGTACATCTCGATCGTGGTGGCGATCGCGATCATCGTGTTCTCCAACGCGGGCATGCGCAACCTGGTCTGGCCCGGTGTCTCGCTCGCCCTGCTGGCCATCTCGGCGGTCGCGATCGGCGGCATCTACCCGCTTGCCGTGCAGAACTTCTCGGTCAAGCCGAGCCTCGCCGACAAGGAAGCGCCGTACATCCAGCGCTCGATCAACGCGACCAGGGCGGCGTTCGGCCTGGAAACCACCGAGGCCAACCGCTATCAGGCCAACAACGTCGTCCCGCCGACGACGCTGGCCAGCGACACCAGCGCGCAGAACGCGCGGCTGGTCGACCCGCAGCTGGTGTCCCAGGCGTTCACCCAGTCCCAGCAGTCGCGCGGCTTCTACGACTTCGGCAAGAAGCTCGACGTCGACCGCTACACGGTGAAGGACCCGACCAGCAAGGACCCCAACGACAAGGGCGTCACCAGCGACTACGTGGTCGGCGCGCGTGAGATCAACGACGACAAGCTGACCCCGCAGCAGCGGAACTGGCTCAACCGGCACACGGTCTACACCCACGGCTACGGCCTGGTCGCGGCCCCGGCCAACGAGGTGGTCTGCGGCGGCCTGCCGTACTTCGTGTCCGGCTTCCTCGGCGAGGACCGGCCGCCCGGCTGCTCCTCGTCGACCGAGGAGATCACCGTCACCCAGCCGCGGATCTACTACGGCGAGCAGTCCACCGAGTACGCGATCGTCGGCCAGACCGACAAGAGCAAGAAGGTCGAGTTCGACCGGCCCCAGGAGGGCAACAACAACGCCGAGGAGCTCTACACCTACGACGGGCAGGGCGGCGTGCCGATCGGCTCGTTCTTCCGCCGGCTGGTCTTCTCGATCAAGCTGACCGAGAGCAACTTCCTGCTCTCCGACGCGGTCAACGACAACTCGAAGCTGATGTACATCCGCGACCCCCGCTCCCGGGTGGAAAAGGTGGCGCCGTTCCTGACCATCGACGGCGACCCGTACCCGGCGGCCGTCGACGGCCGGATCGTGTGGATCCTCGACGGGTACACGACGGCGAACACCTACCCGTACTCGCAGAAGATCAACCTGGCCAACGAGACGCGCGACGAGCTCACCGGGCAGGGGCAGTTCGCGCTGGCCCGGGACGACGTCAACTACCTGCGCAACTCGGTGAAGGCGACCGTCGACGCGTACGACGGCACCGTCAAGCTGTACGAGTTCGACGACCAGGACCCGCTGCTCAAGGCGTGGAACAAGGCGTTCGGCGGCCACCTGATCGTGCCGAAGGCGGATACGCCGCCCGACCTCGCCGCGCACTTCCGCTACCCGCAGGACCTCTTCAAGGTGCAGCGGAACCTGCTCACCAAGTTCCACGTGACCGACCCGCGGGCGTTCTTCTCCGGCCAGGACTTCTGGCAGGTGCCGAACGCGCCCGACGAGCCGTCCAGCAACGTGAAGCAGCCGCCGTTCTACCTCAACGTGCAACTGCCCAACCAGGCCAGCACCCGGTTCCAGCTCACCGCCGGCGTGACCCCGTTCAACCGGGAAAACCTGGCGGCACTGATCTCGGCGTCGTACGTCGACAACAAGCCGCAGCTGCAAATGCTCGAACTACCCGACCAAACGGTCATCCCCGGACCGGTCCAGGTCCATCAGAAGATGACCAACAACGCCGCGGTCAGACAGCAGCTCAGCCTGCTCTCCACCAACAACAACCAGGCACAGGTGCTCTACGGCAACCTGATCACCCTGCCGGTCGCGAGCGGCATCCTGTACGTCGAGCCGGTCTACGTGAAGACCGGCAACCAGGACACCGCCGCGCCGCTGCTGCAGAAGGTCCTGATGTCGTACGGCGACGGCGGCACGTACGTGGTGCTCGCCAACAACCTCAAAGAGGGCCTGGACGCGCTCGTCCAGCAGGGCAAACAGAGCCCGACCCAAAACGGCAACCAGGGCCAGACCGGAAACAGCGGCGGCAACAACAACAATGGCGGCGCGCCGCCCGCCCAGCTCAACACCCAACTGGCCCAGGCCGCCGCCGAGGTCGACCAGGCGATCAACAACGTCCGGCAGGCCCAGCAGTCCGGCGACTTCGCCAAGTACGGCGAGGCACTGCAGGCCCTCGACGCCGCCATGACGAAGTTCCAGACCGCCCAGCAGGCCGCCGCGTCCGGCACCACCAACCCGACACCGACCGGCTCGGCGGCGCCCTCGGCCTCGAGCACACCCACCCCGAAGGCCAGCGGATGAGATGACGCCCACAAGCCCGGAGGCCGTTTTGCAGGCGGCCTCCGGATTGCGCTAGTGTTAACAGGCCGACGCGGGGTGGAGCAGCTCGGTAGCTCGCTGGGCTCATAACCCAGAGGTCGCAGGTTCAAATCCTGTCCCCGCTACGAGTCTGAGGCCCTGCTGTCCGCACACACCGCGGACAGTAGGGCCTCTTCGCATGTCTGCCGGGGGGCCGAGCCCCCCGAACCCCCCACGGTGCGACTGTTGCGCAGCCGGGGCTGTCGCGGCCTTTTCCTGATGCGTCCACGGTGCGACTGTTGCGCAGCCGGGGCTGCCCGCGGCCTTTCCTGATGCGTCCACGGTGCGACTGTTGCGCAGCCGGGACTGTCGCGGCCTTTTTCCTGATGCGTCCACGGTGCGACTGTTGCGCAGCCGGGGCTGCCCGCGGCCTTTCCTGATGCCTCCATGGTGTGACTGTTGCGTATTCGGGGCTGTCGTGGGCGGTGGGACTGGTGCGCATTTGGCTGTTGTGGCCTTGAAACGGGTTTTGCGCGCTGGCTCGCGCGTCGGCGCAGGAGTTCGCGGTTGGGGGCTAGTCGATGTGGGCGGCGAGTAGCTTGCGGGCTGCGGGGCCGTCTTCGGGGGCTACGAAGACCTGGACGCCTTGGAGTTGCAGGGCGGGGTCCTGGGCGCCGGCGTCGTCGGCGTTGATGCCGACCTTGATGCCGTTGCTTCGCAGCAGGCCGGCGATCACCTCGGCCTCGATGCGGCTGTCCACCACGGCTACCTCGACTACGTCTTGGAACTCCACATCGACCTCCATAGGTGGGGGGTTTGCCCGGTTTCATCTCAGCCGTTCCATCTCAGCCGTCCCGGCGAGGGCCGGCTACCTCCTCGGGGGATGATCCTGGCCGTACGCCGGGGCGCACGGCCAGGCGCAACGTGGGTGATCAGCGAGCCGGTGACGTCGGCGACCGCGGCCCGAGATCACCCGGGGCGCGGAGTCGGCCGCGGCGTTGCGCCCGACCGGTCAGCCGAGGATGGCCGGCAGCGGGATGTAGCGGCCCAGCAACTGGTCGCCGGCGGCGTTGGGGTGGTAGCAGTCGGTTCGTAGGTCGGCGATCATGACGGTCGGGTCGGTGGGATCGCGGAGGACGGCGTCGAAGTCGAGGACGTCGTCGAAGACGGTGGTCGTGCGGATCCAGGCGTTGACCGCCAGGCGGGTCTGCTCCTTGGCGCTGCCGGCAGGGTTGCACATCGGCAGGATGGTGGCGCCGACGATGCGGGCGTGCCGTGCGTGCACCCGGGCGGCGATCGTGCGCATGGCGTCGATGACCTGGGTGGCCGAGGCGGAGGGGGCGTTGTCGCCGCCGCCGATGTCGTTGGTGCCCTCCAAGAGCAGGACGGTGCGCAGGCCGGGTACGGCGAGGACGTCCCGGTCCAGACGCAGGGGCGCGGGCGGGCCGCAGCACTGGCCGGTCGGGTCGTACGGGTTGGGCTGGACGCTGACCGTGTTGCCGGAGATGCCGGCGTTGGCCACGGCGAGGCGGGCCTCGGCGGGCAAGGCGTCGAGCCGGTCGGCCAGCACGTCCGTCCACCGTTGACCGGGCGGGCCGTACGCGTTGTAGCCGTCGGTGATGGAGTCGCCGAGGGTGACGAGGGTGCCGCGGGCCGCCGGGCGATCGGTGGTGATCAGGTCCATCCACCAGGTCTGGCCGGCGTGGTAGCCGGCGGCGGTGCTGCCGGTGTTGCCAGGGATGACCGGGTAGCCCGGGAAGGCGTCGTCCGAGGTCGCCGACGCGGTGTTGCCGCCGGTGCCGATGTACGAGGCCGGCGGGTCGTAGGCGAACGGCGGGAACGTGTGGTCGTTGACGGGGCTGCCGGGCGCGTAAAGGCTGACCGCCACGTCCTGCTGGGCGGCCACGGTGACCGGCACCGGGTCGCTGAGCGTCTCCTGACCGGGCGCAATCGTGACGGTGCGTGCACCGTGGAAGGTGACGCGCTGGTTGGAGCCGGGCGCCAGGCGGGCCGACCCGGGTGCGATCGGGCGACCCAGCCAGGCCTCCCGGATCACGACCGGGGACGCGCCGAACGGGTTGCCCAGGCGTACCCGGAGGCCGGTGGCGGAAACCGAGACCCGGGCGATCTGCCGGACGGTCGCGTCGGGGGCGACGCCGTGCACACCTTCGAGGGATGCCGACCAGATGCCGGCGGGCCCGGCGGCGGGGTTCGTGCCGGCCGCGGCGTCGGACGGGCCGGCCGAGCTGAGTGTGGTGGCGGCGGCCAGACCGAGGATCAGGGCCGCCGTCGAGCGCCGAAATTTGCGCACTGTGATCACCTCCATATCCACCGGTCATATTGACATACATCACTTCCTAACGCGCGCCGTGATTTTGTCGGTGCGGGTGCAAAAATCTCCGGCCAGCGTGCGACCCTGTCCGGTATGGCGCAGTTCTCCACCCCGATCGACGATCGCTGGTTCGACGACTACAAGGTCGGCGCGGTCTACGAATTCGGTGACATCACCATCACTGAGGAGGAGATCCTCGAGTTCGCGCACCGGTTCGACCCGCAGCCGATCCACACCGATCTCGCGTACGCGGCCGACGGCCCTTTCCGCGGCCTGATCGCCAGTGGATGGCACACGTCGGGCATCTTCATGCGCCTGTTCGCCGACCACTATCTCTCCAAGGTGGCCAGTCTCGCCTCGCCCGGGGTGGACGAGCTGCGCTGGCCGCATCCGGTGCGCCCGGGCGACCGCCTGCGCCTGCGGGTCCGGGTCCTGGAGGCCCGGCCGTCCCGGTCGAAGCCGGATCGCGGCATTGTCCGCACCCGCGCCCAGCTGCTCAGCCAGGAGGACCAGATCGTCCTCAGCCTGGTGGCCGTCAACCTGCTGCGCCGCCGCCCCTGAGCCCCGTCGCCGCGTACCGGAAAAGGGTTTGAATGTTTGTCGATTGGCGCCGGCGCCGTTCGTCAGGCGGGTGAGGACGAACCTTCGGAAGGAGCGGCTGTGCGGTACGTGATGATCATCGCGGGCGAGGAATCGCATTGGTACGACGATGCGGTGGCCTCGGGGTTGATGGACGAGGTCAATGCCTGGTGGGACAAGTGGCATCGGGCCGGCAAGATCCAGCTGGGGGGTGCCGAGCTCCAGCATTCGCGGACGGCGAAGACAGTGAGCGCCGGCCCGGACGGGCAGCCGACCGTTACCGACGGGCCCTACCTGGAAATCAAGGAAGTGGTCGGCGGATTCATTCACCTCGATGCCGGCGATATCGATGACGCGGTCGCGGTGGCGGCGGGATGGCCCGGGATCCGGCTCGGGGATCGCATCGAGGTGAGGCCGGTCCTGGAGCGCTGAGCCGCGCGGATCAGGTGGTGAAGCGGGCCAGCCGCCGGGTGAGAAGCTCGCGTTCCGCGTTGTTGGTGGCGAGCGCGAGCGCCCGGTGGGTGGCCGCCCTCGACTCCTCGTGGCGGCCGAGCCGGGTGAGCAGATCCGCCCTCGTGGCGTGCCAGTGGCGGTAGTTGCCGAGACGGTCGGCGAGGGCATCCACCTCGGACAATGCGATCGCCGGGCCGTCGATGAAGCTGGTCGCCACCGCCCGGCCCAGCAGAACCACCGGCGATGGGCGCAGGATCGCCAAATCGTCGTAGCGGCGGCGAACCGCGGGCCAGTCGGTTTCGGCATAGGACCGGGCCAATGCGTGCGTCGCCGCGATCGCGGCCTCCAACTGGAAAGGGCCGTGGCGATTCTGCGCGGTGGCGCGGGTCAACCGCCCCAGGGCGTCGCGGATGAGGGCGCGATCCCAGAGCGCGCGATCCTGATCCGCCAGCAGGATCAGACGGCCGTCGGCGTCCAGGCGCGCCCGGGACCGGGATTCGTGCAACTCCAGCAGGGCGGCCAGGCCGGCCGGCTCGGGCTCGTACGGCAGCAGATCGGCCAATTGGCGGGCCAGGTCCAGGGCCTCGCGGGCCAGCGAGCGCTCGCCCAGATGGCCCTCGTTGTAGATCAGGTAGATGATCCCGAGGACGGCCGGGAGGCGGGCGGCCGGATCGATGATCTCGAAGCTGACGCGCCGCAGGCGGCGTTTCGCGCGGACCAGTCGCTGGGCCATCGTGGCGGTCGGCAACAGGAATGCGGCCCCGATAGTTTCGGCGGAAAGCCCGGCCACGGCGTGCAGGGTGAGTGCCATTTGCGCGGCTTCCGGCAGGCTCGGATGGCAGCACGCGAAGATCAGCACCAGGCGGTCGTCGCCGGTGACGGTCGGCGGCGGCGCGGCGGAGAGCAGCCTGAGCTTCTCCCGGCCGGTGGCCTCCCGGCGCAACCGGTCGAGCGCCTTGTGCCAGGCGGTGGTGACCAGCCAACCGGCCACATTGTCCGGTACGCCCTCGTCCGGCCAGCGACGCAGCGCCTCGGCGACCGCCTCCTGCAGGGACTCCTCGGCGCGGTCGAGATCACCGAGGCGGCGGGCCAGGCCGCCGAGCATGGTCGCCGCGTGCCGGCGCCACGCCTCGTCGAGCACCGCCCGAACATCGATCATGCTGGAAGTTTCCCGCATCGGGCAGACAGTCCGCACGGCCCCGGTGGAGCGGAGGCGGCGCTGATCTCGCCTACCGAGTACGCGCCCGAGGGCCGGACGCTCGGTCTCGTGGCGTCGATAGATGGGTAGGCCGGCCGCCAAGGTGGGTAGCCGTTCCCGATCCGCGCGACCGCCTCTCCGTCATACGGTGACTGGGCCGACGTAAACGGAAGGGGCGACAAATGCCGATTTACATGGACGTACACACGATCGACGGCACGGTGGCGATGGACGACGTGGCCAAGGCCCATCAAGCCGACCTGAAGACGCAGGGACGGCACGACGTGAGCTACCTGCGGTACTGGGTGGACGAGACGCAGGGCAAGATTTTCTGCCTGGTCGAGGCGCCGTCCGCGCAGGCCGCGGCGGACGTGCATCGCGAGGCGCACGGGCTGGTGGCGGACGAGATCTACCAGGTGCAGGAGGGGTCGTAGCTGCGGGGGCCGCGGCCGGGTCGACGTACCTCCTACCCGGCCGCTACCTGTCCGGCCGCCGTGAGGTGCTCGGTGAGGACGGCGATCTGGGTCCGGCGGGCCTCGGCGTGCCGGCGGAGACCGGCCTCGGTGAGCTCGACGAAGACGCCGCGCCGGTCGTCCTCGCAGTGCGTACGGCGGACCAGGCCGCTCTTCTCCAGCCGGGCGACCGTCCGCGACAGCGCGCTCTGGCTCAGGTACATGGCGGCGGCGAGATCTTGCATGCGTCGCTTGTCACACTCCCTGGTGGTGAGACGGTCCAGGGTCTCGAAGTCGCTCAGGGTGAGGCTGTGCGCGTCCTGCAGCGCGCGCTCCAACTGCGCGGCGACGGCGTTGTAGCTCGTCAGCAGCGATCGCCACCGGTCGACGAGCTGAGATTCGGCCTCCATGCCGCTGCATCCTACCCGCGGGACACCGTGAATGCACCAGCATTTGTTGCGTACGACTCTATTGCGTTGTCATTTGATGCGTACGCATATAACGTCGCCGCCGTGACTATCACGGAAGCTCTGCCGCGGGTCGCGGCACCCGCGGAAGTCCGCTGGAGCGCTCGGTTGTGGGGAGTGCTCGCGGTTCTCTGCACCGTCCTGTTCCTGGACGGACTCGACGTCTCCATGGTCGGCGTGGCCCTGCCGTCCATCGGTACCGAACTGGGCCTGTCCACCACCTCGCTGCAGTGGATCGTCAACGGGTACGTGCTCGGCTACGGCGGCCTGCTGCTGCTCGGCGGCCGCACGGCCGACCTGCTCGGCCGGCGCCGGGTCTTCCTGGCCGCGCTCGCCGTCTTCACCGTCGCCTCGCTGGTCGGCGGCCTCGTCGACGACGGCGGCCTGCTGATCGCCACCCGGTTCGTCAAGGGCCTGGCCGCCGCATTCACCGCGCCGACCGCGATGTCGATCCTGACCACCACGTTCGCCGAAGGGCCGGCCCGCAACCGGGCACTGTCGATCTTCACGGTCTTCGGGGCGAGCGGCTACTCGTCCGGCCTGATCCTCGGCGGCCTGCTGACCAGCCTCGGCTGGCGGTGGAACTTCCTGGTGCCGGTACCGCTCGCGATCGGCGCGCTGGTCGGCGGCGCGTTCCTGATCGCCCGCGACAAGCCGGCCGCCACCGGCGGCCACGACCTGGCCGGCGCCCTCACCCTGATCTCCGGGATGCTGGTCGCCGTCTACTCGGTCGTCTCCGCACCCGCCCGCGGCTGGCTCGACCCGGTCACCATCAGCCTGTTCCTGCTGGCGATCGCCCTCCTGGGCGCGTTCGTCGCCATCGAGAACCGGGTACGCCACCCGCTGGTCCGCCTCGGCATCCTGCGCATCGGCTCGATCGTCCGGGCCAACGCCAGCATGATCGCGCTGATGGGGTCGTACGTGAGCTTCCAGTTCATGATGACCCTCTACCTGCAGGACGTGCTCCACTGGGCGCCGCTGCGGATGGCATTCGCGCTGCTCCCGGCCGGCCTGGTGGTGGCGTTCGGCTCGCCGTTCGTCGGCAAACTCATCACCCGGTACGGCACGGCGCCGCTGATCGTCACCGCGATGGTGTCGCTCAGCCTCGGCTACGTATGGTTCCTGGCGACAGCCGGCACCCAGCCGCACTACCTGGTCACCGTCCTGCCGACGATGCTGCTGCTCGGCGGCGGGTTCGGCTTCGGGTTCAGCTCGGTGATGGCCCAGGCCACGGACGGGATCCCCGACTCGGAGCAGGGCCTCGCCTCCGGCCTGGTCCAGTCGTCGGGCCAGGTGGGCACCGCCCTGGTGCTCGCGGTCGTCACGGCACTGGTCTCGACCAACGCCGGGGCCGCCACCGACTTCGGGCAGTTCCACCCCGGCCTCAACCTGGTTACCGGAGTAGCGGTCGTCGGGCTGCTGCTGAACGCGATTCCGCTGGTGGCGCAGGTCGCACGTACCCGATCGGCATGAGCTTCACCCCGCGCGGTAGAGTGGTCCTACCGACGCGGGGTGGAGCAGCTCGGTAGCTCGCTGGGCTCATAACCCAGAGGTCGCAGGTTCAAATCCTGTCCCCGCTACGAGTCCTGGGGCCCGCTTGTCCGCACACTTCGCGGACGAGCGGGCCTCTTCGCATGTTTGCCGGGGGGCCGAGCCCCCCGAACCCCCCCCACGGTGCGACTGTTGCGCATCGGGTCTGCCGCGGCACTTACCCCAAAACGCGGGCTGTTGCGCATTCCGGTTCTGCCGCGGCCTTTCCCCACGCGACTGTTGCGCCTCGGGGGATCCCCGCGGGTCGGCGGGGTTGGCGAATCGATAGGGTTGGGGCTCATCTGATCGATGTATCCCAAATCTTCGATTGGCTGGCGTGCGCGCTGAGCGTGGTCGGCGGTCGGCGATCACTACCTGCGTTGGGGGCGGCGCCGGGAGCGGCGGCGTGCTGCGCGGATCGGAGCTGGAATGCTGCACGGGTTGAGGCGTCATCGGCATCGGCTGATGGCGGGGGCCGCGATTGCGGTGGTCGTCGGGGGCGGCATGGCGCTCTCGGTCGGCACGGCCCAGTCTGCGGAACAACAGCCCGTGGCAGCCCCGGCTCCGGCCGCCGGGTCGCAGTTGACCGTCGGGGCGCGTGCGGTGGCCCTGAACCAGCCCGCGGAGCCGTTCCTTGCCAAGATCCCGCCGTCCGCGAAGGCCGACGTCACCGGCATGTACTCGCCACAGGTGGCGTGGCCGCTGGTGGGCATACACATGGCGCTGCTGCCCACCGGGCACGTGGTGAGCTACGGGACGCCGGTGGGCGAGGCCAGGCAGGGCGGCTTCGCCTACGACGACTGGGATCCGGCCAGGGGCACCGGCGCGGACACCCACCGGCAGTCGGCGTCCATGCACCAGAACGACAGCTTCTGCAACGCCCTGGCCCAGCTGCCCGACGGCCGGCTGCTCATGGTGGGTGGCAATGCCCTCACCGCGACGATGCTGTACGACCCGGCGACCGGCCGGCAGGCGATGGGCGCCCAACTGGCCCGGCAGCGGTGGTACACCTCGGTGCTGCGCCTGCCCGACGACCGGATACTGGTCCTCGGCGGCGGCAACTCCTACAACACCGACGCGTACCTGCACCCCGACGACGACTCGGGCGTGGCCACCACCCCGGAGATCGGGTCCGGCACCGGCGCCTGGACCTCGCTCACCGGGGCGACCAGCACGGTCGCGTTCGGCGCGCGGGACAACCGCTGGTGGTATCCGCGGGCCTACATCGCGCCGGACGGCAAGGTCTTCGGCGCCTCGTACGACCGGCTCTGGAAGCTCGACCCGAGCGGCGCCGGCAAGGTCACCGCGCTCGGCACCCTGCCCACCCCGATCGGCGTGTCCGGCTCCTCGGTGATGTACGCCCCCGGCAAGCTCCTGTTCGCCGGCGGCGGCCAGCACAAGAACGGCACCGACGAGGTCGCCACCAACCGGGCCACGCTGGTCGACATCAACGGCGCCAACCCCACGGTCACCGGCGCCGCCTCGATGCGGCTGGCCCGCAACTGGCTCAACCTGACGGTGCTGCCCAACGGCGAGGTGCTCGCCAACGGCGGCACCCGGGTCGGCGTCCAGGGCGGCGCGGCCAACTCCGCGTACCAGACGGAGATCTGGAACCCGGGTACCGGCAAGTGGCGCGACGGCGCCGCGGCGCAGCGCATCCGCAGCTACCACTCGACCGCGCTGCTGCTGCCGGGTGGATCGGTGCTGACCGCGGCCGGCGGCGTGCCCGGGCCGGAGGACAACTTCAACGCCGAGATCTACTACCCGCCGTACCTGTTCACGAAGGGCCCCGGCGGCCGGGTGCGCTGGGCCGACCGGCCGCAGATCACCAGCATCGCCGGCTCGCTGACCTACGGCGGCAGCGTGACGCTCGGGCTGGCCGACGACCGCAAGCTGACCTCGGTGTCGCTGATCCGGGCCGCCAGCGTCACACACTCCTACAACACCGACGAGCGGCGAGTGCCGCTGACCTTCCGGCAGAGCGGCAGGACCGTCACCGCCACCATGCCGGCCAACGCCAACCTGCTGCCGCCGGGCACGTACCTGCTGTCCGGGGTCGGCGCCGACGGCGTGCCCACCCCGGCCCAGACGGTCACGGTTCACCGTTCCGGACCGGGCACGGTCACCCTGTACGACAGGGACCACACTGCCGCGGACCGGACCGGGCCCAGCCTCAAGGTGCAGTTCCCGGTGACCGACGGCGTCGTCAAGGCCGGCGCCGAGATCCGCGTCCAGGCCACGGACGCGAGCAAGGCCACCGACGCCGAGCTGCTGATCGACGGCAAGCTCGTGGACACGAAGAAGATCGCCCAGGACCGGGCCGCGCTGCGCTGGGACCCGGCCGCCCGCGACGGCAAGGCCACCATGACCGTCCGCGTCTACGACTCGCTGGGCAACGTCACCACGAAGACCCAGAGCGTGCTGGTCGACAACGCCAAGCCCGTCCTGACCGTGACCCCCGGCACCTACGCCCGCGGCACCACCATCACCGCCGGGGCCACCGCCGTCCGCGACGCCAGCGGCCTGACCCAGCTGCGGGTCCACATCGACTCGGAGCCCGCGGTAACCGCGACCGCCGCGCCCTGGACGGTGCGGCTGACCAACAACAACCGGCGCGACGGTAAGCACACGATCACGTTCGAGGCGCGCGACAAGGCGGGCAACGTGACGGTGCTGCAGCGTCCGCTGTACCTCGACAATCAGAAGCCGACGGTGAGCTTCAAGAGCGCCCCGAAGAACAACACCAAGCTGCACGGCCCGGTGACCATCACCGCCAACGCCGCGGACAACCTCGGCGTCCAGCAGGTGGAGCTGCTCGTCGACGGCAAGGTGGCCGGCACCGACACGACGGCCGAGTACCGCTTCACGCTGACCCCGTCCAGGTACGGCACGACGTTCACCGTGCAGCTGCGGGCCTACGACCGGGCCGGCAATGTCGCGTACGGCGAGAAGCGAACGTACCGCCGCTGACCCCAACGCCAGGAGCGGGACGGCTGCGAATTCGCCCGTCCCGCTCGTGGCGTCACGGTGCCCCGGTCAGCCGTTGACGTGGCGGAGGACGGCCAGGACCCGGCGGTTGTCGCTGTCCGAGGGCGGCAGGCCGAACTTCGCGAAGATGTTGGCCACGTGCTTCTCCACGACGCCGGGTGTGATCACCAGAGCGGCCGCGATTCCGGCGTTCGATCGGCCCTCGGCCATCAGCGCAAGCACCTCACGCTCCCGGGCGGTCAGCGACGCCAGCCCGGCTGCCTCCTGGCCGGCCCGCATCAGGTGGCCGACCACCTCCGGATCCAGCGCGGTGCCGCCGGAGGCCACCCGGGTCAGCGCGTCGACGAAGTCGGCGACGTCGGCGACGCGGTCCTTGAGCAGGTATCCGACGCCGCCCGGCCGCTCGGCGAGCAGCCGGGTCGCGTAGCGGGTCTCCACGTACTGCGAGAACACCAGCACACCGACGCCGGGATGGTCGCGCCGGATGTCGATCGCGGCGCGCAGGCCCTCGTCGGTGTGGGTCGGTGGCATCCGGATGTCGACGACGGCCACGTCCGGCAGGGCGGCGGCGACCGCGGACCGCAACGCCTCCGCGTCGGCGACCGCCGCGCACACCTCGAAACCGCGGTCGGTGAGCAGCCGGACCAGTCCCCCGCGCATCATCGCGGCATCCTCCGCGATCACCACCCGCATGGCGTCGTCTCCGTTCACACGTGTGGGGGCAGGTCGATCTCGACCCGGGTCGGGCCGCCGGCCGGGCTGTGCACGCGCATCCGGCCGTCCACCACGGCGATGCGGCGGGCCAGACCGGACAGGCCGGGGCCGTCCGGGTTCGCGCCGCCGATGCCGTCGTCCTCGACGCTCAGCAGCACGTGTCGGCCGGATCGGCCGACGGTGAGCCGGATCCGGGTCGCCCGGCTGTGTTTGGCCGCGTTCGCGAGCAACTCGGCGGCGCAGAAGTACGCGATGGTCTCGATCGCCGGCGCCGGCCGGTCGGGCAGCTCGACGTGCACCGCGACCGGGATGGCGCTGCTCGTGGCGAGCGTGGCCAGCGCGTCGCCGAGACCGTTGTCGAGCACCGGCGGGTGAATGCCGCGTACCAGATCGCGCAGGTCGGCGAGGGCGTCCTTCGCTCCGCGGTGGGCGAGCGCGACCAGTTCCCGGGCCTGGGCGAGGTCGGGCGGCGGGCCGTCGGCGCCGAGCTTCTCGGTCGCCATGCCGAGGTTCATCGCCAGCGTGGCCAGCCGGATCTGCGCGCCGTCGTGCAGGTCCCGTTCCAGCCGGCGCATCATCGCGGCCGCGTCGTCGATCGCGCGAGCCCGGCTGACCTGCAGTTCGCGGACCCGCTCGGCGAGCCGGCCCGGACCGAGCAGCCGGCGCATCGCGGCCAGGTCGGGCGTCGTCCCGGCCCGCATCAGCCACGGCGCGACCAGCAGCATGGCGAGGCCGGCCGCGGCGATGAGGAAGGTGCCGCCGAACGTCCGGGTACCGATGGTGCCGAACGGCGTCAGCGCCCACACCGGGCCGAGGCGGGTGCCGGCCGGGTGGTTGCGAAACAGCGGCCACCACACCGGGTAGGTGAGGTTGACCAGGCCGAACACGTAGCAGAACGCGCCGTACCCCGCGGGGATGGCCAGCGGCACCTTGAGCAGGGCGTACCCGACGGCGCGCCAGCCCGGCCCGTCGGCGACCAGGGCGCCGATCCGCCGGGATGACCGGGGCGGCGGGGCGTCCACGCGCACGTCGAGCAGCCGCTTCGCGAGGGAGCGGTGCACGGCTCCGGTGGCCCGCCCGATCGGGGCGGCCAGCACGACCAGGAGCGCGACGGTGAGCGGGAACAGGACCAGGAACACCGGCGCGACGACCGGCGCGGCCGGGCGGGACAGGGCGCCGGTTGCCCAGAGGACGAGGGCGGCCAGGGCGGGCACGAGCGCCGGCACGGCCAGCACCGCGGCCGCGCTGACCACGCCGGCGACGCAGAACACCGCCTGGCGCAGGGCCAGGGTGGTGAACGGGGCGCGCAGCGCGGTCATCGGCCCATTGTCGCCGGTCACGCGTCGCGATGACGGAGCAGAACGCCGCCGCACAGGAGCACCACCGCTGCGTACCCGCACATCAGCAGCACGCTGACCCACCCGGCGAACAGCCCGGGAATGGGCGAGGTCACCGCGATCGAGTTGAGCAGCATCAGCAGCGGGAGGAAGCGGCCGACGGCGATGCCGCTCTCCCCGAACAGGCCGGCCACGATCATCGGGACGAACATCAGCCCGAACAGCGTGCCGATCGCGGCGCCCGAATGCCGCACGATCGTCCCGATGCCGAGCCCGATCAGCGCGGTGGCGCCCAGATACACGCCGGTCAACAGCACCGCGCGCAGGATCGGCGGGTCGCCGAGGGAGGCGGCCGGGATGGCGGTGCCGCGGATCGCGAGCTGCCCGCTCAGATAGCCGGCGAAGCTCGCGACCAGGCCGACGGCGAGCGCCGCGCCGCCGCACACGGCGGCCTTCGCGGCCAGGACGATCCGGCGCCGGGGTACGGCGGCGAACGTCGAGCGGATCGTGCCGGTGCCGTACTCGCCGGTCACCGTCAGGACGCCGAGCGCACCGAGGAGCAGTTGGGCCAGGATGGCGCCGCCGAGGCTGTTGTCCAGGATCTGGGCGGCGGTGGCGACCGGGGTGTGCGATCGGTAGCCGAGTCCCACCCCGGTCCCGGCCGCGGCCATCGAGACCACCGCCGCGATCGCCAGCCACCACGTCGACCGGACGCTGCGCAGCTTGATCCACTCCATCCGGGCCGCCCGCCGGAATCCGTACCCGTTCATGACGCTCCCACTCCGCGGTAGTCGGTGGCCTGCGACGTGAGCCGGAAGAACGCGTCCTCCAGGCTTTCGTCGCCGGCGGCGAGCTCGGCGACGGTCGTCTCGGCCAGCAGCCGGCCGCGACCGATGACCACCAGCCGATCGGCGGTCAGCGCCATCTCGGCGATCAGGTGGCTGGAGACGAACACCGTCCGGCCGTCGGCGGCGAGTCCGCGCAGCAGGTCCCGGATCCAGCGGATGCCCTCCGGGTCGAGTCCGTTGACCGGCTCGTCGAGCAGCAGGACGGCCGGGTCGCCGAGCAGGGCCACCGCGACGCCGAGCCGCTGGCGCATACCGAGCGAGTACGTGCCGGCGCGCCGCGTCGCCGCCTCCGACAGTCCGACGGTGCGCAGCACCTGCTCGACCCGGGAACCGGGAAGGTCGTTGCTCGCCGCGAGGGCGCTCAGGTGGGCACGGGCGCTGCGGCCGGGATGGAACGCCCCGGCGTCGAGCAGCGCGCCGACCGTCTGCAACGGCCGGTTCAGATCCGCGTACGGGACGCCGCCGATCAGCGCCGCGCCGTGGTCGGGGGCGTCCAGGCCGAGGATCATCCGCATGGTCGTCGACTTGCCGGATCCGTTCGGACCGAGGAAGCCGGTCACCACCCCCGGCTGGACCCGGACGCTCAGAGCGTCGACGGCGACCCGGCCGCCGTAGCGTTTGGTCAGCTCACGTAGTTCGATCACACCAAAAGACGCTAGGCGGGGCGGTCGGCGGTCAGAAGCCGGAAACCATCCGGCTCCGCCCGGGGGTTTTCACCCCCAACGGCGGCGACGCGGCCCGATCGGGTGACGGCGGCGGCGCCGTGGATCACCTGGATCGGGGCCGGGCCGTAGCGAAGGCGAAAGAGCGGCTTCGCACGTACGGGATCGGTGGTGGCGACCTGCACGCAGCTGCCGTCCACCTGGGGCGACAGCCAGTTGAGCGGGATGCCGCGGCTCTTCCAGTAGCGCTCGTCGGCGGACACCCGGTTGAGCAGCGCGTTCAACTCGCGGGCGGAGTGCGCGGCGTCGACGAGGCCGACCGGCTTGCCGGGCAGCGCGGCCCGCACGGCGGCGTCGAACGGCGCGGACGGGATGCGGAAGACGATGATCTTCGAGTGATCCGGCGCGAGCTCGACGCCCGCGTACACCTGGGGATAGCGCGCGCCGATCCGGTCGACCGCGGCGGCCATCTCGTCGAGGCGGTCCTGCTGGGTATAGAAGCTGGTGTCCGTGGTCGGCGGGGCGGAGCCGACCGGGGGCGGCGAGGTGCTCGTCGCGTCGCACGCGGCGGGGGCCGGTGCCGGCGCCCCGGTCTCCGGTCCGTCGTACCGGGGCTGGCGGGCGCAGCCGCCCAGGCCCACGACCAGCAACAGCAGTGGCACACCCAGCATCGGCCGTCGACACCTCATGGCGACTCCTTCCCCCGGCGGGACATGGTTCTGACGGGCTCGCCGCCCGGGTGGTTCCGTCTGCCGCTACCGTTGCCTCATGGCAGTGCCGGAGGAGATCGCCCGCAGCAAGTACGTCAGCCTGACCACGTACCGCAAGGACGGCACGGCCGTCGCAACCGCGGTCTGGCAGGCGACGAGCGACGGCCGGATGTACATCGTGTCCGACGCCGACGCGTGGAAGGTGAAGCGGATCCGGCGCGACAGCCGGGTCAAGGTCACGGTCTGCGACCTCCGCGGCCGCATCGCCGAGGGCGCCCCGACCGCGGAGGGCACCGCCGAGGTCCTCGACGACGCCGGCACCCGGACGGCGCGGAAGGCGGTGGCCGACAAATACCTGCTCTCCCGGGTCGGCAACTGGCTGGCGAGCACCCTCCACCTGCGGAAGGCTCCGGTGATCGGGATTGCCGTGACCCTCTGACGGATGGTCACAGGAGGTGCCAGAAACGGGTGACTACGGTGGCCGGCATGCGCTTCCGTCGATCCCTGGTGGCCGCCGTGCTGATCGTGGCCGGCTGCAGCAGTCACGGCGCACCGTCCGGGGTGCACGGCAGCGCCACGGCCGCGCCGCCGCCGGGTCGATCCGCGGCCGCGACCGACCGCGATTTCGACGGCATCCGACTGCCGGTCTTCGCCTCGCCGCCGCCGGCCGAGCCGGTCACCGCGCCGAGCGGCGCGCTGGCGCCGATGTATCGCCGGCTCGCCGTCCACCAGCGGGTCGCCTTCCTGACCATGGACGACGGCCAGGTGCAGCTGCCCACGGCGGGATCGCTGATGGCGGCCGCGCACGTCCCGTTCACCATGTTCCTGATCGGGCCGGTCGCCGCGAAGAACCCGCCGTTCTTCGAGCGGCTCGTCGGCGAGGGCGGGGTGATCGAGGACCACACGCTCACCCACCCGAGCATGCGCGGCCTGCCGTACGCGACCCAGCGCTACCAGATCTGCGGCGCCCGCGACCTGCTGCGCACGACCTTCCACAGCACGCCACGGTTCTTCCGGCCGCCGTACGGCAACTACGACGAGAACACTCTCCGCGCCGTGCATGACTGCGGGCTGCAGGCGGCTTTCAACTGGACCGAGACGGTCAACAACGGCAAGGTCTACTACCAGACCCCGGTGCATCGCATCGAGCCCGGCGACATCATCCTGATGCACTTCCGCCCGGCCTTCGTCAGCGACGTCACCGCCGCCCTGACCGCCATCCACCGGTCCGGCCTGACCCCGGCCCTGCTGGAGAACTACGTCAACTGAGGGTCAGTCGCTCGCTTCAAAGGTGGCGTGCAACCGGTCAGGCGGGAGCGGGCGTGGCGCGCATGGCGGGGGAGGCGTAGCCGGTCGGTACGCGCACGCCGGCCAGCCACTCGGTCAACCGCACGCCCTCGTCGCGCAGGGCTCGGGCCGCCCACGGCGGCACCTTCTCGAGCAGGCGCACCTCGACGACGCCGGCCGGGTCCTGGGTCCAGCAGCCGACGATCCGGCCGTTCGCCCACGCCGTCGTGCCGGCGTTGCCGGTACGGTCGAACAGGTCTGCCCGGTGCGGGCCGAGGTAGAAGTCGCGCGACTTCCAGCCCATCACGGTCGGGTCGAGCACCGGCAGCAGCGCCACCCACGGCCCGGGGTCGGGCACCTCGCCGGCGTCGTCCGGGAGCAGCCAGCCGGTCTCGCCACCGGCGAGCGTCACCGCGACCGCGTCGAGGGCGGCCAGTGCCGCGCGCACCACCGACTTGGTCGAGCCCAGCCACCAGACGAGATCGTCCTCGGTGCCCGGGCCGAAGCTGACCAGCCAGCGGCGCACCAACTCGCGATAGCCGGCCGTCGCGTCCAGCGCCGGCGGCACGGCGCCCAGCCAGTGGCTCATCAGGGTCCAGCGCGGCCGGGACGTGTGCCATCGGCCGGTGTTGACGCCGCGTACCACGTCGGCGGTCAGGCCGAGGTGGGTCAGCACCCGGGCCACCGGCGACTGCCCGCCGGCGGACTCCTGGATGCGGACGTCGATCATCGGAACGGCCTTGCGGATCTCGCCCGCCGTGTGGCCCTCGGGCACGTCGGCCAACAGGTCCAGCACCTCGGCGCGGGCCCGGGTCAGCCAGTCGGCGGGCATCCCGGACCGGACCACGTCGCGGGTCACCCGGGCCTGCTCGGCGCCGGCCACCCGCGCCGAGGCACTCGGCCAGACGGCCGGCAGCAGATCCCGCGGGAAGACGAACAGCGTGCGGCGCATCGCCAGCTGCTTCACCAGGCTGCGGTCGGCGTAGAGCGCGCGGTCGAGGTCGGCCACCGTGCAGGCGTCGAAGCGGGCGCGGCAGGCGAGGTGGACCGTGGCCGGCTCGGTGGCGTGCAGCACGGTCATCGCCCGGGTCACGGCCTCGGGGGAGTCGGCGCGAAAGGCCGGCGCCAGCGCGTGCCGGACCGCCAGCCGGGCCCGGCGCTCGTCGTCGGTCACCAGGCGCATCGTGTCATCGTGTCACGCCCGCGCCCGGGGACTGGCCCTACCCTTGGCCGGTGGCCGCCGATCGCCTGCACCGCGTTGCCGTCCTCGTGCTCGAGGGCGCCAAACCGCTCGACGTCGGCATCCCGGCACAGGTCTTCACGACCAGATCGAGCATGCCGTACGAGGTGCGCGTCTGCGGTCCGGCGCCCGGCTTGGTCACCGGCGGCGACGGGCTGTCGTACCACGTCGCCCACGGCCTCGACGCGCTCGACTGGGCCGACATCGTCTTCATCCCCGGCTACCGCTTCCCGGACCGGGAGGACCCGCCGCCGGCCGTGGTCGACGCGCTGCTCGCCGCGCACGCCGCCGGGAAAAGGCTCGCCGCGATCTCGACCGGCGCGTTCGCGCTCGCCGCCACCGGCCTGCTCGACGGCAAGCGGGCCACCACGCACTGGCACTACACACGCCAGCTCGCCGTGAAGCACCCGCGCGTCCGGGTGGACGAGAACGTGCTCTTCGTCGACGAGGGCAGCGTGCTCACCTCGGCCGGCGCCGCCTCGGGGATCGACCTCTGCCTGCACATCCTGCGCCGGGACCTCGGCGTGTCGGCGTCCAACCACGCGGCCCGCCGGCTGGTCGCGGCGCCCTACCGCAGCGGCGGCCAGGCCCAGTACGTGCCCCGCAGCGTTCCCGAACCGCTGGGCGCGCGGTTCGCCGCCACCCGGGAGTGGGCGCTGCATCGGCTCGACAAGCCGCTCACCCTCGAGGTGCTCGCCCGGCACGCGGCGGTGTCGCCGCGCACGTTCTCCCGGCGATTCGTCGAGGACACCGGATACACGCCGATGCAATGGGTGCTGCGCGCCCGCATCGACCTGGCCCGCGAGCTGCTCGAGCGGTCGGAGCGCAGCGTCGAGCAGATCGCCGAGGATGTCGGCCTGGGCACCGGCTCGAATCTGCGCCTGCACTTCCAGCGCGTCCTCGGCACCACGCCGAGCCAGTACCGCCGAACCTTCGGTGGCTAGATCCTTGCGAAGGGTGGCGCTCGAGCCGCTGTCGATTCTTCGGGCCGGGAAACAGGCTTGGGGCATGACTCGCATCGCCATCAACGGATTCGGTCGCATCGGGCGCAACGTGCTGCGCGCCCTGCTCGAACGGGACAGCAAGCTCGAGGTCGTCGCCGTGAACGACCTCGCCGAACCACGGGCCCTCGCCCGCCTGCTCGCCTTCGACTCCACCTCGGGGCGGCTCGGCCGGCCGGTGAGTGTCGACGGCGACACCCTGGTCGTCGACGGCCGGCGCATCAAGGTGCTCGCCGAGCGGGAGCCGGCCGCGCTGCCCTGGGCCGACCTCGGCGTCGAGGTGGTCCTCGAGGCGACCGGCCGCTTCACCAAGGCCGAGGCGGCCCGCGCGCACCTCGCCGCCGGCGCGCGGAAGGTGCTGGTCGGCGCCCCGTCCGACGGCGCCGACGTGACCATTGCCTTCGGCGTCAACACCGGCGCGTACGACCCGGCCGCGCACACGATCATCTCGAACGCGTCCTGCACCACCAACGCGCTCGCCCCGCTGGCGGCCGTGCTGGACGAGCTGGCCGGCATCGAGCACGGCTTCATGACCACGGTCCACGCGTACACCCAGGAGCAGAACCTGCAGGACGGCCCGCACCGGGACGCCCGCCGGGCCCGCGCCGCGGCGGTCAACATCGTGCCGACCACCACGGGCGCGGCCAAGGCGATCGGCAAGGTGCTGCCCAACCTGGACGGCCGGCTGTCCGGCGACTCGATCCGGGTGCCGGTGCCGGTCGGCTCGATCGTCGAGCTGAACACGACGGT
Organism: Actinoplanes sp. KI2; assembly: GCF_025630775.1. Lineage (GTDB taxonomy): Bacteria > Actinomycetota > Actinomycetes > Mycobacteriales > Micromonosporaceae > Actinoplanes. Next base: position 51,989 of record NZ_JAOSZE010000055.1, read on the forward strand.
CCGCCGGGAGGTGTCGCGCGACGAGGTGCTGACCGCGTACCGGGTGGCGGCGGACGGGCCGCTGGCCGGGATCCTGGAGTACTCGGACGACGAGCTGGTCTCGTCGGACATCACCGGCAACCCGGCATCGTCCATCTTCGACTCGAAGCTCACCCGGGTCGACGGCCGGCACGTCAAGGTGGTCGCCTGGTACGACAACGAGTGGGGCTTCTCGCACCGGGTGGTCGACACCCTGGAGCTGATCTCCTAGCCGTCGGCTCAGCCCGGCAGCTCCGCCTGCACCTTCTCCCGCCGGCGCCGACCCCAGCTGCGCGTCTCGTCCAGCACCAGCTTGTCGATCGCCGCCACCAACTCCCGCTGCCGTTCGAGCGTCCGCTCGTCCGCGGGCAACAGCCGATACTGGGAGATCGCGGCCTCCGCCTGGGCCCTGGCCTCGGAGGCCGCGAGCCAGTCGTCGTGCCACGAGACGACCCGCCGCAGCCCCGCCAGGAACGCCACGAACGCCGCCACCGTGGCCGTGATCCACGCCGGCGCGCTGAGCGCCGCCAGCACGGTCGCCGCGCCGGCCAGGAACAGCGCCCCCGATTCGGACAGCACGTACTTGCGCCGGGTCTTGCTCATTTGCGCCCGGTACCACTCGAGCTGCACCATCGCGTGCACGAGCGCGCGATCGCCGAGCTCCTCCTCGGAGAGCCGGCGGTCGATCTCGATGAGCTGCTGTCGCTGCGCGTGCGTCACGCTCCACAGTCTGCCGTGAAGGTCAAGAAGCCCGGTGGGCCAGGGTCTGCCCTGGTCCGGAGCCGGCGTCTGAGAGAGTGGACCGGTGGGTGAACGGGTGCTGGAAGCGGATTGTGCGAGCTGTGTCGGGCTCTGCTGCGTCGCGCCGGCCTTCGTCAAGTCGTCCGACTTCGCCATCACCAAGCCGGCCGGGCAACCCTGTCCGAATCTTGGCGCCGACTTTCGGTGCGGCATCCATGAGCGGCTCGCGGAGAGCGGCTTTCCCGGGTGCGTGGTGTTCGACTGTTTCGGGGCCGGGCAGCGGATCAGCCGGGAGACCTTCGGCATCGGGCAGGACTGGCAGAGCGCGCCCGAGATGCTGGGGCTGCTTCCCGTCGTACGGCAGCTGCACGAGCTGATGTGGCTGCTGACCGAGGCGCTTAAGCTGGCCGCAGCGGTTCGCGTACACCCGAAACTGCGTGCCGAACTCGCCCGGATCGACCACCTGGCGGGCGGAACGCCCGCGCAGCTCAAGGGGCTGGACGTGGACGCGGAGCGGCGGAAGGTCAACCCGCTGCTGCAGCAGGCGAGCAACCTGGCCCGGGCCGGCACTCCGAAGGCCGACTACCGCGGGGCCAATCTGATCGGGCGGAAGATGCGCGGCGCCGCCCTCAACGGCGCCAGTTTCCGGGGTGCGCTGCTGATCGGGGCGGACCTGCGGGGCGCGGATCTGCGGCGGGCCGATTTCACCGGAGCCGATCTGCGCGGTGCCGACCTGCGCGGGGCGGATCTCACCGGTGCGCTGTTCCTCAGTAGGTCACAACTGCGCGCGGCGGTCACCGATACCTAGGATGTGGCCATGCAGAGCGTGTCGGGGTGGGTTTGGCTGCTGACCGTTCTCGGCATCGTCGGGCTGCTGCTGTTCGACTTCTTCTTCCACGTACGCAAGGCGCATGTGCCGTCGCTCGGCGAGGCCGCCCGGTGGACGGCGATCTACGTGGCGATCGCCGTTCTGTTCGGACTCGGGGTGACCGTCTTGGCCGGCGGGCAGAGCGGGGCCGAGTATTTCGCCGGCTACGTGACCGAGGAAGCGTTGTCGGTCGACAACCTCTTCGTGTTCCTGCTGCTGCTCGGCAGCTTCAAGGTGCCCCGGGCCGACCAGCAGAAGGTGCTGCTCGTCGGCATCGCCGTCTCGCTGGTGGCCCGGACCGGCTTCATCTTCCTGGGTGCCGCGCTGATCGACTCGTTCGCCTGGGTGTTCTACATCTTCGGGCTGATTCTGCTGGTCACGGCCGGCAACCTGCTGCGGCACCAGAGCGGCGAGGAGGAGGAGCCGCCCAACAACATCATCATCCGGGTGGCCCGGCGGGTGCTGCGCACCTCCGACGTGTACGACGGGGACAAGCTGTTCACGTACCGGGACGGGCGGCGGATGATGACGCCGATGCTGCTGGTGATGGTGGCGATCGGCGGCACCGACATCCTGTTCGCCCTGGACAGCATCCCGGCGATCTTCGGGCTCACGCAGAACGTGTACATCGTGTTCACCGCGACCGCGTTCTCGCTGCTGGGGCTGCGGCAGCTGTACTTCCTCATCGACGGGCTGCTGGACCGGCTCGTCTATCTCTCGTACGGGCTCGCGGCGATCCTCGCGCTGATCGGCGTGAAGCTGATCCTGCACGCGCTGCACGAGAACAACGTGCCGTTCATCAACGACGGCGAGCCGGTCCACGCCGCCGAAATCTCCACCGAGGTGTCCCTGGCGACCATCGTGGCCATCCTGCTGATCACCGTGGTGGTGTCGCTGCTGAGCCCGAAGGGCCGAGCGCAGACGTACGTGGCGACGGCCCGCCGGCACGCCACCGAGTTCCTCGAGGTGGAGACGGACCCGGCCTACTGCGACGAGCTGTTCCACAAGCTGCTCGGCGAGGAGGCCAAGCTCCGGACGCTGCCGGAGAAGTATCGGGCGCGGATCCGGGCCGAGGACGAGCTGATGGACCTGCTGCGCCGGGCGCACGACCTGCACGACGAGCGGGTGGCGACGGGGCGCTGCTTCGTAGTAGCCGGGGCGGGACCGACCGGGGCAGCCGAGTAGCCGCTCAGAAGTTGTGGGTGGTCGAGCCCATCTCGTCGTCGGCCGGGTTGCGCGGGGCGACGCTCCGGGCGCGGGCCGAGTTTCCGGCCAGCCGGGCGGCGGTCCGGCGCACCTGCTCGGCCCGGTCGAGCGGCGCCTCGGGACCGCCGAGCAGGCTGGAGAGGTTCGTCCGCTCGTTCGGGTCGTGGTCGTAACCGGCGCCACCGGCGACCAGGCCGGCCACCCGGGCGGCCAGGTCGGCGGCGCGGGCCTCCAGGTCGGGGCCGCCGCGCAGGGTGACCTCGTCGGCCGGGCGGGCCGGGCGGGAGCGGGCCACCTCGTCGAAGCCGGGGCGCAGGACCTGCGGCGGGGTCACGCCGAACTCGGCGCGGCCGGCCATCGGCGCGGCGTACGGGACGTAGCCGCCGTCCTGGCCAGGGTGGGCCCGCGGGGCGGGCGCGGGGGTGGCGGGCGGCGCCGAGCCGACCACCGGGCTGCCGGGCGGGTACTGGTAGGTCGTGTAGGGCTGTTCGTCGTAGACGTCCGGCACGGCCGCGGTCGGTGGCGGCTCGACCGCCGGAACGGCGCCGAGCAGCGAGACGGTCTGCCCGTCGCCGCCCTGGTAGTTGCTGAACTCCGGGCCGATCACCAGGCGGGACAGCATGCGGGCCTGCGGCGCCGGGATGCCGAGCTCGGCGGCGTGGTCCACCCGGTACCGGGCGATCGCCTGGCGCAGCACGTTGGCGAGCCGATCCGCGTCACTGACCGAGGTGAGGTCGCCGCCCGCGAAGACCAGCGCCGGGAACGCGCCGCCGGAGCCGGCGCAGACCAGCTGGATCTGGGTGACGGTGGCCGAGCGGCCGGCGTCCCGGCTGCCCGGCTGGACCCGCAGGTGCTGGGGGAACGGCCAGCGCAGCTCGCCGGTGGCGCCGGTGGCGGCGTCGCGGTAGACGACGCGCTCCTCGGTGACCACGACCTCGGTCTCCTCGGGCAGCGCCCAGCGGGGGAGGGAGTTGGGCTCCTCGAACGCGTACTCGGCCACGGCGCAGCGCCCGGTCCACAGCACGCGCGAACCGGACGCGTCTGCGGCGGTGCCGGACGCGGCCAGGAAGAATCTCTCGGACATGCTCGCCTACCCCCCAGTCGGCGGCCGCGCGTCGGACGCGGCTGAGGTTGATTACAACCGGGCGCACCGGGCCTCGACAAGTCACCGGCCGCGAATCACACCCGATTTCCTGACGTCAACATGACAGGCCGGTTCCGATGGAACCTTTGGGTGATCGTTAGTCACTTTCGGTTACTAAAAAGGCCCGACGGAGGGGTCGGTGACGCGACAGCGACACTGTCAGTGACCGGCGCCACCCCGCCGGAGAAGCGGTCGAGATCGGTCTCCACGCGGCCCGGGAACCAGTCGCCGGCCGCCCGCCGGGTGAGCTCGGCGACCGGCGGCGGGGTGCGGCCGGCGACCACCACGAGGTTGCCGAAGCGGCGGCCGCGCAGCACCGCGGCGTCGGCCACGAGGCAGGCCTCGGGCAGCGCCGCGCGGATGGTGGCCACCTGTGCGCGGGCGTAGCGCAGCGGCGGGCCGTCCGCGATGTTGGCGATCAGCCGGCCGGTCGGCGCGAGCACCCGGGCGATCTCCCGGGCGAACTCGACCGACGCGAGGTGGGCCGGGGTGCGGGCGCCCGCGAAGACGTCCAGGACGACCACGTCGTACCCGCCGTCGCGCATGCCCTCGACGGCCGCGCGGGCGTCCCCGACCCGTACCCGGATATTTGCCTTGGCGGGCAGCGGCAGCTCGCGGCGGACCAGCTCGACCAGGGCGCCGTCGATCTCCACCACGCGCTGCGGGGAGCCCGGCCTGGTCGCCGCGAGGTAGCGGGGCAGGGTCAGCGCGCCGCCGCCCAGGTGCAGCGCGCGCAGTGGCTCGCCGGGCGGCGCGAGCAGGTCGATCGCCGCCGCCATCCGCCGGATGTACTCGAACTCCAGGTGGGCCGGGTCGTCGAGATCGACGTACGACTGCGGTGTCCCGTCCAGCATCAGGCTGTACGCCGACCGGCGGTCGGGGTCGGGGATCAGCTCGGCGACGCCCGAGGCGACCGTCTCGACCAGCCGTCCCGACCCTCTGCGTTGCGCCACTTCGCCAGTGTCCCAAGGACAGGCACAAAGTCCCTATTCGCTCGGGCAACCGGCGACGAGGCTGGGCGGAACGGGGTGATCGACCCGATGCCCCTGCGTGGCGTTGGAGGGGACGTGCCGCTGGGCACGATCGCGTTCCTGGCCATGGCGGCCGCCCTCGGCGCCGGCAGCGGCGCCACCTTCGCGCTGGTCGCCGCAGTCGCCCCGGCCAACCAGGTGGGGTCGGTGACGGGCGTCGTCGGGGCCGCGGGCGGTCTGGGTGGATTCGTCCCACCTTTGGTTATGGGCGCGATCTACGGCAATTTCGGGAATTATGGGCTTGGGCTTGCCCTCCTAGCCGTGGTGGCACTCGCGGCGTTGCTCCTCGACCTGTTTTCGGTGGGCCGTAGCGCCCGACCGGTTGCGGCGGCCTAGGGAAAGGAATCCACGTGGCCGAGCTCGACGACTCCCTGACCCAGGCGCTGGTCGGGACGAGACGCTTCTTCACCCGTGGGGAGGTCTCGCCCGACCGGCGGGCGCTCTAC
>NZ_JAOSZE010000056.1 GCF_025630775.1 Actinoplanes sp. KI2
CCCCCCCCCCCCCCCCCCCCCCCCCCCCCCCCCCCCCCCCCCCCCCCCCCCCCCCCCCCCCCCCCCGCGCCCCCCGCCGCTCGCTGCGCCCGCCGCTCGCTGCGCCCGTCGCCTGTCGCGTCCGCCTTGAGCTCGTCAGCTCACGCTGGCGGTGGCCAGCTTGATGCCGAAGCCGACAAACAACGCACCCACGCCGGTCGTAACCCCGGCCGCGAGTTTGCGGCGGCGCCGGAACTGGCCGGCCAGGAACTTACCTCCGAAGATCAGCGCGGTCAGGTAGAGCGAGCTGAAGAACTGCACCACCGCCCCGAGCACCAGGAACGACACGGCCGGATGCGAGTAGCCCGGCTGGACGAACTGGATGAAGAACGACACGAAGAACAGAATCGCCTTGGGGTTGAGCAGGCTGATCACGACCGCCCGCCGGAACGGATGGCGCAGCTCGGCTGCCCCAGCGCCGCCCCGAGCCTGCGGCGCGGCCGCTCCGGCGCCGCCCGTGACCCGCGGCGTGGCCGCTCCGGCGCTGCCCGTGACCTGCGGCGTGGCCGGTGCCGAGCGGCTCCGCAGCTTTTGCCAGGCCCCCCGGATGATGCCGAACCCGACCCAGAACAGGTAGGCGGCGCCCGCGTACTTGATGACCAGGAACAGCGGAGGGTAGGCGCGCAACAGCGATGCCACCCCCGCCGCGGACAGTGTCATCAGCACGGCGTCGCCGACGAACACCCCGGCCGCCGCCGTGTAGCCGGCCCGCACCCCACGGCGCGCACCGACCGACAGCACGAAGATCGAGTTTGGCCCCGGCAGCAGGATGATCGCCACGACACCCAGCACGTACGTCCAAAAATCGGTGATGCCCAGCACGGCGACGACTCTATGCGTTCGTCATGGCGGCCGAACCGCCGACGGCGAGCCGTTCGCGCAGCCGCGTCGCGGCGGCCGGCCACTCCTCGGACGTCATCGCGAACACCACGGTGTCGCGCCACGTGCCATCCGGCCGGAGCCGCTGCTTGCGGATCATGCCGTCCCGCGTCGCGCCTAGCCGGGCGATCGCCTGCTGGGATCGGTCGTTGCGAATGTCGGTGTACCAGAACACCTTCTCCGCGCCGAGCGTCTCGAAGGCGTGCTCCAGCAGCATCAGCTTGGCCTCCGTGTTCACCCCGGTGCGCCACCAGCGGCGGCCGACCACCGTGTGCCCGATGCCGAGCGAGCGGTTGACCGGGTCGATGTCGTGATAGCTGGTCAGGCCGATGACCGTGCCCGTGGCGGGCTCGATCTGCGCCCACGGCAGCTGGAAGCCGGCCCACTGGCGACGGTGCAGGTCATTGACGTGCTCGGCCATCTGCTCGTGGGTGCGCGGTGGCAGGGTCGGCAGGTAGCGCCACACCTCGTCGTCGGCGAGCGCGTCGAGCAGCCCGTCCACGTGCGCGTGGGCGAGCGGCTCGAGCCGGACGTGGCGGCCCTCGAGAACGACCGGCTTGACCCAGGGCGAACCGCCGCCGGGCAGGTACGCCGGGGGCGCGGCGGTGACGCCCAGGTCGGTCTGCGGCGGCCCGAAGGTGCGGGTCACCGGGAGCACGCCGGCCCAGTGGGGGAGCGAAAGGTCATCCGCCTCGTCGGCGACGCCATGCCCGCGCGCCTTCACCGCGGCCTCCTTCAGCGAGAGGGCCAGCACTGCGGTCTGGGCCAGCTCCTGCTTGCTCGGCGGGCGGCTGTCGGCGGCGCGGCCGGTGCCCACCTTGTCGGTGAGCGCGCTCATAGCGGCCAGCTTGGCGTCGGTGTCGGTGACCGGGCGAGCGACGCCGTGCACGACGACGGATCGGTAGTTGGCACTGTGGTTGGTCTGCGACCTCGCGTACACGATGCCGTCGAGGAGGGTGACGCTCACGCAGACCCGGACCCCGTCGCCTCGGGCCGTCAGGCCCATCCGGCCGCCGGAGGAGCCGTGCAGAAAGAGCGTGTCGCCGACGCGGACGTGCAGCGTGGGCAGCAGGCGAGGCTCGCCGTCGACGACGAACGCGACGGAACAGTCATACCCCTCGTCCAGGATGGCGTGGACGGCCTGGCGGTCGTAGGACATCCGGTTGCGGTAGCGGGTGGCGGTCGTGCGATCCGTCTGGGCGTAGGTGTCGGACATCCCGGCTCCTCGTGCTTGCCATCTGCTCTGTACTAGTACAGAATTTGTCTTGTGCCAGCACAGTATCAGGTCAGCGGCGACAGCGCCGCCTCTATTTCCGCCAGCATCGAGACCGGGGTCATGCGCGGCGAGTTCGTCTGGGGTGCTCCGCTGCCGCCGATCCGCGCTCTCGCCGGCGAGCTGAATGTCAGCCCCGCCACGGTGGCAAAGGCGTATCAGGAGCTGCGTCGCCGCGGCGTCGTCGAGGCCGACGGGCGGCGGGGCACGCGGGTCCGTGACCGCCCGCCAATCGCCGGCGTGCGCTCGGCGATGCGCCTGCCGATCCCCGAGGGCGTGCTCGATCTCTCCTCCGGCGAGCCCGACGTGCGACTCCTGCCACCGATCGGTCCCGCCCTGCGCCGCATCGCCGAGGAGAGTGGGCCGCCCCAGGGCTACGCGTCCGCGATCGCGATGCCCGAGCTGATCGACATCGCGCGGCCGCGACTCGCCGCCGACGGGGTGCCGATGGCCGGCGCCGCGATCGCCGCCACCTCGGGCACGCTCGACGCCATCGAGCGCCTGCTCACCGCCCACCTGCGGCCCGGCGACGCGGTCGCGGTGGAGGATCCGGGCTGGGCCAACCTGCTCGATCTGCTGGCCGCGCTCGGCATGCACGCTCTGCCGGTGACGATCGATCAGGAAGGGCCGTCCCCCGAGTCGCTGGCCACGGCGCTGCGCTCCGGCGCCCGGGCGGTCGTGGTTACCGTGCGCGCGCAAAATCCCACCGGCGCCTCCGTCTCCGCCGAGCGCGCGGACGACCTGCGCGAGGTGCTGGCCGGGCATCGTGACGTCCTGCTGATCGAGGACGATCACGCCGCCGAGCTCGCCGCCGCCCCGCTGCACTGCCTTGGCCCGGTCACCGCCGCGTGGGCGTTCATCCGCTCGGCCTCCAAGCCGTTCGGCCCCGACCTGCGCATCGCCGTGGTGGCCGGCGACGAGACCACGATCGCCCGGGTGGTCGGCCGCATGCGCCTCGGCACCGGCTGGGTGTCCACGGTTCTGCAGCGCCTGCTGCTGCGGCTCTGGCTCGACGACGAGGTGACGACCCTGGTGCGGACCGCGGCCGCGGGCTACGCCCAGCGACGCCGATCTCTCTGCGACGCACTCCAGCGACGGGGGGTCGTGGCCGAGGGTGCGACCGGCATAAACACGTGGGTACGCGTGGCCGACGAGACCCGCACGGTCGGCCTGCTGCGCGACGCCGGCTATGCGGTCGCGCCCGGCTCGCTCTTCCGGATCAACACGCCGCCCGGTGTCCGCATCACGATCAGCGCGCTGGACGAGTCCGAGATACCGGCCCTGGCCGACGCGGTGGCGACCGCCGCCCGCCCGGCCGGGTTCGTGACGCCGTCGCGATGACCGGTCGGGTCGAGGAGGTGGCCGTGGCGCAAGAATGAACAGTCCTCCGGGAGGGTGTCGCCGTTCGTGCTTCTCCCCGTTCGGGTAAAGCCGCCGTGCGTGCCTTCACCCGGTTCAGGTAAAGCCGCCGTGCGTGCCTTCACCCGGTTCGGGTAAAACGGTGGGATGCCAAGGACCGAGGCGCCGGTCGGCGCGCAGGAGTGGGTGCCGCCGCAACCGCGGAGCATCGCCGAGCTGAAGGCGGCCGCCGCCGGCTGCCAAGGCTGTGAGCTGTACGAACACGCGACGCAGACCGTCTTCGGCCGGGGCGCCGAGCACGCCCGCATCGTGTTCGTCGGCGAGCAGCCGGGCGATGTGGAGGATCAGCACGGCCTGCCGTTCGTCGGGCCGGCCGGTCGGCTCCTGCGCGAAGCGGTCGACGACGCCGGCATCGACCCGGCCGACCTCTACATCACGAACGCCGTGAAGCACTTCCGGTTCGAGCTGCGCGGCAAGCGGCGGATCCACCAGACGCCCGGCCCGGCGCACATCGTCGCCTGCCGGCCCTGGGTCGTTGCCGAGTTCGCGCTGCTCGAGCCCGAGCTGGTGGTGCTGCTCGGGGCGACCGCGGGCAAGGCGCTGCTCGGCCCGTCGTTCCGGGTCACCCAGCAGCGCGGCCGCCTGCTGCCGTGGCCGGCCTCGGCCCAGCATCCGGAGGACTTCCCGGTTGCCGAGATCCAGGCGATGGCCACCATCCACCCGTCCGCGGTGCTGCGGGCCGACAACCGCGATATCGCGTACGGCGGACTGGTCGACGACCTCAAGGTCGCCGCGGCAGCGGTGTACCGGTAGCTGAGTAGGCTCGTGAGGTGCGATTGACGGACTTCTGGGCGCGGCTCGATCAGGCATTCGGCAGGACCTATGCGCGGAGCATGGCGGCCGATCACTCCTTCGCCGAGCTCGGGGACCGGACGATCGATCGGGCCATCGCGGACGGTATCGATACGGCCACTATCTGGCGGGCCGTGGTGGCGGCGTATCCCGATCGGGTGCCTTCCCGCCTGCGCTGATCAAAATTTCGTACGCTTGTTCTGGCGTGTCGCTTCGATCTAGTACAGGTGTTCGGCTATTGTCCACACCGGCCCGGTCATCCACAGCTCACGGCAGGGCGGCGGATTTTTGTCATACCCACCGCCTACCTTGTAGCCCGTGGTGAATAGAGGCTCATCGGCGAAGACGCCTGCAAAGTCGAATACAGGGGTGGCGGACATGGTGGCAGGACCCGACCGAGACAAAGCGCTCGATCTGGCACTGGCTCAGATCGACAAGCAGTTCGGCAAGGGCTCGGTGATGCGGCTCGGGGAGCGGCCGGTCGTGCAGACCGCCATCATCCCGACCGGCTCCATCGCCCTCGATGTGGCGCTCGGCGTCGGCGGCCTGCCGCGTGGCCGGGTCATCGAGGTCTACGGGCCGGAGTCCAGCGGTAAAACGACGGTCGCCCTGCACGCGGTGGCCAACGCGCAGCGCAACGGCGGCATCGCGGCGTTCATCGACGCCGAGCACGCGCTCGACCCGGACTACGCAAAGGCGCTCGGCGTCGACACCGATGCCCTGCTGGTTTCCCAGCCCGACACGGGTGAGCAGGCGCTCGAGATCGCCGACATGCTGATCCGCTCCGGCGCGCTCGATGTCATCGTCATCGACTCGGTGGCCGCGCTCGTGCCGCGCGCCGAGATCGAGGGCGAGATGGGCGACAGCCACGTCGGCCTTCAGGCCCGCCTGATGAGCCAGGCGCTCCGCAAGATCACCGGCGTGCTCAACAACTCCGGCACCACCGCGATCTTCATCAACCAGCTCCGCGAGAAGATCGGCGTCATGTTCGGCTCGCCCGAGACGACGACCGGTGGCCGCGCGCTGAAGTTCTACGCGTCCGTGCGTCTCGACGTGCGCCGCATCGAGAGCCTGAAGGACGGCACCGACGTCGTCGGTAACCGCACCCGGGTCAAGGTCGTGAAGAACAAGGTGGCGGCCCCGTTCAAGCAGGCCGAGTTCGACATCATGTACGGCAAGGGCATCTCCCGGGAGGGCTCGCTCATCGACGTCGGTGTCGAGCAGAGCATCATCCGCAAGTCCGGCGCCTGGTACACGTACGACGGCGACCAGCTCGGCCAGGGCAAGGAGAAGGCGCGGGAGTTCCTCAAGGAGAACCCGGACGTCGCCGCCGAGATCGAGAAGAAGATCCTGGAGAAGCTCGGCGTCGGCCAGACCACGGGCGACGCGGCCGGCGGCCCCGAGCTGCCCCCGGTCGATTTCTGATCGCGGATTCCCGATCGAGGTGACGCCAGATGGCCGGTCGGCGCGGCGCGCGGTCCGGGCGCGGGTGGGATGCCCTCCCTCCTCGCCCACCGCGCCACCCACCCGATGAGCACCCGCCCGGCGGGGCCGTCGACGGCGAGGCGGAACGCGGCAACGTTCCCGCCCGCCGTCGCCGACCCTCGCCGGGCGGCTACCCCGCCGCGCCCGGCGAGACCCTCTGGGGTGCGCCCGTCCGTGGCGAGACTGTCCGGGGTGCGCCCGTCCGTGGTGAGGGCGTCCGGGGTGTGCCGGGTCGGGGCGAGATCGCTCGGAGTGTGCCCGAGCAGAGCGAGTCGGAGCGGGCACGGGAGATCTGTCTGCGGCAGCTGTCGGCCCGGCCACGCACCCGAGCCGAGTTGGCGAAGGCGCTCACCCGCGGGCAGATCTCCGCAGAGGTGATCGACGAGGTCCTCGACCGCTATGACGAGGTCGGGATCATCGACGATGCCGCGTTCGCCCGAGCGTGGGTCTCCAGCCGGCATCACGGCCGCGGGCTCGCCCGCCGGGCACTGGCGAACGAGCTTCGGCAGCGTGGCGTCGACACCGAGGTGGCGAGCGAGGCACTCGAGACCCTCGACGACGAGGCGGAGGCCGCGACCGCCCGGGCCCTGGTGGATCGGAAGCTGCGCTCGGCCGCCGGCCCGCCCGAGGCCGTCTTCCGCCGGCTCGTCGGGATGCTGGCGCGCAAGGGCTACCCGCCCGGCGTGGCGATCCGCGCGGTCAAGGACGCGCTGGCCGCCCGGGATGCCGAGGCCGCCGAGTTCGCCGACCAGATCGACCCCGACGCCCTGGCCGACGAGGCCGGCGACCCGTCGTAGCCGGACCGCCGCTTGGTCGGCGGGCGTGACGGCGGCCCGTTGTGGCCGGACGACCGTTTGGTCGGCGGGCGTGACGGCGGCCCGTTGTGGCCGGACGACCGTTTGGTCGGCGGGCGTGACGGCGGCCCGTTGTGGCCGGACGACCGTTTGGTCGGCGGACGTGACGGCGGCCCGTTGTGGCCGGACGACCGTTTGGTCGGCGGACGTGACGGCGGCCCGTTGTGGCCGGATCGCCGCATGGTCGGCCGATGAGGGCGATGCTGCCTGCGGCGGGAAGTGGCGAGCTGCTGCGCCCATCCTGACCTGCGTTGCAGGCCCTATCAGCCATCCATGGTCGGCGATGATGGAGATCGACACTCGCCACTGGCTGCTAGCGTGAGGTGCCGTGACCGAGGACTCGCGGAACCACATGCGGGGCTACGGTTCCTTCCCGGAGGGTGCCGAGCCGACCGAGGAGATCGCCACGTTCGGCGATCCGTCGGCCGAGGTGCCCACGTCAAGGTCGTCCGCCCCCAGCATCCCCAGCCAGCAGCCGACCCCCGCGGCAGCCCGGCCTTCCCATCCGTGGAGCGCCCCGCCGCCGGCCTTTGCCCGCTCCAACGTCTCCCACGCCGAGCGTCCCGCGCCTGCCGCACCTCCCGTGCCGCCTGCGGCCGCCGTGCCGCCTGCGGCCGCCGTGCCGCCTGCGGCCGCCGCGCCGTCCGCGCATGCCGTGCCGCCGCCCGCGCTTGCCGTGCCGCGCGCGGCCGCCGTGCCGCCCGCGATGCCGCCTGCGCCCGCCGCGCCGCCCGCGCCGCCTGCGCCCGCGCCCGCCGCGCCGCCCGCGCTCGCGCATGCCGTGCCTCCCGCGCATGCCGGGCCGCCCTTGCGGGTTGAGCCGTCCTCGCGGGCGCAGCCGCTCGCCGGCGTCAGCTCTCCCGTCCGGCGTCCGCTCTACGGTGGAGTGCGTCCCACGACCATCGAGCCGCCTGCCGTCAGCGGCCCCGAGCCGTGGCACGACGAGCCCGCGTCATTCCCGCGCGAAGAGGATCCGGACCTCGATGCCCAGTTCGGCGGGGATCCGGCTCCTCAGGCCGCCGCCGAGCCGCACGACGAATACCCGGTCTGGCCGGCGAGCGTGGAGAAGCCGGACGGCCACCCGCCCGTGCCGCAGGCTGCGCGGTCTGCCCCACCGTGGAACGCCGCGGCCACCGACTGGCCGGACGAGGCCCCCTCCTACCCGGGCGGCCGTCCCGAGGCGGCGGCCGAGGAGACTGCCTACCCCGCGGCCGCCCCGTCCGGCCCGTTCTTCGCCCCGACAAGACCCGACGTCGATGGTGAGTGGGCCCCCGAGGCGCCGTCCGCCCCCAGCGGCGAGTGGTTGCCCACCCCCGGCGATGAGTGGCCTGCCGATCCCGGGCAGGCGACAGGTGGTGAGTGGTCCGCCGATCCCGGGCGGCCCCCGAGCGACGAGTGGTCCGCCGGCCCGGGCCAAGCGCCCAGCACTGGACGGCCACCAAACCCGGAACATGACCATCCCCACACCGACGACCGCCGCCACCTCCGCGACCGCCACGGCCTCCCCGCCTCCCCCTCCAGGCGTATCGCTCCCACCCCCTCCGACCCGCCTCCGACCCGCCTCTTCGCCGGCCTTCTGATCGGCCTGCTCGCAGGCCTCCTACTCTTCGGCACCGCGGGTTGGTTCGCCGGCCGCGCCACCGCCTCCCGCCCGACCCGCCCCTCACCCACCCCGGCAGGGGCGACGACGGCACCCGCCCTGGGCCTCTTCGAGCGGACCCAAGCCACCCTCAACGCCGCCCACTTCAAAGGCACCGCCCTCGCCCCGCTAGCCCAGCCCTGGTTGCCCCACCTGGCCAACTGCGCGAAGGCGACCCCGGCCCAGGCCGACGGCGAGAAGGCGCGAGTTCGTTGCACCATCGACGGCATGAGCGCCTTCTTCGTCGAGTATCGATCGACCGCCGAGCGGGACAAGGCGCGTGGCGCACTGCAGCCCCAGGTCCGCGACGCAAGCACCCTCGCGCCGGGTGCCAAAACGCCCGGCAAAACGCCGGGCAAAACGCCGGGCAAAACGCCGGGCGACACCGCGGGCAAGACCCCGGGCAAGACCGCCGACGGCAACTACGTTGAGTACGCATACCGCCTCACCGAGGGTGGCGTCACAAGGACCGTCGCCGGGATCTGGTGGGATGACGCGCAAAGGCCCATCGCCGCCTATCTCCTGGCGTACTGGAAAGATGGTCTGGGCGAGCGCTGGGAACCGATGCGAGATCTCTGGTCCCGGTACGCCTGAAATGCCCATCCCGTTCGTGAGCTGCGCGTAAGCGGGTCTGTGCCCTAAGTCCCATCCGGGGCGAAATCATGGATCCTTGACCGAAGTGGCACTCGCGACCTAGCCTCGCGTTACACAAGGTGTGCTCGACCATCGCATGCAACACGCACAACATAGATCGCATTACATTACGGCATCACTTGTGACCTGCACCGTCACCGATCGGGAGCCACCCGAACGACGACGGAGGGTCACCGAAGAGAACTTGAGACCAGGCGTGCCAACCGATCGGCATGTCGCGGTTCGATGTTTCCTGCATTCTTCCAGCCTTGGTCGGGCATCCCGCAGACAGCCCGCGCGCACACAATGCGCCGGGCGGCGAAGGGAGACGCGGCGAGATGACCGCCCTGGACTGGGTGCTGGTGGTGGCGATCGTCGTGCTCGGTGCCCTGGTGGTGACCGGGCTGGTGCTCGGCGCCCGCGCGTTGCGCCAGCTGCAGACCCAGCGGGCCGATGCTCAGGAGCGTGAGGACCAGGCCGTCGGCGCCGCCGAGGCCAAGGTCGCCGACGCGAACGCCAAGGCCGCGACCGTACGCGCCGAGGCTGCCGCCGCCAAGGCCGAGGCCTCCGCCGCCCGCGCCGAGGCCCGCCGGGTCCTCGAGGCCGCGCACAGCGAGGCCGACACGATCCTCGAGCACGCCCACCGCCAGGCCGAGTCGGACGCCGAGCAGGTCCGCGCCGCCGCACGCCGCTCCGGCGAGCGTGAGGTCGCCCTGCTCAACGCCACCGCGAAGGAGCAGGCCGCCGAGGTCGAGCGCCGGGCCGCCCGGATCGACGAGCGGGAGCGCCTGCACGGCGACGAGGTGGAGCGCCTGGTCGAACGGGAGCGCCGGCTGGCCGCCCAGGACGCCGATCTCGCCGGCCGGGAAAACGCTCTCTCCACCCGCGAGGCGGAGCTGACCGGCGCCGAGGAGCAGAAGCGCCGCGAGCTGGAGCGGATCGCGAAGCTGACCGCCGACGCGGCCCGCGCCGAGCTGGTCGAGAGCATCGAGGCCCAGGCCAAGCGGGAAGCCGCGATCATGGTGCGGGACATCGAGAACGAGGCGAAGAGCACCGCGGACACCCGGGCCCGCCGGATCGTGGTCGACGCCATTCAGCGGATCGCCAGCGAGCAGACCGCGGAGAGCGTGGTCAGCGTCCTGCACCTGCCCAGCGACGAGATGAAGGGCCGGATCATCGGCCGCGAGGGCCGCAACATCCGCGCGTTCGAGTCGGTCACCGGCGTCAATCTGATCATCGACGACACCCCGGAGGCGGTCCTTCTCTCCTGTTTCGATCCGGTCCGCCGCGAGGTCGGCCGGCTCACCCTGGAGAAGCTGGTCCTCGACGGCCGCATCCACCCGCACCGCATCGAGGAGGTCTTCGACAGCGCGAAGAACGAGGTGGAGCTGCTCTGCGACCGGGCCGCCGAGGAGGCGCTGGTCGATGTCGGGATCACCAACATCCACCCGGAGCTGGCCAAGCTGCTCGGCCGGCTGCGGTACCGCACCAGCTACGGCCAGAACGTGCTCAAGCACCTCGTCGAGACCGCCCACATCGCCGGGATCATGGCGGCCGAGCTGGGTCTCGACATCCCGTCGATCAAGCGGGCGGCGTTCCTGCACGACATCGGCAAGGCGTTGACCCACGAGGTGGAGGGCAGCCACGCGCTGATCGGCGCCGACCTGGCTCGCAAGTACGGCGAGTCGGAGGACGTGGTCCACGCGATCGAGGCGCACCACAACGAGGTTCCGCCGCAGACCATCGAGGCGGTGCTGACCCAGGCGTCGGACGCCTGCTCCGGTGGGCGGCCGGGCGCTCGGCGGGAGAGCCTCGAGGCGTACGTGAAGAGGCTGGAGCGCATCGAGGAGATCGCGGCCGGCAAGGTCGGCGTGGAGAAGGTCTTCGCCATGCAGGCCGGCCGGGAGATCCGCGTCATGGTCCGCCCGGACGACATCGACGACATCGGCGCCGCCGTGCTCGCCCGCGACGTGGCGAAGCAGATCGAGGAGGAGCTGACCTACCCCGGCCAGATCCGCGTCACGGTCGTTCGCGAATCCCGGGTCACCGAGCTGGCACGCTAGGCGTTTCGCTCACGCCGGGTGCGGTGCTTCGCGCTTTTGCCGTACGCGGCGCAGCAGTGCCACGCCGGGAATGACGGCCAACGCGGCGCAGACAACCCTGCCCAGCGGCCGGACGCCCGATCAAGGGCGCTTGACGCCGTGCCCAGCGGCCGGACGCCCGATCAGGCGCCCGCCTCCCCGGCCGCCCCGGCCAGCACCGCGGGTGCCGGCTTGGTCGGCCGCGCCGTCCGGCCGCTGCGCCGGGAGCGCCGGGCCAGCCAGGCCGCCACCGCGGTCAGCGTCGCGTTGATCGTGATGTAGATGATCGCGGCGACGATCGCCGCCTGCAGCACGTTGCCGAAGTTGGCCGCCAGGTTGTTCACGCCCAGCTGCAGCAGCTCGCTGTAGGAGATGATGTAGCCGAGCGCGGTGTCCTTGACCAGCACCACGAGCTGGCTGACGATCACCGGGAGCATCGCGCGGGCCGCCTGCGGGATCAGGATCTGGCCCATCACCTGGCCCTTGCGCATGCCGATCGCGTACGCGGCCTCGCTCTGCCCGATCGGCACCGCGCGCACCCCGGCGCGGAACGCCTCGGCCAGCACCGATCCGTTGTAGAGGGTCAGCGCGATGACCACCGCCCAGAAGTTCGACATCGGCTGCTGGGTCACGAACGGGATCCCGAAGAAGATGAAGAACATCATCAGCAGCAGGGGTACGGCCCGGAAGAACTCGACCACGACCCCGGCCGGGATGCGCAGCCACCAGTGCTCGGAGAGCCGGCCGACCGCGAAGATCACCCCGAACGCCAGCGACAGCGCCATCGCGACGACCGCCGCGGCGAGCGTGTTCTTCAAGCCGGGCAGGATGTAGCCGGTCCAGGTGCTGGCCTGGGTGAACGGCTTCCACAGCAGGGCGGACCACTGACCCTTGTCGTCGAACTTCGTGTAGATCCAGTACAGCAGCGCGAGCAGCAGCACGCTGAAGACGACCGTGAGGATCCGGTTGCGGGCCTGGGCCCGCGGCCCGGGGTGGTCGTAGAGAACGGCGTCGGTGTTCACCGCTTCACCGCCAGTCGGTTGGCCAGCCAGCCGAAGCCGTAGCCGGTGGGGATCAGCACGACGGCGAAGGTGCCCGCAAAGACGAAGAAGATCGTGAAGACCACGTTGCCGTTGTCGTTGATCAGTTGCTTCATGGCGCTCGACGCCTCCATGACCCCGATCGTCCCGACGATCGTCGCGTTCTTGGTGAGCGCGATGAAGATGCTGCCGAGCGGCGCGACCACCGCCCGCGCGGCCTGCGGCAGGACGATCAACGACAGCGTCTGGCGGAAGGTCATCCCGATCGCGCGGGCCGCCTCGGCCTGCCCGGCCGGAACCGTGTTGATACCGGAGCGGATCGCCTCGCAGACGAACGCCGCCGTGTACACCGACAGTCCGATCACGCCGAGCCAGAAGTTGTTCAGGTCGATGTCGTTCGACGCGGTGAAGCCGAGCGTCGAGTACAGCCCGAAGTAGCAGAAGAAGATGATCAGGGTCAGCGGGGTGTTCCGGAAGATGTTCACCCAGGTCGCGCCGAAGCCGCGGAGCACCGGCACCGGCGACACCCGCATCGCGGCCAGCAGCGTGCCGAGCACCAACGCGCAGACCGACGAGGCCAGCGTGAGCTTCAGGATCCAGAGGAACCCGGTCACGTAGAGGTCCCGATTCGTTGGATCGGAAAAAACGCCCATCGTCACCCCAAAAAGGGCGGGGCCGGATCACCCGGCCCCACCGCCAATTGACCTCAGGAACAGTTGGTGAGCTTGGAGGTGTCCAGCTCGGGCGCCGGCTTGCCGCTCTTGCCGAGCGTGTCCTCCCAGGCCTTCTTGTACGACCCGTCGGCCGCCGCGGCCTTCAGGATGTCGTTGATCTTGTTGCAGCCCGCGGTGTCGTCCTTCTTCAGGCCGATGCCGTACGGCTCGGTGCTGAACGGCTTGCCGACCACCTTGAACTTGCCCGCGTACTGCTCCTGCGCGGCGTACCCGGCCAGGATGATGTCGTCGGTGGTCACCGCGTCGACCTGGCCGCCGGCGAGCGCCGTCACGCACTTCGAGTACGAGTCGAACAGCTGCAGCTGAGCGTCCTTGTAGTCGCTCTTGATGCGCTTCGCCGGGGTCGAGCCGCTCACCGAGCAGACCTTCTTGCCGGCCAGCGACTCCGGCCCGGTGATCGTCGAGTTGACCGGCACCAGCAGGTCCTGCCCGGCGATGTAGTACGGGCCGCCGAAGTTGACCTTCTGCTTGCGCTCGTCGTTGATCGTGTAGGTCGCCACCACGATGTCGACCTGCCCCTGCTGGATGTACGGCTCACGGTTGGCCGACACCGTCGTCTTCCAGGTGATGCCGCTCTCCGGCACGCCCAGGCCCTTAGCGATGATCTTCGCGATCTCGATGTCGAAGCCGGAGTACGTGCTGCCGGTCTGCAGGCCCAGGCCCGGCTGGTCGGCCTTGACGCCGAAGGTCAGCTTGCCGCTCGACGCCTTGGCGACGACCCCCGAGGTGCCGGGGCTGCTGCCGCTGCTGCCTCCGGAGTTGTTGGAGTTGCTCCCGCCACATGCGGCCCCGGCGAGCACCAAGGCCATGGCTCCGCACGTCACTGCCAATCGGGTGATGCGCATCATTACGCTCCTCGAAATAGTTTCCTGCGTTGGGACGAAAGGTGTTCGCACCGTCAATGCGTAAGGATTTTGGAAAGGAAGTCTTTGGCCCTGTCGCTTTTCGGACTCGCGAAGAACTCGGCCGGCGGCGCCTCTTCCACGAGTTGACCATCGGCCATGAACACCACCCGGTTGGCGGCGTGCCGCGCGAATCCCATCTCGTGCGTGACCACCACCATCGTCATCCCGTCGCGGGCCAGCGACGTCATCACGTCGAGCACCTCGCCCACCATCTCGGGATCGAGCGCGCTGGTCGGCTCGTCGAAAAGGAGCGCCTTCGGTTGCATCGCAAGGGCCCGGGCAATCGCCACGCGCTGTTGCTGACCACCGGAGAGCTGGGCCGGATATTTGTCCGCCTGATTGGCGATGCCGACCCGCTCGAGGAGCGCCATGGCCCGGTCGTGAACTTCGACGGATTTCTCCCTACGCACCTTGACGGGCCCGATCATGACGTTCTGCAGGATTGTCTTGTGCGCGAAGAGATTGAAAGACTGAAATACCATGCCGACCTCGCTGCGTAGTCGCGCGAGGGCCCGGCCCTCGGCCGGGAGCGGTCGGCCATCGAAGGTGATGGTGCCCGAGTTGATCGGCTCAAGTCGATTGATCGCCCGGCACAGCGTAGACTTGCCGGAGCCGGAGGGTCCGATCACGACGACCACCTCGCCGCGTGCGACGGAAAGATTCACATCGTCGAGCACGTGCAGCGGGCCGAACCATTTGTTGACGTTCTCGAGCACGATGAGGGCATCGTCGGACACTGTTGAACCCCGTCCGTTCGTTGCGGATCACCCGGATGGGCACACTCTAAGTGGACCGTAGTATCGGTTCGCGCCGAGAATGGTCACGGAGCGGTAACTTAGCGGATGAGGGGCCCGCGCATTGTCCACGATGTTCGGTATGGCTGACGGGGATCCGACACCCGGTCTGTGGAGCTGGTCCATCGGAAATCGAATTGACCCCGATCGAGTCCGAGGGGCGCTGGCCGGCGCCCTGGAGCGGTCGGTCGTCCCGCTGGGCCACCAGGGCGTGCTCTGCGACGTCTACCACGTCGGCGGCGACTTCCCCACGCTGGTCGACGTCTTCGTCGCCCCGGCCGGCTTCGCCGAGGCCACCTGCGCCAGCGCCGTCTCGGTCCGGCTGGGCGAGGCCGTCCTGCTGCCCGACGACACCCTCAATCCCACCCGGTACGTGCTCGCCGAGCCGGACGGCACCCTGCGCCCCGTGCATGTCGACGAGGTGGAGACCGACGACGGCCCCGAACGGCGGCACGTCCGCCCGTGCACCGGCGTCGACCCGGCCTGCTCGCTCGGTCCCGGCTGCGGCAGCTCACATTTCAAGCCCGCCGCCGGTTAGCAGTACCCTGTTCAATTGCCATGACTACCGAATTCGAGGGCACCCCGCGCACGTACGACGTGCGCACGTACGGCTGCCAGATGAACGTGCACGACAGCGAGCGCATCTCCGGTCTGATGGAGGATGCGGGCTACGTGCGTGCCGCCGATCCGGACGCGGCCGACGTCGTGGTCTTCAACACCTGCGCGGTGCGCGAGAACGCCGACAACCGCCTCTACGGCAACCTCGGCCACCTGCGCCCCACCAAGCTCAAGCACCCCGGCATGCAGATCGCCGTCGGTGGCTGCCTTGCGCAGAAGGACCGCGGCGACATCGTCAAGAAGGCGCCCTGGGTCGACGTGGTCTTCGGCACCCACAACATCGGCTCGCTGCCCGCACTGCTCGAGCGCGCCCGGCACAACGAGGAGGCCGAGGTCGAGATCCTCGAGTCGCTCGAGGTGTTCCCGTCGACGCTGCCGAGCAAGCGCGAGTCGACCTACGCCGGCTGGGTGTCGATCTCGGTCGGCTGCAACAACACCTGCACGTTCTGCATCGTCCCGGCGCTGCGCGGCAAGGAGAAGGACCGTCGCCCCGGCGAGATCCTGGCCGAGGTCAGGGCCCTGGTGGCCGAGGGCGTCCTCGAGGTGACACTGCTCGGGCAGAACGTCAACTCGTACGGCGTCGAGTTCGGCGACCGGCTCGCCTTCGGCAAGCTCCTGCGGGCCGCCGGCGAGGTCGAGGGTCTTGAGCGGGTGCGCTTCACCAGCCCGCACCCGAAGGACTTCACCGACGACGTGATCGCCGCGATGGCCGAGACGCCGAACGTGTGCCACTCGCTGCACATGCCGCTGCAGTCCGGCTCCGACCGGGTGCTCAAGGCGATGCGCCGCAGCTACCGCCAGGAGAAATATCTCGGGATCATCGACCAGGTCCGGGCCGCCATGCCCGACGCGGCGATCACCACCGACATCATCGTCGGCTTCCCCGGCGAGACCGAGGAAGACTTCGAGCAAACCCTTGCGGTCGTACGCGAGGCCCGCTTCTCCAGCGCGTTCACCTTCCAATACTCGATCCGCCCCGGCACGCCCGCGGCGACCATGGCCGACCAGATCCCCAAGGCGGTCGTCCAGGACCGCTACAACCGGTTGATCGCCGAGCTGGAGGCGATCACCTGGGCCGAGAACAAAAAGCTGGTGGGCGAGAAGGTCGAGGTCCTGGTGGCCGTCGGCGAGGGGCGCAAGGACGAGCGCACCGGCCGGCTGAGCGGCCGCGCCCGGGACGGCCGCCTGGTCCATTTCGCGACCGGCGACCTGGCCCCGCGCCCCGGCGACATCGTCGAGACGGTGGTCACCTACGCGGCACCGCACCACCTCAACGCCGACGGCAGCCCGCTGTCGCACCGCCGCACCCGGGCCGGCGACGCCTACGAGGCCGGCCGGGTGCCGCGCCTCAAGGGTGTCTCGCTCGGCCTGCCCACGGTCGGGGTGCCCGCCCCGCTGCCCGCCACCACCGGGGGCTGCGCGCTCTGAGCCGCCGCCCGCAGGTGGCTCAGCAGGGCCGCGGTCGCGGGTGGGTCCGGGGGCTCGCCGTGCACGGCGGCCACCACCCGGCGCGAGGAGGCGGGTAGCGGCATCGTGCGTACCCGCGGATCTTGGTGTGCCGTCAGGGCCAGCGCCGGGAGCGTGGTCACGCCGAGACCGGCCGCCACGAGGCGCTGCACGGCCACGTAGTCGTCGGTCGTGTAGCGAATGTCCGGCACGAAGCCCTCGGCCGCCGCCGCCCGCAGCAACTGCCCGCGGCAGCGCTCGCAGCCGCCGATCCACGGCCGGTCCCGGTGGTCGGCGAGCCGGTCCCCGGGCCACTCCGGCGGCGTGACCAGGTACAACGGTTCGTCCAGCAGCACCTCGTGGCGCAGCCCCGCCAGATCGGGCGTCGGTTCGTCCGGGTGCGTGAACAGCAACACCACCTCGACCTCGCCACTGCGCAACAGGCGTACCCCCTCGGGCGGCTCGGCCTCCCGGAAGCGCAGGTCGACCTCGGGGTGGGCGGCCGCGAAGCCGGCCGCCGCGAGCGGCACGAAGGTGCCGAGAGCCGACGGGAACGCCGCCAGCCGCACCCGCCCGCGGCGCAGCCCGTCGTAGGCCGCCAGCTCCTCCTCGGCCGCGTCGAGCCGCCCCAGGATCTCCTCCGCGCGGGCCGCCAGCATCCGCCCGGCCTCGGTCAGCCGGATGCCGCGCCCGGCCCGCTGCACGAGCCGGCTGCCCGTCTCGGCCTCCAGCCGTTGCAGGTGATGGCTCACCGACGGCTGGGCATAGTGCAGCGCCTGGGCCGCCGCGGTGACCGACCCGTGCCGGGCGACCGCGGCCAGCACCCGCAGCCGGGTGACGTCGAGCATCGCCCGAACCTATCAGTATCGTTGATAGGTTTCCGGAGACATTGCCATTGGACCTATGTGCCACGGGCCCTCGATGATCGGCGGCATGGAGCTCACCATCGACGACGTGCGCGCGGCCCGCGAGGTCGTCCGTCGCCACCTGCCGCCCACCCCGATGTGGTCGTACCCGGTCCTGAACGCGACGGCCGGCGCGACTGTCCTGGTCAAGCACGAGAACACCCAGCCCACCGGCGCCTTCAAGGTCCGTGGCGGGCTGGTGCTGATCGCCGCCCTGGACGGCCGCCCCACGGTCACCTACTCGACCGGCAACCACGCCCAGTCGATGGCGTACGCGAGCCACGTCGCCGGCGCCGAGTGCACGGTCGTGATGCCGGTCGGCGCCAACCCGGCCAAGGTCGCCGCCGTCCAGGCCTGGGGCGCCGAGGTGATCCTGACCGGCGCGAGCCTCGCCGACTGCGAGCGACACGCCACCGCGCTGGCCGCCTCGACCGGCGCCGCCCTGGTCAGCCCCGGCGACACCCCGTCGCTGATCGCCGGCGTGGGCACCCTCTACCTGGAGATCCTGGAGGCCCGCCCCGACCTGGACGCGATCGTCGTACCGGTCGGCAGCGGCTCGGGCGCCGCGGCCGCGACGATCGTGGCCCGCGCCCTGGCCCCGGACTGCGCCGTCATCGCCGTCCAGTCGACCGCGTCCCCGGCGGCCCACCACGCGTGGCGCTCCGGCACCCGCTCGACCCGCCCCAACCGCACCCGCGTCGAGGGACTGGCAACGGGCCGCTCGTACGACCTGCCCCAGCGCCACCTGAGCGCGTCGCTGACCGACTTCCTGCTGGTCACCGACGACCGGATAGCCGAGGCCCAGCGTCTGCTGGCAACCCAGGCCCACACCCTCGCCGAGGGCGCCGGCGCCGCCCCGCTGGCCGCCCTCCTGGCCAACCCTGACCGCTTCGCGGGCCGCGACATCGCCATCGTCTGCACGGGCGGCAACGCCTCCCCGCAGGAGCTGGCCATGGTGGGCGGCTGTTAGACGTGCACCACGGCAATCCGCTGACTCTTGGGCCGGTCCGGCTCCTCCACCAGCCTGCCCAGGTCGTCCGGGTCGCTCGTCAACAGCACGACCGGGCGAGCCAGCTCCCGTGCCGTCGCGGCTACCATCGCGTCGATGGCGTATCGATGCCCGGACAACCCGGTCGCGCCGAGCAACTCCCCGGCACGGCGGCCCAGTTCGGCGCTCACCGGCAGCACCGTGATGCGCGACAGCACCCGGTGCACGGGTGCGTCCCGGGGCCCGCCGCGGAGCACCTCCGTCAGGGTGGCGGCACTGACCACCACCCGAGCGCCACGCTCAACCGCACTCAGCAGATAGGCGCGCGCCCTTTGGTCGCCGGCCGCAAGCTTGACCAGACCCTCGCTGTCCAGGACGAGGGAGCCGCCGGCGCCTAATGCTCGTCGGGCCACGAAGTCTTCGCCTCGGCCAGTGCGTCTTCGGCGACCGGGCCGTGCTCCGCCTCCAGAATCTCGGCAAGCTCCTCGACGAGGTCGAGCTCGAGCCGGCGGGCGACCGCCTCGGTCACGTACTGACTGAACTCGCCGGGTCCCACCCGCTGTTGCACCGCGGCGGTGAGGTCCTCGGGCATCGACACGCTGACCTTGCGAGCCTTGCCGACCAGCCGAAGGCCCTCGGCCGGCCGGCCGGCCAGGAGTCTCTCGATGGCGGCACGCTCGGCGGCCGAAATCTCGCCACCACGAGTCGGCGGCAACGGCTCAGCAGTCACGCAACCATGCTACCGCTGGTAGTAAGGATCCCGCGACCAAGTCTTGGTCAGTTGGCCTGCTCGGCGAGGGCGAGGAACTGCTTCTTCGAGGAGAGCGCCTGCTCCGCCTCCTTGATCCGCCGGGAGTCGCCGGCGGCCTGGGCGCGGGCCAGTTTCTCCTCCGCCTCGGCCACCTGCTCGCGCATCTGCTGCAGCAGCGGGTTGTCCTGCGGGGTGGTCTTGCGCCACGCCGAGTCCATCGCGACCCGGATGCGCTCCTCCGCGGCCCGCCAGCGGCGGTCCAGCGAGGCGGCCGTCTCGCGCGGCACGCGGCCGGCGTCGTGCCAGGCGGCCTGGGCGTCGCGCAGCTTGTTCTGGGCGGCGCGCGGGTCGGCGTCGACGTCCACGGCCTCCAGGTCGGTCAGGATCGCCTGCTTCTTCTCGAGGTTGCCCTTGTACTCGGCGTCACGGGCGGAGAAGACCTCGCTACGCCGGGTGAAGAAGCTGTCCTGGGCGGCCCGGAACCGCTCCCAGAGGCGCTGCTCGGCCTCCTTCGCGGCGCGCGGCGCGGCTTTCCACTCGGTCATGAGCTCCTTGAGCCGGTTCGCCGTGGTCGACCACTCGGTCGACTCGGCGAGGCTCTCGGCCTCCTTGACCAGCTCCTCCTTGGCCGTCTGCGCCTGCTTGCGCTGGCCGTCGAGGGCGGCGAAGTGGGCGCCGCGACGGCGGGTGAAGCCGTCCCGGGCGGCGGCGAAGCGCTTCCACAGCTCGCCGTCGGTCTTCTTGTCGACGCCGCGGATCGTCTTCCACTCGTCGAGGATCTCCTTGAGGCGGTCGCCGGCGGTCTTCCAGCCGGTGGCGTCGGCGGCGATCGCCTCCGCCTCCTCGACCAGGGCGGTCTTGCGGGCCAGCGCCTCGCCGCGGGCGGCCTCGCGGGCCGCGCGGGCCTCGCCGGCCTTCTCGTCGGCGACGCCGGCCAGCCGGTCGAGCCGGGCCGCGAGGCCGTCGATGTCGCCGACCACGTGCGCCTCATCGAGCTGGGTGCGCAGCCGCTTCACGGTGGCCAGCGCGTGCGGCGCGTCCGCGGCGCCGGACTTGAGGCGTGCCTCGACCAGGTCGACCTCGGTGACCAGATCGGCGAATCGCCGGGCGAAGTGGGCCAGTCCCTCTTCGGGGGTGCCCGCCTGCCAGGAGCCGACCACGCGATCGCCCTCCGCGGTCTTCACGTACACGGTGCCGTCGGCATCCACGCGCCCGAAGGCCGTCCAGTCGTTCATAACCCGTCCCTCAAGTCTCCCGGTAGTCGCGACCCGGAAGGGCCGGCGACCGCCGCCACAGCGCAGCCGAACACCGAAGCTCTCATCGGCATTCTTTCTCGCGCATTGTCACAGGTCCAACCCGGTTATGGGGAAGCGCCCACCGATGACCGTGACATAACAGTGTCCTACGGTTGCTCCGTGCCGTTCGAATTGGTCCCCCGTGTCGTCACTGTCGTGGGGCCGACCGCGGCGGGCAAGTCGTCGCTGAGCATCGCTCTCGCCCACGCGCTGGGCGGTGAGGTGGTGAATGCCGACTCGATGCAGCTCTATCGGGGGATGGACATCGGCACCGCCAAACTGACCGTCGAGGAGCGCGAGGGTGTGCCGCACCACCTGCTCGACATCTGGGACGTGACGGTCCCGGCGGCGGTGGCGGAATATCAGGCGCTGGCCCGCGCGGCGATCGACGACATCCTGGCCCGGGGGCGGGTGCCGCTGCTGGTCGGCGGCTCGGGCCTGTACATCCGG
This sequence comes from Actinoplanes sp. KI2, assembly GCF_025630775.1. Lineage (GTDB taxonomy): Bacteria > Actinomycetota > Actinomycetes > Mycobacteriales > Micromonosporaceae > Actinoplanes. The sequence goes on from NZ_JAOSZE010000056.1 coordinate 21,021, forward strand.
GCGGTGCTCGAGGAGTTCGAGTTTCCCGGCACGGATCCGGAGGTGCGGGCGCGGCTCGAGGCGGAACTGGCGGCGAACGGTCCGGCGCCGCTGTTCGAGCGCCTGACGCACTGGGATCCGGTCGCCGCCGCGACCATTCTTCCCTCCAACGGGCGGCGGATCGTGCGCGCCCTGGAGGTGATCGAGCTGACCGGCAAGCCGTTCACCGCGACGCTGCCGCAGCCGATCCCGCACTACCCGTCGCTGCAGATCGGCGTCGACCGGGCGACCGAGGTCCTGGACGAGCGGATCGCCCGGCGGGTGGAAACGATGTGGGCCGCGGGGCTGGTGGCCGAGGTGCGCGGGTTGCTTCCGGCGGGCTTGCGGGACGGGCGTACGGCGAGCCGCGCGCTCGGCTACCAGCAGGCGCTGGCCCAGCTCGACGGCGAGCTCACCGAGGCGGAGGCGAAGGCCGCCACGGTTCAGGGCACCCGCCGCTTCGTGCGCCGGCAGCGGTCCTGGTTCAAGCGCGATCCGGCGATCCACTGGCTGGACGGGGCGTCGGACACACTCGTGGCGGACGCTCTCGCGCTTGCGGGATAATCACGGTGCTTTTTCCTCAACGAACCCGCGGCGGAAACCTCAGATGATTTTTACCAAAGGCCACGGCGCCGGCAACGACTTCGTCATCGTCCCCGACCCGGACGGCGCTCTGCTGCTGACTCCCGAGCGGGTCGCGCGGCTGTGCGACCGCCGTTTCGGCATCGGCGCGGACGGGGTGCTGCGGGTCGTGCGCGCCGCGAAGGACGAGGACGGCGCCGCTTTCGCCGCGGACGCCGAGTGGTTCATGGATTACCGCAACAGCGACGGCTCGGTCGCCGAGATGTGCGGCAACGGCGTGCGCGTCTTCGCGCGGTACCTGATGGCGAGCGGGCTCGCCAAACCCGGCCCGGCGGGCTTGCCGATCGCGACGCGAGCCGGCGTCGTGGTCGCGCTCGTCGAGGGCGACGAGATCAGGGTGCACATGCCAACCCCGCGGGTGTACGCGGCGAGCACCGCGACCGTGGGCCCGCTGACCTTCCCGGGCATGGTCGTGGACTGCGGCAACCCGCATCTGGTCTGCGGGCTGCACGACGGTCTGGAGCTCTCGTCGCTGGACCTGTCGGAGCAGCCCGACTTCGACCCGGCGCTGTTCCCCGCGGGGGTGAACGTCGAGTTCGTGGTCATGGCCGCGCCGATCGACGGCGTCGACCTGCACGTCGGGATGCGGGTCTACGAGCGCGGCTCGGGCGAGACGCTGGCCTGCGGCTCGGGCGCGCTCGCGGTCGGCGCGTCGGCCCTGCGCGACGCGGGCCTGGCGGCCGGCGTGGTGGCGGTCGACCTGCCCGGCGGGCGCCTGACCGTGACGCACGACGAGGCCGGCCGCTGGTGGCTGGCCGGCCCCGCGGTCCTGGTGGCCAACGGCGAGGTCCTCGACTGACGCGTGTCCGAGCGCCCGTCCCGACTCGTACCCGAAATGTGCTTTTAGAAGGTTTCCTCCGGTGCCCCGGCCAGGTCGGCCTCCGGCATGGCGGCCGGGTTGTGCGGGGTCGGCGTGCCGCGGACGACCGTGCGGATGGCGGCGGCGACGGCCGGCGTGACCCTGGGGTCGAAGACGCTGGGGATGATGACCGTCGGGTTGATCTTGTCGTCGCCGACGACGTCCGCGATGGCGCGCGCGGCGGCCAGCGCCATCTCCTCGGTGAACTCCTCGGCGCTGGCGTCCAGCATGCCGCGGAAGACGCCGGGGAAGGCCAGCACGTTGTTGATCTGGTTGGGCTGGTCGGAGCGGCCGGTGGCGACGACGGCGGCGTGCTTGCGGGCCTCCCGGGGGTCGACCTCGGGGTCCGGGTTGGCCAGTGCGAAGACGATCGCGCGGTCCGCCATCTTCGCGATGTCGTCGCCGGTGAGCAGGTTGGGCGCGCTCACCCCGATGAAGACGTCCGCGCCGGCGATCGCGCCCGCCAGGTCGCCCGCGTAGTTGGACCGGTTGGTGTTCTCCGCCAGCCAGTGCCAGGTCGGCGTGAGGTCCGGCATGCCGCGGTGCAGCGCGCCCTTCCGGTCGTACGCGATGATGTCGCCCACGCCCTGCCGGAGCAGCAGCTTCATGATCGCCGTACCGGCCGCCCCGGCGCCGGACACGACCACGCGCACGTCCTCGAGGTGCTTGCCGACCACCCGCAGCGCGTTGGTGAGCGCGGCCAGCACGCAGATCGCGGTGCCGTGCTGATCGTCGTGGAAGACCGGGATGTCCAGCTGCGCGCGCAGCCGCTCCTCGATCTCGAAGCAGCGCGGCGCGGCGATGTCCTCGAGGTTGATCCCGCCGTACGCGGGCGCGATCGCCTTGACGATCTTGACGATCTCGTCGGTGTCCTGGGTGTCGAGCACCACCGGCCACGCGTCCACCCCGCCGAAGCGCTTGAACAGCGCCGCCTTGCCCTCCATCACCGGCATCGCCGCGGCCGGCCCGATGTTGCCCAGGCCGAGCACCGCCGAGCCGTCGCTGACCACCGCGACCGTGTTGCGCTTGATGGTGAGCCGCCGGGCGTCGGCCGGGTTCTCGGCGATCGCCATGCAGACCCGGGCCACGCCGGGGGTGTACGCCCGGGACAACTCGTCACGGTTGCGCAGCGCGACCTTCGAGCTCACCTCGATCTTGCCGCCGAGGTGCAGCAGGAACGTACGGTCGGAGACCTTCCGGACATCGACGCCGTCCAGCTCCTCCAGCGTCTTGACGACCTGGTCGGCGTGGCTGGAGTCGGCCGTGTCGCAGGTCAGGTCGACCAGCACGCTGGCCGGGTCGGAGTCGACGACGTCGAGTGCCGTCACGATCGCCCCGGCCTCCCCGACGCAGGTCGTGAGGCGGCCGATCGACGAGGCGTCCGCGGTAACGGCGATGCGGATCGTGATCGAGAATCCTGCGCTGGGCAGGCGGGTGGTCACCACGGTGTGTCCTCCGGCGTCGACGGGTGATACCCCGCATTGTTGCTCTTCCGGAATACCCGCTTCCAATCCGGTGGTTACCCCTGAGTCAGACACTTGTCTTCAACCTGCGGCCTGGTTATGTGGATGCGCCTACCAGCGCAACGTGCCACCATCGGGCCGAGGAGGTCACTTTTTTGCGAAACACTTACCAGGCTCCCGTCCTCGACGAGCTCGAGGCGGACCCCACGACCGGCGAGCTCGAGCTCGAGGAGCGGCATTCGCTGCGACGCGTCGCCGGGCTCTCCACCGAGCTCACCGACATCACCGAGGTCGAGTATCGGCAGCTCCGGCTCGAGCGGGTGGTCCTGGTCGGGGTCTGGACCGAGGGCACCATCGCGGACGCGGAGAACTCGCTGACCGAGCTGGCCGCACTCGCCGAGACCGCCGGTTCGCAGGTGCTCGAGGGGCTCATCCAGCGCCGTGGCCGGCCCGACGCGGCCACCTTCATCGGCCGGGGCAAGGTCGACGAGCTGCGCGACGTGGTGCTCTCGACCGGCGCCGACACGGTGATCTGCGACGGCGAGCTGTCCCCGTCCCAGCTGCGCAACCTCGAGCAGCAGACCAAGGTCAAGGTCGTCGACCGTACGGCGCTGATCCTCGACATCTTCGCCCAGCACGCGAAGAGCAAAGAGGGCAAGGCGCAGGTCGAGCTGGCCCAGCTGCAATACCTCTTGCCGCGTCTGCGCGGTTGGGGCGAGACGCTCTCCCGCCAGTCCGGTGGCTCCGGTCGCGGTGGCGGCGCGGGCGGCGGCGTGGGTCTGCGCGGTCCCGGTGAGACCAAGCTCGAGACCGACCGCCGGCGGATCAACCAGCGCATCGCCCGCCTCCGGCGGGAGATCAAGGCCATGCGGACCGTACGCCAGACCAAGCGCGCGCGCCGGCATGCCAGCGGCGTCCCGGCGGTGGCCATCGCCGGCTACACGAACGCCGGCAAGTCCAGCCTGCTCAACCGCCTCACGCAGGCCGGCGTGCTGGTGGAGAACGCGCTGTTCGCCACCCTCGACCCGACCACCCGGCGCACCGCCGCCGAGGACGGCCGGGTGTTCACCCTCTCCGACACGGTCGGCTTCGTCCGGCACCTGCCGCACCACATCGTCGAGGCGTTCCGCTCGACGCTCGAGGAGGTGGCGGAGGCCGACCTGGTCGTGCACGTGGTCGACGGCGCGCACCCCGACCCGGAGGGTCAGGTCAGCGCCGTGCGCGAGGTGCTGGGCGAGGTGGGCGCCGACCGGATCCCCGAGCTGCTGGTGATCAACAAGGTGGACGCCGCCGACGAGGAGAGCCTGCTGCGGCTCAAGCGCACCTGGCCGGATGCGGTGTTCGTCTCGGCGCACAGCGGCGTCGGGATCGGCGAGCTGCACGCGGCGATCGCGCAGCGGCTGCCGCGCCCGGCCGTCGACCTGCGGGTCATCCTTCCGTATGACCGAGGTGACCTGGTCGCCCGAATTCACCGGTCCGGTCAGGTGCTCAACACCCGCTACACGGACGACGGCACCGAGTTGCAGGTTCGGGTGAACGAGCAGCTCGCTGCCGAGCTGGAGTCGTTTCGCGACGGAGAGTTGATGCGCTGACCAGCGCTGATCCATGCGTCACACCGGGACGCGACGCCGCATGCGACACTGATCGGATGCGGCGTCTCGTCTTTCCGGTCATCGCGGCCGTCGGCCTGGTGATGGTCGGTCCGTCCAGCGCGTTCGCGGACGACCCGGCACCGACCGTCAGCGTCCCCGCGACGCCGGGCAAGAAGCTGTGCAAGGTGACCGACACTCAGCTCGACGAGCTGTCCGGCATGGTGGCGACCGCGAACGGCTTTGTCGTGATCGACGACGGGTCGAACGAGTCCGCCCACAAGAAGGTCTTCTTCCTCGACACCAAGTGCCAGGTGAAAAACCGGGTGCCGTACAGCGGCGCCGGGCCCCGCGACACCGAGGACATGATCCTCTCGCCGGACAAGAAGACGCTGTGGATCGCCGACATCGGCGACAACGACTACAACAAGGACGACGGCCGGCGCGGCCGGGTCGCCGTGTGGAAGATGCCGCTCGACGGCTCCAAGCGGCCGACGCTCTACCGGCTGCAGTACCCGGAGGGCGACTTTCACGACGCCGAGGCGCTGCTGCTCACCGGCAACAACACCCCGCTGATCGTGACCAAGGAGATCGACCGCCCGGCCGGCCTGTACGAGCCCGCGAGCGCCCTGGTGGCCGGCAGCGAGCAGGGTGTCCCGCTGAAGAAGGTGGGGACGCTGACCGTCTCGGCGACCGAGACCCCCGCGAACCCGCTCGGCCGGATCGGCAACAAGACCATCGTCGGCGGTGCCATCGCCCCCGGCGGCGGCAAGGTCGTGCTGCGCACCTACACCGACGCGCTGGAGTGGGACGTCAGCGGCGGCGACGTGCTCGCCGCCCTCAAGAACAAGCCGCGGACGACCGGCCTGCCGAACGAGACGCAGGGCGAGGCGATCACCTACAGCGCCGACGGCAAGTACTTCTACACCGTGTCCGACATGTCCGGTAACCACGACGCGGCGAACTACATCCTCCAGTACACGCCGGCCACCACGATCGGGACCGAGAAGAAGGCCTCGGGCTCGTCCGCCGGTGCCGGCAAGGCCTGGTACGCCGACCTCACGGTCAACAACATCATGTACACGGTCGGCGCGGTCGGCCTGCTCGGCCTGCTGCTGGTCGGCGCCGGGGTGCTCGGCATCGTCCGGCACCGCCGCCGGCTCGCCGACCTGCCCCCGTCGGTCGAGCTGGACAGCCCGGCCGGCGACCCGGAGACCGAGCTCATCGGCGTCGGCGGCGCGCAGCAGGGCGGCGTCTACGGCGGCGCCCGGTCCGGTTCGGCCGCCGGCGTCTACGGCGGCCCGGGCGCTTCCGGCCAGCGTGGCGGCCCGGTCTACGGCAGCGGCGGTCCGCAGTACGGCCGCCCGCAGCCGGGCGGCCAGCGTGTGCCGGGCGGGGGCCAGCGCGGTCCGGGTGGTGGCCAGGGCGGCGCGGGTGGTGGCCAGGGCGGCCCGGGCGGTGGCCAGGGCGGCCAGGGCGGTGGCCAGGGCCGGCCGTCGCAGGTGCCGCGCCCGCAACAGCCCGGCGTGTATGGCGGTCAGGGCGGCAGCGGTCAGCAGTTCGGCCAGCCGCGCGGGCCGCAGCAGGGCCAGCGGCCGCAGCGGCCGGCCGGTCCGCCGCCGGGTGGCGGTCAGCAGCCTCGCCCGCAGCAGGGCCAGCGCCCGCCGCAGGGTAGTGGGCGGCCGTCGGGCACCTACGGTCAGCCGGGCGGCCGCGGCGACGGCTACGCCGACCGCGACGGTCGCTTCGACGGCCCGAGCTACCGCCGCTGACCCTCCCTCGAGCTGAGCGAGGAACCACAGCCGGCGCTGGGCGAACGACCCGGGAGCAGAGCGTCTCCGGGCCGGTGGCGCGAGCATGTCGACCAGGCGGCCGGCGGCCCCGGAAGCGCGGGCGGCCCCACGAGCGCGGCGGTCCCGTGGGCGCGGCGGTCCCGTGGGCGCGGCGGTCCCGTGGGCGCGGCGATCGCGTGAGCGCGGCCGTCCCGTGGGCGCGGCGATCGCGTGAGCGCGGCCGTCCCGTGGGCGCGGCGGCGTACCCCGGTGCCCGCTCCGGCCGCCTCCTGGTCGCCAAGGCGGCGCGGACGCTGGTCGGCGGTCGCCACCATGGGTCGGGAGCGGCGCGCCTGACATCGGTGTGTACGAAAGGCCTGGCCGGCAGGCCTGGCCTTTCGTTGTGCTCGGCCACCCAGGACAGCCCGGCGGCGGGGGACGGCCCGGTGGTGCAGTGACGCCGTCCGGCTCGCCGGGGACTTGTCTGGATTCGTACGATATAGGTCTTCAAACCCGCCGGAGGACCGCCACGACCTTGCCCATGATGGTGGCGTCGTCGCCGGGGATCGGGTCGAAGGCGGGGTTGGCGGGCATGAGCCAGACGTGGCCGTCGCGCTGGCGGTAGCTCTTGACGGTGGCCTCGCCGTCGATCATGGCGGCCACGATGTCGCCGGCGACGGCGGTGGGCTGCTGGCGCACGACCACCCAGTCGCCGTTGCAGATCGCGGCGTCGATCATCGACTCGCCCTTGACCTCGAGCATGAAGACGTCGCCCTCGCCGACCAGCTCGCGCGGCAGCGGGAAGAACTCCTCCACCGCCTGCTCGGCCAGGATCGGACCGCCGGCGGCGATGCGGCCGACCAGCGGGACGTAGGCCGGCTGGGGACGCGCGCTGCGCACCGTCTCGTCGTCGACCAGCTCGCTCGGCGAGCGCACGTCGACGGCGCGCGGACGGTTCGGGTCGCGGCGCAGGAAGCCCTTGGTCTCCAGGGCCTTCAGCTGGTAGGCCACGCTGGACGGGGAGACCAGGCCGACCGCCTCGCCGATCTCGCGCACGCTGGGCGGGTAGCCGTAGCGCTCCACCCAGTCGCGGATGAACTCGAGGATGCGCCGCTGCCGGGCGGTCAGGTCGGCGGTCACCAGGTCGGGGAAGTGGCTGACCACGGGCGTGACCGACCGCAGCTGCGGCGCGTCGATGCCGCGGGGCCGGCCCGGCGCCCGGCGGTGTGACGCGGACTCGGGCTTGGTCATCTGCTGTTGTTGCCGGCTCGTCCGGTCGTCGGTCGACACGTCCGCCCTCCCTGTCGGCCAAGTGCCTGATCGGCACGTGGTGCGCTCGCGGTGCCGGCGCGCAACGCCGTGGGGATGGCGTTCGCCCGGCTGACCCCTCTTGTCGGAAAACCGTAGTGGTGGGGTCCGACATATTCAAACATCTGTACGACATTCACTTCGGCGTGTCGCGCTCGGAAGCTCGACTTCCGTACGTGTGTTCTGGTAAACCGTCGTACGGGCGTTCGATCGAACGAGTGTCCTAACCGTTGATCTTGGGGGTCTGTGATGGTCGCGCATACCTTCCGGCGGGCCGAGCCGCCACTGCGTCTGACCCGCCGCGGCCGGGCCGTGGTGCTGACGCTGCTGGCGCTGGTCGCCTGCGCCGCGAGCGCCGTGTTGTTCACCACGGCGTCCCGGGCCGCCGGTGACCCCGCCACCCCGGCCCCTACGATCACTGTCCGGTCCGGCGACACGCTGTGGACGATCGCGGCCGCGGTCCGGCCCGGCCGTGACGTCCGCGATGCCGTGGGCGAGCTGCGCCGGCTCAACCATTTGACCGGCAACGATCTCCAGCCCGGCCAGGTGCTCACCCTTCCGCGCACGTGATCATGCGATGAACCCTGCGGTGATCTTGTAAGAACGGGACGAAGAGCGGCGCTCGGTAGTCGGCGGTACACCGCACGTGTTGAGTCCGAAAATACGGCGCGTCGGCACATCGCTGAACTTGCGTCCGCGTCCGCCGGGGCATAGCGTCTACCCCAACATCTAGTAGTTACAAGGGTGTAAGTCATCCACAGGTTGGGGTTTGACCCCCTGGTTATCCACAGGCCGTCCACGGCGGCGCGATGAAAATGACCATCGCGACGTCGCGTTTCGGCATGCCCGGAGACGCCGTGGGAGCAGGCTCCGGAGGGAGATCGACGTGCGCTGCCCGTACTGTCGCCATGCCGATTCGCGCGTGGTCGACTCGCGTGAGGCCGATGACGGGGCGCTGATCCGGCGCCGTCGCTCGTGCCCCGAGTGCGGCAAGCGCTTCACCACGGTGGAGGAGGCGGTTCTCGCCGTGGTCAAGCGCAGCGGCGTCACCGAGCCCTTCAGCCGGACGAAAATCATGAGCGGGGTCCGCAAGGCCTGTCAGGGCCGTCCCGTCGACGAGGACGCGATCGCCAAGCTCGCGCAACGCGTCGAGGAGACCGTCCGGGCCAAGGGTGCGGCCGAGATCCCGAGTCACGAGGTGGGGCTGGCAATCCTCACCCCGCTGCGGGAGCTCGACCAGGTGGCTTACCTCCGGTTCGCCAGCGTGTACAAGTCCTTCGACTCGCTCGACGAGTTCGAGAAGGAAATCGCCTCGCTGCGCGAGAACCAGAACAACTGACGACGAAGTTCCATCGAGGGGGAGCAGTATGGCCGGGGACGGCATCACAGCAGGACGGCAGCGCAGCCGGACGAACGGCAGCGCGGCCGGCGGGGGGCTGCGGGTCGAGCGGGTCTGGACGACCGAGGGCGTCCACCCGTACGACGAGGTCGAGTGGGAGCGCCGGGACGTCGTCATGACGAACTGGCGGGACGGCTCGATCAACTTCGAGCAGAAGGGCGTCGAGTTCCCCGCGTTCTGGAGCGTGAACGCGGCGAACATCGTCACCACCAAGTACTTCCGGGGCGCCGTCGGCACGCCGGAGCGGGAGTGGTCGCTCAGGCAGCTCATCGACCGCGTCGTCCACACGTACCGCAAGGCCGGCGAGAAGCACGGCTACTTCGCCACCAAGGCGGATGCCGAGCTCTTCGACCACGAGCTGACCTGGATGCTGCTGCACCAGGTGTTCAGCTTCAACTCGCCGGTGTGGTTCAACGTCGGCACCCAGTCGCCGCAGCAGGTCAGCGCCTGCTTCATCCTGTCGGTCGACGACTCGATGGACTCCATCCTGGACTGGTACAAGGAGGAGGGGCTGATCTTCAAGGGCGGCTCCGGCTCCGGCGTCAACCTCTCCCGCATCCGCTCGTCCAAGGAACTGCTGTCGTCCGGGGGGACCGCCAGCGGACCGGTGAGCTTCATGCGCGGCGCCGACGCGAGCGCCGGGACGATCAAGTCGGGCGGCGCCACCCGGCGCGCGGCCAAGATGGTCATCCTCGACGTCGACCACCCGGACGTCGAGGAGTTCGTCTGGACCAAGGCGCGCGAGGAAAACAAGATCCGCGCGCTGCGGGACGCCGGCTTCGACATGGACCTCGGCGGCGCCGACATCGTGTCCGTGCAGTACCAGAACGCCAACAACTCGGTCCGGGTCTCCGACGAGTTCATGCGGGCGTACGAGGAGGGCACCGACTTCGCGCTACGCGGCCGGCTGGACGGCGAGGAGATCGAGCGGATCGACGCCAAGAAGCTGTTCCGCGACATCGCCACCGCCGCGTGGGAGTGCGCCGACCCGGGCCTGCAGTACGACGACACCATCAACGACTGGCACACCAACCCCGAGACCGGCCGGATCACCGCGTCCAACCCGTGCTCGGAGTACATGTCGCTGGACGACTCGTCGTGCAACCTGGCGTCGCTCAACCTCATGAAGTTCCTCCAGGCCGACGGCGGCTTCCAGGTGGAGAAGTTCGTCAAGAGCGTCGAGTTCATCATCACCGCGATGGAGATCTCGATCGCGTTCGCCGACTTCCCGACCGAGAAGATCGGCATCACCACCCGCGCCTACCGCCAGCTCGGCATCGGGTACGCGAACATCGGCGCGCTGCTGATGGCCTCGGGCCTGCCGTACGACTCGGAGGCCGGCCGCAGCGTCGCCGCCGCGATCACCTCGCTGATGACGGGTACGGCGTACCGCCGCTCCGCCGAGATCGCGGGCGTCGTCGGCGCGTACGAGGGTTACGCCCGCAACGCCGAGGCGCACAAGCGCGTCATGCGCAAGCACGCCGCCGCCAACGACGAGATCAAGTCGACCAACCTGGTCGCCACCTCGATCGTCAAGGAGGCCACCAAGCAGTGGCAGAGCGGCCTCAAGATCGGTGAGAAGAACGGCTGGCGCAACGCCCAGGCGTCGGTGCTCGCCCCCACCGGCACCATCGGCCTGATGATGGACTGCGACACCACCGGCATCGAGCCCGACCTGGCCCTCGTCAAGTTCAAGAAGCTGGTCGGCGGCGGCTCGATGCAGATCGTCAACCAGACCGTGCCGCGCGCGCTGCGCAGCCTCGGCTACCCCGAGGAGCAGGTCGAGGCGATCGTCGAGCACATCTCCGAGCACGGCAACGTCGTCGACGCTCCCGGCCTCAAGCCGGAGCACTACGCGGTCTTCGACTGCGCCATGGGCGACCGGGCGATCGCGCCGATGGGCCACGTGCGGATGATGGCGGCCGTCCAGCCGTTCATCTCGGGCGCCATCTCCAAGACGGTCAACATGCCCGAGTCGGCGACCGTCGAGGAGATCGAGAACATCCACTACCAGGGCTGGAAGCTCGGCCTGAAGGCGCTGGCGATCTACCGCGACAACTGCAAAGTCGGTCAACCTCTTTCTGTTGCGAAGAAGTCTGTTGACGCTAACGCACCAGTGGTGACGTCGGTCGAGGCCGTTCCGACCGCCGAGGTGGAGAAGGTCGTCGAGAAGATCGTCGAGTACCGCCCGGTCCGCAAGCGGCTGCCGAAGAAGCGGCCGTCGGAGACCGTGTCGTTCTCGGTCGGCGGCGCCGAGGGTTACCTCACCGCGTCGTCCTACCCCGACGACGGCCTCGGCGAGGTCTTCCTCAAGATGTCGAAGCAGGGCTCGACCCTGGCCGGCGTCATGGACGCCTTCTCGGTGGCGATCTCGATCGGCCTGCAGTACGGCGTGCCGCTCGAGACGTTCGTCGGCAAGTTCACCAACATGCGCTTCGAGCCGGCCGGCATGACCGACGACCCGGACGTCCGCATGGCGGCGTCGGTGATGGACTACATCTTCCGACGCCTCGCGCTGGACTTCCTGCCCTACGACACCCGAGCCGACCTGGGCATCTTCACGGCTAAGGAACGAGCCGCCCAGGTGCAGGCGGAGGCGGCGGCCGAGGCCGCAGCGGCGTCCGCCGATCTGGCCGGCATGGCCGTGTCGGCACCGGTGTCCGCGCCGGTCGGCGCGGCTTCCTCGGACGCGCCGGCCCCGGCCGCCTCACCCGCCGACACGGAGAGGGCGGTGCCGGTCTCGATCGGCTCGTCGACCGAGCTGCTGGAAGTGGTGACGGGACAGGCGGCGGACGCGCCGCTGTGCTTCACGTGCGGCACCAAGATGCGCCGCGCGGGCAGCTGCTACGTCTGCGAGGGCTGCGGCTCGACCTCCGGCTGCAGCTGAAGCCCTCCGCTATCGCATCGGATGCAACATAGCGGGAAGCAAGGATAAGCAGTGAAATAGCAGGAAGGGCGGTCTCGGAGTGATCCGGGGCCGCCCTTTGCGTGTCCCACCAAGCAATGACAGCTCTCGTAGGCGCAGGAGGCGCGTGTTCCCGTGCAATGGCCCGCTTGGTGCGTCCAGGTTCAGGCTGCCACTGCCGTCAATGCAACACCCGTGATGAGCACCAGGACCGGAAGTGCGAACCAGAACCGCTGGGTGCTGCCGGTGACGGCGCGGCTCCACCGGTAGAGCCGACTGGCCTCGTGCGAGCGGTCCGACTCCTCGAGCAGATCCTCGATGCCGGGTTCCGGGCCGGTGAGGAATTCGGCGTCGAGGACGTCTCGCAGACGCATGGCACGGCGCCGATTGCGCTCGTGCAGCTCGGTGTAGGACGCGGCAAATCCGAGACCGAGCAGGCCAACACACACCACCCCAAGGCACAGCGCGAGGTCCGACGACCGCACGTGCCCGTCGGCCGAGATCGCCGCGATCAGCAGCGAAGCGATGACGATCATGAAGTTGACCACGTTGGAGCGCAGCGTCTCTGCATGCCGGGAGTGCAGCCGCAGATCGGCGTACATCCCCCAGAGGATGTCCTTTCTGGCCTTGGCGGTGTCGGACAGCTGATCAGGCATTGCGCTCCTTCGATGGGATCGGGGTCTTCAGCCTATTTAGTTGATCACGCACGGCACATAGATTGACGACAGTGCGTCAGCGACACCGGGGGAGGCGAGCATGCGGGGCGAACTCGTCGAACCGGAGCGGTGGAAAGAGGGCCTGGACGAGGATGGTCGGGCACGTGTCGATGAAGTCACGCGGGCGCTCCGAGGCCAGTCGTACAGCCTGGTCTTCAAGGAGTGGTTCGGCTCCGGGCGCAGCGGAAGCCCGGTGGCCCGCGTCCAGCGTCGGAAGAGGCATGGCCATGACGATCAAGTCATTCTGAAGTTCTGCGCGTCGGCGGATCGTGCTGACCGACTGGCCGAGGCGTGGGACGAGCGAGACCCGTTCTGCCGGAAACATCTGGCGGCAACGGAGGATCCACCGCTACCGCTCACGGGCGACAGACTCATCGTGTTCATGCATGTCGCCGGCGACAAGCTCTCCCGGTACGAGGCGTTGGCAAAGTTGCGAGAGGACCGCGACTTTCATCGGCGGTGCGGTGTCGTCGTCCGTTCTGTGATCGCCGACTGGAACCGGTCAGGCATCAAGGTGCGAGACCGAACCGTCGGGCAGGTCGTCGCGGCCATCGTCGGGCCGCGAGCGCAAGACGTGCGCTCGTGGACGCCATCGAGGCCGCTGAGCGACGACCCGAGATCCTTTCTACACGGGGAACACGCCGACCTGGTCCTGGACGTGCATATCGGTAAGGCCCACGGGGATCTGAGCGCCCGCAACATCCTGCTGCAGGCTCATCCGGCGCCTGCCGCTGATTTCTGGCTGATCGACTACGATCACTTCGCCGCCGACGCGCCACTGGCCAACGATCCGATGCACCTGCTCGTGGCGTTGGCACTGGACGATTTCGCGGAGGTGAGCAACCGCGGGCGCGAATACATCGATGCCATGGTGAACCCCTACGGTCCGCCCTCCCGCCGGATCAGCGAGTTTCACGACATCAGCCGTGCGATCTACGACGCTGTCGGTTCCGGCCTCTCGGCAACCAGCGGCCTGGGCGATTCGTGGGAACCGCAGTGCCTGGTCGGCCTCATCGGAGCGGCTCTGGTTCATCTGGGACGCAAGCTCCATCTGGAAGCCGGCTCCCCGGGCAGGGCGCAGGAACGCGAGCGGGAGGCGAAACAGTGGTGTTTCGAACTGGCGGCGGCCGCCGCCACGCGACTTCTCGCCGAGTACGGTCACGCGTTGAGCCCGGCCCGTCCCGCCGATGCGAGCCCGTCCGCGCAACAGCCACCGGCTCTCGTCGGTCGGAGCGCGGGCCAGTCCGGTGACCCGGGCATCGCCACGGTAGATCTGCTCGGGCGTGAGGACCAGCACCGAAGGCTGCGGACTCGTCTGGCCACTGGCCCGTTCGGCATGGTCGTGGTGCGGGGCCGTCCGGGGATGGGCAAGACCAAGTTGCTCGACGTGACACTCCAGGCGCTGCAGAACGGCGACGCCAACGAGCGCAGCGTGCACATCCGAAAGTACCTCGCGTCGCGGGACCGGCGGCTGGACGTGCGCACCCTGATCGACCTGATCGGCGGCGAGCCGTTACCGGGCAGGCCGGCGGTGGGCAGGTCGTCGCTGGCGCGGCTCGAGGCCGTGCTCGATGACCTCGGCGGCCCACCGGTGGTCGTGGCGGTCGACTCCGCGGAGAGTCTGCTGGATCCGCGCAGCCGGGTGCTGGCCGACTGGGACCTCGACGAAGCGTTCGCGATGCTCAGCGATGAGCCGGATCGCCGGATCTCGATCGTGCTCGCGACGCAGCAGGACCCGGTCTCGCCGTCCGGCTTCGGGTGGCCGGAAGTCGACGAACCGATCGTGGTGGGTCGAGTCGGGTTGCCGCAGTTCCTGACCTTCCTACGCACCCGCGATTACAACGGGATGCTCGAACTCGACGCGCTACCGGGTGACCAGCAACGGAAGCTGTGGCAGCGTCTGCAGGGCAACCCGCGCCTGGGTGAGTTGGTCTGCGCGATCGTCTGCGGCAGCGCGGTCGACCTGCAGACCATCGTCGACGGATTGCCGCGCGACGTCGAGGATGCGGTGGCATCGCACATCACCGGACTGCTGATGGAAACGGTCGACGATTGGCGGCGCGACGTCCTGCACGCGGTCGCGGCGTTCGGCACCGCCGTGCCGTCCTCCGCGATCGCGGACCTGCTGGCCGGCACGTGGTCCCTGACTCAGGTGACACGGGCGGTGAAGTCTCTGCAGCAAGCGCAGGTTCTGCGCTGGACCAGCGGTGGCGACGTCTTCCTGCCGTGCACTGACGCCGGGACCATCCTGTCGCGCCTGCCAGCCACCGAGGGGCGAAGACTACGGGTTCGAGCGGCGAACACGCTCTACGGCCTGCGTGCGTCCGCGCCGCGGACCGTGGAGGACCTGAGGATCCCGCTCGCGGAAGTCGAGGCGCTGATCGCCGGAGGCGAGCTCGTCGCGGCACACAGCGTGATCAATGAGATCGACAAGGTGCTGCGGGTCTGGAACTGTAGCCATCTGCTGCTGCAACAGCGCCTGACGGTCCGCGACGAGCTGGAGCATCCCGAGGACCGGCTGTCCAACGAGAATGCCATCGCGAGCATCTACTACACCAGCGGTCGGCTCGAGGAAGCCGACGAGGTATACGGCAACGCTTTGAAACTAGCCCACCAACACGGCAGGGCCACCGACGCAGTCGCATTGCACAACAATCTCGGCCTGCTGAATCTTGCCGCGAGCCGGACAGGACGCGCAGAGGCAGAGTTCACCTACGCCCACCAGGAGGCGCTCGCGGCGGGTGATCGGGCGGGGCGCGCCGGAGCGCTGGAGGGCCTGGCGTACTGCCGCCGCCGGCACGGCGACTACGAGGGCGCCGTCGCCCAGGCCCGGGCCGCGTTGGACCTGCCCGGGATCGCCGACGATCGGCGGCTCACGATCATCTTGCGGCTGGTGCGCTGGTACGCCGAGCTTGCCGACCTCGACGCCGCCCGGACCTGGCTGGCCTCAGCCACACAGATGGCCACCGAGCGCCACGAGGACGCACTGATCGCGGCCTGCCTGGAGAGCGAAGCAGATCTGCTTCTGGGCGCCCACCTCGAGGGCGGATCCGTCGACGAGGCGGTGCGTCTCGCCCACGACGCCGTCGACCTCGCACTGCGGTTGGAGAACGCGTCCGTCCTGCGCCGGGCCCGCACGACGCTGTGCGTCGCGCATCTGCGGCAGGGCAACTTCCAGGAGGCGGCGCGGCAGATCAGGCGGGCCTCCCACTACCGCAGGCCGCAGCAGCCGATGGCCGTGCTGGCCCTACTGGCGCTGGCCACCCGGCTCACCGAACCTGCTGGTGCTTCGGAGTGGTTCGACCGGCTGCTTGCCACGACCACCGAACGTCTGAAAGACGATCCCGAGACCTTCTCCACAAGAGACTTCGAGGCCTTCGCGCGCTGCGGCCGTCTGCTCGAGCGGCGCGACACCCTCGACGCGGCGATGGAAGCCATCAGCGGCGACAACCAGGAACGAGTTCATGCGAAGGCTCGTGGGCTGACGGATCGGTTGCAGTTTCTCCTGCGGACGCTCGATGCGTCGGGCACGCCGCCAGGGCAGCTGGCACCCGTCATTGCCCGGCTCGGCGGAGACTAAAGCCAGCCCCATTCCCGGGCCCGCATGATTGCCTCCACCCGGCTGCCGGCTCCCATCTGCCGGTACAGCGCCCTCAGCAGCCGGAACATCGCCCGCTCCGAATAGCCGCTCTGCGCGGCGACTTGGGCCACCGTCCTGCCCGCGGCAAGCTCGCGAAGCCACTCTGCACCGGCCGTCGGCACGGGCGTTGTGCCGGCTGCCGAGCCCAGCACGGCGGTCATCACCACCGCAGGCATCACCGACTGCCCGTCGAGCGTGGCCTCGACGGTTCGCCGCAGCAACGGCGCGGCCGCGTCACGCGGTAACACCGAGCGGGCGCCGCTGCGGATCGCCCTGGGACCCAGGATCGCCGGGACGCCGTCGATCAGGCCGATCACGGCCGGTGGCTCGGGCACCTCACATAGGCGAGTGAGCAGACGCCAATCCGCTTCATGGGCCAGGGTCAGCAGCACCAGGGCGGAACTGCGCCGCGACGCCCACGCCACCGGATCGTCAGGGGTGTCGACCGCATGGCCATCGACGGACAGGATCGCCGTGACGCCGTGCCGGAACATCGGCAACGGGTCGACGACCGCGACGCGGACGGCCACCGCAGGGGAGTCCTCTCTGCCGGCGGATCTCGCTCTGGACCAGGATCATCCCGCACCGGCCCCCAACGCGACGGGCACGGCGGGGTGCCGCCAGAAGACGGCAGGAGCCTGCCAAGGGATCTGTCGTGGACCCGCGCCAGCGCCGTTTCCTAGCGTCGTGAGTATCGGACGGCACGAGGCGGAGGTGCTCATGGCCTACTACGGCGACCCGTTTCTCCCTCAGCCCCACCCGATCGAGTCGGCGTCACTGGCGGAGCTTGCCGCTGGCATGACTGCGCCGCCCACCGTCGAAGCCGCAGAGCTGGTACGGCGAATCACCACCCGGTATCCACAGTGGGATCCGTCGCGGATCAGCGCCACGATCCGGGCCGAGACCAATCGGCACGACATCACCATCCCGCAGATCGCCTGGGTCATGCTGAAAGTACGCGAGATGAGCCCGACGTACAGGAGCGACGGTGCTCCGTACCGTGCGCCGGACGCACCGTACGAGTGACGCCGAGCCGTTTCCGCAAACTTGGTGCTCGAGATGCGCGACGTACTGGTGCACGCCCATGGCCGTGAGCCGAGTGGCCGTTCCGCCTGGTCTGGCAGCACGCCGAGGTGGCCCAAAGCCATCTGGCTGCCAGGTTCGACCAACGCCGAGGATCAAAATCGAGGTCGAGTCGCGGTGATCGGCGCGACGGCCGGGTGCTGGGCGCTTCCCTCGGACCGCGGAGAAGACGGGACCTTCGACCCGTCGTGGCGGGAAACATGGTCCTGATCAGCGACTGTCGTCGGTCGGAGACTGATCCCGTACACATCAGAACGATCTTCGAGGTGCGCCATGCGACGCAGGACTTTCGACATCATCCTCACCGCCGTGGGCGGGGTGCTCGCGGTGGGCCTCCTCGTCGCCGGTGGCCTCCTGACCTGGGGCTACCACTTCGCGAACCAGACGGTGCACGACCAGCTGGCCGCCCAGCAGATCTTCTTCCCGCCCAAGGGCAGCGAGGCCCTCGCCTCGCCGGAGATCGGACCCTACCTCAACCAGTACGCCGGCCAGCAGCTCACCACCGGCGCGCAGGCCGAGGCGTACGCCGACCACTTCATCAAGGTGCACCTCGCCGAGGTCGCCGGCGGCAAGACCTACGCGCAGGTCAGCAGCGAGGCGCAGAAGAACCCGACCGATCAGCAGCTGCAGCAGCAGGTGCAGACCCTGTTCCGCGGCGAGACGCTGCGCGGCATGCTGCTGAACGCGTACGCCTTCTGGAAGTTCGGTCAGATCGCCTTGTACGCGGCGATCGCCAGCTTCATCGGCGCCGCGGCCCTGCTCGTGCTGACCGGCCTCGGCTACCGGCACGCCCGCCGGGTGGCCCCGGAGGAGCAGGTGTTCGAGAAGACCCCGGTCGCCGCCTAGACCGTATCGCCGGCCCGGCCGCTGTTTGTCAGCGGCCGGGTTTCGTCTGTTTAGGCTGCGGCATGCACATCGACGGGGTACTCGAGCCGATCAACGGGGTCATCTTCGATTTCCACGGCACGCTGGTCGGAGGCGGCGACGCCGGACGGTGGATCGACGCCGCCCTTCGCCGTCTGACCGAGGACGGGACGGCGAAGCCGGACCTGAGCGCCGACCAGATCGCGGGCCTGCGCGAGCATCTCGACCAGATCTGGCAGCACGCCCACACCATCGACCCCGGGAGCGAGCGCGACCTCAGCCAGGCGCGTCATTGGGACGTCTTCCACCGGACTGTCGCGCTGTGCCCCGGCGTCAAGCCCGATCTGATCGCTGCGCTGTACGCGGTGATGCCGGATCAGTGGGTGCTCTTCGACGATGCCCAGCCGGTGCTTCGGGCGCTGAGATCGCGCGGCATCCGGATCGTGGTGTTGTCGAACGTCGGGCTGGACATTCGTCCCCTGCTCGATCGGGCCGGTGTCGGTGGGCTGCTCGACGGCGTGCTGCTCTCCTTCGAGGTCGGCCTGGTCAAGCCCGACCCGGCGATCTACGCCCGCGCGCTCGACCTGCTCGACGTCCCGGGCAGCCAGACCCTGATGGTCGGCGACAGCCCTCGCGACGACGTCGGGGGAGTGCCTTTGCAGATTCGAACGCTGATCCTGCCCCGGACGACGGGCCCGGTGCACGGCCTGGGCATGGTCCTGCGAATGGTCAACGGGGGGGAATGAGCCCGGCCACCGCGGTGGACTCGCGGACCACGAGGCGGCCCGGCTGGCGGATCACGCCCGAGTGGCGGTCACCGTCCAGCGCCGCGAACAGGTGCCGGACCGCCGTCGTGCCCAGCTGCTCCAGGTTCAGGTCCACAGTGGTCAGCGGCGGCCGGCACTCGGTGGCGATGACCTCCCAGTTGTCGTAGCCGACGATCGCCACGTCCTCCGGGACGGTGCGGCCCAGATCGCGCAGGGCCTCGGTCACCCCCGACGCGATCTGGTCGCTGCCGCAGAAGATGGCGTCCACGTCGGGGTGCGAGGCGAGCAACCGGGCGGTGGCGTGCCGGCCCCACCGCTGCGACCACTGCCCGAACAGTGCCTCCCCGACCAGCGGCAGCCCGGCGGCATCCAGCACCTCGGTCAGCGCCGCGGCGCGGTCGCGGGCCGCGCGGTACCCCGGGTCGCCGGTGATGTGGGCGATCCTTTTCCGGCCCAGGCTGACCAGGTGCTCGGCGGCCAGCCGCGCGCCGCCGGCGTCGTCGGCCACCACCGACAGGTCGTCCGGGTCGTCCGATTCGCAGTACGCGTAGACGACCGGGACTGGGATCTCCTTGGTCAGCGAGGGGCGGACCTCGTTCGAGTCGCCGAGGATGATGAAGCCGTCCACCTGGCGGGCCAGCAGCGTACGGATGTAGTGCCGCCGCCGGATCGCGTCGCCGCGGGCGTCGCAGAGCAGGACGCTCATCTGTTCGTTGCCCAGCGCGTTCTCGGCGCCGAGCAGCACCGGGATGGCGAACCGGGCCGCCGACAGCTCGTCGGTGAGCAGACCGACCGTACGCGTGTTGCCGGAGATCAGGCTGCGGGCCAGCACGTTGGGCTGGAAGGACAGCTCCTCGGCGGCCTGCAGCACCCGTTGCCGAGTGCCGGGGGCGACCTCGTCCCGCTCGTTGAGCGCCTTGGAGGCGGTCGCCACCGAGACCCCGGCCCGCTTGGCGACGTCCGTGAGCGTCACCTGCGCGCGTTTCCTGGGCACCGGGCTCCTCCCGAAATGTTTTCGGCAGCATAGCAGGCCTGACCCGAAAGTCGCCGTTGACACTGCAGAGCGGGGCCTGACACCATTCCCGAAAAGGTTTTCGAAAATTTCGGAGGTGGGTCCACGGCTGCCAGTACTTCCAGGACGCGGTGCCGGTGCGCAACGGGGAGGTCTTCCACGGCCACGTCGTCCGCGCGCTGTACCTCGCCGCCGGCGCCGTCGACGTGGCGGTCGAGACCGGCGACGACGAGTTGCTGGAGGCGGTGGCCCGGCAGTTCGAGCGGACGCTCGCGCGCCGTACCCACCTCACCGGCGGGATGGGCTCCCGGCACCTGGACGAGAGCTACGGCGAGGACTTCGTGCTGCCTCCGGACCGAGCCTATTCGGAGACGTGCGCCGGCGTCGCCACGATCATGCTGGCTCAGCGGCTGCTGCTGGCCACCGGCGACCTGCGGTACGGCGACATCGTGGACCGGGTGCTGCACAACGTGATCGCCACCGCGGTCGCCGACGACGGCCGGTCGTTCTTCTACGCGCACACGCTGCACCAGCGAGTCGCCACCGAAGTGGTGTCCCAGGACAGGGTGCAGCTGCGCTTCGGCGGCGGCGCCCGCGCGCCCTGGTTCGAGGTGTCCTGCTGCCTCAACAACGTGGCCCGGCTGGTCGCCTCGCTCGGCACCTACTTCGCCACCGAGGACCCGGGCGGCGTGCAGTTGCACCAGTACGCGCCGATGCGGGTCGAGGCCGGCGGCATGGTGCTGGACGTCGACACCGCCTATCCGGACGCCGGCGTGGTCACCGTGACCGTGGTCGAGGCACCGCCGACCCCGCGCACGCTGACCTTCCGGATCCCGGAGTGGGCCACCGGCCCCGAGAGCGTGCATCGGCGCGTGTTCAAGAAACAGGAACAGATCCGCCTGGAGCTGCCGATGCGTCCACGATGGACGTTTCCCGACCCGCGGGTCGACGCGCTGCGCGGCTGCGCGGCCGTCGAGGTGGGCCCGGTCGTGCTCTGCGCCGAGTCGATCGACCAGGAGGACGGCGTCCGCCTCGACGAGATCCAGGTCGACACGTCGGTCGCCCCCGAGGTCGGCGCGGTCAAGGGGCATCGCACCCACCCGGCCGATACCGGACGGCCGTACCAGAGTCGCCGCGCCGCCGCCGAACGCCCCGATCCGGTCGTGATCCCGCTGCTCCCGTACCACCGGTGGGCCCGTCGCGGCCCGTCCACGATGCGCGTCTGGTTGCCCGCCGACCCGTTTGAAAGGGTAAGCCGAACCGTTTGAAAGAGTAAGCGGTCGATGGCAGGGTGACCGGCGTGGGTTTTGACGAGTCGGCGCGAGTCGAGGCGCATCTCGAGGCCACGCCGGAGCAGGTCTGGCAGGCGCTCACCGACGCCGGGGCGTTGGCCGCCTGGTATTGGCCGCAGTCGGTGCGACCGGCGGCCACCTCCGATCCCGTGGTGGGCGGCCGGTTCGGGATCTACGCCGACGGGATGGGGTTTTCGGGGACATATGTCGAGCTTGATCGGCCACGCCGGATCGTGCAGGTGTGGCGCTGGACCGGGGACGATCGGGACAGCCGGGTCACCATCGAGCTGACTCCGGCGGGCGACGGCACCGACCTGGTCGTCGTGCACGACCGGATCGACGCCGCCACCGCGGTGGACTATCGGGCCGGCTGGCAGAGTTGCCTCGACCGGCTGCCTGGCTATCTCGCTAACGGCTCCCCGACAGGAAATCGGTGATCAGACCGGCCAGGACGGCCGGCTGCTCGACCACCATCGCGTGCGACGCGTCCGCGAGCGAGAGGTAACGCGGGTGGCCGGCGGCCGCGGCCTGGTCCACGAGGTAGCGCCGGTGGGCCGCGTAGAGCTCCGCGAACGGCTCCTGCTCGGGCAGGTCGCGGGTCGGCAGCACGAGCAGCTCCGGGCAGGTCGTGGCGGCGTAGACCGGGCCCAGGTCCAGCTCGTTCATCAGCGTGCGTAGCTGCGACGTGGTGGCCGCGGACGGGCGGGTCGAGGTCTCGCCGTTCTCGTGCACCAGGTTGCGGCGGAAGCCCTCGATCCACACCTTCTCGTTCGCGCCCATGTCGCGAGCGGTCATCTGTTGCCGCTCGACCAGGTCGGGCAGCTGGTCGGCCGGGATCACCGCGCCCGCCAGCGCCTGGGCCCGGTCGAAGATCGCGTGCAGCCGGGCCAGCTCGGCCGCCGCCTTCTCCGGGTCCAGGCCGGGCAGGTGCTCGGGCCGGGTCGGCGGCGGGTTGCCGTCGAGGCTCACCACGCCGGGCGCCTCGGGGTGCCGCTGTCCCCAGAGCGCGGCCAGCATGCCGCCGAGCGAGTGGCCGACCACCGCGGGCCGGTCCAGCTCCAGCTGCACGCAGACCGCGGCCAGATCGCCGAGCGCCGCGTCCCAGGTCCAGACGCCGTCGCCGGAACGGCCGTGGCCGCGCAGATCCATCGTGACTACTCGGTGGTGCGGGCGAAGCGCGCGGGCCAGCGTGGTCATGTGGGCGAGGTTGCCGCCGGCGCCGTGCAGGAGCAGCAGCGGCGGGGCGTCGCCGCCGAAGTCGCGGACCGCGAGCGGAAGCTCCCCGGCATCGATCAGGCGGTCGTTGATCACGGTGTCTCCTCGGGTTCCTGGATCGGCTCGCCGTTAATCGTTACAGAGAGTATGCCTTCGGTGCCTGACTCCGACTTTCGTCCGATCGCCGCGCAAAGTACGGTATGCCCCGAAACTCTCGGGAGGGATCACTCGTGCGCTCGCGTTTTGTCGTGCTCGGCGCCGCCTTGCTGCTCGGCCTGGCCGCCTGCGACAACCGCGCCGACGCCGACGACAGTGACACGCTGCCCTCGGTCGGGCTGGCCGAGCAGCCCGCGGCCTCGGCCGGTGGCGCGTGCATCCTGTGGGGCTACGACTTCATCGAATCCAAGATCGGCGTGACCTTCGACGTGGCCGCCTCCGACCAGGTCGACGACACCTCCACCTGCGTGGTGCAGACGGTCGGCAGCGACTGGCCCGACCTGGCACTCTCCGTGGTGGAGAGCACCCAGGCCGACGCCTCGCTCTTCCTCGCCGAGCTCAAGCCGAAGAAGGCGACCACGCTCAAGGGTCTGGGCAAGGCCGCCTATCGCCTCAACACGGCGGCTACGGGCGGGCACGGGCCGACCGTGGAGATCGGCTGGCTCAGCGAGGCGAAGCAGCTGCAGACGCTGCGCTTCACCTTCGCCAAGACCGCCAAGCCCGCCGACGTGACGGCGATGAACAACAACCTGCTCGCCCTCGCGAAGGCGATGGACACCACCGCCGGCTAGCGGTGGGGCGCTGCGGTCAGCGCGCCGCGATGTCAGCGTGCGGCCACGAAGACCCGCGACGCCACCTCGCGCGGCAGCCGGATCTTGTCGCCGGAGCGGTCGATCGTCACGGCGTCGCGCTCCTGCGCCACGGTCACCGTCGTGCCCGGGTCGATGCCGGCCGCGTGCAACTGGCGCAGCACGTCGGCGTTGGTCTGCACGCTCTCGCAGATGCGGCGCACCACGACGCTGCCGGTCAGCCCCGGGAACGCCAGGTTGCGCTCGCCCGGGCCGGGCACGCTGCTCTCGTCGGACTCGCCGTCGGGCTGGCCGAGCTTGTCGAGGCCGGGGATCGGATTTCCGTACGGCGAGCGGGTCGGCCGGTTGAGCAGCTCGTAGACCTTGCGCTCGACCTGGTCGCTCATGACGTGCTCCCAGCGGCAGGCCTCCTCGTGGGCCTCCTCGTAGGGCATGCCGATGACGTTGACCAGCAGCAGCTCGGCGAGACGGTGCTTGCGCATGACGGCGACCGCGGCGACCCGGCCGGCCCCGGTCAGCACCAGGTGGCGGTCGCCCTCGACGGTGAGCAGACCGTCGCGCTCCATCCGGGCCACCGTCTGGCTCACCGTCGGACCGCTCTGGTGCAGGCGCTCGGCGATGCGCGCACGCAGCGGCGGGACACCCTCCTCCTCGAGCTCGAGGATGGTGCGGAGATACATCTCCGTCGTATCAACAAGATCATTCACGGTGCGCCCCTCCCAGCTGCAAATATTACCCTGTTAACGGAGGGTGATGGACCGGCCGAAACGGGCACGGCGAAAAGTCTCGGTGCGCGTGGCAGCATGACGTCATGGCAGACCGGACGACCGCCGTGGTGTGGGACGAAGCCCTGCTCGAGTACGACATGGGCGACCATCCGCTCAATCCGGTGCGGGTCGCCCTGACCATGGCGCTCGCCCGCGAGCTGGGTGTCCTCGACCGCCCCGGGGTGCGGATGATCACACCGCGGCCGGCCACCGACGACCAGCTCACCCGGGTGCACCGGGCCGACTATCTCGACGCCGTCCGGCTCGCCCCGAGCGATCCGTTCTTCCGCGGCTGGGGTCTCAACACCCCCGACAACCCCGTGTTCGACGGCATGCACGAGGCGTCCGCGCGGATCTGCGGCGCGAGCATCGCGGCGGTCGACGCCGTGTGGGACGGCACGGCGACCCGCGCCGTCAACGTGGCCGGCGGGCTGCACCACGCGATGGCGGCCCGGGCGTCCGGCTTCTGCGTCTACAACGACCCCGCGGTCGCGATCGCCCGGCTGCTCGACCGCGGTGCCCAGCGGGTCGCGTATGTGGACGTCGACGTCCACCATGGCGACGGCGTGCAGGCCGCCTTCTACGACGACCCGCGGGTGCTCACGGTCAGCCTGCACGAGTCGCCGCTCGCGCTCTTCCCGGGCACCGGGTTCGCCGACGAGGTCGGCGGGCCGGACGCCCAGGGCGCGGCGGTGAATGTGCCGTTGCCGCCCGGCACCTCCGACGCCGGCTGGCTGCGTGCCTTCCATGCGATCGTGCCGTCGGTGGTCCGCGCCTTCGCCCCCGAGATCATCTTCAGCCAGTGCGGTGCCGACGCCCACCGTCTCGACCCGCTGGCCGACCTGCGGCTGTCGGTCGACGGCCAGCGCGCGGCGTACGTGGCGATGAGCGCCCTGGCCGACGAGCTGTGCGACGGCCGCTGGGTGGCCACCGGTGGCGGGGGGTATGCGCTGGTCGAGGTCGTCCCGCGGGCCTGGACCCATCTGCTGGCGGTGGCCACCGGTGAGCCGCTCGACCCGGCCACCCGGACGCCGCCGGCCTGGCGAAAGTTCGCGACCGAGCGCTGCCCCGGCCGCGCGGTGCCCGAGGCGATGACCGACGGCACCGACCCGCCGGTCGAGCGGTGGGAGCCGGGCACCACGCCGGACGCGGTCGACCGGGCCATCCTGGCCACCCGGACGGCCGTGTTCCCGCTGCACGGCCTCGACCCGCACGACCCCCGCGACTAGAGGAGCCGTCGTGGAGAAAAGCGCAGACGTCCTGCTCTCCGACGGGTCGGCCGCCCACCTGCGGCAGATCCGGCCGGACGACGCATCGGCCATAGTGGAGTTCCACTCCCAACTGAGCGAGCGCACCCGGTATCTGCGCTACTTCTCGCCCTACCCGCGCATCCCCGAGCGCGACCTCGAGCGGTTCGTCAACGTCGACCACCGGGACCGCGAGGCGTTCATCCTGGTCAGCGGCCCGCGCATCATGGCGGTCGGGCGCTACGAACGCCTCGGCCACGACTCGCCCGAGGCCGAGGTCGCGCTGGTGGTGGAGGACGCGCACCAGGGCCGGGGCATCGGCTCGGTGCTGCTCGAGCACCTCGCCGACGCCGCCCGGGACAACGGGATCACCCGCTTCGTCGCCGAGGTCCTGCCGGAGAACGGCGGCATGCTGCGGGTGTTCAGCGACTTCGGCTACCTGATCCAGCGGCGCTACGCGGACGGCGTGGTGCACCTCGAGTTCCCGATCGAGCCGACCGAGAAGTCCCGGCAGGTGCAGGAGGCGCGGGAACAGCGAACCGAGGCACGCTCGATCGCCCGGCTGCTCGCGCCGCGGGCGGTGGCCGTCTACGGCGCCAGCGCCAGCGGGCAGGGCATCGGCGCCGCGATGCTCGGCCACCTGCGCGACGGCGGTTACACCGGGACGATCGTGCCGGTCCACCGCCGGGCGACCCGGGTGGCCGGCCTCCCGGCGTACCGATCGGCCACCGAGGCCACCGAGGCCGGCGTCGCGGTCGACCTGGCGCTGATCGCGGTCCCGCCGGAGGCGGTGGGCGACGCGATCGAGGACGCGGCGGCGAGCGGCGCGGGCGGGATCGTGGTCGTCTCGGCCGGCTTCGCCGAGGCCGGCGCGGACGGCGCCGCGGCCCAGCGTGCGCTGGTGGAACGCGCGCACGACGCGGGGTTGCGCGTGGTGGGGCCGAACAGCATGGGGATCGCCAACGCCGACCCGGCCGTACGCCTGAATGCCACGCTCGCGCCGTCGCTGCCCGGCGCGGGACGGGTCGGCTTCTTCAGCCAGAGCGGGGCGTTCGGTGTGGCCCTGCTCGCCGAGGCCGACCGGCGCGGGCTGGGCCTGTCCAGCTTCGTCTCGGCCGGCAACCGGGCCGACGTCTCCGGCAACGACCTGCTGCAGTACTGGCAGGACGATCCCGGCACCGACGTGGTGCTGCTCTACCTGGAGACCTTCGGCAACCCGCGCAAGTTCGCCCGGCTCGCCCGCCGCATGTCCCGGGTCAAGCCGGTGGTCGCGGTGGCCTCGGCGACCCGTCCGCAGGGCCTGGCCGGCGACCTGCCGACGCCCGATGCGAACGCGGTGACCGCGCTGTTCGCCCGGTCCGGCGTGATCCGGGTCGACACCGTGTCGGAGTTGTTCGACGTGGGCATGCTGCTCGCCCATCAACCGCTGCCGGCCGGGCGCCGGGTGGCCGTGGTCGGCAACTCCTCGGCGCTGTCCCAGCTCGCGGTGGCGGCCTGCCGGGCGGCGGGGCTGGTCGTCGCCGAGGGTTATCCGCACGACATCAGCCCGCAGGCCGGCGCGCACGACTTCGCCGACGCGCTGGCCGAGGCGGCCGTCGACGACCGGGCCGACGCGCTGGTCGTGGTCTTCGCCCCGCCGCTGCCGGGCCAGCTTCCCGACGAGGATGCCGACTTCGCGGCGGCGTTGGCCGGCGTGGCGCTGGCCGGCGAGAAGCCGACCGTCGCCACGTTCCTGCTCGGCAACCTCCCGCCGCGGGTACCGGCGTACCCGTCGGTGGAGGAGGCGGTGCGGGCGCTGGCCCGGGTGGCCACGTACGCGGACTGGCTGCGGCGCCCGCCCGGGGTGACGCCGGCGCTGCCCAGGGTCGACCCGTCGGCGGTCGACCTCGACGGGCCGCCCGCCCAGCTGCTCGCGGCCTACGGCATCGACGTGGTGCCGTCCACTCTGGCCACCTCGGTCGAGTCGGCGATCGCGGCGGCCGAGACCCTGGGGTACCCGGTGGCGCTCAAGGCGGCCAGGGGCTCGCTGCGGCACCGCATTGACCTGGGCGCGGTGCGGCTGGCGCTGGCCGACGAGGGGGACGTGCGGGCGGCGTACGGCGATCTGTCCGCCAGGTTCGGGCCGTACGTGCTGGTGCAGACGATGGTCGCGCCCGGCGTCGCCACGATGATCGAGGTGGTCGAGGACCCGGCCTTCGGTCCGGTGGTCGGCTTCGGGCTCGGCGGCGTGGCCGGCGAGCTGCTCGGCGACCTCGCGTGGCGGGCGGCGCCGCTGACCGACCGCGCGGCCGAGGCCCTGGTCGACGAGCCACGGGCGGCGCCGCTGCTGCACGGGTACCGCGGGTCTGCCCCGGTCGACCGCGCGGCGCTGATCGACCTGCTGCTGCGCGTGGGTCGCCTGGCCGACGAGCAGCCGCGGCTGTGGTCGCTGATGCTCAACCCGGTGCTGGCCCGGCCCGACGGCATCTCGGTCCTGCATGTCGCCACCGAGCTCGGCCCGCCCGCGCCCCGGCCGGACACCGGCCCGCGACGTCTCTACAACGCGTCTTGAGAGAATGCCCGCCATGCGGGCATTGGTGCAGACCGTGAGCCGGGCGAGTGTGACGGTTGACGACGAGGTCGTCGGGCAGATCGAGGACGGCCTGCTGGTGCTGGTCGGCGTGACGCATGACGACACCGCGGCCAAGGCGGCCGAGTTGGCACGTAAGACCTACGAGCTGCGCATTCTGGACGATGAAGCGTCCGCTTCCGACGTGGCCGCGCCGCTGCTGGTGATCAGCCAGTTCACGCTCTACGGCGACGGGCGCAAGGGGCGGCGGCCCACGTGGAGCGCCGCAGCCCCCGCCGACCTGGCGGAGCCGCTGGTCGATGCGTATGTCGAGGCGCTGCGTGGACGCGGTGCGACGGTGCAGTCCGGCCGGTTCCGGGCGCACATGCTCGTGGAGAGCGTCAACGTGGGGCCGCGGACCCTGCTGCTGGAAATCTAGAAGTACAGGCCGCGTCGCTGGGCGGACTGCCGCAGCCAGTTGTCCAGCTGACCGGCCCAGTCCACCTGGTCGGCGGTCTGGTAGTCGACGTCGAACTTGCCGAACGCGTCGTGGCCCTCGCCGAACAGGCCGCCGCGTTTGTCGATCTCGAGGACCACCTGGAGGAGCTCCGGCGTGGCGATGAAGGTCAGCTCGAGTTGGTTGATGCCGGTCGCGTAGGCCGGCGGCGGGTAGAACTCGATCTCCTGATAGAACGGGAGCCGCTGCTCGACGCCGTAGACGCGGCCGCGCTCGACGTCCGCCCGGCTGAACCGGAAGCCCAGCCGCAGCAACGCGTCGAGCACGAGCTCCTGCGCGGGCAGCGGGTGCACGGCGACCGCGTCGAGATCCGACTTGTCGACGGCGCGTGCCACCTCGAGCTCGGTGGTCAGCCCCATGGTCATCCCGTGCAGTCGCTGGCCGTAGACCTCGGTGATCGGCGTCTCCCACGGCACGTCGAAGCGGAACGGCACGTCGTAGCGCGCCTGCGGGTCGAGCCGGAACGAGCCGGTCAGCCGCTGCCGCTGGAACTCCTGGTCGGTGTTGTACTCGGCGTCGCCGGTCTCCACCTCGACCCGGGTGATCAGGCCGACGGCCAGATACTCCACGTCGACCGCGTGATCACCGCCGGCGACGCGCACCTGACCCTCGAGGTAGCCGCCCGGCCGGCAGTTCGGGTTGACGAGCTCCGTCTCGACCGACGGGCCGCCCACACCCATCGCCCGCAACATTCGTCTGAAGACCATGAACCGATCCCTCCCGGACGGCGTGTGAAGGACAGCATCGACGTAACACAATTACCCAGATCCGGCATTCCACCCACCTGTCGGCTTGGCGACGTCAGGGTTCTCCCTGATTCATGCCACCCGGACGCTTGCCTCACCTCCGCTTAACGCGTCCCGGGCCAAGCTATCGATCACCGGCACGAATGCGGCTGGGAACGCACGAGACGGTTATCAGCGGGGAGGGGACTGAAAGGTGGTCCTGCAGATGAAGGCGTCGGAGTCAGCGGCGGCGGTTACCGCCGACAACATCATGACCGACGGTGTCGAGCTCCTGACCGATTTGGACGCGACGGACGAGCGCGGCGTTTCCGCCGACCTGGTGCGGGCCTACTTGAACGGCATCGGGCGGACCCGCCTGCTGACCGCGGTCGAGGAGGTCGAGCTTTCCAAGCGCATCGAGGCCGGGCTGTACGCGGAGGAGAAGTTGCCGGAGGCCGGCGACGACCTCGCTCCGCTTCTCGAGATCATCATCACCGAGGGCAAGGCCGCGAAGAACCACCTGCTCGAGGCCAACCTGCGGCTCGTGGTCAGCATCGCCAAGCGGTACACCGGCCGGGGTATGGCGTTCCTGGATCTGATCCAGGAGGGCAACCTGGGCCTGATCCGCGCGGTGGAGAAGTTCGACTACACCAAGGGCTACAAGTTCTCCACGTACGCGACCTGGTGGATCCGGCAGGCGATCACCCGTGCGATGGCCGACCAGGCCCGCACGATCCGCATCCCGGTGCACATGGTCGAGCAGGTCAACCGCATGGTCCGGGCCCGCCGCGACCTGGCCGCCACGCTCGGCCGCGAGCCGAGCATCGCCGAGATCGCCAAGGCGATGAGCGTGCCCGAGTTCCAGGTCATCGAGCTGATCTCGTACGACCGCGAGCCGGTCAGCCTCGACCAGGCCGTCGGCGAGGACGGCGAGAGCGCCCTCGGCGACTTCGTGGCCGCGGTCGACGCCGGCAACCCGGCCAACAACATCGGCCAGGGCGAGCTGCGCAACGAGGTGGAGATCGTCCTCGCCACCCTCTCCGAGCGCGAGTCCGCCGTGATCCGCCTGCGCTTCGGCCTCGACGACGGCCGCCAGCGCACCCTCGACGAGGTGGGCCGCGAGTTCGGGCTCTCCCGCGAGCGGATCCGCCAGATCGAAAAGGTGACAATGCTCAAGCTCCGCGACCCGGAGCGCGCCTCCCGCCTGGAGGCCTACGCCGGCTGACCGGTGTTCCACTGCACAACCGCCCGGCGGGAACCTTCCCCGCCGGGCGGTCGGCTTTGAGGCGCCCTCCTCGCCGGGCGGTCGGCTTCTTGACGACCTTCCCCGCCTGACGGTCCGCGTTGCGGTGTTCTTGCCGGCCGGGCAGTCGGCTTTGTGGTGACCTTCCCCATTTGGCGGTCCGCTTTGCCTTGGTCTTGCTGGCCGGTGGTCAGCTTTGTGGCGACCTTCCCGCCGCCGCACGGTTCGCTTTGCGATGACTTCCTCCCCGAGGTCTGCTTTGCGATGGTTGGTCCTACCGCTGGTCTTGCGTTGCGTTGAGGCTGCCTCCCGCGTTGCGTTGAGGCTGCCTCCCGCGTTGCGTTGAGGCTGCCTCCCGCGCTGCTTACTTCTCGGCGCAGGACCCCTGCTACGACAGTTCCCGAATCGGCTCGAAGCGGGCCAGCCTCGCCCGTGCCGGAAGCACGCTCGCGGCGAGAGCGAGCAGCAGGCAGGCGGACACCGTGATCGCCCCGGTCTGCCACGGGACGGTCATGGTCACGGCGTTCCCGGTCTGCGCTCGGAGACCGGCCGTGCTGCCCCAGAGCGCAAGAACCGCGGCCGCCGCACCGAGCGTCGCGCCGATCGCGACGACCAGGGCGGACTCGCCGGCGATCGCGAGCAGAACCTGCTGTGGCGTGGCACCGGCAAGTCGCAGAAGCCGGTAGTCGGGTGCGCGGCGGGCGGTGGCCATGAACAGTGTGTTGGCGACGGCGAGCGCGCCGTACCCGACGGACACCCCGATCAACAGCATCGTGAAGACCCAGACGAGCCGATCGTCCTCAGCGTCGGCCTGCCGGGCGTAGGTGCCGACGTCGACGACCCGGGCGCCCATCGCGGCCGCTGTGCCCGCTGGCGGCATGCCTGTCGCGGCTGCTCTGCCTGCTGGTGGCGTGCCTGTCGCGGCTGCTCTGCCTGCTGGTGGCGTGCCTGTCGCGGCTGCTCTGCCTGCTGGTGGCGTGCCTGTCGCGGCTGCTCTGCCTGCTGGTGGCGTGGCTGTCGCGGCTGCCGCGCGCGTTGGCGCCGTGCCTTGTGGTTCCGTGACTGTCGGCGCTCCGCCTGGTAGTGGCAGGGCTGCGGCCAGCGCCGAGGGATCGTGCTCGCGGACTGTATGCCGGCCGACCACCAGTTCGGCCGGCAGCACATTGTCCGGAGCGACGCCGGCTACCCGCAGCGGCGTCTGCACCCCGTCGGCGAACGTCACCTCGAGCGTGTCATTAAGCCCCACCCGCAGCTGCGAGGCGCGCGACGCGTTCACCACTACGCTGTGCGGCGCCCCCAGCGCTCGCGCCGCCGCGGGGCTGGACGTCGCCGCGGGATCGACACCGATGGCGGCCACCACCGTGTCGTTCAGATAGACCATGGTCTGCAGCGGAGCGGTCGGAGCGGCGGCGTCGGTCAGCCCGGGCGTGCCGTCTGGCACCAGCACCGAGCCGGTTCGTGCTGCCTCGGCCCGTCGACCGGCGTAGGCGTCCGCCGAGGTCTGCACGTTTCCGGCGATGAACACGGCGAACGCCATGGTCAGCAAGACCGGCGCCGCGGTCGAGGCGGTGCGCCGGGCGCCGGCCAGGGCGCTCTCCCTCATCACCATGCCGACCGGCCCACGCGACGGGCGCAGCAGGACCCGCACGAACAGGGGGACAGCCGCCGGGGCGAGGGCGGTCGCGCCGACCACCAGCGCCATCGCCGCGGCCAGCGCGAGTGTGCCGAGATCGGCGAGGTCGTCAGTCACCGTGGTGGCCACGCCCGCGACCAGGCCCGCGGCCGTGAAGAACAGGCCCACAATCCAACGCGACCGGGACATCGGCCGCGTCTCGACCTCCGCCTGTCGTAGTGCCTCGAGCGGTCCGACCCGGGCCGCCCGGCGAGCGGCGGTCAGCGAACCGGCAACCGCGATCAGCGGGCCGGCCAGGAGGCCTGCCACGATCGGGCCGAGGTGTGCGCCGACGGCGAAGGACGCCGGCTCGAACCCCACGGCGACCAGGACCCGACCCACCAGCGGAGCCAGGAGGAGGCCCAGGACCGTCCCGGCCAGGCCCGCGACGGCGCCGATGGTCCCGGCCTCGCGCATCACCGATCGCCCCACCTGCCGAGGAGTGGCACCGGTCGCGCGCAGCAGCCCGATCTCGCGCCTTCGCTGGTGGACGGTGAGCGCCGTGGTCGAGGCGATCACGAAGACGCAGGCGAAGGCCGACAGGGCCGCCATGGCGCTGAGCACCTGTAGGCCGATCCAGCGGGTGCGGGCGTCGGCGCGTGGCTCGAGATCGCCCAGCGCGGTGCCGTGCAGCACAGTTGCCCCAGCGGCAACCGCGCGGACCTCGGCCGGGTCGGGATGTCCGGTGAGTCCGATCAACCGGACACCTGGCGCGAGGTGAGCCGCGGTCGCGTCCGAGACGTAGAGCCGTTCGGCCTCGATCAGGCCGGTAACTGTCCACTGACTCGGCCCGGTCGCGGTGAGGATTGTCACCGTACCGCCGACCGCAACTTTCCATTTCCTGGATACGACCGCCTCGTGGTCGGCTCGGGCGGGGCGGCCGGCGACCAGACTGTCGAGGGCCAAGGCGGCACTTGCCCAGCCGTGCGCCTCCTTGGCAGCGGCGAGCGGTGTGCTGCCGAATGCCGGCTGCGCATAGAAACTGCGGTCGGGGATCGCCGCGGTGACGCCCGGGATCGTGGCCAAACGCGCGGTCAGCGTGGCTGTCTCGGCGGACGACCAGGGGCGGGACTCCGGGAACGGGTCGGCCGGAGTGGTCATGCCCGGACTTCGTACGGCCACGGCGATCGCCGCGTAGCGGTCGGGCATCCGGGGCTTGGCCGACGCGAGCAGGGTCAGGGTGAGGGCGACGGCCGCCGTACCGAAAAGGACCGCGACGAAGGCGCCCAGCCGATCGCGCGTCAGCATGTCGCCTCCACCATGGCCATGCGGGTCGCGATCGATTCGGCGGAAGCGGCGTCGAGCCGGTCGATCAGACGCCCGTCGGCCAACAGGAGCACCTGGTCGGCCACCGCGGCCGCGACCGGGTCGTGAGTGACCATCACGACGGTCTGCCCGCGCTCGTCGACCAGGCCACGGAGCAGCGCAAGCACCTGGCGAGAGGTCTGAGCGTCGAGCGCGCCGGTCGGCTCGTCGGCGAAGAGTACGGCCGGGGCCGTCACCAGCGCGCGGGCGATCGCCACCCGTTGCTGCTGGCCGCCGGAGAGCTGAGCTGGACGATGATGGGCGCGATCCGCGAGCCCCACCTGCGCGAGGGCGCTGTCGAGCTCGGCCGGGTCGACGCGGCGGCCGGCGAGCCGGGCGGGAAGAGCAACGTTCTGCCCGGCGGTGAGCGACGAGATTAGGTTGAACGCCTGGAAGACGAAGCCCACGCGGTCACGGCGCAGGACGGTCAGGCCGGTCTCATCGAGCCGGGTCAGGGACACGCCGTCGAGCATGACCTCGCCGGAGCTCGGCCGGTCCAGTCCGGCGGCGCAGTGCAGCAGGGTGGACTTGCCGGAGCCGGAGGGGCCCATGACGGCCGTAAAGGTGCCGGCTGGCAGATCGAGCGTGACCCCATCGAGCGCCGGGACCAGGTCGGAGCCGGCGCGATATTCCTTGCGCAGATCGCGGAGCGAGACCATCGGTGTCGTCATGGCCACCGAGGATTGCGGCCGGGGACCCCGGATGTCGTCAGACCCAGGTCCACATTCGGAGATCGCAAATATCGGACCGTGGTCCGACGCGCAACGCGGCTCGCCTCGTTAGTGTCGCGGCATGACGACCGCCGAGCCCTCCGTGATTCTCCGCGGACTTAGTCGCGGTCAGCTGCTCGCCTTCGACGCATTGCTGGCATTGGCGGTCGCGGTGCTCGGTTGGCTCGCGGCCCGCGAGACGCCGCTCCCCCCGCGGCCGATCTGGCATGAGCCGGGCTGGCTCTCGGTGGCCACCGGGGTTCTGCTCGCGGTTCCGCTGGTGGTGCGCCGGTTGTGGCCCGAGCCAACGGCTTGGGCGGCGCTCGCGGTGGTCACGGCCGCTATGGGCAGTGGCGTGATTCCTGAGTACGCGGGCGTTGTTCCCCTGGCCGTGCTGGCCCTTGTCCTCTACACCGTGGGCACCGATGTCGCGGTGCCCCGCTCGGTGCGGCTGGTGTTGGTCAGCCTTGCACTGGCCGGGGTGGCGTTCGGATGGGCCGCACGCCAACCGTTCGAGGTCTTCCTCATCCTGTGGGCGATCGGTGCATGCTGGACGGTCGGGCTCGCCGTGCGCGAGCGCCGTGCCTACGTGGTCCGCAGTGCGGCGCAGGCCACGGAGCTGGCGCTGGGGCAGGAGCGGCTGCGCATCGCGCGCGACCTGCACGACATCGTGGCGCACAACATGAGCGTGATCGCGGTGCGTGCTACGGTCGCCGACCACATCGCCGACGACCAGCCGCGGGAGATGCGCGAGTCGCTGCGAGTCATCGCGGCCACCAGCCGGGACGCGCTGGTCGAGCTGCGCCGGGCGCTCGGGACGCTGCGGGCCGAGGCGGTGGTCGCGCCGACGCCAGGGCTTGCCGATCTCGGCAGCCTGGTCGAGTCCGCACGGTCCGCGAACCTTGTGGTGGACCTCGAGGTGCGGGGCGATCCGGAGGTGCCGGAGGGCGTCGGGGTGGCGGTCTTCCGGATGGTGCAGGAGGCGCTCACCAACGTCATCAAGCACGCCCGGGCGGCGACGTGCCGGGTCGACATCGACATTGGGCCGGGTGTGTTGCGACTCCAGGTGACCGACGACGGCTCGGCCGGGCCGAAGGGGAACGGGCAGGGGCAAGGGTTGATCGGCATGCGTGAACGGGCTGCGTTGTTCGGTGGCGACCTCGCCGCTGGCCCTTCGCCGACCGGCGGCTGGGCAGTGGCCACGACGTTGCGGTACGCCCTATGACCGACGACGAGATGCGAGGCGCCATGGCGGGCGGCGCTGCGGCGGGCGATGGGGCGCGCGGGGCTGCGGCGCGCGATGAAGTGCGCGGGGTCGGGGCGGGCGACGAGGTGTGCGCTTTCCAGGCGGGCGATGAGGTGCGCGGGGTCGGGGCGGGCGATGAGGTGCGCGGGGTTGAGATGCGGGGTGACCAGGCCTGCGGCGACGTGTGTGGCGCTGTGAGCTGGGGCGATTCGGCGGGCGCGGTTCAGGACGTGGTGCGAGTGGCGCTGGCGGATGACCATGCGCTGTTGCGGGCAAGCTTCCGGTTGCTGATCGACCACACGGCCGGGCTGTCGTGTGTCGGCGAGGCTGCTACCGGACGAGAGGCGGTCGAGGTCGCTCATCGGGCGAAGCCGGACGTGATCCTGATGGATGTTCGGATGCCCGAGATGAGTGGTATTGAGGCGACCCAGGAGATTTGTCGTGCGACATCCGGGTTGAACACGCGGGTGATCGTTCTGACCACCTTCGATCTTGATGAGTATGTGTTCGGGGCGATCCGTGCCGGCGCGAGCGGGTTCCTGTTGAAGGAGGTCATGCCGGACGAGCTGATCCGGGCGATCCGGGTGGTGGCGGCGGGGGAGGCGTTGCTGACGCCGGCGGCTACCCGTCGGCTGATTACGGCCTATGTCTCGCAGCCGGAACGGCAGGTCAGCCAGCTGCCGGACATTACGGCCCGCGAGCGGGAGGTGCTGGAGCTGATCGCGCGTGGACGGTCCAACGAGGAGATAGCCGCCGGATTGCACGTCAGTATCGGGACCGTCAAGTCCCACATCAGCCGACTCTTGACCAAGCTCAACGCTCGTGACCGGGCGCAGTTGGTGGTCGCCGCCTACGAGGCCGGCCTGCGCTGACCGATGAAATCCTCTCGGCCGGCCGACCGCTCACCTCGATCATCGCCCGGTCGGCGGGCAGCCACGGGGCGGCGCTGGCTGGGTTGGCCGCGGGCCTGGGTCGCCGCGTCAGGGTTGCGAGCCGGCCCCTGGCACTGAGGTCGAGG
>NZ_JAOSZE010000057.1 GCF_025630775.1 Actinoplanes sp. KI2
TCGGTCGTTGTGCTGTAGTCCCGGCAACCCCGCAGGGCGTTACACGCCTTGTCGCGGTTTCACCCTGGGCGGCTGCCGTGGCGTGTGGTTGGCTGAGCCGATGGACGGCCCAGCCGGCGACGAGCTGGTCGGCAGAGCAGCCCTGCTGGCCGACGTCTGTGGCTGGCTGGAGCAGGCGCGGGCCGGACCGGGCCGGGCGATCGTGCTGTCCGGCGAGCCCGGCATCGGAAAGTCGCGCCTGCTGGAGGCGGTGTGTTCGTGGGCGGCCGGCGCGGGCTTCGCCGTCGGGCGCGGCTGGTGCTCGGAGGCCGGGATGCCGGCGTACTGGCCGTGGCGCCGGGTGTTCGCGCAGCTCGCGCCGGGGCTGAGCTTCGGCGGGGCGGCCGTGCAGCCGGACGAGCGACCGGTGCTGCTGGCGGCGGTGGTCGACGCGCTCGAGGCGGCCGGGCGCGAGCGGCCCTTGCTGATCGCGATCGACGACGTGCATTGGGCGGATCCCTCGTCGCTGCTGTTGTTGCGGACCGTCGTCGACGCAGTCCCGGCGCTGGCCGCGGCCGTCGTCGTGACGGTTCGCGACGATCCGCTTCTGGTCGACGCGGCCGCCCGGGAGGCGATCGCGGGGCTGCCGACCGCCGTGCGGCGGCTGCCGGTGCCACCGCTGGAACCCGCCGCCGCCTCGACGTTGTTCCGGCGGTTCGGCGGAGAGTCGCTGCCGGCCGGCACGGTAGCGGGCGTGGTCGGCCGTACCGGTGGCAATCCGTTCTTCATCACCGAGGTCGCGCGACTGGTGGCCATCCACGGGACGGCGGCGGCCGTGGTCGTCCCGCCCGGCGTGCGAGAGGTGGTGCAGCGCCGTATCGCCCGGCTGCCGCAGGGTTGTCACGCCTTGCTGACCGCGGCCGCGGTGGCCACCGAGTCGGCTCCACTGGGGCCGGACGAGCTGGATCCGGCGCTGCTCGCCGTGGTTACGAGCACCGACCTGCCGGCGGTGCTGGACGGCCTCGAGCCCGCATACCGCGGCGGCCTGCTCGCGGGAGACCCCAGCGGCCTGCGGTTCGCGCACGCGCTGGTGCGCGAGACGCTGGTGGAAGCGGCTTCACTCACCGAACGCGGCCGGCTGCATCGCCGAGTGGCGCAAGCGCTGGCCGCTGACGATCCGGCGGCGCGGGAGGCGGTGGCGGCACGGGCGGCGTACCACTGGTCGCGGGCCGAGGGACCGGACGCCGCCGAGCGGGCCGGGCAGTGGGAGCTCGCGGCCGCCGACGCCGCCGTTCGGACACTCGGCTTCGAGGCGGCCGCTGCCCATCTGCGGAAGGCCGCGGACTCGCCGGGCGTCGATCGGGTGACGGCGCTGCTTCGGCTCGGCGAGGCGCAGCGGCTGTCCGGCGATCTTACGTCCGCCCACGCGACGTTCACGACGGCGGCGGATCTCGCGGCGCGGGCCGGACGGGTGGCCGACCTGGCGGCGGCCGCGCTCGGTCTGGGTGGCGGCATCACCGGGTTCGAGGTGCCCATCGCCGACGAGGATCAGGTCGCTCTGCTGCGCCGGGCCGAGGCGCGGCTTCCGGCGGACGATCACCGGATGCGCGCGGCCGTGCTGGCCCGGCTGTCGGTCGCCCTGACCGGGCTGGCCGGGCTCCGCGAACGGCGGCTGCTCGCCGAGCGGGCGGTCGCGCTGGCCGACCGGTCCGGTGACGCCACGGTGACGGCGGCCTCGCTGGCCGCGCTCTGCGACGCCTCCGCCGGACCCGACTTCGTCGATCAGCGGCTCGCCGCGGCGCAGCGGATGTCGGCGCTGGCCCACGACCGGGCGTCCACGCTGCTGGCCCGGCGGCTCGCCCTGCTGGCCCATCTGGAGCGCGGCGACCTGGCCGCCGCGGATGCCGAGATCGCCGCGTACCACCGGGCGGCCGAGGCGGCCGGGGTCGCGCTGTACCGATGGCTGCCCGAGATCTGGCGGGGCATGCGCGCCCTGCTCCGTGGCGATCTGACCGCCGCCTTCGCCCACGCCGACACCGCCGAGCAGATCGGGCTACGGGCCGGCAGCGCGAACGCGGCCCTGCTCGTCTTCACGCTGCGCATGCAGGCGCACCTGACCGCGGGCAGCGCGGCGGAGTACGTCGAGCCCACCCGCGAGGTGCTCGCGATGGTGCAGCCGATGGGGCTGCCGCTGACGTATCTGGCCGCGCCGGCCCTGTTGCTGCTGGCCGCCGGTGACCGTGAGCTCGCTCAGGACGTGCTCGGGCGCTACCGGAAGACCGCCGCCGAGGACATCGAACGCGACGCGGAATGGCTGGAGGGTCATTGGGCGCTGGCGGAGCTGGCGATCCGGCTCGAGGACCGCCCGGCTGCGGCCCGGCTGCTGGAGGTGCTGCGCCCGTACGGAAAGCTCTGGGCCGTCGACGGCATCGGCGGCGCCGTGTTCGGCCAGATCTGGCACCAGCTCGGCGCCCTCGCCGTCCAGCTCGGCCGCAACCGGGAGGCCGCGTCGTTCCTGCGCGACGCCGAGCATGGCTACGCCGAGGCGGGCGCCGTCCACCTGGCCGCACAGGTGCGGGAGCTGCTCGCCGGACTCGGCTCGCCGGCGCCGCCGGCCACACCCACGTCGACCGGCCGGATCCGCCGCGACGGGCAGTTCTGGCAGTTCACCTGGCGGGAGCACGTCAGCACCGTGCCCGACAGCAAAGGCATCCGCGATCTCGCCGTGCTGCTGTCCCGGCCGCACCAGCCCGTTCCGGCGATCGATCTCGTCGAGGCCGCGTCCGCCCGCAGCGCCGACCTGGGGCCCGTTCTCGACACCCGGGCGCGAGCGGCGTACCGGGCCCGCGTCGTCGAGCTCGACACCGAGATCGCCGACGCGGAGACCGCCGCCGACCTGGAGCGCGCCCAGCGGTTGCGGGACGAGCGGGCGATGCTCGGCGCCGAGCTGGCCGGCGCGATCGGCCTCGGCGGCCGGCCTCGCACGGCGGGCGATCCGGTCGACCGGGCGCGCAAGGCGGTGACCATGCGCCTGCGTGCGGCGCTGCGCACGGTGGCGCAGGCGGATCCCGTCCTGGCCCGGCACCTGCGCAACGCGGTCCGGACCGGCCGGACCTGCGTGTACGAACCTGACAGCGACGTGGTGTGGCGGACCTGACGATGTCAGCCCGGAGCTGACGCCTTCGGTGATGAAGGTGCGTTCTCGTCCCGAGGAGTGATCGCCATGAGCACCGACATCGTCGAAACCGCCACCGACCCCATCGAGGCGCTGTCCGGCCGCCTGTTCGCCGCCGGCGTCGAGGCCCTGGAGCTGTGCAACGTCTACCTCGGCGTCCAGCTCGGTCTGTACGCCGCGCTCGACGGCCGGCCCGCGACGCCGGCCGAGCTGGCCGCCCGTACCGGCCTCGCCCGCCGCTACCTGGGCGAATGGCTGCAGCAGCAGGCCGTCGCCGGCCTGCTCGTACCCGACGGGGATGACCCGGCCGCGGCCCGCTACACGCTCGCCGACGGCGTCGCCGCGGTGCTGACCGAGCCCACCGGCCCCGCCTACCTCGGCGGCCTGCCGTTCGCCGTCGCCGCGGTCGGCCGGGTCCTGCCCGACCTGGCCCGAGCGTTCCGCACCGGCGACGCGGTCCCCTATGCCGCGTACGGCCCGGACGCCCTCAGCGCGCAGTCCGCGCTCAACCGGCCCGCCTACGTCAACCTGCTGATCGCCGACTGGCTGCCGCGGATTCCCGCCGTCCACGCCCGCCTCGCGGACACCGGCCGGCCGGCCCGGGTCGGCGACTTCGGCTGCGGCCCCGGCTGGTCGACCATCGAACTGGCCAAGGCCTTCCCGCACCTGCGGCTGGAGGGCTACGACAGCGACGAGGCATCGATTGCGGCCGCCCGCCGCAACGCCGCCGAGCACGGCGTTGCCGACCGCGTCGGCTTCGAAGTCGTCGACCTGGCCGACGAGGGCGCCGACTGGTCCCCTCGCCACGACGTGAGCTTCCTCTTCGAGTGCCTGCACGACGTGCCCCGGCCGGTCGAATCCCTGGCACACGTACGGCGGGCACTCGCCCCCGGCGGTACGGTCGTCGTGATGGACGAACGAACCGCCGACACCTTCACCGCCCCCGGCGACCCGGTCGAGCGATTCTTCGCCGCGGCCGGCACCCTCTGGTGCATCCCGCAGGGCATGGTCGGCGCCGACCCCGAGCCGGCCGGACCGCTGATGCGCGCCACCACCCTGCGCGAGTTCGCCGCCCGGGCCGGCTTCGGCGACTGCGAGGTGCTCGACATCGACCACCCGTTCTGGCGCTTCTACCGGCTCGTCCCGTGACCACGCCCGCCTTCCGGCTCGACGGCCGCGTGGCCCTGGTCACCGGCACGTCGACCGGCCTCGGCGAACGG
The DNA here is from genome assembly GCF_025630775.1 of Actinoplanes sp. KI2. Taxonomy (GTDB): domain Bacteria; phylum Actinomycetota; class Actinomycetes; order Mycobacteriales; family Micromonosporaceae; genus Actinoplanes. Next base: position 4,375 of record NZ_JAOSZE010000057.1, read on the forward strand.
TTCGCGCGGGTGCTCGACGCCGCCGGCGCAGCCGTCGTCCTCGCCGCCCGGCGCGCCGAACCCAACGCCGCGCTCGCCGCCGAGCTACGCGACGCCCTGCCGATCACCTGCGACGTCCGCACGGAGAAGGACCGCGCCGCCCTGGTCGCGGCCGCTCTGGACCACTATGGACGGATCGACGTTCTGGTCAACAACGCCGGCATCGCCGGCTCCGCACCCGCCGAGGACGAAAACCTCGACACCGTACGCGACCTGCTCGACACCAACACCGTCGGCCTGTTCGCGCTGACCCAGCTGGTCGGGCGGCACATGCTCGACCGCGGCAGCGGCAGCATCGTCAACATCGCCTCACCGTCGGCGACGATCAGCCTCGACCGGTACCCGCTGGCCGGTTACGCGGCCAGCAAGGCGGCGGTCGTCGGGCTGACCCGCGAGCTGGCCGCCCAGTGGGCCGGCCGAGGCGTCCGGGTCAACGCCCTGTCCCCCTGCTTCTTCCCGAGCAACACCACCGGCTGGCTCACCGACCCCGACCAGGTCGCCTGGATCAGCAACCGCGCGCCCATCGGGCGACCACCGCGCCCCGACGAGCTCGACGGCCCGCTGCTGTTCCTCGCCAGCGACGCCTCCTCCTACATAACCGGCCACAACCTCATCGTCGACGGCGGCTGGACAACACGATGACCCAGCGAACTCGGGTGACCGTCAGCCGCGGCGGTCGAGCTCGACGACGAACGCGTCGTCCGGTAGATCGTCGAGGTGGGACCCGGGTGTGACCGTCGAGCGTGCGGCCTTCGCACGGCGTGTGCACGCCGCCGCTCCTGGAGCAACGGCGTGCACCGCGCGGGCAATCAGTAGAACAGCTGGTTGCCCGCGTACGAGCAGGTCCAGATCTGCAGCTCGGCGCCGTCGGCGGTCGCCTTGTCCTTCACGTCGAGGCAGTAGAAGTCACTGTAGCTGCGGAAGTAGTAGACCGTCTTGGTGCCGTCCGGCGTACCGGCGCTGCCGTTGCTCTTGATTCCCCACAACTGGCTGTAGACGGTCGAGTCGGACTGCGACTTGCACGTCCACATCCACACCGGGTCGCCGGCGTACTGGCTGTCGTCCTGCACGTCCAGGCACAGTCCGGTTTGGAGGTTACGCACCTGATACGAGTACGAGCCGTCGCCGTTCGTGCGGCGTCCGAGGCACCACAGCTGGTTCTGCGTCGGACCGTTGGAGTGCCACATGTGGACGTAGCCGGGTGCGACGGTCTGGTAGGGAGAAGCCTGATCGATCACCACCGTCCGCCGCTGGTCGGTGCTGGCCAACAGACCCGCGTAGAAGTAGGGGCCACGGTTCCAGTACGAGCCGTAGCTGCTGCAGCTGGAAGCCGCCTGCGCCGCCGTGGCCGGGACCACGGCTAGCCCGGTGAGCGCGAGGACGACGGCCAGCAACCTGACCATGCGACCGCGGATGACACGCGACATTTCTTCCCCCGATCAGAGATGGATGGAGTGGCGGGAGTGCCGGAGTTTGGCGCGTACGACATCCGCTTCGGGATGGCGTAGGTCGGTGAGGATGTCCAGGGCCCGTTGCCAGGCGGTCCGGGCCTCGGTCAGGCGGCCGCTGGCCCGGTAGGTGTCGCCCAGCGCGGCGAGACACCTGCCCTCGTAGTAGCGCTCGCCGGCGCGATGCAGCAGGTCGGCGGAGCGCTCGTAGTAGGACACGGCGTTCTCGACCTGGTCGAGGTACTGGTAGATGTTGGCGACGATGGCCAGCGTGATGGCCTCCCCACGCTGGTTGCCCAGCAGCCGATGCAGCGCCAGCCCGTGCAGGGACTTGTCGAGCGCCGCCCGCGGCCGGCCCACCTTGGCCTCGTGATAGCCCAGCCGGGCGAGCGCGTCGGCCACGCCGGGCCGGACGCCGGCCTCCTCGTAGCAGTGCAGCGCCTGCCCGATGTGGTCGTACGCCTCCTGGTGCCGGTCCCATCGGTCCAGCAGCCAGGCCAGGTGGCCGTGGACGGTGGCCTGACCGACCCGGTCGCCGATCTCGGTGAAGGCCGCCAGGGCGCGCTCGAGCTCGGCGATGGCGTCCTCGTGGCGGCCGAGCCATCCGTGGGCGCGGCCCAGCCCGGCCGACGCGTGTGCCCGCCCGAGCCGGTCGCCGTGCGCGCCGGCGGCGTCGACGGCCAGCCGCGCGACAACGGTCCAGTCCTGCCAGTGCCCCCGCCGGTCGAGATAGGTGGCGATCGCCCAGGCGAGCTGCCAGCAGGCGGTGGGCCGGTCGTCGGCGGCCGCGTACCGGATCGCGGCGAGCAGGCCGGCGTGCTCCCGGCCGAACCAGGCCAGCGCGGCCGCCGGATCGGCGTGCTGCTCGGTCACCACCCCCGGCGGCGGATCCGGCAGGACGAGCGGATCCCGGTACGGGTTGATCTGCCGGTCCGCGGCGTGCGCGGTGTGCAGGTAATGCGCCAGCAGACGGCGGACGGTCTCGTTCCGGTCGCCGTCGGCGAGCCGGGCCCGGGCCTGCTCGTGGGCGTACGCGCGCAGCAGGTCGTGGATGGCGAACCGGCCGGGGTAGGGCTCGCTGAGCAGGCTGGCGCGGGTCAGCTCGGCCAGCAGCGCGAGGGCCTCGGGCGCCGTCCGGGCGGCCAGGCTGGCTGCCGCGGCGGCCGAGATCTCCGGGCCGGGATGCAGGCCGAGCAGCAGGAACATCCGCGCCGCCGCCGGGCTGAGCGCCGCGTACGAGCAGGAGAACACCGCGCGGATCTGACCCATCCGGTCGCCGGCGTCCAGCACGTCCAGCAGGCGGCTCGCGTCCGCGAGCTCGGCGGCGACCGCGGCCAGGGGAAAGCCGGTGACCTGTACGCGGGCTGCCGCGAGGGTCAGCGCGAGGGGCAGCCGGGCGCAGGCGCCGACGATCCGGGCGACCGCGGCCCGGTCGGTGTCGGCGGCCGCGGCTCCCAGCCGGGCCGTCAGCAGTTCGCGAGCCTCGCCGGCGGACAACACGTCGAGGGTGAGCGGGCGGGCGCCGTCCACGGCGATCAGGCCGGTCAGCTGGCTGCGGCTGGTCACCACCACCACGCCGGCGCCGCCCGGCAGCAGCGGGCGTACCTGTTCGGCATCGCGGGCGTTGTCCAGCACCACCAGCATCCGCCGGCCGGCCAGCACGCTGCGGTAGAGCCCGGCCTGGGCCTGCACGCCCTCCGGGATCCGCTCGGCGGCCACGCCCAGCGCGTGCAGGAAACCGCGCAGCGCCTCGCCCGGGTCCATCGTCTGTCCGCCGTCGTCGTAGCCGCGCAGGTTCACGTACAGCTGGCCGTCCGGGAAGCGGTGCCGCACGCGATGCGCCCAATGCACCGCCAGCGCGGTCTTTCCCACCCCCGCCGTACCGGACACGGCGGTGATCACAATGGCCGGAGGGTGCCGGTCGGCGTCGAGCATGCCGTCGAGCCGGGCAAGTGCGGCCCGCCGCCCGGTGAACCGGGCGATGTCGGCGGGAAGCTGGGCCGGCGGATCGTCGGCGGCCGGCCCCGGGGACGAGGATTCCTGGCGCAGGACCCGGCGATGCACCTCCACCAGCTCGGGACCCGGTTCGATCCCGAGCTCCTCGACGAGCCGGCGACGGATCTCGGCGTACGCCTGCAGCGCGGAGGCCTGCAGACTGCCGGCGGCCAGGGCGGCGATGAGCCGGGCGTGCACCGGTTCGTGCAGCGGGCTCGCGGAGGCGAGCTCGCGCAGGCGCGGCAGGCACCGGCCGGCATGCCCGGACGCGAGAGCCAGGTCGGCGTAGCGCAGGGTCGCCGCGATCCGCTCCTCGAGCACGGCGGTGACGAGGGGATGGTCGCGCAGCTGTGGGACATCGGAGAGCGGGCTGCCGTCCCAGAGTGCCAGCGCGTCGTCCAGCAGATCGAGGGCCCGGACCGGCTCGGCGGCGCGCGCCTCGCCGATCCGCCGGCGGAAGTCGGCCAGGTCGAGCTGGCCGTCGGCGAGGTTGAGCCGGTACCCGCCGGAGGTCCGGCTGATGATGTCGTCAGGCCCGGACTGCAACGCCGTGCGCAGCCGCGACAGGTACGTCTGCAACGCGTGTTTCGGGTCGGGCGGGATCCGGCCACCCCACAGCAGGTCGGTCAGGTCCGATGGGGAGACCGGGGTGTTGGCCGACAGCGCGAGCCGGCCCAGCACGGCCCGGCGCATGCTGCGCCCCACCGCCACATCGGCCCCGCCGCGGCTCACCCGCAGCGGTCCCAGCACGCGTATTTGTACAGGATGGACGGTGCCGCTCTGCTCGGCGGCCCGACGCAGCGTCGTCTCGGTCTCGCCGGCCAGGCGCAGGGCGGCGACGATCGCGTCCACCGAGTCTCGCTGCGGTCGCCTGGTCCGGCCCTGCTCCAGGTCGCGAATCGCCGCCAGGCTGATGCCGACCCGATCGGCCAGGCGTTGCTGGCTCAGTCCCGCCGCACGGCGGGAGGTACGCAGCAGCGCGCCGAACCCGCCTTGGCCCAAGGTCTCGTCCACGCTGTACGCGCCCCCGCTTCGCCAGCCGCCGAGCCCCCACCCTAGTGGGTCCGGGCCGCAGGCCGTCGCGATGCGAGACTGGCTACGCACGAACTGTGCACTCCCATATGTCGGGCCGTCATTCGATCGACGCCGATGCTAGAAAGCTCCGCTCGCACTCGACTGACGATTCGCTACCCGTACCTCAGGAACCTCCGGGTCGGCATAAGCGACAGATCCGAAAGGCAAACTGCTCGGCTACGGTGACTCCGTGCTCGTCAAATGGATCACGTGTCGGCCGACGGACCGTGCCGCATTCGGCCTCGGCCAGCAGGCGTGGGCTCGGCTGCACGGCACTCCAGGGTTCCTGGGCCAGGGCGGCGGTTGGAGCAGAGAGACGCCCGGCGTGGCGCAGATCTTCGGATTCTGGAGCGATCAACCCAGCTACCAGTCCTTCATGGACGACGCTCACGATCTCATCGCCGCCGCGCAGACGGGCACCTTCGACGACCTTCGGGTACACGTCCTCGATCAGCGGCTCGGCATCGCCCACGGCCTCCCCGCCGGCCTCGGCGGGGCCTCGCTGCTGCGGCTGGCGCATTGCCACGTGCCGGAACACCGTCGCGACCACTTCATCCAGGCGCAGGCCCGGGTGTGGAACCCGGGCATGGCAGCGTCCCACGGCATGCGCGGCGGCGTCTTCGCGGAGGGCGCCGAGACGGAGTTCCTCGTCCTGTCGGCATGGGAAACACCCGCCGATCACCAGCGTTACCTCGATGAACGCTTCCACCGACTGCGTGCGACGGCGCGGCCGGAGGTCGATCTCGACGCCATCACCGGCGACCTGGTCAACCTCGAGCCAAGCTGGACTGTCCTCGGCTGATGGGTAACCCGAAACCATCAGAGTGACCAGAGCGCAGCGACGCCACCAAGTACTCACAGGACCACAGCTCCGCGTCGGCCGCGAGCACGATTTGGCGGAAGCATTCGCCCGGTCCAACGTCACCATGGTCGGCGAGCCCGACGCCGCCGCAACCACCGAGACCGTCCGCGCCCTCGTCGACCAGGCCCTCAAGAACGCCGCCTGAAGCGAGGAGCCGTCGGATCTGCCGGTGCTTGCGGCCGGCGGCACCATCGATCGTCCCGTGCAGTGTTCGGCGGCGATAACCGTCGTGCTACCCAAGGACACCGCCGATGCAATCGGGATCCCTGAATTCCCGAAGGTAGGCCGCCGATGGGAGAGAGCCGGACAGCCCTGACTTTCGACGAAAGGCCCACCCCAAGGTGAAGTTCTCTCGCCGCAGCGCCGCCCTCATCGCCTCGACGATCATGGCTGGTCTCATGCTCCCGGCCACCCCAGCGTTAGCCACCGCGAAGACCACGACCGCGAGAACCACCTCCGCGAAGCCCGCGCCGGCGAAGACCACGATCCCGACCAAGTCGAGCCGACTGGCCGCGGTCAAAGCGGCGAAGGCGATCAACTACTACCCGTCCACGGCCGGCTGGTCGAAGATGTGGAGCAGCTTCGACGCCACCAAGGTCGACGCCGACTTCGCGAAGGCGCAGGCGCTCGGCGCCACCAGCGTCCGGGCGATCGTCTTCCCGACGACCTTCGGCTACCCGACGCCGAACCCGACCTACACCGCCAAGCTCGACACCTTCGTCAAGCTGGCCAACACGCACGGCATGACCGTGAACCTCACCCTCTTCGACTGGTGGGACGCCTATGCGGAGCTGGACGAGAGCAAAGCCTGGGCCACCTCGCTCCTCAAGCCGTACAAGGACGATCCGCGGATCACCGGCGTCGAGCTCCAGAACGAGATCATCCCGACCGACACCGCCGCCATGACCTGGGCGCGAGCGATGATCCCGGCCGTGCGGACGGCGTTCCCGACGATGCCGCTGACCCTGTCGGCGGTGGGCGAGGACGGCCCGGCCGGGCTTGCGAAGATCAAGTCGGCGCTCGGCTCGGTCTCGCTCGACTACTACGACTACCACTTCTACGGCAACGCCGAGCGGGCGCTCGCGACGATCCGCCAGGCCCAGGCCGCGGTCGCGCCGGCCCCGATCGTGATCGGCGAGACCGGCATGAACACGCTGGAGAACACCGAGGGCGAGCAGGCCGCGTTCCTGGCCCGGGTCTTCGAGGCAGCCAAGGCGGCCGGCGTGAACTCGGTCTCCCCGTGGACGCTGAACGACTTCACCACCGACGCGATCCCGGCCTCGATCGTGGCTGGACTCGACACGCAGTACAACTACGGCCTGTACCGCACCAACGGCGTCGCGAAGCCGGCCGCGGCCGTGGTCAAGGCCGAATTCACCGGTACGGCCATGCCCGCCTCGCTGACCGACAACGGCTTCGAGAACGCGACCGGGCAGACCCCGTGGCGCCAGTACGCGCCCGAGCTCGGCATGGCCACCAAGACCACGACGGCGGCGCACACCGGCACGTGGTCGGTCAGCCTCTCCAACACCGGCAAGACCTCGGCCGACACCCCGTCCTACCGGGTCGCCCCGATCCAGCCCGTCCAGCCCGGCCAGAAGTGGCACGGCGAGGTGTGGGCCAAGGGCAACGCCACCACCGGCACCACGCAGATCGCGATCAGCTGGTTCGACATCAACGACAGGTGGCTCGGCGGCGCCGACTCGACGGCGCTCCCGACCGGCACCACCGACTGGACCAAGCTCACCGTCGACAGCGTCGCCCCGGCCGGCACGGCCAGCATGCAGATCCACCTGAAGTCCGGCGCCAACACCGGCACCGTCTGGTTCGACGACGTGGTGATCGGCCAGGCCTGATCACCGCGCGGGGCTGCTGGTGAGCCTGGTGCTGCGGTGGTCCGCATGATCTGATCATGCGGCGTGAGCATCCCGCGGCCGGTCGAGGCGTTGTGCGCGCCTTGTTGTCCCAGATCCGGTAGCCACCGGGAACGCCCCTGGCCACGTATCGTCGCCGACTCATCGCCACGCAACGTAGCAGGGCAGTGTCACGGTCACAGCCATCTCTTGTGGCGGAAGATGAGGTATAGCGCCAGAGCCATGACCAGCATGAGCGAGACCGACACGATCACTCCGGCCTCAGTCCCGAAGCCGGGGTACGGCACGTTCTGGCCGAAGAATCCGGTCACCGCGGTCGGCACGGCGACGATGGCGACCCAGGCGGTGATCCGGCGCATGTCGTCGTTCTGCTGCACGCCGATCGTCGCCACCTTCTCCGCCGCGACCGTGGTCTGCGTCGAGCTACGGGTCTGGTAGAACTCGATCACGCCATGCAGGAACTCGCGCTGCCCATCGGCCATGCTTTTGACCAGGTCGAACTGGTCGGCGATGTCGGACAACAGCGGCGGGGCGATCTCCGGAAGGTCCCGGGCCTGCTTCGTCATCCGGGTGTACGTGGCACCGCTGTGCACGGCCATCGTGCGGACGGCCAGCAACTCGTACCAGATCTGGAACAGTTCTTCCAGGAAAGCCTCCGGATCGTCGCGCTCCTCTCCGAGCATGACGCGCTGCTCGAGCCGGCCGGATTCCTTGGCCAACCGCGCGATAAGGTCGATCTCCCGGCGGGTCATCGCCATGACGATCGCGTGGGACAGCTCGAACGGCGAGCCCGGGGTCAGCACACCGCGCTCGATGCGGTGGCGCACCGCCTCGGTGTCAAGCAGGGCCACCTCAGGGTTCACCGCCGGGTTGAGCGGGCCATGCACGGTGACCAGGTAATTGTGCCCGACGAACTGGTCCAGCTCCACGTAGTGCACATGACCCCGCCGCCCGACCTCGGGCGCGTGCAAAACGGCGAACACATAGTCGGCGTAGACGTGGAACTTTGAGACGTGGTTGCGCTCCACGCAGTCGCGGATGGCGATCGAGTGGAACCCGAAGACCTCCGACAGCACCTCGGCGGCCGCCAGATCGCACCCCGGGATGTCGACCCAGACGATGGCGTCGTCGCGTTTGAGCAGCAGTGGCAGCTTCTCGACGTCGTAATGTTCGGCGCCGCCACGCTGGATGACCGAAACGTCCATCCCGCTCACCGCTCATCGCTCGGGTCTGCTGCATCAACACATACCACGATGCGGCGGTCGCCAGGGCAGGCATACCTGGCCCACGAGAGGTGGCCGAGGCCCGGTAGCGCGAGCTGGGACTGGGGAGCCTCTGCGGTCAGTAGCCCTGGCAGAACAGGGCCTCGGCGTGGACGGGGTCGACCAGTTTCAGATCGGCGGGCGGCAGGTCGAACGGGTCGCGGTCCGGGTCGCGCAGCCACGACCGCACCCGCGCGACCGCGGCGGCCGGGTCGAGGGAGTCGTCCGCCATCGCCGCGTGCAGCAGCCAATGGACGATCGAACCGACCTCGTCCGGGACCGGCGCCGCGAACCCGATCACGGCCGTGTAGCCGCGGGTCATCAGCGCGTCGGCCAGAGCCGCCGCGCCCTCCGCGGACGGTGGGAGGACCGCGACCCCGCCGGGCGTACGGGGTCCGGCGGCGATGTCGGCGGCGGACAGTTCGGCCGGACCGGCCAGTTCGAGGGCGCCGGCCGAGGTCATCCCGCAGCCCAGGTGCAGTAGCGACGCGTTGAGGTGGGCGCGGACATCCTCCGGGGTTCCGGGGCCGGTCACGTCCTCGACGGTGTGCCCGAGGCCGATCGACCGAGGGTAGAAGGTCCGCCGCAGGCGCAGGGCGTCCATCGTGGCCCGGTCCCGGTCGTGCCGCGGGTTGGCGACGAACACCGGGGCCACGGTGACCGGGCGGCGTCCGCGGCGGATGAGGGCGACCAGGTCGGCCGCCGTGCGCACGAAGGAGTCGGCGGCCTCGGCCGGTCCGCCGATGGCGACCACCCGGCCCGTTCGCCGCGTGCCGTCGGGGATCCGACGCAGTTGCCCGCTGGTCGCGTCCAGTTCGACCCCTCCGGGGTACACCGCGGCGTCGATCCCGGCGTCGCGCAGGGCCGCGGTCACGTCGGCGAACCCGTCGCCGAGCCGGGTCGCTCCGGGCAGGTCGGCCTCGATGCGTTCGGCCAGGCGTACGGCGGCCGGGACGTCGTCGGCGGGCAGTGCCGGGGCCGCCCGGTTGAGATTCTCGGCGGCGGCGCGAAGGTCGTCGCGGCCGTCTCCCCAGCCGCTGCCGCCGTCGGCGTCGTGCCGGTCGGCCAGGGCGACGGCCAGCACCAGCCGGTCGGACGGGAGCGCGCCGTCCGCCTCGACGACGGCGGCGGCCACCGCCACCCGCTCGTCAACCGTTTCGGCCCCGAGGTCGCGCAGCTCGCCGGCCGACGGTGCCGGCCAGGGGCGGGGCCTCGACCGGGCCGGCGCCGGCGTCTGCGGCATCGGCCCGTCGACGACGGCTATCGGGCTCTGCTCGTGCGGAATGCCCGGTGTATCGCGATCAGCGAAAGCCGCCGAGGTGAAGGCGGGCGCAGGAAAGCTGGGCGGCGCGGAGAAGACCGGCGCCGGCATCCCGCCTTGCTGAAGGTTCTGCATGAGCGCCAGCGCTGCCCCCATCTTGCCCAGGTCCATGCCGCCCAAGCCGCCCAACATCCCTCGCAGCGCCTCGGCGATGGTGAGCAGCTTCCCGGCCGCATCGGTGATCTCGGCGCTGACCGGCGGCCCGTCGACGACCTCGCGGAACAGCGATATGGCCCGGTCGGCCTCCGCCGGCCCGTCCGCTCCCCCACCGGTCACGGCGCGCGTCATGGCTTCCGGCGTACAGACGCCGGCCAGCAGCAGCTGGCCCAGCATGATCCGGTTCCCGGCCTGCTGGATCTGCGGCAGGTTCGCGAACCGGAGGGACTCGTCGAGCATGTGCATCCCGGCCGTACGGTCGTGCGCGGACCCACCGTGCGCCAGATGCCGGATGCCATGGAACCAGCCGAGCTGGGCGGCGACCTGACCGCGCAGGGCGCCGCCCGGTTCGAGGCGGGCGTACGCCCGGTCCAGCACGGTGATCGCCTCGTCCAGGTACGGCCGGGCGCCCGCCGACCCGGGCCCCGCCCTCAGAAACCGGTCGGCCAGCATGGCGCCCCGTTCGAGCATCTCCCGCAGGTCCTCGTCGTCCGCCATCGCGTCATCTCCCCCAGCCACGGTCACTGTCCCCAGTGCAGGAAAGCGGCCCACGCGACCACCGCGCGCAGGTCCGAGTGGGCAATCCGGTCGCGCAGGGGCTCGGGCATGTCGCCGGGGACCTGCCGGCCCGGGTCGAGCATCCACAGCTGGGCGTCGCGCAGGGCCGCCCAGGCCGGCCGGCCGTGAACCCGCAAGCCCCGGTGGACCATGAACATCAGAGCCGAGGTCTCGTCGTCCGGAACGCTCCACTGGCTGGACAGGACCGCGCGGACACCCCCGGCCAGGAACGCGGTGCCGAGGCTGTACGCCTCGTCGTACCCGTTGAGCGACAGCCCGGTCCGGCAGGCGGCCAGCACGACGAGCGCGAGTGCCCGGTCCGGCACGTCGGCGAGCAGGGTGACCAGCTCCTCGGCGGTCAGCCGGTCGCCGCCGGCCAGCAGCAGGTACGCCGTGGCGCGGGCGCCGCCGGTCTCGACGAACCCATGGCAGGCCAGGTGCAGCACCGAACCGGCCGCCGGATCGGGGCTGGTCAGCCACGCCCGTACCTCGTCGGCGGCACCCGCCCCGGAACGGCTCGCCGAATCGTCGGGCCGCCGGCCGAGGTAGCGGGCGCCGGGGTAGAAGCTCTGCCGGATCGCGTACGCCTCCAGGCGCGCGGCCGGCAGAGAACCGGCGATCCTGGTGTCCGGGTCACCGACGACCAGCCCGGTCGGGGTGAGCGCGACGGTGGGCTCGGTGGCCGAGCGGACCAGCATCCGGGCCGACGCCACCTGGGACAGCGCGATCAGTTCGAGGGCATACTTCCCGTCCGGGCGGCGTGCGGCCTGCCACGGGACGCGGGCCAGCTCGCCCATCGGGACCAGTTCGATCCGGGGCGGCCGATCGGGGTGGGACGGTAGGCGCGGGAGGTACACCTCGACGAGCTGGCGCATGGCGGCGTCCCAGGCCCAGCGCCCGATCTCGTCCAACCGCGCCGCGAGATCCCCGGCCGGCTCGGCATCGACGGCGCCGAGGTCGCGGTCGGCGGCGTCGAAGTCGCGGTCGGCGGCGTCGAAGTCGCGGTCGGCGGCGTCGAAGTCGCGGCGGGCCAGCGCCGACAGGTAGTTGTCGAACTCGGGCACCGACGACGGGTTCAGCGAGGTCAGCGCCAGGTAGCTGGGCGGTCCGGCGGCGGGCGCGATGACGGCGTAGCCGGGCTGGGGCCCCTGCCCCGGCATCAGGTAGACCAGCGCGTCGGCGTCGAGGTCGGTGAGCGCCCGCTGGATCTGGGCGTACCCGGGCGGGTCGAGCAGCTCGACGGCGGAGTCGTGCCGGGCCAGCGCGGTCATCACCTCCCGGCGCAGGTCGGCCGGGAGGTCGGCCGGTGCGTTGCGCCAGCGTTCGGCCAGTTCCGGCTCGCCCGCCTCGGCCAGCCGGTGGGCCAGCGGCCCGGTATCGGCGGTGAGCGTGGCGGCGAACAGGGCCAGGCCGCGGCCGGCGTCGAGCGCGGTGATGGCCGCGGCCGGGTCCCCGGCGATCAGGCACTGACGGGCCACGTCGACCGCCTCGGCGGCGGCGTCGCGTACGGCGGCGGTGGTTGACGTGAGATCGGGCTGGATCAGCGCCTGCCAGACGGTGCCGCGCAGCCCCTCAACGGCCTCCCGGTGGAAGTCGGGCCGTTCGCCGAGCAGGCGGCGTACCTGCGCGAGCACCTCGTTGATCTTCTGCCACAGCGCGTGGTCGGGCCCGCCGGCCAGCGTCCGGGCCTCGCCGAGCAGGCCGGCCGCCTCGGTCAGGTCGGCCACCCGGCCGGTCAGCTCGTGCCGGCGCAGCAGGCCGGTGGCCAGGGTGCTCAGGTACAGCGGCCGGGCCGGGTCGGCGGGGGTGGCCGCCTCGACCGCGGCCCGCAGCTGGTCGATGCCGAGGGCGATGCGCCCAGGATCGGTCTCCCGGCCCGCCCACAGAGCCGCCATACCGGCCTGGACGTGGGCCTGGGCCCGGTCGGCCGGGCTGAGATCGGGCCGGGCGGCGTGCCGGACGAACGTGTCCAGATGCTCGTCGCCGGGCCGCCCGCCGTCGCCGGTCAGAGCGGCGAACCCGGCGATGTCGGCCGAGGCGTCAGCGAACGCCGCCCGGACCGGGTGGTCCTCCGGGAACTCCCCGACCAGGTCCGCCAGCTCTTGGAAGCTGCCGGTCAGGTCGGCGTCGGTGTGCTGCGCAGCCAGCAGCCCGGTGATCCGGGTGAGCAGTTCGCCCTCCGGCCGCCCGGCGGCCTGCGGCGGCAGTTCGCTCATGAAGTCGGCGAGCTCGCCGGGCATCCGGGACATCGCGCCGGAGTCGCCGGTCAGCGCGGAACGGCCGAACCGCAACGCCATCCGGCCCGAGTTGATCATCGTGGTGACGCCCGGGTGGCCGGCGTGCTCGGCGGCCAGCTCGTCGAGCCGGGCCAGGGCGGCCGTGTAGTCGAACGCCCGGCTTTCGGCCGCCTGCTGCACCAGCAGGTAGACCTCGGCCAGGGCCCGGGTGTCGCGCCACGAAGGGGTGCCCGGCGAGTCGGCCTCGGCCGCCGCCATCAGGCCGGGCAGGGCTCGGGTGAGGGCCGGGCCGGGCGTCCGTCCGGTTCAGAATGTCGCCTCGACCAGAGCGGCCGCGAGCCGCGAACGCCCCGGCAGGTCGTCCGGGAGGCGGCCGAAGCCGGTCGCCGCGTTGTCGAGGTCGCCGTGGCCGGCCACCGCGGCGACGATGGCCGCGCACCGCGCTGCTGTCTCGTCCTGATCGTTCAAGCGGTCCTCCATCCCACGCACCTGCCTGACGGACAGGTTCCGGCCCGTCAGGTTCCGGCCCGTCAGGTTCAGGTCCGCCAGGTTCCGGTCCGCCAGAAGACGAGGGACGGAAAACGGGGAGGCCGCCATGGGCGCGGACGTGACGCTGCAACACCGGACGCGGCAGCCGATCGAGCTGATCACCGAAATGGCCGGGCCTGTCCGTCAGAACCCATCGTCCCGCCCGAACAGCAGGGAGCGAGAAGGCCTGTGAGTGCAGAAGTCGGCGTGGTGTTCGCGCTGCCGGCGGTCGCCGCCGTCGGCCTCACCGTCGGAGCCGGGTTCCTCCTCGCCCGCGGCGTCGGTGCCCTGGCCGGCGCCGCCGGCGACCGGCTGGCCGAGCGGCAGTCCCGCGGCTGGGCGGCGGCCGACCGGCTGGCCCGCGCGGTCGGCGAGTACAGCATCCTGCAGGACCAGATCGAACGCGGGCGGGCCGAGTTCGGCGACCGGATCACGGCCGCGCCGGTGCTCGGCGAGGCGCCGTCGGTCGGCGCCCACCTCGACCGGGCCGAGGCGTGGGCCGGGCAGGTCAGCGAGATCCTGGCCGCCGCCGACGCCCGGTTCCGGCGGGAGCTGGCCGCGGCCCGTGCCGGCCGGATCATGGCCGACGTGGCCGCCGTGCTCGACCGGCTGCCGAAGCCGACCCCGACCCCCGGCCGCCCGCAGCAGGCCGCAACGCCGGCCCCCAGCCGCCAGGTCGCCGAGTCCCTCGAGCGGGTGCTGTCCCGGATGGACGGTGGGGTGCCCCCCGAGCTGGCCGCCACCCTGCAGCGACGGGCCGCCGACGCGCTCAAGGCCCGCACCGAGACCAACCAGTTGCGGCTGCTCGACGACCTGCGGTACTCGGTCGACCAGGCCAACCAGGACGTACGCCGCCGCCGGACCGCCCTGACCGAGCTGGCCGGCCGGTTGGCCGGGTTCACCGGGCCGGCGGTCGAGGAGGCCCAGGCGATGATCCTGGCCGCCGCGGCCGACCCGGACCCCGACCTCGACGGCTTGGCCCAGGCGGTCGAGGCCGCGATCACGGCGACCCTGGCCCCGATGGTCCGCGACTACACGCGGCAGGCGCTGCGCGACGCGCTGGAAGAGGTCGGCTGCGCGGTCGAGGAGGGCTTCGACGTCGCGCTGGGCCGCGACGGCCTCGCCCACCTGCACCGCGACGGCTGGGACGACCTGGCGGTCCGGGTCCGCAGCCGGCCCGGCCCGGAGAACGCCTACTACTTCAACATGGTCGCCCCGGCCGACGCGCACGACAGCGACGTGGCCGAGGTCGAGCAGCAGTGGTGCTCGGCCGTCGACCGGCTCGTGCCGGCGCTGGCCGCGCACGGCGTACGGGTCACCACCACCCATCGCAGCGAGGAGGGCGAAGCCCAGGTGCAACCCGTCGACCCGGCCCGATTCCCGTTCGAACGCCGTCGCCGCGACGACCGCCGGCGATCCGACCTCCAGCGCCGGGAACGGGAGCTGCCGCGATGAGCGACGGATACCCGGCCTGGCTGCGCGAGGTACGCACCGCGCTGTCGATCAACTCGCAGATCGTCCTGTACGGCAACGTCCGGGACGTCTTCCTGCTGCCCGCCCCGCACGGCTGGGAACCCTGCGACCTGCAGACCGGGCTGCACCGGGTGCTGGCCGAGGAGGGCTACCAGCATCTGGTGGTGGCCGACCCGGTGGCCGGGCTCGGGGTGCTGCCGGCCGACCCGGTCACCGCCAAGGCGGCGGCCGAGGTGGTGCAGCGCGACAACCGGCCGCCGTGGGGCCCCTGGAAGGACAAGGAGGGCCCGCTCGGCGCGCTGTGCGACGTGATCGAACGAGTGGCGACCGCCGACGGGCAACGCAGCGCGGTGCTGATCGAGTTCGCGTCCCGGCTGATCCTCGACCCCGGCCGCCTCGACCCGGCCGAGCACGCGTTCTTCGCCCGCAGCGACCGGCTCTCGCGGGTGGCGTACCCGAAGCCGGTGCCGACCGACTCGCGGCCGCTCTACAACCCGATCGTGTGGGCGGTCAACAACGAACGGGACCTGCCGGTCTGGCTGACCGCCGGCAACGACGACGTCCGCAAGATCGCGGTGCCGCTGCCGGAGTTCGGCGTGCGGGAGACCGCCGCCCGGTGGCTCGCCAACGCGCTGACCGGCTACCGCGAGGCCGGCGAGGACGACCGGCACGAACTGGAACGGCGGCTGGCCGAGCAGACCCAAGGCATGACGTTGCGCAGCATGATGGCGATCGCCCGGCTGGCAGCCCGGATGCGCACCCCGATCGGCGAGATCGACGAGGCCGTCCGGTGCTACCGGGTCGGCGTCCACGACAACCCGTGGCGAGCCTCGCACCTGCGAGGGCGGATGCAGCACGCGGCCGAGAACATCGCGTCTCGGGTCAAGGGCCAGCGGGAGGCGGTGCAGCGTTCGGTCGACATCCTGGTCCGGGCGGTCCTAGGGCTTTCCGGGGCGCAGGCCGGCGGCAACGTCTCCCGGCCGCGCGGCGTGCTGTTCTTCGCCGGCCCGACCGGGGTCGGCAAGACCGAGCTGGCCAAGGAGCTGACCCAGCAGATCTTCGGGGACGCCCGGGCGTACACCCGGTTCGACATGAGTGAGTTCTCGGCCGAGCACTCGGCCGACCGGCTGATCGGCGCGCCACCGGGGTACGTCGGCCACGACGCGGGCGGCGAGCTGACCAACGCCGTACGCCAGCGGCCGTTCAGCCTCCTGCTGTTCGACGAGGTGGAGAAGGCCAACCCCCGGATCCTCGACAAGTTCCTGCAGATCCTGGACGACGGCCGGCTCACCGATGCCAGCGGGTCCACGGTCTACTTCTCCGAGACGGTCCTGGTGTTCACGTCCAACCTCGGGGTGACCGCCGAGGAGTACGCGATCCAGCGCGAGGCCGACCCGCTGCAGGCGCCGTTCACCCGCGACGAGCTGGAGGTCCGGGTCCGGCGGGCGGTCGAGCATCATTTCACCACCGTGCTGAACCGGCCCGAGCTGCTCAACCGGCTCGGCGACAACATCGTGGTGTTCAACTTCATCGACGCCGAGACCGCCGCCGAGATCTTCGACGTGCTGGTGGCGCACGTGCACGAGCGGCTGCGCGCCGAGCACGGCGTCGACCTGCGGCTGACCGAGGACGTGCGCCGGCAGCTGCTGGCCGGGGCGACCCGCAACCTGGCCATGGGCGGCCGCGGCATCGGCTCGCACCTGGAGAGCGCGCTGGTCAACCCGCTCGCCCGGGAACTGTTCCGGCGCGAGGACCTGAACGGCCGGACGGTGACGGTCACCGACGTCCGCGAGGCCGACGGCATGCACCGGGTGAGCCTGGCATGAGGATCCGGATCAATCGCGTGCACTACCCGGTGGTCGTGCTCGGGTACGGCCGCCGGGCCGGCCTGTGGGTGCAGGGCTGCGGGATCGGCTGCGAGGGCTGCGTGTCCCGGGACACCTGGGACGCCGACCCGGCCACCGAGGTCGAGGTGGCGGCGGTGATCGACTGGTGTGCGTCGCTGCCCGGCGACGTTGACGGGGTGACGATCAGCGGCGGCGAGCCGTTCGACCAGCCGGAGGCGCTGATGGCTCTGCTCGACGGGCTGCACGCCTGGCGGGCGGACCGCGACCGGCCGATCGACCTGCTCGCGTACAGCGGGCGGAGCATGGCGGCGCTGCGGGCCCGGTTCGGTGACCACCTGGCCCGGCTCGACGCGGTGATCCCGGGGCCGTTCGTGGCTGCCCAGGCGCCCGGCAACCGTTGGCGCGGCTCGGCCAACCAGGAGCTCATCCCGCTGACGCCCCTCGGCCACCAACGGTACGACGACGACATCGACCGCCCGCCCGGGCGGACCCGGATCCAGCTGGGCACGGACGGCGACCGGGTCTACCAGATCGGCATCCCGTCGCCGGGCGATCTGGCCGCGATGGAGGCCGCGCTGGCCCGGCGCGGCCTCGGCTACGAGGAGGCGTCGTGGCGCAGCCGATGATGTGCCCGGGGTGCAAGAGCGACATCCCGGAGGGCGTGCAGTACTGCTCGTCCTGCTTCCTCACCCCGGTTCCCAAGCCGGCCGCCGACCCGACCGAGCCGGCGGCCGAAGTGGAGCCTCCGGCGGGGGTGCCGACGCCGGCCGTGGCGGCCGGGCCGTCCGGATGCGGCGACCCGGACTGCGTGCACGCTGGTGTCCCGCCGGAGCCCGGGTGCCGGCACTGCGGCCTGCGCGGCCGGGCGACGGCCGGCACCGCGCTGCGGTTCGAGTGGGGTCCGGTCCCGGTGCCGCCGGGGCGGCCGCTGGTGGTCGGCCGGGAGCAGTCGCCGATCGCCGACCGGATCGATCCCGCCCGCTACGGCAACGTTTCCCGCCGGCACGCCGAGATCAGCAGCGACGGCACGTCGCTCACGGTTACCGACCTCGGCTCGATGAACGGCACCTTCCTCAACGACGAACGGTTGCCCGCCGGCCGGGCCACCCCGCTCAAGACCGGCGACCGGGTCCGCTTCGCCGCCCGGCTGGAGGCAACGGTGACAGGAGGCCCAGAGTGAGGCGTATCAACGTGGTCGCGGTGACCCATCGGGGCCGCGAGCGCGACCACAACGAGGACACCGTGTCGGTCGCCGGGTTCCAGTCCGGCGTGGTCGAGGGCCAGCCGGTCCGGTTCGCGATCGACACCGTACGGCCGGTGACCTGCCTGGTCGCCGACGGGCTGGGCGGGCACGCCGAGGGCGGACGGGCCAGCCGGGTGGCCGCCGCGACGATCGCCGACGCGGCGCCGCTGCTGCACGACAGTGGTGCCCTGGTCAAGGCGGTACGGGCGGCCAACGACGCGGTGTACGACGAGATGGCCCACGACCGGGCCTGGACCGGGATGGGGTCCGCGATCGTCGTCCTGGTCATCGTCGAGGACCGGATGATCTGCGCGAACGTCGGCGACAGCCGGTGCTTCCTGCTGCGCGACGGCCACCTGGTGCAGTTGTCGATCGACGACTCGCCGGCCCCGGAGGCGGGCCAGGCCACGATCGCGACGGTGGTCACCCAGACCCTCGGCGGCCGGCCCGACCGCGACGGTGTCGAGCCGCACGTGCTGGAGGCCGAGGTACGCACCGGCGACCGGTTCCTGCTGTGCAGCGACGGGCTCACCGACGAGCTGACCCCGGAGCACATCGAGGAGCTGGCCCGTGCGGAGGACCCGGCGGCGGCGGTAGCCGAGCTGCTGCGGGCCACCTTGGACGCCGGAGGCCACGACAACGTGTCGATCATGCTGGCGACGGTGGAGGAGGAACGATGACCGACGACCGGTACCCGCCCCCGGGCACGACCCGTGACCCGGGGCCGACGACCTCGCGTGGGGTGGCCTCGGTCCCCGGCACGATCCGCGACGCCGGCCCCGGAACCACCCGCGACGCGGCGCCCGGCACGACCCGTGACGCGGCGCCCGGCACGACCCGTGACGCGGCGCCCGGCACGACCCGTGACGCCGCTCCGGGGACCACCCGCGACGCGGCTCCTGGCACCACCCGCGACGGCTCCCCACCCCGCGACGGCTCCCTAAGCGGCGGCGGCTCCCTAAGCGGCGGCGGTGACCGATTTGTCCGGGTCAACCTGCCGCCGACCCTGGCCGCCCGATTCTCCATAGACCGGGAGCTCGGCTCCGGCGGCGAGGCCGACCTGCTGCTGGTCAACGACCGGGCCGGCCGCGGGCAGTGCGTCGTGCGCCTCTACCGCCGCCAGGACCTGCCGCTCGACGAGGACAAGTTGTCGCGCCTGCGGACCGCCGACCCCCGGCACCTGATCGGCCTGATCGAGTACGGCCGCGGCGACGGCTACGTGTGGGAGATCCTCGAGTACGCCCGCGAGGGCTCGCTGGAGGACATGATCCGCCGGTCCCCGGCGCCGTGGCCCGCGGTCCGGGTCCGGGACGTCTTCGATCAGCTCGCGAACGCCGTCACGTACGCGAATTCGCTCGGCATGGTGCACCGCGACATCAAGCCCGGCAACATCCTGGTCCGCTCGCTGCAACCGCTCGATCTGGTGCTGGCCGACTTCGGGCTGACCAAGTTCATCGCCGCCACCCACCAGATGGGCACCACCTCGCGGACCTCGGCCTACGCCCCGCCCGAGGCGATCAGCGGGCAGGCGTCCCGCTCGGTCGACTGGTGGTCGCTGGGGATCATCCTGCTGGAGCTGCTCACCGGACTGAACCCGTTCCAGCGGCCGGACGGCAGCTGGCAGGACGACCGGATGATCACCGCGTTCCTGATCAGCCGGGACATCGACGTCTCCGAGGTCGCCGACGACCACTGGCGGCTGCTGCTGCGCGGCCTGCTGACCCGAGCGCCCGAGAAGCGCTGGGGGCCGCAGCAGATCGCGATGTGGCGCAACGGCCGCCGGCCCCCGGTCGCCGACCCGGAACCCGCCCCCGCCGGACCGGCCACCGGCAGCCCAAACACCACCAGCCAGGCGACGTACGTCTTCGCCGGGGTCGGCTACAACGACCCGGTCCGCCTGGCGGCCGCGCTGCGCACGAACTGGGGCGAGGGCCGCCGGCTGCTGGCCGGGCGGCAGCTCAAGGCCCCGCAGTACCTCGCGCTCAAGGAATGGATGATCGCGCACGGGCGTACGACCGCGGTCCAGGCCCTCGACAACGGTGTCGATGAACGGCCCGAGCGCGGCCTGATGCAGGTGATCAAGGCCCTGGACCCGGACGCGGTGCCCGAGTTCAACGGCCAACGGCTGGACGACGAGCACCTGCGCGGGGTGATCCGGCGGGCCACCGACAACGACACGGGCGCGCGCCGGCTGATCGACCAGCTCTACGAGGACGGCATCCTCACCGTCTGCGACGACGCGCCGGGCTGCGTCGGGTACGCGATGGTCGACTACCGGTGGCACAGCTCGGTCGAGGCCGCGGACCGCAAGATCCGCCAGGTCGGCGTCAACCCGTCGCCGAGCGACTTGCAGTCGATGCGGCTGCAGCTGCTCGTCGCCTCCTACGAGGGGCAGCAGGGCGCGTTCGCCGAGCCTGCCAGGAACGCGGCCCAGAACGGCCAGGCCCGCCACCAGCCGTGGTTCGTGGGGCTGACCACCGAGCGGACCGGACCCGAGTACGAGGCGGCCCAGCACGCGGTCCTGATGTTGACCGCGCCGATCGCGGCGCTGCAGACCAGCGACCAGATGGCCCAGGCCGAGCGCGCCCGGATCGCGGCCGAGGAGGCCGAGGTGGCCCGCAAACGGTCCAACATGGACCGCCTCAGCGTGCCGATCGGCGTGCTCTGCGGGATCATCGCCTTCTGCGTGCCACCGAGCGGTCTCCTGGCCGGTCCGGCCGCGATCTACTTCGGCGTACGGGCCCGGCGTACCGACAGCCGGGCCGCGTCGACCTGGGCGATCGCGCTCGGCGGCCTCGGTTTCCTCTGGTCGTTCGTCGCCCTGATCCTGGCGATCACCACGCCGACCACCCCGACCGGGACGACGCCGTGAGCGGGCCGGGGCGCTGATCCGGGTCGGGGAGGTCGCCGAGGCCGCCTGGACGTGAAACGCAAACGCCTGGTCGCCCGGGGCGTGCTCACGGAGGACCAGCCGGCCTGTTCGCTCTCGCCCGAGCCTTGGCGGGGGCCGCCGATGCCGCCACGCCCGAGTGAATGAACGCCGAAGTCACGTTAGCTCCGTGCGTCATCCGGGCAAGTACGCCCGCATTGCCCGACCGGCTCGACGGCGAGGAGATCCACCATGACGACCAACTACACAACTCCAGGTGCCCCCGAACACATCCGGGCGGACATCGAGCAGTCCCGCGCCGACCTCGGCGACACGGTCACGGCGCTCACCGGCAAGGTGGACCCGCAGACCCGGGTGCGCGGCGCCCTGTCCAGCGTGCGCAGCCGGACCGCGTCGGGCGTCGCGAGCGTCCGGGCACAGGCGCCGCGGGTGGGGCGGGCCGTGCGCAACCGGCCCGTGCCCGTGGCGGCCGGCGCGCTGGCTCTGGCCGCCGCCGTGACGGGACTGGTCCTCGGCCGCCGGGCGGCGAAGGCGCGGTCGGCCCGCGGTCGCCGGCTGCCGGCGTTCCTGCGCCGCTGAACCCGCCGCGGTGTTCGACTCAGGACGGCGGTCCCGGCCCGGTCCACGGTTCGGCCGGGACCGGACCGGACCCCCGGTCCACGGTTCGGCCGGGACCGGGACCGCCGGTTGCGCATGACGAGTAGCGGCGGCCAGGACGAGGCGACGGCCACCGTGCTACTGGTCTTCGGCCGCGGGGTCGTCGCCACACCGGACGGAATTGTCCTTACCGAGGCGGGCACCGCGCGGGTAACGGCCGCGATCGGCTACGTCCGGGCGCACACCGCGGCGTACGCGGCCGCCGCCGCGCCGCGGATCGTGTTCACCGGCGGCTGGCCCGAGGCCAGTACCGGGGTGGCGGCGCCGCCCGCCGGCGCCTACGAGGGTGACCTGATGCTGGGCCTCGCGTACCGGGCCGGGCTGCACCACCACGCACAGTTGCGAGTGGAGAACCGCTCGCGCAGCACCTTGGAGAACCTGCTGAACACGGTGCGCGACGGACTGCTCGACGGCTACCGGTTCGACGCCCGGCACCCGCTCGGCCTGGTCACCCACCCGTGGCACGCGCCGCGGGTACGGCTGCTGGCCGGCCGGATCCTGGGTCTGCGCGGACCGGCGCTGCTCGATGTGCCGGCACACGGAGGCGAGCGGCACGACGACCGGATCGCGCTGCTGGCCGCCCGGCTGGGCTGTCTCGGTACGCGCCGCGGCGAGGTGCTGCTGCGCCGAGAACGCCGCGTGATCACCGCGCTGCGGCTGGCCCGGCGGATCACCCGCCGCAGCGCCGACGATTCCACCGAGGAGTGACGTGCGCAACGCCCTGTCCGAGACGGTCGTCCTGCTTCCGGTGTACCGGCCGGGACCGCAACTGCCCGCCCTGGTCGGCGACCTGCTGAGCGACGGCTGGGCCGGGATCGTGGTCGTGGACGACGGCGGCGGCGCGGAAGCCGCCGCGCACCTGGCGCGAGTCCGCGCCGCCGGATGCACGGTGCTGCACCACCGCCGCAATCTGGGCAAGGGCAGCGCCCTCAAGACCGGGCTGCGTCATGCCGCGTCGGCCTATCCCGGCCGCGCCGTCGTCTGCGCGGACGCGGACGGCCAGCACCGGGCCGAGGACATCCGCCGGGTGGTCACCCGCGGCGCACCCGGGCAGATGGTGCTCGGCGTGCGCCGCGTTGACCGGATGCCGTTACGCAGCCGCGTGGGCAACACCGTCACCCGCGTGCTGTTCCGGGCCGTCACCGGTCGCCGGGTCGCCGACACCCAGACCGGCCTGCGGGTGTTTCCCGGCCCGCTGCTCGGCCGGCTCGGCGCCGTGCCGGGCGCGCACTTCGACTACGAGATGAACGTGCTGCTCGAGGCCGCCCGTACCGGGCTGCGCATCGACCAGGTGGAGATCCCGACCCGCTACCTGGACGGCAACGCCGCGTCGAACTTCTCCGGCATCACCGATTCGGTACGGGTCTACCGGGCGCTGCTGCGGCACGCGCTCACGACGCCGTGGTCGTCGTTCCGGCTCCGCGGCCGCCCAGACTGCTAGGCGATGACCGCGTCGACGGCCTTTTTCAGCGCCGACGGTTGCGACGGGCTGCGCGGCGCCTTCTCCCGCATCTGCTGCATCCGCCCGCCGAGCTCCTGTAGCTGCTTGCGGCCCAGACCGTCGCGCACCCGGGGAAACCAGTCCTGCTCCTCCTCCTCGATGTGGTGCGAGACGTTCTCGATGAGCACGGTCGTCTTGGCGTCGAACCGCTCGTCCCCCGCGTCCATCGCGGCCAGCTCCGCGCACAGGACGTCGGCGACGTGGTGCTCTTCGTACGACTCCAGCACATCGTCCTCGAGATCGGGCAGCAGTCGCCGGACCTCGGGATACATGACCTCGTTCTCCAGGTACGTGTGCACCGTCAATTCCTCGATGATCTCCTTGACCACCCGTCCCTTCGCCGCCTGGGCGTTCTCACCGGCGCTCTGGAACTCACGAAACAGTTTCTTGATCTTCTTGTGATCGTCCTTGAGGATGACAATGGCGTCGGTCGACATGATTTCCTCCAGCGAGATAGACAGGTCACCGCTCGCCGTCCTGGACGGGCCGACAACTTCGTCCCGCATCAGAAGGGCTGAGACCACATCGTCGTCTCAGCCCTTCCCATGCTCATCCGCATCGCTTTGCGCGAAGCAAGCGTTCACTCGCCCTTGCAACAGCGAGCCGAACCCGACGGTCAGGACTTGAACGCGTCCTTGACGTTCTCCCCGGCCTGCTTGAGCTTCGAGCTGCTCTGATCGGCTTTGCCCTCAGCCTCCAGCCGCTCGTCGTCGGTGGCCTTGCCGACGCCCTCCTTGACCTTGCCGCCCACTTCCTCGGCCTTGTTGTCAACCTTGTCGTCGAACGCCATCACGGCCTCCACTTCATCGCCAGCCAACACCATCGCGATACCCGATCCAGGGCGCCGCAATCCCCGGCAAGCCACCGACAGCCGGCCACCACGCTCCGGGCCGCTGCTCAAACGCCTTGATCACTCGCAACCGGCGCCGCGGTGCAGGAAGTCGTGGTCGGGGCGTCCCCGGCCCTCCCGGCATGGCATGGTGACGGCTGGGTAGAGGGAACGCATGCGCTACCGGGCGACGGCCCTACGCCGGTTCGTGGCCGGACCGCTTCACGGCCGGGACCTGGCCTTGCACGCCGCCGCCGTGACTTTCTACGGCGGCATCGCGGTCGTGCCGGTCGCGTTGCTCGCGATCTGGCTGACCGGTCTCGCGGTGGGTGCCGACCGGGTTCGGCGGCTCATCGGGCACACGGTCGCGGCGCTGCCCGACGAGATCGGGGCGCCGCGGGCGCTCTCCGCGCTGGTTGACGCGGGCCTTCATCTGACCCCGATGCTGGCCTTGGCCAGTCTGCTGCCCGCCACGCTCTACGGCGAGGGCCTGCGCCGCGCGTTCGTCTCGCTGCGGAAACCCGGCGAGCCGCTGGTCGGCTGGCGCGGCCGCCTGCTCTGGCTGCCGCTGCTGGCCGCGACCCCGGCCCTGCTGCTGGCCATGTTGCTGGCCCTACCGGTGACGAGCGGGCTGTGGTCGCGCGGTGGCTGGTATGCCGTAGCCGGGGTGACGTTGTCCTTCCTCGCCGCCTGGCTCGTGCTGACTCCCGTGGTGATCTGGGTATACCGCGGCATCGGGCCCGATCGGCCGCGGTGGCTCCCGACCGTGCTGGTGGGCTCGTTCACCGCGGCGAACCTCTCCGGATTCCTGCACGGTTTCGTCCTGTTCTGCGCGCTGCCGCTGGACCTCGGCGTACCGTTCGGCGGGTTCACCGGCATCGGCGCCGTGGTGGCGGTCGCCCTGTGGCTGTACGTCTTCCACGTGATCGTGCTCGCGGGCTACGCGGGAACGCAGAGCGCGGATGCCTACCAGCGCGCAAGACGAGAACGGGTTCCGGCGGCTCCGTCGCGGTCGCCCCAGTCCGCTGACTCGCACTGATGCTCAGCCGGCATGTCGCCAGACTAACGACAATTATTGCCATAGCACATTATATCCGTTATCGTCGAAATGAAAGATATGCGGAGGCTGGCCATGGCCAAGATCGCAGCGGCTGACGACGACGTCGAGATTCAAGAACTCGTGAAACGAGTGCTCGCGAGGGCGGGTCACGATGTCTCGACGCATGACGACGGCGCGGCCCTGGTCGAGGAGGCTTGCGCTCACCACCCCGATGCCGTGGTCACCGACAACGAGATGCCGGTCATGACCGGGCTCGAAGCGACAAAGGCGCTGCACGACGATCCCGACACCGCCGACATTCCCGTGGTACTCGCGTCCGGTTCGCTACCCGCTGCCGCCGCGGCCGAGGTCCTGCGCGACGGTGATCAAGTGGTGCCCAAGCCGTTCACCTCGGCCGAGCTGACCGCCGGCGTCGACGCGGCACTCGACTCGACACAGGCTGCTGATCAGACACCGTCATGATCGCGAACTGGCCCGTCCCCCGCCCCGTGGGCCGGCCTCGCCGGTGAGCTCAGCGCGGGCGTAAGCGCAGGTCAGTGGCCCATGATCGTTCCTTCGCCGGGAAATTGTCAGCGTCGTGATGTCGCGTCAGTAACGATGGAACGATGGGCAGATCGAAGGTACGGGCAAGAGCACTGGTGGATTTTCGGCTCGATCGGGCCCTGCGCGAGCGCCGGCTGGTACGACTGCGGCGCGGGATCGCTCGGGCGGACACGCTCGATGGGTATGTCGTGATGCTCGCTGACTCGTGGCTGTTGATGGCCGTCGTGGACGACGGGATCCGGCTCAACGGCTTCGCGGCGCTGCGGTCCGCCGACGTCGTTGCCGTCAAGTCGCGTCCGACGGGCGGCTTCGTCGGCAAGGCGCTTGCCCTACAAGGCACCTGGCCACCCACCGCGCCACCAAACGTGGATCTGACTGAGATTCGAAAGCTCGTCGCGTCGGTGGCCGAGCACTTCTCGTTGATTACCCTGCACCTGGAGAGGTCCACCCCGGATGCGTGTTTCATCGGCCGTCTCGTCGGCATTCGCAAGCGCGCCATCGGAATCCGGGAGGTAAGCCCGCAGGCGACCTGGGATCCTCGACCCACGAAGTGGCGACTACGGAAGATCACCAGGATCGACTTCGGGGGCGCGTACGAGAACGCCTTGTACGCCGTGGCCGGCGATCCGCCGCCGTGCTGACGGATGGCTGACCGGGAGACAACCCTTAGCCCACGGTAGCGCTCTCAGCCCTCCGCGCGAGGCCCGAGCGGGTCGGCGGGTGACGCGGATCCGTTGGCTCCCAGGTGTGCCCGTAGCCAGCCCTCGGTGTTGCTGACGTGCAGAAGTGCCGCCGCCTGGGCGAGCGGGCCGTCGCGGGCGACCAGTGCCTGGTAGATCGCCTCGTGCTCGGCGAGGGTGCGCCCGGCGGCGTCGGTGTCGATGAGCCCGCGCCAGATGCGGGCGCGCAGGGTCCGGCCGGAGATCCCGTCCAGCAGAGTGACCAGGGTGTCGTTGCCGGTGGCCGCGATGACGGCACGGTGGAACGCGGCGTCGTGCTGGTTGAGCAACTCGACGTCGTCGCGGGCCTCGGTCATCGCGTCGAGATGCCGTTTGACGTCGGCCAGGCCGGACTCGGCGATCCGAGTGGCGGCCAGCGCCGCCGCCACCGGCTCGAACAGGCGCCGCACCTCCATCAGGTCGAACAGCGCCCCGGTGTCACCCTGTAACAGCTCGACCGCGCCGGTGAGGCCGCCGAGCAGCAGGTCGGGCTGGAGGCTGGTGACGTAGGTGCCGTCGCCGCGGCGGATCTCGAGGACGCGTGCCACCACGAGGACCTTGACGGCCTCGCGCATGAGGTTGCGGGACAGGCCGAGCTGGGTGGCCAACTGCTGCTCGGGCGGAAGTTTGGAGCCGGGAGCCAGGTCACCGGACTGGATGAGCTCCCGGATGCGGGCGATGGCCCGGTCGGTCAACGACATGACGCACCCCCTCCGGCCCGCCCGCACCGCGCGGACCAGCCACGATATCAGCCCCGTGCGGCCCAGGCCGGTCCATCGGGATAGGCGTACTCGGCGAGGGAGGCCGGACGCATCTGTGCGCTCAGCCCGGGGAGGGTGGGTGCGGCGTACCGGCCGTCGCGGATGCGTACCGGATCAACGAAGTGTTCGTGGAGGTGGTCGACGTACTCGATGACGCGGTCCTGGAGCGTGGCGGAGACGGCGACGTAGTCGAACATCGCGAGGTGCTGGACCATCTCGCACAGGCCGACACCGCCCGCGTGCGGGCAGACCGGCACCCCGAACTTCGCGGCGAGCAGCAGGATCGCGATGTTCTCGTTGATGCCGCCGACCCGCGCCGCGTCGATCTGGACTATGTCCACCGCGTGGGTCTGCAGCAACTGCTTGAACACCACCCGGTTGGCGACGTGCTCGCCGGTGGCAACCTTGATCGGCTGTACGGCACGGCGGATGGCGGCGTGCCCCATGATGTCATCGGGTGAGGTCGGTTCCTCGATCCAGTACGGGTGGTACGAGGCCAGCTGCCGCATCCAGTCGATGGCCGGTTGCACGTCCCAGCGCTGATTGGCGTCGACGGCGATGCGGACGTCATCACCGACCGCGGCCCGGGCGGTCTTCATTCGCCGCACGTCGTCCTCCAGGGCCGCCCCGACCTTCAGTTTGATCTGCGTGAAGCCCTCGGCGACGGCTACCCGCGCCAGCCGGGTGAGTTTCTCGTCCGAGTAGCCGAGCCAGCCCGGCGACGTCGTGTAGGCCGGGTAGCCGCGCGCCAGCAGCAGCTCGATCCGTTCCTGCCGCCCGGGTTGCGCGCGGCGCAGGATGTCGAGGGCATCGTCGGCGCTGAGCGCGTCGCTCAGCCAACGGAAGTCGACCTGGCCGACCAGTTCCTCGGGCGACATCTCGCCGAGGAACCGCCAGACCGGTTTGCCGGCCCGTTTGGCGGCCAGATCCCACGCGGCGTTGACGACCGCGCCGGTAGCCATGTGGATGACCCCCTTCTCCGGGCCGAGCCAGCGCAGTTGCGGATCGTGAACCAGCGATCGGGCGAAGCCGCCCAGATCGGCGCACACCTCCGCCACCGCGCGCCCGACCACGTACGGGGTGAGCGCGGCGATGGCGTTGGCTTGCACGTCGTTGCCGCGGCCGGTCGTGAATGCCAGGGCGTGACCTTCGAGACCGTCCGGCGCGTCCGTGCGGAGCACCACGTACGCGGCCGAGTAGTCCGGCTCCGGGTTCATCGCGTCCGAACCGTCGAGGTGCTCGGAGGTCGGGAACCGCACGTCGTGAACGTCCAGCGCGATGATGCGCGAGGAATCAGGCATGGTGAGAACTCCCGTGAGGTGCGACGCGACCACGTCTTTTCAGTCCTGGACCTTGCCGCTGGTGATGCGCGAGACGATCAGGGCGGCGAGGATGATCAGCCCGTTGAGGGCACCGATCCACTGTGCGGGCACGCCGGCCAGGGTGAGCACGTTCTGGATCATGAACAGAAGCAGGATGCCGGTGAACGCGCCGAAAACGGTGCCCTTGCCACCGTTGAGGCTGATGCCGCCGATGACGGCCGCCGCGAAGACGGTGAAGATGTAGCCGCTGCCCTGCGCCGAGGCCACCGACGCGAGCCTTCCCGACAGCAGGAGCCCGGCCAAGGCGGCGAGCACGCTGCCGGTGACGATGACGATCCAGAGCACGCGGTCGGTGCGGATGCCGGCCGCCTTGGCGGCGTCGACATTGCCGCCGATCGCGTAGAGCGACCGGCCGAAGCTGGTCCAGCCGAGCACGACGATGGCTACCGCGAACAGCGTCAGGCAGATCCAGATCGAAGCCGGCACACCGAACCATTCGGCCGTGCCGAGATAGAGCATCGACGGTGGCAGGTGGAAGAAGGTCTGGCCGCCGGAGATGCCGGTCAGCGCGCCGCGCAGGACGATGAGCATGCCGAGGGTGACGATGAACCCGTTCAACCCGAAGCGGATGATGAGAACCGCGTTGATCGCGCCGACGAGCGCGCCCACCGCCAGGGTGATCGGGATCGCCCATCCCCCGCTCAGCAGGCCCAGCCCGTGTCCGGCCCCGACCGGCACCACGAGCCAGGCCGCGACCCCGGGGGCCAGGCCCATGGTGGACTCCAGCGACAGGTCCATCTTCTTGACGATCAGGATCATCGTCTCGGCCAGCACCAGCAGGGCGATCTCGGACATCGTCTGCAGGACGTTGAGCAGGTTGTCCGGCTGCAGGAACACCGGGCTGACGATCTGCCCGACGACGGCGATGATCAGGATCGCCGGGATCAGTGCGAGGTCGCGTAGCCGGGCGATCGGGACCCGGCCGCCGATCAGGCCGGGCCGCCGGCCGGCCGGGGCCGTCTCGTCCGAGGCGGAGGTGCCCGCGAGGGCGGTGTCAGGCATCGAGGTCCATTCCTTCCATGGCCGCCACGAGTTCGTGGTCGTGCCAGCCGCGGCCGAACTCGGTGGTCACCCGGCCCCGGAACATCACCAGGACGCGATCGCAGACGCGTAGGTCGTCGAGCTCGTCGGAGGCGATGAGCACGCCGGCCCCGGACCCCGCGGTCTGCTGCACCTTGTCGAGGAGAAATTCCTTGGACCGCACGTCCACGCCCGCCGTTGGATTGATCAGCACCAGCAGCCGGGGATCGTCGGCCAGCGCCCGCGCCATCACGACCTTCTGCTGGTTGCCGCCCGACAGGCCGGACACGGCCAGGCGCGGACTCGGCGTCTTGATCGCCAAATTTTTGATCAGGCCGGAGGCGATCGCGTCCCGGCGTCCGGTGTTGATGAAGCCGAACCGGCCCAGCCGAGCCGGCACGGACAGGGTGCCGTTGTCGGCGACCGACATGCCGGGGACGAATCCTTGGCGGTGGCGGTCCTGGGGTACGAACCCCGCACCGGCGGCCAACGCGGCCGGAACGCTGCCCGGCCGGGGGCGGCGACCGACGATCTCGACCTGGCCCGCCACGGCCGATCGCCATCCGACGACCGTCTCCGCGACCTCGGTCCGCCCGCTGCCCGCGGCACCCGCGAGACCGACGATCTCTCCCGCGGCGATGCGGAAGCTCACCGCCCGGTAGACGCCGTCGGCGCCGGTCAGGTCGCGCACGCTCAACGCCGCCGGCGCGGCGGCGTCCACGGTGCGAAGGTCCTCCTGGCGCTCGGTGAACGCGGCGTCGCCGGTCATCGCGGCGACCAGATCCGTGCGGGGCAGTTCCGCCACCGGCGCGGTCACGATGCGCCGGGCATCCCGGAAGACCGTCACCACGTCGCAGATCTCGTAGATCTCCTGCAGGTGGTGGCTGATGAACAGGAAGGTGACGCCTTGCTTCTGCAGGTGGCGGATGCGCTCGAACAACCGGTTGATCGCGGCGCCGTCCAGCTGCGCCGTCGGCTCATCGAGAATGATGAACCGGGCCCCGAACGAGAGCGCACGGGCGATCTCCACGAACTGCCGCTGCTCGACGGACAGGTCCCCGGCGAGGGCCCGCGGGTCGACGTCGACCGACCACGCCGCCAGGAGCTCGCCCGCGCGGCGGCGGGTCGCGGACCAATTGATCAGCCCGGTGCGCCCGCGGTCGTACCGGTTGAGGAAGAGGTTCTCCGCGACCGTCAGGGCCGGGCTGATCGTGGACTTCTGGTAGACGCAGGCCACAAGCTGCCGCCAGGCGTCCCGGTCGGCGAGGCGGGGCGCGGGCCGACCCCCGAAGGTCACCCGGCCCGCGTCCGGCGCTTGCAGTCCGGTCAGGATCGACACCAGCGTCGACTTGCCCGCCCCGTTACGGCCGACCAGGGCGTGTGTCTGACCCGGCGCGACCACCAGGTCCACCCCGTCCAGCGCGACGGTCGGCCCGTACCGCTTCGTAACGCCCGTCACCTCGACGACGGGCGGCTCCACCATGGAGTCGGTCATCCCGTCCACCCTCACTTCAGGTTGTTGCCCCACAGCGAGGTGTCGTCGCTCTTGACACTGGTTACGCCGCCGTACGACGCGCCGTCCTTCGTGACCAGGGGCGCCGACAGCTGATCCTCGAGAACCCCGTCGCGGACCTGAATGATCGTGCTGTCGTGGTCGGTCGGGCCGGGCTTGAAGGTCTGCCCGTCGATCGCGGCCTTCAGGTAGGACAGGGCGTACTTGGCATACAGGTCGGCCGGCTGCGACACGGTGGCGTCGATCTGACCCGCGGCGATGTCCTTGAGCTCCTCCGGGATACCGTCGTTGGAGACCACGAAGACGTGCTTCGGATCGTCGGGAGCGACCAGCAATCCCTTCTGCTTCAGCAGTTGCAGCGTGCCGGCCAACGCGAAGCTGGACTCCATGTAGACGCCCTTGATGTCCGGGTTGGCGGTCAGGTCGGTCTGCAACTTCTGCGCCGCGACGGCGCCGTCCCAGTTGCATGCCTCCCCGAAGACCTTGATCTGCGGGAAGTTCGACTTCATGCACTCGTTGAACGCCTCGGTCCGGTCCCGGCCATTGATCGAGTCGAGACCGCCCTCGAGCATCACGACCTTGCCCTTGCCGCCGAGCTTGGCGCCGAGGAACTGACACGCCTTGGTGCCGTAGGCCCGGTTGTCCGCGCGCACCACCATGGCGACACTGCCCGAGTCGGGACGGGTGTCCACGGTGACGACCGGGATCTTCTTCGCGGCGAGCTGGTCGAGGGCCGGCGCGATCGCCGCGGTGTCCTGCGGCGCCATCACCACTCCCTTGACCCCCTGACTCATGAACGTCTGCACGTTGGCGGTCAGCTTGGCCACGTCGTTCTGCGAGTTGGTGGTCTTCAGCGTCAGCCCGAGCTGGTCGCCGAACTGAGGCGTGTACTTGATGAACGAGTTCCAGAAGTCGGTGTCCGACCGCGGATAGTCGACACCCACCACCGGCTTACCGCCCGCCGTGGCGGTATCGGAAGCCCGGTCACAGGCGCTGACCAGGATCAGCACGGACGCGACGGTGGCGACGGTCCGCACGACGGTTATGTGTTTCATCGCTGCTCTCTCCTACTGGGCTGCCAGACGGACGGGCGATGTTCCAGGTTCGGAAACGCAAGTGACGCGCAGGCGTTACATGGGATGTATTTATATGCCTCGCCCTCGCCACTGTCCACGCTGTGGGCGTTTTATGGGCTTTTCTGGCGGGTGCGCTCGGCAAGAATGGAAGCGGTCATCCCATCTCATCTTGCCTTCCCGTAGGACGTGTGATGTTCTATTAATCGATATCCGTCGATGATGACCAGGGGCCAGGCCATGGTGGCGGCCTGGCCCCGCCGGCGGTCGATCCGCTCCCCCGGGCCCGAGATCGGAGTGACATCTCCGTCAATCCGGTGCGCATTCAGGGAGGAACCGTGTCCTGTCGTTCGAGTTTGCGGCGGTTCAGTGCCGCCGCAGCCGCTGTCGCCCCCGTACTCGCGGTCGCCGTCGGGCCGGGCACACCGGCGAATGCGGCCACCGTGACGACCGCCTGGCAGAGCGGGGCGTTCTCGAGGAATGTCGGCGGCATCGTCTCCCGCTCCAATGTGGTGCTCGGCCGGCCCAACAGCTCCGCCACCCAGTTCCTGCCGTTGGGCAACGGCTCGCTCGGGGTGGCCACGTGGGCGGCGAACGGTTTCACCGCGCAGCTCAATCGCAGCGACACCATGCCGGACCGGCTGTCGCCGGGACGGGTGACCATCGGCGGCCTGACGGCGATGACCTCGGCCTCGAACTTCGCCGGCTACCTGGACCTGTACAACGGCGTTCTGCACGAGTCCGGCGGCGGCATGACCTTGCAGGCCTGGGTACCGGCCGGCAAGGACGAACTGGTCGTGGACGTGACCGGGGCAAATCCCGGCAACCGGGTGGTCGCGAGCCTGACCCTGTGGAGCGGCCGCTCCCCCACCGCCTCGGCCTCGGGTGCGCTCGGCGCGCTGGCCCAGTCCTGGTCCGACAACTCGCAGTCGGGTCACTCGAACCAGACCTTCGGCGCGATGGCGGCGATCACCGCGGGCGGGCAGAACGTCACCGCCTCGGTGGTGAACTCCACGCAGGTACAGGTCGGCGTCAACCCGAACAGCGACGGCTCGTACCGGATCGTCGTCGCCTCACCCGCGTGGACCGGTGGTAACGCGACGTCCACCGCCTCGACCGTGATCGGCAGTGACGCCACCTCCGCGACGTCCACCCTGCTGGCGACCCAGTCCGCATGGTGGAACCAGTACTGGGCCAGAAGCGGCCTCATCGAGGCAAGTTCCGCGGACGGGACCGCCCAGTACATGGAGAACCTGAATACCCTCTACCTGTACTTCGAGGCCGGCCTCATGCACACCGGCCAGTATCCGGGCAGCCAGGCGGGCCTCGCCGACCTGTACAACTTCAACCAGGACCACCAGGCGTGGTACCCGGCCGGATACTGGCTGTGGAACCTCCGCGGGCAGATCTCGGCGAACCTGGCCTCCGGCAACTTCGCGCTGAACCTGCCGATCTTCGACATGTACCTCAACGACCTGCCCGCGATCGAATCGTGGACCGGCGCCAACATGAACGGCAAGGCAGGCGCCTGCGTGCCGGAGACCATGCGGTTCAACGGCAACGGCTACTACAACGGCGGGGGCATCAGCTCGAACGCGTCGTGCGCCGTGGCCTCCAGCCCGAGCTTCAACGCCGAGACCATCACCAGCGGCGCCGAGATCGCTCTGTGGATCTGGCAGCAGTACCAGGACACCGGCAGCCTCGCCTTCCTGCAGAAGTACTACCCCGTACTGCAGCAGACGGCGACGTTCCTGCTCGCGTGGCAATCGGTCGGCTCCGACGGCTACCTGCACTCGGTGGACAACGCGCACGAGACACAGTGGGCGGTGCCGGATCCCACCACCGACATCGCCGCTGACCAGGCGCTGTTCTCGGCCGCAGCGGCTGCGGCGACGCAACTCGGCACCGACTCCTCGCTGGCCTCCCGGCTGCACACCGCACTCGGGCAGATCCGGCCGTACGCCCGCACCGACCAGCAGACGCACACCCAACTGCTCGGCCCGTCCGCGGACGCGTCCGGCACCGACGTGATCGGCAACTCGTACCAACCGACGGCGGCGATCCACAACACCGAGAACCTCGGGCTCGAGCCGGTCTGGCCGTTCGGCGTGATCGGTGACAACACCGTGGTCAACGGGGACAACCTCACCGCCCTCGCACAACGCACGTACACCCACCGGCAATACATCAACACCCCGGACTGGACGTACGACTCGATCCAGGCGGCCCGCCTCGACCTGCCCTCCGAGGTCGCCAACGATCTGGTGGCCAGCACGAAGACCTACCAGCTGTACCCCTCCGGCCTGGCCGCGTGGAACCCCGGCTCACTGGACGAGCCGTACATCGAACAGGTCTCCAACGTCGCCGCCACGCTGAACGAGGCCTTGGCGACCGACTACGACGGCACGCTCCGCTTCGCTCCCGCCTGGCCGTCAGCCTGGGACGCCTCCGGCACGGTGTACATCCAGGGCGGCTCGAAGGTCGACGTGCAGGTGGAGGGCGGAACCCTTGCCACCGCGGCGATCGAGGCCGGCACCACCCAGACGATGACCGTACGCAACCCGTGGCCGGGCCAGCAGGCCGAGGTGGTCGACGGCTCGACCGGCGCCGTGGTGGTCTCCCCGACCACCGCCTCGACGCTCGGCGTGCCGGTGACCGCCGGCCGGTCGTACCTGGTGCAAAAGCCGTCGGCGCCGACCGCGTCACTGCCCTTCGCCCAGGTCACCGGGACCGCGGCCGTGACCAGCCGGGCACTGGGCAGCGCGACGATCGGCCTGAGCGGCAACGGCGGCCCCGGCGGGTCGGCGTCGGCCCTGCGCAACGTCAACGCCGGCCGGTGTCTGGACGTGCCGAACGCCTCGCAGACCAACGGCACCCGGACGGAACTGTGGGACTGCAACGGCGGATCCCACCAGCAATGGACGCTGACCTCGGCCAACCAGCTGCAGGTGTACGGCACCAAGTGCCTGGACGCCTCCGGGCAGGGCACCACCAACGGCACGGCCGTCGTCATCTGGGACTGCAACGGCCAGGCCAACCAGCAGTGGACCGTCAACTCCGACGGCACCGTCACCGGCGTGCAGTCCCACCTGTGCCTCGACGCGACCGGCAACGGAACAGCCAACGGCACGCTCATCGATCTGTGGGCCTGCAACGGAGGAAACAACCAGAAGTGGACCCGTAGCTGAGTGATCCGCGGGCCGGTCGCACGAAACGTGCGGCCGGCCCGTCGTCTCAGGTCCGCGTGCTCCACTGCTGGTTGGAACCGCCGTTGCAGGTCCAGAGGATCAGTTTGGTGCCGTTTGCCGTCGCGGCGCCATTGGCGTCGAGGCACAGGCTCGACTGCACGCCGGTGATCGTGCCGTTGGAGTTGAGGTTCCACTGCTGGTTGGTCTGCCCGTTGCAGTCCCAGATGATCACCGCGGTGCCGTTGGTGGTGCCCTTGCCGTTGGCGTCGAGGCACTTGGTGCCGTACACCTGCAGTTGCTTGCTCGAGGTGTACGTCCACCGCTGCGACGTGCCGCCCGAGCAGTCGTACAGCTGGGTCTGCGTACCGTTGGTGGTTGCGCCGTTGGGCACATCGACGCATCGTCCGGACTGGCCGCCGACCAGCTCCACACCCTGCTGACCGCCGGAGGTGGCGGGCGTCAGGTAGATGGCGAAGGCGTCGTGCGATGCCTGGAACGTGACCGGCACGGTGACGGCGCCGCCGGAGACGGTCATCGTCTGGCTGAGGACCACCTGCGGTGCGCCGAGCGTTGCCTGGTCCGGGATGCGGTCGACCACGACGTTGACGCTGCCGTTGCCGGCCAGCCAGCTGCTGGACGAGACACCGTTGAACGTGACCGACGCGGTGCCGGTGAATCCGTTGCTGTCGCCGATGATGGCCACCGCCCGGCGGTTAGCGCTGTCGATCGATGCGGAGATCGCGGTGCTGCCGACCTGTCCGGAGGTGTTGACCAGGGTGCCGGTCATGTCGGCGTAGGACCGCATCGCCCACCAGTTGCCGCTGGTGGTCCAGCTGCCGTTGCTCTGGGTCAGGATTCCGGTCAGGTTGGGCGTCATGCAGCACACCCAGTTGCCCCGCATCGCGTTGGCGTAGCCGGACTGCGCGAACCGGGCCAGATACCAGGCAGTGACGCCGGCCGTCTGCCGATCGGCCGGCTGGTATTCGTTGGCCGACAGCGGCCGGGCTGCGATGCCCGCGGACGACAGCTGGCTGTTGAGTGCCTGCGCCACCGTGACCGGGTCGTCGACGTCGCCCTCGTCGTGGTTGGTGATCCAGTCCGGTACGGTTCCCGCAGACCGGACGTGGTTCAGGAACGTGCTCCACTGCGCCGGCCTGCTTTGCGGGGTGTACGCGAACGACGGGCCGACGATCTTCGCGCTCGGAGCGACCTTGCGGATCTCCTGGTAGGCGGTGTCCCACATCTGGAAGTACTGGGTGCTGTTCACGCCGGCCTTCCAGAAGATCGAGATGTCCGGCTCGTTGTCGATGTCGTACGCGAATGCCACACCGCTGGCCTGCAGGGCGGTGACGGTGGAATCGATGAACGTCGCCCAGTTGGAGCAGTTGCCGTTGTCGCACGGGTACACGGTGTTCGACGGTTGGCCGCCGTTGAGCCCGTACAGGTCGCTCAGCAGCACCTGGTACTGCGGATGATCGCCGACCTGGTTCAACCGCCGGCCCTGGGCGATGATCGAGGTGATATCGGCCTGGGTGGCGGAGCCGAACTGGTAGTTGTCCTTGATCCAGCCGCCGGAGAACCATCCACCACCCCGGAAAGCGTTGATCTTCAAAGGCTGGATGAACTGGTCGGCCGGCAGCGTGGCGTCCTGGTTGATCCCGTACAGGACACCCGCACCGACCAGCGTGGACGTCCCCCGGCCGGAGGCCAGGTCGACGCTCAGTGCCGCATTGGCGGCCGCCTGGCTTTCGGCCGGCACGGTGAGCGGGACGGCGGCCGCCAGGACCATGCCGATCGCCATCGAGGCTCTTGCGACAGGTCGGCCGAGCTTTCTTCGTTGCTGCATCGATGTCTCCAGTGGCGAGTCGAGGGTCGGCGGGAGAGCGGTCATTGTCGAGACCACTTCTGGTTCGCGCCTCCGTTGCAGGTCCAGAGCTGGACCTTGGTGCCGTTCGCGGTGGCATTGCCGTTGACGTCGAGGCAGAGGCCGGAGGCAACGCCGACGATGGCGCCGTCGGAGGACAACATCCACTTCTGGTGGGCGCTCCCGGTGCAATCCCCGATCTCCACGACGGTGCCGGCCGTCGTTGCTTGGCCACGTGGCTGCAAGCACTTGTTGCCGAAGACGCGGAGCTCGCTCGCCGGGCTCGGCGCGAAACGCTGCCACGCGTTGCCGTTGCAGTCCCAGATCTCCGCGGGGGTGCCGTTCGTCGAGACGCCTCCGGTGATGTCCAGGCATCGACCGGACTGGTTGCCGGTGAGCCGGGAATAGGCCGGCAGCGTGAACGCACCGGTCGCGGTGTCCAGCCCCCACGACGGGAACCAGCTCATGGCCGCGGTGCCGCCGCTGGTCAGCGTAATGGGCAGCCAGACCGGCAACGACGAGTACAGATCCCCGGAGTTCCAGCGGTCGCCGACGAAGACGTAGTTGGTTCCGGCGCTACCGCTGATCGGCAGCAGGAACGACGTCTGCGAGTCGTAGGTGCGGGTGCCGGACGGCGCGAAGTTGGCGAACGCGCTCCACGGCCCCGCCGGCGAGGTGGCCGTGGCGTACACGTTGTCGTTGGTGCCCCAACCGGTCAGATGCGATGTGAGCAGGAAGTAACGACCACCCACCTTCGCCATTGTCGGAGCCTCCAGCGAAGGAAAGGTGGCGACGGTGCTTTGCGCGCTGGTGTAGTCGGCGGAAAGGCGTTCGATACGCATGCCGGCGGCCGGATCCTCGTGGATCATGTACGCGGTGCCGTCGTCGTCCTTGAACAACCCAAGATCCCGGCTCGGGTGGCCGAGCGGCCGAGTCGCGCCCAGATAGGTGTACGGCCCGCAGGGCGTGTCGCTGATCGCCACACCGGCGCGCTGGTCGTTGTACGCGGTGTTGTCGATGTGCATCCACAACACGTACTTGCCGGTGGTGCTGTTGTAGATCACCTTGGGCCGCTCCACGATCCGGCCGGGCCCGAGGTCGCCCCCGGCTTGCCTGGAGAGCGCGTTGGCCTGTCTGGTCCAGTGCCCGAGATCGGTGGATGAATAGCAGGCCACCGCCGTGAAGGTGGAACCGGCCACCTTGTCCTCGCCGACCATGTAGTAGGTAGAACCCACGGTGAAGATGCCGGCGCCGTGTGCCTGCAACCGGTTGCCGGCCGTGTCGGTCCACATGGTGCCCGGGACGACCGTCGCGGTGGCGGCTTCCGCCGCGCGGGGCACGCCCAGCAACGCCAAGACGACACCGATCGTCGCCGCGAATGCACGCCGTAGGCCGGAGTGCGTTCTGACCATGAATGCCTCCAGATGAGAGCTGGGGCCGCGGGTGGCGGCGGCCACGAGAGCCTTCGTGAGGCACCGGGGAAGCGGTGCGCGGGCGGCGCTGGAGAACCGATTCGACGGCGACGCTGCCCGTAATGCGCCTGCAACATAGGTCGCACGGTGATGAATGTCAAGCGATGGACGCCGATGTCTGGTGCCCCGCCAAGTCAATCGCCAAACGCTCACCTACCTGGGATCTCTGGCTGGTTCCCGCACCCGAAGGCGGCTGCCGGTGAGATCTGCACACCGCGCCACCTCGCCGTTCACACGGGCGACTCCCGATCGGCCCCGGCACGTCGCCACTGCGGCCTGGGCGAATCGATTCGACCGACGATGCCGTCAGCGCTGCGCGGCGGTGGAAGTTGCGGGCTCTGCGAAGACACCGTGTTGACGGAGCGGTCATCGCCGCCAACCATAAGGGCATACGTATGACTTCTGGAGCGCCCGGACGCGGCGGAGAGGACGGCTGGATCAAGGCAGCGCCACACCTGGGCCATCGTCACCAAGAGCGGGGGGAAAAGCGGATCGGGTGCCGATCCGCAATGCGTCCGCGCCGGCGTAATACGCACGGAAATGCGCCCGCAGGCTCTTTTTGGAATTGACCCTGCAAAATTTCGAGGCCGTGGCTGAAAACCTGTTATGCCGGACCCGTCCGAAGGTCACCGACGGCTCGGGAAGCGACAAAAACCCCTGGTGAGCTGCTAGTACGACCCCGGGTCCACCTCGTACAAATTCTTGTACTTGAATGTACTGCAACATTCTGGCAGCCTCCTGAAATGAGGTGTTAACGTTCTCATCCCGGCGGCGCGGCTCCTCCCCGGCATCGCCGCTCTGCGTCACAGGTCGCGTTGACACCACCCCGTCCGCCCTGATCGCCGGGAGAACCCATGAGGCATGCCGTCCGGTTACGAATCAATCGCGCCGTCGCCGTCGCGCTCGCGGCCGCGCTCGCCCTGACCGCACCATTGACCCGGCCGGGCGCAGCGGCGGCCGAATCGAACGGTGGCGTGCGCGTCATGCCGCTCGGCGACTCCATCACCGAGGGCACCCAGGTGCCGGGTGGGTACCGCATCGGCCTCTGGCAGCGGATGGCGACAGCGGGCTACCGCGTCGACTTCGTGGGCACCCAGTCGAACGGGCCGGCCACCCTCGGCGATCACGACCACGAGGGCCACCCGGGGTGGCGGATCGACCAGATCGACGCGAACATCTCCGGGTGGCTCGCCACCGCCGGCGCCCGGACCGTTCTGCTGCACATCGGCACCAACGACGTCCTGCAGAACTACAACCTCGCCGGCGCGCCCGGGCGGCTCTCCACCTTGATCGACCACATCACCGCGGCCGCGCCCGCCGCGGACGTGTTCGTGGCGACCATCATTCCGCTGGCGTCGGCCGGTCAGGAGGCCGCCGCACGCACCTTCAACGCCGCCGTTCCCGGCATCGTGCAGAGCAAGGTGGCCGCGGGCAAGCACGTCCACCTGGTCGACATGCACGCCGCGTTGACCAGTGCGGACCTCATCGACGGCATCCATCCCACCGCCACCGGGTACGACAAGATGGCCGCCACCTGGTACGCGGCCCTGCGCTCGGTGCCCGGCTCGATCGGTGACCCTGGCGGCGGAACCGGCGGAAGCCTGGTCAGCGCCGCCTCGGGGCGATGCCTCGACGTGCCGGGCGGCAACACCACCAACGGCACCCAGCCGATCATCTGGGACTGCAACGGCGGCGCCAACCAGCAATGGACGTTCACCGGCCAGACCATCCAGACGCTCGGCAAATGCCTCGACGCACCGACCGGCGCAACCCCGGGCGTAAAGGCCCAACTGTGGGACTGCAACGGCGGCGCCAACCAGCAATGGACCCACAACGCCGACGGCACCGTCCGCGGCGTGCCGTCCGGGTTGTGCCTGGACGTCGACCACAACCGGACCGCGAACGGCACCGCCGTGCTGCTGTGGACCTGCACCGCGGCGGCGAACCAGCGCTGGTCCCAAGTCTGAACGGGAGGACCCTGTCATGACAACGAGAAGGAACCGCCTTCGCGTGGCGGCCGGCATCTTCGCCACCGTGCTGGCGGCCGCCGCGGCGATGGTCGCCGTGTCACCGCCCGCGGTCGCCGCCACCTCCGCGGTGTGTGACATCTACGCCGCCGGCGGCACGCCGTGCATCGGCGCGCACAGCACCACGCGCGCCCTGTTCGGGTCCTACAACGGCCCGCTCTACCAGGTCCAGCGGTCGTCCGACAAGGCGTACTCCGACGTCGGTCTGCTCGCGGCCGGCGGCTACGCCAACGCCGGGACCCAGGACGCCTTCTGCGCCGGCACCTCGTGCACGATCACCAAGATCTACGACCAGACCAGCAACCACAACGACATGCCGATCTCCTGGGGCGGCTACTGGAAAGGTCCCGGCCCCAACGGCGCCGACGTCGGCGCCGACGCTAAGGCGCTGCCGCTGACCGTCGGCGGTCACCCGGCGTACGGCATCAAGGTCACTCAGGGCGTCGGGTACCGGGTCGACAACGCCCGCAACGCCCCCACCGGCCCGCATCCCGAGGGCGTCTACATGGTGACGTCGTCCAACTACGTGAACCAGTGGTGCTGCTTCGACTACGGCAGCGGCGAGAACTCCCACACCGACACCGGCAACGCCACCATGAACGCGATCGAATGGGGCACCGCCTGCTGGTTCGGCGGATGCGTCGGCTCCGGCCCGTGGGTCGAGGCCGACCTGGAGAACGGGATGTACCACACCAACACCGGCTCCAACAAAGACCCGAACAACTCCGGCGTGCACTTCCCCTTCGTCAGCGCCTGGGAGAAGAACAACGGCACCAGCAACTTCACCCTCAAGTACGGCAACGCCACCACCGGCGGGCTGACCACCACCTTCTCGGGGCCGCTGCCCAACGGCTACTCCCCGATGAAGACCGACAGCTCCCTGCTGCTGGGCACCGGCGGGGACAACAGCGTCTCCGGCGTCGGCTACTTCTTCGAGGGCGCGGTCATCTCCGGCTACCCGTCGGACGCGACCGAGAACGCGGTGCAGGCCAGCATCGCCGCGGCCGGGTACTCCTTCGGCAGCGGCGGCGGCAGCGGCCCGAACAACGCCGAGCTCGTCGGCGGCCAGTCCGGACGATGCCTCGACGTCACCGGCCAGAGCACCGCCAACGGCGCCCAGGCGCAACTGTGGGACTGCTCCGGCAACGCCAACCAGCGCTGGACGTACACCTCCGGCAAACAGCTGCAGGTGTACGGGAACAAGTGCCTGGACGCCTCCAACCAGGGCACCGCCAACGGCACCAACGTGATCATCTGGGACTGCAACGGCCAGGCCAACCAGCAGTGGAACATCACCACCACCGGCACCATCACCGGGGTCCAGTCCGGGCTGTGCCTGGACGCCAACGGCGCGGCCACCGCCAACGGCACAAAAATCATTCTCTGGTCCTGCAACGGCGGTGCGAACCAGCAATGGTCGGCCCGCTGACCTCGGAAGGACGACTCACCTGAGAAGGACACACGCCTCCGGTGGCCGGCACATCGGCCACCGGAGGCGGGATTGTGCCCGGTCGGCTCGACCTGCTGGTCGATCGAGCCGGCCGGGTGACCCGGGTGTCGCGGGATCAGTTGCGCGTGCTCCATCGCTGATTGGATCCGCCGTTGCAGGACCAGAGGATCACCTTCGTGCCGTTGGCGGTGGCTGCGCCGTTGGCGTCCAGGCACAGCCCGGACTGGACCCCGGTGATGGTGCCGGTGGTGGTGATGTTCCACTGCTGGTTGGCCTGGCCGTTGCAGTCCCAGATGATCACGTTGGTGCCGTTGGCGGTGCCCTGGTTGGAGGCGTCCAGGCACTTGTTCCCATACACCTGCAGCTGTTTGCCGGAGGTGTACGTCCAGCGCTGGTTGGCGTTGCCGGAGCAGTCG
The DNA here is from genome assembly GCF_025630775.1 of Actinoplanes sp. KI2. Lineage (GTDB taxonomy): Bacteria > Actinomycetota > Actinomycetes > Mycobacteriales > Micromonosporaceae > Actinoplanes. The sequence continues at coordinate 46,657 of NZ_JAOSZE010000057.1, forward strand.
TACAACTGGACCTGGATGCCGTTGGTCGTGCTCGAGTTCGGTACGTCGACGCACCGGCCGGAGCCGTCGCCGACGATCTCCACGTTCTGCCGGGCCGGCGGGTTGCCCGAGGCGATGCCCGCCGACGACATCACCGCCTGGGCGCCGGCCGGCCAGTTGCCGCCGGTGACCGTCGTGTTGCCGGACACGTTGTTGCCACGGTCGCCGTTGCCGATGTACGTGGTGCCGTTGGTGGTCCAGTTGCCGGTCACGGTGAGGTTGCCGGTGTTGTTGTTCGCATTGGCGTTGGCGGTCGACCAGACCCCGACGTCGGAGAACACGTTGCCGTTAGCGGTCCAGTATCGGGAGCCCTCGTCGAAGTAGAGGCCGAAATACCCGTGGGTGTGCAGGCAGTAATTGCCGTTCACGAGTCCGCCCGAGTTGGCGGAGAGCGTGTAGATGCAGCCACCGTCGTTCATCTGCTGCATGACGTCGTGCACGTAGTTGCCGGTGACCTGGTTCCCGGTCGCGGTCGTCGCGGTGGAATACCGGGGCTGGTAGTTGTAGAGGCCGCGGTTGGCGTAGTCGTTGCTGCCACCGGCATCGTTCGCGCCCCAGCCGTAGCCGACAGCGATGCCGGAGTACGGCATGTTGTAGACCTCGTTGTGCGTGATGACGGCGTTCGTGACGTACGTGCTGAGGAAGGAGACGATGCCGCGGTAGTCCACGCCGAGGTCGTGCACGAGGTTGTTGCTGATCGTGAGGTTCCGGTTGACCATGCGGCTGTCGCTGGGGTGGTGCGCGTCGGCCTGGACTCCGCCGGCGACGATCCCGCCCGCCGCGACCCCGGTGAACACCGACCCGGTGACGGTGATCGAGCTGGTCCCCAGACCGACACCGCTCGCGTGGGCGTTGGCGTCGTTGCCGATGCCGACGGCCGTCTGCCCGAGGTTGACGAACCGGTCGCCGGTGAAGGTGATCGTGCTGGCGGCGGACACCTGCACCGCGGCGGGCATCTGACTCCACGCCGGACGGGTGGCCTCGAACTGGGTGCAGCCGGACGTGCAGGAGCCGAAGCCGGGCCACGACCGGGTTCCGGCGAGGTAGGCGCCGGTCTGCTGGTCGGCGTAGCCCTGGTTGCTGCTGGGACCGAGCCAGCTGGTGCCGGTGAACTCGATGCCGGAGAAGGTCAGGTCGTGCGCCGGCGAGTCGTACGTGCCGCCCACGTCCACCAAGGAGGCAAGGGTGGGCAGTTCCACGTCGGCATTGGTCATCGACTCCCCGGAACGGGGAATGTAGGACAGCGTGCCGGTGGCCGGGTCGAGGTACCACTCCCCCGGCGCGTCGAGGAATTCGTACGCGTTCTCCAGGTACATCGGGCCGGCCCGGAAGGGGCTGGTGAACGTGTCGTACCCGAGGGCGTTGTTGTTCCACGCCGGCTGTTGCATGGTCAGCAGGTTGTTGCTGATGCTCTGCACCGGTGCGTAGCGGTCGGTGAAGGAGTTGATCGCCTCCACCTCGACCCGGCTCTGGTTCGCGATCGAGTTGAGGTAGCTCAGTGCCGAATTGGTGAATCGCAGACCGGTGCCGTTCGCGGTGAAATCGGAGCGGTTCACCTGGGTGCGGGCTCGAGTGGCCGGGCTGCCGTTGACGTAGAGCTGCCGGGTGTCGAGCCCGCTGCCGATGCTCGCCTGCCAGATGTTTCGCCCGGCGTCGGTCTGCCGCCAGCCGGTGACCTGTCGCGCGCCGGTGATGACCGGGTGGGCGGACGGCGCGGCCTGCCAGACGACCGTGTGGCCGTTGGTGCCCGAGTCGGCCGCGGTGAAGCGCAGCGGCGCGGACAGCCGGTACGCCCCGTCGGCCAACTGGACGACGATGTCGCCGGTCATGCCGCCGGCCGCCGACCGCACCGCCGCCTGAGCCCCGGACAGGGAGCACGGCTGAGCGCTCGAGCAGGCGGCGCCGCTGCCGGCCGGGGCGGCGTAGAGCGTGGTGGTTGCCGCGGCCGCGGGTGACGCGCTGACCAGGACAACGGTCGCCGCGGCCGCGGCCGACAGGCTGATCCCGGCGATCAGTGGTCGGCGCCGGGCACACGAGAGCAGGGGCATCGGGACTCCTCGAGAGCGGTGGAGTCGTCGGTGGGGAGCCCGGACGGCTGGTCCGGCGGCGCGGGTCTGCTCAGACGTCTGCCGGAGGCTCGGCAGGAGCGTCCGGGACGTATCTCGCCGCCATTTGCCTGCAACATAGGTGATACGTATGATGGATGTCAAGCGATGTTCATCGATGTACTGGTGCGCGCTTCATGGGCCGCCGCCAGGATGAGGTAACCGGCGGCTGTCCAGGTGTAGGCGCGGTCGCGCAGCCCCTCCCCGGTTTCCGCGTTGAAGTTCTCGGCGAAGCCGGAGGTCTCGCAGAGCCGGCGGAAACGGTCGCTGATGTCGTCGGCAAGCCGGCGCTGGCCGGCTCGCCGCAGGCGGTCCTCCACGAGCAGGGTGGGCGGCGCCCAGATCGGACCGCGCCAGTAGCCGTCGGCCAGGTAGTGCGGCGAGCCGGGCGGTTCGGTGGCCAGTCCGTGTGGCGTGAGGTGGGCCTTGAGATTCGCGGTCAGCGCGATCCGGACCTCGTCCGGCAGCTCGGATCCGAGCGCGATCGGCATGAGGGCAAGCAGACTGGTGCTGTCGGTCAGCTGCCCCGTGTGAGTGTTGCGGGCCCGGAAGCGGCTGCCGTCCCACAGCGTCGACAGGAGTGTGGCCTGCATCTGCTCGGCGGTGTCGGTCCAGCGTACGGCCGCGGCGGTGTGGCCCAGCTCGGCGGCGAGCCGACCGAGCTCACGCAGCTGCATGATCAGCGCGGTGGCGAGATCGGCCGTCTCGAGCACCCCTCCGGCGTCGAACGTGGTGGCGTTGTCCCAGCCGCTGTCGTTGCCGTGGTGGTAGTGGGCCAGGACGTGCCCGGGCGCGCGGCGTTGGGTGAGCCAGAACTCGGTCCATCGGCCCAGCCGCTGATAGACCTCGGCGAGCCGATCCTGGGCCGGCGGGGCGGGCAGCAGCCGGCGCAGCCGCGCGAAGGCCCAGCCGTGGAGGGGCGGCTTGACGAAGTTGTAGAGCACCTCGGAGTGGGCCACCGAGTCGGGCAGAGCGCCGGTCGGGTCCTGGTGGTCGAAGGGCACGTGGAACTGATGCCAGGCCAGGTCCGGGTCGCCGGCGGCCAGCGCCAGGGCGTTGAAACAGTGGTCCCAGCTCCAGACCTTGTCCATCCAGTGTTTCGACATCAGCACGGCAGGGCGGGTGAGGAAGCCGGCCGGCGCCACGGTGGCCGACCAGAGCACATAGACGGCCAGTTCGGCGGCCGGCGTCCGGGTGCTGCGCCACGGCGCGACAGCGTCGAGGTAGCGGTCAAACCCGCTGCGCGCCGCGTCAGCCAGCTGATCGAAGGTCGCGTCGGGCCGGTACGGGTCCCGGCCGGTCGCATACTCCTCGATCGCCACCTCCCACGGACAGTCGTCCGGCAGGTCCAGATGCCGGTCGCCGGAACCCAGCAACTCGGCGCCCGCCGCCGTGCCGCGGCTCCCGGGCAGCACCGTGACCCGGTACCGACGGCCGGTCTCGTACGACGTGAACACGTACGAGCCGTCCCGCGGATCACCGTAAAGGTATGCCCCGGAGAACGGCGTCAACGCCGCCGCGGCCGCCGCGACCCGCATGCCGAGGCCACGGCCACGCAGCCGGACCGTGTCGGCGTTCTCGAAAACCACCTCGACGGCGCCGGCCCCGTGCGCCCACTCCAGCCGGGCCGGCGTCGCCGTGACCCGCGCGTCGACGCGGCCGCCGCCCCGGGTCGGGACGAAGCGCAGGACCGCGTGCATTCCGGTCTGATGGGACACCAGATGCAGATCATCGGCGTAGGTCTTCTCCGCGACGACCGGCGAAATGCCGAACCAGGCCCCAGGGTGGCTGAACGGAACATCCTGGACCGAGAAAGTGGTGACCACGGAGACGGGTACCTTTCGTCATCGGCCTTGACTCAAGATAGCGAATCGATTCGACGAGTCGGTCCGCCGAACCATAGGCCTCGGGCGGGGCGAGGTCAACGTAGGGTCGTCGGTTGACACCAAGCGCCGTCATGGCCAGGCTCGACGCCGAACCGGTTCGACGATCGGCCGACGTAGCTCAGGAGAGACCCATGAACATCGGCGAGATCGCCCGGCGCGCCGGGGTGTCGCGCAGCACCGTCTCGTACGCGCTGAGCGGACGTCGACCGGTCACCCCGGAGACCAAGCAGCGGATCCAGGCGGTCATCGACGAGATCGGCTACCGGCCCAACGCCGCTGCCCGGGCCCTGAAGGAGGGGCGAACCCGCACCCTTGGACTGGTCATTCCGCCCGCCAGCCAACGCCTGACCGACATGCAGCTCGGTTTCGTGGCCAGCGTCGTCGAGGCCGCCGCCCGCGCCGACCTCGACGTGCTACTTTCCCCGTCCGGCGGCGACCACGACCGCTCCTTCGAACGCCTGATCTCCGGCAGCCGCGCCGACGGCGTCATCCTCATGGAGATCCGGCTCGAGGACGAGCGCGTCACCCGCCTGCAGCAGGCCGGGCTGCCGTTCGTCACGATCGGTCACACCGCTCATCCGCACGGCACGTGCTGGGTGGACCTCGACTACGCCACGCTCATGGCGCGCTGTGTGCACCACCTTGCCGACCTGGGGCATCGTTCGATCGCGCTGATCAATCGCTCGGCCGAGCTGATCGCCTCGGGTTACGGCCCGGCGCACCGCGCCCAGGCGGGTTTCGCCGAGGCGGTCCACCAGCGCGGCCTGAGCGGCGTCGAGGTGCCGTGCGCCGACGACCCCGGCGCCGGTGAGGAATGCTTCGAGCAGCTCCGCGAGCGGCACCCGGAGGTCACCGCGATCACCACGATCAATGAGGCCGCGCTGCCCGGCATCCAGCTCGGCATCGAGCGGGCAAAGATCTCGGTCCCGCGCGACCTGTCGATCGCCGGGGTGGCGGCCCGGCACTGGGCCGAGGGTTTCCGTCCCCAGCTCACCGCGGCCGACGTGCCCACCCCGGAGATGGGCGCACACGCCGTCGAACTGCTGCTCGAACGCATCGCGGCACCCACCACGCCACCGCGTCACCTGCTGCTCACGCCGCCCATCTCGCTGCGGGACAGCACCGGGCCGGCACCGGCCCGCTGACCCGGCCCCGATCCGGAGCGCATGAGGTGCCGTCCCGGCCGACCGGGACGGCACCTCGGGAGAGTCCTACCCGATCTTGGTCAGCGTCCAGAGATGGTCGGCGGTGCCGTTATCGCCCCATTGGAGCACCTGAGCGCCCGAGGTGGTGGCCATGTTCGTGACACCGAGCAACAGGTTGCTGTTGACGTTCCAGATCTTGTATTGACCGTTGCCGGCCGACGTCACTGTCCACAGGTGATCGGACGTTCCGGTGTCGCCCCACACCAGGGCGGGCGCGCCTTGGCTGGCGGAGGCGTTCTGGATGCCGAGGACGACGTTGGCGGCCTGGCTGACGATCTTGTAGTGCCCGGCGCCGTCCGCGGTGAGGGTCCAGATCTGGGAGGAGCTGTTACTGGCTGTCTCCTGGACCGCGGACGTGCCCCAGGCCGTACCCCCGTTGAGAGTGGCGAGGCGCAGGCCGCTGTTGACGTTCGCGATTCGGTACGTGCCGGCCAGGCTGGAGCCGGTCGAGCCGGGTGTGATGGTGATGCGGTACGCGTTGTTGGTGGCCATCGTGATCGGAACGCTGATGGTGCCGTTGGACGGGGTGTAGGTCGTGGTCGAGATGGTGCTGGGACCGGCGGACGCGACGGTGCGCCCCTGGGACACGGTCTGTTCGATCTTGACACTGACGGTGCTGCCGAGGTTGAGCCCGTTGACCGTGACGGCACACGATCCGCTGCAGTTGCCGACGACGATGCTCACCTGGTTGTTGCCCGACGGCACCGAGGCGAACCCGTCGATGCCGGTCTGCGCGGGCGGGGTGGTCACCACCATGGTGCCGCTCATCGCCGCGTACCAGGTGTAGAGCCAGTAGGCGGCGTTGGGGCTGCCGCCTCGGGCGGTCAGCAGATCGCCCAGCGCACCGGACTGGTTCCAGAAGGCCAGCTCGGCATCGCGGATACCGAGGCGCTCGAATTTCGAGATGTACCCGACGAGCGGGCCGGGCAGGCCGACCTCGCTGGGCGACGCGTATTCCTCGATCGCTACCGGTCGCCGGCTGATGCCGAGCTGATCCTCGAGGGCCTGGACCTTGGCCACGTCACCGGCGATCTTCGAGGAGCTCGAAAGTTCGTGCCAGGCGAGGACGTCGGGCACGGTGTTGGTCGCGACCGCGTTGCGGAGGAAGTTCTCCATGTCGCCGATGTTGTCCGAGAAGCTCGGGCCCTGAATGGGTTTGGCGGCGTCGAGCGAGCGTACTTGGCGGAAGGTCGTGGTCCAGAACGCTTCGTAGGTGCCGTTGGCCGAGTTCCAGGTGTTGTCCGACTCGTTCCACAGCTCGTACCCGGAAATGCTGTTGTAGTAGGACGAGGACTTCATCGTGTTGATCTGCGACGTGATGAACGGCGTCCAGGTGCTCCAGCTGAACTGGTAGGGCCAGCCCGCGTAGTAGTCCGACAGCCGGTTGACCAGCTTCGCGCCGACGCTGACCGCGGTCGGCGCCACCACGGAGATGTCGCCGGTCGGCTGTTGCCTGCCGCCCGCGGGCATCTGCACGAAGGTGTTCGGTTTGATCGCCTGGGCCAGCGCGACGGTCGGCTGGGTCGCGTTGGCCAGGCCGTACAGGCTGCCGGTCGCGACATGGGTCACCGGTCGTAAGGCCTGGTTCGCGTTCACCACGAGGGTGGCCGACGCCGCCGCCGCGGATGCCGGTGCCGGCGCGATTCCCAGGCAGAGCAGGCCGAGAGCGACTGCCGCTGCTGCGGAACGGCGGGCTCGGCCGGGCCGGGCTGTTCGGATGGCTCGGATCATTCTGCTCCCGCTCCGTTCACTAGATTCTTCTCTTCCTGGCGACGGTGGCGCGCCCGGCGGAAACCTCGTGCACGCTATAGGCCCGAAGCAGCACCTCACCTCGGACTTCGTGATAGGAAATCGTTTTCCGAATGTAGCCGCGCCGACGCCGGGCTGTCAAGCGATCGATGTCGATACGTGGACCGAGGTGCCGCCGCTGCCGGCATGTCCAGACATCGAAATTCCTAAATCTATTGACGCCATACGTCATACGACTTATGTTTCGGCGTGCGCGCATCGGACAGGCATTCGCTTCCCCAACGAGGAGTCCATTCGCTTCCCCAACGAGGAGTCAGAGCCGTGAGAACTGTCCAAGGACGACGCTTCCTTCCGCGCTGGGTCGCGGTGCTCGGCGCCGTCGTCGTGGTCGCCGCGGGGTCGCTCGCCGTCATGACGGCGACCGCTCGTTTCGCGTCCGCGGCGACGACGGCGGGTTGCGGCCAAGGCCCGACGCTGCACAGCGGCTCCTACACGATCCAGAGCGGTGGCCAGAGCCGCAGCTTCATCCTGCGAATTCCCGACGGCTACAGCAACACGCACCCGTACCGTCTGATCTTCGGATACCACTGGCGGGGCGGCACGATGAACGACGTTGCCTCGGGCGGGACCAGCGGAGCCGGGTGGGCCTACTACGGCATGCAACAGCAGTCCAACAACACCGCGATCCTCGTCGCGCCGCAGGGGATCGGGAACGGCTGGGCCAACAGCAACGGCCAGGACCTCACGTTCACCGACGACATGGTCCGGATGATCGAGAATGATCTCTGCGTCGACACCACGCAGTTGTTCGCCATGGGGTTCAGTTACGGCGGCGGGATGAGCTACGCCATCGCGTGCGCCCGGGCCACCGTCTTCCGGGCGGTCGTGGTCTACTCCGGTGCACAGTTGTCCGGTTGCAGCGGTGGTACCCAGCCGATCGGGTACTTCGGCATCCACGGCGTCTCCGACAACGTCCTCAACATCTCGCAGGGCCGGGCGCTGCGCGACACGTACGTACGCAACAACGGCTGCACTCCGCAGAACCCGCCGGAGCCGGCGCCGGGCAGCGGTCGGCACATCACGACCGCGTACTCCTGCCGGGCCGGATATCCGGTGCAGTGGGCCGCCTTCGACGGTGGCCACGGGCCCGGCCCGGTGGACGGGTGCTCCGGCTGCGACGACGGCGCCCGGACCTGGACCAAGGGAGAGGCGTGGCAGTTCATCTCTTCCTTCGCCGGCACGACGCCGCCGAGCACGCCCCCGAGCACGCCCCCGAGCACACCGCCGAGCAGCCCGCCGGCCGGCCAGACGAACGTCATGATCGTGGGCGCGGGTTCGAGCCGTTGCATCGACGTGCCCAACTCCACCACGGCGAACGGCACGCAGGTGCAGCTGTGGGACTGCCACGGCGGCACCAACCAGCGCTTCACCTACACCTCCGGCCGCCAGCTGACGGTGTACGGCAACAAGTGCCTGGACGCCAGCGGTCAGGGCACCGGCCCCGGCACCGCCGTCGTCATCTGGGACTGCAACGGTCAGGCCAACCAGCAGTGGGCGCTCAACGCCAACGGTTCCCTCACCGGTGTGCAGTCCGGACTGTGCCTCGACGCCAACGGTGCCGGCACCGCCAACGGCACCAAGGTCCAGCTCTGGTCCTGCACCGGCGGCTCCAACCAGCAGTGGAGCCTTCGCGGCTGACCCGATCTCATGGTGCCGCTGCGGAGGTCGTCATGCCGGGGGCGCGGTGCTGCCCCGTACGACGAGCGTCGTGGCCAGCTCGACGCGGGTCCGTCGCGGTGTCTCACCGGCCGCGAGCGCGATGGCGACCTTCGCGGCGGCGGCGCCCATCTCCGCGAACGGCTGACGCACCGTGGTCAGCGACGGTGCACACCAGGCGGCTTGCTCGATGTCGTCGAAGCCGACGACGCTGAGGTCGTCGGGGATGCGCCGGCCGGCGATCCGGGCCGCCTCGTAGACGCCGAGCGCCTGCAGGTCGTCGCCGCAGACGATCGCGGTGGGCGGATCGGGCAGCCGCAGCAGCTCGAGCCCGAGGTCACGGCCCTGTTCGAAGCGGAACGCCCCGGAGCGCAACAGGCGCCGGTCGAACGGCACGCCCGCGGCGTCCATGGCGGCCCGGAGGCCGTCCAGCCGGGCCCGCGACGACAGGTCCTTGGCCGGCCCGGCGACCACGGCGATGCGCCGATGGCCCAGGTCGAGCAGGTGCCGCGTGGCGTCGAGCGCGCCGCTCCAGTTGGTCGAGCCGATGGCGGGCGTGCTGCCCAGGTCGCGGGTCGGGTCCAGGGCGACCAGCGCGACTCCCCCGGCCTCCAGCGTCTCGCGGTGCTCGGGGGTGATGGCGGAGGAGACGGCGATCACCGCGGCGGGCCGGCGGCGTAGCAACGTATCCATCCAGAGTGGACTTGTCTTGGGCCGCCGACCCACGTCGAGGAAGCCGAACGTCATGTCGTGGGTGCCGGCGACCGCCTCGGCGCCACGCATTATCTCCATCGCGATGGAGCTGAGCATGCCGGAGAACACGGCCTCGAGATGCCGGGCCGCCTGGGCCGGGGCGGACCGGCGGTAGCCGTGGTCGCGCAGCAGCGCCTCCACTCGCCGGCGGGTCTCGTCGCCGACGCCGGCCCGGCCGTTGAGAACCTTCGACACCGTCGGCGGCGAGACTCCCGCGAGCTCGGCGATCGCCGCCACGGGCAGGTCGCCGACGCGCCGGCGGCGCCGGGGCCGGGGGCTGTCCAACATGGCAGCGAGTGTACGGACCGGGCAGGGTCCGGAAGCGCCGGCGTTGCAGCCGGGCGGGGTTGCCGCGGCCGCTGCACGGGTTACGTTCGCGAAATTGTTGGCGAGCGCCGAGTCGTCGAGTGCCCCGCGAATTTCGGGCCGCTGATCCGGGCTTGAGAGCGTCCAATGGCAGGTAGACGCCCCGGAACTTTCGGGATCGTTCGTAGCTCACTCCATCGAACAGAGCGCCGCACCATCGTGAAGATCGGCGCCCGCGCGGAACTAATGCGTACATTTGCGTGCTATTTGGACAAGCTTGTATCGGAAATTTCTCGAAACTTATTGCCCACGGCCAAGCCGCCCGGCAGCATCGACGTTGATGAATGAGTCGAACGCCGCCCGGTCGTCCACCGGGACGGCTCGGGCTTAGGCCAGGAAAGGAGGCCATGGTGACGACAAGTCCTCTCGTCCATCGTGGCGGAACCCGGCAGACGAGATCTCTCAAGGTCAAAGCAGTGGTCGCCAGCGCTGTCGCCGCCGTGGCGGCGGCGGGTGTCGTCATGGTGATGCCGGCCGCGAACGCCGCAGCCGGCACCCTGGGCGCAGCGGCCGCGCAATCAGGCCGCTACTTCGGCACCGCCATCGCC
>NZ_JAOSZE010000058.1 GCF_025630775.1 Actinoplanes sp. KI2
ACATCGGAATCCTTTCCGGAGGGTTGGGGAGTTGACTAGACGGTGGGGCTGACCTTGGCCGCCTTGTGTCCTTGAACAGCTTGAGCGGTGCGCTGGAAGGAAGCGTGGGATCGTTCGTGGGTTCGCTGTGCGACCGCGACGTAGAGCAGGTCGAGGACGACGAGCTGCGGGTGCCGGGCGGAAAGCGCGTCCGGCCGGAAGGTTGTCGCCTGCGTCGCGGTCAGCAGGACGATGTCGGCGAGATCGGCCAGCGGCGATCGCGGGAAGCTGGTCAGCGCGATCGTGGTGGCGCCCCGGCTGCCCGCCTCGGCGAGCAGCTCGATGGTCTCGCCCGTCTCGCCGCTGTGTGAGATGCCGAGCGCGACATCGCCGGGCCGGGACAGGGCGGCGCTGGCGAGGCCGTTGTGCACGTCGGTCCACGCCCACACGGGTACGCCGATCCGGTGCAGGCTGAACTGCATCTCATCGCCGACCAGCGCGCTTCCGCTGGCGCCGAAGATGTTCACGCGCGCCGCGGTGGCGATCGCGGTCGCGGCACGCTCCACCTCGGCCAGATCGAGCAGGGCGGCGGTGTCGTGCATGGCCTTGGTGTCGGCCGCCATGATCTGGCCGAGCACCCGCTCGAGGGGGTCGCTGGGCTGGATCTCCCGGCCGATGTCCACCGTCCAGCCGGCGGCCCGGGCCCGCCCGGTCTCCGCGGCGATGCCGAGGCGCAGGTCCGCGTACCCCTCGAAGCCGACGGCCCGGCAGAACCGGGTCACCGTGGCAGGCGAGGTTCCGCTGCGCTCGGCGAGCTCGACGATGGTGGCTCGCGATGCGGCGGCCGGGTCGGCGATGACCTGCTCGGCCACCCGGCGCAGCGCGCCGGTGAAGTCCGGCAGCAAGGTCCGCACCCGCGCCAGCACCCCGTCGCCGGTCGCGTGCGCCGTGCCCGCGCTGCCTGCGACACCCCCGTTCGCGAGGTCCTGGTCGTCGTTGGTCAGCAGGCCACCGCGCGCGGTCGATGCGGAACCGTTCACCTCCGGCTCAGCCATTCGCCACTCCTCCGCGAGACTTGTTCACCAACGCGGTAAAATTTCTTACTGAAGAGCGGCCTTGTCAAGAGGCCTGGGAGAAATTTTCAACCACGACGCTGAACTGCAACGAGGTGGCGACCGGGCGGTCGGCCCGCCGACCTACGACAGGCCACGAAAATAGTTCTTACCCGACAGGTCGCGCGGCGTCAGCTCCACGGCAGGTGCGACCGCTCGCGCCAATAGCGCTCGGCGGGCATGGCCAGGTCAGACCGCGGATGAACCGTGATCCCTTCCGCGCGCAGGTTCGACGTCAGCTGGTCGGCCGTCGCGGCTCCGGAGAGCACGATGGTCGCCCACGACTGGCTCAACGCCGCCGCGAGGGCGACGGCATCGCCGGGAGCGTGCTCGCCCACGGCGAGACGGCCGTTGCCGAGGGCCTCCTTGACGATGACCAGGCACCCCGCGTCGTACGCCTCGGCGAGCGCCGGGCCCGCGCTGGGTTCCAGCAGGTTCCAGGTGGCCTGCACGCTGCGGAACAGCGGTCGCCCGCCGACCCGGACGCCGAGCGCGGCCCGGATCGCCGCGGCCTGCGCGGGACCGCTGGTCGACAACCCGACGACCGTGCCTCGCTCGGCGAGGCCCGCAAGCCGGGCGTGCAGGGCCGCGTCGTGCAGCGCGGGGCTGTCCGGGGTGACCGAGTGGATGTGGTAGAGATCGAGGCGGTCGCCGAGCAGGGCCAGGGTCTCGCCGAGCTGCCGGTCGAAGGTGGCGACGCTGTGGTCCTTGACCTCGTGCACGTCGGCATCCATCCGCCAGCCGCCCGTGTAGGCGTAGCCCCACTTGCTGCCGACCACCGCATCGTGCACGTCCGGCCGGGCCTGCAGCCACTGGGCCAGGAATTCCTCGGCCCGTCCGTAGGAGCGGGCGACGTCGAAATACCGCACGCCGGCCCCGTACGCCCGATCCAGAAGTTCGTGCGCCCGGGAGCGCATCGCCTCGACCGTCCGCTCGGCCGGCAGATCTCCGGCCCGCCCGAGATTGATGTACGCGGGGCGCCCGACGGCCGCCAGCCCCAGCCCGATACGGGACGCTCCCGCCAGCCGCTCGACGATCTCCACGCCCCTATTCAACGCCTGGGGGCGTTCGGCGCGCAGCGTCACCGCCGTTCGTGTCCGGGCGCCCCCTCGTCGTGCGGATCGGCCGGCGGGTCGGCCGTGTCGTCCAGGCGCCGTTCGACCCGCCGCACGGCGGCCCGGAGCCGGGGCGTCCGCTGCCGCTGTGCCTTGGCGTTGGGCGAGTCCGGCCCGTGCCGGCGCAGCATGTCCTCGAGACGCTGCTCGAAGTCCATGACCCGCCCGTTGGGCCCGACGGTCTGGTCCGCGTAGGTCAGCGCGTCGGCGACCGGCGTCTCCTCGCGCGGAAATGGGGCGAGACGATCGGCCAGGCCGCGTACCTGCGCGACGCACAACGCCTCGGAGTGGTGCGCGACCAGGCCCGCCAGGCAACCGGCGCATTGACGAGGGTCACGGTAATCCCGAAACCCTAACCGGCCGAATACACCACATTAGACAACTCTAAGATGGACATACGGTAATGAACGAACTAACGGATCGCTTGGAGGGTGATGGCGGCCGCTAGCGCTGCGATCGCGAGCAGCAGATAGCCGACCGTCGCGAGGAGGAAGCGGTGTTCGTGCGCGCGCAGGTGGGTGACGATCGCCCCCAGGAAGAACAGGACGAGCCCGATCGCCGCCGCAACGCCGATGTACGGCACGCCGAGGAGCCCGAGAAGCAGGCCCAGGGCACCGGCGGTCTTGAGCGTGCCGAGCATCGGCAGCCAGGAGGTGGGAACACCGACCTTGTTCGCGTTGGCCACGGCGACCGTCCCACGGGTGAAGTCGGCCCAGGCCGCGTAGACGTTGGCCGCGATCGCGGCGACCGTGACGACCGCGCACAGCACGAACACCGGCATTTGCGCTCATCCCCTTCCGTCAAACGCGCACCGCGGTGGACAGTGCCTGCCGCAGCTCGCGGCGGGAGGCGATGCCGAGCTTGACGAAGACCTTGCGCAGGTGCCATTCGACGGTACGGGCGCTGACGAACAGCTCGGCTCCGATCTCCGCGTTCGTGCGGCCGTCGCGAGCCATCCGGGCGATGTGCTCCTCCTGCGGGGTCAGCTCGTCGGCCACACCGGGGCGGCGTCTGCGCACCTTCTCGCCGGTGGCACGCAGCTCCCGGCGGGCCCGCTCGGCGAACGCGCCGAGGCCCATCGCGGTGCTCATCGCGTACGCGGTCTGCAGGTGTTTCTTGGCTTCGGAGCGCCGATTCTCCCGGCGCAGCCACTCCCCGAGCAGCAGATGCGCCCGTGTGAGGTCGGGTCGCAGCCTGGTCCGGCCCAGCCGCTCGATCGCCTCGCGGTAGCGCTGCTCGGCGTCCCGGCCCTCGCTGAGCAGCGCCTCGCAGCGTGCGGCGAGGCCCATGGCCCAGTCCGAACCTTCCACCAGGTATCCGGACAGGCGCTTCAGCGCCGTCCTGCCCTCGGCCGGATCGCCGTCGCGGGCGACGGCCTCGACCAGCTCGGCGAGAGCGAACGGGGTCAGGAACGACAGCTCGTCGGCGGCGACCTCGCGGGCGGCCGCGGCGGCGACCTGGTGGCGGCCGAGACCGTTGTTCAGGACCGCCGTGGCGAGGCTCTCGATCTGCAGGGCGTAGCCGTCACCGTGGTCGATCGCCTCGGTGTCGAGGGCCGCCATCCGGGCGGTCAGCTCCGCCTGGCGGCCCTGGTAGGCGGCGAGCAGGTGAGCACCGTACGCCGCCATGGGGATCCCGGTCGCCTCCTTGACGGCATCGTGCTCGGCCACCACCGCCGCCGCAGCCTCCAGGTCGCCGCAGTGCGTGGTCATGAACCCGTGGTGGTTGAGCGAGAGAACCAGCGAAGTCAGCGCCCCGGAGCCGCGGGCAAGCTCCACCTGACGACCGCTCAGCTCGGCCCAGCCGTCGGCGTCCCAGAGCGCGAAAGCCGCCGTGGTCGCGCTGCGTCCCCATTGCAGCCAGTCGTCGGTGGACACCCTGTCCTCGCGGAACAGCTCGACGGCCTGCCGCAGTGCCGGCGCCGCCGCGGCGCGGTCCTCGAGGATCGCCGTGGCCAGGCCGTCGAGGAGCAGGTCGGACGGCCGGGCGTCGGCGGGCCGGGGAGCGGCGCGGGCCGCCCGGCAAACCGTACGGAGATCACCGCCGGGCGCGGCGAACTGGCCGGCGAGAACCGCGGCCCACCACGCCTGCAGGTAGGTGTCGCGGGCCAGGCGTACGTCGAGCGACTGCAGCCGGGAGGCGGCCCGCAAGAGCCGGACCGGCGCCTCGCGCCCGGGGTTCGCGGCCGCTTCGATCTGCCCGGCGAGCTGCTCGGCCCGGGCCCGCTGCAGGTCGTCGCCGGCCCTCGCGGCGGCTTCGCCGGCGAAGTCACGCGCCGCGTCGAACGCGCCCGCCCGGAGGTGGGCCAGCGCGGCGGCGTACGCCCGGTCGGCCCGGCGCACCGGGTCGGCGGTGAGCGCCATGGAGCGCTGCAGAAACGCGGCGGCGGCCGGGAGCCCGGCCCGGGCCTGCGCCGTCGCGGCGCTGCGCTCCAGCTCCAGGGCGAGGTGCTCATCGGGTCCGCCGGCGGCGCCGGCGAGATGCCACACCCGCCGCTCGGGGTCCGCCTCGACGTCGGTCGCCTGCGCGAGGGCATGGTGGACGGCCCGTCGATCGGCGGGCGCCCCGGCCAGATACGCCGCCGATCGGACCAGCGGATGCCGGAATCGGACGCCGCCGCCGATCTCGAGCAGGTCCTCCGCCCCGGCCGCCTCGGCGGCCTCGTGCCCGATCCCGAGCGTCGAGGCGGCCCGCCACACCAGGGCCGCATCCCCGGTCGGGTCGGCCGCGGCGAGCAGCATCAGGTGCCGGGTCGGCGTCGGCAGGGCGCGAACCCGGCCGAGATAGCGGGCGTGGAGCTGGTCGGAGACGGTGGCCGTGGCCGGGATGGCGAAGCCGCCGGCGAGTTCGGCGGGACTCATGCCCTTCGGGAACTCGAGAAGGCCAAGCGGGTTGCCCCTTGCTTCGGCGACGATCCGATCGCGTACGCGCGGGTCCAGATGCCCTCGAACTGTCGCGTCGAGCAGTGCCCGGGCATCGGCGTCGGTGAGCCCACCGACGGTGAGGGTGGGCAGCCCGCGGAGGGTTTGCTCGTCGCCGGTCTCCCGCGCGGCAACCACCAGCAGCACTGCCTCGGCCAGCAGCCGCCGGGCGACGAAGCCGAGCACCTGCGACGACGTCTCGTCCAGCCACTGCGCGTCGTCGACGAGGCAGACGATCGGCCGTTCGACGGACGCCTCGGCGAGCAGCCCGAGCACGGCCAGGCCGACGATGAACCGGTCCGGCGGGATCCCGTCGGCCACGCCGAACGCGACGCGAACGGCGTGGGCCTGTGGCTCGGGCAGGGCGCCGAGGTGGGCGAGCAGCGGCGCGCAGAGTTGGTGCAGGGCGGCGAACGGCATGGCGAGTTCCGACTCGACACCGGCGATCTGGATGATCCGGCAGCCCGCGGCCTTACCGGCGGCGTAGTGCAGCAACGCGGTCTTGCCGATCCCCGCCTCGCCGCGGATCACCAGCACCCCGCCGCCGCCCGCGCGCACGCCGGCCAGGGCGTCATCCAGGACGTTGCGCTCCCGGGTGCGTCCTCGGAAGGCGGGCGTACGGTGCGCCACCACGCCCTCAACATAGAGCCGGGACCGGGCCCGGGTAACCCCCGATGTGACGGCGGTAACCAGGCCGCACCCTCGCTCGCCGGCCGGGTGACGACCAGGGTGTTTCACTGGTGCGAGCCGTGCCGGGGCCTGGCCAGGCTGAGGGCATCCCGGAAGCACGGATTCGCCGGACCGCCCAGGTGGCGCTCGCCCGCCGGTCGGATCTGCGGCTTCTCTGCGCTGAGTTCGAGAAAGGCAGTGTCCGACATGACCACGCCCGATCAGCAGACAGGCAGCGCCATCCGGCCGTACACCGTCCAGATCCCCAAGGATGCGCTCGACGATCTCCGGCGTCGTCTGGCCGCGACCCGCTGGCCGACCAGGGAGATTGTCGGCGACCGCTCGCAGGGTGTGCAGCTGGCCACGATGGAGGCCCTGCGCCAGTACTGGGCGACCGAGTACGACGGGCAGCGGGTCGAGTCCCGGCTGAACGCGCTGCCGCAGTTCACCACCGAGATCGACGGCGTGGACATCCACTTCGTGCACATCCGGTCCGAGCAGCCGGACGCGCTGCCGCTGATCATGACGCACGGCTGGCCGGGCTCGGTCATCGAGATGCTCGACGCGGTCGGCCCGCTCACCGACCCCACCGCGCACGGCGGCGCCGCCACGGACGCGTTCCACCTGGTGCTGCCGTCACTGCCCGGGTACGGCTTCTCCGCAGAGCCGGGCGAGGTCGGGTGGGACCTCGCCCGGACCGCGCGGGCCTGGGCCGAACTCATGCGCCGGCTCGGCTACGACCGGTACGTGGCCCAGGGTGGTGACGTCGGCGCCGGCGTCACCGACGCGATGGGACGGCTGGGCCCCGACGGGCTGGCCGGCATCCACACCAACCTGCTCGTGCCCGCGCTCAACGACCCGGCGGCGCTGCCGAACGGCACGGACGCCGAGCGCGCCGCGCTCGCCGCCATCAAGACCTTCCAGACCAGCGGGAACGGCTACTTCGTGGAGATGGCCACCCGGCCGCAGACGATCGGGTACGCGCTGCTGGACTCGCCGGCCGCACTCGCCGCCTGGATGATCGACCACGACACCGACGCCTACTACAAGATCGCCCGCGCGTTCGTCGACGGTCAGCCCTCGGGCAACCTCACCCGCGACCACATCCTCGACAACATCACCACGTACTGGCTGAGCGGCACCGGCGCGTCCGCGGCCCGCTCGTACTGGGAGGCATACGGACCGGACGCGCCCGCCGCGGGCAGCCGGCCGCTCCCGCCGCCCCGGATCCCGGTCGGCTTCAGCACATTCCCCGGCGAGATCTGGCGCACGCCGCGCAGCTGGGCCGAGCAGTCCTACCCCACGCTCACCTACTTCGGCGAGGCCGAACGCGGCGGCCACTTCGCCGCCTGGGAAGAGCCGGAACTGTTCGCGGCGGAACTGCGGGCCGCCTTCCGCACGCTGCGGTGACCACACACATTGACGAGTGCTGATCATTCGGACCGGGTGATGTGTTGCCGGTTGCCGGCGTGCCAAGCTGAGGCTTCACGCCTGCAACCGGACAACGGTCGATCCAGCCGGACGGGTGGTCATGTCGCGTGCGATGCCGGAGCCGGCGCTTCGTGGCCGTCGGCGGGAGTGTGAGCTGCTGCGTCAGGTGCTGGCGGACGCCCGGAAGGGCGAAAGCCGGGTGCTGGTGTTGCGCGGTGATCCCGGTTCCGGCAAGACGGCGCTGCTGAGGTACGTCTCCGGCCTGCTCGGCGAGTGGCACCGGCTGGTGGCGGTCGGCGTCGAGTCGGAGATGGAGCTGGCCTACAGCGGTCTGCATCAGCTCTGCTTCCCGGTGCTGGATCGTCTCGACCGGTTGCCGCGGCCGCAGCGGGACGCGCTCGCGGTGGTGTTCGGTTTGAGCTCGGGGCCGCCGCCCGATCGGTTCCTGGTAGCGCTGGCGACCTTGACGCTGCTCGACGAGGTGGCCAAGGACGAGCCGCTGGCCTGCGTGGTCGACGACGCTCAATGGCTGGATCAGGCGTCGGCGCAGGTGCTCGGGTTCGTTGCGCGTCGCCTGCTGGCCGAGCCGATCGCTCTGGTGTGCGCGGCCCGGACCGGCGTGGGCGATGCGGTGCTGCCGGGCGCGCCCGCGCTGGCGGTCGCCGGTCTGGGTGTGGCGGACTCCCGCGCCCTGCTGATGGCGAACGTGACCGGCCGGATCGACCCGGAGGTGGCCGCCCAGATTGTCGCGGAGAGTCACGGCAACCCCCTCGCCCTGCTGGAGCTGCCCCGCACCTGGACGGGTCACGACCTCGCGGGCGGCTACGGCCTTCCGGACAGCCGGCCCGCGGCCAGCCGGGTCGAACAAAGCTACGCCCAGCGGCTGGCCTCGTTGCCGCAGGATACGCAGCAGCTCCTGCTGATCGCGGCGGCCGAGCCGCTCGGCCATCCTCGCCTGCTGGGAGCGGCCGCGGCCGCCCTCGGCGTCGACCTGGCGGCAGCGGCCCCGGCGGTGGCTGCCGGCCTGCTGAGGCTGGATGCCCGAGTGGAGTTCGCCCATCCGCTGGTGCGGTCCGCGACCTATCGCGCGGCGCTGCCCGATCAACGTCAGCGTGTCCACCGAGCGCTGGCCGAGGCGACGGACATCGGCACCGATCCGGACCGCCGGGCGTGGCATCGCTCCCGGGCCACCAAGGCGGCGAACGAGGATGTCGCCGCTGAGCTGGAGCGCTCGGCCGGGCGGGCCCAGTCCAGGGGCGGGTTCGCGGCCGCCGGCGCGTTCCTGTCCCGGGCGACCGAGCTGACGCCGGACCCGTCGATGCGCAGCCGGCGGGCGCTCGGGGCGGCGGCGGCCAATCTGCAGGCGGGCGAGTTCGAAACCGCCAGGCGGATGCTGACGCTGGCGACCGACGAGGTCGCCGACGATCTCCAGCTCGCGCAGATCGATCTGGTCCGCGCCCAGCTGGCCTTCGCGTCCAGCCGGGGCACGGAGGCGCCCCCGCTGCTGCTGGCCGCCGCGCAGCGCCTACAGCCCTTCGACGTGCGGCTGGCCCGCGAGACCTACCTGGACGCGTTCACCGCCGCGTTGTTCGGAGCGCGGCTCAACGAAACCGTCGGCATGACCGAGATCGCCGCGGCGGCCCGAGCCGCGGCCGGCCAGGCGGGACCCGAACCCACGCCCGCCGACCTGCTGCTGAACGGTCTGATCGCGCTGGCCGACGACCATGCCACGGCCGTGCCGCCGTGCCGGGCCGCCGTACGGCGAATGGCGTCCGGCTGGACGCCGTCGCCGAGCCGGCTCCGCCGGTTGTGGCAGGGCTGCGTCGTCGCGATCGAGATCTGGGACGACGAGAGCGCGTACGTCCTGTCGCAGCGACACGTTGAAATCGCCCGCCGGACGGGAGCGCTCAGCGAGGTGGCGCTGGCACTCAGCTCCCAGACGCCGGTCCTCGTCTTCTGCGGCGAGCTGGCCGTGGCGGCGGCGGCCGTCGCCGAGACGCAGTCCGTGGAGGAGATGACCGGCATCGCCGCCGCCCCGTACGGCGCCCTGATCGTCGCCGCCTGGCAGGGGCGCGCCGAGCACGCCGCTCGCCTGATCGCGAGCACCCGGCAGGAGGCGACCGCCCGAGGCGAGGGCATCGGCGTCGCCATCTGCGCCTACACCCAGGCCGTGCTGGCCAACGGCGGCGGCCGGTACCACGAGGCGATCTCCGCCGCCCGCGACGCCGCCGACCACCGGGAGGTCGTCGTCGAGAACTGGGCCCTCCCGGAACTGATCGAGGCGGCTTCCCGCGCGGGCGAGCCCGGTCTGGCACGGGCAAGCCTGACCCGGCTGGCGGAGAAGACTCAGGCGTGCCGGACCGATTGGGCACTCGGGGTGGAGGCGCGCTCCCGTGCCCTGCTGAGCGCGGGCGCCCGGGCCGAGGACCGGTACCGCGCCTCGATCGACCACCTGGCCCGCACCCGGATGCGCGGCGACCTGGCCCGCGCTCACCTGCTCTACGGCGAATGGCTGCGCCGGGCGAACCGCCGCGTCGACGCGCGCCGGGAGCTGGATTCCGCGTTCGAGCTGTTCACCGCGATGGACATGGCCGGCTTCGCCGAGCGGGCACGGCACGAGTTGCTGGCGACCGGCGCCACCGTACGCAAGCGGGGTTTCGAGGAATCCACCGAGTTGACCGCCCAGGAACTGCAGATCGCGCGCCTGGCGACGCAGGGGCAGACGAACTCGGAGATCGGCGCCCAGCTCTTCATCAGCAGCCGTACGGTCGAATGGCACCTGCGAAAGATCTACAGCAAGCTCGGCATCAGTTCACGCCGCTACCTCCACACGGCGCTTCCGGACTGACCACCGCCCCGCTGACCGACGGATCGATCATCAGCCGAACCGCCAGCGACGCCACCGCCTCCGCGACGCCACCGATGATCAGATTGACCCGGATCGGCGCCACCGCGGCGGCGAGGCTCGCGACGAGTGCGGACCACCCGGCCGTGCCGATCGCGGTGACCACGACCAGCGAACCGCCGTCGCGCATCTCCTGCCGGACGTAGCGGGCGGTGCAGCGCGGCTCGCCACCGCAGAGCACCAGGTGATCGATCGGTCCGGGCAGGCCGCCGAGAAACGCCTCCAACTGGTCGGGATCCGACTCGTCGAAGGTGGCGGTCGCCTCCACGCCGATCTCGTCGGCCAGGTCCTCGAGCGGGCCGGTACGCCGATCCGTGATGATCAGTTGCGCTCCGGCCCGCTTGGCGCAACGGGCGGTCGCCGGCCCGGTAGGGGTACAGCTCCCGACGATCACGACGGTTCGCCCCAGCAGGTCCGACGGTTGCGCAAGGGGCAAGTCCCACATGACGTGACCTTTCGCGGCTCGGGAGGTGCGCTGTTGTCAGAGTGCTCAGCGACGTGCCCGCCTGGCACCCGGCGTACCCCCTGGTCGGTCCGCTCGGCATCACGGGTCGCCCACCCATGGCCCGGTCGTGCGCTGCGGGCAGGACCCGTGACTACCACGGGCGCGACCGCCCACCGAGCCGGGCCAGGCTGGTGGCGGCCGACCCTGACGACTACAAAAGGAGTGGTACCCATGAATGTCAATCTCGAGGTGGTCAGCATTCCGGTGTCCGACGTGGAGAAGTCGCTCGAGTTCTACCGCGACCGGCTCGGGTGGCGGGTCGACGCCGACATCAACCGCGGCGAGTTCCGGATCGTCCAGCTCACCCCGACCGGCGACGGGCACGTGTCGATCGCCTTCGGCGCCGGCATCCCGCAGGGCACGCCCGGATCGATGCATCACCTGGAACTGGTCACCGACGACATCGTGGCCACCCGGGACGAGCTGGCCGAGCGCGGGGTCGACATCACCGAGGTCTACCACGGACCGGGCAGTCCGTTCTTCCCGGCCGCCCGGGTTCCCGGGCCCGACCCGGAACGAACCAGCTACAACTCGTACGCCTCGTTCCAGGACCCGGACGGGAACGGCTGGACGCTCCAGGAGGTCACCGGGCGCCTCCCCGGCCGCGAACCAACTCCGGCCCGGCGCTGACCACCGGCCCGCGGCCCGGTCGCCGCACGCGAAGGGGATCCCGATGACGGGTGACGATCGACGCACCACCCTGTCTGCGGGCTTCGTCTTCACCCGAGCCGCGGCCGGTACCGCGGGCGTGCTTGCGGTTCTGCTTGCCGCGTACGGCCTCTACCTCGTGCGCGGCATCGTCGTGCTCGTCCTGATCGGTCTGTTCGTGGCGGTCAGTCTGGATCCGGCCGTGCGCTGGCTGACGGCCCGCGGCCTGCGCCGCTCCTGGGCGATCACCATTCTGGTCGTGACCGGCCTGATCCTGCTCGCCGCGTTCGTCTGGTCGCTGGTCCCGCCGATCACTCGGCAGGGCGGCGCGCTGATCGCCGATCTGCCCCACTATCTGCAGCGGCTGTCCGACCAGTCACGTCCCGTACGCGAGCTCACCGACCGCTACCACCTCACCGCGCGGCTGACCGAGCTTGTCTCGGCACTTCCGGGCAAGCTCACCGGCGGCGCGTTCGGCTACCTGCAGCGCTTCCTCGGCGCGCTGGCCTCCACGGTTACCGTCGTGGTGCTCTCGGTGTATTTCATGGCGGACCTGACCCGCCTGCGCCGCGGCCTGGTCCGGGTGACCCCAGCCGCGCACCGGCCCCGAGTCGCGCACACCGTCGACGTGATCACCGACAAGGTCGGCGCCTACATGATCGGCAATCTGATCATCTCCCTGATCGCCGGCGTGGCCACGCTTGTCTGCCTCGAACTGCTCCGGATTCCGTACGCCGCGCCCCTGGCCGTGACCGTCGCGGTCACCGACCTGATCCCGATGATCGGTGCCACGCTGGGCGCCGCGATCTGCGTCATCGTGGTGATCTGCACGAGCGGGATCTGGCCGCAGGCCGTGATCGTTGTTCTGTTCTTCGTCGCCTACCAGCAGCTCGAGAACTATTTCATCGCGCCCCGGGTGCTACGCGACTCGGTCAACCTCTCCGCCGTCACGGTGTTTCTCGTGGCCCTCACCGGCGGCACCATTCTCGGCCTGGTCGGCGCCGTCATGGCGATTCCACTCGCGGCCACCGCGAAAGTGCTGTTGTCCGAAGCGTGGCCGGCCGCGGAGCCCGCGTCGCCGGGTGCACTCGAGTCCTGACCGAACTCGCGCTGCTTTGGGAGGCCACATGAAGCTTGCGATGCACCACCCGGCCGTGCTCGCGCAACAGGCACAACGGGCCGGCAGCCTGCAACTGAAGATCGCCGACGGGATCACCAGCTACGCCGGCTCCATGCCGTTCGTCTACGTCCACATCGTGATGTTCGCCGTCTGGATGCTGTTCATCGAATCCGACCCCTGGCCGATGCTCACCCTGATCGTCTCGCTGGAGGCCATCTTCCTGTCCACGTTCGTGATGATCGGGCAGAACCGGCAGGCGGCGTTCCAGCAGGCCAAGGCCGACCACGACTTCAACGAGCAGGAGCTGGAACTCAAGACCAACACCGAGCTGACCCGCGAGATCCACCGGCTCACGACCGAACTGCACCGACGCCTCATCGACGACCCGGGGCAGGCGGCAGGATCCGGCACGACATGAGCAGAGCCGGGACATTCAACCGGTCACATGCCGAATCGTGCGCGGCGTACGGCGCTGATGGCCGCGCCGGTTCCCTGGATGTCGACGTGTGCGGCGTTCGGCCGGCCGAAGAGGTGCAGGAGCAGCTCGCCCGGCGGGCCGGCCAGGCGGGCAGTCGGTTCGCCGCGCCGTGCACGCACGGTGTGGGTGGTTCCGGCCCACTGAAGCTCGAGTCCGGCGCCGCGTAGTCGGCGGGCCAGGAACCACGCGCTGCGGGTGACGTTGCGCCACAGCGCCTCATCCATCGCGGTCCCGTGGGTCCGGGGGCTGCGATCATTGGCTCTGCGGACGTCTTCGTGGTGGACGAAGAACTCGTTGAGGCTGGCCAGGCGCCGCACCCAGCCGATCCGGAAGAAGCCGGGCGGCGGCCCCTCGCGCAGAGTCGCGACCAGCCCGGTGAAGTCCCGTTGGGCGAGGACGTCCTGGCGACGCTCGGCGAAGCGGCGCCACCCGCCGGGCAGGACGAGACCGGGTGCGGCAAGGGGATCGTGGTCGCGCAGGATCAGGTGCGCGGCGATGTCGCGGGTCGTCCACGGCGCGAGAAGCGTCGGCGCGTACGGACCGAGCTCGTCCAGCAGGTCGCAGAGGTCCAGTCGCTCGGCGTCGTCAAAGAACTCGCCGCGATGGTGCCGGTCGGGTGGGCGGCGCATGTCGGCTCCTTCGAGGATGGCGGCCGGGTTCGGTCGCGAGTTTGAACCCAGCAGCTTGAGGTGCCGTCGCGGTCGTGGCCGGCGGTCTGCACGTGCGCCATCCGGCGATAGGTTCGGTTGCGCAGCCGCAGGATGATCGCGACGAGGACGCCGACCTTGACCCGGTCGTCGAGGTCGCTGCCGGCGCCGAACGCGAGGCACCACGGCCGAACAAACGATGACGGCTGATGCGGACGTCCGGCACGCGAACCTACTCTCGGGGTCGGTCGAATCAATGCCGACCAGACTTCCCGGCGCGCCTCACCAAACTCTATCCCGAAGCCGGGCCCGCACGCCGGTGGCGACGTCGTCGGCCACCATCGGCTGGAGGCGGCCCGCGGACGTGTTACGCGGGACAATCCCAAGGAGCCCTCGGACAGTCAGCCCTGTGGCGTTCGTGCGTGGCTCGTCGCCCAGTCGAGGGCGTAGTCGGCCACCTGCTCCCAGCCGGGCTCGACGCCGGTGAAGTGCGAGCGCTCCGGGAACTCGTAGAAGTCGGTAGTCGCCTCGGAGTTGCGGTACTTCTTCGCGTTCGAGCGGATCACCGACGGCGGCATCAGGTGGTCCTTGCCACCCGCGATGAACAACAGCGGAGCACGGTCGTCAAGGTCGTAGTCGACCCAGGTCTCCTGGTGGCCCGGCTTCCAGTTGGCGATCAGACCGTAGGCCCAGACCCAGTTGCCGGGCGCCGGGATGTGCAGGCGGTCGTAGGCCGCGTCGGAATCTTCCCGGCTGACGGTGTTGGCGAAGGCGTAGTGGAACTGCTCCTTGGTGAAGCCCACCGCGCGGTGCAGGTTGGCCGGGTTCTTCAGGATCGGGAACAGGGACCTGATCTGCGACGGCGGGTTCACCCGTACGCCCTCGGGCGGCGCCGAGTCGATCGTGACCGCGGCGGCGCCCAGTCCCCGGTTGACCAGCAGCTGGGTGAAGGTCCCGCCGAAGGAGTGGCCCATGATGATCGGTGGGCGGTCGAGGCTCTCGATGACCTCGGTGAGGTGGTCGAGCGTGGCGGGAACGGTGGCCTCGGCGATGATCTCGGGCTTTTCCCGCAGCGCCTCGACCTCGATCTCGAAGCCCGGGTACGAGGGCGTCAGGACCTCGTGGCCCTTGGCCCGGTAATGCTCCACCCAGCGGTCCCAGCTACGAGCGGTCATCCACAGTCCGTGGATCAGCACGATCGGCAGGGCGTCGTTCGTCGGCTCGGTCATGGTGCTCCTTCCGGTGGGGCCTGCTACCAAGGTGGACCGGACAGCGGATGAGGATGTGACACCCCGGGGCGTCGCTCTCCGGTCACGGACGACCCGTATTGCCCTGGCACAGGACATCGATCAAATGCGTCGTGTCGCCGAGTCGCGCGGCATCGAGGAAGGCCTCAAGCAGGTCATCTCGTTCCGCGGGATCGACCGGATGGTGCCGTTGTTCGGCCGCGCTCCGCCTCCCGCGCGGGCACCCTGCCAGGGGACCCACACGTCCTAAACGACGTCCTCGGCGTCGGCCGCACGACCCAGCATCCGGTAGGCGATCCCGAACAGTCGAGAACGGTTGCTCTCGAACTCCGCTACGGCCTGCGGCACGGGTGGACCCGCAACCCGGCTGCAGGTGATGCGACGGGTTGGGCTGGCCCTCGCCGGGGCAGGGGCCTGACAGGCCTCATTGCGCGCCCGGGTGGGCCCGCTCGAATGTTGAACCGACCGTGAACGCATCGGACGCTCCGTTCCGGATTGGTGGCCTCGCCGCGAGCCTGCCCGGCTCTCCCCTCCGTCGCACCCGTGCTAGCCCCTGGTCCACCACGTTGAATCGTCGTTCGGCCCGACACTGCGCCCGGACCCAAGGTCTCGTGGTGGTGGACCGGGCTGTTGCCGGCCCGCCGGCTGGGAGGCGATGGCGATTGGTCAGGGCTCCTCTCCCCCTCCGTGCTGTCGCAGCTCGCCGATCGCGGTACCGAGGTGCGTCTCGACGCCGTCGGGTTGCTGAAGGCCGTTCTTGAACAGCAGCTCGGCGAACGGACGGTGCTGCGGGCGCCCCACGGTGGCGAAGTACGCCGTCAGGCCGGCCGCCATCTCGTCGTTGCCCGGCAGGGTGGCCACGTCGACCAGCTCCTTGATGCCGGTCACGGCCACCTTGTCGAAGGCCGCGATCCGGCGCGCGAACGCGTCGACGAAGTCCTCGATCTCCGCGTCGGGGACGACCCGGTTCACGTACCCGTAGGCGGCGGCCAGCTCCGCGGGGATGTCGTCGCCGCCGAGCAGGATCTCCAGTGCGCGGCCGCGGCCGGCCAGCCGGCCCAGCCGGGCCATCGGGCCGCCGCCGGGCACCGCGCCGACACCGACCTCGAACTGGCCGAGGATCGCCGTCTCGGACGCGAAGCGGATGTCGGTGGCCAGCACGAACTCGCTGCCCGCGCCGCGGGTGCGGCCGCGGATCTCGCAGATCGTGGCGACCGGCAGCTTGCTGAGCCGGATGAAGTTGTCCAGGTACGGGTGCAGCCCGGTCGGCCCGGGCCGCATCGCCGCGATCCGCGCGTTGTCCGACCGGAAGTCCCAGTGAGCCATGAAGTAGCCGGGCTTGTCGCTGCGGAACACGACCACGGTCAGGTCCGCGTCGTGCTCGATCGCCTCGATGAGATCGGCGAGCTGGTCGACCGTGTCGGGGTCGAGCAGGTTCACCGGCCCGTTGTCGAAGGTCACCCGCCAATACGAAGGCAGGACTTTGCTGACGTGGAACTGTTCTTGGCCGTTTCCGGTCATGATGGCCTCCCTCGGCCGTCGGCATCGAGCCCAGTGTGGGCGCCCGATCGGCACCGTCGCGCCCGTGGAAGCCACCGGTCAGGAACCGCGCCGGCGCCGGCCGCATCGACGACACGACACGAGCAGCGCAGCTGTTGTTCACCTGACGGCCGTGGACCCGCGCTCCACTCAGGTGGTTACCTCGGACGGTGACCGAACAGGAAACGACCGGCGACGACCCGCTGGCCCAGGTCGTGGATGAGTTGCAGAAGCAGTTCCCCACCGTCGGCCAGGAGATCATCGCGGCACACGTGCGTCAGGCCCACGCCCAGTTGGATTCGGCCCCGGTGCAGGACTATGCCTCCGTCCTGGTGCAACGCCAGGCGCGGTTGAGCCTCGCCGCGATGATCGGCACCGATGCCACGACCCCGGAGGGCACCGAACACGCCGGCGCTTCCTGACCTCTGCGGGGGCTTGCCTCAGGGTGCGGCGGCCCGCCGGCCATCGGTCTCGGTCAGCATGGACATGAGCGCGTGGGCGTACCGTTCCGCGGCCGAGGCGGTCGCGGCGGCGACCCTGCGGCGCTCCCCCGGCGCGGCAGCGCGACGGCTGGAGAGTTCGCGACGCAGCGCTTGCAGCTCGGACAGATGACAGTCCAGAAGGTTCAGGACCTCGCCATGCATCACAACACCTCACTCGACGATGCCGGGGCCGTGGGCCAGCCCCTGCCGACAGGGATGGCAGCAACCGCTGGATCGGCCCCTCACTGTGGCTCGCTCGCCCGATGGGACCAGCCCAGCACGTCCAGCTGACGGTTCGTGGTCTTCTTCCTACCCTCCTTCGATTTCCTCGCGATGACCGCAATGTGTTCAACGTCGCGTAACCGAATGTTGTACGATAAGTGACCTGGCGGATAGGTTAGCGACCGAAGACCTCGCCGGCCAAGAGGTCGGACACGCCGTCCCATTTTGCGGACATCTGCCACTCCTTGCCCGCGCGATCAACCCTCGATGGGCATGCTCACCGCGGTCGGACGGCCACCAGATGTGACCGATGATCCAATCGACTCGGCACCGCTCCAGTCGTACCGTGACCTCAGTACTGAACGGTAGGTGACGAAGGGGCGAACCGAATGGACGCGCCGGCGATCGACGTGTGCACAGAACCCGACGGCACAGTTGTCATCCGACCGTCCGGTGTCGTCGATGCCGACGACGCCGTACACCTGCAGCGGGTCTTGGTCCACACAGTACGGAAGGTCCGGCCGTCACGGCTCATCCTCGACCTGTCCGCCGTGTACCGACTCGATCCGATCAGTGCCGGCACCGTGTCGGCGGCCTGCGAGCTCGGCGACGACCACCAGGTCGCGGTCTGCGTCCACCACACGTCCGCGCGCATCGCCCACCAACTGGCCAAAGCCGGCGTGCCACCGCAGCGCCTGCACGACGGGAAGGCCGGCACCCCACCGCCGCCGGCCGAAGGCCGCAACACGAACCCTATTTGGCGTTCATGAACTGGTTGGCCGGCAGGGGACGGTTGACGACGCGTACGTCGCCGATCCAGCCGTGGAAGACGTTGTCGACCGCGCCCGCGTACTCATGGCCGCCGAGCAACCAGGGCAGGCCGAGCGACGCGATGCCGACGGACAGGGTGGACGGGTTGTCGAGGACGGGACTGCCCTCGACGTACATGATGGTGTGCTTGCCGTCGTTGACGACGGCGACGTGCCACCAGACCTCCTCGAACAACCCATGGCCCCAGTTGGTCGTCGGGTAGGTCTGGCTCAGCGGGTAGAAGTTGAACTGCGGCTCGCGGCCGTTGTTCGAGATGCTGAGCCCGGCCAGCGGCTCCTTGGGATCGGTGTTCTTGCCGCTCTTGCCGGCCGCACCGGCCTGGCCCCGGCGGGTGAGCACCGACATCCAGGCGTTGTTGCCGCCGTCCCAGTCCAGCGGGATCTTGAGGAACGCCTCGATGGTGTAGCCGTGGTTGAACGTCTCGGCGTTCAGCGGGGCCGCCGGGCCGGTCGTCAGGTAGGCGCCGTGCAGCGGGTTGCGCCCGCCGACCAAGCGCAGGCCGGCGTGGCCGGGCTGGTCCGGGTGGTGGTCGCCCGACCAGGTCAGCGCGTCGGCGGCGCTGCCCGGGACCACCGCGACGGTCAGGTCGTTGCCGCGCCCGGACAGATCCCGGACGGTCTCGCCGGCACCGACCGGGCTGCCACTCACGCCGCCGCTGTCGAAGCGCCAGTACGCGAGCGTCCCGGGCACCACCATCCGGTTCGCCGGCCGGGCCGGACGCGGCGGGACCGGGAGGAAGCCCGCGAACCGCTTCGCGAAGTCGATCGGCATCGAGAACAGATCGACCGGGGTGGTCAGCCGCAGATGCTGAGCGGCCAGCGGGCTGCGCTCGTCCGCATCCTGGGCCAGGAAGTAGGGCGCGACCGTCTCCACGTCGATGACGTTGCGGGCCAGGTCGAAATGGTAGAGCCGCAGCATCGCGGCGCCACCGAAGTAGCGGTTCTGATAGTTCGTGATGTGCAGGTGCACGTCGTTGCCGGCGGCGTTCCCGATAGTGGTACGCCCGGGCGGCCAGTGGTGCCCGTTGATGCCCAGGAAGATCTGGTCGTTGTCGTTGATCAGCCCGTCCCAGAGCTGCCGGCCGTACCCCGAGAGGACCGCGTTGTCCTCCGGATCGCCGGATTCGTAGGGGTAGACGGTGTCGTCGTACGACGACCCGACCAGGTCGTGGGTCGTCAGGATCACCGGCAGCCGCGGGTGGTCGGCGATGAACCGGTTGGCCCAGGCGAAGCCCTGCGCCGACATCCGCCAGTCCAGCGCCAGCAGCAGCCACTCCCGGCCGCCGGCGCGGAAGATGTGCGCCGTGTTGTAGCCGCCGGCGTCCGAGCCGGCGAACGTCTTCCAGCGCCCGAACCGCTGCGGCCCCATGGTCTGCAGGTACGGCGTGGTGCCCCGGGTGTCGTCACCCGACACGTCGTGGTTGCCGGCCAGCACGCTGTACCCGACGCCGTACGAGTCGAGCAGGTCGAAACTCTTGCCGACCGCCGCGAACGAGGCCGGGGAGCCATCCTGCGTCAGATCGCCCAGGTGCGCCATGAAAACGATGTTGTCGTCGGCACTGTCGACGATGTAGCGGAACGAGGCCTCCTGCGGCGCCGGGTTGATGCTGCCCTGGCTGCCCCAGTACAGGAACTGGGTGTCCGGCATGATCGCCAACGTGAACTGCGGTGCGGCCGGATCCGGGGGCCCACCGGACCGCCAGGAGCCGGCGGGCGCGGGTGTCGCGCTCAGCGGCCAGAAGGTCGCCGCCGCCCCCGCACCGGCCAGCGCCCCGGCACGCAGCAGGTTACGCCGGCTCGGTCCGGCCGGCCCGTGGCCGTGATCGTGTTCGCGCATTGCCTTGCCTCCGAAGAATGCTCGGGACGAAGGTCCGAACCCGCCCACTACCAGTGAACCGCTGCCGCGGCCACACCGGCGACCGTGACCGCCGCACCCGCGATCAGCAAAGCCGCGCACATCCGGTCGACATGCCTGCCGGCCGGCGCGTCGACCGGTCGAGGAAGGCCACCAGGACACCCCACCCGACGGCAACGGCGCCGTTCGTCATCCTGGACGAGCCTGCTGCGCGAGAGCGACCTGCGGCTGACCGGCCGACGAACAGAATACGACGACTGTCGATGCGATTCGGGGCACGCGCGCCGCAGCTATCGGCTAACGGTGGGCTTCGGCCAGGTCCGGGGCGAAGTCCGGCTCGGGCACCGGCCTGCCGAAGTGGTAGCCCTGGGCGACGCGGTAGCCGAGGCGGTGCAGTTCGGCGGCCTGTTCCGCGGTCTCGACGCCCTCGGCGACGGCGGTCAGTCCGAGGCCGTCGGCGACCTGGATGAGGGCGGTGGCGATGACGGCGTGTCGCCCGGCCTCGGTGATGTTGTCGACGAACGATTTGTCGACCTTGAGGACGTCGACGGGGACGGTCTGCAGCAGTCCGAGCGAAGAGTGACCGGTGCCGAAGTCGTCGAGCGCGATCTGGACACCCAGCTCACGCAGCTCGTGGAGCGCCTGCACGGCCTGGCGACCGCCGAACACCGCCGTCTCGGTCACCTCGATGGCGAGCCGCTCGGCCGGCAGACCGGTCTCGGCCAAGGTCGCCGCGACGATCCGGGAGAAACCCGGCTGGGCGAGCTGGCGGGCCGAGGCGTTGACCGTGACCCGGCCCGGCGCCCGGTCACCGAGCTCGGACAGCCACCGGGCGGCCTGGGCGCACGCGGTCCGCAGCACCCAGGTGCCGAGCTCGACGATGAGCCCGTTGCGTTCGGCGGCGGGAATGAACCTGTCCGGCGGGACGAACCCGCGGGTCGGATGCTCCCACCGCACCAGGGCCTCCACCGCCCGGATGGCCCCGTGCGGCAGCTCGACGATGGGCTGGTAATGGACGCGGAACTGGCCGGTGTCCAGCGCGGTGCGCAGCTCCGCGCCGATGCGGGCCTGCTCGTCGGAGTCCGAGTCGAGCTCATCGAGGTAGCGGCGGTATTGGTCGCTGGATTCCTTGGCCGCGTACATGGCCACGTCGGCGCGGCGCAGCACCTCGTACGGGTCCGTGGTGCCGGTGCTGTCCGTGACGCCGATGCTGGCCCTGACCAGCAGGTCGTACCCCTTTGCGCGGATCGGGGTGCGCAGGGCTTCGACCAGCCGGGAGATGCTGAGGTCGGCGGTCGCGTCGGAGGCCTCCGGCATCATGATCGCGAACTCGTCGCCGCCCATCCGCGCGACGAGCGTGTCCGGGTCCAGGGCGGCGCGGAGCCGGCCGGCGAGCACGGCCAGCAGCTGATCACCGACGCCGTGCCCGAGACGGTCGTTGACGCCCTTGAAGTCGTCCAGGTCCAGCAGCGCGACCTGCACCGGGCCGGCCGCCATCGCCGCCTGCAGCTCCCGCTCCAGGCGCCGGCGGTTGGCCAGGCCGGTGAGGGCGTCCGTCATGGCCAGGTCCTCGAGCTGGGCCGCCTGATTCTTGGCGGCGGTGACATCGCTCAGGTGAGCCACGAACGAGCCGCTGCCGGCCAGCGCGCCCACGCAGGCGTGCACCCAGGCCTGCGCGCCGTCGGAACGGCGGAAGCGCAGGTCACCGCGAATGGTGTCGACCGTTCCGTCGGCCAGGGCGTGGAAAGCGGAAAGCGCCTGCTGCCGATCGGACGCGTCGATCCACTGCCAGTACGGCCGGCCCATGATGTCGTCGGCGGGCAGCGCGAGCAACGCTTCCAGCGCCGGGTTCGTCTCGGTCACCGATCCCGCGGCGTCGAGTATCGCCATTCCCGTGGGCGCGTGGCGGAACGCGGCCAGGAAGCGCTGTTGGGCGGCGGCAAGTTCGGCCTCCGCCTGCTTACGTTCGGTGATCTCACGGGTGAAGATGAGCGCCGCCGGGCGACCGTCGAACTCCCACAGCGTGCCCGCGGCCTCGGTGTCGACGACCCTGCCGTCGAGACGGATCAGCTTCTCCTCGACGTACTGCATCTCCTCACCGTCCGCGATCAGCGAGCGCATCCGCGCGGCACCCGGATCCCGGTAGTCCGGATGCAGGAACTCGATCGCGGGCCGGTCCTGCAGATCGGCGAGGCTGCGCGCACCCAGCAACCGGAGTCCACGGGCGTTCGCATACACGTGGTAGCCGTCACAGATCACGAAGATGGTGTCCGGGCTCAGGTTCACCAGCGCCTGGAACCAGGCATCCCCCACCCCAGCGGCCGTTCGCGTGTCGCCCACCACCAGATCACCACACCCCGCCCCGACAGCAATATCCGGCTCACGATCGGCCGGAGACCACTGACCCTGAGGGGAATCCGGCCCAACCTCGGCGGGATCAGCGTGGCCGAGCGGGTCCTGCCGAGGCGGTGATGGCCGGCGCCACCTCGCGGCGGCGGCCGGCCATCGTCCGGATGTGCGGGCGCCGGCTACCGGTGCGCGGCTGCCTGCGCGGCGACGATCTTCGGCCAGGACTTGGGCTCGGCCGGTGCGGTCAGCGCGGCGAGGCCCAGCTCCGGGCGGCCGGGCGTGAAGAGCCAGGTCCGGAAGAAGGCGTCGAGGTTCGCGCCGGATATCTTCTCGGCGAGCGCCTGGAACTCCTCGGTGGTGCCGGCACCGTACCGGTGCGTGGTCGTCCACGCCCGCAGGATCGCGAAGAAGGTCTCGTCACCGACGAGTTCGCGCAGGTGGTGCAACGTGAGCGCGCCGCGGTCGTAGACGGCGTCGTCGAAGAGCCGCGTGGCGCCGGGGTCGCCGGGCAGTACCTGCCAGAACGGGTCGTCGGCCGGGTGGACCTCGGAGTACACGTACGCGGCGATCTCGGCGGCCGTGCCCTCGCCCTGGTTTTCCGACCAGAGCCACTGCGCGTAGGACGCGAAGCCCTCGTTCAGCCAGATGTCCTTCCACTGCCCGACGGAGACCGCGTCGCCGAACCACTGGTGGGCCAGTTCGTGGACGATCAACGAGTCGTTCGAGCCGCGGGTGAACGAGCGCCCGTCGTACACCGGCCGGGTCTGGTTCTCCAGGGCGAAGCCCTGATCGCCGGCGCCGGTGACCACGCCGCCGCGGGCGTCGAACGGATAGGGCCCGAACAAACCGGCCTCCCAGTCGAGGATCTCGTCGGTGCGCTCCACGCTGGTCCGCGCGGCGGCGGCGGTGGCCGCGTCCAGGCGCCTGTTGTAGGCGGTGATGATCGGGCTGCCGTCCGCGGAGGTGTCCTGATAGGTGTCGAAATCGCCGATCGCCAGGAACGTCAGGTACGTGGCCTGGGGCTTGGTCTGCCGCCAGGACCAGCGGTTCCACCCGGTGAACGCCGGTTGCGCCCACCTCGTCGGCACGCCGTTGGAGATCGCCTCCACGCCGTCCGGCACCAGGACGGACACGTCGAAACTCGCCTTGTCCGTGGGGTGGTCGTTGCTCGGGTACCACCACCAGGCGATCTCCGGCTCGTTCACGGCGAGCGCGCCGTCGTCGGTGCGGTTCCACGAGGTGAATCCGGACGCGACGACCGAGGACGGTACGTCGTCGTACTGAACCACAATCGTCAGCGGTTCGCCCTCCGCCACCGGCCGGGCGGGGGTGACGACGAGTTCGTGGTCGCCCTGGCGCGCAAACCCGGCGGGACGGTTGTTGACCCGTACCGACTGGGTGTGAAGCACGAAGTCCAGGTCGAACGCGGAAAGGTCCTGGGTGGCGGTGGCCAGGATCGTGGTGGTGCCGGTCAGCCGGTCGGTGTCCGGGTAGTAACGCAGGCGGATGTCGTAGTGCGCGACGTCGTACCCCCCGTTGCCGTAGTCCGGGTAGTAGACGTCGCCCGCGCCAGGGCTGCCGGGCGCCGGGGCAGCCTCGGCACCGGTCTGCACGCCGAGGACGGCGGCGAGGACGGCCGCCGTCACCATGATGGTTCTCCGAAGCACGAATCTCCCTCCTCGCGGCTCGGTTGCCGAGCCCGCTCGGGCAGGGTATCGACGTATTTAAAACTATCTGTTAATAACGATAGTCGGCATCGACGGCCGCGTTCGACTTCTCGTAATGCGCCACGAACCTTCATCGGCCGGGGCAACCGCCTTACGGCAGGCGGTCAAGCGGCCGGGAGGCGTACCTCGAAGCGGCACCCGCCGCCGGTGTTGCGGACTCCCACCTGCCCGCCGTGCGCCTCGACCAGCCCGCGGACGATCGCCAGGCCTAGCCCGCCACCGGTGCCGGGGGTGCGGGCGGGCTCGCCCCGGAACGCGATGTCGAAGACCCGGTCGAGGTCGCCGTCGGGTATGCCGCCGCAGGTGTCCGAGACGGCCAGCCAGACCGCGTCGCGTTCGCGGCCGGCGTCGATGTGCACCGTGCCGTCGGCCGGGGTGTAGCGGACCGAGTTGATCAGCAGGTTCCGGACTACGCGGGCGAGTTCGCGTTCGCTGCCTCGTACGGTCGGCCAGCCGGTCTCCGCCGCGACCAGGGTGATCTTCTTGCCGGCGGCGAGCGGCGCGACGCCGGCGATCGCGTCGGAGACCACCTCGCGCAGCGGCACGGTGGTCGGGACCAGGCGCAGCGCGCCCGCGTTGATCCGGGACAGCTCGAACAGGTCGTCGACGAGCTGGGTCATCCGGCCGGTCTCGACCCGCAGCCGCCGGTGGTACTCGGCCACCGCCTCCGGCTCGGCGACGACGCCGTCCTCGAGCGCCTCGGCCATCGCCCGCATCCCGGCGAGCGGTGTGCGCAGGTCGTGCGACACCCAGGCGACCAGTTCGCGGCGGCCGGCCTCGAGCCGGCGTTCCCGGTCGCGGGCCTGCTCGGCCCAGACCGCCGAGGCGGCCAGCCGACGACCGAAGATCACGCCGACGGCCAGGCTGACCACGGCGGCGGCGCAGATGGTGAGCAGCACGACCCGCATGTCGTGGCCGGAGATGAACATCGCGCGGGCGACCACGGCGACACCGGCCACCACGGCCAGCACCGTCACGGCCAGCAGCACCACGATGTGCACGAGGATCGACCGGCCGCGCAGCAGCCTCAGCACCGCGGCGCCCGCGGCGGCGACCACCGCGCCGGCGGCGAGCGCGTACAGGCCGATGAGCAGGGTGTCGGTCACGACTCACCCGGCTCGTAGCGGTAGCCGATACCCCAGACGGTGAGCAGGCGGCGCGGCTCGGCGGGATCGGGCTCGATCTTCTCCCGCAGGCGCCGCACGTGCACGGTGACGGTGGACTGGTCGCCGAACTGCCAGCCCCACACCTTGTCCAGCAGCTCGGCGCGCGACCACGCCCGGCCGGGATGGCAGATCAGGAAGACCAGCAGGTCGAACTCGCGGACGGTGAGCGACAGCGGCGCGCCGTCCAGCTCGGCCAGCCGGCGAGCGGTGTCCAGCCGCAGGCCGCCGTCGGCGATCGAGGCGGGCGGTGCCGGGTCGGCGGCCGGCACGGCGCGGCGCAGCACCGATCGGATCCGCAGCACGAGCTCGCGGGGCGAGAACGGCTTGGTGACGTAGTCGTCGGCGCCGACCTCGAGGCCGAGCACCCGGTCGGCCTCCTCGCCGAGCGCGGTCAGCATGATCACTGGCAGGTCGGGCAGCCGACGGCGCAGCCGCCGGCACACCTCGATGCCGTCGATGCCGGGCATCATCAGGTCGAGCACGACCAGATCGGGGCGCTCGGCGGCGACCGCGGCCAGCCCGTCGGCGCCGTCCGCCGCCAGCCGCACCGAGCAGCCGTCCTGTTCCAGGTAGCGGCGGACGACGTCGCTCACGGTCGGATCGTCGTCGACGACCAGCACCCGATGTCCCACCCCGCTCACGCTACCGACCGGCGCGCCGTCGCGGCCTTGCGAACTTCTTACGGATCGCCGCGCCCGCCGGCACCGCCGCCACCACCAGCAGAATCAGGACCAGGTTGCGGCCATAGTGCAGGGGCAGCACCGACGGGTTGTCCGCCGGTCGGCCGATCCCGAGCACCAGCGGCAGCCCGACGATCCCCACCGCGGCGGCCACCAGCGCGGCGGTCCGGACACGCGTGCCGCCCCGGGCGATCAGCAGGCCGGCGGCGAGCGCCACCGGCATCCACACCAGGTCGTGACCGACCAGAACGGCCAGGAGAAACACCAGCATGCCGATCGGATCGGCGTCCGCGTCGGCAAGGACACCAACCATTGCGTACGCGATGAGCACCGCACCCACCGTGACCAGTGCGACTCGGGTCTTCATCGCACGCTGATCCTTGCCACCCATTTGGTTTGCAGCACGCCGGGCCGGTTGGGCGCGATCAGCCGGGCCGGGTAGCCGTGGTCGGGGTGCAGCACCCGCCCGCCGACCCGCAGCGCGATCAGGGTCAGCGGATCGCGCACGTGCTCGGGCGGCACCGTGGCGGCCCGGTAGCGGCCGCGCCGCTCCGACGACTCGACCAGCACCGTGGCCCGATCCGGGTCGCCGCCGGCGAGCGTCACCAGGTCCCGCAGCCGGATCCCGCCCCAGACCGCGTCCGCGCTCCACCCTTCGACGCAGGCGATCGGCAGCTCGGCGGTGTGCTGGGGCAGCGCGTTCAACGCGGCCAGATCGAGACTCCGCTCCCCCGCCGGACCGGTCAGCACCAGCCGGTATCCGGGGTCGGTGACGATGCCGGCGGCGGCCGCGGTCCGGTTCACCGGTAGCCCCTGCGGGCCGATGTCCGGCCGGCGCGGCGCGAGCAGGCCGAGACCGGACAGCGGCCGTACGGTCTGCCCGATGGTGGTCAAGGTGATCAGGCCGGCCGCCGCCGCGACCCCGGTCAGCAACGCCCGCCGGGCGGGCTCTACCGGGCGCCGCAACGCCGCCCGCGCGACCGGCAGTTGCACGCCCACGTGGATCAGCAGCGCGCCGGCCGCCAGCCAGGCCACCCAGTAGTGCCCGGCGGTGAAGAAGAACGGCATCGGCGCGTACCAGTGCGCGATGTTCAGGACTCCGCTGAGCACCTGGAACAGCGCCGCGGCCACCAGCGCCGCGACGGCGACCCGCTCGGCGCCGTGCGCGATCGACCGGATCGGCGGCCAGGCGAACAGCCGCGGGTAGACCGACCAGAGCTTGACGCCGAGCAGCGGCACGCAGGCCAGCCCGGTCGCCACATGCACGCCCTGGGTGACCCGGTAGAGCCCGACCGGCCGCGACGGCCACCAGAACCACCCGGGCGGATGCTGGATCAGGTGGCTGAGCAGCCCGGTGACGAAGCAGACGGCAAACGCCACGCCGAGCGCTACGCCCAACCGGCTGGTCAGCCCGGCGGAGCGCAACCGCGACGGGAAGGCCCCCTCTCGAAACGGGCCGCGCCGCAGGGCCGCCGGCGGCTCGGGCAGCGGCGCCTGCCACCGGTCCCGCAGCCGCCGGGTCAGTGTGCGGTCAGCGTCGCGAACCATCGGTCCGCCTCCGTCCACGTGTCCAGCACTCGCATCGCGGTCGCCGCGGCGAGCGCGGCGAGGTCGTCGACGGGCACGCAGGCCCACGGCAAGCGGCTGCCGTCGTCGGCGACGGCCGCGCCGGACCAGCCGGCCGTGCCCGGCGCGGCCGCCTCGACGTGCAGCCGGCCGCCGGGCGCCAGCAACCGGCGGCAGCGGCGCAGCAGCCGTGCCGGGTCACCACCGATGCCGATGTTGCCGTCGGCGAGCAGCAGGTGCTGCCAGCGGCCCTCGCCCGGCACCCGGCCGAAGACATCCCGGCGCAGGGCGGCGGCGCCGCGCCGGCGGGCCAGCCGTACGGCGGTCTCGCTGATGTCGATGCCCAGCGTGGGACAGCCGCGGCCGGCCAGCGCGCCGGCCAGCCGGCCGGGGCCGCAGCCGACGTCCAGGGTCGGCCCGGCACAGCGAGCCAGCAGCGCCTCGTCCCCGGCCCGGGAATGGCACCAGGCGATCGGGTCGAACCGGTGCTCGGCCCCGTTCGGGTGGCGGACGGTGACCGGCGCCGATCGGCGGAACATGGCATCGAAGAGCGTCGCCGCGCTCATCGTGGCACCTCCGCGGCGACCGCGCCGGGAAAGGCCCGGCCCGCCGGGCAGAGGGCGGCCACGGCGTACGCGTCCGGCGCGGTGTCGACGTCGCGCAGCCGGGGCAGCTCCGCGATCCGCAGCCCACGCCGGAGCAGCGCGTCGCGGGTCCGCGCCCCGGTCGTCGCGGTCGAGGTCGGAATGTCGCGCAGCACCTCGGCGTGGCCGGGATCGCGCAGACCCAGCGCCCACCAGCCGCCGTCCTCGGCCGGCCCGAACACCGCGTCCGCGCCGGCCAGCAGGCGCAGCGCCTCGTCGAGGTGGCCGCCGGTCAGCTGCGGCGTGTCCATCCCGATCAGCAGGGCCGGCCGCAGGTCGGCGAATGCGTTCGCCAGCCGCTCCCCCAGCGGGCCGCCCCGCTGCAGCGCGCCCGACCAGCCGACCGGCGCCGCACCGGGGCGGTCGGTGGCCAGGACCCGGGTCGCGGCGCCCGACGCGTCCACCGCCGCGACGGTGTCGGCCAGCGCCGCGGCCGCCACCCGGGCCGCCTGCTCCGGCGAGCAGGGCGGGCACAGGCGGGTCTTGACCCGGCCCGGCGTCGGCACCTTGGCGAGCACGACCACGCGGGCGTTCACCGGGCCAGCACCCGGCTCATGTCCCGGATCGCGCGGGCGGTGCCGAGCGTCGTTCCGGTCACCTTCGACCGGGTGCCGGCGGCGCGCGGCAGGTAGTCCACGTCGATCTCGGTGACCCGCCAACCGGCCCGGCCGGCCGCGATCAGCAGTTCGAGGGGGTACCCGAACCGGCGGTCGCGCAGGCCGAGGGCGAGCAGGTCGGCGCGGCGTACGGCGCGCATCGGCCCGATGTCGTGCACCCTCAGGCCGGTGGTGCGGCGGATCCGCCGGGCCAGCAGGGCGTTGCCGGCGCGGGCGTGCCAGGGCCAGACCCCGCGACCGACCGGCCGGCGCCTGGCCGTCGCCAGCTCGGCCTCGCCGTCGCGCACCGGCCGGACCATCGCCGGCAGCTGTGCCGGGTCGAACGAGCCGTCGGCGTCCATCACGCAGAGCACGCCGTCGTCCGGGTCGGCCCCGAGAACGCCGGCGTGCACCGCGGCGCCGTATCCGGGTTCGGCCACGGCGATCACCTCGGCGCCGCAGGCGCGGGCCACCGCGGCCGAGCCGTCGGTCGAGCCGTTGTCGACGACGATCGCCCGGTAGCCGGCCGGCATCCGGGCCAGCAGGCCGGGCAGGGCGGGAGCCTCGTTCCGGCAGGGCAGCACCACATCGGTCATGCCGACGACGCTATTGACCAAGGCCCGGAACAGGGCTTACGCGCCGATGACGAACTCTTACGAACCGCTGACGCACGCTCCGCCGGTGCCCGTCGCGGCCTAGCGTCGGCGCCGTGACACACGTACTCGTGACCGGCGGTGCCGGCTTCATCGGATCCCATGTCGTCGCGACGCTGACCGCCTCCGGCTGCGAGGTGACCGTCCTCGACTGCGGCCACCCCGCCGCCCATCGCGGCCCGCTGCCCGCCGAGGTCGCCGGGGTGCCGGTGACCCGGGCGGATCTGCGCGACCCCGGCGCGGTCGCCGCCGCACTGACCGATGTGGACGTGGTCGTGCACCAGGCGGCGATGGTCGGGCTCGGCGTCGACCTGGACGACCTCCCGGACTACGTCGGCTGCAACGACCTGGGCACCGCCGTCCTGCTCGCCCGGATGGCCAGGGCCGGCGTGCACCGGCTCGTGCTGGCCAGTTCCATGGTCGTGTACGGCGAGGGCGGCTACTCCTGCGCCGAGCACGGCCGGGTCCGGCCCGGGCCCCGCGTCGTGGCCGACCTGGCGGCGGGCGTCTTCGAGCCGCCCTGCCCGATCTGCCGTACCCCGCTCGTACCGGAGCTGGTCGGCGAGGACGCGCCACTCGACCCGCGCAGCGTCTATGCCGCCACCAAGGTCGCCCAGGAGCACCTGACCGCCGCGTGGGCCCGGCAGACCGGGGGTGCCGTCGCCGCGCTGCGCTATCACAACGTGTACGGGCCGGGGATGCCCCGCGACACCCCGTACAGCGGCGTCGCGGCGATCTTCCGGTCCCTGGTCGAGGCGGGCCGGCCGCCCCGAGTGTTCGAGGACGGCGGCCAGCGCCGCGACTTCGTCCACGTCCGCGACGTCGCCGCCGCCAACCTGGCCGCCGTCGCGGCCACCGAGACGCTCGGCGGGTGGCGGGCGTACAACGTCGCGTCCGGCCGGCCCGCGACGGTGGGCGAGCTCGCGGCCGAGCTGTCTCGCGCCGCCGGTGGCCCGGCGCCGGTGACCACCGGCGAGTTCCGGCTGGGCGACGTCCGGCACGTGGTCGCCCGCCCGGACCGGGCCGCCACCGAGCTCGGCTTCCGGGCCCGGGTCGGGCTCGCCGAGGGCGTCGCCGAGTTCGCCTCCGCCCCGCTGCGCGGATGACGCCAACTTTGCCCGCCATCACCCGCTCCCGCAGCGTCGGGCCGTTGACCGACCGTCTCGTCGCCGGCCTGTCGCTCGCCCTGTTCGCGGCGGCGGCCATCGCCGCCGGGATCCTCCAGCTGCTCGGTCATCCGGTGCACGCCGGCGCGGCGCCCCTGTTCGCGCACTGGCTGCCGCACGCGGGGCCGGGCACGCCGCTCGCCATCGCGGTGGCGGCGCTGGTGTGCGGCTACGGGCCGGCGGTGGCCGCGCGCCTGCCCTGGCGACGGCTGCTCGCGGTCTGCTACCTGACCGCGGTCGCCTGGACGCTGTCGCTCGCGCTGGTCGACGGCTGGCAACGCGGCGTGGCGGGCCGGCTGACCACCCGTCCGGAGTACCTGACCGAGGTGCCGGGCGTGACGAGCGTCCCGGCGATGCTGCGGGGCTTCACCGCCCGGATCCTCGATCATCAGCCGGACTCGTGGACCACCCACGTCGCGGGCCACCCACCCGGCGCGCTGCTGGTCTTCGTCGGCCTCGACCGGGCCGGCCTGTCCGGTGGCGCCTGGGCCGGCCTGCTGTGCATCGCCGTCGGCGGGCTCACCGCCGTGGCCGTCCCGGCCACCGTCCGGCTGCTCGACCGCGAGGAGTCCGCGCGTGCCGCGGCGCCGTTCGTCGCGCTGTTCCCCGGCGCCGTCTGGATCGGTGTCTCCGCCGATGGCCTGTTCGCCGGGGTCACCGCCACCGGGATCGCGCTGCTCGCGTACGGCGTGGTCCGCCGGTCCCCGCCCGCCGCGGCCGCCGCCGGCCTGCTGCTGGCCTGCGGCGCGTACCTCTCCTATGGACTGGTGCTGATGGCGGCGATCGCCTCGGCGGTGGTCCTGGCCGCGCCCGCGCCCCGGCGGACGGCCTGGTGGGCGGCGGCCGGGACGGTCGCGGTCGCGGTCACGTTCACCGTGACCGGTTTCGACTGGCTGACCGGCTACCACCTGGTCATCCGGCGCTACTACCAGGGCCTGGCCGCCCACCGCCCGTACCTCTATTGGGTCTGGGCCGACCTGGCGGTGCTGGTGGTCTCCGCAGGACCGGCAGCGGCCGTGATCCTTCGCCGGGCGGCGGTCCGCGCCGGTCTTCGACGGGCCGGTCGGGGCGTCTGGCTGCTTCCGCTCGCCGCCGCGGCCGCCGTCCTGGCCGCCGATCTTTCCGGCTACAGCAAGGCCGAGGTCGAGAGGATCTGGCTGCCGTTCGCCGTGTGGTTCCTGGCCGGCGCCGCGCTGCTGCCCGGCCACCG
This sequence comes from Actinoplanes sp. KI2, assembly GCF_025630775.1. Taxonomy (GTDB): domain Bacteria; phylum Actinomycetota; class Actinomycetes; order Mycobacteriales; family Micromonosporaceae; genus Actinoplanes. Next base: position 31,463 of record NZ_JAOSZE010000058.1, read on the forward strand.
GCGGCGCCGCTGGCTGATCGGGCAGGCGGCGGTCGCGCTCGTGGTCAACCACATCGTGCTCACCGTCTGGTGAGGCGCCCAACGGTCAGGCCGCGTCGGTGGTGGCGGTTCGGTCCGGCGGGGGCGGGCCGTCGGTGGGCGCGAGCGCTTCGGCGACGCCGGCGAGCAGTTCGACCGCGGTGAACGGCTTCTGCACGATGCGGATGCCGGCGTCGATCTCGTAGCGTCGGCGCAGATCGGTGTCGCTGTAGCCGGACATGAACAGCACCCGCATGCCCGGGTGCCGGCCGCACAGTTCCTCGGCGATCGATGGTCCGGATCTGCCGGACAGCATGACGTCGGTGACGAGCAGGGCCACGTCGTCCAGGTTGTCGGGGATCGCCTCGCCGCGCATCGCCGTGGTCCGGTATCCGTCGTCGCGCAGGATGCGGTCCACGAGGTCGCGGACGTGGTCCTCGTCCTCGATGATCGCGATCAGCTCCCCGTGGCCCGGCGCCCGCTCGCCCGGCGCGGCACCGGCCCGGCCGGCCTCTTCGGACGCCGGGTTCGCCACCGGCAGCAGGATCTGGAAGGTGGTGCCGGCGCCCGGCTCCGATGCCACGCCGATGTGCCCGCCCGCGTCGCCCACGATGCCGTACACGGTCGCCAGCCCCAGCCCGGTGCCCTGATCGGCCGGCTTCGTGGTGAAGAACGGCTCGAAGAGCCGGTCGCGGACCTCGGGTGTCATGCCGACGCCGGTGTCGCTGATCGTCAGCCGCGCGTATCGGCCCGGCGGCAACGGCCCGGCCTCGTCCTCGGACAGGTCCGCGATGCCGGTCTCGATCACCACTGTGCCGCCGTCGGGCATCGCGTCGCGCGCGTTGACCACGAGGTTGAGCAGGATCTGGCTGAGGCGGCCGCGGTTGGCGCTCACCGGTACGGCGCCGGTGTCGGGCCGGCACACCAGTCTGATGTTCGCCCCGATGGTGCGGCTCAGCAGCTCATCGGCCTCGGCGACGACCTCGTTGAGGTCGACGATCTCCACCTCGGTGGGTTCCCGCTTGGCGAAGGTGAGCAGCTGGCTGATGAGCGATCGGGCCCGGCCGGCGGCGTCGCGGATCCGCGCGAGATCGTCGGCAGCCGGGCCGCTGACCTCGTCGGCGAGGAAGTCGGAGTAGTTGAGGATGATGGCGAGCAGGTTGTTGAAGTCGTGCGCGATCCCGCCGGCCAGCTGCCCGACGCTTTCCAGCCGGGCCGCCCGGGCCGACCGCTCCAGGGCCAGCTTCTGCGCGGTCATGTCGCGTTCGGTGGCCGCCACCGCGACGACGGTGCCGTCCTCGTCGCGAAGCGGCGAGGCGAGAATCGACAGCGTCAGGGCCGACCCGTCGCTGCGCAGCCCCGGCGCATCCTCGAAGCGCATCTTCCGGCCCTTCGCCAGCTCGCTCAGCGCGCCGTTGACGGCCTCCTCCCGGCCGGCCGGCCGCAGGAAGCTGACCGGCCGGCCGATGGCCTGCTCCGCGGTGTAGCCGTAAATGAGCTCCGCTCCGGAGTTCCAGGAGGTCACGATGCCGTCCAGGGTGCTGGTAATGATCGCGTCGAAGGACTGCTCGACGACCGCGGCCAGCAGTTGCTGCTCTCGCAACATCCGGGCGGTCCTGCGCCGCAGCACCTCCTGGTGCCGGGCGAGGACGCAGCTGATCACCGTGGCCCCGGCCACCACCGCCAGCCGGCCGAGCTGGTCGCCGGTGCCGGCCAGGCCCTGCCAGGAGGAGACCGCGGCGCCGACGGCGAGCGCGTATCCCCCGACCGCCAGCACGATCTGCGGCCGGGCCGCGACCGCGGCGACCGCCGGGCCCAACGCCACCGTGCCGAACAGCAGCGCGCGCGGCGGCGACGCCAGGGAGAGCATGCCAAGCACCGTCACCAGAGCCGCCGATGCCACGACGTACCATCGCGATCCACCTCGCGCGCCGGACACCGCCTTCGGAAGCTTGCTCAAGGGGCGACCTTCCCGCGACGCTGGTGCCTGCCCACTCGGCCCTGATAAAGGTCAGGTTAGCCGCGGCCGCGACGCCCTTAGCCGCGTTCGATGAAAGCAGCCGCCCGCCCGGATGGCACGGAGAGATCAGGCGGTCCGGGCGGCGTTGCCGTGAGTGATCCGCAGGTAGTAGCCATCCGGATCGGTGAGCCGGAAGTCGTACAGGCCCCACGGCTGCAACTGAAGAGGTTCACTGATCGGGCCCCGCCGCCGACAGTGTGCATAGAGTTGCTGGAGCATTTTCAGGTTGTCGAGCTCCAGCACGATCTCGACCCCGGCACCTTTGGCGCCCTGGAGCCTCTGCCGGGTGAAACCGTGCCCCTGCGCCTGCTCGGGCAGCTTCGCCACCGGGCCGAGCCCGAGCACGACCAGGCCTCGGCGCAGGCTCGCGTAGTCCTCGGCGCGGCGCTCCACCTGAAACCCGAGCAGATCACGGTAGAACGCGACGCTGACATCCATGTCCTCGACGAAGAGTTCCATCCGAAGCCGCACCCGCCAATGATTCACCACCGGGTCGGAGGTCGGCATCTGCCGCGTTGCGTTCCGTCGGAGCGCCGGATCTTGCGCATGAGCATCGCCGGCGGCGGCGCCGACGGGCGGTCCGCAGGCACCTGGCCTGCGGACCGTAAAGGTGGCTGGTTCGCGCACCGTCGATCTGTGCCTACGCCGCAGCTCCCGTTGCTGTCACGAGGTCGATGACCTCCAGCAGGACCGGTGGCGTGCCGGGAACGCCCTCCATCGTCACGACGATCTTGTCGGTGTCGTCGCTGTAGTGGGTGACGACCACGTAGCGGTGGCGGTCGCAGCACGGGTTGGCCGGCAGGTAGATCGGCGCCAGCGCGCGGTACTGGGGGCCGGCGGCCAGGCTCAGCGCCTGGGCCGCGCGCACGTCAAGGGTGGTGCCATCCACCGAGAAGACGTCGGTGGTGCCGGCGAGCCCGCCCGACTCGGTCACCGAGATGGATTCGGTGTATGGCGCCGACGCGGCAGCTGCCGGGTTGGCGGCGATCAAGGCGGTCGCCATGGCGAACGCCATGGCCAGGGCACGGAACAATTGCGTCATTGCATCGTCCTGTCTGCGCGTGAAATTGGTCGGGCGGATGGTTCAGAAATCGAATACGTCGCCCGTGGCGTGCAGCAGGACGCAGCGGTTCGAGAAGGTTTCGCGGTACGCGACGGGATTACCTTCCCAGGTGCCGACCGCGATGGCCGTCACCGGCTGGTACACCCGGGTGCAGATGCCACCGTCGTCGGTGAGCGCGGCGATGTCGCCGTCGACCAGGCGCAGATCGTCGCAGGCCGAGCCCGCGGCGGCGTAGCTGCCGCCGTCCGGGTCGCACTCGAGCGTGGCCAGCCGGGGCGGGACGCCGCCGGGGTCGGCGGGAAGTACGGCGAGCACCAGCGTGCTGTCGGGTGCGGGGGCCGTCGGCGCCGCAGCGGCCGGGGTGCCGGGGGCGATCAGCGCGGCCGTGGTGGACAGGCTGGTGGCGAGAATCCCGATGTGGTGAATGGGGATCACGATTTCCCTCCTCCTTGTGGAAGGCGCGGCTCATCGGGACGCATCCCTTCTTGTGGAGGGCGCGCCCGCGAATCGCTTGGTTGAATCGCCCACACGCTAAGGCCTTTTCGGGCGGGGCGTCAACTTGAGAAGTTTATAATCGTCAATACAAATGCGACTATTTAATGTCGCGGAGGCGCGTTCGCAGCGCGGGCCGGGGGCGGGTTCAAGGGAATTTCACATCGGCTCGAGGTGGCGGGGCGGCGCCATGGCCACCATCTCCGCAATGCCGGCACCAGGCCGTGCGGCAGGAAGAGGACGACAACGACGAGCAGCACCGCGTACACGGCGTACGAGAGCACGCCGGGCGCGTAGCTCGGCATGCCGGGGCGCGTGCCGATGTCCGTGAGCAGCTGGACGATCAGGGTGACGGCCGCCGCGCCGAGCAGGCCGCCCCAGATGGTGCCGAGGCCGCCGACGACGGCCATCACGACGTACTGCACCGAGAGCAGGACCGGGAACGAGCCGGGAGCAAGGTAGCCGAGGAAGTACGCGTAGATGCCCCCGGCCAGGCCGGCGAACGCGGCGGACACGGCGAAGACGAGCAGCCGGTAGCGGCCCACCGGGACCCCGCTGGCCGCGGCCGCGGTCTCGCTGGTGGCCAACGCCCGCAGCCCTCGGCCGGTGCGCGAGGAGATCAGGTTGTGCGCCACGACCATGGTGACGGCGACGCCGGCCCAGGTGAGGTAGGCGTAGTCGATGCTCTGATCGAGCTCCACGCCGGCGACCGCGAGGTGCGGGATGCCCTGCAGCCCGATGGCCCCGCCGGCCCAGGACGCGTCGCCGAGCAGCGACAGCAGGATCAGTTGCAGGGCCAGGGTGGCGAAGGCGAGCTGGTGGCCGCGCAGCCGCAGGATCGGCACGCCGACGACGAGCGCGACCGCCGCCGCCACCGCCGGTGCGGCGATCAGGCCCAGCAGCGACGGCCCACCGTGCACGCTGATCAGTCCGGCCGCGTAGGCGCCCAGGGCATAGAACGATGCCTGGCCCAGCGAGACCTGGCCGGCGTAACCCATCAGGATCGACAGGCCGATGGTCACCATGGCCGAGAGGCCGAGCAGGACGTACAGGGTCAGCTGGTTGTCGTTCAGCATCGGGGGCAGTGCCAGCGTGCCGGCCGCGATCAGGAGCACACCAAGCATCGGCCTGGTCATGCGGTCTCCTCCTGGATCATCGGGCGGCGCGCGGCCTGCACGATCAGGGCCACGAGCATCAGGAGCAACGCCACCTCGCTCTGGTAGGCGGTGCTGAGATAGCCCGCCACCATCGCCTGCGCCACGCCGAGGAGCAGACCGCCGAGCAGAGTGGCGGCCGGCCGGGTGAGGTTGCCGAGGATCGCCGCCGCGAAGCCGCTGACCACCAACACCAGGTCGCTGTCGAAGGCGATCTGCTGAACCGGGGTGACGAGCACGCCGGCGAGGCCGCCGAGCGCGCCGCCGATGACGAACGAGAGCAGACCCATGCGCGTCACGTTGATGCCGACGATCCGGGCGGCGTACGGGTTGGCCGCCGCCGCGGTCAGCGCCCGGCCGATGTCGGTGCGGGCGAACAGCACCGCGAGGCCGGCGAAGACCAGCGCCGACGCGGCGATGATCAGCAAATAGTGGCGCTGTATCCGGGCGCCGAACACCGTGGCCGATCCGGACAGCCCGGCGAACGAGCGCGGCTGATCGCCCCAGACGAGGATCTCCACCGCGTACGCGAACACGGCGACGCCCAGCGTGACGATGAGCGCCGACTGCGGGCTGGTGCCCGGCTTGCCGATCGCGATCAGACCCACCACCAGGCCGACGAGTCCGGCCAGCAGGACGGCGAGCGCCTCGGCGACGCCGTGCGGCACGCCGGAACCCAGCAGCGAGGAAACCGTCATCGCCGCGATGACCGCGAACGCGCCCTGCGCGAAGTTGACCACCCGAGTCACCCGGTAGACGACCACGATGCCGCTTCCGACCAGGGCGAACGCGCATCCCACGCCGAGACCGGTGATGAGGTACTGCAGGAAGGCGCTCATCGGCCTTCCTCCGCCGCGCCGCCCAGGTAGGCCGCGACCACCGCGGGACTCGACGCGAGCTCCGCGGAGGGGCCCTGAGCCGCCAGTTTCCCGGCCTCCAGCACGTAGGCCCGGGAACACAGCTCCAGCGCGAGCCGCGCGTTCTGCTCGATCAGCAACACCGCCAGCCCGTCCTGAGCGTTGAGAGTCCGCAGGTGTACGGCGAGGTCGCTGACGACCAGCGGCGCGAGCCCGAGCGACATCTCGTCGATGACCAGCACCTGCGGGCGGCTCATCAGGGCCCGGCCCAGCGCCACCATCTGCTGCTGGCCGCCGGAGAGCAGGCCGGCCCGGTGCTTCCGGACGCGCGCCAGCTCCGGAAAGATCGCGTAGATCCGGGCGGTGCTGCGGTCGCGTCCGCGCCACGCGCCCAGCCGCAGGTTGTCGTCGACGGTCAGACTGCCGAACATCTGCCGCCCCTCCGGGACGTGTGCCAGCCGGCCGGTGACCGTGACCGTCCCGGACGCCGGCCGGAGGATCCCGGAAAGCGTATTGACCAGGGTGGACTTTCCGGCGCCGTTCGGTCCGATGAGCGCCACCATCTCGCCGACCCGCACCGTCAGGGTGACCGCGTCCAGGGCCACCGCCGCGCCGTACCGGACGGTCAGGTCGTCCACATCGATGACGGGCGCGCCGCCTGCGGGCCGGCTCATGGCGCGGATTCCCCTCCGAGGTAGGCGTCGATCACCCGCTGGTCGGCACGGATCGCCTGGGGCACGCCCTGGGCGATGACCCGGCCCAGGTCCAGGACCGTGATGCGATCGGCAAGGCGGGTCACGAAGGCGACGTCGTGTTCGACGAGCATCATCGTCAGCCCGCCGGCCCGCAGCTCCGCGATCAGTTGGGCGAGTGCGGCCCGCTCCGCGGCACGCAGCCCGGACGCGGGTTCGTCGAGGAGCAGCAGCCGGGGGTGCCCGCAGAGCGCACGGGCGACCTGAAGTGCCCGCTGCTGGCCGAGGGGCAGCGCCTCCGCCGGGCGGTCGGCCCAGTCGGCGAGGCCGACCCGGGCCAGTGCCTCGGACGACCAGGCCCGGATCCGGCGTTCGTCGCGGGAGTGCCGGGGCAGGCGCAGCGTCGCGCTGAGCGCGCCGGCCCCGGTCGCGGCGTGCGCGCCGACCATGACGTTCTCCCGGGCGGTCAGGCCGTGGAACAGCCGCGCGCCCTGGAACACGATCGCGATCCCGGACCGGGCCCGGCGGTGCGGCGCGGCGCGGTCGATCCGGGTTCCGTCGTACGCGATGGTGCCGGCGCTCGCCTTGAGATGTCCGCCGATGAGGCTGAACAGGGTGGACTTCCCGGCCCCGTTCGGCCCGATGACGGCGTGCGTCTCGCCCTGCACGACGTCGAGGTCGACATCACGCAGGGCGTACACGCCGCCGAACCGGCGGGAAAGACCCGCCACGCTCAGCAGAACGGGCATCGACGCCGTCATCCGTTGGCGAGGCCGGCGAGCTCGGCCTTGGCCCAGTCGGTCGCCTTGAACGCGCCATGCTCGACCACGTCGATCGAGATGTATTTCGCCGGCAGTCCGGCATGGTCGGTGGCGGTGTAGCGGTAGGTGCCGTTCGGGGTGAGCAGGGTGAGTCCCTCCAGCGCCTGCTGGATCTTCGCGTGGTCCGTGCTGTTGGCGTTCTGGATGGCGGCGAACAGCAGTTTCGCGCCCGAGTACCCATCCGCGGCGAACTGTGGCGGCGGGTACCCGTACTTGCTGGTGAAGGGATCCGTCAGCTCCTTGATGGCCTGCTTCTGCGCGCCGTCGGGCAGGGCGTCGCCGACGACCGCGAGGGAGCTGGCGACGAAGACGCCCTCGGCTGCCGGTCCGGTCGGCTTGAGCCACAGGCTGCTGGCCTGCGCGCCGGTGAACATCAGCGGGATGCCGAGACCGGCGCTCGCGTACTGCTTCGCGAAAGCGACCGACGGCGGACCGGTGGCCCACACCACCAGCGCCTGGGCGCCGGCCGACTTGACGTGGTTGAGCACCGCGCTGAACTCGGTCGTCGTCGTCTGGAACTCTTCGGCGGCGACCAGGGTGATGCCGTACTGGGCCGCCTTGGCCTGGGTGCCGGCGAACCCCGCCTTGGCGTACGAGCTCTTGGTGTCATAGGCGATCGCGATCTTGGTGTACTTCTGTGCCTGGTAGTACTGGAGGATCCGGTCGGCATAGGTGGCCGAGGTCGCCGGGACCACGAAGACGTACGGATGCACGGGGTTGACCTGCTCGTCGGCCGGGGTGAGCGACACGTAGGGGATCTTCTCGCGATCGACCTGCGGGATGGTGGCCAGCGCCGAGTTGGAGAACGGCGAACCCAGCACGGCGACCACGCCGTCGCCCTTGAGCTGGTTGAAGGCGAGCACCGACTGATCCGGCATGCTCTTGTCGTCCTGGACGGTCAGTTCGATCTGGCGGCCGAGCAGGCCGCCCTTGTCGTTGATCTGCTGGACCGCCAGTTCGACGGCCTTCCGGTCCTCGGTGCCCAGGGGCGCGTAGTTGCCGGTAAGCGAAGTGATCATGCCGAGTTTGACCGGGCTGCTCTTGCTGTCGCCCGAGGAGTTGCCGCCGCACCCGGAAGCGGCCAGGGCCATCGCCAGGCTTACGAAGATCGCTGTTAGGCGTCGCACAAGTACCTCCAGGAACCCGGCCTCATGCGCCGGGACGAGGGTCACGCATGGACGGTGCGGCCGGTGTTCGCGCGGAGCTCAACCGGCGTTTCGGGGAGCCGGGAACAGGACGAGGGCTCGGAAGCTGACCTCGGCGCAAAGATAGGCCGATTTCAGACGACAGTCAATATTGTGCCCAACGTGGATGGTCGACCGAGGACTGCTGCGCCGCCGCTGCCGGCCATCACGTACGGGCGACTGAGCCCGTGACGCGGGACGGCGATTCGGGGTGGGCGCCGACCCGCCGGGCCATCGGCCCCCAGATCAGGAGCTGGAGCAGGGACAAGGCCAGGGTGAAGGGAAGCAGGGTCCAGACCCCCGTGCCCTCGGCGATCGCGCCGGCGAGCCAGGGGAACATCGAGCCACCGACGACCGATCCCGCGTTCATGATGCCGATCGAGGCCGGCACCAGACGCGCGGTGGTGAGTCGCGGCGCCACCGCCATCGCGGTGGGGAAGATGGGCCCGAGGAAGAAGCCGAGCAGCACCAGACCCGCCGCGGCGACGGCCTTGCCCGGCAGGAGCCAGGTCAGGGTGGTGACGACGGTGACGCCGGCGAGGCAGGTCCACATCAGGCCGGACGCGGTGAGGCCGAGCCGGGTGACGGTCGGACCGAGCAGGAACCGGCCCGCGGTGAGCCCGAGCCAGTAACCGCTGACCGCGTACCCGGCGAGGACCGCGGCCTGCCCCCGCGCCTGGACGAGGTAGCCGAACGCCCAGTTCCCCATGCCCAGCTCGAGGCCCACGTAGACGGCGAGCAGCGCGGCGCCGAGCAGAACGCCCGGCTGCCGCACCGCGAGACCGGCCAGGCCGCCCGGGGCCGGCGACTCCAGCTTGGCGGCGGCCGACGACTCCGGCTTGGCGGCGGCCGACGACTCCGGCTTGGCGGCGGCCGGCGACTCCGGCGCGGCCGGCGACTCCGGCTTCGCCGCGGCCGGATCCGGCCCGGCGCGCGGGTAGACGATCAGGAAGCAGGCGATGAGCGGGATGGCCACCACCCCGAGCAGCAGCATCACCGTGGGCCAGGAGGCGACGGCGACGATCGCGGCGGCCAGCGGCGGCCCGAGCAGCGCCCCGACGCCGAAAAATCCGTGCAGCCGGTTGAGCAGCGTGGTCGCGTCGGGCAAGGCGGACAGGTACGCGTTGAGCACGGACTCCAGCACGCCGACCCCGTAGCCGGACGCGACCTGAAGCACGACGAGCGCCGCGAAGGCCGGTCGGGTGGCCGCGTACAGGGCGGCAAGCGCGTACACGCAGCAGCCGGTCGCCACCGCGATCCGGGTGCCGTAGCGCTGGATCAGCGCGCCGGCGGTGACCCCGGCCAGCACAAACCCGGCGGAACCGGCGAAGAAGGTGAGGCCGAGCGTTGCTCGGGAGACGGCGTAGTCGTCCATCTGCGCGGCCAGCAACACCCCGGTGACGCCCGCGTTCACGCCGACGAACACGAAGGCGGCGTACGCCAGGAGGACCGGCCCCCTCATCGGCTGTCGCATCACGGCTCCCACCCTTTTGGCCACGCCGCCGGGGACGGTGCGGCGCGGCAGCCGAGACCGCCGCGCCGCAGTTCAGGTTGGTGGTCAGCCTGCGCTGCAGGAGACCGAGGGCCAGGTCCAGGTGCCGTTTGCCATGATCGTGACACCGAAGTTGTTGCCGCTGCCGTTCGGCTTGCCGACCATCACGTACTGGCTGGGCCAGCTGGCGCTGACGTTCCAGGTGGAGCTGATCGTCTCGGGCGACGGGAGGTTCATCGTCACGGTCCAGTTGCTGGAGCCGGACACCGCCACGTTGAGGTTGTATCGATCGCTCCACTGCTGTCCGGCGGAAAGGGTGGCCGTGCAACCGCCGTTGCCGCCGCCACCGCCACCACCGCCGCCGCCACCGCCACCGCCACCACCGCCGCCACCGCCGCCACCGCCGGAGCCTTCGCTGACCGTGATGTTGGAGCTGACGTTGCTCTGGTAGCCCTCGGTGGCGAGGATCTGGTAGTTCGCCGTGCCCAGCTGCAGCCCGGCCTGCCGCCACGCGTTGAAGTGGTTGGCCACCGTGATCGTGCCGCCGGTGCGATGCTGCTGGCGGACGCTCCAGTACTGGTAGAAAGTCGCGGTGCCCTGGATGGAGGGCTGGTTGACCCGCTGGGTGCGGTAGAGGTCGTAGGTGCTGCCGTCGGAGGTGACCGAGCCCAGTCGGGTGGCTCCCGAGCTCGGGTTGTAGGAGCCGAAGTTGTCGACGATGTAGTACTCGACGAGCGGGTTCGTCATCCAGCCGTACAGGGCCAGGTAACAGTTGCCGCCGCAGTTGAAGGAACCGGAGTAGTTGACCGTGTGGCTGGTGGAGCCGGGGTTCCAGCCCTTACCGACGACGGAGTTGTTGATATTGCTCATCTGGACGCTGTAGTTGCCGCCACCGCCCAGGTTCATGGTGACGTTGCCGTTGTCTTTCCAATACGAATAGAAGTAGCCGTTGTGGGTGCCGGTCGAGTTGGACGTGATGGTGCGGTCCGCCTCGGCGTTGGCGACGCCGGCGACGGCCACCGAGGCCACGGCCAGGGCCACGGTGCTGGCCAGGCCGAGGAACAGCCGCGTGCGGCGGCGCCCGCGACGGCTCGGTTCAGCTGGTTTGTGGTTCATCGATACGTCCTTTCCGGAGGACTCGGGGGACATACGGACAGCAGGACGTTCCCTGCGGGAACCGAGGACCTGAGCGACGGCAAGGCACCTCGGTGTCGCTCCCGCAGGTGGGGATTTCGCTGGGGTGTCAGTCGACCGGCCCCGGAGAGCCGGGTCGCGGCAACCCCATTGATAAGGGTCTAACCATCCGTGGCGCCATCATGGGCCTGGGACCGCTCGGCTGTCAACAACTTCCGGAAGCTCGCGGAAGTTTCTCTCGCGAATCTTCCGGCAATAGTGGCCCACTTACGTGCTTTTGGCTGCTTGTTTCGAGAGGTCTGACGACAGTGGATCATGGCCCGCAGGACGCCTGCCATCCATGTTGAAGCGCTTCGTCTCCGGAACTTTCGGAGCCCTCGGGTCGCGGCGCGGGCGCCGTCGTCTGCCCGCGCACGGGGCAGAGGCCTCGACGAATCGTCGCGAAAGGGGAACCGATCACCTTGCGAGAATGGCGCAACTTTGCCCTGTCGATAGCTCACTGAAAACCCGTTATGCGCGAGCACGGCCTAGGAAATGGCGCTCATACACATCGGTTTTGGTCAATGGCATGGGTTGATGTTATGAACTGGTGGGTCGCTGTCGACCTACCGGGACAGCGTCGTCGCGACCGTTGCCGGACCGATTTGTTTGGGGATCGACACATGGGCAGATTTCACGACGCGTGGCGTCGCGCGGCGGTGATCGTCACCGGGCTCGCCGCACTGAGCTGGGCAACGGTAGGACCGGCGTACGCCGCCGGCCCGGCCGCCGGCACCGTCGCCGCGGGGTACTCGCACACCTGCACGATCCGCGCCGACGCGACGCTGTGGTGCTGGGGCGGCAACGAGAGCGGCCAGCTGGGCGACGGCACCACCACGGGCCGGACCACGCCGGAGCGGATCGGCGCGGACACGTGGACCACCATCGACGCGGGCACCAGCTACACCTGCGGGGTGCGTACCGACCGCACGCTGTGGTGCTGGGGCAGCAACCGATGGGGTCAGCTGGGCGACGGCAGCACCACCAACCGCACCGCCCCGGTGCCGGTCGGCGGCGGCGCCACCTGGTCCAGCGTCGCCGCCGGGGACAGTCACACCTGCGCCGTACGGACCGACGGCACCCTGTGGTGCTGGGGGTTCAACCGTCTCGGCCAGTTGGGGATCGGCACCTCCGTCTACTACGCGACCAGCCCCGTCATGGTCGGCACGGCGACCACCTGGGCGAGCGTCACGGCAGGCTTCGCGCACACCTGCGCCGTCCGCACCGACGGCACCCTGTGGTGCTGGGGCGACAGCACCACGGGCCAGCTCGGTCTCGGCATCCTGAGCTACACGGCGACGCCCGCGCAGGTCGGCACCGCGACCACCTGGACCGGCGTGACCGCCGGCTACGCCTTCACCTGCGCCGTGCGCTCCGACGGGACGCTGTGGTGCTGGGGCGAGAACGGGTACGGGCAACTGGGCGCCGAGACCACGTACCAGACCACGCCGATGCAGACCGGCGCCGGCGCCACGTGGACCAGGGTCGCCGCGGGTTTCAACACGACGTGCGCCACCCGCGCCGACGGCAGCCTGTGGTGCTGGGGAAACAACATGGCCGGACAGGTGGGTGACGGCACTACCACGAACCAGTACGCCCCCGTCCGAGTCGGCACCGCCACGACGTGGGCCGACGGTTTCGCGGTCACCTATCACACCTGCGCGGCGCGCACCGACGGCAGTCTGTGGTGCTGGGGCTACAACCCCGCCGGCCAGTTGGGCGATGGCACAGCCACGAGCCGGCCGACGCCGGCGCCGGCGAGCTTCCCCGCCTGACCGGCCCGGTCGCCGCGCACCGAGGCCGAAAGCCGTGCCGCCGGCCGCCACCGGCGCACGGCTTTCTCTCGATTGGCGACAATCCGGGGTGACAATCCGGTTCGAAAAATGGATTGAAAGGTTATTAACCCGCGATCACCAAAGGCTGTCTTGAATGTGCGAACCCACGCTCATAGCATCGACCGCAACCCCTGTGAGCGTTCACTTCGCATCTCGGTCAGGACACCGCGTTGGCTCAGCCGTCCCCGCTTCCCGACGAGGCACTGGTCGCCGCCGCACGTGGCGGTGACCGGTCGGCGGCCGACGAGCTTGCTCATCGTCACCTGCCGATGGTCTACCACCTGGTCCGCCAGGCGCTGGCCGACGACCCGGCCGTCGACGACGTCGTGCAGGACATCATGGTGCGTGCCCTGGGGCAGTTGCCGGCCCTGCGGTCGCCGGGCAGCTTCCGGCCTTGGCTGGCCGCCATCGCGGTGCGTCAGATCGGCCGCCACCTGGCGCGGCAGGACCTCGCGGCCCGTCGCACGGTGGCGTGGGACGCCGCCGCGGACCGTCCGGACGCCGGCGCCGACGTGGAAGGCCCGGCGCTGCTGCGGGTGGAGCTGGCCGGACAGCGCCGGCAGGTCGGGCACGCGACGCGGTGGCTGGGCGCGAGCGAACGTACCTCGTTCTCGCTGTGGTGGTTGGAGATGACCGGCGAGCTCACCCGCCCGCAGGTCGCCGCCGCCCTCGGCACGAGCGTGGCGCACGCGGGCGTGCGGATCCAGCGGATGCGTGAGCAGCTCGAGGTGAGCCGGCAGATCGTCGCCGCGCTGGAGGCGTTGCCCGGCTGCGATCTGCTCGGCGAGGTCGCGGCGGACTGGGACGCGACGCCGAGCCCGTACTGGCGCAAGCGGCTCGGGCGGCATGTGCAGTCGTGCCCCGTCTGCGCCCGCGCCACGGGGGTCCTGCTGCCCACCGAGCGGCTGCTGGCCGGGCTGGTCCTGCTGCCCGTTCCCGCCGCCCTCGCCGCCGCGGTGGTCGCCAAGGCCGTCGCGGGCGGCGCCGCCGCGGGCCCGGGCACGGCCGTGGCCTCGGGTGTCGCCTCGTGGCTGGCACGCGCGGTCCAGGCGGCCGCCGCGCACCCGCTGGCCGCCACGGTCACCGCCGGAGTCCTGGCCGTCGGCGTCACGGTGCCCACGACCGGATGGACCGTGGCCGCACCGCCGTCGCGAACGACCGGCCCGGCCGCCTCGTCACCCAGCTCGTCGACCGCGCTGCTGCGGACCGGGCGGGTGTCGCTGGAATCCGCCACCGCCGCCGGCCAGTACGTGGCGGTGTCCGGCGACTTCGGAGTGCTCACGCCGGTAGGACCGGCGAGCGACGCGGCGGCGCGGGAGCGGACCGGCCTGCGCGTCGTGGCCGGCCTGGCCGATCCGTCGTGCTTCTCGTTCCGCCGCCCGGACGGCCGCTACCTGCGGCACTCCTCGTTCCGGCTGCGGCTGAACGCGGACGACGGCACCGTCCTGTTCCGGCAGGATGCCACGTTCTGCCCCCGGCCCGGCTTCCGCACCGGCTCGGTGTCGCTGGAGTCGTTCAACTACCGGGGTTTCTTCCTGCGCCACGTCAACGATCAGATGTGGATCGACAAGTACGACGGCAGCGCACAGTTCCAGGCGGACAGCTCCTTCTTCGTCCGCCCGCCACTCGGCTGACCAACCTCTCAGGGGAAGCCGGTCGCCAGGTCGGCCACGGTGTGCGCGCCCACTCCGGTGATCGGCCCCTCGGCGTACCGGTCGGCCACCGCCCGCACGTGATCCTCGGCGGTCTCGGCCAAGCCGTCGTAGACGGCGATGAACAGCTCGCGGGCCGGCTCGCGCAGCCACCCCGGGGGCAGCAGCCGGGCGGGTAGCTGGGGGTCGAGGATGGGCAGGCGCCGGTAGGTGTCCATCACCTCGGTACGAGCGCGGACGGCCTCGGCACCGGCGATCTGCCCGGCCGCCGCCCGGGGCACTGTCGCTTTCCAGCGGCGGAGGAAGGATTCGTACTGCCGCGCGATGTCGGCGGTGTCCCAGGCGTCGAGCGGATTCCGGCGGATCGACGCGTCCAGTTCGACGTGGCGCGCGCGGAAGACGGTCAGGGTGCCGAGGGTGAGCTCGGCGAGCCGGGCCTTGGTCTTCTCACTGAGCTCGTGCGGGGAGATCCACAGTCCGTCGTACAGCGGCGCGTAACCCATCCACCGCAGTTGCCCGCGTAGCGCTCGCCGGATCGCGCCCTCCTCCTGCGGCAGCGAGAAGGCGATCAGCGTCCACTGCTCGTCCCACGGCCGCGTTCCGCCCGGCGAGACGATGGCACCGCCGCCGATCACCAGGAAGGCAGCGGCCGCCGGCGTCAGCCGGTAGGAGCTGCGCCGACCCTGGCGGTGGCTTTCGAGCACACCGCGGCGGGCGAGCCGGCTGATCGCCGTCCGGGCGCCCGCCTGGCTGACGCCGGCCTCGGCCAGCAGCGCAACGATGGCCGCCGACGGCAGCCAGGCCCGCGATCGCAGCGTGTAGTCCGCCAGCAGGGTGACCGCGAGGCCCTGCGGCGAGTTGCCGGCCTGTCGCCGGGGCAGCCGCACCGCGCCGGCCGTGTCCTGCGGAAAAATTTCGTTGATGTCGTACGGGCTGGTCACAGAGACGACTGTAGGGGTTC
This sequence comes from Actinoplanes sp. KI2, assembly GCF_025630775.1. Classification (GTDB taxonomy): domain Bacteria; phylum Actinomycetota; class Actinomycetes; order Mycobacteriales; family Micromonosporaceae; genus Actinoplanes. Next base: position 46,877 of record NZ_JAOSZE010000058.1, read on the forward strand.
GACACCCGATTTGATCGAGGATTGTCGATTGACAGTTTGCTGTCTCGGGTGAACGATATATGTCACGCGATGGTGGTGGACCGGGTCCCGCATGGAGTCCTGATACGCGATACCCACCTGGCGCGGCCCGTCCTCGGCCTGCGCACCCACGCGTACGTTCCCATCTCTATCTGCCACAGCGGCAGCCGTCCGCGCAGTCCACCGCGCGGCCGGCGATGCCGGTCTGCGCGCGGAAACGAAGGAGTCAGGCGATGAAGATCAGACGGAAACTCCTGCTCGTGGCGGCCATGTCGGCGGCCGTCGCCGGTCTCGCGGTGCCGGCGGCCCAGCCCGCGTACGCCGCCTCGTTGACCGAGGTCACCGCGTTCGGTGACAACCCCGGCGGCATGCGCATGCACATCTACGTCCCGGACACCCGCCCGGCCAACCCCGCCATCCTCGTGGCCATGCACGGCTGCGGCGGCTCGGGACCGGGCTTCTACTCCAGCAGCGAGTTCGCCGGGCTGGCCGACCGGTACGGGTTCCTGGTCATCTATCCCACCGCCACCCAGCAGGCCGGTTTCGGCAACTGCTTCGACACCTGGTCGGACGCCGCCAAGCGCCGCGGCGGCGGCAGTGATCCGGTGTCGATCGTCTCGATGGTCACCTACGCCGAACGACAGTACGGCGGCGATCCGAATCGGGTGTTCGCGACCGGCAGTTCGTCCGGCGGCATGATGACCAACGAGATGCTCGCCCTCTACCCCGACGTTTTCAAGGCGGGAGCGGCGTACATGGGAGTGCCGTTCAACTGCTTCGCCAACGCCGCCGACTATCCGCCGGGCAGCAGCAAGTGCACCGGCGGCAGCATGGACCGGACGCCGCAGCAGTGGGGCGACGCGGTCCGGCAGGCCTACCCCGGCTACACCGGCCCGCGCCCGCGCATGCAGCTGTGGCACGGCACCAGCGACACCCTCGTGCCGTACTCGCTGCTGCAAGAAGAGATCGAGCAGTGGACCAACGTGTTCGGGCTGAGCCAGACGCCGACCTCGACCGACACGCCGCAGTCCGGCTGGAACCGGCGCCGGTACGCGGACAGCTCCGGGACGGTTCAGGTGGAGGCGTACAGCATCCAGGGCGCGGGGCACAGCCTGCCGGGTGCGGGCATGGCCGCGTACGCGATCTCGTTCTTCGGCCTCACCGGCACCCCGCCGACCACGCCTCCGACCACGCCTCCGACCACCCCGCCAACTACACCGCCGACCACGCCTCCGACGACACCGCCGACCACGCCTCCGAGCACGGGCGCGTGCCGCGTGACGGCCGCCGTGAACGCGTGGAACACCGGTCTGACCGAGAACCTCACCATCACCGACACCGGCTCCGCCGCGATCAACGGCTGGTCGCTGGTCTTCACGCTGCCCGCCGGCCAGACCATCACGTCGGGCTGGAACGCCACCTACTCCCCGGCTTCCGGCCAGGTGACGGCCAGGAACGCGGCGTACAACGGCACCATCCCGGCCGGCGGTTCGGTGACCATCGGCTTCCAAGCCACCCACACCGGCAACACGGGCACGCCGTCCGCGTACACGCTCAACGGCGCCGCCTGCAGCACAGCCTGAGGGTCGCACAGGGAAGGGGTGCCGCCGGACGATCCGGCGGCACCCCTTCCCTTCCTCCCCCTCGCGGCTATGCCGCCGAGCAAGTCGTCGACGGGACGCTGTTGGTGGCGTTCCAGGTGCCGAGGAAGCCGAACGTGGTGGATGCCCCCGCGGCGACGCTGCCGTTCCAGGTCTCGTTCACCACGGTCTGCGTGCTACCGCTGGACGTGCCGCGGCCACCCCAGATCTGGGTGATCGTCTGGCCGTTGGCGAACGTCCAGCTCACTCGCCACCCGGTCAGGGCCGCGGACCCGGCGGTCACGGTGACCTCGGCCTGGAAGCCGCCCTGCCACTGACCGGTGATCCGGTACCCGGCGGTGCATGCGCCCGGCTGGGCGGTGGGCGACGAGGTCGGCGAACTCGGCGAGCTCGGCGACGTCGGCGAACTCGGTGGCGAGGACGGCGTGGTGCTGGGCAGCTGCGAGAAGAACCTCCAGATCTCCGGGTACGTCCAGGTCCGGGCGCCGCTGGTCGAGGTGGACCCGTCCACCGGTTCCGGGGTGTGGTCGCCGTCGAACGCCGCCCACTCCACCGGGTATCCGGCGCGGCAGCCCGCGTACGCGGTCACGATGTGGGTGAGGCTGCCCTGGGCCGGCTCCGGCGGGTTCTGGGAGGTGCACCCGTTGTTGCGGACGAAGGTGTCCCTGATCGACCTGCCGAGCGAGATGTTGAGCACGCTGTCGTGGATGCCGTGGATCCCGAGGTAGGCGACCGGCTGGGTGCCCGGGTCGCAGCCGCTGAGGTTGGCGCCGGAGAGTACGGCGACGGCGCGGAAGACCGTGGGCCGGGCGCAGGCGACGGCGTAGCTCATCGAGCCCCCGTAGCTCCAGCCCAGGGCGAACAGCTGGGACGTGTCGACGCACAGGTCCCCCTCGATCAACGAGGTCAGGTTGTCGACGAGGGTGAGGTCGCGGCCGCCGGTGTTCGCCCAGCCGTTGTCGATGCCCTGCGGTGCGACCAGGATCGCCGTGTTGTTCGACAGCTGCTGGAGTCCGTAGTAGCCGCCGCTTGCCACGTTGGCGGCGGTTCCGTTCAGCCAGTGGAAGGCGAAGATCAGCTTGTACGGCCGGTTCCGGTCGTAGTTGTCCGGGATCCGGAGAATGTAGCTACGGCTCTGGCCGCCGCTGGAGATGGTGCGGGTGCCGCTGGTCAGCGTCGGCGCCTTGCCGCAGCCGGCGGTCACGGCCGCGTCCGCGGGTGCTGCTGTCACGATCGCCAGGGTCGCGGCGGCGGCCAGCACGGCCGCCGCGACTCCGCCGGCGAGGCTACGGATGGACATCGCGATTCCTCGATTCAGGAGACGGCGAATTGGTTGACGGTGACGTAGCCGCCGAGCGCGCTGGTGGCGTAGTTGAAGACGCCGAACCGGTAGCCCATGAAGAACTGCCAGTCGCTGTTGAGGGTGAAGGCGGGCCCGAGCGGGGTGAAGGAACTGCCGTTGGTGCTGTACGAGAACGTGGCGGTCCGGTTGGAGCCGGGCTGGATGTTCGCGGACACCCGCAACCAGATCTTTCCGCCGGACACCGTCGCGCCGGCTTGCTCGGCTCCGGTGCCGGTGGTGGTCCAGCCGTTGGTCGACATGGTCAACCCGCTGGTCATCGACACCCGGGTGGTGCCGTTGTCCTTGCGGATGCCGATCCAGGCCGACTGGTCGCGAAGCATCGCCAGTCCGGCCCGGTCACCGTTGGCCATGCCCGAGTAGTCCAGCTGAATCGTCGCGGTCGAGGCCGGTCCCTGGATCCGGCGGGTCAGGGTGTTGCGGGCGTCGTACAGGTCGCCGGTGACCGTGGCGGTGGACAACCTCAGCCCGTTGCCGACGGTGAACTTCGACGCGTCCGGGTTGTGGTTCCATTCGTAGGCCGGGCCCAATGCGCTGCCGGTGAAGTCGTCGGTGCCGGTCATCGGGGCCAGCGGATGCCAGGGCAGGTTCGGGCGGGGGTAGGCGGCGCCCCATCGGCCGTTGACGGTTTGCAGCACGGGCCAACCGTCGCTGCTCCAGCTGATCGGCGCCATCGTCGGCATCCGGCCACCCGGGTACGCGTCGGTGAAGGCCATGTACCACCAGTCGCCGTTCTGGGTCTGCACGAGCCCGCCCTGGTGCGGCACGCCGCCGCCGGAGATCGGGCCGGGCAGGTTCAGCAAGACCTGGCGCTGCTCGTACGGGCCCCACGGGCTGGTCGACCGCAGCACGTACTGCCCGTTGGCCGGCCGGGTGAGCCAGATGTAGTAGTAACTACCCCGCTTGTACATGCGCGAGCCCTCGAGGGTGCCGATGCTCGACGGCGTGTTGTAGACGGTCTGCGACCGCACCTCCGCGGTCAGGTCGGACGAGAGCTGGGCGACGCTGATCGTGGTGTTCCCGTAGGCGACGTACGGGGTATCGCCGTCGAACAGCAGACCGGCGTCGTAGTAACACTTGTTGATCCGAGCCTTCTTGCTCCAGCCGCTGCCGATCGCCGTCGAGGCGTAGACGTAGGTGCGGTTGAACTCGGTGCAGCCCAGCCAGTAGAACGTGCTGTTGCTCGGCCGGTAGTTGAACGCCGACGCCCAGATGCCCTTCACGTACGCCCGGCCGCCGCTGAGGTCGTAGGCGCTCGAGTCGAAGTCCAGCCGCGGCACGGAGTGGCCCGCGAACTCCCAGTTCACCAGGTCGTAGGAGCGCAGGATCGGCGCGCCCGGCGAGTAGTGCATGGTCGAGGCCGAGTAGTAGTACACGTCCCCGACCCGGACGATGTCCCCGTCCGCGAAGTCCTGCCACACCACCGGATTGCTGAAGGTCGACGGCGCCGAGGGGCTGGTGGCCGGATCGGTCGGAGTCGGGCCGGCCGTCGGCGTGGGACTCAGGGTAGGCGTCGGGCTCGCCGTGGGCGTCGTGGCGCCCGTGCAGGGCACGCCGTTGAGGCTGAATCCGGCCGGTGCCGGGTTGCCGGAGGTCCAGCTTCCGTTGAAGCCGAAGCTCGCCGCTCCACCGGTGGCCAGGTTGCCGTTGTACGCGGCGTTGGTGACGGTCACTTGCCCTCCCGACTGGGTCACCGTGCCGTTCCACAACTGCGTCACCGTCTGGCCGGCGGTGTAGGTCCAGGACAGTTGCCAGCCGGTGAGCGGATCGCCGAGGTTGACGACGGTCACGTCGGCGCCGAAGCCACCCTGCCATTGACTGGTCACGGTGTACGTGACCTGGCATCCGGCGGCGGCCTCGGCGGAGGTGGCGACCGCCGTGAGCCCAGCGGTGACGGCGAGCGTGACAGCACACGCCCGCCAAGAGGGTCGCTTCATGCGCAGACTCCTGGTTCGAGGGCTCTCCGGCCCCGGGCTGAGGCCGGAGAGCGCCGGGACGAGACGGGCCCTAGCCGGCCGCGCAGCCAGGGGTGGCGGTCGGCCCGGCTCCGGTGCCCTGGAAGCCGAACTCGGTGTAGCCGCCGGCCGCGATCTGGCCGTTGTAGCTCACGTTGTGGAACGTGACCGTTCCCGTCGTGCCGGTGTTGGTGGCGTTCCAGGTGCTGGTGAGCGCGCTGCCCGACGGGAGGGGGAGGCTGACCGTCCAGCCGTTGACCCCGGCGGAGCCCGCGGTGACCCGGACGGTGGCGACGTAGCCGCCACTCCAGGAGTTGAGCGACACGGAGGCGGCGCACGCCCCGGACGGCGGATTGCTGGTCGGCGGGGAGGTGACCGGTGTGGTGGGCGGTGGGGTGGTGGGGTTGGTCGGACCGCCGGCGTTGAGGGCGTTCAACACCGACGTGTAAGCGGCCTTCTTATTGCCGGAGGCGTCGAACAGCAGCGGGTTCTCGCCGGTACGCCAGGAGTCGCTGTCCCGGATCCCCCACACGGTGATGCCGCCGCACCGTGACACCGCCATGCACGCCCTGGTCACCGCGGCGTAGATGGTGGCCTGGTTGCCGCCCTGCGCGACGTCCAGCTCGGTGATCTGCACCTCGACCCCGAGGTCGGCGAAACGCTGCAGGTTGGACTGGTAGTCGCCGGGGATGCTGGTGCCCAGGTGGGACTGGAACCCCACGCAGTCGATCGGCACCCCGCGGGACTTGAAGTCCTTGACCATGTTGTACACGCCGGTGCTCTTCGCGTTCACACCGTCGGTGTTGTAGTCGTTGTAGCAGAGCTTGGCGCCCGGGTCGGCGGCCCGGGCGGCACGGAACGCGGCCTCGATCCAGTCGTTGCCGGTGCGCTGCAGGTTGGAGTCCCGGCGAGCGCCGCTGCCACCGTCGGCGAAGGCTTCGTTGACCACGTCCCAGGCGTAGATCTTGCCCCGGTAGTGGGTGGCGACCTGGGTGACGTGGTTCAACGCTGCGCTACGCAGGGCGCTGCCGGACAGTCCCTGCGCCCAGGACGGTTGCTGCTGGTGCCAGAGCAGCGCATGCCCGCGGATCTTGGCGCCCATCGAGATGCCCTGGTTGAGGATCCGGTCGCCGTTGGTGTACGTGAACCGGCCCTGGGACGGTTCGGTGGCGTCCCACTTCATCTCGTTCTCGGGGGTAACCGCATTGAACTCGCGGTTGAGGATGCCGGTGTAGGTGGCGTCGCCCAGCTTTCCGGCCGCGATCGCCGCGCCGAAATAGCGGCCGGTTTGCGCCGCCGACGCGCCGAGCGTGGAGGCCGCGTCCGCGGTGCCGATCACGGCGACGCTCGCGGCGAAGACAACGCCGGTCACGGCGGTCGCGAGCAGCACAGGACGGCCTCGCCTGGGGATGGACATGAGAAGGGAACCCTTCGGGAGAGGGAATGCTCGGGGGAAAGAGGGGTGAACGTTAACAGGTCGATGTCGCAAACGTTACGGGAGCGCTCCCATAGATTCAAGTAAATGCCTTGCCGCAGCCGCCGGCATGATTCATAACAACAATTCAGTAGGCTTCTCAGCTTCGTAACTTTCGGGCCGACGACGCGCTCATCACAGTCCGCAGCGCGGTCGACCCGAGGGGCGACGCGCCTAGCCGAAGCGTACGTAACGGTGTTTATGCGGGCAGAAGCCCGCCGCAAAGCCGTTGGAAGTTTCCGGAACATCTCCGGAACCTATTGTTTCCGCAGTGTTGCCGTGTCAGCATGACGTGCAATTGAAGTATGTCGTTGTCAGATCCGGGCGGCGCGATACACCGACTCCCCCTCGCATGCACGGCGGCTGCGTACCGCCGGCTGCGCGGTGCTCGCCCGCCGGTAGGCAGAATCGAGAATGGAGGCATTGTGGCAACCGCTTTCCCTGCCCATCCCGCCACTTCCCCGGGTGGCCGGTCGCTGCGAGTCCGATCGATGATCTTCGGTGCCGCCGCACTTGTCGCGGCGGCGGGTGTCGTCATGGTGATGCCGGCCGCGAACGCCGCGGCGGGCACCCTGGGCGCGGCGGCCGCGCAATCGGGCCGCTACTTCGGCACGGCCATCGCG
>NZ_JAOSZE010000059.1 GCF_025630775.1 Actinoplanes sp. KI2
CTGACGAACCAGAGAAACGAAAAGGCAGGGGCTGTTACCCCTGCCTATTTCGGCGATGAGCGTTGCGCATGGGGTTTGGCGGTTACTGGAGCAGCTTGAGCACGTTCTGGGCGGACTGGTTGGCCTGCGCCAGCATCGACGTGCCGGCCTGGGTCAGGATCTGCGCTCGGGTGAAGGCCACCATCTCCTGGGCCATGTCGGTGTCACGGATACGCGACTCCGACGCGGACAGGTTCTCCACGGCGACGTTGAGGTTGTTGACCGTGTGGTCGAACCGGTTCTGGTAGGCACCGAGCTGGGCACGCGAATCGGAGACCGAGGCGAGCGCCTTGTCGAGAGTCGCGATCGCGATGTCCGGTTGGGTGGTGAGGTCCAGCGTCGCGGTGCCGAGGGTTTGGGAGTCCACGGCGCCGATCTGGATGTTGATCTTCTGGTTGGCGTTCGCGCCGACCTGGAACGCGCCGGTGTTGCCGCCGGTCGGCTGCAGGTCGCCCGAGACGATCGAGCCGGCGGTGGCGGGAGGGACAGGGGCGCCGGTGGATTTGGTGGCAGCGGCAATAGCCAGCCCGCCGGTCGCCGCCGTGCTGGTCAGGACGCCGGAGTCGTCCGTCATGGCGAAGTCGCCGGAGCCGGCCAACTTGTACGTGGTCGCGCCGTTGGGGTCGACCCTGGCCGCCATGGTGACCTCGTTGCCCTGGTAGCCCTGCTGCTTGAGGGCCGTCGAGATGGCCAAGTTGACCGCCTGCGCGAGATCCTGCGGCGACGAGCCGGCGGGCACTGCGGGCACCGTTACGGGGATGCCAGCTCCCGGGATGGCGGTGCCGTTCGGCAGGGTAGAGGAGCCGGCAACCGTGGTGAGACTAAAGGTCCAGCTGCCGCCGGTGGTGGTGGCCGGCAGGGTCGCCGGGGTCGGCGGGGTGCCGGCCGTCCCCGCGATCGAGGCGGACACAGCCGCCTTGGTGTTGCCGAAGGTGCCGTCGAGCAGCTTCGACTTGGCGAAGGAGGTTTGGTTGCCGATCCGGTCGAGCTCCGAATTGAGCTGGACGATCTCCTTCTGAGCAGCCGCCGCCGCGGTCCGGTCGGTGCCGCCGGTGTTGGCGGACTGCACCGCCAGGTCACGCATGCGCTGCAGGATCGAGGTGACCTCGTTGAGCGAACCCTCGGCGGTCTGCGCGACGCTGATGCCGTCCTGGGTGTTGCGCACGGCGACCTTGAGACCGCCGACCTGCGCACGGAGACCCTCGGAGATGGAGAGGCCGGCGGCGTCGTCGGCGGCCCGGTTGATGCGGAAGCCGCTGGAGAGCTTCTCCAGCGACTTGCCCATCTGGCTGTCGGTGATCGACAGGTTCCGGTAGGCGTTCTGCGCGGCGATGTTCTGGTTGATTCGGAGACCCATGGGTTTTCCTCCTTGAGAAGGGTCCGGCCGGCCGTCCGTGAGCCGTGTTGGTACGCCGGGCTGGTCAGCTGGTCGCCGACGGTCAAGTTGCAGTCTCCGAGATTTCTTCGTCCTTTTCCGGCGAACCGGAAGAAAGCCCGGGAAGGCCCAATCAGCGGAAATTCCTCAGCGGCGGGGTCGACGTGCCGATCTGTCCGAATGAGCGGGCGTGTCGAAGGGGTGCGCCCGAGGCGGAGCGAGACGGAGGACCAGGGTGAGCCTGACCGACCTGGCCAGCGTCCTGTGGCGATCACGTGAGCTGCTGGAGATGCTGCTGTTCAAGCTTGAGGAGGAGCAGTTGCTCCTCGCGTCCAACCGCTCCCGCTGGCTCAGCCATGCCACCCGCGAGGTCGAGGTGGTGCTCGATCAGATCCGGCAGACCGAGGTCATCCGGGCCGCGTATTCGCAGGACGTCGCCGTCGAGCTCGGGCTCAGCCCGGAGGCGTCGCTCGGCGAGCTGGCCGACGCCGCGCCGCCGCCCTGGTCCGATCTGCTGCACCAGCACCGCAAGGCCTTCCTGATGCTGACCTCCGAGATCAGCTCGCTCGCCGACGTGAACCGGGACCTGCTCACCGCCGGCCAGCGTGCAGCCCGCGAAACCATGCTCGCGTTCGCCGAAACTGTGGAAACCTACGGACCGCAGGGCCAGACCGTTTCCGGCGGCGTGCGCCGCTCCAGCCTGGTGGATGAGGCGATCTGATGGGGAGCACATTCGGCGGTCTCAACACGGCGCTGACCTCGCTTTACGCGCAGCGCCGTGGCCTGGACATCTCCGGGCAGAACATCGCGAACGTCAACACCGAGGGATATACCCGGCAGCGGGTGCGCCTGGCGGCGCAGACCGGCGCGGTCCCCGGTATCTACACGACCAGCGATCAGGTCGGTTCCGGGGTCTCCGTGACCGGGGTGGAACGCGGGCGAGACGTCTACCTCGAGGCGCGCAGCCGCGCCGAGCACGCCAACTCGGCGTACCTGACCAGTCAGAAGGCCACGTACGACGGGATCGAGGGCTTCCTGGCCGAGCCCAGTGACACCGCATTCGCGGCGCGCCTGCACGACATGTGGGACAGCTGGAATGACGTGGCGAACAACTGGCAGGACCCGTCCACCCGGACCGCGCTGATCGAGCGCAGCAACACCGTGGCCAGCACCCTGAACGACGCGCACACCACGCTGGTCAACCAGTTCGCCTCGAACAACACCCAGATGGGCGCGTACGTCGACCAGGTCAACTCCCTGGCCAAGTCGATCGCCGAGACCAACCATCAGATCGTCATCGCGCAGCAGTCCGGCGTGTCCTCCAACGAGCTTCAGGACGAGCGCGATCGCAAGATCATGCAGCTGTCCGAGCTGACCGGGGCGACCGCGCAGGCGACGCCGAACGGCGCGGTGAATGTCTACGTCGGCAACACCGCGCTGGTCGAGGGCTTCAACGCGCGGTCGATGAGCGTCGGTTCCACCACCCTCGACAACCTCATGGCGACCGGCACCAAGGTGGCGCTGCAGTGGACGGACACCAACCTGCCCGTCGCCGCCGGCGGCACGATGGGCGCGACGCTCGACGCGATGAATACCATCATCCCGGGGATCCTCTCCGACCTGGACGCGGTGGCCAACGCGCTCGCCTCGGCGGTGAACACGGCCCAGACCGGCCCGCCTGCGGCTTACACGATCAACGGCACCCCGGGTACCAACTTCTTCACCAGCACCTCGGGCGGCGCGATCACGGCCGGCACGATCCAGGTGGCGATCACCGATCCGGCTGACGTCGCGTTCTCCAGCGGCAATCCGAGCGGGACCCCGCCGATGGTCGATCACAACGTCGCCGACGGGCTGGTCGACTTCGGCAACTCGGGGATCGCCACCGGTCCGGACGCGATGTACCAGGCCATGATCGGCCGGCTGGGGGTCGCGGCGCAGTCCGTGGCCCAGCGCAGCGAGATCCAGGACTCGGTACGCGACCAGGTGGACACCTCTCGTAACGCGGAGTCCGGGGTCAACCTCGACGAGGAAATGACCAACCTGCTGACCTTCCAGCGCGGTTACGAGGCCGCCTCGCGCGTGCTCACCACGATCGACTCGATGCTCGATCAGTTGATCAACCGGACGGGCATGGTCGGCCGGTGACAGGAGGTAGCGAACGATGACGATTCCCAGCAGGGTCACCGAGACCAGCATGACCAGCAAGGTGCTGTCCGATCTGCAGCGCTCCCTCCAGCGTGGACAGAAGCTGCAGTCGCAGATCTCCAGCGGCAAGCTGCTGAACCGGCCGTCCGACTCGCCCACCGGCACGGTCACGGCGCTGCAACTGCGCACCGAGGCGCGGGCCACTCAGCAGTACGCGCGCAACGCCGACGACGGCCTGGGCTGGCTCGGCACCATTCAGGACACTCTGGGCGACGCGTCCACTTCGATGCTTCGGATCCGCGACCTGACCGTGCAGGCGCTGAACGCCACCAACGACGCCACCTCTCGTGGCGCACTGGCCAACGAGATCGACAACATCCGGGACACGCTGTTCGGTCAGGCCAACTCCACGTTCTTGGGCCGGCCGGTCTTCGGCGGCACCACGACGGGCTCGACGGCCTTCCAGATGGACCCGGTCACGAAGCAGGTGACTTACGTCGGCCAGCCACAACCGCCGGCCAACCCGGACCCGGTGACGCGGACAGTAGGCCCGAACGCCAAGGTGCGGGTCGAAACCTCCGGTGCGGAGGCGTTCGGGAAGAAGGGTGGCGACCCGGCCAGGTTGTTCAACCTGTTGAATACCCTGTCCGCCGACATTCGAGCCGGCGATGACAACGCGATCAACGCAGATCTGGCAAATCTGGATGATGCCCATGAAACTCTGAAAGCTGCCCTTTCGGACGTAGGCGCCCGATATAATCGGGTTGAGCAGATGAAGCAGTCCGCGGCCGACCACATGTTGTCCGTTTCGTCACAACTGTCCGACGTCGAGGATGTCGATCTGCCGAAAGCGATTATGGATTTGCAGATCCAGCAGACCTCGTATCAGGCCGCCTTGGCCGCTGCGTCCAAGGTGATCCAGCCCTCGCTCATCGATTTCCTGAGGTGACCATGACTACTCGTACTGCGTCTCGACCGATTGAGGCCACGATGAACGACCCGTCGCTCGGTCTGCCGACCATCACCCTGGCGGCGCCCATGCCCGGCTTCCCGGCACACCGGGAGTTCGTCCTGGTGCGGCTCAACGACGATGGATTGCTCTACGCCTTCACGTCCATCCAGGACCCCGAGCTTCGCTTCCTCGTGGCCCCGCCGGAGCCGTTCTTCCCGGACTACGCGCCGGAGATCGACGACGAGGTGTTCGCCGCCCTGAACACGACGGACACCGACCGGCTGCTGCTGCTGACGGTCATCACCGCCGGCCTCGAGGAGACCACCGCCAACCTGCTGGCGCCGATCGTGGTCGACCGGGACTCCATGCGGGCCATGCAGGTGGTGCTCAGCGGCTCCGGATACCCGGTCCGCGCGATCATGCACCGGACGTACTGACGTCCCGTCGCCGGCGCGGTCGCCGGGATCGTGACCGTGCCCCTTGCGATGCTGTCCGTCCACGGATGGAGGAGGGCACCGGACGATGCTTGTGCTGACCCGCCGGGCGGGGGAGAGCGTGATGATCGGCAACGACGTGATCATCACGGTGCTCGAGGCGCGTGGGGACGTAATCCGCCTGGGCATCCAGGCGCCGCGCGACGTGCAGGTGCATCGCGAGGAAGTGTTCCGGGAGTTGCAGGCGGCCAACCGCGAGGCGGCCTCGCCCAACGCGGACGCCGTCCGGGCCGTGACGGAGATGCTGCAGACGCCGGAGGAGTGAACGTCTGCTCCTCCGGCGTTCCTCGTTCCCCCGCGGCCGTTGCGTGAAGAGAGCCGCCAACCGTTGCGTGAAGAGAGCCGCCGACCGCCGCGACAAGAAACCGGACTGCACCGCCGGCAGAACGAGCCTGTCACCACAACACCCGCACTCTGTGTCGGACGGGAAGAGCCCGTCGCCATGAGTACGGGGAGTCATCAGTGGTCGCAGAGCGGGAATCGGTGATCGATGCGCTGGATCTGACGATCGACGCGCACGTGCACACCGGCTTCGCCGCGGGGCGGGACAGCGTCGGTGTCGTCGTCTCGGCCGCCGATCAGGCCGGACTCACCGCGCTCACCTTCGCCGACCAGGTCGGGCCGGACACCACCTGGCTTTCCGCGTACGCCGATGCCGTCCGCCGTGCCCGGCAGCGCACCGAGCTGACCCTTCGGGTCGCCGCCGAGGTCGAGGTCGTCCAGCCGGACGGCTGGCTGGCCTGGCCGGCCGACCTGGGCCAGCTCGAGGCGGTCTCGGTCGCGGTTTCCCGGCTGCCGCTGGCCGGCGCCCTCCACGATCCCCGGGACGTCCGTGCCATGCTCGCCGCCGGCGAGCTCACCGCCGCGCAGGTCGCCGAGGGGCTGGTCGTCGCCACCGTGCAGGGCCTCGAGCGCGCCTCCCGGTATGCACCCACCCAGCTCGCTCGCCCGCTCGGCCTGCTCGCCCAGGTCGGCCTGGAGGACGCCGTGCTCACCGACGACCTGGTCGGCGCGCTGGCCGTGGCGTGCCGCGAGACCGGCACCGTGGTCGAGGTCAGCGAGGCCTGGCGCTGCCCGTCGGCCCGGCTCGTCACATTGCTGCGCGCGGCTGAGGTGACGCTGGTGCCTGCGAGTGACGCCCGGTACGCCGGCGAAGTGGGCCGTTGGCAGTACGTCCGCCGCGTCTGACCGGAAACCGAACACGATCAGCGGCACTCTCCGTACGCTCGACCATGCCGGACATTCGAGGCATGGGAGATATGTGATGAGTATGGTTCAGCAGGCCATCGAGGTGGGTGCACCGCTGCACACGGTGTACGAGCAGCTCGCCGCGTTCGAGAACTATCCGCGGTTCATGAGCGGCGTCCGCGAGGTCACCCCGGTCGGCGCCGACCAGACCCACTGGATCATGGACGTCGACGGCAAGCGCCGCGAGTTCGACGCTCAGATCACCGAGCGCTCCCTCGACGAGCGGGTCTCCTGGTCGACGATGGAGGGGCCGCTGCTCGCCGAGACGATCACGCTGCGCCCGCTGGGCGAGACCAAGACGCAGATCGTGGCGCAGCTCGAGGCGGACATCGCGTTTCTCATGCCGAGCGACCGGCACGGCCAGGCCTCGCTGACCAAACGGCTCAAGGAAGACCTGACCACGTTCAAGGGCCTGCTGGAGAGCGGCGTGCTGGGCGGGCGGCCGAAGCCGGTCGGCAGCCGGCCGTCGCCGAAGCGGCCGACGGCCGGCGCGAACACCATGCGGCTCGCCGCCGTGTCGAACCCGGCGGCGGCGAACCCGGCCGCGGTGGCCGCCCGGATTCGCAACCGCAACCCGCAGCAGAGCGCCGGTTGGGGCAGCAGCGCGGCCGAGCGGGGCACCGCGAGCCGGATCAGCCCGTCCCCGCACGACCCGGACGCCGGCGCGATGGGTATCGGCATCGCCGGCATCCAGAGCCAGCACGATCTCGACGACCCGTCGGCGGCCGGCGGGCGCCGGATCGCCAAGGCCGGCCCGATCAGCGGCGGCGCGGCCGGCACCGCCCCGATGGGCAGGCGCACGATCCAGAAGGACGCCTGGGGCGACGGCATGATCAACGAGGAGGACCGTGGGTCGGCCCACGACATGTGATCAGATCGGCGCCGCCTCCAGCTCGACGATCAGGCGGGCGCCGCGCGGCTCGGCCCGCTCGTAGCGGACCGAGCCGCCGTTCGCCTCGACCAGGTGCCGCACGATGAACAGGCCCAGCCCGGCGCCGCGGACGAACCGGCCGAACAGGCTCGGCACCAGGTCCTCGGGGATGCCCGGGCCGTGGTCCTGCACCACGATCTCGACCAGGTCGTCCCGGCGGCGGGCGGACAGCCGCACCGGCGGGGCGCCGTACGTGACCGCGTTCCGCAGCAGGTTCTGCAGCACGACGGTCAGGTGCCCGCGGTCGGCCAGCACGGTCAGCTCCTCGCCGATGTCCAGCTCGATGCCCGGCCCGATGTCCGGCTGGAGCGCCGAGGCCACCTCGAACAGCGGCACCGGCGCCTGCCGTGCGGTGACCGAACCGGTGTCCAGCCGGAACAGCAGGTGCAGATCGTTCATCATCTTGATCAGCCGCTGCGTGTTGTTGTCGATCTTCGTGACCAGCTCAAGCCGGATGTCCTCCGGCAGGTCCGCGAAGTCCGCCCGGAGCAGCTCGGCCAGGCTCGCGATCGAGCTGAGCGGCTGGGCGACGTCGTGGGTGAGCATCGAGGTCAGGTCGTTCTTGAAGGCCAGCGCGGCCTCGAGCCGGGTGTTGGTCTCGCGCAGTTCGGTCAGCGCCGCCTCGAGCCGGACGTTGGCCTCACGCAGGTCGGCGTTCTGCTCGCCGAGCGACACCTCGGCCCGCTTCCGGTCGCCGATGTCGACGTAGGTCGCCACGTACGCCCGGGGCGCCCCCGCCGCGTCCGGGATGGTCGCCATCGTGGCCAGCACCGGTACGGTCGTGCCGTCCGCCCGGGGCAGCAGCCAGTCGCCGCCCTCCTCCGGCGGCAGCGGCAGCGAGTCGAGGCGGACGGGCTCGTCCGGCCGGTAACCGGTCAGCTCTCGCCAGCGCCGGTTGACGTCGATCACCCGGTGGTTGGCGTCGAGCACCATCACGGCCTCGTTCATCGACTGCAGCAGGGCGACCGTGAACTCCTGCCGGTTGCGCAGCTCGCCGACCAGCTGCCGGTGCCGCCGGTCGACCCCGTCGAGCGTGCGCACCAGATAGCCGACCAGGCCGAGCAGGGCCAGCGCGGCGAGGATCGCCCCGGTGCTGATCGCGGCGGCCGGCGGGCCGATCCCGGTGCGTGCGGCGAGGGCGCTGACCAGCGCCGCCAGCGCGGGGACGGCGATCAGCACGGGCAGCGCCCGGCGCACCGTGGTGCCCGGCCCGGCGGTGGTCTCGGCGGTGCGCAGTGGGCCGCTCTCCGGCCGGGCCAGCACCGCGCCGAGCGCGAGGGCGAGCAGCGCGCCGGCCATCGCCGGGGCCATCAGGCCCTCGGGGCCGCGGCCGGCCGGAAAGGTGGGATCGAACATTCGCGGCACCAGCGCGACCAGCGCGATGATCGCGGCGCCGGCGACCAGCGGGTCGGCGACCCGGAAGCGGGACCGAGCGACCCGCAGATCCAGGGCGGCCAGGCCGAGGCCGGCCAGCACGGTGGCGGCCGCGGCGGCGGGATGGGTGTCGAGCGCGAGCGCGCCTACGCCGGCCGCGACGAGGGCCAGCAGCAGGGCGACGGTGCGGGAGATCCGACTGGCCGGCAGCGCCTGCAGCAGCAGCGCAATTCCGGCCGGAACGAGTGCGGCCGCCGGGTTGGGGCCGGGCGGCACGCGGGGGGTAGCGGAAAGGGAACCGACCGCCGCGACAGCGACGCCCGCACACCCGGCGGTGAACCGGGAGAGTCTTTCCACGTCATGCGCCGCAAGATGCACATAAACCCCTTGGACAAGAGGAAATGAGCATAACGCGGGTTATTCGGTCAAGTGGTTACTTGCTCGCCCAGTCGAAGCCCTCCTCGAGCGTGACCCGCTCGGCCACCCGGACGATGTCCTCCCGGTGCCGGTTGGCGTGGTGGCCGCAGAAGGCCAGCTCGCCGCCGCTGGTCAGGCTGACCACCAGCTTCGCGGCCGCGCTGCAGCGGTCGCAGCGCTCGGTCAGCGAGTCCGCAGTGGTGATCTCGGGCGACAGCAGGCTGGTCATATCGCTCTCCTTGCTCGGTGGCGGTGTGTAGCGGTACTGCGGATACATCGGCCCTCCGTTGCACAGCCTTAGCCCTTTCCGGCCGGTGTTCCGGGCCGTCCGCCCAGGGCGGAAGCCGTTGCGATGCCGCTCCTGCCGGGGGAGAGCGCCGTCCCGCGACCCACCCAGTTCAGGATGCGCCCGGCCGTCCAGTGCCTGCCCGTGGGATGTGGCAAAGGCCGGTCAGCGCAACCCGGTGCCGATAGCGTGAATCGAGAACTGGACGCGTACCCGGGAGGACCCATGTCGCAGGCGCCCGATGCGGAGAACCGGCCGACCGTCCTCGTCGTCGACGACGAGGAGGACCTGCGCGACATCATGCGCCGGATGCTGGAGCGCCGCGGCTTCTCGACCCTGGTCGCCGGCGACTCGCAGCAGGCCGTGGCGGTATGCCGGGAGCACCCCGGCGAGATCGACGTCATGGTCACCGACCTCGGCCTGCCCGAGGTGTCCGGGGGCGAGCTGTCCCGCCAGGCCACCGAGCTGCGGCCCGGCATGCGGGTCATCTACATCTCCGGCCTGCCCAAGGAGATGGCCGTCGCGGACGGCCTGATCGAGCCGGACGCGCTGCTGGTCAAGAAGCCGTTCAGCACCGAATCGCTGATCGAGGCGCTGCGCTCGGTGCTCGCCGAGCGCGCCGCACCGTAACCGCCCGCCGCACCCCGAGAAGCGCCGCCGTCGTCAGGACGGCGGCGCTTTCTTTTGTTGTTGCCCGGCGGGTCCCATCGGCCGCACCTCAGCCGCAACCGGACGTCCACCCATCGAGCACCCGACCCGGTCGAACGGGAAGTCGAAACGAGCGATTCGACTTTTCGGGGGGTCACAGGTGGGTGCCAAGAGGGCAGCGATCGGGGCGGCCGCGGCGGTCGGGGCGGCGGTCAGTGCCGGCTTCCTGGTCCCGGGTACGGCGCACGCGGCGACCACGCCGGCCATCCGTACCGTCTTCGCGGGCGATGACGCGTACGTCTCCAGCACGCGGACGACCACCAACTTCGGCGCCGCGCAGAAGCTGGTGGTGGGCGTCGCCGACGGCGAGACCAAGACCTCTTTCGTACGGTTCACGACCGGAAGCTTCCCGGCCGGCGCGGCCGTCTCCAACGCGCGGCTGATCCTGCCGTTCGACGGCAAGCCTTCGCTGGACCGGATCACCGCCTACCCGGTGACCGGGGCCTGGAGCGAGAGCACGATCACCGCCGCGAACCAGCCGGCGATCGGCTCGGCGATCTCTTCCGCGGTGCCGAACTCCAGCGACGCCACGGTGACGCTCGACCTGTCGAAGGTGGTGACCCAGGCCGGCACGTACTCCTTCGCGCTGCGCTCGTCGTCGACCACCGCCGCGACCCGGATCCTGTCGGCCGAGTCCGGTGACGGCAAGACGGCCGGCCCGCGCCTGGTCATGAACTATGCCGTCACCGAGCCCGCGCAGCCGCAGACCTGCACCACCGGCGCGCTGCTGGTGCCGAACTGCGGCGTGCTGTGGGGCGCGGCGGCCGGCGGCTTCACCGACACCCCGCGGGACACCGCGCTCAAGAACTGGGAGGCGACGACCGGCCGGACGTCGACCATCTACCACACCTACCACAAGGGCGACGAGAAGTTCCCGACCAAGGCCGAGATCGCGATGACCCAGGACCCGGCGCACCCACGGGTGCTCCTGCTCAACTGGAAGGTCGCGTACGGCAGCACCTGGGCCAAGGTCGCGGCCGGCGAGAAGGACGCGCGGATCGACGCGTGGGCCAACTACGTCAAGGCCAACTACGGCACCCAGAAGTTCTTCCTGGCTCTGCACCACGAGCCGGAGAACGACGTGCAGACCGCGGCGAGCTCGGGGATGACCGCCAAGGACTACGCGGCCATGTACCGGCACGTCATTCAGCGGCTGCGCGCCGACGGGGTGACCAACGCGGTCAACGTGCTCGCCTACATGGGCAACGAGAAGTGGATGGCGCAGTCCTGGTGGAAGGACCTCTACCCGGGTGACGACGTCGTCGACTGGGTCGGCCTCGACTCGTACGTGAGCGTGGAGTCCGGTCAGTACCACTACGGCGGCTTCGCCGACCTGATCGACCGCAAGCCCACCGGTGGCGGCCTCGGCTTCTACGACTGGTCGGTCACGAACCACCCGAGTAAGCCGATCATGGTGGCCGAGTGGGGCATGTACCACCGGGAGGCGCGTCCGACCAGCAAGGCCGCCGCGTACGACACCGTGCTGCCGGAGCTCGCGAAGCACCCGAAGGTCAAGGCGATCGTCTACTTCGACACCGCGAAGGACGACACCGGCGACCGGAACATCGCGGTCGACTCGACCCCGGACAGCCTGACCGCGTTCCGCAAGGTCGCCGCCTCGCCGATCTTCAACGTCAACCTCAAGAACTGACCGATAGAGAGCATTACTCCCCTGTGGAGTCGGGCCGGTCCGCTGCGGAGGACCGGCCCGACCTTATTCCTGAGCCCGGCCCGGCCACGAAACCGTCAGCTCGCCGCGGCCCCAGCGGGCCGGCCCGTCGACCAGCGGGTGGCCCTCGTCGCGCAGCCGGCGGCAGGTCGCCAGCCAGCGCTGCCGGGGACCGAACGGGGTCGCCTCGCTCTCCCACGCCCGGCCCACCGCGTGCAGCAGCTCGTGGATCGGCTCGCCCGCGACGTTGTGGTGGATCAGTGCCTTGGGCAGCCGCTCGGCGAACGTCGCCGGATGGTCCAGATCGGACAGCCGGGCCGAGAGGGTCAGCGTCCGCGGCTCGCCGTGCTCCACCACCGTCCAGGTGGCGATCCGGCCCAGTTCGTCGCAGGTGCCCTCGACCAGCACGGCGCCCGTCGCGGTCATCTGCCGCCAGGCCGCGACGACCTCGTCCTCGGCGTACTGGCGCAGCACGTTGAACGCGCGCACCACGACCGGGCGCAGGCCGGCCAGCTCGAAACCGCCCCGGCGGAACTCGAGCCGGGGCGGGTCGGCGTACGGTCGCGCTGCTGCCACCCGTACCGGATCGATCTCCAGACCCACCACCGCGACGTCCGCGCGGACGGCCGTCGCCAGACGGCCTCGCAACTCCACCGCCGTGACCGGCGTCGCGCCGTAACCCAGATCGATCACCAGCGGATCGGCGGCCGCACGCAGGAGGCCGCCGCAGCGGTATGCGACGAAGTTGTCCACCCGGCGCAGCCGGTTCGGATTGGTCGTCCCCCGGGTGATCGCGCCTACGGGTTTGATCACCGGCTACTTCTCCCGAACCACCTTGTGCTGCGCCGCCTGGGCGATCGGCCGGATCACCAGCCGGTCGATGTTGACGTGATGGGCGCGGGTCGCCAGGAACGCGACGCAGTCGGCGATGTCGTCCGCGGTCAGCGGCTCGCGGACGCCCTGGTAGACCGCGTCCGCCTTGGCCTGGTCACCGCCCATCCGGTTGAGCGCGAACTCGTCGGTGCGCACCATGCCCGGATCGATCTCCATCACCCGGACCGGCTTGCCGGCCAGTTCCAGTCGTAGCGTGCCCATCAGGGCGTTCTGCGCGTGCTTGGCCGCGGTGTACCCACCGCCGCCCTCGTAGACCACGAACGCCGCGGTCGAGCCGATCGTCACGATCGCGCCCGCGCCGCTCGCCTCGAGCTGCGGCAGCAGCGCCTTGGTGACCCGGAGCGTGCCGAGCACGTTGACGTCGTACATCCACTGCCAGTCGTCGACCGAGCCGGCCGCCACCGGGTCCACGCCGCGTGCGCCGCCGGCGTTGTTGACCAGCAGGGTGAGCGGGCCGTCGAGGTCTTCGACGGCGGCTGCCAGACGTGCCACCGAGTCGTCGTCGGTGACGTCGCACTCGACCGCCGTGGCGTTGCCGATCTCCTTGACCAGTGTCTCCAGCCGGTCGGCCCGGCGGGCCGCCGCGACCACGTGGAAACCCTCCCGGGCCAGGCGGCGGGCGGACGCCGCGCCGATTCCGCTCGATGCTCCGGTCACGACCGCGATGTTCACCATGCCCCCATCTTTCCCGATGACTTGGGTCACCCCCACGCGCCTGCGTTGTGGTTCGGCCGACATGCGTGGGGAAGATTGACATGGACGTAACAAAATGCGCGTTACGTTTGACCGCTTCGGGAGGAATCATCGTGGTTGACTGGCCGACCCCCCGGCGCATCGCCACCCTTTCGGTGCATACATCCCCCCTGGAACAGCCCGGCACCGGCGACGCCGGTGGCATGAACGTCTACATCGTCGAGGTGTCGAAGCGGCTTGCCCGCCTCGGCGTCGAGGTGGAGATCTTCACCCGGGCCACCCGCAGCGAGCTGCCCCCGGTCGTCGAGATGACGCCCGGCGTGACCGTCCGGCACGTCACCGCCGGACCGTTCGAGGGGCTCGCCAAGGAGGAGTTGCCCTCGCAACTGTGCGCCTTCGCGAACGGCGTGCTGCGGGCGGAGGCGGCGCACCCGCCGGGCCGATACGACCTGATCCACTCCCACTACTGGCTCTCCGGCCAGGTGGGCTGGCTGGCCCGGGAGCGCTGGGGCGTGCCGCACGTGCACACCGCGCACACCCTCGCCAAGGTCAAGAACCGGCTGATCGCGGCCGGCGACCGCCCCGAGCCCAAGGCCCGGCTGATCGGCGAGGAGCAGGTGATCGCCGAGTCCGACCGGCTGGTGGCGAACACCCGCTTCGAGGCGCGGGATCTGGCGGCGTACTACGACGCGTCGCCGGCCCGGACCGCCGTCGTGCAGCCCGGCGTTGATCTCGACCGGTTCCGCCCGGCCGATCGGGCCCGGCCGGGGCTGCCGATCGAGGGGCGATTCATCGCCTTTGTCGGGCGCATTCAGCCGCTCAAGGCGCCCGACGTACTGATCTCGGCCCTGCCCTTCCTTCGCGACCGGGACACCAAGCTGGTCATCTGCGGCGGCCCCAGCGGCAGCGGCCTCGACCGGCCGAGCGCGCTGATCGAGCTGGCGGCCTCGCTCGGGGTCGCCGACCGGGTGCTGTTCCTGCCGCCGCAGACCGGTGACGACCTCGCCGAGCTCTACCGGCGCGCCGAGGCGGTCGCGGTGCCCTCGTACAACGAGTCGTTCGGGCTGGTGGCGCTCGAGGCCCAGGCCTGCGGGACACCGGTGGTGGCCGCCGCGGTCGGCGGGCTGGTCACCGCGGTGCGCGACGGCGTGAGCGGCCTGCTGGTCGACGGGCACGATCCGCGGGACTGGGCGCAGGCGCTCGACTCGCTGCTCGCCGACCCGCGGCTGCGCGCCTCGCTCTCGGCCGGGGCGGTCGCACATGCGGCGAAATTCTCCTGGGACCGTACTGCCGAGGGCCTGCTCGCCGTCTACCGTGAGGCCGTGGTGCAGCACCGTGCGATGATCGCCGCGCGGTTGGAGGCGTACGTATGGTGACCGCCCTGATCGAGCAGGTGCTGTCCGACCGTGAGCTGGAGTGGGAAAAGGCCGGCGACTCCGGGTATGTCGTGACCCTGCCGGGGACGCACAAGCTCAAGACCGCCTGTCACCTGATCGTCGGCGAGCACGCCTTGCGGATCGAGGCGTTCGTGATGCGGCAGCCCGACGAGCGGCGGGAGGAGCTGTGGGCCTGGCTGCTGCGCCGCAACGCCCGGATGTACGGCGTCTCGTTCTCGATCGACGCGGTCGGCGACGTCTACCTCACCGGCCGCGTGTCGCTTCGCTCCCTGGACGAGAACGAGCTGGATCGTTTGCTGGGCGCGGTCCTCACGTACGCCGACGAGTCGTTCGACACGATGCTCGAGATCGGCTTCGGCTCGTCGATCCGGCGCGAGTGGGAGTGGCGGGTCAAGCGCGGCGAGTCGCTGGCCAACCTGCAGGCGTTCAAGCACCTCGCGCCGCCCGCGCCGTGAAAAGTTCGATAGTGTCCGACACATATTCATGCGACGATCTCGATCAGAAAATCATCGCGATGAACAAGCGGTTAACGCGATCTCTCGCCGAGGCCGGTGGTGACCCGGATGTCGGACCGGACGATCCGCCGATCGGCCATTTGTCGTTGACTGTGACGGTCCAGACAGATGGCAGACAGCCAACTGGCTTGTGAGGCTTGACCTCGCCAACTAGCGTAATCAATGGACGCTGAACCGTTAGTTCGGGGAACTGGTGACCAGCAATGATCACCGCGGTCGGCGTTTGGGGACGGGTGGCATATGCCGTTGGGGGACGGCGCGACCCGAGACCGGCGGTTAGTGCGGGCGACGCCTATGGGGATGGGCGTCGTCCGCCGCCGCCGGTGCATCGTTTTCAAGACCTCAAACCATTCGGCCGTACGCGTCGGCGTTGCATCGATGTCCGGCCGGGCGAAGGGTCCTCGGGCTAGACGCGCGCTGAAGCCGCGGCCCTCAATGACTCTCCTGCGGTGCCCATTCGGGCAGTGTCGTTGCCGCGTTACCCGACGTCGGCGGCCGGCTCGGCCACCGCCGGCGGCAGCGCGATCGATGTCTCCGGCCGGCTTGTCGCGGCCGGCGTGGCCAGCAACTGCGCGATCCGCCGCTCCCGGCGCGGCCCGGTGACCAGATGACCGGCCGCGACCAGCGCACCGACCCCGAAGCAGCCGAGCCAGAGCGCCACGTGGCCCAGATGCTCCTGGGTGAAGCCGCCGACGATCGGCGCGAGCGCCGTGCCGGCCGACCAGTTCAGCGAGCTGAGGCCCTGATAACGCCCGCGCAGCGCGGCCGGGGAGAGCGCCGCCACGGTCGCCGCGTTGGACGGGGACTGCAGCATCTCGCCGAGCGTCCAGATCACCACGGTGAGCGCGAAGAACCACGCCGCGTTCGCGAAGGCGACCAGCCCGAACCCGACCCCGATGATCAGCGCGGACAGGGCCAGCACCCGCGACCGGTCGAGGTTCTCGATCAGCCGCGGCACGAACAGCTGGCCGAGCACGATCAGCACCCCGTTCACCGCGATCACCCAGCCGTACGTCGCGGCGGAGAGCCCGTCGGCGGCCATCGCGATCGGCAGCGTGGACAGGTGCTGCATCATCACGATCACCGTGCCCAGGCTGATCACCAGGTAGAGCACGAAGGTGCGGTCGCGCAACGCCGTCGTGAGGCCGCCGCCCGGCTGTCGCCGGGTGGTGCCGGCGCGCGGGCCGGCGGGCCGCGTCTCGGCCAGGAAGACCAGGCCGATCAGCGCGGTGATCAGGGTGCTGCCCGCGTCGATCACGAACAGCAGCAGGTAGTCGGCCTTCGCCGCGAGGCCGGCGCCGACCGCGGACAGCGCGAAGCCCAGGTTGATCGCCCAGTAGTTGAGCGCATAGGCGCGCACCCGATCGTGATCGGGCACGACGTCGACCATCATGGCCGAGAAGGCGGGCCGGACCGCTTCGGTGACCACGCCGAGGGCGAACGTCACGGCGAGGATCTGCCAATACGCGTACGCGAAGCCCAGGGTGAGCATCAACGCGGCCGCGCCGAACTGCCCGGTCAGCATCGTCGGCCGGCGCCCCCAGCGGTCGGCCAGCACGCCACCGACGGTCGTGCCGATCGCCCCGCCGACGCCGTAGAGGCCGATCACGAGGCCGGCCTGGCTCTGGCTGAAGTGCCGCTCACCGGTCAGGTAGATGGCCAGGAAGATCACCACGAACGACCCGAGCCGATTGATCAGCGTGCCGATCCAGAGGAACCAGAACTGCCGGGGCAATCCGCCCGTGGCCTGCCGAAACCAGCCCCGCACATCATCTCCTTGTAAGTCCCGATCGGCATGATCTCACTTACCACCTGGGCTCTCCGGCAAGCGATTTTCCACGTGGTGGTCGCCACTGCCGGGTCCACGCTCGCGTCGATCAGGGCTGGGGCAGGATGGAGCCCATGACTGGGACTTTGGTGCTGCTGCGACACGGCAACAGCGAGTGGAACGCCAAGAACCTCTTCACCGGCTGGGTCGACGTGGACCTGGATGCCCAAGGTGAGAAGGAGGCTCGTCGCGGCGGCGAGCTGCTGAAGGAGCACGGCGTCCTGCCGGACGTGGTGCACACCAGCGTTCTGCGCCGGGCGATCCGGACCAGCGAGATCGCGCTGCACATCGCCGACCGGCACTGGATTCCGGTGAAGCGGTCGTGGCGGCTCAACGAGCGCCACTACGGCGCGCTGCAGGGCAAGGACAAGAAGCAGACCCTCGAGGCGTACGGCGAGGAGCAGTTCATGCTCTGGCGCCGGTCGTACGACGTGCCCCCGCCGCCGATCGCGGCCGACTCCGAGTTCGCCCAGTTCACCGACCCGCGCTACGCAACGCTGCCGACCGAGGTGATGCCGAAGTCGGAGTGCCTCAAGGACGTGCTCGAGCGGGCCCTGCCGTACTGGTACGACGCGATCGTCCCGGATCTCGCGATCGGCCAGACGGTGCTGGTCGCCGCGCACGGCAACTCACTGCGCGCGATCGTGAAGCACCTCGACGGCGTCTCCGACGAGGCGATCGCGAAGCTGAACATCCCGACCGGTTTCCCGCTGCGCTACGACCTCGACGAGGACTTCCACCCGACCAACCCGGGCGGCACCTACCTCGACCCCGAGGCCGCCAAGGACGCCGCGGCCGCGGTCGCCAACCAGGGCCGCTGATTCCGTACGCCGAGAAGAAGGCCGGGCCGCCCCCGTGGCGTCCCGGCCTTCTTCGTTGGCCCGGCGAGCGTCGGCTCAGCTCAGGCCGTCGGTCTGCTCTCCCGTGATCAGGTAGATCAGGTGCTCGCCGACGTTCACGGCATGGTCGGCGTACCGCTCGTAGAAGCGGCCCAGCAGGGCGCCGTCGATCGCGGTCTCCGCGCCGTACGGCCAGTCGTCGTCGAGCATCACCGCGAACAGCTTCCGCTCGAGGTTGTCCATCTCGTCGTCGGTGTGCTCCAGCTTCGAGGCCTTCCCCGCGTCGGGCGTCGCGAGCAGGCTGGCGATCTGCTCGGCCATCCGGTCGGCCACCGCGGCCATGCCCTGGAAGACCGGGCGCAGCTCGGCCGGCACGGCCGGCGACGGGTGACGCCGCTGCGCGGTCTTGGCCACGTGCTCGGCCAGGTCGCCCATCCGCTCGAGGTCGGCGGAGATGTGCAGCGCGGTGATCACCATGCGCAGGTCGCCGGCGACCGGCGCCTGCCGCGCGATGGTGTCCGCCACCTTGGCCTCGACCTGAGAGTAGATCTTGTCGACCTCGACGTCCCGCTCGATGACCGACTCGGCGGCCTTGAGGTCGGCGTGGAGCAGTGCCGACGTCGCCTTGCGCATGGCCGCCCGCACCGCCTCGGCCATGGTCACCAGCAGTCGGCTGATCTCGTTGAGATCCGACTGGAACTCCTCGCGCATGTGCTGTCCCGGGGGGTCGGGGCCGCCCCTCGTTTGGGCAGGGTGCGACCTTGGTTGATGCCTACCGTAGGTCTACATCACGGCCGTGACATGAACACCGGTGAACGACGCCGGGCGCAGTGGTGAACATTATTCGACACGCGCCCGTTCTGTCCGGTTCGCCGTATGGCCCAGGTAAACAATGACCCTACGATCGCTGCGTGGACTCGGCGAACACCATCCCCCTTGCCCTCGTCGCGCTCGTCGTCGGCGCGGTCGCGGGTGTGCTGTTCGCTCGCTCCCGCAGGTCGCCGGAGCCGGCCGAGTCCGTCTCCCGGCCGAACGAGGGGGGACGCACCATCGACACCGACGACGGGCCACACGCTGACCCGAACGGCATCCGGGGTCTCGGCCGCAAGAGCCTCGACTCGTTGCGCGTGGGCGTGGTCGTGCTCGACGCCGAGGACCATCCGGTGCTGGTCAACCCGGCCGCGCGGGCGATGGGGCTGCTGCGCTCCGGCGGCGCGCCCGGCACCATCGCGGCGCACCCCATCCTGCGTACGCTGGCCGGCCAGGTGCGACGCACCGGCGTGCGGCGCGAGGTGGAGCTGGATCTGCCCCGAGGCCGCGCCGGGGGAGCGCACGCCCCGCTCGGCCTGCACCTGCGCGCGGTGGCCCTGAACTCGACGCACGTCGCGATCGAGGCGGCCGACGTCACCGAGGCACACCGGCTGGCCCGGGTGCGACGCGACTTCGTGGCGAACGTGAGCCACGAGCTGAAGACGCCGATCGGCGCGCTGCAACTGCTTGCCGAGGCGCTGCTGGACGCGACCGAGTCGGCCGCCGACGTCGAGCCCGAGGACGAGAAGTCCGAGGACCTGGTCGCCGCCCGGCGCTTCGCCGAGCGGATCCACCACGAGTCGGCCCGGATGGGCCGGCTGGTCAACGAGCTGCTCGAGCTGACCCGGCTGCAGGGCGCCGAGCCGCTGCCCACGCTCGAGCCGGTCTCGGTCGACTGGGTGATCGCCGAGGTCATCGACCGCACCCGGACGACGGCGTCGGCCAAGAGCATCGAGGTGTCCTACGCCGGTCCCAAGGGCGCGACGGTGTACGGCAGCGACAGCCAGGTGGCCACCGCGGTGACCAACCTGGTGGAGAACGCGATCGCCTACTCGGGCGAGGACACCAGGGTGTCGCTCACCCTGCGTCAGGACGAGCACTGGGTCGAGATCGACGTCGCCGACCAGGGCATCGGCATCGCCCCGCACGACGTCGACCGGATCTTCGAGCGGTTCTACCGGGCTGACCAGGCCCGGTCCCGGTCGACCGGCGGCACCGGCCTGGGCCTGGCCATCGTCAAGCACATCGCCACCAACCACGGCGGTCGGGTCGACGTCACCAGCACGCTTGGTGATGGCTCGACGTTCACCCTGCGCCTACCAGCGCGTCCCCCTGAAGCCCCTTTGCCGTTACCAGCGGCAATTGAGATCGAGTCCGGTGCGGCCGGGCGCTAGTCCCCGGAGCCGGAAGATGGAAGGAACCACATTGGCCCGCGTGCTCGTGGTCGAGGATGAGGAGTCGTTCTCCGACGCCCTGTCGTACATGCTGCGTAAGGAGGGCTTCGAGGTCTCGGTCGCCCCGACCGGAACCTCGGCACTCACGCAGTTCGACCGGACCGGTGCCGACATCGTGCTGCTCGATCTCATGCTTCCGGAAATGTCCGGCACCGAGGTCTGCCGCCAGCTGCGGCAGCGCTCGGCCGTCCCGATCATCATGGTCACCGCCCGGGACAGCGAGATCGATAAGGTGGTCGGCCTGGAGATCGGCGCCGACGACTACGTGACCAAGCCGTACTCGCCGCGCGAGCTGGTCGCCCGGATCCGAGCGGTGCTGCGCCGCCAGGGCACCGAGGCGGCCGAGGTGTCCACCCCGACGCTGGCCGCCGGCCCGGTCCGGATGGACGTGGAGCGCCACGTGGTCACGGTCGACGGCGCCGGCGTGCAGCTGCCGCTGAAGGAGTTCGAGCTGCTCGAACTGCTGCTGCGCAACGCCGGCCGGGTGCTGACCCGAGGACAGCTGATCGACCGCGTCTGGGGCGCCGACTACGTCGGCGACACGAAGACCCTCGACGTGCACGTGAAGCGGTTGCGCTCCAAGGTGGAGCCGGAGCCGTCCGCGCCGCGCTACATCGTCACCGTCCGAGGCCTCGGCTACAAGTTCGAGCCCTAGACCTATCGGGTCAGGTCCTCGGCGATCGGTCCGTCGATCGGCACCCGTCGCCACCACCATGGCCGGCACGTCAGGTCGACATCGGCGACCGCGCCCATCCGCCGGTCCGGGTCGTCGACGGTGAACGAGCGAAAATGCTCGTCCACCACGGCGACCCAGACCGCGAGCCGCTCGCGCACGGAGGCGTTCAACTCGCCCAAGGCACGCTCGAGGAAATCCCGGATGTGGAGTGCCGCGGCGAGGTCGTGCTCGTTGAAGACGCTGTGGTCCTCCCAGGGCAGGGCACGGTCTGTATCGATCTTCTCGACATGCTTCGCCCATCCGACGACCAGGTCGACGGCGTCCCGCTCGGTGCCCTCCCCGAGCGTGATCGGGTGGGCGGCGATCTCAGCGAGGTCCGCCTCCGAGAGCAGCCCACGAAGGTTCGGCGGGATCTCGCGCATCAGGCCTTCGGGGGTCGGGGGGTGGCCGGCTCGCGGCCGCCTCGGTCGTGTGGCGGGCCGGCGGCGGCCGTTGCCGGGTGGATGGCGACCAGGCCGGTCTTGGCGCGGGCGGCGCACAGCTCGGCGAGCTTGTCGTAGGCGGGCTTGCCGACCAGGGCGGCGAGCTCCGGGCCGTACGTGAGGTACATCGGCTCGCTGCCGACGTGGGCCTCGGGGGACGAGGTGCACCACCAGTCGAGGTCGTGGCCGCCGGGGCCCCAGCCGCGCCGGTCGAACTCGGTCAGGGTGGACTGGAGGATCTTGGTGCCGTCCGGGCGTTTGATCCAGTCCTGTTCGCGGCGGACCGGGAGCTGCCAGCAGACGTCCGGCTTGTAGGTCAGCGGGTGCACGCCGTCGCGCAGGGCCTGCGCGTGCAGGGCGCAACCGCCGCCGCCCGGGAAGTCGCCGTCGTTGAGGAAGACGCACGGGCCGTCCTCGGTGCGGATCGCGGTGCGGCGGGCCGGGTTCGAGCCGTCGACGGTATCCATCTCCGTGTAGTTCTTGAAGCCCTTGCGGTAGTGCTGCCAGGTCTGCGGGGTGAGCTTCGCGGCCGCGGCCTTCACCCGGCTCTCGTCGTCCGCGTCGGTGAAGAAGGCGCCGTGCGTGCAGCAGCCCTCGTGCGCGCGGCCGGCCACGATGCCGTGGCAGGCCGCGCCGAAGACGCACGTCCAGCGGGACAGCAGCCAGGTGAGGTCGGCGCGGATGAGGTGCTGCTCGTCGGCCGGGTCGAGGAACTCGATCCATTCCCGAGGAAAGTCGAGGCCGACCTCGCTGGGGCGATTCTGGTCACGGCGGGTCACTCGCGACAGCGTACGCGTGCAGGTGACTATTGCCGCGTTGCCGCCCGGTATGACCCCATCTACCCGTCCGAGGCGCGGGCGTGCGCGACAAACGGGTCTACCCTTTACCACGTGAAGTCCCGCGTCCCCGTCCTGCTGTCCAGCTCCTCCGTGTTCCCCGAGCCGACCGCCGCCGCCTTCGAGATGGCCGCCACGGTGGGTTACGACGGCCTCGAGGTCATGGTCTGGACGGACCGTGTCAGCCAGGACGCCGGCGCCCTCAAGGGCCTCGCCGATCACTACGACGTTCCGGTTCTCTCGGTGCACGCGCCGTGCCTGCTGGTGACCCAGCGGGTGTGGAGCTCCGACCCGTGGGAGCGGCTGGCCAAGGCGGCCGAGCTGGCCGAGACCCTGGGCGCGCCGACCGTGGTGGTGCACCCGCCGTTCTCCTGGCAGCGCGACTACGCCAAGAACTTCGCCGGCGGCCTGGCCAAGGTGCAGTCCCGGCATCCGGGCCTGAACTTCGCGATCGAGAACATGTTCCCGGTGAAGATGGCGGGCCGCTGGTTCGTGCCATATACGCCGGGCTGGGATCCGACCGAGGCCGGCTTCGACGCGTACACGTTGGATCTTTCGCATTGCGCGGCGTCGCACATCGATTCGCTGGACATGCTCGACAGGATGGGGTCCGGCCTCAAGCACGTGCACCTGGGCGACGGCACCGGCGAGGGGCGGGACGAGCATCTGGTGCCCGGCCGGGGTAATCAGCCGTGCGCCGAGGTGCTGCGCTCGCTGGTGGCCCGCGGGTTCACCGGCTCGGTGGCGCTGGAGGTCTCCACCCGGCGCGCGGCGTCGCGGGCCGCGCGGGAGGCAGACCTGCGCGAGTCGCTGGAATTCGCGCGGCGCCATTTGGCGCCGGCTCAATCGGCGACGCCAGCGGTTACCCGGGCGTGAGGCCGTCGCCGGCGATTACCCGGGCGTGAGGCTGAACGCGGCGGTTACGCGGGCGTGAGGTTGGAGGCGGGTGTGAGGTTGGCGGCTCGCTTGCGGGCCCGGTGCGCGGCCACATGCGATCGGGTCGCGCACCGCTCCGAGCAGAACCGGCGGCAGTTGTTGGACGACGTGTCGAGGTAGACGTTTCCGCAGCGCTCGTCGGCGCAGATGCCGAACCGGGCGCTGCCGTACTCGCACAGCCACACCGACAGGCCCCACACGGCGCCCGCCAGGTATTCCGCGCTGACCGAGGCGCCGCGGCTGGTCACGTGCATGTGCCAGTCGCTGGCGTCGTGCCCGGAGATGCGCGGCTGCACCGGGAAGTTTTCCAGGAGGGTGTTGAGCTCGTTGACCGCGTCGCCGTCCCGGCCGGTGGTGCCGAACTCGAAGACGTCGCGCAGCCGGCGCTGGGCGCGGCGCAGCATCCCGAGGTCCTTCTCGGTGACGTGCTCACGCATCCAGCCCTGGTCGTCGGCGAACAGGGCCCGCATGTCCGCGAGGTCGCTCAGGTCCGCGTTGACGAGGTCGACGGCGGTCCGGGCGTACTCATCGAAGTTCACCCGACAACGGTAGCCGCACCTCGCCGCGACGGACACGGTTGCCGCGACCGGCGCGGGTTCGGGCGATACCCTCGGCGCATGCTCCGTTCCGTCTTCCTGGCCGCCGCGGATTCGTCCCGCCTGGGGCGGCTGATCTCCTCCGCGTCCCTCAGCAAGAACGTGGCCGGTGGCCTGGTCGCCGGCGATGACATCGACGCGGTGCTGGTCACGGCCCGCGAGCTGGCGGACGACGGTCTGTCGATCACGGTCGACCATCTGGCCGCCGAGACGGCGACCGCCGAGGACGCCCAGGCCACCCGGGAGGAGTACGTCGCACTGCTGGGCCGGCTGCGCTCGGCCGGGCTGACCCCGGCCGCCGAGGTGAGCGTCAAGCTGTCCGCGCTGGGCCAGCGGCTGGACGAGAAGACGGCGCTCGAGCACGCGCTCGCGGTGTGCGCGGCGGCGGCCGAGGCGGGCACGTCGGTGACCCTGGACGCCGAGGACCACACCACCACCGACTCGACCCTGGAGATCCTGGCCGAGCTGCGCAAGGAGTATCCGTCGACCGGGGCGGTGCTGCAGGCGTACCTGCGGCGTACCGAGGGGGACTGCCGGGAGCTGGCGACCGCCGGGTCACGGGTGCGGCTCTGCAAGGGGGCGTACGCCGAGCCGGAGTCGGTGGCGTTCACCAACCCGCTGGACATCGACAAGTCGTTCGTCCGCTGCCTGAACGTCCTGATGTCGGGCCAGGGTTATCCGATGGTGGCGACCCACGACCCGCGGCTGATCGCGATCGCCGAGGACCGGGCGCGCTGGTTCGACCGCTCCGCGGAGGAGTACGAGTTCCAGATGCTGTACGCCATGCGCACCGAGGAGCAGGCCCGGCTCGCGGCCGGCGGCAACATCGTGCGGGTCTACCTGCCGTACGGCACGCAGTGGTACGGCTACCTGCTGCGTCGCCTTGCCGAACGACCGTCGCTGGCGGTGCGGTTCGCCCGCGGAATCCCCAAAAAGGGCTAAAACTCCGCGTATCCGGCGTGTCGGCCTTGACTTTTTGTGGCCATTTCACGGAACGCATCGCGTTGGTCACATTCGTATCGATACCGTTCTGATGACACGCACGTAAGCCGCCGCGTCGCGAAGCCTGTCCGGCCGCGGCGGAGCGTGCCCGCGAAAGGATCGGTGCGAGGGATGACGGGTCCAGCCCAGACCGAGGAGCGCCTCTCGGAGGTACGGTTCCTGACCGTGGCCGAGGTGGCCGCCCTGATGCGGGTTTCCAAGATGACCGTCTACCGGCTGGTGCACGGCGGCGACCTGACCGCCGTCCGAGTCGGTCGGTCGTTCCGCGTGCCCGAGCACGCGGTGCACGAATATCTGCGGGGCGCTTTCTCCCAGACCGCCTGACCGACGGGCTGGGCCATTACCGGCGCCCGGTTCTACGGACAGGGCCGCTTTGGCTCCGTCGCGGCTGGGCCGGTACGCTGGTGCGGTTGGTTCCCGGTCCGCCACCCGCCGCTGCTTCGCGCGGCGACCAGACCGGGACGCCGTCCAGATCGGATGCGGTGAGTGCCCTGCGGCATCGCCGGTCCGAGCCACATGGTTCGAGAGGCAAATTCGTATGGGCTCCGTGGTCAAGAAGCGCCGCAAGCGTATGGCGAAGAAGAAGCACCGTAAGCTGCTGCGCAAGACCCGCGTCCAGCGTCGCCGTCTGGGCAAGTGACGGCCGGCCAGGGTGAGATCCCCTGGCCCCCGCGCTTGCCGCATTCCGCCGCGTCGGAAGGTGCCTCTGTGGTGACCTCACCGCCCCGCGTCGTCGTGGTGACCGGCGTCAGCCGGCCGCTTGGCGCCCGGGTGGCCGGCCGTCTCGCAGCCGACCCGCGCATCGAACGCGTCGTCGGCCTGGATCCGCACGAACCCCCGGCGGCCCTCCGGGCCGACCTGGCCGAGGTCGAGCTGATCCGGGCCGATCCGCGTGCGGCCGCCGGTGCCTTCATCGACCTCGGCGCCGAGGCGGTCGTGCACATGGCGGTCAGCAGCGCGCCCGACGCGCAGCACGGCGGCCGTCAGGCGATGAAAGAGCAGAACGTCATCGGCACGATGCAACTGCTCGCCGCCGCGCAGGCCGCACCCGGCCTGCGCAAGCTCGTCGTGCGCTCGTCGACGGCCGCGTACGGCGCCTCGTTCCGTGACCCGGCCGTCTTCACCGAGGACACCGAGCCCCGGGCGGTGCCGCGTGGGTCGTTCGCCCGCGACATCCTCGACATCGAGGGGTACGTTCGCGGCTTCCGCCGGCGTCGCCCCGAGGTGCCCGCGACCGTGCTCCGGTTCGCGCCGTTCATCGGCTCCACGGCGCACACCACGCTGACCCGGATGTTCGCCCAGCCGTTCGTGCCGACGGTCTTCGGCCGCGACGCCCGGCTGCAGTTCGTGCACGTCGACGACGCTCTCGAGATCCTGCACCGGTCGGTGATCGAGGACCATCCGGGCACCTTCAACGTGGCCGGCGCCGGGGTGCTCGCGCTGTCCCAGGCCGTGCGCCGGGCCGGCCGGATCGCCGTGCCGCTGCCCGAGGGCACCCTGTCCAGCGTGCTCGCGCTCGCCCGCAACGTCGGGATCGGCGAGATCGGCCTGGACCAGATCGACCTGTTCGTGCACGGCCGGGTGGTCGACACCACCAAGCTGGCGCGCGAATTCGGCTTCACCCCGCGGGACACCGCGACCGCGTTCGACGACTTCATCGCGGCGCACGCGAACGGCTCGTCGCTCACCGCCGATCGGCTCGCGGCGGCCGAGCGGGCCATCCTCGACGGTATCCGCCGCACCCGGGCCGCGGTGAGCGAACGGGCCGCACTGCGGGAACAGGCCGCTATCAGCGAAAAGGCATCCGCTGGGGACGATGCGCCGTGAGCCAGCACGAGTACCGTGACATGCTGCCCGGCCACGCCGATTTCAAGCTGCCCAAACCGGCCGCTCCGGTCAAGGTGAACGGCCGGCGGCCGATCCCGGAGGTGCCGCAGATGAACGGTCATCCCGAGGAGCCCGCGCCGGCGGAGACGGCCGAGGCCAGGGACGCGGTCGACATCTGGGACCAGCGGGTCGCGAACGGACTGGCCTTTCTGCGCCGGCGACTGGCCGGTGCGTACGAGGTCGATGATTTCGGTTTTGATCCGGAGCTCACCGACGCGGTCTTCCATCCGCTGCTGCGCCTGCTCTACCACGACTGGTTCCGCACCGAGGTGTTCGGCATCGAGCATGTGCCGGCCGACAGCGGTGGCCTGGTGGTGGGCAATCACTCTGGGACGGTCGCGCTCGACGCGCTGATGCTGTCGGTGGCGATCCATGACCGTACGCCGGCGGCCCGGCACCTCCGCCTGCTCGGCGCCGACCTGGTGTTCCGGGTGCCGTTCCTGAGCGAGCTGGCCCGCAAGTCGGGCGCCACGGTGGCCTGCAACCCGGACGCCGAGCGGCTGATGAGCGGCGGTCAGCTGGTCGGCGTGTTCCCCGAGGGCTTCAAGGGCATCGGCAAGCGCTTCGCCGACCGGTACAAGCTGCAGCGCTTCGGCCGCGGCGGGTTCGTCTCGGCAGCGCTGCGCACCGGCACCCCGATCGTCCCGGTGGCGATCGTCGGCGCCGAGGAGATCTATCCGGTGATCGCCGACGTGAAGCCGCTGGCCCGCCTGCTCGGGCTGCCGTACTTCCCGGTCACCCCGACGTTCCCCTGGCTCGGGCCGCTCGGGCTGGTGCCGCTGCCGAGCAAGTGGCTGATCCAGTTCTGCCCGCCGATCCCGACCGCGCACCTCACCGAGCACGCGGACGATCCGATGGTGGTATTCAACCTCGCCGATCAGGTACGCGAGACGATCCAGGCGACGTTGCTGGAGTTGCTGGAGAAGCGGCCCGACCCGTTCGGCATCTGACGCAAGTCGCCTATAGTGACAGCTGAGGGGCGGTCCGGTAATTCCCGGCAACCGCCCCTCGCCATGTCCGGCCTGTTCCCGGATCGCTATTGGTCGTCGAAGTCCCAGAACGGCACGCCGGCCGAGTCATCTGTGTCGTCGGTGCTGGTGACGGTCGGTGTCGCCGAGGCGGTCGGCGTCGCCCCGTGCGGCAGGGCCGGCGCGGACGACGCCGGCGCGTCCGGGTGGGCGGCGGCGGTCGCGTCCGGAGTGACGGCCGGGTTCGGCCGGGCCGGCTTGACCTTGGCCTCCCGCGAGTCGCGGGGGCTCGACTTGCCGCTGCGCTCACCGGACCTGCCGGTGGCCGCGCCCGATGCGTTGGTGGTGCAGTCGCGCAGCTTCGGACCGAGCTCGTCGGCGCCGGCCGAGATCACCGTCGAGCAGTTCAGCCCGGCCCGCAGGTCGTCGGCGCGCCGGCCGGCGGCGTCGAGCAGCGCCAGCGACGACGCCGCCCGCTCCTGGCTGGCCGGGCTCAGCCGGTCCATCACCGGGATCAGCGCCTGCCGCTGCCGATTGACGAACTTGTCGATCGTGGCCAGCGGCTTGACGTCCTGGCGGGCCACCGCCGAGGTGTCCAGCAGCTTGACGCCCTGGCGGGTGTCGAGGTCCATGTCGTCGAGCACCCGGCCGAAACCGGCCGCGTCGCCGGCCATCGAGGCCGCCTCGGTGAGCCGGGTCCGGGCGAAGTCCAGCGACAGCTGGCCGCGACTGAGGTCCGAGCCGGCCATGGCCAGCTGAGCGCGTTCGGTGGAGCGCTTGACCCCGTACAGGGCGTCGCCGGGCGACGCGTTCTCGCTCGCCGCGGAGATGCCGGAGACCGCCAGCGCGCCGGCGGCGACACCCATCACGATCGCCCCGCGCGCCCGGATCCGCCGGCCACCCCGGCCCAGGACCCCGTCGCGGGACTTGGGCGCCGCGGCGGGCGCCGACTCCTCCGGGCCGGAACCTTCGAGGCCGCCCCGCTCGGCGGTGGCGACCAGCATCGCCCGCAGCCCGACGCGGAACTCGGAGTCGACCGGGACTTCGGGCCGGGTGCCGCGGAGGCCGTGCCCGATGGCGACCAGTTCGGCGAGGCGTTCGTCGGCGGGGTCGTGGCCGAATCGCCGGCCGCCGGTGTTCTCGTCGAGAAGCTCCGCGAAGCGCTCGGCACTCCGCCGGTCCAGGAAGTCGAAGTTCACCGTGGGCACCTCCCCTCGCTCGTGACTGTCGCGTCGGCGGCGTTGCCGACGGTCGCGATGATGCCGGTGGCCGCCGAGGCCGCCCGGGGTCGCACCGGGACAAACGCGTGAGGCTCGTCCCCGGTTACGGGGACGGACGACCCGCATTGGCTTGGAAAGATCGACAGGCTCTGCTGTGCTAGGTCCACGTCGCGGGTCACCACTGGAACCCTTCGGGCAGCAGCCGGGCGAGCGCCCGGACGGCCCGGTACTGGAGGGCCTTGATCGCGCCCTCGTTCTTGCCCATCGTCAGGGCCGTCTCGGCGACCGAGAAGCCCTGCAGGAAGCGGAGCACGATGCATTCCTGCTGCTCCGGGTTGAGCTGCTTGACCGCGGTGAGCAGGGCGACGTTGGTGATGTGGTCGACCACGGCGGACTCCGGGCTGCCCTCCGGCCCGCGGTCCTCGCGGTCGGCGTCCAGCACGTCGCCGGTGGTGACCTCCAGGCGGTACCGGCCCGACTTGAAGTGGTCGGCGACCAGGTTGCGGGCGATGGTGACCAGCCAGGCGCCCAGGTCGCGGCCCTGCCAGGTGAAGCTGCCGATCCGCTTGAGCGCGCGCAGGAAGGTGTCCGAGGTCAGGTCCTCGGCCAGCTGCCGGTTGCCGACCCGGAAGTAGACGAACCGGAAGACGGTGTCCATGTACCGGTCGTAGATCAGGCCGAACGCCTCCGCCTCGCCGGCCTGGGCGCGCTCGACCAGCGCCCACACCTCGGCCGCGGCGTCGCCGGGGTCGGGGCGGGCCGGATACTTGGGCGGCTCGTTCTCGGTCGGCGGCCCGGAGGTGCTCTGCGCCGGGACGACCACGGTGACGTCGGTGGCCGGGCTCGGGCTCTCCGGCAGGTTGCTGCGCTGCCCGGCGGTGGGTTGGGCGGGCATCGCCGGCCGGTCGGGCGCCGTCACCCGGCCGCCGCCCGTCAGTCCGCCGCTGGGCAGCGGCTTGGCGTTGCCGGTCGGGGGCATCCGGACCCCGGGCGACTCGTTGACGTGCCGGCGGTTGCTGGTGCGTTTGGCGCCCTCGTCCCGGATCGTGTTGACGATCATCGAGTCGACGGACTGTCGCAGGGCGCCGAGCCCCGCGTTGACGGCCAGGCGGTACGGATCCCCGGCGTAAACATGACTCACTGCGCCTCCCCAACCCGGCGGTTCTGGTCCGACCGCACATCCGCCCCGCCAGGCGTGGATGTACAGCGATTCCGTGCTTTTTGTGGCACAGCGGCCTCCTCGGGATGAGGGGTGATCACTCATAGCAAAAGGGGTGGGCCGGCCCACAAAAAGTCGGTCCGACCTCACCCAGGGCTGTGGAGTCCGTTACACAGACGCGAAGTATCACGGACACCGAACACACGGAGTCGCACACCGTGTGCGCTGCGCGAAAATAGTACGAAGTGGCGCAGACAAGACACAAGGAACGCTTGACACGATGGAGTACACGGCTCTTTCTCCGACGGACAGACTGTCCGGCATCCCCCTGGCGGCGGGTTTGTGCCAGACTCGTGCCTCGTGGACGAGATCGCTGCCGCCGCCAAGTCGCGACCCGACCACCCCGCGCTGATCACCCCGGCGAGCACGCTGACCTGGGCCGAGCTCGACGCCCGGGTGGAGGCCGCGGCCGGTCGGCTGGTGATGCTGGCCCGGCCGCGCGAGCGGGTCGCGATCGTGCTCGGCAACTCGATCGACTTCGTCGTCACCTACTACGGGGTGCTGCGTGCCGGCCGGGTCGCGGTGCCGCTGAACCCCGGGTACACGGCCGACGAGCTGGACTACGTGATCACCGATTGCCAGGCCGCGGTGGTGGTCGCCGAGGCCGAGGCCCGCACGAAACTGCGGTCGGCCACCCCGCCGTGCGTACCGCCGGATCTTGCCGGAGCGACCGGTGAGCTGCCGGAAGTCTCGGCAGCCGATCTCGCCGTGCTGCTCTACACCTCCGGGACCAGCGGGCGCCCGAAGGGTGCGATGCTCACCCGCGCCGCGCTCGCGGCCAACCACGGTCAGCTGGACGCGATCGAGCCACCGGTGGTCGGCCCCGACGACGTGGTGCTGCTGGCGATGCCGTTCTTTCACGCGTACGGGTTGAACACCGGTCTGGGCACCGTCGCGCACCACGCGGCCACCGGGGTGCTGATCGACCGCTTCGACCCGGCCGCCTCGCTCTCCGTGATTGCCGAGCATGCCGTCACCGTGACGGTCGGTGTGCCGGGCATGTACATGGAGTGGTCCCGGCAGCCGTCGGTCAAGAGAGCGCTCAGCAGCGTGCGCACCGCGGTGTGCGGCGCCGCCCCGATCGCTCCCGCCGAGGCCGCCCGCTTCTCGGCCTCGACCGGCAAAACCCTGATCATCGGGTACGGGTTGACCGAGACGGCCCCGGTCCTCACCACCACGGCGGTCAGCGATCGGGACAAGGCCGGCTCGATCGGCCGCCCGCTGCCGGGAGTCTCGCTGCGCCTGCGCAGCGCCGACGGCGAGGTCCTCTGGGAGGACGGCACCGGCTCGCCGGACGAGGACCTGGCCGAGCTCGACCTCGCCGTTCCGGACTCGGCCGGCACCGACCCCGGCGAGATCGTGGTGCGCGGCGCCAACCTCTTCTCCGGGTACTGGCCGGACGGCCGGGACGGGCCGGACGCCGACGGCTGGTGGGGCACCGGCGATGTGGCGTACGCGGACGGCGACGGCGACCTGCACCTGGTCGACCGGATCGGCGAGCTGATCCTGGTGAACGGCTTCAACGTCTACCCGGCCGAGATCGAGCGGGTGCTCGACGCGCATCCGGCGGTGGCCGAGTCGGCGGTGGTGGGTGTGCCCGACGCGGACACCGGACAGCGGCCGCACGCGTACGTTGTGGCCGCGCTCGACCCCGCGCCCACCCCGGCCGAGCTGCAGGTCTACTGCGCCGGGCAGCTCGCCCGGTTCAAGCTGCCGAGCATCGAGCTGGTGCGTGACCTTCCGCACTCGGCCATCGGCAAGGTCCGGAAGAGGGAGATCGCGTCGTGAACCGGGTGACCTTGATCAGCCGGGACGGCTGTCACCTGTGCGCCGACGCCGAGGCCGTGCTCGACCGCATTTTGCCTGGTCAGTGGAGTCGGGTCGACGTGGAGTCGGACATCGAGCTGGAGCGCGACTACGGCGACCGGGTGCCCGTGGTGCTCCTGGACGGCGCCGAGCACGGCTACTGGCGGATCGAGGAGGCCCGGCTGCTTCGGGATTTGGCGCGACAGCCGGGGGAGCCCCGCATATAGGTTGATCGTCGTGACGCCTACGCACCTGGTCTGGGACTGGAACGGCACCCTGCTCGACGACCTGCACTTGGTGGTCTCGGCCACCAACGCGGCATTCGAGTCGGTCGGCGGGCGGCCCGTCGACGCCGACGAGCACCGCGCCCGGTATCGCCGGCCGGTGGCCGAGTTCTACGCCGAGATGCTCGGGCGGGCGATCGACGAGCACGAGTTCGGCCGGCTCGACAAGCTGTTCCACGACACGTACCGGCTGGGGTTGACCAGCACCACGCTGGCCGAGGACGCGATGACGGCGATCAAGTCGTGGCCGGGCGGGCAGTCGCTGCTGTCCATGTGGTTCCACAGCGAGCTGGTGCCGGCCGTCGAGACGTACGGGCTGGCCGGGATCTTCACCCGGGTCGACGGGCTGCGGGCCGAGGTGGGCGGCCACCTCAAGGCCGCCCATCTGGCGACCCATCTGGACGAGCTCGGCGTCCCCGGCCGGCGTGCCGTCCTGATCGGCGACTCGCTCGACGACGCGGCCGCGGCCGACTCGGTGGGCGCCCAGGTGGTGCTCTACACCGGCGGCTTCACCAACCCCGGCAAGCTGCGGGCATCGGGCCGTCCGGTTGCCGACACGCTGCTGGCGGCCGTGGAGATCGCGAAGTCGCTGTAGCGGCTGGCCGGGGCGCGCGTGACGGGGGCATACTTTTCGGGGACGAGGTGCATTAGCACGCTAGTGGATCTTTGTCCATTCGCATCACCAAGATCGCGATTTGTGCACGCCTTCACAAGCGCCTACTCTGTGACTTCGAAGAGCCCCGCTATCACAGCCGGTCGAGCCGGGCGTCAGGGGGCTCGCACCGCAGGGTTCGAACCTCGTCGGCACGGAGTCAGATGAGTCAGCAGCGTCACGGAAGCACGCCCGGAGGTACGGGCGACGTCCCGGCCTTCCCGGACCTCCCGGAGGCGACGATCGCCCGGTTGCCCGAATACCTGCGCGCGCTGCACAGCCTCGGCGAGGGCGGGGCGGACACGATCTCCAGCGAGGGGCTTGCCGCGGCGGCCGGGGTCAACTCGGCGAAACTCCGCAAGGACCTCTCCCACCTCGGGTCGTACGGCACCCGCGGCGTCGGCTACGACGTTGCCCTGCTGATCGAGCAGATCGAGTACGTGCTCGGCCTCGACCAGCGCCG
Source organism: Actinoplanes sp. KI2 (assembly GCF_025630775.1). Taxonomy (GTDB): domain Bacteria; phylum Actinomycetota; class Actinomycetes; order Mycobacteriales; family Micromonosporaceae; genus Actinoplanes. The sequence continues at coordinate 33,099 of NZ_JAOSZE010000059.1, forward strand.
GGCCGTCTGCCTGGTCGGCGTCGGTAATCTCGGTCACGCCCTCGCCGGGTACGACGGGTTCGCCAGCCGCGGGTTCAAGATCGTCGCGCTGTTCGACGCCGACGAGGCGAAGATCGGGGAACGGATCCACGGCCTGGTCGTGCGGCACATCGACGAGCTGCGCCAGGTCGCGGTCGAGGAGTGCATCGCCATCGGGGTCATCGCCACCCCGGCCGGCGCCGCCCAGGCCGTCGCCGACGAGTTGGTCGCCGCGGGCGTCACCAGCATCCTCAACTTCGCGCCGTGCGTGCTGTCCGTGCCGGCGAACGTCGACGTACGCAAGGTCGATCTCGCGATCGAGTTGCAGATCCTCTCATTCCACGAGCACCGCAAGGCGTCGCTCACCGCGCTGCCTGGCGGCCGGTCCGCCGCGGGGGCGGGAAATCAGGAGGCGGTCGGGTCGTGAACCTGCTCAGCGTCGGTGCGTCCTACCGCACCGCCGACATCAGCACGTTGGAACGGCTCACCATTGCGGACGACGCCGTACCCGGGCTGCTGCAGAAACTGGTCAGCCAGCCCTACATCGGCGAGGCGGTGGTGCTGTCCAGCTGCAACCGGGTGGAGATCTACGCGGCGGTGAGCGGCTTCCACGGCGGCCTCGGCGACGTCTGCAACGTGCTCTCCGAGGCCTCCGGCATCCCGGCCACCGAGCTGGCCGGTCACCTTTATGTGCACTACGACGAGGCGGCGGTGCGGCACTCGTTCCGGGTGTCGGCCGGGCTCGAGTCGATGGTGGTCGGCGAGGCGCAGATCCTCGGCCAGCTCCGCGACGCGTACCACGCGGCCAGCGAGGCGGACACCGCCGGCCGCCTGCTGCACGAGCTCATGCAGCAGGCGCTGCGGGTCGGCAAGCGGGCACACGCCGAGACCAGCATCGACAAGGCTGGGCAGAGCGTGGTCACCGCCGCGCTCGAGGTCGCCTCGGTCCAGCTGGGTGAGCTCGCCGGCAGGTCGGCGCTGGTGATCGGCGCGGGCGCGATGGGTTCCCTGTCGGTCGCCACCCTGACCAGGGCCGGCGTCGGCTCGCTGCGGATCAGCAACCGCAGCGCGGCGGCCGCCGACCGGCTCGCCGAGGCGTACGGCGCGGTCGCGGTCCCCTTCGAGGACCTGGACGCCGCCCTGCGCGACGCCGATCTGGTGATCACCGCGACCGCGGCGACCGCGCCGCTGCTCACCCGGGCCCGGCTCGAGCCGGCCGGCCCGCTGGTCGTGCTCGACCTGGCCGTCCCGCGCGACGTGGCCCCGGACGCGGTCGGCCTGTCCGGCCTGACCGTGATCGATATCGACAGCCTTGCCTCGTCCCGCCGGGCGCTGCCGGCCGCCGCCGAGACCGCGGCCGTCGAGCAGATCGTCACCGGTGAGGTCGAGCACTTCCTCGGCTGGCTGCGCGGCGCCGACATCGCGCCGACCGTGGCCGCGCTGCGCACCCGGGCCGACGACGTGGTCGCCGGCGAGCTGCGCAAGCTCTACGCGCGCCGGTCGGAATTCACGGATGAGCAGCGAGCGGATGTTTCCCGTACGCTGCATCGGGTCGTTCAGCAGCTGCTGCACTCGCCGACCGTACGGGTGCGCCAGCTGGCCGCCGAACCGGGCGGCGATCAGTACGCCGCGCTGTTGCGTGAGCTGTTCGATCTGGATGTCCCCCTTGCCACCCAGGCCGACGCCGTGCCCGAGATCGGAGGAAAAGCGTGACTGCCTTGCGTTTAGGCACCCGGGGTAGCGCGCTGGCCCTCGCTCAGTCCCAGCTGACCGCCGACGCCGTGACCGCCGCCACCGGCCGGCCGGTCGAGCTGGTGCGCATCGTCACCCAGGGCGACCGTTCCTCCGCCCCGGTCGCCCAGCTCGGCGTGGGCGTCTTCGTGTCCGCACTGCGGGACGCGCTGCTGGCCGGCGAGATCGACTTCGCCGTCCACTCGTACAAGGACCTGCCCACCGGCTCGCCGGCCCGGCTGCACATCGCGGCCGTCCCGCCGCGCGAGGATCCCCGCGATGTGCTCGTCGCCAAGGGCAACCGGACGCTCGCCGAGCTGCCGCCGGGCTCCGTCGTCGGCACCGGCGCGGTGCGGCGCATCGCGCAACTGCGTGCTTTGGGCCTAGAGTTGCAGGTCACGCCGATCCGCGGGAACGTCGACAGCCGGATCGCCCGGGTCCACGGGCCCGAGGCAGATCTGGACGCCGTCGTCCTCGCCCGGGCCGGTGTGGCGCGTCTCGGCCGGACCGCCGAGATCACCGAAACGCTCGACCCCATGCTCATGCTGCCCGCCCCGGCCCAGGGAGCGCTGGCGGTGGAGTGCCGGGCCGACGACTCAGACCTGGTCGAGCTGCTGGCCGCGCTCGACCATGCACCGTCCCGGGCCGCCGTCGTGGCGGAACGGGCGATGCTGGCCACGCTGGAGGCCGGGTGCTCAGCCCCGGTCGCGGCACACGCCGAGCTCGCCGAGGGCGAGCACGGTGACGAGATCTACCTGCGCGGTGCGGTGATCAGCCCGGATGGGTCCCGAGCCATCCGCCTGTCGCGCACCGGAACGCCCGCCGACGCGGCGGAGATCGGCAAAGCACTCGCCGCCGACCTCCTCGAGAACGGCGCCGATACCCTGATGGGGAGCACAGAATGACCACCCGCACCGCCCGCAAGCCAGCAGGACGCATCGCGTTCGTCGGCGCCGGACCTGGCGATCCGGAGCTGTTGACCCGTCGCGCCCACGCCGCGCTCACCGACGCCGACCAGGTGGTGTACGACCGGGGAGTCCCCGACTCCCTGCTGACCGCGATCAAGGCCGAGGCCAAGGCCGACGCCCAGTTCAGCCCGGCCGAGGGCGCGCCCGGCGACGTCGCCAAGGTGCTGCTGTCCGCGGCCAAGTCCGGCCTGTCCGCCGTGCACCTGGTGTCCGGCGACCCGTTCGGCCACGAGTCCGTGGTCAAGGAGGTGCAGGCGGTCGCGCGTACCGCCGTGCACTTCGAGGTCGTGCCCGGCATCGGGCAGGCCGAGGGCGTCGCCACCTACGCCGGCGTGCCGCTGCCGTCGGTGCGCACCACCGCCGACGTCGGCGACGTGACCGCGCTCGACTTCGACGCGCTCGCCGCCTCGTCGCGCAAGGGCTCGTTCGCCGTGGCGATCGACGCCGGTGACCTGGCCGCGGTTCGCGACGGGCTGCTCGCGGCCGGCGTCGAGCCGGGCATCCCGGTCGCGGTGACCGGCGACGGCACCGGCGAGACGCAGTACACGACCACCTCGACCGTCGACAGCTTCGTCGCCGCCGCGCTCGGCTTCACCGGCCGGGTGGTGCTGACGGTCGGCGCCGACGTGGCCGAGCGGGACGCGCTGAGCTGGTGGGAGAACCGCCCGCTGTACGGCTGGAAGGTTCTCGTCCCGCGTACCAAGGAGCAGGCCGGCGCGATGAGCGCGCGGCTGCGGGCGTACGGCGCGATCCCGTGCGAGGTGCCGACCATCGCGGTCGAGCCCCCGCGCACCCCCGCGCAGATGGAGCGCGCGGTCAAGGGCCTGGTCGACGGCCGGTACGCCTGGGTCGTCTTCACCTCGGTCAACGCCGTGCGCGCGGTCTGGGAGAAGTTCGACGAGCACGGCCTCGACGCCCGGCACTTCGGCGGCGTCAAGATCGCCTGCATCGGCGAGGCCACCGCCGAGGCGGTCCGCTCGTTCGGCATCCAGCCCGAGCTGATCCCCGCCGACGACCAGTCCAGCGAGGGTCTGCTCGCCGAGTTCTCGCCGCACGACGAGATCCTCGACCCGGTCGGCCGGGTGCTGCTGCCCCGCGCCGACATCGCCACCGAGACGCTCGCCGCCGGGCTGATCGAGCGCGGCTGGGAGGTCGACGACGTCACCGCGTACCGCACCGTGCGGGCCGCGCCGCCGCCGGCCGAGATCCGCGACGCGATCAAGTCGGGTGGCTTCGACGCGGTGCTGTTCACCTCGTCCAGCACCGTACGCAACCTGGTCGGCATCGCCGGCAAGCCGCACGCCCGCACGGTCGTCGCGGTGATCGGCCCGAAGACCGCCGAGACCGCCACCGAGTTCGGCCTGCGCGTCGACGTCCAGCCCCAGCACGCCTCCGTGCCGGACCTGGTCGAGGCGCTCGCGTCGTACGCGATCGAACTGCGCGAGAAGCTGGCCGCGATGCCGGCGAAGCAGCGCCGCGGCTCGAAGGTTCAGGGACCCACGGCCCTACGCTTCCGCTAAGGATCGCCTCATGTCGTTCCCGGATGTCCGCCCGCGCCGACTTCGGCGTACCCCGGCGTTGCGCCGCCTCGTCGAGGAAACCCGGCTCTCCCCGTCCGAGTTGGTCCTGCCGCTGTTCCTGAAGGAGGGGCTGACCGAGCCCCGGCCGATCAGCTCGCTGCCCGGCGTCGTCCAGCACTCGCGTGAGTCGCTGCGCAAGGCCGCGCACGAGGCGGTCAGCGCGGGCGTCGGCGGCCTGATGCTGTTCGGCGTCCCGGAGAACGAGAACAAGGACGAGACCGGCTCGGCCGGCCTCGACCCCGACGGCATCCTCAACGTCGGCATCCGCGACCTGATTGCCGAGGTGGGCAACGACACGGTGGTGATGGGCGACCTGTGCCTCGACGAGTTCACCTCGCACGGCCACTGTGGAGTGCTGGCCCGGGACGGCTCGGTCGACAACGACGCCACCCTCGATCTCTACGCCGAGATGGCGGTGGCCCAGGCCCAGGCCGGCGTGCACATGGTCGGGCCGTCCGGGATGATGGACGGCCAGATCGGCGTGATCCGCCGCGCCCTCGACAAAAAGGGCTATCAGGACGTTTCGATCCTGGCCTACTCGGCGAAGTACGCGGGCGCGTTCTACGGCCCGTTCCGCGAGGCCGTCGAGTCCACCCTGCAGGGTGACCGCCGCCAGTACCAGCAGGACCCGCCGAACCTGCGGGAGGCGCTGCGCGAGGTCGACCTGGACGTGGCCGAGGGCGCCGACATCGTCATGGTCAAACCGGCCCTCGCCTACCTCGACGTGATCGCCGCGATCCGCGACCGAGTCACCGTCCCGGTCGCCGCCTACCAGGTCTCCGGCGAGTACGCGATGGTCGAGGCGGCCGCCGCGAACGGCTGGATCGACCGCGACCGCGTCATCATCGAGTCGCTGACCTCGATCAAGCGAGCCGGCGCCCAGATCGTCCTCACCTACTGGGCCACCGAGGTCGCCCAGCGTCTCCGCTACTGAGTCACTCGGTGGGCTCGAGCAGCTGAACGAGCTGGGCCACGTCGACGCCGTACTCGAACCAGTCCCGGTCCGGCTGGTAGCCGAGCTCGGCATTCACCTTGAGCATCGACTCGTTGTTCTGCGCGTTCCAGGTCTGCACCTCGCGCAGGCTGGGCTCGGCGTCACGCAGCTCGAACAGCATGCGCGCCTTGATCGCGCGGTCGATGCCGTAGCCGCGGTGGGCCCGGACCACGATCGTGTCGTACTGGTCGGCTCGCTCGGGGTGCTGGGCGGGCACGACCACCTCGGTCAGCCCCGCCACGTCGCCGGTCGCCTCGTGAATGGCGAGCACGATGTACGGCTTCAGGCCGCGCTTGTGCAACGTGGTCAGCGAGTCGCGCAGGCGCTGCGGGTCGGACGAGCGGGGAGCCAGATCGAGATCCTCGTCATCGTCCTGCGCCTCGAGCTTGGCCTGCGCGTACGCCTCGAGCAGCTCCTCGGGCGGGCCACCGGGGTGATACTCCACGCGGTAGCCGGGCGCGATGCCGGCGGCCATCTCGCGCAGCGTCGGCCAGGCCACCGAGGCCAGATTGAGGACGCTGCGAGTCTCCACATACTCCCGTTCGAAGCCCAAGGCCTCGTAGAACGGGATCGCCGGGGTGCCGCCGATCGCCTCCACGCCGATCGACGAGAAGCCCTCGAGATAGGCCCGGCGGGTGGCCATGGCGACCAGCTGACGGCCGAGGCCGCGGCGGCGCAGCGAGGGTTTGACCATCACCTCGAGCACCCCGATGTCGCCGAGCAGCAGGATGCTGACGTGCGCGAAGATCTCGCTCTGCCCCTCGGGCAGGCGGTCGTCCTCGGCCACCCAGCAGATCCGGCGCTCACCGGGGACGGTCTCGGCCAGATACTCCCTGACCTGGACGTCCTGCCATGGTGGATCGTCGGGGAGGTCGGTGGCCAGGACAGCATTCACCGTCTCCACGAGCGATCGGATCTCCCCAGCCGACGCTGACCGGGGGTCCCATTCACGCACCCTCACCCGTACAGCTTGCCGGTAAGCGGACCTTCAGGGAAGTGCTGCAAACGTAATTGTGCGGGTACCGTCACTGTGCGTTGAGGTTTGCGCCTCATCCTCGGCTGCGCCGGCCATAGTCGTTGGCCGCCTCGAAAACCTTCTGCGCGTACGGCTGCACGGCGTTGTACGAGAGAATCGCGTCCCACCAGGACTCCGCCTTGGACAGATCGCGCCCGCCCTGGCACAAATAGGAGGCTGCGGTCAGTGACGCATCGTCGATGTCGTTCGGGTCGGCGACACCGTTGTTGTCGGCATCGATCTTGTATTGGTTCCAGGTCTGCGGGATGAACTGCAGCGGACCGACGGCCCGGTCGTACGTGGTGTCGCCGTCGATCACGCCCTGGTCGGTGTCCCGCAGCAACTGCCGGCCACCCTTCCCGTCCAGCGGCAGGCCGTAGATCGGCGGCTGCACCTCGCCGTCCGCGCCGAGCACCGCGCCCCTGATGCTGCCGTGGTCCGACTCGACCTTGGCGAGCGCGGCGATCGTGGTCCAGCTCAGGTGACAGGAGGGCGTGGTCTTCGCGAGCACGAGCTCGGCGTAGCCGTAGGCCTCCAGCGCCACCACCGGGATGCTGACCTTGGTGCCGACCTGCTGGGCCCAGCTCTCCAGGGCGGCGGCCGGTCGCTGGCCGGGCTGGCCGAACTGCCCTTGCGCGGCCGGGGTGGTCACGGCGGGCGCACCGGAGGCGCCGACCGGGGCGGAGGCGGTGGGCAGGCCGGCGGGCGCGCTGGCCGGCGGCCCCGAGGCCGCCGTCGCTGCGCCGGCGAACACGGGGGTTGCGCTGGGTACCGGAGCGGCGTCCAAAGCTTTCGGTACGAGGTAGGCGCCGGCCGTTCCCGCCGCACCGAGCAGGAGCAGGGCGATGACGCTGGGCAGCACTAGGCGGCCGCTCGGGCGCTTGGCCCACGCGGAGGTGCTGCGCCCGGCCCGCGCCACGACCTGCACGGGGTGAGCCCGGCGCAGCCCGGACGGGGTCGCTTCGGCGGTGTCCGGCTTGGCCGTGCCGGTAGCGGGCTCTGTGCCGGTCGGCTTTGTGTCAGCGGTCGGTTCTGTGCCGGTAGCGGGCGCTGTGTCGGCCGTGGGCCCTGTGCCGGTCGGCTTTGTGTCAGCGGTCGGCTCTGTGTCAGCGGTCGGCTTTGTGTCAGCGGTCGGTTCTGTGCCGGTAGCGGGCGCCGTGTCGGCTGCGGGCTCTGTGCCAGTAGTAGGCGCTGCGCTGGCGTTGGGCGTCGCGCCGGCCGCGGACTTGGCGCTGGCGGCGGGCTCCCCGTCGGTCGGGTTCGGGGCGGTTGGGTCCGCGGCGGCCGGCTTGGTGGCGGTCGGTTCGGGAGCGGTCGGCTCGGAGGCGGTGGCCGTTGTCACTTCGGGCTGCTTTGGCTCCGCCACCGCCGCGGCCTCGGGGGCCGCGCCGGAACTGCCGAGCGGGCCGCCCCGATGCGGCGCGGCCGCGCGCAGCTCAGGTTGCTCCGTCGGTGTCTTCCGCCCGTTCGCCACGGCCCCGACCATACCCGCCGATGGCTCGCGGCAAGAGGCCCCGTCGACCGCCGCCGGCGACGTTACGGCTGGGTAGGGCTGCCGCGTGCATTTCTGTCGGACCCGGGGCCTACTCTTTGCCCATGCCGCGTTACGAGTTTCGGTGCCGTGCCTGTGGCGACACGTTCGAGGTCAGCCGCCCGATGAGTGAGGCGTCCGCGCCCGCCGCCTGTCCGCAAGGCCACGACGACACGGTCAAGCTGCTCTCCACCGTCGCGGTCGCCCGCGGCGGCACCGGCGCGCCCGCGGCGCCCGCGCAGTCCGGCGGCGGCTGTTGCGGCGGCGCCTGTGGCTGCTGACCGCCGCGACGACCGCAGCGCGCCGACCCCGCCACCGGGTTAGACGGGCGGGCGACTCCGGCGGGCCAGGTGCGCGGGTGGCTCCGGCGTGCGACACCGGCGGGGCAGACGGGCGGGCGGTTCCGGCGGTCGAGGCGGGTGGGTCACTCCGTCGGGCCGCATCGGCGGGCCAGCGGGCGGCCAGTTCCGGCGGCTCCGGCAGACGGCTCCGGCGGACGAGGCGCGGGCGGGTCACTTCGGCGGGCCGCTTCAGCGGCCCAGGGGGCGGGTCACTTCGGCGGGCCGCTTCAGCGGCCCAGGGAGCGGGTCACTTCGGCGGGCCGCTTCAGCGGCCCAGGGGGCGGGCCACTTCGGCAGGTCGCTTCGGCGGGCCAGGGGCGGGTCACTTCGGGCCGTACCGGCGGGCCGGCGGGCGGCCGATTCCGGTGGGCCGCGGCGCGCACGTCCGGCGGGCACGTCCCGCGGGCAGGTCGGTGGCCACGTCCGGCGGGCACGTCCGGCGGGCAAGTCGGTTGCGACGTCCGGTGGGTCACTCTGGCGGGGGCCGATCTGCGTGCGCAAAAGTTTCGCGCAGGTGCGTACGTCCAGAATGGGTGGCCCTGCGTCGCTCGGGGGGCATATGGTCCCGGGCGTTCGATCTTCGGGGCGGGTCTTGGTTACGCAGTGCAGTGACCGTGCGACGTGGAGAGACGCCGTGCGCGATGACTCTTGCGGGTACGTCCGAACGGTTGGCTGGAACTGACCGACTGCTGCGTGTCCCGGCTCGATCCGTTTCGTTACGTCACGCGTAGTGCATAGAGAACGTCGATGACTCTCGGGCGAATGTCCTCCGTCCGGGGTCGGTCGTGACGGGCAGATCGTTACCGTCCGTTTCTACGATGCACGGTAACGCTGTGATACGACAGCATGAGACACGACTTCCTAGAAGGAGGCGGAGGTTCACCGTGTCGGGACGGACCGAGCTGCCGAGCGGCCTGGTGACCTTTATATTCACCGACATCGAGGGTTCGACTCGTCTGGCCCGCATGCTCGGGGACGACTACTGCTCCGTCCTTCGTGCTCACCGTACGTTGCTACGCGGCGTGTTGAGGGATTTTGACGGTGTCGAGATGTTTACAGAGGGTGATTCTTTCTTCGTTGCCTTCCGTGATGCCGGTGCCGCCCTCGCCGCTTGCGTAGAGGCGCAACGGCGACTGTCCGCACACGAGTGGCCGTTCCCTGACGCCATGCCCCGGGTCCGGATGGGCATGCACACCGGGTACGCGAAGCCGATCGGCGACGAGTACGCGAGCATCGAGGTGCACCGCGCGGCCCGGGTCGCCGCGGCCGCGCACGGCGGGCAGATCCTCTGCTCGGGCTCCACCGCGCTGGCCGTGCTCACCGCGGGCGTCGTCGTCCCGTTCGAAGCGTCGATCCCGGCCGCGCCCCAGCTGGTGACGGCGGGCGCAGCCGCGACGGCGGCGCCCGGCTCGGCCACCGAGGTGTCGGGCTCGGTCGGTCCCGCCGCCGCAGCGCCCGACTCGACCGGCCTCGCGGCCGCCGCAATGTCGGGCTCGGCCACCGCGGTCTCGGGCTCTGCCGCCGCAATGTCGGGCTCGGCGGCCGCGGTGTCGGGCTCAGCCGTCGCAATGCCGGGCTCGGCTGGCGCAATGCCGGGGTCGGCCGGCGCGGTACCGGGCTCGGCCGGTGCCGGGGCGGGCCCGGTTGCCGAGTGCCTGTCCGGCGTCGACCTGCTCGACCTCGGCCCGCACCGGCTGCGCGGCTTCGACGACGACGAGCGACTCTTCCAGGTGATGGCGGCCGGCCTCGACCGGGACTTCCCGCGCCCGCGCACGCCGGGCGCGGCCCGGCACAACCTGCCCGCTCCGCTCACCTCTTTCGTGGGCCGCCGGGCCGAGCTGTCCGAGCTGTCCGAGCTGCTGACCCGGCACCGGATCGTCACGATCACGGGACCGGGTGGGGCGGGCAAGACCCGGCTGTCGCTGGCGCTCGGCGAGCAGGCGCTCCCGGCGTACCCGCAAGGAATTTGGACGGTCGATGCGGTCAGCGCGGCAACCGGCCTGGCCCCCGCCCTGGCCGCGGCCCTTGGCCTGCGTGCCGAGCCCGGCCGGCCGGTGCTGGACACCCTGCTCGAGGAGTGCGCGGGCCGGCGGATGCTGCTGCTCCTGCAAACCTGTGACGCGGCGCCCACCGCCTGCGCCGGTCTCGTGCAACGGCTGCTGGCCGCCTGCCCCGGCGTCGACGTGCTGGTCACCGGCCGCCAGCCGCTCGGCGTGTACGGCGAGGTGGTCTGGCGGATCCCGCCGCTCTCGCCGGCCGACGCGTTCACCCTGCTCAGCGAGCGTTCCGAGGCGGCGCGTGGCGGGCGGCAGGCGCCGGTCGAGGAGAGCGTCGAACTGGCCGGGGTGGCCGCGCGGCTGGAGGGCTCGCCGCTCGCCATCGAACTCGCCGCGGCCCGGATGCGGCTCTTCTCGGCCGAGCAGCTGGTGGCCCGGCTCGACGACCCGATCGCCGCGCTGGACCCGATCAACAGCGACCCGATCAACAGCGACCTGATCACGGCCGATCCGGGCGAGATCGAACCGGGAGAGCGGGGCGAGATCGAACCGGGAGAGCGGGGCGAGATCGAGCCGGGAGAGCGGCACACGAGCCTGACCGCCTGCCTCGACTGGTCCTATCGGACGCTGAGCGTGCGATCCGCGGCCCTGCTGCGCCGGCTGTCGGTCTTCGCCGGCACGGTCGACCTGCCGACCGTCGAGTGGTGCGGGCCGGACGCGATCGGGTCGCTCTCCGAGCTGACCGAGAAGTCGCTGATCGAGGTGGTGCCCGGCCCGCGCTACCGGATGTCCGAACAGGTCCGGGCGTACGCGTCCCGCCAGCTCATCGTGGCCGGGGACGAGCGTGCCGCCCGGGACCGGCACCTGGCCTGGTCGCTGCACACGCTGGCGGCGGCCACCGTGGACACCGACGGGCAGCCGCGTACCGTCTCGTTGACCGAGCGCAGCCCGTACGTGTCGGAGTGGCAGGCCGCGCTGCGCTGGGCCGCCGCGGACGGCAGTGTCGAGGCCGGGCTGCGGCTGGCCGGTGTGCTCGACCCCTGGTGGCGGGAGCACGGCGGCGCCCGCGAGGGCCGTGACCTGCTCTTCCGGCTCTACCGCCGGCTCGACGACACGCCCGTGGCGCCGGCCGACCTGGCGTCCGCCTATCTGATGCATGCCCGGCTCGCCGACGACCCCGAGGAACGGGTCCGGTTCGCCGAGCGGGCCGAGCGGATGGCCCGGCGGGCCGACGACCAGGGCCTGGTGGTGCGGGCCATGGCCGGGCACCGGCTGACGCTGCTCGAGGAGGAGCAGTACGACGCGGCGGAGAAGTTCTGCCGCGAGATGATCGCCCGGGCCGAGCAGTACGGCGTGCCCGAGGCCGGCCTGCCGGCCGTGGTGACGCTGGCCGAGCTGCTGTGGCGTCGGGACGCCGCCGACGAGGCGGCCGAGGTGCTCGGCGGTGCCCGTCAGCTGGAGGCCGGCCGCCCCGAGGACCGCGGCCGGCGTACCGTCGACTGGCTGCTGGGGATGGTGGCACTGCGCCGCCGTGACCTGGTCGCCGCCCACGACCACCTGGTGGTGGCGTTGCGGTCGCGGCTGCGGCACGGGTTCCGCGGCGCGGCGGCCGACGCGGTCGCGGCGATCGCGGTCCGCTGCTCGCTGGGCGGCGACCCGACGAGCGCGGCCGTGCTGTTCGGCGGGGCGGAGGCGGCCCGCGGCGCTCGGCGCACCGACATCTTCGGGCGCTTCTGGGCGGAGCAACAGCTGGCGCTGCGCACCGCCCTCGGCGACGCGGCGTTCGACGCCGCGTACGCCGACGGGGTGGGTTTGGGTTTTGATCGGATCGTGGCGATGGCCCTGGCCGTGGAGCATCCCGACCTCGAGGACGGCGCGGTCCGGTTCGCCCAGACGCTCACCTAGTGGTGGTCATCATGGCCTTGGCGCGGTTGATGTCGGACTGCTTGACCGCGGCCAGCGAGCCGAAGTTGTGCACCGCTTCGTAGTACGTCCAGGCCAGGCTGTAGCAGGCCGGCCGGACGACCGCGTTGTAGGTGGCGCACTTGCGCTTGAGATCGGCGTAGAACATGGAGTCGACCCGGTCCTTGTTGGCCGGGAACGCGTCGATCGCCTTGTAGTTGCGGTACCCGAAATCGTGGTGCCAGCAGGACAGCGTGAAGTCGAAGCCGAGCGGCTTGTCCGGGCTGGCCGAGCAGTAGTCGGTGGACCAGTCGAAGTTGTAGGACGCCCACGGAGCGCGGTCGAGGCGGGCCGCGTTCCAGGCTGCGGTGCTGGTCGCCGTCGGCTGGGTCCAGTTGGAGAGGACGGTTGCCTTGTCGGCGGCGGCGTAGGCGGCGCCGGCGGGGACCAGCGTGGCCAGGGTGAGGACCAGAACGAGGAGGATGCGTCGGGTCATGCGGGCAGTGTCGGTGCCCTCGAGGTACGCATATAGATCTTTCTATTGACTTTGCCGGACCGCGCCCGAAGTTACCGCTGGGTATTTCCTTAACGATGGTTAATGTGATGTCCTGGAGGGCGTGCCTGTACACGGCCAACTAAGGTGTCCGTGTGCGGGACGAGAAATGATCCATCTGCCGCTGGTGCGCAAGAGCCCTCTGCGATCGCTCGCCGTTCGCCTGCTGCTCGCGGTCGTGTTGGTGCTGGTCACGGTCTCGATCATCTACGTCGACCGGGCCGGGTACCGGGACGTCAACGGTGATGGCCTGACGCTGCTCGACTGCTTCTACTACGCGGTCGTGACGCTCTCCACAACCGGTTACGGCGACATCACCCCGGTCACCCAGGGAGCCCGGCTGGTGAACGTCCTGGTGATCACCCCCGCGCGGGTGCTCTTCCTGATCATCCTGGTCGGCACCACCCTCGAGGTGTTGACCGATCAATACCGCAACAGCCTGCGCGTCGGCCGGTGGAGGCGAAAGTTGAAGGACCACGTGATCGTCTGTGGGTACGGCACCAAGGGCCGGGCCGCCGTCGCCGCGCTGCTGGAGAACGGGCACGACAAGGCGCGCATCGTCGTGGTGGAAAACCGCGAGGCAGCCGTACGCCAGGCGACCGCCAACGGTCTGACCGCGATCGACGGCAACGCCACCCGTTCGTCCGTGCTCAACGAGGCCGAAGTCAAGAACTGCAAGGCCGTCATCATCGCCACCGACAGCGACGAGGCGTCCGTGCTGATCACGCTGACCGTGCGGCAGTTGACGGCCGGCCAGGTGCGGATCATCGCGGCGGTACGCGAGCAGGAGAACGCCGCGCTGCTCAAGCAGAGCGGCGCCCACCACGTGATCGTCTCGTCCGCCACGGCCGGCCGGTTGCTCGGCCTGACGACGACCGCACCGCCGCTGATCGACGTGGTGGAGGAGCTGCTGACCCCGGGGCAGGGCATGGCGCTCGCCATGCGCAGCGCGGAGCGCAGCGAGGTCGGTCAGAGCCCGCGCGATCTCGCCACGCTGGTGGTGGCGCTGATCCGCCGGGGGAAGGTGCTGCCGCTCGGCGGCGAGCAGCCGGTGACCATCGAAACCGGCGACATGCTGGTCTACATCAGAGACGAAGAGAGCAGCGTCGGCGTCTCGGTCTGACCGACCTCGCGAGGCCGGTCAGAGCTCGCGAGGTCACATGATCGTCCAGGTGTCGGCGGCGTTCAGCAGGCCGTCGAGCATCTCGTCGGGGGTGCCGGTCGCCTGGGCCTTCGCGTCCGTCAGCTGCTTCTGCAGGATCTGGTCGTAGGTGGGCCGCTGCACGTCGCGGAAGACACCGATCGGGGTGGTGGCCAGGTCGGAGCCGGAGAGGCGGGAGAGGGCGAACGCGTACGCCGGGTCGTCGACCGTGGCGTCGTGCACGACCGGGGACTCGCCGTCGAGGGCGGCCGAGTCGCGGACGGACAGGCCGAAGCCGCCGGCCGGGTGGACGACCGAGAACTGCTGCTGCGAGCCGAAGGTGATCGGCTGGCCCTGCTCGAGGCGGATCAGGTGGTCGTCCCGGGTGGACGGGTCCTTGATCAGCTCGAAGGCGCCGTCGTTGAAGATGTTGCAGTTCTGGTAGATCTCGACGAACGCGCTGCCCTCGTGCTGGGCGGCGGCGCGCAGCACCGACTGCAGGTGCTTGGCGTCCGAGTCGATCGTGCGGGCCACGAAGGTCGCCTCGGCGCCGAGCGCCAGCGACAGTGGGTTGAACGGCGAGTCCGCCGAACCGGCCGGGGTCGACTTCGTGATCTTGCCGAGCTCGGAGGTCGGCGAGTACTGACCCTTGGTCAGGCCGTAGATCCGGTTGTTGAACAGCAGGATCTTCAGGTTGACGTTGCGCCGCAGCGCGTGGATCAGGTGGTTGCCGCCGATGGAGAGCGCGTCGCCGTCGCCGGTGACCACCCAGACGGACAGGTCGGGGCGGGACGCGGACAGGCCGGTCGCGATCGCCGGCGCACGGCCGTGGATCGAGTGCATCCCGTACGTGTTCATGTAGTACGGGAAGCGGGAGGAGCAGCCGATGCCGGAGATGAAGACGGTCTTCTCCCGCGGAATGCCGAGCTCGGGCATGAACCGCTGCATGGCGGCGAGGATGGAGTAGTCACCGCAGCCCGGGCACCAGCGAACCTCCTGGTCGGACTTGAAGTCCTTGGCGGTGAGCTTGAGCTCAACAGTGGGGTTAGCCATTTTTCACAACGTCCTCGAGCATGCTTTCCAGCGTCGCGGCGGTGAACGGCAGGCCGCTGATCTGGTTGAACGGAACGGCGTCGACCAGGTACTTCGCCCGGATCACGTGGGCGAGCTGGCCCAGGTTCATCTCGGGGACGATCACCTTGTCGTACGCCTTGAGCACCTCACCCAGATTGGCGGGCAGCGGCGACAGGTGCCGCAGGTGCGCCTGGGCGATCGGCAGGCCCCGCTGCCGCAACGCCCGGCAGGCGGCGCCGATCGGGCCGTAGGTCGAACCCCAGCCCAGGACCAGCACCCGAGCACCCTCGTCGGGGTCCTCGATCTCGACCTCGGGCACCTCGATCGCCTCTATCCGGGCGGCCCGGGTGCGCACCATGAACTCGTGGTTCGCCGGGTCGTACGAGATGTCGCCGGTCTTGTCGGCCTTCTCCAGGCCGCCGATGCGGTGCTCGAGGCCGGGCGTGCCGGGGATCGCCCACGGGCGGGCCAGCGTCTGCGGGTCGCGCAGGTAGGGCAGGAACTTGCCGTCCGGGCCGTTGGGGGCGCTCGCGTACGAAACCGTGAGGTCGGGCAGCTCGCCGACCTCGGGCAGCAGCCAGGGTTCGGAGCCGTTGGCGACGTAGTTGTCGGAGAGCAGGATGACCGGGGTGCGGTAGGTCAGCGCGATCCGGGCCGCCTCGATGGCCGCGTGGAAGCAGTCGGAGGGCGACTTGGGGGCGATCACCGCGAGCGGCGCCTCGCCGTGCCGGCCGTACAGCGCCATGTTGAGGTCGGCCTGCTCGGTCTTGGTCGGCATGCCGGTGGACGGCCCGGCCCGCTGCACGTCGACGATGACCAGCGGCAGCTCGAGCGCGATCGCCAGCGAGATCGTCTCGCCCTTGAGCGCCACGCCGGGACCACTGGTCGTGGTCACGCCGAGCGCGCCGCCGTACGCCGCGCCCAGCGCCGCGCCGATCGCCGCGATCTCGTCCTCGGCCTGCATGGTCGTGATGCCGAACCGCTTGTGCTTGGACAGCTCGTGCAGGATGTCCGAGGCCGGGGTGATCGGGTACGCCCCGAGGAACACCGGCAGCTTGGCCCGGACGCCGGCGGCCACCAGGCCGAGCGCGAGCGCCTGGTTGCCGGTGATGTTGCGGTACGTGCCCGGGCGCATCTTGGCCGGTTTGATCTCGTACCGGACCGCGAAGTCCTCGGTCGTCTCGCCGAAGTTCCAGCCGGCCTGGAAGGCGGCCTTGTTGGCGGCGACCAGGTCGGGCCGCTTGGCGAACTTGCGCTCCAGGAACCGCAGGGTCGACTCGTACGGCCGGGAGTACATCCAGCAGACCAGGCCCAGCGCGAACATGTTCTTGGCCCGCTCGGCGTCCTTCTTCGACACGCCGTGGTCGCTGAGCGCGCCCACGGTCATCGAGGTCAACGCGACCGGGTGTACGGCGTAGCCGTTGAGTGAGCCGTCCTCCAGCGGGTCGGTCGCATATCCGACCTTCGCCAGGTTTCGCTTGGTGAACTCGTCGGTGTTGACGATCAGGTCGGCGCCCTGCGGCAGATCCGACAGGTTCGCCTTCAGCGCCGCCGGGTTCATCGCGACCAGGACGTTCGGCGCGTCACCGGGCGTCAGGATGTCGTAGTCGGCGAAATGCACCTGAAAGCTCGACACCCCCGGCAGGGTGCCTGCTGGAGCGCGGATCTCCGCCGGGAAGTTCGGCAAGGTGGAGATGTCGTTGCCAAGCTGCGCCGTCTCCGCGGTGAACCGGTCACCGGTCAACTGCATGCCGTCGCCCGAGTCGCCCGCGAACCGGATGACCACCCGATCCAACTGCTCGACTCGCTTCGCTCCAGCGGCCACGTTCGTCAACCTCCAAGGGGGGCCGGCCAGGCGGGGATCTGCACGTCTATGGGCCGGCCCGCATCTGTCATCTCCAGCCTACGTCGGCGGTCCTTACGACCCGCCCGAGGCCGGTGCCCACAGTAACTACGCCATGCTTGCTCGATCCAGTGGAGTCCACCATGCGGCGGGTCATTCATCTCACCGGGTTCATTAAGCTGTTGCTCCGTGGACGGATATCTCGGCTCGTACGCCACGCTTGGCCTGGTGATCGGCGCTGGTGTGCTCGTCTTCGTGGGCGCCTTCTCGGCCAACCGGCTACTTCGGCCGGGTCATCCGGCCTCCCCGCCGGGCAAGTTCATCGCGTACGAGAGCGGCATCGACCCGGTCGGCGGCGACTGGGCGCAGGTGCAGATCCGTTACTACGTATATGCGTACCTCTATGTGCTTTTCGCCGTGGAAGCCGTTTTTCTCTTCCCCTGGGCCGTCGTGTATGACCTGCCGGGATTCGGCACGACCACGGTGATCGAGATGGCGATCTTCGTGGCGGTGCTCGCGCTGGGCATCCTTTACGCCTGGCGGAAGAAGATCCTGACCTGGACCTGACCGTACCGTGACCGTCCGGACGGGGTGGCGGGCTCGCCAGCCAACGACGGGCATGCCAACATCGTGCGCATGGACCAGCTTCTCCTCTTCATCGTGGTCGCCTTGGTGGTCGCCGCGATCGTCTTCGGCGTGACCGTGATGCTGAGCGGGGGCGACTCCGGATTGACGCCCGTCGAACCCGACGGTCAGGCCGTACCGCTGCCGACCGACCGTCCGCTGGACGAGGACGACATCTCCGCCACCAAGTTCGACACCGCCTGGCGGGGGTACCGGATGGGCCAGGTCGACCAGGCGCTGCAGCGCGCCGCGTACGACATCGGCTACAAGGGCGAGCTGATCAGCGTGCTCGAGGCCGAGGTCATCGCGCTGCGCGAGGGCCGGACGGCCGACGCGGACGCGCTCCGCCGGGCCCGTGAGGCAGCGCTCGCGCCCTCCGCGACGCCCCCGCCGGCCGCCGACGGGCCGGTCATCGAGCTTTCCGCGGTGCCGGACGACGAGGCGCCGCCGAAGGAGGGCCCGGGCGTGGACGCCAAGAAGTCCGAGCCGGCCGAGCCCCGGTGAGCGACGGCTTCGACGACGCGGCCAGCCCCGGAACGGGGGAAGTCACCGCCACGGTCATCGTCAACGCGCCCGCGGCCCGGGTCTTCGCCGCGTTCCTCAACTGGGAGGGGCAGTCCCGCTGGATCCCGTTCACCACGGTCCGGGTGGTCGAGGGCGACGGCGGCGAGGGCAGCCTGGTCGAGGCGGTCACCGCGATCGGCCCGGCGTCGCTCCGCGACGAGCTGCGGGTCGTCAAGGTCAACCCCCCTTATGAGGTACGTGTCGTGCACTGCGGCAAGGTGCTGCGCGGTCCAGGCTCGGTCCGCTGCACGGCCATGTCCGGCGACCGCACCCAGGTCGTCCTGCACGAGTGGTTCCACCTGCCGGCCGGCGCCGTGGGCAAGGTCGCCTGGCCGGTGCTCTGGCCCGGCTCGAAGCTCGGCTTCACCGGCGCGCTGAAGAAGTTCGGCCGGCTGGTCGAGCAGGGTCGCCTCCCGTAGCCGGTTCGTGTCGGCGGCGTTTCTGTCGGCGGCGTTTTTGTCAGAGGGTGGTCCTACGGTGGTCGCCATGACAGACGATTCCGGGCTGGTGATCGGGCCCGACGGTCGCGCCCGCTGCTTCTGGGGCGGCAGCACCCCCGACTACGTGGGCTATCACGACAGCGAGTGGGGCCGGCCCGTCCGCGGCGACGACGCGCTCTTCGAGCGGATGAGCCTCGAGGCGTTCCAGTCCGGCCTCTCCTGGATCACGATCCTGCGGAAACGCCCGGCCTTCCGGGCCGCGTTCGACGACTTCTCGATCGACAAGGTCGCGGCCTACTCGGAGGCCGACGCCACCCGCCTGATGGCCGACGTGGGCATCGTGCGCAACCGGATGAAGGTCGATGCCACCCTGCACAACGCGCGGGTCGCTGCCGACCTCCCAGACGGCCTCTCCGCCCTGCTGTGGTCGTTCGCGCCGGCGCCGAGGCCACCCCGCCCGCAGACTCGCGCCGAGGTCCCGGCCACGACGCCCGAGTCGATCGCGATGGCCAAGCGGCTGAAAAAGCTCGGCTTCAAGTTCGTGGGCCCCACCACGGCGTACGCGTTGATGCAGGCCACGGGCATGGTCGACGATCACTTGGCGGGCTGTTGGGTCCCACCGATCTCGGTCGGCGCGGCTGCGTGATGAGATGGACCGCATGGCTGTCTGGGCGGTGATCATTCCGGCGGATCAGTGGGCGACCGAGCGGCTGTTCCACAACGAGACGGTGACGGTGGCGGGTGCGGCGGGCACGGTCGCGCCCGACGAGGAGGTGCTGCTGGTCGCCGACGACCGCGTGGTGGCGCTGGCCCGGGCCGCCAAAGCCGACGGTGACGACCTGGTGCTGACCTATCTGCGGCGCGCCTTCGACGACCCGGCGCCGGCAACGAGCCTGACCGTTGCGACCGGCGCCCCGGTGGAGGCCGGCGGGGTGGTCGCGGGCGGCGGGGTGGTCGCGGGCGGCGTCCCGGTCGCGGGCGGCGGGGTGGTCGCGGGCGGCGCTCCGGTCGCGGGCGGCGGGCCGGTCGCGGTCGAGCCGACGGTGTTTCGCCGGCTGGCCGCTGCCCTGGGCGCCGAGCCGGGGCCGGGCACCCCGACCTGGCTGGTCAGCCTGGCCCTTCCGATCGAGGCAGCGACGCCGGCCGACGCGGTGCGCCAGTTTTGGACGCACGTGACCGAGCTGGGGCCTCGGGAGCTGCCCGCCTATGTCTGGCCGTCCGGCGACGAGCTGGCGATGCAGGCGTTCGTGCTGGGCGAGGAGGCCAACCAGGACCCGGAGGAGGACGACGAAGACTGACCGGCGCCTCGCGGCGCGCCTGACGC
>NZ_JAOSZE010000006.1 GCF_025630775.1 Actinoplanes sp. KI2
GCGCGGTCATCGCACGGTGACGGGGAGTGGCGGCCTTGCCGCCGCTCCCCGTTTTCCGCGCGGTGAGCGCCGGGAGGCATTCGCATCGCGAAGGAATAAGCTTGGCGACTGATGGCATACCTGGACCACGCGGCGACCACGCCGATGCTCGCAGAAGCGCTGGATGCTTACGCCGCCGCCGCTCGTGACGTCGGCAATCCGTCATCCCTGCACGCCGCCGGCCGGTACGCCCGCCGCCTGGTCGAGGAGTCCCGGGAGCGCATCGCCGCCGCGCTGAACGCCCGGCCCTCCGAGGTCGTCTTCACCTCCGGCGGCACCGAAAGCGACAACCTAGCCATCAAGGGCATCTTCTGGGCGCAGCGCGCGGCGTCGCTCAACCGCACCCGGGTGATCGCCTCCGCGGTCGAGCACCACGCCGTGCTCGACGCCGTCGACTGGCTGGGCACCCACGAGGGCGCGACCGTCGACCTGCTCGCCGTCGACGACACCGGCGCGGTCGACCCCGGCCGGCTGGGTGGCCTGATCGACCGCTACCGGGACGAGATCGCGGTGGTCAGCGTGCAGTGGGCCAACAACGAGGTGGGCACCGTCCAGCCCATCCACGAGCTGGCCCGGCTGGCCGCCGAGGCCGGCATCCCGTTCCACACCGACGCCGTCCAGGCGGTCGGTCAGATCCCGGTCGACTTCGCGGCCGGCGGCGCCGCCGCGATGACGGTGACCGGGCACAAGCTGGGCGGTCCGGTGGGCGTGGGCGCGCTGCTGCTGGGCCGGGACGTCGCCTGCACCCCCCTGCTGCACGGCGGCGGCCAGGAGCGCGACGTCCGCTCCGGAACGCTCGACACCGCCGGCGTGGCCGCCTTCGCGGTGGCCGTCGAGATGTCGGTGAAATCGCAGCAGGACTACGCGGTCCGGGTCGGCGCCCTGCGCGACGAGCTGATCGCCCGGGTCCGCCACGCGGTGCCGGACGCGGTCTTCAACGGCGCCGCCGACGACCGGCTCCCCGGCAACGCCCACTTCAGCTTCCCCCGCTGCGAGGGCGACGCGTTGCTGCTGCTGCTCGACGCGCAGGGGATCGCCTGCTCCACCGGCTCGGCGTGCTCGGCCGGGGTGGCCCAGCCCAGCCACGTGCTGCTCGCGATGGGCGCCGACGACGACCGGGCGCGCTCGTCGCTGCGCTTCACCCTCGGCCACACCAGCACCATCGAGGACGTGGACGCGCTGATGGCCGCCCTCCCCGCGGCCGTCGAGCGGGCCCGCCGGGCGACGGCCTGGAAGACCGCGCGCTGAAAGCCGCCCTCCCGGCGGCCGTCGAGCGGGACGGCCTGGAAGACCGCGCGCTGAAAACCGGCCGGACGCGGCAGATAGGCTTGCTGGTATGCGAGTTCTAGCGGCCATGTCGGGCGGCGTCGATTCTGCCGTTGCCGCCGCGCGCGCCCATGACGCCGGTCACGACGTCACCGGGGTGCATCTGGCGCTGGCGCGCAATCCCCAGACCTATCGGACGGGCGCGCGCGGCTGCTGCACGCTGGAGGACTCCCGCGACGCGCGGCGCGCCGCCGACGTGATCGGCATCCCGTTCTATGTGTGGGACATGGCCGACCAGTTCCACGAGAGCGTCGTCGACGACTTCGTGGCGGAGTACGCGGCCGGCCGTACGCCGAACCCGTGCCTGCGCTGCAACGAGAAGATCAAGTTTGCCGCGGTCCTCGACCGCGCGGTCGCCCTCGGCTTCGACGCGGTGGTCACCGGCCACCACGCCCGGCTGGGCGCCGACGGCCTGCTACGCCGCAGCGTCGACCTGGGCAAGGACCAGTCCTATGTGCTGGCCGTGCTGACCCGTGCCCAGCTCGACCGGGCGGTGTTCCCGCTGGGTGACTCGACCAAGGCGCAGGTGCGCGCCGAGGCGGCCGAGCGGGGCCTGGCGGTCGCCGACAAGCCCGACTCGCACGACATCTGCTTCATCGCCGACGGCGACACCCGGGGCTTCCTCGAGCGCCGGCTGGGCGCGACGCCGGGCGACATCGTCGATTCCCGTACGGGCGAGACGATCGGCACCCACTCCGGGGCGTACGCGTACACGGTCGGTCAGCGCAAGGGTCTCGACCTGCGGGTGCCGGCCCCCGACGGCCGCCCGCGATACGTGCTGTCCATCACCCCGAAGACGAACACGGTCACGGTCGGCCCGCGCGAGGCGCTCGCGGTCGACGTGGTGACGGCGTCCCGGGTGATCTGGCACGGCGAGCCGACCACGGTCGAGTGCGACGTGCAGCTGCGCGCCCACGGCGAGGTGGTCCCGGCCGAGGTGACGGTCGAGGGCGACACGCTGACGGCCCGGCTGCGCGAGCCGGCCCGGGGCGTGGCGGCCGGCCAGGCGATCGTGGCATACCGGCGAGACCCGGCCGGCGATGTCGTGCTCGGCTCGGCCACCATCACGGCCGGGGTCTCCGCTTCGGCCGGTTCCTCCGCTTCGGGCGTTTCCGCTTCGGGCGTCTCCGCTTCGGCCGGTTCCTCCGCTTCGGGCGTCTCCGCTTCGGGCGTCTCCGCGTCGGCCGAGCCTGACGCGGGTGCCGGGTTGCCGGTGGGCGGAGTGGCTCGTGCCTGAGTTTCCGTGGCCGGTCGGGGCAGCGACCGGGATCGGCTCGCTGCCCGGCACCGACGTCGTCGAGGCGCAGCGCATCGTCTTCGGCGAGCTGCCCGACCTGCCGCACCTGCCCGAGTTGCCGGCCCGCGGCCCGGGCGCCGACCTGATCGGGCGCAGCGCCGGCTTCCTGGTCGAGCTGCCGGTGCAGCTCTACGCCGGCCGCTGGCAGATGGCGCCGCGCCCCGGCGCCGACCTGCGCCGCACGCTCGACCTGCTGGAACGCGACCTCGACCAGGCGACCGAGCAGGGCGACGGCTTCGCGGGCACGTTCAAGGTGCAGGCGGCCGGCCCGTGGACGCTGGCCGCGAGCCTCGACCTGCAGATCGGCGGCCGGCTGCTGCGCGACCCCGGCGCCGTGCGCGACCTCACCGACTCGCTCGCCGAGGGCCTGCGCCGGCACGTCGACGACGTGCGCAAGCGGCTGCCGCACGCGACCGTGCTGCTCCAGCTCGACGAGCCGTCGCTGCCCGCGGTGCTGGCCGGCCAGGTGCCGACCGAGAGCGGTCTGAGCGCGTACCGCGCGGTCGACGGCCACGACGCGGCGACCGCCCTGCGTACGGTGGTGGAGTCGGCCGGCGCCCCGGTGGTGGCCCACTGCTGCGCCGCCGACGTGCCCCTACAGGTGCTGCGCGACTCCGGGGCCGCGGCGGTCGCTCTCGACCTCGCGCTGCTCAAAGACCTGGACCCGGTGGGTGAGGCGATCGAGGCCGGCATCGGCCTCTTCGCCGGTGCCGCGCCGACCCGCCCGGCCGGCGGCCGGCCCCTGACCGGCAAGCAGATCGCCGAGCGGGTGCAGAAGCTGTGGACCCGGCTGGGCTTCCCGGCCGCCCGGCTCGCCGAGCAGGTCGTCGTGACGCCGGCGTGCGGGCTGGCCGGGGCGAGCGAGCCGTACGCCCGGGCCGTGCTGACCGCCTGCCGCGAGGCCGGTCGCCGCATCGCCGAGGCCTGACCTCGCGAGGCGAAACTGTCAGGGGTCGGTACTACCGTGCTCTTAGTACCAAGAGACGGAGGATCCGGTGGCCGAGAAAGCGGATGTGCAGCGTGACGGGGAGTCCCGGGCCGAGATCGACGCGGCTGAGGAGCTTGCCATCGGCCGGCCGACGCCCGAGCAGGAGGCCGCCGCCGGCAAGGATCCGACGTCCGAGGTGAGCACCCGGCATGCCGAGCTGGCCGACGAGGTCCGCGGCCATCAGTACCGCTACTACGTGCTCGACGCGCCGACCGTCTCCGACGCCGAGTTCGACAAGCTGCTTCGCGAGCTGGAGGCGTTGGAGGAGGAATACCCCGCACTCCGTACGCCCGACTCCCCGACGCAGAATGTCGGCGGCACCTTCTCCACCACGTTCACCCCGGTGCAGCACGCCGAGCGCATGCTCTCCCTCGACAACGTCTTCGACGAGCAGGAGCTGGCCGCCTGGGCCGAGCGCACGGTGCGCGACGCGGGCGGGCCGGTCGAGTTCATCTGCGAGCTCAAGGTGGACGGCCTGGCCATCAATTTGACGTACGAGAAGGGCCGGCTGGTCCGTGGCGCCACCCGCGGCGACGGGCGCACCGGCGAGGACGTGACGTCCAACGTGCGCACGATCCGGGAGATCCCCGAGCGGCTCGACGACGACAACCCGCCCGACCTGCTCGAGGTCCGCGGCGAGATCTACTTCCCGGTGTCCGCCTTCGCCGACCTCAACGCGTCGCTGGTCGAGCAGGGCAAGGCGCCGTTCGCCAACCCGCGCAACGCGGCGGCCGGCAGCCTCCGGCAGAAAGACCCGCGGATCACCGCCTCGCGCGGGCTGCGCATGGTGGTGCACGGCATCGGCGCCCGGGTCGGCTTCACCCCGACCTCGCAGTCCCATGCGTACGAAGCGCTCCACTCGTGGGGGCTGCCGACCAGCGGGCGCTGGAAACTCGTCGACGACCTGGCCGGCGTCCACGACTACATCGCGTATTACGGCGAGCACCGGCACGACGTCGAGCACGAGATCGACGGCGTGGTGGTCAAGGTCGACTCGGTGTCGATCCAGGGCCGGCTCGGCACCACCAGCCGGGCGCCGCGCTGGGCCATCGCGTACAAATACCCCCCCGAGGAGGTCACCACCAAGCTGCTCGACATCGCGGTGAATGTCGGTCGCACCGGCCGGGTCACCCCGTTCGCGATTCTCGAGCCGGTCAAGGTGGCCGGCTCGACGGTGGCGCAGGCGACGCTGCACAACGCGCGCGAGGTCGAGCGCAAGGGCGTGCTGATCGGCGACACGATCGTGCTGCGCAAGGCCGGCGACGTCATCCCCGAGGTGCTCGGCCCGGTCGTCGATCTGCGGCCCGGCGACGCCCACGCGTTCGTCATGCCGACGCACTGCCCGGCCTGCGGCACCAAGCTGGCGCCGGCCAAGGAGAGCGACATCGACATCCGTTGCCCCAATACCCGGTCGTGCCCGGCGCAGCTACGCGAGCGGGTGTTCCACCTGGCCGGGCGGGGCGCGCTCGACATCGAGGTGCTCGGCTACAAGGCCGCCCAGGCGCTGCTCGACTCCGGCGTGATCACCGATGAGGGCGATCTGTTCGCGCTCACCGAGGAGCAACTGCGCGAGTCGCCGTTCTTCGTCAACCAGGACGGCAGCCTCGGCAGCAATGCGGTCCGCCTGCTGGAAAACCTGGAGAAGGCGAAGAAACAACCGCTGTGGCGGGTGCTGGTGGCACTCTCCATCCGGCATGTCGGCCCGACCGCGGCGCAGGCGCTGGCCCGCGAGTTCTTCTCGATGGAGGCGATCGAACGGGTGGTCGCGACCCCTCCCGCCCCGCCCGAGCCGGCCGAGGACGAGCCCGCCGACGGTGGAACAACGGGCGCCGGCGAGACGGCGGGCGCGGCCGGCGTCAAACGCAAGAAGACCAAGGCCGAGCCGGATGTGTTGTCCTCGGTGGAGGGCGTGGGCCCGACGATCGCCGAGAGCCTGCGCGAGTGGTTCACCGTCGACTGGCACCGCGAGATCGTGCGCAAGTGGCGCGCGGCCGGGGTGCGGATGGCCGACGAGCGGGTCGACGAGGGGCCGCGCCCGCTCGAGGGGATGACCGTGGTGGTCACCGGCACGCTCGCCGGATATTCGCGAGACCAGGCCACCGAGGCGGTCACCGCCCGCGGCGGCAAGGTCAGCGGCTCGGTCTCGAAGAAGACGGCGTTCGTGGTGGTCGGCGACAATCCCGGCAGCAAGTACGACAAGGCTCTCCAGCTGAAGGTGCCGGTGCTCGACGAGGCGGCCTTCGGGGTGCTGCTGGCCGACGGTCCGGAGGCCGCGCGCGCCGTGGCCGAGGTCGTCCCGGAGGCGCAGGCGGAGCAGTGAGCGCGCCCTGGCCGAGCCCGCCCGAGCGCACGCGGACGAGTGCGCGCCGTGGCCGAGCCCGCCCGGGGCGCACGCGGACGAGTGAGCGCGCCCCGGCCGAGTTCGCCCAGAGCGCTTGCGGACGATTGAGCGCCCTGGCCGGCGAGCGCCACGGTCCGGCCGAGCTCGCCCGGGCGCAGGCGGACGAGTGATTGCGGCCCCGGCCGGCGAGCGCCTCGGTCCGGCCGCCGGCCCGGCGAGGTCGGCCCGGCGAGGTCGGCCCGGGAACTGCAGGCTGGGAGCGAGCGTCGGGTTTGCGGCTCTGACCAGATGGCGGAGGGTTTCTGCGGTGCGGGCGGCTGGTCCTGGGCCGGCTCGGTGGTCGATCGGATCGCCCTTCGAGGTGGCCGGGGGTGATGCCTGCATGTCCCTCGCCTGGTCACCCGTATGGAGGAATTTGAGGATAATGAGCGTTTGGGGGCTTATGTCGAGTTGATAACGCCGAAGCTCTTTCGCGGCCAACGGACAATGCGGATCTATGGTGAAAACCATCGGTAGATCCCCGCCATTGTGGAGGTCGCATGGACGCCGCACGCCCTCGCAACCGTGTGGCTCCTTCCCACCCGGGGAGCGACGGTGTGGCCGACAGTCACGCGCGACGTGACCGCGCCACCGAGCGGCGCGACCGGGAGACCGAGCGACTCCCGCATGGGTGGGAGACCGAGCGGCGCGACCGGGAGACCGAGCGGCGCGACCGGGAGGCCGAGCGGCGCGACCGGGAGACCGAGCGACTCCCGCGTGGGTGGGAGACCGAGCCGCGTGAGTGGGAGACCGAGCGGCGCGGGCACGAGACCGGGCGGCGCGGGCACGAGGCCGGGCGGCGCGGGCGGGACGTGGTCGAGTACCGGCGGGCGCTGGTGGTCACGTCGGGGGCCGCGGTGGTCGTCGATGCCGGGCTGTGGGCGGTCGGGGCGGGGACGTTTGCGGAGCTGCCGGGAGCGTACTGGCTGATGGCGGTCCTGGCCGTGGTGGTGGACGCGCGGCCGTACGTGCTGGCCGACCGGCGGGCCAGTTCGGTGATCCTGCCGTCGATATGTTTCACCTTCGCTATCGCGCTCGCCTGGGGCGTGGTGCCGGCGCTGGCCGTGCAGGTTGTGGCGGTCACCGTCGCCGGGGTGCGGATGCGGCTGGCCGCCCGCCGGACCTTCCACCTCACCATGCAGCATGCGGTGGCGATCTGCGCCGCGGTGGCGGTGGCCGGGCTCTTCTCACTTCGGATCGGGCCCCGGCCGGACTGGGACGACGCCCTGCTGACCGTGGCGGCGGCGGTGGCGTGGATCCTCGCCCGTTACGGGCTGGCGGCCGGCGTCGCCCGGGTCACCTCGCACCGGCGGCGGCGCCGGGCGCGGCGGCGGGGGATCGAGGTGCTGGCCACCGGCGCGCTGCTGCTGCTCGGGCCGGTAGTACTGGCCACCGCGCAGGTGGGGCTCGCCTTCGTGCCGCTGGTGCTGCTCGCCCTGCACGCGGTGCACCGGACGGTGCGCTCGGCCACCGAGTCGGAGCGGGCCGAGCGGGTGGACGCGCTGACCGGGCTGCCCAACCGGCGGGCGCTGCAGGCCTCGGTGGGGGACAAGCACGGCCGGCAGCGGGCGTTGCTGCTGCTCGACCTCGACCGGTTCCGCACCGTCAACGACGCGCTCGGCCACCGGGTCGGCGACCGGCTGCTGGTCGAGGTGGCTCGCCGGCTCGCCGACGTGGTGCCCGCGCACGACCTGGTGGTGCGCCTGGGCGGGGACGAGTTCGCGGTGCTCGCCAACCGGGTGGACGGCGTCCCCGAGGCCCGGCGTATCGCGTGCCACCTGGTCGAGGCCCTGAACCGGCCGTTCGCGCTGGACGGCCTCCCGGTCGACGTGAGCGCCTCGATCGGGATAGCGCTGCAGGGCGACTCGGCCGACGACGGGGCGACGCTGCTGCGCGAGGCCGAGGCCGCGATGTACGACGCCAAGCAGCGCGGGGATCAGGTCGCCGTCTACGGCCCGGACGCGGCCCACCACTCGCCCGACCGGCTGGCGCTGCTCGCCGACCTGCGGCGCGCGCTGCGCGAGGACGCGCCCGACGACGGGATCATGCTGTTCTATCAGCCGCAGATCGCCATTCCGACCGGCGAGGTGGTCGGCGTGGAGGCGCTGCTGCGCTGGCAGCACCCCGAGCGCGGGCTGGTCGGGCCGGAGGAGCTGATCCGGGTGGCCGAGCCGACCCCGGTGATGCGGCTGCTCACGCTGCGTGTGCTGCACGACGTGGTGGCGCAGGTGGCGGCGTGGCGGGACGCGGGCCGGTCGCTGCGGGCGGCGGTCAACGTGAGCGCCCGCGACCTGCACGCCGGCGGGATCGCCGACCGGATCGAGGAACTGCTGCGGGAGTACGCGGTGCCGGCCGATCTGCTCCAGTTGGAGATCACGGAGAGCGCGCTGATGGCCGACCCGCACCGGGTGCTGAACACGATCACCCGGCTGGACCGGATGGGCGTGGCGATCTCGCTGGACGACTTCGGCACCGGCTACTCGTCGTTGCAGCACGTGCGCCGGCTGCCGCTGGCCGAGGTGAAGATCGACCGCTCGTTCGTGCTGGGCATGGCCACCGATCGCGGGGACGCCGCGATCGTCCGCTCGGTGATCGACCTGGCCGAGGCGCTGGGCCTGCGCGCGGTCGCCGAGGGCGTCGAGGACGAGCGCACCTGGCGGCTGCTCGCGGCGGCCGGCTGCCATGCCGCCCAGGGCTGGTTCCACGGCCGCCCGATGCCCGCCGCCGACCTGGAGACGTGGCTGTTGCGGTACCGGCCGCTGCGCCCCGGCCCGATGTCCGTCGTCATGCCCGCTCCGTCGAGTTGACCACCTCCGCGCGAGGCCGCGGAAGTCATCGATATAGTTGGATATGCGGGGCATGGCCTTACTCGTGATCTGCGCAAAGTGGCTGCTCGGGGCCGGTCCTGCCGGCGGTCGGGACGACCGTCGGGTGCCCTGAGCGCAACCACGCACGCAGGTCGCCCGGGTGGGTCGAGCGTTTTGGGCGCGCCAGCGCCCTGCTCGGCCCGCCCGGGTCCCGGCGGGAGCGACGGTCTGCACCCCATCCAACCGCCCCGCCCGCCACCCAAAGACGGACTGAAGGCTGACTCCTGCGTACGACATGATGATTTTGATCTTTTGCGTGGTGATCTCGGAGTCCCGCCGGAAATCCTGTCGGTGGGTCGAAATAGACTCGTCGCGTCGCTGTTCGCCGGAGAAAGTAGGAGCTATGGCCATCACCCGCGAAGAGGTCGCGCATCTCGCGCGCCTGTCGCGGCTCGCCGTGACCGAGCAGGAGCTGGATCAGTTCGCGGGGCAGCTCGACGTGATCCTCCAGTCGGTCGCGCGGGTCGGTGAGGTGGCCGCGGACGACATTCCGCCCACCTCGCACTCCGTGCCGCTGACGAACGTGTATCGCGACGACGTCCCGCAGCCGTGCCTCACGCAGGAGGAGGCGCTCTCCGGCGCGCCCGACGCGTTCGAGGGCCGGTTCCGGGTGCCGCGGATCCTGGATGAGGAGGCCTGACGTGAGTGACCTCACCCGGCTGACCGCGGCCGACCTGGCCGCCAAGATCAAGAGCAAAGAGGTCTCGGCCGTCGAGGTGGCGCAGGCCCATCTCGACCGGATCGAGGCGGTGGATTCGCGGGTCCACGCCTTCCTGCATGTCGATCGGGAGGGCGCGCTCGCCGCCGCTGCCAAGGTCGACAAGGGCGAGGTCACCGGCCCGCTCGCCGGGGTGCCGGTCGCGGTCAAGGACGTGATCGCCACCAAGGGCGTGCCCACCACCGCGGCCTCCAAGATCCTCGAAGGCTGGCGGCCGCCGTACAACGCCACGATCGTCGAGCGGCTCCAGGCGGCCGGCACGGTCATGCTCGGCAAGACCAACATGGACGAGTTCGCGATGGGCTCGTCCACGGAGTACAGCGCCTATGGGCCGACCGGCAACCCGTGGGACCTGGGGCGCATCCCCGGCGGCTCGGGCGGTGGCAGCGCGGCGGCGCTCGCGGCCTACGAGGCGCCGCTGGCCATCGGCACCGACACCGGCGGCTCGATCCGGCAGCCCGGCGCGGTGACCGGCACCGTCGGCGCCAAGCCGACCTACGGCGGCACGTCCCGCTACGGCCTGATCGCGTTCTCCTCCTCGCTCGACACCCCGGGCCCGTGCGCGCGCACGGTGGAGGACGCCGCGCTGCTGCACTCGGTGATCGCCGGGCACGACCCGCGCGACTCCACCTCGATCCCGCAGCCCGTGCCCGACGTGATCGGCGCGGCCCGGCTCGGCGCGACCGGCGACCTGACCGGGGTCAAGCTGGGCCTGGTGAAGGAGTTCGCCGGCGACGGCTCCGAGCCGGGGGTGACCGCGGCCTTCCGCGACTCGCTGGAGGCGCTGGTCAAGCTGGGCGCCGAGGTCGTCGAGGTCTCCTGCCCGCACTTCCAGTACGCGCTGCCGGCCTACTACCTGATCGCCCCCAGCGAGTGCTCGTCCAACCTGGCCCGCTTCGACGGCGTCCGCTACGGCCTGCGGGTCGGCGACGACGGCAACCGGTCGCTGGAGGAGGTCATGTCGCTGACCCGGGACGCCGGCTTCGGCCCCGAGGTCAAGCGGCGCATCATCCTCGGGACGTACGCGTTGTCCAGCGGCTACTACGACGCCTACTACGGCCAGGCGCAGAAGGTGCGCACGCTGATCACCCGGGACTTCCAGAAGGCGTTCGAGCAGGTCGACGTGCTGGTGTCGCCGACCACGCCGTTCGTGGCGTTTCCGTTCGGGTCGCGCACCTCCGACCCGTACCAGATGTATCTGGCCGACCTGTTCACGATCCCGACGAACCTGTACGGCGGCCCGGCCGTCTCGGTGCCGTGCGGGCTCTCCGAGGGGCTTCCGGTCGGCTTCCAGGTGATGGCGCCGACCATGGCCGACGACCGGATGTACCGGGTGGCGGCGGCGCTCGAGTCCGCGGTGGGGACCTTCACGCCGCCGTCCCTCTGATTCACGCCCTCAGGAGGACTTGGGCGTCGTCTTCGAGTCCAGCCACGAGTTGATCAGCTTGGTGAAGTCCTTGCCGGTCTGCTTGTTGACGAACGCGATGAACGACGCCCGGTCCTGCTGGGTGTACTTCTGCGTCTGCACCCAGGCCTTGGCGAGCGCGAAGAACTTCGCGTCGCCGAGCGCGTCGTTCAGCTCCATGAGCATCGCGGCCGGGCAGTCGTAGACGTTGCCCTCGGCGAAGTTGGCCGCCTGCGGGTGGCCGGGCGGCCCCAGCCTCTTGCGCAGGTCGGCGTCCGACTTGCGGAGGAAGTCCCGCAGCACCTTGTCGCTGAAGTGGGTCTGCTGTTGCTCCCAGAGGAACTGGATGTAGGTCGCCCAGCCCTCGTTCAGCCACAGGTCGGTCCAGGTGGACGTGGTGACCGTGTCACCGAACCACTGGTGGGCGTACTCGTGCAGCAGGTCGGTCTCGAACCTGGCGGTGTCCCGCTTGCCGAGCTTGTCGCCCATCGTGATCATCTGCTGGGTCTCCATGCCCGACTCGGAGTCGACCAGCACGATGCCGCCGGTGGCGAACGGGTACGGGCCGAACCGCTGCTCCAGGAAGCTCAGGAATTGCGGAGACTTGCGCAGCGAGGGCACCAGCTTGGCGTCGGCGCCGGGCCGGTACCAGTAGGTCAGCGGGGTGCCGCCCGGGCCCTTCGCGGTGACCTTCTTGTACTTGCCCACGGCCAGCGTCTGCAGGTACGACGACATCGGCTCGTCGCTGCGGTAGGTGAACGTGTTGCCCTGCACCGCGCCCGGCGTGCCCGCGGCGATCGCCGAGAAGCCGGCCGGCACCGTCACCGAGACGTCGTAGAGCGCCTTGTCCGACGGCTGGTCGTTGGCCGGGTACCAGGTGAACGCCCCGAACGGCTCCTGCATCGTCCAGAGGCCGCCCTCCTTGGTGACGGTCAGGCCGAGCGGCTCGGCGTCGCCGCGGTGGGTCGGGAACGGCGTCGTGGCGGGCTTCCCGTGGTACGCCACCACCAGGGTCACCGGCTGGTCGGCGGTCACCGGGTGCCGCACGACCAGCTTTTCGTTCTGGACGGCGGCGTCGGCCGGCGCCTCGTCGACGGTCACGCTGTCCAGCGTGTACGGCTTGAAGTCCAGCGTGATCGTGGCGGCATCCTCGACCGGGCGGACCTGGATCGTCGCCGTGCCGGTCAGCGACTTGGTCGACGGAGCCCAGTTCAGCTGGAGGCCGTAGTGCAGCACGTCGAGGCCGGCGTTGCCGTGCTTCGGATAGACCGGGTCGGCGACGGGCGTGGACTTGCCTTTCGCCCAGGCGGTGTAGTCCGTCTTCGGCGGTGTGGCCGAAGCGCTCGGCGCTGAGGTGGGAGTGGCCGTGGGCTTGTCGTCACAGCCGGCGATCAGAACGACCGTGGCCAGGGCCACGGCTACGAGGGGGGTGCGGTGCATGGCAGGCACGCTACATAAATGATCACCCGCCGTGGGGGCGGTGCGAGGTCGGCGGAAATTCTGTCGGTGGGGGCCACTAGGCTGGAGCCCGAAAGTCACCGGACCCAGTCGGGGAGTTCACCGCATGACCACCATCGCCCTGCCGACGTATGAGGACGCCGTCGCCCGTTTCGAGCCGGTCATCGGCCTGGAGACGCACGTCGAGCTGGGCACGCAGACCAAGATGTTCTGCGGCTGCCGCACCGAGTTCGGAGCCGAGCCCAACACCCAGGTCTGCCCGGTCTGCCTCGGTCTGCCCGGCGCCCTCCCGGTCGCCAACCGCGCCGGCATCGAGGCCACCATCCGCATCGGCCTCTCGCTGAACTGCGGTATCGCCACCTGGTGCCGGATGGCTCGGAAAAACTACTTCTACCCCGACATGCCCAAGAACTTCCAGACGTCGCAGTACGACGAGCCGCTCTGCACCGAGGGCTATGTCGACGTCGAGGTGGACGGCAAGACCTACCGGATCGGCATCGAGCGGGTGCACCTCGAGGAGGACACCGGCAAGACGCTGCACGTCGGCGGGGCGACCGGGCGTATCCACGGCGCGTCCGAGTCACTGGTCGACTACAACCGGGCCGGCATCCCGCTCGTCGAGATCGTGACCAAGCCGGTGCCGGGGCTCGGTGCGCTCGCCCCCGAGGTGGCCCGCGCCTACGTGACCGAGCTGCGCGACATCATCCGGTCGCTCGGCGTCTCCGACGTGCGGATGGAGCAGGGCTCGCTGCGCTGCGACGTGAACACCTCGCTGAACAAGCCGGGCGCGGAGTGGGGCACGCGCACCGAGACGAAGAACGTCAACTCGCTGCGCTCGGTCGAGCGCGCCGTCCGCTCCGAGATCATCCGGCAGGCCGGGGTGCTCGACGGCGGCGGCCGCATCATCCAGGAGACCCGCCACTTCCACGAGGACCGCGGCGATACCAGCCCCGGCCGGTCGAAGGAGGAGGCGACCGACTACCGCTACTTCCCCGAGCCCGACCTGGTGCCGATCGCGCCCGACCCGGCGTGGGTGGCCGAGCTCAAGGCGGCTCTGCCGGAGAAGCCGAGCGCCAAGCGCGCCCGGCTGAGCGAGGAGTGGGGCATCAGCGCGATCGACATGCAGTCGGTGGCCAACGCCGGCGCCGTCGAGCTGATCGAGGAGACGATCGCGGCCGGCGCGTCCCCCGCGGGCGCACGCAAGTGGTGGATGGGCGAGCTGGCCCGCCGCGCCAACGAGTCGGGCATCGAGCTGTCCGCGGTCGGCGCGACCCCGGCGCAGGTCGCCGAGCTGCAGAAACTGGTCGACGACGGCAAGCTCAACGACAAGCTGGCGCGCACCGTCCTCGAGGGCGTCGTGGCCGGCGAGGGCGACCCGGCGGCGGTGATGTCCGCGCGCGGTCTCGAGGTGGTCAACGACGAGGGCGCCCTGACCGCCGCCGTCGACGAGGCGATCGCCGCCAACCCCGACATCGCCGCCAAGATCCGCGACGGCAAGGTGGCCGCGGCCGGCGCCCTGGTCGGCGCGGTCATGAAGACCACGCGCGGCCAGGCGGATGCCAAGACCGTCCGCGACCTCATCCTGGCCCGTCTTTCCTGATCGCGAGGTCGGGCGGCCCGCGGTCCGGGCCTGGTCGTGCGGCCGTGCGCGCCGCAGGCCGGGCCTGATCGTGCGGCCGTGCGCGCCGCGGTCCGGGCCTGGTCGTGCGGCCGTGCGCGCCGCGGGCCGGGCCTGATCGTGCGGCCGTGCGCGCCGCGGGCCGGGCCTGATCGTGGGGTCGGGCGGCCCGCGGGCCTGGCCGGCGCAGGCGCCGGCCTCGATCAGCTGGGCGGCGCGCTGGTGGGCGTGATCTTCTCGGCGTCGGCGCCGATCACGTTTCGCTGCATCTCCACGTTGGACTCGCCGGTGCCGCCCAGCTGGATGTCGTCGTACGCCTTGAGCTGGTGTTTCTCGTCGAAGTAGAGCACCGAGAGGGTGAGCGGGGTCGGCTTCTCCTTCTCCAGCCCGCGCAGCCCGGCGCCGCCGGTCGACCCCTCCACCATCAGCCGGGTCGGCATCGGCCCCTGGAAACCGTCCGCCGAGGCGAGCGGGGCCGGGGCGGGCGAGGCCGACACACCCGAGGCCGACGGCTCGGGGGTGGGGGCCGACAGCAGGCTCACCTCGCGTTTGTGCAGGTGACCGGCGAGCACCAGCGGCACCACGCCGGAGAGCGGGGTGGCCATCGCCGGGTCGTGCACCATGGCGATGTCCACCGGCTTGCCGCTGGCCCGGATCGTCTGGGCCAGCTGGTTGCCGGCCGCGACGAGCGGGTTGCCGCCCTGCTCGTCGCCGTTCGGCGGGGGCTCGGCGGTGGTCTTGTCCGGGGTGAACTGGGGATCGCCGATGCCCGCGATGGTGAGCCCGTCGATCGTCGTGATCTTGTTGTCCAGCACGATGGCGTTCTTCTGGCGGGCCACCGCGGACTGGATGATGCCCGAGTCGTGGTTGCCGCGCACGTAGATGTAGGGGACGCCGACCGACGGGATCGAGGTGACGTAGTTCGTCTCGGCCGCCGAGCCCCAGTCGACCATATCGCCCGTGTCGACCACTGCATCGATGTCGAAGGTCTGCACCACGGTGCGGATCAGGCCCCAGGACGCCGGGTTCAGGTGCAGGTCGGAGACGTGCAGGATGCGGGTGGTGTTGCCGGCCGGCTCGTAGACCGGCAGCGACGACACCGTGGTGTACAGGCGGCTCACGTTGCTGACGATCTGTTGCAGCTGGTCGGCGTACTTGCCGTAGTTGTCGGCGATCCGCCGCGCGTCACCGACCACGGCCGGCGCGTTGACCAGCAGGCCCTCATAGCGTGGCTCGGCGATCGAGCCGGGCCGCAGCGTGGCGGCCGCGAGGCCGAGGCTGCCGAGCGTCACCACCAGCGCGGTCAGCCCGGCGGCGGCGACCCGGCGGATGTTCCGGAAGACCAGGGCGGACAGGAGCAGCGCGCTGAGCACCGCGATGCCCAGCGCGCGGATGCCGAGCCGGACGACGCCGGTCCGTACGTCTTCCACCGCATGCTCCCCGGCCGAGCTGATCGCGGCCGGGTCGTCGATCAGCGCCTCGGTGCGGCTCTGGTCGAGCGAGCCCAGGTTGACCTTGAGGTGGATCGGCCCGTCGTGGCTGTCCAGGTGCAGCGAGCCGAGCGGCGGGATGTCCACCTCGGTTCCGCCCTGGATCGACGGGGTGATCGACATCTCGGCCCGGAACGGTCCCACGGCGATGGTGGCGTGCGCGAACAGCATCGTGCCGATCACCGCGCCGCCGATGCCGATCAGGGCGATCGCCGCGGCGACCCCGATCCGGTGGGTCCACCGGTGGCGGTAGGCGCGCCCGGTCCACGCCGTCGCGCCGTGCACGTGGCGGTAGGCGCGACCGCCCCAAGCCGCGGCGCCGAGCACGTGGCGGCGTGCGGTGGACAGATGGCGGAGCCAGGTGGGAGCAGTCATCGGCGATCAGGTGACTCCGGCCCCGCCGTCGGAGAAGACGATCCGGATGATCCGGTCGTCGTCGGGGCCCGGATCGCCGGCATCCTCCTGGTTCGACGTGCTGGCCCACAGCGACCCGTCCGGTGCCGCGACCAGACCCCGCAGCCGGCCGTACTCGCCGGTCAGCAGCGCCTGCGGGGTGCCCAGCACGGTGCCGTTGTCGGTCACGTTGAGCAACCAGACCCGCTTGCCGAGCAGGCAGGCGGTGGCCACGGTACGGTCGGCGACCGCCACCCCCGCGCAGTACGAGTCGGCGATCGGCCAGCTGTACAGCGGGTTGGTCAGTGCCGGGTCGGTGCTCGGGCCGTCGGCCCTGGCCCAGCCGTAGTTCTTGCCCTTGACGATGACGTTGAGCTCGCCGTTCTTGGGCTGGCCGCTGTCGCTCGCGTACATCCGCTTCTTGGCGTCCCAGGCCAGGCCCTGCACGTTGCGGTGGCCGAGCGACCAGACCAGCGAGTCCTTGAACGGATTGCCCGGGGCGGGCTTGCCCGCCGTGGTCATCCGCAGAATCTTGCCGCCGAGGCTCTTGGGGTTTTGCGCCTGGACGCCGTGGGTGCCGTCGCCGGTGCCGGCGTAGAGGTAACCGTCCGGGCCGAAGGCGAGCGCGCCACCGTTGTCGTCGGCCGAGCGCGGGATGCCGGTCAGGATCGGCTGCAGCTTCCCCTTCAGCACCAGCTTGCCGATCCGGTTGTCCTTCGTCGTGGAGTAGTAGACGTAGATCGTCTTGTCGGTCGCGTATTTCGGTGAGACCGCGATGCCGAGCAGGCCGCCGTCGCCGGAGGCCTGCGCCTCGGCGAGTCGCTGCACCTCGGTGACGGTCAGACCGTTCGCGTCGGAACCCGGGCCGACCTGCAGGATGCTCCCGCTGTCCCGCTCGGTGACCAGCGCGGACTTGTCGGGCAGGAAGGCCATGCCCCAGGGGACCGCCAGTTTCTTGGCCAGCACCGTGACCACGGCCTCTTGATCGCCGCCGCCAGGCGCGGCGCTTGCCGACTCGGCCGCCGAGGGGGTCGGGAGGTTGGGCGAGGTGCCCTGCTCATCGGGGTCGGGCGGGCCGAAGCTGCAGGCCGCGGTCAGCGCCGCCACGGCGGCGAGCGCCACGCCTGCCCGGACCCGGCGGGAACGCAAGATCACGCGACCTCCTCGACTTCGACGCACCCCAGGGTAGCGGCGCTGCCTGGAAAGCCCCGTCCGATCAGTCGGGGTGGCGGATCTCTTGCTGCCCGGCGGCCAGCACGCGCGGGAGATTACCCTGCGTGACGGCGGTCAGCCGGATCACGTTGCCGTTGTCAAGCAGGGCCGAGACGCGGCCGCGCGGGTCGGGGGCCAGCTCGGTGATCCGCGACCACGGCACCCGGGTGCTGCCGAACAGCGCCTTCACCCGCAGCTCGTCCGCGTAGACGTCGGTGCCGGCGCGCCAGGCCCACACGAAGATCGCGAGCGGGACGAGCAGGATGGGGGTCAGCTCCCACCGGGCCCCGGCGAACGGCAGCGCGCAGACGAAGCCGATCACGGCGGCGACCAGGAGCGCGCCGGTCTTGCGGACGCGGAGCAGGGGCTTTCTTCGCACCGGAGCATTCTCCCACCCGGCCTCGGCGGGCCGGACGCGGCCACGTTTGTCCACAGGCGACGATCTGCGGATGCATCCGGATCGCGTCCGGCCGTAACCTGTTCTAGGGACGTTCGTTGATCCCTACTGGCCCTACCCCTTGTCCGACCGGCACCGCAGAGGATCCGTCGACGTGGCAGTGCAACCCCCCGTGCACTCCCGGCCCACCGACCGGGTGACGTTCGTCGCTGTGCCCGCCGCCGCAGTGATCGTGCTGCTCGCGGGCGCGGCCGGCCTGACCCCGCCCGCGGTCGCGCTGGCCATCGGCGTCGGCGGCGCCGGGCTCTGGGCGTGCTCCCACCTGGTCCGGGCGGCCCTCCAGATCCATCACGCCGAGGGTACGTTCGTCGCCTGCAAGGGCGCCGGGTTCGTCGGCCTGGCCTCGCTGGCCACCGCCCTCACCGCGGTGGTGCCGCTGGCGGCCCCGCCGCGGGCCGGGGTCTGGGCGACCGGTGGGTATGCGGTGGCGGCGGCCCTCTACGCGGTCGGCGTGCTGTTCCTCCCCGGCGGGGCGACCACCTGGGTGATCCGCACCCGTCGCGCCTTCGACGGCGCCGGGCTGGGTCTCAGCCTTGCCTTCGCCGGCTACCTGATCCCCCCGGTCAAGCACCAGCAGGTCGCCACCCTGCCGGTCATCATGCTCGGCGCCCTCGCCATCGCGATCACCGTGGTCGCGGTCCTGCGCAGCCGCCCGCACGGCGGTCCCGCGGTGCGCTGCGGCGCTGGCGCGATCGCGGTCATGGCGGCCCTCGGCATCATCGCCACGATGGTCGTGCTGGGCCGCGGCGGCATCGCGCTGCCGCTGCTGGGCCTGCCGATCGTGGCCGGGCTGGCAGCCTCAGCCGACGGCGGCGCCCGCCGGCACCTGGCCCCGCCTCCACTCGAGCCCCGCAACCCCGACCAGGTGCTGGCCAGCTATCCGCTGCTGGCCGCGCCGGCCGCGGTCGGCGTGTTCGCCGCGCTGTGGCACCTGCTCACCGCCCGCACCTTCGACACGCTCGCCATCCTCCTCGGCGTCGGCATGGTCGCCGTGCTGGCGGTGCGTGAGCTGCTGGTGGTGCGGGACATCCGGCGGTACGCCGGCCAGTTGCAGACCGCCGAGGCACACTTCCGCTCGCTGGTGGCCGGCGCCACCGACCTCACCCTGGTGCTCGACCAGCAGCAGCGGATCACCTGGCAGTCGCCGGCCGCGTCCCGGCTGTTCGGTCTCACCGACGATGAGGTGGTCGGCCGCGCCTTCCGTGACCTGATCCACCCCGGCGACGTCGCCGACGCCCAGGCGGTGATCGACTCGGTGGTCGCGGGCGAGCACGCCGACGGCCCGCCCGCCCTGGTCAACGCCCGCCTGCGGGACGGCGCCGAGCTCTGGCGGGACACCGAGTCGACGATCTCCGACCAGCGCGCGGTGCCCGAGGTGGCCGCCCTGGTGGTGCACGTGCGCGACGTGGGCGAGCGCAAACACCTCGAGCGGGCGCTGCACAAGCTGTCCTCCACCGATCAGCTGACCGGGCTGGCCAACCGCCGGACGCTGATGCGTGACCTGCTGGCCCACCGCCGGCGACCCGGCCGGCCGGGCAGCCTGCTGGTGATCGACCTGCACGGCCTCGCCGAGATCAACGACAGCCGCGGGCGGGAGACCGGCGACGCGGTGCTGACCGAGGTGGGCCGCCGGATCAAGATGCTGCTGGGGGCCGACGATGTCCCGGCCCGGCTGGGCGGCGACGAGTTCGCGGTGCTCACCACCGACGGCGCGGTGCTGGCCTACGCGCTGGCCACCCGGATCGCCGCGGTGCTGGCCGAGCCGCTCGAGCTGCCCGGTTCACTGGTCGAGCTGCACACCAGCATCGGCCTGGCCGAGCTGGCCGGCGGCAGCAGCTCGGACGAGGTGCTGCGGCACGCCGACCTGGCCCGCAAGCGTGCCCGGCAGCTGGGCCTCGACCGGGTCGAGTGGTACGACCCGGACGTCGAGATGAAGCTCAACCGCCGGATGGAGCTGGAGCAGCAGCTGCTCGGCGCGGCCGCGCGCGGCGAGCTCGACCTGGTCTTCCAGCCGGTGGCCGACCTGCGGGACAACCTGCCGGTCGGGGTGGAGGCACTGCTGCGCTGGCGCCACCCCGAGCTGGGCACGATCCTGCCGGGCGAGCTGCTGCCGATCGCCCGGGCCGTGGGCATCGCGGCCGAGCTGGACGAGTGGGTGCTGGACGCCGCCTGCAAGCACCTGACGGCCTGGTCGACCGGCGACACGTCGTTCTGGCTGTCGGTCAACGTGTCTCCGCGCGAGCTGCTCACCGCCCGCTTTCCCGACCAGGTGGCAGCGACGCTGAATCGCTATCATCTGCCGCCCGAGCGCCTGGTGGTCGAGGTCGCCGAGGACTGGATCGCCGAGGACGTGCCGGCGATCGTGGCGTCCCTGGCCGGCCTGCGCAAGCTGGGGGTGCGGGCCGCGCTCGACGACTTCGGCGCGGGTCAGGCGTCGCTGTCCCACCTGCGGCGGCTCCCGGTCGACATGCTCAAACTGGACGCCTCGCTGGTCAACACGTCGTCCGAGGCGGCGCCAGGTGCCGGCCCGGCGGTGCTCGACGTGGTGGTGAGCCTGGGCCGCCGACTGGGTCTCGAAATCGTGGCGAAGGGGCTGGAGACGCCGGAGCAGATCGTCCGCGCGGCGAAGGCGGGATGTCTCTATGGGCAGGGATTCGAGCTGGGCCGACCGGCCCCGGCCGAGCGCATCGAGGCCTATTTGGAGAGTCACCGGACGTAAGCCGGAGAGCCGCCGGGCGTGGGCCGGGGAGTCGCCGGGCGTGGGCCGGGGAGCCGCCGGGCGTGAGCCGAGCGGAATCGAGGTCTGTTTGGCGAGGCCTAACGAGGCGGTGCGGTGCTCCCGCGCGGCGTGAGGTGGGCGGTGCCGGCCTCCACGTTGCCGACCTGCTTGCCGTCGATCGAGGCCAGCAGCTCCCGGGCCGCGTGCGCGCCGTACTCTGCGATGTCTCGGGTCAGCGCGGTCAGCGGCGGGTGCACGAGGCTGCACAGCGGCGAGTCGTCCCAGGCCACGATGGACAGATCGCCCGGCACCGCGAGCCCCATCTCCTGCGCCACGGCGAGCCCGGCCACCGCCATCACGTCGTTGTCGTAGATGATCGCGGTGGGCCGGTCCGAGTCGATCAGCAGTCGCCGGGTGGCGCGGCTGCCCTCCTCGCCGGTGTAGTCGGACGGCACGGTGATCGCCTCGAGCCCGAGCGACGAGCAGATGTCGTTGAACGCCCGGGTGCGCGTCTGGGTGTGCAGCAGGCCGGGCAGGCCGCTGACCCGGGCGATCCGCCGGTGGCCGAGCGCGACCAGGTAGCGCACCGCCTCGGTGATCGCTCCGGCGTCGTCCGACCAGATCTGCGCGATCGTGCCGGTCTCGCCGGGACCGCCGATGACCACGGCCGGCAGTTGGAGTTGCTGGAGCACCGGGATGCGGATGTCGTTCTCCCGCAGGTCGGTGACGATCACGCCGTCGATCCGGCGCTCGCCCCACCACCGCCGGTAGACCTCGACCTCGAGCTCGGGCGTGCCCACCACCTGCAGGGTCAGCGCGTACGACCGGGCGGACAGCTCGGCCTCGAAACCGCTGATCAGCCCCATGAACCAGGGCTCGATGCCGAGGATGCGCGCGGGCCGGCACAGGGTGAGGCCGACGGCGCGCGCGCTGGCGCCGGACAGCGCCCGGGCAGCGCTGTTCGGGTTGAACCCGATCTCCTGCGCGATGGCAACGATGCGCTGCCGGGTCGCCTCGGAGACTCCGGGCTGTCCATTGAGCGCGTACGAGACGGCGCCCTTGGACACGCCCGCCCGCCGCGCGATGTCGGCGATCGTGGGCCGCTTCACTCGGTCTCCCTCTAGTTTCCGGCTGAAGCTTACCGGGATCAGTTGCGGTAGAGCGCTCTCACGGCCCGGCGCGACGAGATGGCCAAGCGTCGCGGCCCAGGCTTGAACGGTTAAGTGTTGCCAGACACAGCCCCATTTGTAAACCCCACTGAGGCAAAAGTCCGGTTCAGCCCGCTTATTCGTCACTGACAACGGCGGGAAATCAAGCTGGTAACACGCTATTGACAGTCATCGGGGCGGGGCTTAGCGTCACCACAACTTACCCGGTTCAGTAAATTCTCTCCGCATGGAGGCGCAATGAAACGGCTTGGC
This sequence comes from Actinoplanes sp. KI2, assembly GCF_025630775.1. Lineage (GTDB taxonomy): Bacteria > Actinomycetota > Actinomycetes > Mycobacteriales > Micromonosporaceae > Actinoplanes. The sequence goes on from NZ_JAOSZE010000006.1 coordinate 21,789, forward strand.
AAAGCGACGGCTGCGGCCGGTGTCGCGGCAGCACTGGCCCTCACCGGCTGTAGTGGGCAGAGCCTCGAGGGCGGTGACAAGGGCGGCAACGGCACGATCACGCTCAAGGTCGCGTTCTGGGGCGACATGGGCCTGGACAAGCTCAAGGCCGAGTACGAGGCGGCCCACCCGAACGTCAAGATCGTGTTGAACTCCGGCGAGTACAACGCCCAGCACGAGGACCTGCAGAAGAAGCTGGTGGCCGGCACCGGCGCCCCGGACATCTCGGCCATCGACGAGGGCTTCATCGTCCAGTTCCGCAGCCAGGCGGACAAGTTCGTCAACCTCATGGACAAGGGCGGCGCCGACTACCAGTCGAAGTACCTGCCGTGGAAGTGGCAGGCGTCCATGTCGACGGACGGCAAGCAGATCGGCCTCGGCACCGACGTCGGCGGTCTGGCCATGTGCTACCGCTCCGACCTGTTCAAGGCGGCCGGCCTGCCCACCGACCGGGACGCGGTCAGCAAGCTCTGGCCGGACTGGGACTCCTTCATCAACGTCGGCAAGCAGTACGTGGCCAAGACCCACAAGAAGTTCGTCGACTCCGGCACCAACATGTTCAACCCGGTGCTCGCCCAGCAGCCGGTCGGCTTCTACGACACCAGCGAGAAGCTGCAGATGGACGGCGGCCCGAAGGTCGCGTTCGACGTCAGCATGAAGGCGATCGACGCCGGCCTCTCCGCCAACCTCGCCAGCTTCCAGCCCAACTGGGACCAGGGCTTCAAGAAGGACCAGTTCGCGGTCCTGGCCTGCCCGGCGTGGATGATCGGCCACATCCAGGACACGGCGCCCGACCAGAAGGGCAAGTGGGACATCGCCTCGATCCCCGGCGGCGGCGGCAACTGGGGCGGCTCGTGGTGGACGATCCCCGCGCAGGGCAAGAACATCGACGCCGCGGCCGACTTCGTGAAGTGGATGGTCGCCCCGGAGCAGCAGATCGAGGTCTTCAAGACGGTCGGCAACCTGCCCTCGCAGCCGGCGCTCTACAAGGACCCGGCCGTGCTCGACTACAAGAAGGAGTTCATGAGCAACGCTCCGACCGGCCAGATCTTCGCGGCCACCGCGGAGAGCCTGAAGCCGCAGTACCTGGGTAAGAAGGCCGGCCCCACCCGGGTTGCGGTGGAGAACGTGATCACCCAGGTCCAGCAGGGCAAGCTCAAGTCGAGCGAGGCCTGGGCGGTAGCCGTCAAGGAAGCCGAGAAGGCCGCCAACTCCTGATCTGAAGAAGTCCTTGAGGCGGGGCGGCGCATGCCGCCCCGCCGACTCACTTAGGAGTGGCTGTGTCCCTCACCCAGCTCAGGCCGCCGCCGCAGCACGCGGCGCCGCCGGCCCAGCACAGCAAGTTCAAGATCTGGCTCTACCGCTTCGACACGAAGACCATCCCGTACATCTTCATCGCGCCGTTCTTCGTCCTGTTCGCGATCTTCGGCCTCTTCCCGATCGTGTACAACGCGGTCGTGTCGCTGCGCACCTGGCGGCTCGACGAACCGGACAAGGACGGCTGGGCCGGCTTCGCCAATTACACGAAGCTGCTCACCGACTCCGACTTCTGGAACGCGCTCGGCAACACGTTCGGCATCTTCATTCTGTCGACCGTGCCACAGCTGCTGATCGCGCTGATGATCGCCAACCTGCTCAACCGTAAGCTGCGGGCGCAGACCTGGTGGCGGATCGGCATCCTGTTGCCGTACCTGACCCCGGTGGTCGCCTCGACGCTGGTGTTCGCGGTGTTCTTCTCCCGCGACAACGGCATGGCGAACTGGTTCCTCTCGCTTGTTGGCTACGGGCAGGAGCAGCCGCTCGACTGGCGGGCCGAGAAGTGGAGCAGCTGGATCGCCATCGCAACTATGGTCAACTGGAAGTGGATCGGCTACAACGCCCTGCTCTACCTCTCCGCGATGCAGGCCATCCCCAAGGACGTGTACGAGGCGGCGGCCGTCGATGGCGCCGGCCCGTGGCGCCAGCTCTGGCGGATCACCGTGCCGATGATCCAGCCGGTCGTGGTGTTCACCGTGATCCTGTCGACCATCGGCGGCCTGCAACTGTTCAACGAGCCGATGATGTTCGACGAGAACCCCCAGTCCGCGTCCGGCGGTTCGGCGCACCAGTTCCAGACCATCGCCCAGCTGATCTACAAGGTCGGTTGGAAGGACCTCGACCTCGGGTACGCGGCCGCGATGAGCTGGGCGCTGTTCCTGATCATCCTGATCGTCGCCGGCATCAACGCCAGCCTGACCAAGCGCATCGGAGGGGACCGGTGACCACGCTCGTGAACCGGGCGCCGCAGGACACCCGCGGCAACTGGAAGACGTACCTCGGCCTCTCCCTGGTCTTGATCTTCTCGGCCTTCCCGGTCTACTGGATGTTCGTCATCGCGACGAGCACCGACGAGGCCGTCTCGCAGATCCCGCCCTCGGTCGTCCCGGGCGGCCGGCTCTTCGAGAACCTGCACGAGGTCTTCACGATGCAGGAGGTCTACTTCACGGCCTCGCTGATCAACAGCGTGATCGTCTCGAGCGTGATCACCCTGTCCACGCTGTTCTTCTGCTCGCTGGCCGGGTTCGCCTTCGCGAAGCTGAAGTTCCCGGCCCGCAACGCGCTGATGTTCGTGGTGATCCTGACCCTCACCGTGCCCAACCAGCTCGGCGTGGTCGCCCTGTACATCCTGATGGGCAAGCTCCAGTGGAACGGCACCCTGCTCGCGGTCATCGCGCCCGGCCTGGTCAGCGCGTTCGGGGTGTTCTACATGCGACAGTTCATCGGGCACGCGGTGCCGGACGAGCTGGTCGAGTCGGCGCGGATCGACGGCGCGATGACCATGCGGGTCTACTGGAGCATCGTGCTGCCGGCGATCCGCCCGGCGCTCGCCGTCCTCGGCCTGCTCACGTTCGTGATGGCCTGGAACGACTTCCAATGGCCGCTGATCACGCTGAACGGCACCGACTTTCCCACCTCGATGGTCGCGCTCAGCGATCTGGCGAGCGGCAACTACGTGATCTATCGCCGGGTGCTGGCGGGTGCCTTCGCCGCTACCGTTCCCCTGATCGTCCTGCTGCTGATCGGCGGCCGGCAGATCGTACGGGGAATTATGGAAGGCGCCGTAAAGAGCTGATGGTGATGGGGAGAGTCGTGACCTCGTACGAACCGTTGCATGAAGGCTGGACCCTCACCGGGGGCGACGTGGCCGGCTTGCCGGCCCGCGTCCCCGGCTGCGTGCACACCGACCTGCTCGCGGCCGGTCGCATCGAGGACCCGTACCTCGACGAGAACGAGACGAAGCAGTCCTGGATCGGGCGCACGGACTGGGTGTATTCGACCACCTTCACCGCCGGCCGCTTTCTGGACGGCTCGGCCTCGCGTCGAGTTGACCTCGTCTGCGCAGGCCTCGACACGATCGCCGAGATCGAGCTGAACGGTGAGCAGGTCGGGCAGACCGCCAACATGCACCGCGGCTACCGCTTCGATGTGCGGTCGCTGCTGCGCGCGGGCGACAACTCCCTGAAGATCAAATTCAACAGCCCCTACGCGTACGCCGAGGAGCAGCAACGCCGGCTGGGGGCGCGGCCGAACGCGTACGGGGAACCCTTCAACTTCATCCGTAAGCAGGCGTGCAACTTCGGCTGGGACTGGGGACCGACCCTGGTGACGGCCGGCATCTGGCAGCCGATCGGCCTGCACGGCTGGTCGGTGGCGCGGCTCGCCGAGGTTCGCCCCCAGGTCACGGTCGGTGCCGGCACGGGCCGGGTCGAGGTGCGAGTGCGGCTCGAGCGGGCGGCCGACGAGCCGGTGACCATCACCGCCTCGATGGCCGGCCGCCGCGCCACCGCCACTGTCGACGGCATCGAGGCGCTGCTGATCCTCACGATCGACGAGCCGGAACTGTGGTGGCCCCGCGGTTACGGCCGGCCCGCGCTCTACGACCTGGACGTGACCGTGTCCGCGTCGGACGGTTCGACCCTCGACTCGTGGCACCGGAGGATCGGCTTCCGCACGGTACGCGTCGACACCGCCGGCGACGCGTACACGGTGGTGGTCAACGACGTCCCGGTCTTCGTCCGCGGCGTCAACTGGATCCCCGACGATGTCTTCGCCGACCGGATCACCCGCGACCGCCTGGCCCAGCGGTTCCGCCAGGCCGCCGACGCCAACGTCAACTACCTGCGGGTCTGGGGCGGCGGCCGGTACGAGTCCGAGGACTTCTACGACCTCGCCGACGAGCTGGGCTTCCTGGTCGGGCAGGACTTCGCCTTCGCCTGCGCGGCCTACCCGGAGGAGGAGCCGTTCGCCGCCGAGATCGAGGCCGAGGCCCGGGAGAACGTGCTGCGGCTCAGCTCGCATCCCAGCCTCGCGGTGTGGACCGGCAACAACGAGAACCTGTGGGGCCACGAGGACTGGAATTGGAAGCAGCCGCTCGCCGGCCGCTCGTGGGGCGCCACCTACTACTACGAGCTGCTGCCCCGGATCGTGGCCGAGCTCGACCCGACCCGCCCGTACTGGCCGGGCAGCCCGTACTCCGGCACGCCGGACCGCCACCCGAACGACCCCGGGTACGGCACCACGCACATCTGGGACGTGTGGAACACCGACGACTACACCAAGTACGCCGCCTACCGTCCCCGTTTCGTGTCCGAGTTCGGCTTCCAGGGCCCGCCGGCCTACTCGACCCTGAAACGGGCACTCGCCGACCACCCGCTCGCCCCCGACTCGCCCGGCATGGCGCACCATCAGAAGGCCATCGGCGGTGACCGGAAGCTCGAGCGCGGCCTGGCCAACCACCTGCCCGCGCCGGGCGATTTCGACGACTGGCACTACCTGACGCAGCTCAACCAGGCGCGCGCGGTCGCGTTCGGCATCGAGCACTTCCGGTCGCTGCGCCCGCTCTGCATGGGCACCATCATGTGGCAGCTCAACGACTGCTGGCCGGTCACCTCATGGGCCGCGGTCGACGGCTACGGCCGCAAGAAGCCCCTCTGGTACGCGATGCGCGACGCCTACGCCGACCGTCTGCTCACCTTGCAGCCCCGCACCGGCGAGCCCCTGACCCCCGGCGGCCCGCCCGAGGTCGTGCGCGGCGCGGTCTTCTCGCCCGAGGGCGCCCCCGCCCTGGTCGCGGTCAACGACGGCCTCGAGCCGTGGCCGTTGCGGGCCACCGTGACCCGCCGCAACCTGGCCGGCGACGTTCTTGCCCGGGTGGTCGTCGACGCCACGGTCGCCCCGGCATCCGCGACGACCGTGCCGCTCCCGGCCGAGGTCACCACTCCCGGCGACCCGGCGGCCGAGCTGATCGTCGCCGACTCCGGCGCCGGCCGCGCCTGGTGGTTCTTCGTCCCGGACAAGGACATCGCCTGGCCGGCCCCCGCCTTCGCCACCGAGGTGGCGACCGACGGCCCGACCACCAAGGTCACCGTCACGGCCGGCACGATCCTGCGGTCGCTCACGCTCTTCCCCGACCGCCTGGACCCCGTCGCCGAGCCCGACCAGGCCGGCGTGACCCTGCTCCCCGGCGACACGGTGACTTTCACCGTCCACACGGAACGGTCGCTCGACCCGGAGGCACTCGTCTCCCGCCCGGTTCTTCGCTGCGTCAACGACATCGGACCGTATAACGGGTGATTCTTGACATGCCGGTCCTGCGGTCCGATCACAAGCAGGCGGTTTCCCTCAGGGAGGCCCTGGTGGGGCGCTCGCTGGAGACCGTCGTGTATCGGCAGACCGAACACGGCGGACTGACCGGCGTGCCCGACGGGCTGTGCCACGAGGTGGACCTCGACGTTGTGCTGCGTCTCTCGACGGGCGGCGTCGGTCTGACCTGGGACCGGGACGACCTGGTCGAGGGGATCTCAGTCAGTGCCGCCGACCAGATGTCGTCGACCAAGGGAGTGATCAACGTTGACGTCGGTCAGACGCCGCACTGGCGTCCGCTTCTCGGGCAGCCCATCCGGTCGGTGTCGCTCGGCTGGCAGACGAGCGAGGAGGGCTGCCCCGAAAGCCTCTGGTCGGTGCGGCTCGACGTCGGCACGGGTGGGAGCGTGGTGATCGCGCTGGGCGAGCTCGACGGCGACGCGCGGCCCAGCTACTTTCCGGACGGGCTGCTGGTCATCTTCGCCGAGTCGATCGCCCGGTCCTATTCGCACCTCGGTACCGACGGAACGGCCTGGGCCGACGACGCGCTCGCCCGATGAGTTGTCACCCGCGAGCCACGGGCTGCGCGTCCTGGGCGGAATCGGCGGTGGCGTAGGCGTGGGGCGCGCCGAGCACGATGTCGTGGTCCGCGTGTTCGCCGCTCAGCTCCACTCGGCTGGCCACCGGCGCGTATCCGCTCGCCACGACCGTGTAGGTGCCCGGCGGCAGGTCGCGCAGCTCGTACCGGCCGTCGCGGTCGGTGGTGGTGGAGCCGGCCACCTCGCCGGCCGCGTCGACCGCCACCACCGACGCCTCCGGCACCGGGCGGCCGGAGATGGCCGCGCGGACCCGGCCGGTCAGCGTCGTGCCGACGGCCAGCATCAGGTCGGCCTGGCGGGAGCGGCCCGCCGAGATGATCCGGGTGGCCGGGCGGGCATGCTCGGCGGTCGCGGTCAGCATGTAGTCGGCCTGATCGAGCCCGGAGAGCCGGTAGCGGCCGTCGGCGTCGGTGGTCGCGGTGGCCACCACCGTGCCGCCGAGGTCGGTGAGGGTCACCGAGGCGCCGGCGAGCGGCCGGGACTGCCGGTCGGTGATCCGGCCCTCGATCCGGCCGGCGCCGGCCAGCGCGAGCACCCGGCGCACCTCGCCCACTCCGGCGTTCACCAGCACCGCGGCCGGCTGGTGGTCATCGGCGACGCAGATCAGCAGGAACGCCCCGCCGGTCGGCAGCGGCAGCCGGAACTCGCCGTCCGGCCCGGTCGCGGTGTGCGCGACCTCCCCGCCGGCGAACTCGGCGACCGTCACCGTCGCGCCGAACAGCGGCAGCCCGTCCGGCCCATCCACCCGCCCGCTGACCACCGGCCCCACACCTCGCCCGCCGGCATACGGTCCCGCGCCCGGCCCGCTCGGCGCCGGCCCGGAGGCGGAGGCCCGCCCGCCGGCCATCGTCTCCGCGCCGCGGCCGCTCACCGTCGGCCCGTCCGGCCGGTCGGCCGCCCCGGCTCCGCGTCGTTCCTCTTCGGACACTGGGGTCGTCCTTCCTGACGTGGCCGCGGAAGCGAACTGCGGCTCGGGCGTGGCGCCGGCCGCCGCGGCGAACAGGGCCGGCTCGGCGTGCGCCGGGACGGTGGGTGCAGCGGCGGCGCGCGCCGCAATCCCCGACTGCGCCCGCAGCGGTACCTGCGGCAGCAGCATGAACAGCACGAACGCCACGACCAGCAGCAGCGCCGCGAGCAGGAAGATTTGGTCCATCGCGTCGGAGAACCCGCTCTGGAACGGCCGGGCCAGCGCCGGCGACACCCGATCGAGGAATGACGTGTCGTCCAGCGACCTGCCGGACACCCCACCGCCCTGCAAGGCCGCCAGCAGCGGCCGGTTCGCCGGGTTGCCGGTCACCGCGGGGTCGGCGAGCACCCTCGCCGCGCGGAACGCGTCCCCGATCCGGTCGCCCACCGTGCCGAACAGGATCGACAGGAAGACCGCGGTCCCGGCGGTGGCGCCCATCTGCCGGAAGAACGTCGCCGAGCTGGTCGCCACCCCGATCTCCGACGGCGCCATCGCGTTCTGGACGGCCAGCGTGATCGGCTGGAGCACGAAACCCAACCCGAGACCGAAAACCGCCATGAACAATCCCGTACGCCAGAAAGGTGTGTCGACCCCGATCTCGCCGAGCAACAGCAACCCCGAGATCATCAACAGGGACCCGGAAACCGGGTACGACTTGTACTTGCCGGTCCGCGCGATCAGCCGGCCGGAGATGAGCGAGCCCACCACGATGCCGGCGGTCAACGGCAGCAGTTGCAGGCCGGATTCGGTGGGCGTCGCCCCGCGCACGATCTGCAGGTACAGCGGCAGCAGGGCGAGCCCGCCGAACATGCCCATTCCGATCACGAAGCCGCCGGCCGAGGTCAGCGCGAACGTCGGGTTGCCGAAGAAGCGCAGCGGGATCAGCGCCTCCTCACCCATCACCGCCTCGGTGAGCAGGAACATCACCAGGCCGAAGACGCCGACCGCGAAGCAGATGAGCGAGCGTCCGTCGGTCCAGCCCCAGACCCGGCCCTGCTCGGCGACGACGAGCAGTGGCACCAGGCAGAGGCAGAGGGTGACCGCGCCCCACCAGTCGATCCGGTGGTCGCGCCGGACGTGCGGCAGGTGCAGCACCCGGGCGACCACCAGCAGCGCGACGATGCCGACCGGCACATTGACCAGGAACACCCATCGCCACCCGGCGATGCCGAGGATCTGGTCGGCGCCGGCGAGGAAGCCGCCGATCACCGGGCCGAGCACGCTCGACATGCCGAAGACGGCCAGGAAGTAGCCCTGGTAGCGCGGGCGGTCCCGGACCGGCACGATGTCCGCGATGATCGCCAGCGCCAGCGAGAACAGCCCGCCCGCGCCCAGCCCTTGGATCGCCCGGCAGGCGGCGAGCAGGTACATCGAGGTGGCGAAGGAGCAGGCCGCCGAGCCGAGCACGAAGATCGTGATGGCGGCCAGGAAGAACCGCTTGCGGCCGTAGATGTCGGACAGCTTGCCGTACAGCGGCGTCGAGATGGTCGCCGTGATCAGGTAGGCCGTGGTGACCCAGGCCTGCACCGACAGCCCGTGCAGATCGTCGCCGATGGTCCGGATCGCCGCCGCCACGATCGTCTGATCGAGCGCGGCGAGGAACATGCCGAGCATCAGTCCGGAGAGCACCTGGAGGATCTGACGGTGGCGGAGAGGCGATGACTCGGAAGATCCCACCTACTCGCAACGATGCGTCGGGCCACGAGGTTTCAGCCGGTCCTCAGCGAGACCTCAGCCCCAGCCGTCAGGGTCGCGGTTCCGATCTTTGACCGGGGAGTGGTTAATCGATGAGCAAGAAGCTGGGCCGATTGGCCTTTGCTGTGGTGGCGGCGACCGCCGTGGGGTCGTCGCTGGCGGGGGTGGCGATGGCCATCCCGGTTTCGCCCGGCGGGCCGCGGAGCGGCAAGCTGACGCAGGTGGGTCCGATCGCTGAGCACGGCTTCCCCACCTGGTACCGGGACAGCAACGACGTGCGCCTGGAGCTCTGCACGACGATGGACGACCCGCTGTGCCCGGCGCTGGCCGACGAGGTGCCGGACCCCACGCAGCCGATTTCGTTCCCGGACAACTTCCCCGGTGAGTCCTTCTACCAGCTGGACGGCGCCGACCTGACCCTGACGTCGGGCGCCCGGGCGGTCATCGGGCTCAACCTGGAGGGCGCGTTCGCCGCCGACCGGGTGGTGGACGGCGACCAGATGGTCTTCGGCCGGGTGCGGATCCGGTTCGACGCGCCGGCCGGTGAGCGCTACCGGATCACCCATCCGTACGGCGTCGACGACATCGTGGCGACCGACAAAGGCGTCAACATGACCGAGGACACCGGCGCGGCGGCCGGCGCCTTCGGGCAGGCCCTGGCCGGCCGGGTCGGGCCGTTCCTGAAGTGGGATCCGAGCGTGGCCCCGGCGGCGCCGGCCGGTTACGTGGGCGACCCGGGCGTCAACCACAAGGTGGTGGGTTCGCCCTACAACACCAACTTCGTCCGCATCGAGCGCCTCGACCCGGCCTCCGGCGCGGTGCTGGCGCAGGTCGGGTACACCGACCTGTTCAGCATCCAGGGCCGGTACGCCACGAACGCGGGCGTCGACGTCGATCAGGCCACCTACTCGACCGACGGCCAGCACGGCACGCTCGAGGTCTTCGCCACCAGCGAGCCCGGCCAGGCGATCGAGGTGACCGGCAACCCGGCGCTCGGCTTCCGCACCACCCGGCTGCGCGGCGGCGGCAACGGCCGCTACTACGGCCGTTTCCCGATCACCGGCCCGGTCCCGCCGGGCACGAAGATCGAGGTGTCGAACACCGGCGACCGGCCGGTCGCCAAGAAGATCAAGACCGTGGTCGACGTGGTGCGGATCGAGGAGCTCGGGTACGACGCGGACGCCGGCACGCTCACCGTGAAGGCGTCCTCCAGCGACCGCACCGGCCCGGCCCTCTCGGTCACCGGCTTCGGCCCGATCACCGGGTCGCCGTTCACCGGCGTGCTCGCGCCGCCGCCCGCCGTCACGGTCACCTCGGCCGCCGGCGGCTCCACCACCGTCCCGCTGATCGGCACGGGCGGCGTCTTCCTGCCCGCCGCGCCGGTCGCCGCCGCGACGCTCGACTCCCTGGCCGTCGTCGGGCAGACCGTCCGGCTCGACGGCTCGGGCTCGGTCGGTGAGATCGACGCGTACTCCTGGACCCAGACGGGCGGCCCGTCCGTCACGCTGACCGGTGCCACCGAGCGCACCGCGACGTTCACCCCGGCCAAGGCCGGCGACTACACGTTCACCCTGGACGTGGCCGGTCCCGGCGGCGCCGGCGCGAAGGCCACGGTGACCTTCACCGTTGCCGACCAGGTCGCCGCGCCCAAGGCGATCGTCGGCGCCGACCAGACCGTGACGCGCGGGCGCTCGGTGACGGTCGACGGCAGCGGCTCCACCGGCGTCGAGTCGTACGCCTGGCGCCAGGTCTCCGGACCGCAGGTGACGCTCTCGAGCACGACCACCGCGAAGCCGTCCTTCACCTACCCGGCCCAGGCCCTGCCGGCCGCGCCGGGCCCGAACGCCGGCTACCTCTACAACAACGACCCGGTCGTGCTGGAGCTGACCGTGCGCAACTCGGCCGGCTCCGACGTGGTGCGCACCACAGTCCGGCCGACAGCCGACCAGCTGACCAACCTGTCCGTGCGCTTCCGCACCGACAAGGATGAGTGGCGGATCAGCGGCACCGACACGCTGGTCGCCGGCCAGATGGTGACGGCGGTGCTCGGCTCCACGCTGACCGGCCGGGTGATCGGCACTCCGGTCGCGGTGGACGCGACCGGCGCGTTCAGCATCCGGGTCAACGGCCCGGCCCTGAGCGGGAGCACCACCATCAGCCTGGTCACCACGACCGGCGGCCGACTGCTCGCCCAGCCGGTGACGGTCACCAACTAGCCCGCAGCTCCCGCAGGTAGCGGGCGGAAGCGCCGGAGACCTGGCCGGCCACGGCGTCACGGATCAACGTGGCGCGGTGGCCGGCCAGTCCGTCGTCGCGCTCGCCGAGCAGGCGCGCGTGCACGAGGCCGTCGATCGTGGCCAGCACCTCGCCGGCCGGGTAGTCGGTGAGGCGGACCAGGTCGGCGGCGGACAGGTCGCCGAGGACCGCGCAGAGTCGCAGGATCTCCCAGGCCGGATCGGACATCCACCGGGTGCGCGCCCGGGCGGTCTGCATCGCCACGCCGAGCGCGATCTCCCGGGGCCGGGCCGCGGCCGCGACCAGGGCCGGAATGCCGCCGGTACGCTCCAGCAGCGTGTCGTCGCCGAGCGGGGCCAACTCCTCGGCGGTCAGTGGCTCCAGGCGCAGCACCACCGGCGTGCCCAGCCCGGACAGCGGCCGCCGGACGATCTCCGACGGGTAGCAGTAGGCCAGCACCAGGTGCAGCGCCGGGCAGTTCGCGGAGAGCCAGGCCAGCTCGGCCACGCCGGCGGCGTCCAGGTCGGCCGCGTCGTCGACGGCCAGCACGACGGGCCGTATCGCGCCGGGCGACCCCGGCTCGACGGGCGCCGGGGCGCCCAGCGCGGCGCCGATCAGCTCCAGCTCGGAGCGGCACAGCGGGCGCTCCGCCTCGGCGGCGTCCACCACGGCCAGCACCTCCGGGCCGGCGCCGAGCTGGGCCAGCGCCGCGTGCAGCCAGGCCAGCCGGTGCACCCCGACCGACGAGCCGGCGACCCCGATGCCGACCCGGCCGACCAGGTGCCGGGCCAGCTCGGCGAGGAATGCCGACTTGCCGGAGCCGGACGGGCCGACGATGTGCACCATCCGCGGTCGCTGAGGTTCGAGCAGCACGCGCAACTCCGCGACCCGGCCGAGGAACCGTTCGGGCACCGAGGGCCGGGCCGGCTTGTGCGCCGTCTTCGGCGTGTCGCCCGTACGCCGGTCGGCGAGCATCTGCCGGCGCAACCGCATCAGGTCGTCCGAGGGCGTCACGCCCAGCTCGTCGTGCAGCACCTGGCGGCAACGTTCGAAGAACCGCAGCGCGTCGTCCCGCCGGTCCAGCGCCGCGGCCGCCTCCATCGCCATCTGGTACGCCCGCTCGAGGAACGGGTTCAGCTCGATGGCCTCCTGGGCCAGGCGCAACGCCCGGGTGGGGTCGGTCGGCAGGCTCGCGGTGGCCAGTTCCACCCGGGCCGCGACCGCGGCGATCTGCACCTCGACCCGCGCCGAGTCGGCCCAGTCCGCGTACGGGTCCTCGGGGAACGGCAGCTCGCGAGCCAGCGCGAGGATCTCTTCCTGTCGCTTCACCCGCTCCGGGTCGCCGCCCGGGAGGCCGTCCAGATCGCGCACCTGTTGCCGGAGCTCGGCCAGGTCGAGGATGGCCCGACCGGTGTCGAAGAAGTAACCGCCGCCCTGCGTCACGATGAAGCAGGCGGACGCCGGGTCGTCGGGCTGAAGCCGGCGGCGGATCACCGAGACATAGTGCTCGAGCGTGCTCACGTGGTTGCCCGGCAGGTCGGTGCCCCAGACCGCGTCGGCCAGCGCGTCCTTGGTCTGGATCCGGCCGTGCCTGGCGGCCAGCACGGCCAGCACCTGCCGGGCGCGCCGCGGCAGCTCGCCGGCCGGCAGCACGGTGCCGTCCGCAGCGGTCACCGCCAGCTGCCCGAGCACACTTACCCGCAACACCGCCGCTCCTCCTCCGCCGGAGAACTCGGATGAACCATCGACAGCTCGCCCTATCTGCGCAGGGTTTGTACCAATTCCCAGGATTTCCTCAGGCAGACTTAAGCCGTCGTTCCTAGCGTCTGCCGCTCCTGAAACCTGAGGAGAACGGGAGTACGCATGTCCGGAAGGTTGAGCCGGCGCAATCTGCTGCGCGGCGCACTGGCGGTGGGCGGCGGTGGGCTCATCGCGGTGGCCGGCGGCCGTGAAGTAATGGCATCGGACACGACCAGCCGGCTTGCGTCCAAGAACACCCCCACGCCGTACGCGAACCTGTTCCGCCGGCCGCCGGTGCTGCTGCCGGTCGCGGAGGGCGTCGACGACCAGGGGCCGTGGCAGCGCTACCGGCTCACCCAGAAGGTCGGCCAGGCCTCGATCGTGCCGGGCCTGACCACCACGGTGGCCGGCTACAACGGGATCTTCCCGGGGCCGACCCTCAAGGTGAACCAGGGCACCCGGACCGAGGTGCGGATCTCCAACTCGCTGACCGTGAACCGGCTCAACGGGCTGCCCTTCTCCACCGTCACCCACCTGCACGGGTCGGCGTCGCTGCCGCAGTACGACGGTTACGCCAACGACCAGACGAAGCCCGGGCAGGTCAAGACCTACCACTACCCGAACTGGCAGCAGGCGCGCACGCTCTGGTACCACGACCACAACCACCGGGACACCGCGCAGAACGTGTACTCCGGCCTGGCCGCGCAGTACCACCTCAGCGACCCGTACGAGCGGGGCCAGCTCCCGCAGGGCGAGTACGACGTCCCGCTCGTGGTCAGCGACATCGCCTTCAACGCGGACGGCTCGGTCGCCTTCAACGACGAGTCGAACGCCGGCCTCATGGGCGACATCATCCTGGTCAACGGCGTGCCGTGGCCGACCATGAAGGTCAAGCCCCGGGTGTACCGGTTCCGCGTGCTGGTGGCCTCCATCTCCCGCTCGTACCGGTTCGCGCTCAGCACGGGTGAGCCGCTGTACGTGGTGGCCACCGACGCCGGCATGACGCCCAAGCCGGCCGCGGTCGCCTCCTACCGGCACGGCGCGGCCGAGCGGTACGAGGTTCTGATCGACTTCCGGAAGTACAAGGTCGGCCAGAAGATCGAGCTGAAGAACCTCAGCAACAAGAACAACGAGGACTACGCCAACACCGGCAAGGTCATGCAGTTCGAGGTGGTCGCCGACACCGGCGCCAAGGACCCGTACGTGATCCCAACCCTGCTCGACCTCGGCCCGCAGCCGTGGTCGGAGCGTGGTGCCGTCGAGGTCAACAAGCTCACGCCGAACATGGCCACGGCTCGGCGCCGGGTGCGCGTGGAGCGCTCGAACGGGCTCTGGACGATCAACGGGGAGACCTGGGAGGACGTCGAGGAGACCGGCTTCACCCGGGTGCTGGGCAACCCGCAGCCGTACGACGTGGAGATCTGGGACCTGGTCAACGAGTCCGGCGGCTGGTTCCACCCGCTGCACATCCACCTGATCGACGGGCAGATCATCGGCCGCAACACGACCTCGAACGGCAAGGCGCACGCGTGGGAGGCCGGCGGCAAGGACGTCTTCTACCTCGGCGAGAACGAGACCGTGAGCGTGCTCATGCAGTTCACCACCGGCGACGGGAACGCCGGCGGGCGCTACATGACGCACTGCCACAACCTCATCCACGAGGACAACGACATGATGATCCAGTTCGCGGTCGGCGACCCGACGGTGAACGACCCGATCTCCTCGGACCGGCCGATGCCGGAGTCCGAGCCGGAGACGGCGCCGGTCTACGCTCCCGGCTTCCCGGCGGGCACCTGATGCGTGTCCGGCTGCCCGGGTGGCACCTGATGCGGGTCCGAAACGCGGTGCTCGCCGCCGTGCTGGCCGCCATCGTCCTGGCCGTCACGATGCACGCGCCGGCCAGGCCGGAAGCGTCGTCTCCGCCGACCGCCATCGGTGGGGACGACGCGGGCGACAAGCGCGCCACCACCACGTACGACGGCGCGATGGTGCGCAAGCGGACGGCGATCGCGGTGCGCCCGGCGAAGGGCGCGGACCGTGCCCACATCCGGGCCGAACTCACCGAGGCGGCGCTGAAGTCGAAGGTCGGGCCGCTCGGCGAGGCGACGTTCGCGGTGTTCAGCGAGCAGATGCTGCGTTACCTGGTGCCGGAGATGACCTTCGTGCTGCCCGAGGGCGTGCCGCTGGACCGAGGCGATGCGTTCATGCGCGACTACCAGCCCGCCGACGTGGCCTTCTACGTGGTGCAGCCGGTGCTCGTGCACGACCTGACGTTCGCCGTGGTGCCGGCCGCCGGTCGCACCCCGGCGTCGGTGCGCGACAGCCAGGACGCCGAGGGCATCCTGGCCGACACGCTCAACCGGTACGACACGACGGTCCAGCCGGCCGGGGTGACCGTGCGCTACTTCGGGGCGATCCTCAGCGACCCGGCGATCGCCTCGGTGCGCGCCGCGATGGGCCGCGCCGCCGGGGTGCCGGCGGATCGGGTGCAGGTCACCGCCAACGAGGCGGGCCCGGGAATCGATCTCTCCCATGGGGGCCCCGACCTGGACGCCGACGTGCCCCACCACGGGCACTGACCCCTCAGCTGCCGTACGCGCCGGCGTCGAGGTCCTCGAGCAGGCCCGGGTGGGTCGGCGTCCAGCCGAGGGCCTGCCGGGTGATCTCGCTGGTGACCGGGACGTCCATCGCGAAGAACATGGCCAGCCACTCGAAGTGCTCGGCCGGGACCGGCTTCACCGGGAGGTCGGTGGCCCGGCCGATCGCCTCGGCGATCTCCTTCGTTCCGACGCCCTCCTCGGCGATCGCGTGCCACACCGAGCCGGGCGTCGCCCGCTCGACGACCAGCCGGAGCAGAGCGGCGGCGTCCAGGACGTGCACGGCCGGCCACCGGTTGCCGCCGTCGCCGGGGTAGCCGCTCACGCCGCTTCGGCGGGCGATGTCCACCAGCGTGGCGACGAACCCCTGGTCGCCCCGGCCGTGCACGGTGGGCGCGAACCGCACCACCGCGGAGCGCACGCCGCGGTCGGCGAGGGCGAGGGTGGCCGCCGCGTTGGCCATCCGGGGGTGCAGCCGGGCGTCGGGACGGTCGTGCTCGGTGCCGGGGCGGTCGTTGACCAGGCCGATCACGCCCGAGGCGATCACCAAGGGCCGGTCGCTGCCGGCCAGGGTGTCGCCGATCGCGTCGATCGCGGCCCGGTCCAGCGCGGCCGCGGCGGCCATGCCGTCCGGCGAGAAGTCGGCGTGGTTGTAGCCCAGGTGGATGACGCCGTCCGAGTCGGCCGCGGCGGCGCGCAGGCCATCCAGGTCGGCCAGGTCGCCGCGGCGGACCTCGGCGCCGAGCGCGGCCACCTTGGCGGCGGACGCGTCCGAGCGGGCCAGGCCGACGACCTGGTGGCCGGCCTTCAGCAGCTCGGCGACGGTGGGCGAGCCGATCCAGCCGGATGCGCCGGTGACGAAGATGCGCATGTCGAACCTCCGATGATGTCACTTGATGACATCACCGACGATAGCATGGGTGATGTCATCACGTGACATGACTAGAATCATGCCGTGGGACGGTGGGATCCAGACGCGGCCGGCCGCCTCCGCGAGGCGGCGATGCGGCTGTACGTCGAGCGGGGCTACGAGCAGACGACGGTCGCGGACATCGCCGGGGAGGCGGGGCTGACCGCCCGCACGTTCTTCCGGCACTTCGCGGACAAGCGCGAGGTGCTGTTCGCCGGCTCGGAGCTCCTGCTGGCCCGGATGGTCGAGGCGCTCGACGCGGCCCCGGCGGCCGACGGGCCGATGCGCGCGGTGGCGGCGGCGCTGGCCGCGGCGGCGCAGGTGCTCGGCCACGACCCGGAGTTTTCCCGGCGCCGCCAGTCGGTCATCGACACGGCCGCCGAGCTGCGCGAACGTGAGCTGATCAAGATGGTGACCATCGCCGAGGCGCTGACCGAGGGCCTACGCCGGCGTGGCGTCCCGGCGCGCGACGCGAGCCTGGCCGCCGAGGCCGGCATCGTCGTCTTCCGGGTCGCCTGGGTGCAGTGGCTCGCCGACGCCGCCAACCCGGATCTGGGCAAACTGATGGCGGCCACCCTGGACCGACTGACCACGGTGACCGCCACCCATTAGGCGCTAGTCGGGAACGCGGCGGTACGCGCCGTCGCTGGCGCTGGTGGCCATCGAGGCGTAGGCCCGCAGGGCCGCGGAGACCGGACGCTCCCGGTTGAGCGGAGTGTAGGGCTTGGCGCGGCGCTCCTGCTCGTGCCGGCGCTGGGCCAGCGTCTCGTCGTCGACGTTGAGCGTGATGCTGCGGCCCGGGATGTCGATGGTGATCTCGTCGCCGGTCTCGACCAGGGCGATCAGGCCACCGGACGCCGCCTCGGGGGAGACGTGCCCGATCGACAGGCCGCTGGTGCCGCCGGAGAAGCGGCCGTCGGTGATCAGTGCGCACGCCTTGCCGAGGCCGCGGCCCTTCAGGAAGCTCGTCGGGTAGAGCATCTCCTGCATGCCGGGGCCGCCCCTCGGGCCCTCGTAGCGGATCACCACGACGTCGCCCTCGACCACCTGCTTGCCGAGGATGCCCTCGACCGCGGCGTCCTGCGACTCGAAGACGCGGGCCGGGCCGGTGAACTTCCACAGCGACTCGTCGACGCCCGCCGTCTTGACCACGCAGCCGTCCGGCGCGAGGTTGCCGAACAGGATCGCCAGACCACCATCGACCGTGTACGCGTGACCGACGCTCCGGATGCAGCCGTTCTCGCTGTCCGTGTCGAGCGTGTGCCAGCGGTTGGTGGTGCTGAACGGCTGGGTGGTGCGGACGCCGCCGGGAGCCGCGTGGAACAGCTCCAGCGCCTCGCTCGAGGGGGAATTACCCCGAATGTCCCACTTGCCCAGCCAGGCGTCGAGCGAGGGCGAGTGGACCGAGCGGACGTCCGTGCGCAGGGCATCGCCCCGGTGCAGCTCGCCGAGCAGCGCGGGGATGCCGCCGGCCCGGTGCACGTCCTCCATGTGGTACTTCACGCTGTTGGGCGCGACCTTGGACAGGCACGGCACCCGGCGGGAGATCGCGTCGATGTCGGCCACGCTGAAGTCGAGCTCGGCCTCGCGGGCCGCGGCCAGCAGGTGCAGCACGGTGTTGGTCGAGCCGCCCATCGCCACGTCGAGGGCCACGGCGTTCTCGAACGCCGACCGGCTCGCGATGCTGCGCGGCAGCACCGACTCGTCGTCCTTCTCGTAGTAGTCCTTGGCGATCTCGACGATCAGCCGGCCGGCCTGCTCGAAGAGTGCGCGGCGGGAGGCGTGCGTGGCCAGCGTCGAGCCGTTGCCGGGCAGGGCCAGGCCGATCGCCTCGGTCAGGCAGTTCATCGAGTTCGCGGTGAACATGCCGGAGCACGAGCCGCAGGTCGGGCAGGCCGAGCGCTCGATGGTGCCGAGCTGCTCGTCGGTCACGTTCTCGTTCGCCGAGGCGCTCATCGCGTCGATCAGGTCGAGCTTCTCGTGCACGACGCCCTCGATGGCGACCGTCTTGCCGGCCTCCATCGGGCCGCCGGAGACGAACACCGTCGGGATGTTGAGCCGCAGCGCGGCGATCAGCATGCCGGGGGTGATCTTGTCGCAGTTCGAGATGCAGACCAGGGCGTCGGCGCAGTGCGCGTTCACCATGTACTCCACCGCGTCGGCGATCAGCTCGCGGCTGGGCAGCGAGTAGAGCATGCCGCCGTGGCCCATCGCGATGCCGTCGTCCACGGCGATGGTGTTGAACTCGCGCCCGACGCCGCCGGCCGCGGCCACCGCGTCGGCGACGATGCCGCCCAGGTCCTTGAGGTGCACATGCCCCGGTACGAACTGGGTGAAGCTGTTGGCGATCGCCACGATGGGCTTGCCGAAATCGTCGTCGGTCATCCCGGTAGCGCGCCACAGGGCACGCGCGCCGGCCATGGTCCGACCGTGGGTCGAGGTCCGGGAGCGCAGGTCAGGCATCCCCTCATAGTGCCACCGCGGCGGCCCTCGAACGCCAGCGGCGTCCACAGCGCGGGACGAGATTGCGGCGGGCCGATGCGATGGGGGCTCCCCATTCGGCGCGAGATCCGGCACAGTGTTTCCGTGCAATCACCGTCCGGCGTGGAGTTGGCCGGGGCTGTGGGCCTGATGCTCGCCGTCCCGGCGGTGGCCCTGCTGGGCAATTCGGGTCGCCGGCACACCGGCGCGGCCCGCCGTGCGCATCTGATCCTCGCCCTCGGCGGCGCGGTGGCCACCGCCGCGGCACTCGCCGGCGCGCTGAGCGCGATGCTCAGCGACGCCCCGCCGCCCCGGGTCCACCTGGGCTCGGCGGTGGCGCTCGGCGCCGCGATCGGCACGCTCGCGCTGCTCGTCGGCACGGCCATGCTGCCGGGCGCGGCGGAGAGCCCGGGCGCCGCCGTGCGCCATCTGCTCGACGGCCTGGTGATCGCCGCCGGGTTCTGGTTCGTCGGCTGGGCGCTGCTCGCCGAGCCGGTACACATCCTCGGCGACGCCACCCCGATGGCCTGCCCGTCGGTGCTGATCCCGGCCGGCCTGCTGGTGATCTCGCTGGGTCTCACCATCGTGCTGGCGCTGCACGCGCACCGCCCCCGGCTGACCACGGTCCGGGTGGCCACCGGCGTGACCGTGGTGGCCGCGGCCACGGTCGCCCTGGCCGGCGGTATCTGCCAGGCCCGCGACCAGTGGGCGCTGAGCGGCTCGCTGCTGCTGCCGGCCGGGCTGTCCCTGATCGCGCACGCGGTGAAGCGGGCCGACCAGCCGGTCGAGGTGGTCGGTGACGTGAGCGAGCGCGGCACGGCGTACGCGGTGGTTCCGATGGTCGCGATGGTCACCGCCCTCGGCCTCCATCTGGCCAAGGGCGGCTCGTTCGGCTTCTACGCCTTCCTCGGCGCCGCCGTCGAGGGCTTCGCGCTGGTCGGCCGGCAATACCTGGCGCTCGGCGACGTCCGGCGCTACACGCTGCGGCTGCGGCAGAGCGAGGCGCACTTCCGCGAGCTCGCGCACACCGACGCGCTGACCGGGCTGGCCAACCGGCGCGGCCTGCAGCGGGCGCTGCGCGACTGTCAGTGCCCGGACGACCCGCTGGTGCTGGTCGGCATCGACCTGGACGGTTTCAAGACGGTCAACGACATGCGCGGGCACGACGCCGGCGACGCGGTGCTGGCCCAGGTGGGCGAGCGGCTGCGGCGCAACCTGCTGGACGGCGACGTGGCCGCCCGGCTGGGCGGCGACGAGTTCGCGGTGCTCATGCACGGGACGGCCGACGAGGCGATGCTCACGGCGCACCGGCTGCTCGCGGTGCTGGGTGAGCCGTACGAGGTCGACGGCGGCTCGGTCTTCCTCTCCGCGAGCCTGGGCGTGGCCGACACCGGGGAGCTGATCCGCGACGCCGACCTGGCCCTGCGGTACGCCAAGCAGCGCGGGAAGAACCGCGTCGAGCGGTACCAGGCCCGGTACGACGAGCTGCTGCGCCGCCGCGGCACGCTGGAGAGCGAGCTGCGGCACGCGATCGACCGCGATCAGCTGCGCCTGGTGTTCCAGCCGGTGGTCGCGTTGCCCTCGATGCGGCCGGTCGGCGCCGAGGCCCTGCTGCGCTGGCACCATCCGACCCTCGGCGCGGTCCGCCCCGACGAGTTCATCCCGGTCGCCGAGGAGTCCGGTCTGATCAACCGGATCGGCTCGTGGGTGCTCGCCCGGGCCTGCGCGCAGCTCGCCGACTGGCTGGCCAAGGGGCACGACGTCTGGGTGTCGGTCAACCTCTCGCCCAAGGAGCTGCACGCCGCCGACTACGCCGGCCAGGTCGCCGACGTGCTGGCCGAGCACGGCGTGCCGCCGCAACGGCTGGTGCTGGAGGTGACCGAGCACGCCGTGGCCACCGACATGGACGAGCTGGTCAGCCGGCTCGCCGCGCTGCGCGCCACGGGCGTGCGGGTGGCGCTGGACGACTTCGGCGCCGGGTATTCGTCGCTCGGGCAGTTGCAGACCCTGCCGGTCGACATCCTCAAGATCGACCATGCCCTGGTGAACGAGCCGGAATCGCGTACCGGGGCGGCCGCGCCGCTGGTCGACGTCGTCGTGCGGCTCGGGCACCGGCTCGGGCTGGAGGTGCTGGCCGAGGGCATCAGCACGCCGGCGCAGCGGGCCGCCGTCGAGGAGGCGGGCTGCCGGCTCGGGCAGGGCTCGCTGTTCGGCTGGGGCGTGCCCGCCGAGCACCTCGAGGTGCAGCTGCACGGCCTGCGCACCGGCACCCGGCCGGCGCCGGCCCCCCGCAACGATCCACCGAAGGGCGCGGCGGCGCGCAGCCAGGTGGTCACCCTCGGGCCGGGAATGAAGCAGCTCAGGGCCGTTCTGCCGACGGATCCCGCGTTCGGCGCACTCGTCAGTGATCAAAATGTGGGATCAGTTGACTCGCCGAGTGAGATGGGGCAACCTTAAGGCCATGTGCTTCGCGTTCCGAGTACTTATGTGAGCGCACTTCCTGATCTTCGGCGACTTTCGAGGCAGGCAGTGCGCTAGGTCCCGTGCTTTCAGCACTAGGGGCCTTTTTTGTTGCTCAAGTACCGGTACGACCATCCCGAGAAGGTTCGATAAGCCATGACGAGACCCACTCCCGAGACTCTCGCTCACCGAGCCAACCCGGCCACCGTTGCGGCGGCCACCGCAGCGCCGGCCGTAGCCTCCCCGGTGCCCACCTCCGGCGCCGGCGCTCTCGTTCGGTCGCTCGAGGCGCTCGGGGTCGAGGTTGCGTTCGGCATTCCGGGCGGGGCGATCCTGCCGGCGTACGACCCGCTCTACGACTCGAAGGTGCGGCACATCCTGGTGCGCCACGAGCAGGGCGCGGGGCACGCCGCGACCGGGTACGCGCAGGCCACCGGCAAGGTCGGCGTGTGCATCGCGACCAGCGGCCCGGGCGCGACGAACCTGGTCACGCCGATCGCCGACGCGTACATGGACTCGGTGCCGATCGTCGCGATCACCGGCCAGGTGGCCCGGCCCGCGATCGGCACGGACGCCTTCCAGGAGGCGGACATCCAGGGCATCACCCTGCCGATCACCAAGCACAACTTCCTGGTGCAGAACGCCGAGGAGCTGCCCCGGATCCTGGCCGAGGCGTTCCACCTGGCGGCCACCGGCCGGCCCGGCCCGGTCCTGGTCGACATCCCGAAGGACGTGCTGCAGGCGCAGACCACGTTCGCCTGGCCGCCGCAGCTGGACCTGCCCGGTTACCGGCCCACGCTGCACCCGCACGGCAAGCAGATCCGCGAGGCGGCCCGGCTGATCGCCCAGGCGCGCCGGCCGATCCTGTACGTCGGTGGCGGCGTGCTCAAGGCCGGCGCCACCGACGGGCTGCGCCGGCTGGCCGAGCTGACCGGCATCCCGGTGGTCACCACGCTGATGGCGCTGGGCGCGTTCCCCGACTCGCACCCCCAGCATCTGGGCATGCCCGGCATGCACGGCACCGTCCCGGCGGTGTACGCGCTGCAGAAGTCCGACCTGTTGATCACCCTGGGCGCCCGGTTCGACGACCGGGTCACCGGCAAGCTCGACTCGTTCGCCCCGGACGCCAAGATCGTGCACGCCGACATCGACCCGGCCGAGATCGGCAAGAACCGGCACGCCGACGTCCCGATCGTGGGCGACGCACGGCATGTCATCGACGAGCTGATCGCCGCGGTCACGGGCACGGCCACCGGCGCCGCGCAGTACGAGTCGTGGTGGGCCACGCTGAACGAGATCCGCGAGCGCTACCCGCTGGGCTACGAGGAGCCGACCGACGGCTCGCTCGCCCCGCAGTACGTGATCGAGCGGATCGGTGAGCTGGTCGGCTCGGACGCGATCTACGTGGCCGGCGTCGGGCAGCACCAGATGTGGGCGTCCCAGTTCATCAAGTACGAGAAGCCGGGCACCTGGCTGAACTCGGGCGGCGCGGGCACGATGGGCTACGCCGTCCCGGCCGCGATGGGCGCCAAGGTGGGCCGCCCCGACGCGGCGGTCTGGGCGATCGACGGCGACGGCTGCTTCCAGATGACCAACCAGGAGCTGGCCACCTGCGCGCTCGAGGGCATCCCGGTCAAGATCGCCGTGATCAACAACGGCAACCTCGGCATGGTCCGGCAGTGGCAGACGCTGTTCTACGACGGCCGCTACTCCAACACCGAGCTGGGCACCCACAAGCACCGCATCCCCGACTTCGTGAAGCTGGCCGAGGCGCTCGGCTGCATCGGGCTGCGCTGCGAGTCCAAGGCCGACGTCGACAAGATCATCCAGCAGGCCATGGAGATCAACGACGCGCCGGTGGTCATCGACTTCACGGTCGGCAAGGACGCCATGGTCTGGCCCATGGTCGCCGCCGGCACCAGCAACGACGAGATCATGTTCGCCCGGGACGTGCGCCCCAGCTTCGACGAGGACGACCTGTAACCATGAACAAGCACACGCTGTCCGTGCTGGTCGAGAACAAGCCCGGCGTGCTCGCCCGGGTGAGTGGGCTCTTCTCCCGGCGCAGCTTCAACATCGACTCTCTGGCGGTGGGCGAGACGGAGAACCCGGACGTCTCCCGCATCACGATCGTGGTCAACGCCGACTCCTCACCCCTGGAGCAGGTGACCAAGCAGCTCAACAAGCTGGTGAACGTCCTCAAGATCGTCGAGCTGGACCCGCAGCAGTCGGTCCAGCGTGAGCTTCTGCTGGTCAAGGTGCGCGCCGATCGTGCGCAGCGAAGCCAGGTCCTCGAGACGGTCGAGTTGTTCCGGGCGAAGGTGATCGACGTCGCCCCGGACACCCTCACCATCGAGGCCACGGGTAACCCCGACAAACTGGACGCGTTGCTGCGCGACCTCGAGCCGTACGGCATCAAAGAGATGGTGCAGTCGGGCCTGGTGGCCATCGGCCGCGGCTCCCGTTCCATCACCACCGGCCCGGCGCTCCGCGCCGCCTAATCGAAAGCCCGAGAGGTAAGTAATGACCGCGGAAGTTTTCTACGACGACGACGCCGACCTGTCGATCATCCAGGGCAAGAAGGTCGCCGTGATCGGCTACGGCAGCCAGGGTCACGCGCACTCGCTGTCGCTGCGTGACTCGGGCGTCGAGGTGGTCGTCGGCCTGCAGGCGGGTTCGAAGAGCCGGGCCAAGGCCGAGGAGCAGGGCCTCGAGGTCAAGACCCCGGCCGAGGCGTCCGCCTGGGCCGACGTGATCATGGTGCTCGCGCCGGACACCGCGCAGCGCAAGATCTACGCCGAGTCGATCGCCCCGAACCTGTCCGCCGGCAAGGCGCTGTTCTTCGGGCACGGCCTCAACATCCGGTTCGAGCTGATCAAGCCGCCGTCCGATGTGACCGTCGCGATGGTCGCCCCGAAGGGCCCGGGTCACCTGGTGCGCCGCCAGTACGTGGACGGCAAGGGCGTGCCGTGCCTGGTCGCCGTCGAGCAGGACCCGACCGGCGAGGGCCTCGCGCTCGCGCTCTCCTACGCGAAGGCGATCGGCGGCGCCCGCGCGGGCGTCATCAAGACCACCTTCAAGGAGGAGACCGAGACCGACCTCTTCGGCGAGCAGGCCGTCCTCTGCGGCGGCACCGCCGCGCTGGTGCAGACCGGCTTCGAGGTGCTGACCGAGGCCGGCTACGCCCCCGAGATCGCGTACTTCGAGTGCCTGCACGAGCTCAAGCTGATCGTCGACCTGATGTACGAGGGCGGCATCTCCCGGATGCGCTACAGCGTCTCGGACACCGCCGAGTTCGGCGACTACGTCAGCGGCCCGCGGGTGATCACCGCCGAGACCAAGGCGGAGATGAAGCGGATCCTCGCCGACATCCAGTCCGGCGAGTTCACCCGCCAGCTGATCGAGGACGACGACAACGGCCGCCCGCTGCTGACCAAGTACCGCGAGCAGGGCGCCAACCACCCGATCGAGGTCACCGGGCGCAAGCTCCGCGGCATGATGTCCTGGGTCGACCGCCCGATCACCGAAACTGCCTAACTGGCTGGCGTCGCCTCCGGCATCGCGGGGTGCCATCTTTTAGACAGGTCAAACGCCCGGTTTCGTCCGTAATGTCGGATGAAACCGGGCGTTTTCGATAAACGGAAACGTCCACGTTACGTCCCGCTTACCTGGTTGGCGCCGAAACAGAATTGTGTGCCATTCAGGTGCGGGAAGGTGGTCTTGGGCGGGTATCTTCGGCCGCATGCGACTGGCTGATTCTTTCCGGAGTGAGCGCTTCGGCGCGGTCCGGATTCATGAGCTGCAGCGGGTCATCGAGCTGGACTCGGGCATGTCGGCGGGGGCTGGCAGTCGTATTGTGGCTCCCGACGAGTTACACGCGGTCGAATCGCAAATGGTAATCGTCGTGCCGTGCATGAATGAGGCACGGGGCGTGATCGAGGGAGTGCTCTCCGGTATTCCGCACGACTGCCTCATTGTGCTGGTGTCCAACAGCGACCGCGCGCCGGTCGACCGGTACGAGATCGAGGCGCAGACCGTCGAGCAGTTCTGCCGGCTGGCCGGCCGCTCCGCGATCACCGTCCACCAGCGTGACCCGGGCGTGGCCGGCGCGTTCAAGGCGGCCGGGATGTCCGAGCTGATCGACGACGGCGGGCTGGTCCAGGCCGGCAAGGGCGAGGCCATGCTGATCGGGATGGCCCTGGCCGCGATGACCGGCCGGCGCTACCTCGGCTACGTGGATGCGGACAACTACGTGCCGGGCTCGGTCCACGAGTACTGCAAGGTGTACGCGGCCGGCCTGTACCTGGCCGACTCGCCGTACTCGATGGTCCGGATCTCCTGGCACTCGAAGCCCAAGCTGCGCGACGGCCGGCTGTTCTTCAGCCGCAAGGGCCGCAGCTCGGCGATCACCAATGAGTGGCTCAACCGCTTCCTCGCGGAATACTCCGGCTTCGGCACCGAGGTGATCGCCACCGGCAACGCGGGCGAGCACGCGATGACCCTCGACCTCGGACTCAAGCTGCGGCTGGCCGGCGGGTTCGCGGTCGAGCCGTACGAATATCTCGATCTGTTCGAGCAGTTCGGCGGGGTGCTGGAAAGCACCAGCGCGGACGTGATGGCCAGCTCGGTCCCGGTGCTGCAGATCGAGACCCGCAACCCGCACTTCCACGACAACAAGGGCGAGGAGCATGTGCAGGGCATGCGGATGCAGGCGCTCAACGTGCTCTACCACTCGCCGGTGACGCTGCCGGCGGTGCGGCAGGCGATCGTCGACTTCATGGTCGAGCAGGGCGCGCTCGGTATCGGCCAGGAGCCGCCGAAGGAGCGGGTCTACCCGCCGGTCGGCACGCTCGACCTGGATCTTCTCTACGACGCGCTGGACGCCGAGGCGCTCAGCTTCCGGCAGCCGGACGGGCGCGCGGCCTCGGGTTTCCCGGCGGCGCCGCCGATCGATCGGGCGGCGATCCCGCGGCGGGTCGCGTAGTCATAATTGTGACGCCAGTCACATACATATGACATGACGGCGGGGGTCGGCGGCAGGATACGAGGTCCGCGACCCGGATGGAGGCGCATTGACTCCCGTCGTTCTGATCGCCGAGGAACTCGCTCCGTCCGCCATCGATGTGCTTGCCTACGACTTCGACGTCCGGCACGTCGACGGCACCGATCGTCCGGCACTGCTCGCCGCCGTCGCCGAGGCCGACGCGCTGATCGTGCGCAGCGCCACCCGGGTCGACGCGGAGGTGATCGCGGCCGGCGCGTCGCTCAAGGTGATCGCCCGGGCCGGCGTCGGGCTGGACAACGTCGACGTGCCGATCGCCACCCTGCGCGGCGTCATGGTGGTCAACGCGCCGACCAGCAACATCGTTTCGGCCGCCGAGCAGGCGATCGCGCTGCTGCTGTCGGTCGCCCGGCACACCGCCACGGCCAACGCCTCGCTCAAGGACGGGCAATGGAAGCGGTCCCGCTACACCGGGGTGGAGGTGCAGGGCAAGACCGTGGGCGTGGTCGGGCTGGGCCGGATCGGGGTGCTGTTCGCGCAGCGGATGGCGTCGTTCGGCACCCGGCTGATCGCGTACGACCCGTACATCCAGCCGGCCCGGGCCGCCCAGCTCGGGGTGCGCCTGGTGGGGCTCGATGAGCTGCTGCGGGAGAGCGACTTCATCTCGGTGCACCTGCCCCGTACGCCGGAGACGGTCGGGCTGATCGGCGAGAAGGAGCTCGCCATGGTCAAGCCCGGCGTCCGGATCGTCAACGCGGCCCGCGGCGGGCTGGTCGACGAGGAGGCGCTGGCCGCCGCGCTGCGCGAGGGCCGGGTGGCCGGGGCCGGGCTCGACGTGTTCGTCACCGAGCCGGTCACCGAGTCGCCGCTGTTCGGCTTCGACAACGTGGTGGTCACTCCGCACCTGGGCGCCTCGACGGTGGAGGCGCAGGACAAGGCCGGTCTCTCGGTGGCCCGCAGCGTCAAGCTCGCGCTGCAGGGCGAGTTCGTGCCGGACGCGGTTAACGTGCAGGCCGGCGGGGTGGTGGACGAGGACGTCCGCCCCATGCTCGCGCTCTCCGAGAAGCTCGGCCGGGTGTTCACGGCGGTGGCCGGGGGCGTGGCCGCCAGCGTGGCCGTCGAGGTGCGCGGCGAGATCGTCACGCACGACGTGAAGGTACTCAAGCTGGCCGCCACCAAGGGCCTGTTCGCCTCGGTGGTCGACGAGCGGGTCACCTACGTCAACGCCCCGCAGCTGGCCGCCGATCGGGGCGTCGAGGTCGAGCTCCTGGTCAGCGACGAGCCGGCGGAACACCAAAACCTGGTGACGATACGCGGCGCGCTGCCCGACGGCCGGACGGTGAGCGTCGCGGGCACCCTCACGCTGACCGCCACCCGCGAGATCAGCAAGCTCACCGGCGTCGACGGCTTCGACCTCGACCTGACCGCCGACGGGGTCCTGCTGTTCTTCCGGTACTCCGACCGGCCCGGCGTGATCGGCGCGATCGGCACGCTGCTCGGCGAGTCGGGGGTGAACATCGCCGCGATGCAGGTGGCCCGCCGCGAGGCCGGCGGCGAGGCGCTGATGACCCTGACCGTGGACTCCTCGATCGACGCCGAGCTGCTCTCCGAGGTGGCCGCGAAGATCGGCTCGTCCCGGGGCAGCCTGGTCGACCTCCGCTCCTTCTAGCGGACCCGGGCGGGTGGTGGATACACCGTCCCGTCCTGCAGGTCGAGCAGGTCCAGGTTCAGCTCGCCGGCCAGCCGCTCGATCGTCTCGAGCACCAGGTCCGCGCAGTTGTCGTCCAGCCGCATCTCGATGTGGTCGGCGGCGGCGTGCAGCGGGGCCACCGCCCACGGCGAGCCGGGCGCCGAGGCGCGCGGGCCACGGTCCGGGTATTCCCTGGTCAGGGCGTCATAGAAGGCGACAACGCGGGGGTCGGCCGGGCGCTGGGGGTGCTCGCCGCGGGCGCAGCGCGCGTTGGCGGTCCGCACGGCGTGCGGCGGGTCCGCCATGCCCATCGCCCACACCACAAGGTCAAAACTCACCGGCGCATGGTGCCATCACCGGGGACGACACGCGGGAAGTGGTGGGTCGACACGCGGGGGATGCGTCTTGCGCGTCATTAGTCCGCATCGCTAGCGTTGTCCCTGCCGCACGGCCCGCCGGTGGGTTCGTCTTCGGGTGACGCGTCCGCCGCTGCGCGCCGGACGGATGTGTGTATCCGGCGGGACCGAGCCACGCGTACTCGTCGCAACGGCCCCCAGCACCGTTTGCCGCGGTGCGGGGGCCGTTATCCCATCCGACCGCCCCGCCCGCCACCCAAAACCGGACTGAAGGCCGAGCCTCCCGCTCACTTCCTGGGACTCACATACCGAAGATCGGGACACCGGGCTAGCCTGGTCGGGTCTTTGGTGGTGCGTCGAGGGAGTCAGTCGTGAGCGTGGCGCGGATCGCGGTGGTGGCCGGCGACGGCATCGGGACCGAGGTGACCGCGCAGGCGCGGAAGGTGATCGAGGCCGTGCTGCCCGGCACCGAGTTCGACGACTACGACCTGGGCGCCCGGTTCTACAACCGCACCGGCGAGGTCCTGCCCCAGGCGATCGAGGACGAGCTGGCTGCCCACGATGCGATCCTGCTCGGCGCGATCGGCGACCCGAGCGTGCCGCCGGGTGTGCTCGAGCGGGGCCTGCTGCTCAAGCTGCGCTTCGACTTCGACCAGTACGTGAACCTTCGCCCCTCCAAGCTCTGGCCCGGCACCGTCAGCCCGCTGGCCGGCGTGAAGCCCGGCGAGATCGACATGGTGGTGGTCCGCGAGGGCACCGAGGGCCTCTACGTGGGCGCCGGCGGCGTCCTGCACCGGGACACCCCCGCCGAGATCGCCACCGAGGAGAGCCTGAACACGCGGCACGGCGTCGAGCGGGTCGTGCGGGACGCCTTCGCCCGAGCCCAGCGCCGCGACCGCCGGCATCTCACCCTGGTGCACAAGACCAACGTCCTGACCAAGGCCGGCAGCCTCTGGGCGCGCACGTTCGCCGCCGTCGCCGCCGAGTTCCCCCAGGTCACCACGGAATACCAGCACGTCGACGCGGCCTGCATGTTCATGGTCAGCAACCCGCAGCGGTACGACGTGGTCGTGACCGACAACCTCTTCGGCGACATCATCACCGACATCGCCGCCGCCGTGACCGGTGGCATCGGCATGGCGGCCAGCGGCTCGGTCAACCCGGAGCGCAAGTACCCGTCGACCTTCGAGCCGGTGCACGGCTCCGCGCCGGACATCGCCGGCCAGGGCATCGCCGACCCGGCCGCGGCCATCCTCTCCGCGTCGCTGCTGCTCGAGCACCTGGGCCACCACGACGAGGCGCGCCGAGTATCCGAGGCGGTCGCCGCCGAGGTCGCGTCCCGGGCCCCGGGCGCCTCGCTGCGCACCGCCGAGGTCGGCGACCGGGTGGCCGCGTCGCTCTGACCCTACTGTCGGGTCACTTCACCCCCGTGGTCTTAACGGCCGTTCGGGGTATCTTCGTGGCACTGCAGCTGACGCGTGCCCTCATTCTTTTCAGATAGGCAGGTCTATTCGCCATGAGCGGTGGTGACAACCTCGACTTCGAGATCCGTCCGAACCAGGCGCCCGTAGCCGTCGCCGAACGCGATGCGTTGCTGGTCAACCCCGGGTTTGGCCGGGTCTTCACCGATCACATGGTGACGGTGCGATATGCGGAGGGCAAGGGCTGGTACGACGCCCGGGTGGAGGCCCGCGCGTCGATCTCCATCGACCCGGCCTCCGCGGTGCTGCACTACGCGCAGGAGATCTTCGAAGGGCTGAAGGCGTACAAGATGGCCGACGGCGGCGTCGCCATGTTCCGGCCGGACGCCAACGCCGCCCGCTTCGCCCAGTCGGCGCAGCGGATGGCGATGCCGGCGCTGCCCACCGCGACGTTCCTGCAGTCGCTGCGCGAGATCATCCGGATCGACCGCAGCTGGATCCCGCAGAGCGACGAGGGCAGCCTGTACCTTCGGCCGTTCGCGTACGCCAGCGAGGTGTTCCTGGGCGTGCGCCCCTCGCGGGAATACCTGTACCTGGTGATCGCGTCGCCGGTCGGTGCCTATTTCTCGGGCGGCGTGAAGCCGGTCTCGGTGTGGGTCAGCCCCGATTTCACCCGCGCGGCGCCGGGCGGCACGGGCGCGGCCAAGTGCGGCGGCAACTACGCGGCGGGTCTCTCCGCGCAGGCCGAGGCGATCGAGAACGGCTGCGACCAGGTGGTCTACCTCGACGCCGTGGAGCGCAAGAACATCGACGAGCTGGGCGGCATGAACGTCTTCTTCGTCCTCGACGACGGCAGCCTGGCGACCCCGCCGCTGACCGGGACGATCCTGCCCGGCATCACCCGGGACTCGGTGATCCAGCTCGCCCAGCGGGCCGGCCGCCGGGTGGCCGAGCGCCCGGTGAGCATGGACGAGTGGCGCGAGGGCGCCGCCTCCGGCCGCATCCGCGAGGCCTTCGCCTGCGGCACGGCCGCCGTGATCACCCCGATCGGCACGGTCAAGTCTCCCGACTTCGAGTTCACCGTCGCCGACGGCGGCTCGGGCGAGGTCACCATGGGCCTGCGCAAGGAGCTGGTCGACATCCAGCGCGGCCGCGCCGC
The DNA here is from genome assembly GCF_025630775.1 of Actinoplanes sp. KI2. Taxonomy (GTDB): domain Bacteria; phylum Actinomycetota; class Actinomycetes; order Mycobacteriales; family Micromonosporaceae; genus Actinoplanes. The sequence goes on from NZ_JAOSZE010000006.1 coordinate 52,762, forward strand.
CGACCCGTTCGGCTGGGTCCACCGGGTGCTGTGAAGCAGGGACCACCGATCACGCGAGGAGATGGGACCTCATCGACGCGATCTCGTCGTCGGTGAGGCCGATCTCGCGGACGTACCCCTCGATCGACCCGTGCAGGGCCCGCAGGTCGTCGAGGAACAGCAGCATCGCTCCGGGCGGCGAGTCGAACATGTGCTCGTTGCCCTGGACCACCTCGGGGTTCTTCGCCAGCAGGTACTCGGTCAGCGGGCGCATCGCCGCGGTGGTCAGGGCGTAGTCGGCGGCGATGTCCTCGTCGGACACCCCCAGCAGCGCCAACGCCAGCGCGCACACCGTGCCGGTGCGGTCCTTGCCGGCCATGCAGTGCACGATCACGGGGGCCCGGGACGGGTCGGCGATCACCTGGAGCGAGGTGCGCAGGGCCTCCCGGCCGTCCTCGGCGAAGTTCAGGTAGCGGTCGGCGAGCCACCGCTCCTGCTGCGCCGCGGCCGGTTGCTCGATCCCCTCCCAGTCGATGTGGTTGAGCACCAGATGGTGATAGTCCAGGCCGTAGCGCTCCGGGACCCGGCCGAACTTCTCGACCTCGAACGGCCGTCGCAGGTCGATCACCGTACGCACGCCCAGCTGGGCGAACGCGGCGGCGTCCGGGTCGCCGAGGCGGTGCAGGGCATCGGAGCGGAACAGCCGCCGCCAGCGCACCGTGCGGCCGTCGAGACCGGGGTAGCCGCCGACGTCGCGGAAGTTGTAGGTAGCGGAGAAGCCGAGGTTCCGAGGGTAGGAGCCGTCGGTCCGGTCAAGGGCGGCGGTGGGGCGGTTGGATGGGGGGTCGGTCACCACATCCATGAACCTAGTCTCGAAAGGTGGAACAAGGCTTCCCACGGCCGCGGTTAGTGGCATGCTTCATTCCGTGACCCGTCTCGTGCTCATTATTGGCACCTAGCGCGTCGGCTGACTTCTCGCCGATGCGCAGACCTCCCGCGACCGCGGGGGGTCTTTTTGTTGGGCCACCACATCCTCGGAAGGGAACGAGCTCCCATGGAGTACCAGGTCTTCGACACGACCCTGCGAGACGGTGCGCAGCGCGAGGGCATCAGCTACTCGGTCGCCGACAAACTGGCGGTCGCGCGGCTGCTGGACGAGTTCGGGGTGGGCTTCATCGAGGGCGGCTGGCCGGGGGCCATGCCCAAGGACACCGAGTTCTTCGAACGGGCCAAGACCGAGCTCAACCTCCGGAACGCGCTGCTCGTCGCGTTCGGCGCGACCCGCAAGGCCGGCGTCGACGTGGCCGAGGACCAGCAGGTGCGGGCGCTGCTGGACGCCGGGACCCCGGTGGTCTGCCTGGTCGCCAAGTCGGACATCCGGCACGTCGTGCGGGCGCTGCGCACCACCGGCGAGGAGAACCTCGCGATGGTCCGGGACACCGTGCGGTACTTCGTCGAGAACGGCCGCCGGGTGTTCCTCGACTGCGAGCACTTCTTCGACGGCTTCCGCTTCGACCCCGAGTACACCGCCTCCGTGGTGCGGGCGGCCTTCGAGGGCGGCGCCGAGCGGGTCGTCATGTGCGACACCAACGGCGGCATGCTCCCGTCGATGGTCACCAAGGCGATCGAGGAGGTCGTCGCCCGCACCGGGGTGAGCGCCGACCGGCTCGGCATCCACTGCCAGAACGACACCTCCTGCGCGGTCGCGAACACGATCGCCGCGGTCGAGGCCGGGGTGAAGCACTTCCAGTGCACCGCGAACGGGTACGGCGAGCGGCCCGGCAACGCCGACCTGTTCGCCACGGTCAGCAACGTACAGCTCAAGCTCGGGCTGCAGGTCCTACCGGACGGCTGCCTCGAGAAGGCGGCGCGGGTGTCCACCGCGCTCGCCGAGATCGCCAATATCGCCCCCGACACCCACCAGGCCTACGTCGGGGCCGCGGCCTTCGCTCACAAGGCGGGGTTGCACGCGAGCGCGATCAAGGTGGATCCGCTGCTCTACAACCACGTCGACCCGTCGGTGGTGGGCAACGACATGCGGATCCTGGTGACGGAGATGGCCGGCCGGGCCAGCATCGAGCTCAAGAGCAGGGAGCTCGGTCTGGAACTGGCCGGCCACCCGGACGCCCTCTCCACGATCACCCAGAAGGTGAAGGACCTGGAGGCCGTCGGCTGGTCGTTCGAGGCCGCGGACGCCTCGTTCGAGCTGCTGGTCCGCGGCGAGCTGCCGGGCGAGGCGTACATCCGGCCGTTCGCCCTCGAGTCCTACCGGGTGCTGGTCGAGCACCGGGAGGACGGCGCGGTGGTCTCCGAGGCGACCGTGAAGGTGCGGGTGCGCGGCGAGCGGGTGATCGCCACCGCCGAGGGCGTCGGCCCGGTCAACGCCCTCGACGAGGCGCTGCGGGTGGCGCTGGCTCAGCACTACCCGCAGCTCAAGACCGTCGAGCTGACCGACTACAAGGTGCGCATCCTGGAGGGCAGCCACGGCACCAACGCGGTCACCCGGGTGCTGCTGGAGACCGGCGACCACGAGCGCGAGTGGACCACGGTGGGCGTGCACGAGAACATCGTCGAGGCCAGCTGGGTCGCGCTCGTCGACGCCCTCACCTACGGCCTGGCCCGGACGTCGGCCCCCGCCTGAGACTCTGCTGCGGCGGCGGCGATCAGCGCGATCGCCTCCGCCGCCGGCATCGCTGGCAACTGACGTCCGTCGCGCAGGCGGAGAGCGACCAGGCCGTCCGCCGCCTCCCGCTTGCCGACGATTCCCGCGTACGGGACCTTCCGCTCGGCCGCTCCCCGAATGCGTGCCCCGATCGACCCGTCGTGGTGCACCTCGGCCCGCAGTCCCGACTCGATCGCCAGACGCCGCAACGCCTCCGCCGCCGCAGACTGCTCCTCCGAGATCGGCAGCACGTCCAGCTGGACCGGCGCGTACCAGAGCGGGAACGCGCCCTCGTGCACCTCGATCAGATGCCCGAAGAGCCGTTCCATCGATCCGGCCAGGCTCCGGTGCACCATCACGGGCCGCTGTCGGCTGCTGTCCGCGGCGACGAACTCGAGCCCGAACTGCGCCGGCATGTGGAAATCGACCTGGATGGTGGAGAGGCTCCACTCCCGTCCGGCGGCATCCTCGACCTGGATATCGATCTTCGGCCCGTAGAAGGCCGCCTCGCCCAGCGCCTCCTGATAGGAGATCTCCGACCTGTCGAGGGCGGCGCGCAGGAGCGCCGAAGCCCGCTCCCACATGTCGTCGTTGCCGGCGTATTTTCCGCCCTCGCCGCGCAGCGAGAGCTGAACCGACGAGGGCCGCATGCCCAGCGCGTCATGCGCCCGGCGCATCAGCCGCAGGACTTCGGCCACCTCCGACCCGACCTGGTCGAGGGCGCAGAAGATGTGCGAGTCGTTGAGCTGGATCGAACGCACCCGGGACAGGCCGCCGAGCACGCCGGACCGCTCGGCCCGGTACATCGGGCCCAGCTCGGCGATGCGGAGCGGCAGGTCGCGATAGGACCGCTGGCGGGACTTGAAGATCAGCGCGTGGTGCGGGCACAGGCTCGGCCGTAGCACCAACTCGTCCCCGCCGAGCACCATCGGCGGGAACATGTCGTCGGCGAAGTTCTTCCAGTGCCCGGACAGCTCGTACATCTGCCTCTTGCCCAGGGCGGGGGAGTAGACGTGCTGGTAGCCGGCGCGCCGCTCCAACTCGTACAGATAGGACTCCACCTCGTGGCGGGCGGCCGCGCCGGTCGGCAGCCAGAACGGCAGGCCGGCGCCGATCAGCGGGTCGGAGTCGAAGAAATCGAGCTCGCGCCCGAGCTTGCGATGGTCGACATGCATGACGGGGTCTCCTCGGTCAACGCAGAGCGAGACCCCGAACCCCGGGCATCTCGCCCGGGGTCGTGTGCGCTAGGTCAGCAACGCCGGGACTTCTCCGGCGTCGTCGTCATGGACCAGCGCTTCATCATGCGGCCGATGGTAGGGCGCGCGAATGCGGCCGCGCAGCCGATTTACCGCCCTCCGTCACGCCTTCGGCACCGCCAACTCCGCGATGACGGCCCGGTGGTCGCTGCGCGGAATATTTCGCACGCTCAGCTCCCGTACGCCGATCCGCCGGTCCACGAGCACGTGGTCGATGGTGATCTTGGGGATGCCCGGGTGCCCCTCGTACGGCCAGGTCGGTACCAGGCCCTGGCCGGTGGCCGCCCCGGCGTCGCGGTACCCGGTGGCGATCAGCCGCCGCAGCGGCGCGTGGTCGAGCGTCGCGTTGAAGTCGCCGAGCAGGATCCGCGGCGGGCCGCCGGGGTCGGCGGGCGGCTCGGCCTCGAGGTCCTGGCGCCAGTCGGGGTTGACCCGCAGCGCCCACGGGGCGAGCGGGTGCGCCGACTCGACGAGCAGCGCTCCCGCGCCGGGCGGCTGGATCGTCCCGTACGCCTGCTCGAAGCCGCCCCGATTCCGCTGGTGTCCCGCCTCGCGTACGGGAAACCGGGAGTAGAGGCCGGAGCCCAGCGCGCCGGGCTCGGCGGCGAGCGACGCGTAGGGGAGCAGATCGCCGAGGCCGGCCTTGGCGAGCGCGTCCTTGGCGTCGGGGGTGAACTCCTGGACCGCCAGCACATCCACGCCCTGGTCGCGGACCAGCCGGACGATCGTGTCCGGGTCCGCGCCGCCGATCAGCAGGTTGCTGGTCATCACCCGCAGCCGCACGCCGTCGGCCGGTCCGCGGCCGCCCGGGACGGCCCGGGGCAGCACGAACACGGCGAACGCCGCCACCACCACGATCGCGAGCCCGGCGGCCGGCCAGCGCCGGGTGCCCAGCGCCAGCGCCGCGGGCACCAGCGACCAGGCCGCCACGTACGGGGTGAAGGCCAGCAGCTGCACGAGCGGCCCGCGGTCGAGGCCGCCGAGCCGGACGAGCGCCCAGAGCAGGCCGGGCAGGATCAGCAGCCAGATCAGAACGGTCACGGCAACCCTTCGTCGGTTCCTGGCCGGTCGTGCCTCCGGCAGCACCCCCATGATCGTCATGGTCGCGACACTAGTGTCCGGTCGCCGGACCGGCCGGGGCTCGCACCGGGTCTGCACGACATGTTCACGACATCGGCACGGTCAGCTCGGCGACCACCGCGCGGTGGTCGCTGCGGGCGATCCGGTGCACGGTCACCTTGCGTACGCCGATGCGCTTGTCGACCAGGACGTGATCGAGGGTGATCGGCGGGACGCCGGTGCCCCACGTCGGCACCAGCCCGGCGCCGGTCGCGTCGGCGGCATCCCGGTAGCCGCGGCGGATCAGCGCGCGCATCGGCGCATGGTCGAGCGTCGAGTTGAAGTCGCCGAGCAGCAGCCGCAGCGGCGTTTGCCTGCCTGGGGTGGGCTCGGCCGCGAGATCCGCGCGCCAGAGCGGCAGCGCCAATCCGGCGTAGGGGGCGAGCGGGTGCGCCGACGTGACGGCCAGCGCCCGGGCGTGCGGCGGCCGGATCGTCGCGTACGCCTGGAGGTTGCCGCCGACCCCGCGCTCGGAGCCCGGCCCGGTCATCGGAAAGCGTGAGTAGAGCCCCGATCCGGTGGTGCCGTGCGCCGGGTCGTCGGCGAGCGCCTGGTACGGCAGCAGCGTGCCGAGGCCGGCCTCGGCGAGCCCGTCCCTGGCCGGCGTGGTGAACTCCTGCACCGCCAGGATCGACACGTCGTCCCGCCGTACGAGTCGCACGATCGCGCCCGGATCGGCCTGCCCGACGTACATGTTGATGGTCATCACGGTGATCGGTAAGCCGTCGGCGGGTCCTTTGTCGCGGTCCGGGAAAGCCCGCGGCAGCACGCACCCGGCCAGCGCCAACGCCGCGACGGCACCGATCGCGGCGATCAGCCGTCGGCGGGCCGCCAGCGCGATCGCCGCCGGCACCCAGGCCGCCGCCGCGGCGTACGGGGTGAACGACACCAGCTGGACCATCCAGCCCCGCTCGAGGCCGAAGAGACGGATGACCGCCCACGCCACGGCGGGCGCCACGAGACCGGCGAGCACCACGGTCCGGACCAGCCGCCACCCCCGCCGCACGGCCGGCGGGCTGGTGATCGTCATTCCGCGACCGTACCGGCGGCGCGGTGGATGGGCCCCGAAGCGATGCCCCGGGGCCCATCGTGTCTCTCAGATCTCCGCGTCGACCAGCTCGCCGATCCCGGCGGCGGCCAGCTCGTCCCGGATCACCGCGGCGTCGCCCTCCACCACCAGGGTCATGCCGCTCGGCTGCAGGTGCTCGGCGGCGGCCCGGGACACCTGCTCGACGGTCGCCTCCAGGTATTCCCGGCGCACCGCCGGGTAGTAGTCGTCCGGCAGGTCGTGCAGCACCAGCGTGCTCAGCGCCCCGACGATCGCGCCCGGCGTCTGCATCTCCACCGACAGCTGGCCGGCTCGCCACGAGCGGGCCACCGACAGCTCGTCCTCGGTCACCCCGTCCAGCTGGGTGCGGGCGATCTCGCCGATCGTGTCGGTGATGGCCGGCACGGTCACCGCGGTCTGCACCCCCGCGGCGACCTCGAAGCGGCCGAAGCGCCGGGTCATCGCGTAGCTTCCGCGGATTCCGTACGTGTAGCCGCGCACCTCCCGGATCAGGTGGTTGAGGCGGGACGTGAACGCGCCACCCAGCACGGTCGCGGCCAGCGTCATCGGCACGTAGTCGGGGGTGGACCGCTCCGGCGCCCGGTGGCCGATCCGCAGCGTCGACTGCACGCTGCCGGGCCGGTCGACCAGGATCACCCGGCGCTGCTCCCGTCGTTCCCACGCGAGCGGCCCGCCGCCGGTGGTGTCGGCGCCGGTCGTGCCCGCGAACGCCGCCTCGCCCAGCGCGGCCAGGTCGAGCGTGTCGAGGTCGCCGGCCACCAGCAGCACGCCCGGCCTGGTCAGCCAGGCGCCGTGGTACGCGACCACGTCGTCCACGGTCACCGCGGCCACCGAGGCGGGGTCGCCGTGCAGCGGGCGGCCGTAGCGGTCGGCCGCCCCGAACAGGTCGGCGCGCAGGGCCGCGTCGGCGCGCGGGCCGGGCTGCGCCCAGTCCATCCGCAGCGCGGTCACCTCGTCGTCGCGGACCCGGATGACGTCGTCCGGGTCGAGGCGCGGGGTGCGGGCCGCCTCCGCCGCCAGGCGCACGGCGCTCAGCAGCAGCGGGACCGGCGCGGAGACGCCGACCCGGAACGAGTCCCAGTCGACCGCGGCGGACAGCTCGGCGCCGAGACCCTCGAGCGCGAGAGCGTAGGCGGCCGAGTCGCGGGTCTTGGTGCCCTCCTCGAGGGACTTGGCGAGCACCGTGGCGGTGCCCTCCCGGCCCGCGCTCTCGTGCGCGGCGCCGGCCCCCAGCATCAGCATCGAGCTGGCCAGCAACTGGCCGGGCAGGTGGGCGGCGATCACCGTGCCGCCGGCCACGCTCACCCGGCGGATCTCCGGGAACGTGTACGGGCTCGGCGGGCCGGCCGCCGGGCGGTTGGCGACGAGCGTCATGCCTCTTCCCCTTCCGGGAGGTAGGTCAGGGTCACCCGGGACTCGGGTCGGAGGGCGTACGCGGCCGCCTCGGTCACGTCGTCGGCGGTGATCGCCAGCCACTGCGGGAGGCGGTAGGCCACCGTCGCCGGGTCGCCGAACTGCGTCGCGTACCGGCCGAGCGTGTCGGCCCGGCCGCCCACCGTGGACAGCGACCGCCACCAGGCGGTGGTCAGCATCGCCTTGGCCCGGCTCAGCTCCTCCTCCGTCACCGGCTCGGTCACCAGGCTGTCCACCACCTCGGCCAGCCCCTCCTCGAGCTCGGCGACGTCCACGCCGTCCTTCACCGTCGCGGTGATGATGATCGGCGCCGGGGCGTGCGCGAGGTCCACCCCGTACGAGCCGATGTAGTCCGGCTGGGCGATCCGCTTGCCGTCGGCGAGCCGCTGGTAGAGCCGGCTGCCCCGGCCGTTGCCCAGCACGGTGGCGAGCACGGTGATCGCGTCGTACCCCTTGGTGCCGAACGGATGCGTCCGGTGCGACACGTAGAGCCGCGCCGCGGGCACCGCCGCGGTCACCGTCTCCCGCACCGGCGTGGTGGCCGGCCCGGCGAGGTGCCCGGGCGGCGCCGGCGGGATGTCCGGCACCGGCGCGAGCGTTCCGAAGTACTTTTCCGCCAGGGCGTACACCTCCTGCGGCGCGGCATCGCCGGCGACGGTGAGCACGCAGTTGTTCGGCGCGTAGTACTGCTGATGGAAGGCCTTGAAAGTGTCCAGGCTCGCCGCGTTCAGGTCCTCCATCGACCCGATCGTGGCGTGGTGGTACGGGTGGCCCTCCGGGTAGAGCAGCTCGAGCAGGCGCAGCCAGGCATCCCCGTACGGCACGTTCTCGTACCGCTGGCGGCGCTCGTTCTTCACCACCTCGCGCTGGTTGTCCAGCGTCTCCTGGGTGAGCGCCGGAACCAGCCCGCCCATCCGGTCGGCCTCGAGCCACAGCGCCAGCTCGAGGTGCTCGGACGGCATCGTTTCGAAGTAGTTCGTCCGGTCCGGGTTGGTGGTGGCGTTCAGCGAGCCGCCGTTGCCCTGCACCAGCCGCATGTGCTCGGTCTTCTGGACATGCACCGAGCCCTCGAACATCAGATGCTCGAAGAGATGCGCAAAGCCGGTCTGCCCGGCCGGCTCGTGCCGCGAGCCCACGTCGTACCAGAGGTTGACGCAGACGACCGGTGAGCTCCGGTCCTCACTGACCACGACCCGGAGGCCGTTCGCCAGTCGCGTGGTTTCAATAGGCCACGGATAGCCGGTCGTGACAACCGGCGCACTTGGGGACGTCACCCACCCATACTGCCCTGTTCCGCCCGCTGCCGCGCATGATCGATATCGCCTGGCGGCCGGGCGGGTGACGATGCGATGCTGGGCGCGTGCTGGAGGATGTCCGGGTCAACGACCGCCTGACCATTCCGGCGGCCGAGCTGGCCTGGCGCTTCTCGCGGTCGAGCGGCCCCGGCGGCCAGGGGGTGAACACCACCGACTCGCGGGTCGAGCTGTCCTGGGACGTGGCCGGCTCGCCGCTGCTGCCGCCGACGCTGAAGGAACGCGCGCTGGGTCGGCTCGGCGCGCGGCTGGTGCACGGCGTGCTGACCGTCACCGCCTCCGAGCATCGCTCCCAGCTGCGTAATCGCGAGGCCGCGGCGGACCGTCTCGCCGCCCTGGTCGCCTCGGCGATCGCGCCGCCGCCGCGGGCCCGGCGCGCCACCCGGCCGACGAAGGGCTCGGTCGAGCGGCGCATCGCCGACAAGAAGCGCCGCGGCGAGACGAAGCGCAACCGCCGCTCCTACCCATCCGACTGACCCGTTCGTCAGCGGCGGTTGAAGGACACCGCGTCGCTTTCGTCAGCGGCGGTTGAGGGACGCCACGCCGCGTCCGCTTTCGTCAGCGGCGGTTGAAGGGCGCCACGGCCTCGCGATTGCGGGCCGCGCCCTCCGGCCCCAGCAGCTCGTCGCAGACGCGGATGAGCCGGGCCCGCAACGCCGCGGCCCGCCGCGCGAACTCGCGCTGCCGGGCCACGTACTCGGCCTTTCCCTCCGGCGTCTCGATCTTCACGGGATCGAAGCCGTACGAGCTCAAGTCGTACGGGCTCGCCTGCATGTCGAGCAGCCGGATGTCCGTCGCCAGCGCGAAGCAGTCCAGCGCCAGCGCCCCCGGCACGGCCGGGCCCAGCTTCTGTGCCCATTTGTGCACGTCCATCGCCGCGTGCAGACACCCCGGCTGATCGAGATCGACCTGCGTCGCCCGGGTCGGCTGCAGGCGGTTCAGCCCGACGGCCTCGGGCGTGAAGAAGCGGAACGCGTCGTAATGCGTACACCGGATGGGGTGGTCTTCGACGACGCGGTTGGTCTCGGCCTGGCCCAACCGCAGCGGCAGTGGATGCCGGTGCTCGGGGGAGCGGTACACCATCGCCCATTCGTGCAGCCCGAAACAGCCGGAGAAGACCGGGCGGGACGACGTCGCCGTCAGCAGCCCGTGGATGTAGCGGACGCTTTCGCCGCGGGCGTGCAGGAAGGCATCGACGTCGAGGGTGACCACGCCGTCCGGGAACGTGCTGTAGAACTTCCACGCCGCGTGTTCGGCCACGCCGGACGGGGCCGGCGACAGGCCCGTCCCGATGCCCGGATGCCAGCGGCGCAGCTGGGCCGGGCGGGTGCCGTAGTAGTCGTAGAGGAAGTCCTCGATGGCGTGTTTCTCGCCGGTGGCGCGGCGCTCGCGATGGCCCGCGGTCATCGCGTCGGCGCGCTCGGCGTGGGCGCGGGCGAGGGGAATCCAGGCGACGGAGGGCAGCGTCGTGGTGAGCGGCCTCCCCTGCTTGATCCCCATCCCGTCAGCGTATCCAGCCGAGGCGATCAACACGATCACCGTTACGCGCGAATGAGCTCCGCCACGGCCGTCGGGGCACCAAGATCCGGGGCATTATGGTCGAACTCGGGCGTGACGGTCAGTCGAGTGTCCGGGATCGTGTCCGCCAGCAAGATCAAAACCTCTTGGATGTACGCCGGGGAGCGTCCCCCGCCGAGCAGCAGCGTCGGTGCCTTGATCGCGGCATACCGGCTGCCGTCGGAGTCCAGCTCGCGGACGACCCGCGCCTCGCGGACGACCGTCGGCAGCACCTCGCGGATCGACCGGCCCTCGGCGTTGAAGTGCTGCATCGCCCAGACCGCGGCGGTGGCGACCGGGCCGCCGGGCATGAAGTCGCACGAGTGCAGGTAGTGGACCATCGCGCGCGCGTCGTGGCCGGCGGCGAGCAGCTCCTCGTACCGGGGGAGCCACTCCCACGGCAGTGAGCCGTGCACGCTGACCGCGGGCTCGAACACGATCAGCCGGTCGAGCTCGGTGCGCAGCGCGGCGTGCAGCGCGATCAGCCCGCCGTAACTGTGCCCGAAGAGCTGCCGGGACTCGGTCTCCTCGAGCACCTCGAGCACGTCGGAGATCTCCACCTCGAGCCCGTAGTCGCTGCCCTGCGCCGGGCTCTTGCCGCGCCCGCGTCGCTCGATCACGTGCACCGTGTGCCTGTCGGCCAGCGTCGCGGCCAACGCCTGGTAGTGACGGGCACGGCGGGTCGTGCCGGGCAGCACGACCAGGCCGGGTCCTTGACCGGTGGTCACAACATCGACAGAAGCCATGCTCACGAATGTAGTACATCTACTACAACTTTGATACTGTGCTGGACATGGGAGGAATGACTTTGACGGGGGCGCTCGGCGTCGGCACCGAGGTGTCGGCCGACGAGCGGGTCATCGACGTCCGTGACCTGCGCATGCGGTATGGGACCAAGGACGTGCTCGCCGGCATCGGCTTCACCGCCCGGCGCGGCGAGGTGCTCGCGCTGCTCGGGCCGAACGGCGCGGGCAAGACGACCACCATCGAGATCCTCGAGGGTTTCCGCATGCGCTCGGCCGGCGAGGTCAGCGTGCTCGGCGTCGACCCGGCCGGCGCCGGTGAGCGCTGGCGCGCTCGCATCGGCGTGGTGCTCCAGTCCTGGCGCGACCACGGCAAGTGGCGGGTGCACGAGCTGCTCAAACACTTGGGCACGTACTACGCGCCGTACTCCACCGAGACGATCCGCCGGCCGTGGCCGGTTGACGACCTGCTCGACGTCGTGGGCCTCACCGAGCAGGCCGGCCAGCGCGTCATGCGGCTCTCCGGCGGCCAGCGCCGCCGGCTGGACGTGGCGATCGGCATCGTCGGCCGGCCCGAGCTGCTGTTCCTCGACGAGCCCACGGTCGGGTTCGACCCGGCGGCCCGCCGCGAGTTCCACGACCTGGTGCATCGGCTGACCGATGTGGACGACACCACGATCCTGCTGACCACGCACGACCTCGACGAGGCGGAGAAGCTGGCCGACCGCATCGTGATCCTGGCCCAGGGCCGGATCATCGCGGACGGCTCGGCCGACGCGCTGTCCCGGCGGGTGGCCGGCGAGACCGAGATCCGGTGGACCCGCAACGGGCAGCGGTTCGTGCACTCCGCAGTGGACGCGACCTCCTTCGTCCGGCAGCTCTTCCTGCAGTACGGCGAGGCCATCGGCGACCTCGAGGTGCGCCGCGACAGCCTGGAGGACACCTACATGAAGCTGGTCGTGGAGTCCGAGGGAGGCGCCCGATGATCAGATCCCTGCGCACCGGGCTGGCTCGCGGCGGCATCGAGCTGAGGCAGACGCTGACCACGCCGACCGACCTGTGGGCGTACTTCTTCCCGGCGGTGCTGTTCCTGGGCACGATCTATTTCATGCGGAACGCGCACGTGCCGGGCACCTCCTTCTCGCTCGGCGCCAGCACGTTGCCGGGCGTGCTCGGCATGGGCCTGGCCCTCGGTGGCCTGCTCACCGTGTCGCAGCAGCTCGTGGTCGAGCGGGAGGACGGCACGCTGCTGCGGGCCAAGGCCACGCCGAACGGGATGACCAGCTACGTGATCGGCAAGGCGGTGGTGGTCGGCGGCATGACCATCCTGAGCATGCTGCTGCAGCTGGTCCCCGGCGTGTTCCTGGTCGACGGCCTGCACGTGGGCGCGGCCGGCTGGCTGACGCTGGCCTGGCTGATCCCGCTGGCGTTCCTGGCCACCATGCCGATCGGCGCGGTGATCGGCTCGGCCTTCGAGAGCGCGCGGAACATGGCCCTGGCGGTGCTGCCGATCTTCGGGCTGGTCGCGATCTCCGGCATCTTCTACCCGATCACCTCGATGCCGGGCTGGCTGCAGGGCGTCGCGCAGGGCTTCCCGATGTACTGGCTAGGGTTGGGCATGCGCTCGGTGTTCCTGCCCGATTCGCTGGCGTCCGTCGAGCTGACGCACTCCTGGCGGCACCTGGAGACGTTCGGCGTGCTCGCGGTCTGGGTCGTGCTCGGCATGGCGCTGGCGCCGGTGATCCTGCGGCGGATGGCGCGCCGCGAGTCCGGTTCGGCGGTGGCGGCGCGGCGCGAGCGGGCCATGGCCACCATGGGGCGCTGACGACGGCGATGAGCAACGAGATCACGTACAACCGGATCGCGATGCTGCGTGCCGAGCGCGGCATCTCGCGGCGGCAGCTCGCCGACGCTCTCGGGGTGCACTACCAGACGGTGGGCTACCTGGAGCGTGGCGAGTTCAGCCCGAGCCTCCACCTGGCGCTGCGGATCTGTGCGTACTTCGAGGTGCCGGTCGAGGTGGTGTTCTCCCTCGACCCGTTCCCGCGGCTCGGCGCGGAGTCCAACGGCGCGTCGCGACCGGCGTAGATTTCGGGAGAGGTTCTAGAAGATGGGATTCTTCCGTGCGTTTCGCCCGTTTTGTCCATGCTGGCGGTGTCTCCTTCGGCGTCGTCGAGGGTGACGGCTCGTCCGGCCTGACCGTCGCCGAGATCGGCTCGCTGCCGTTCGAGAAGGTGCAGTTCACCGGCCAGCGGTGGGCGCTCGCCGACGTACGCCTGCTCGCGCCGATCTTCTCCAGCAAGGTGATCGGCGTCGGGCGCAACTACGCCGACCACGCCGCCGAGTTCGGCAACGAGGTGCCCAAGGAGCCGCTGATCTTCATCAAGCCCTCCACCTCGGTGATCGGGCCGAACGACGCGATCCGGCTGCCCCCCGCGTCGCAGCGGGTCGAGGAGGAGGCGGAGCTCGCCGTCGTGATCGGCGCCACCGGCGCCCGCCGCGTCGACCGGGCCGGCGCCGAGAAGGCGATCTTCGGCTACACGATCGGCAACGACGTCACCGCCCGCGACCTGCAGCGCAAAGACCCGCAGTGGACCCGCGCGAAGGGCTTCGACTCGTTCTGCCCGATCGGCCCGTGGATCGTCACCGACCTCGACGTGAGCGACCTCGAGATCCGTTGCGAGGTCGGCCGCAACCCCGAGGCCATGGAGGTACGCCAGATCGGCCGCACCAAGGACATGGTCTTCGACATCCCGACCCTGGTCTCCTACGTGTCGCACGTCATGACCCTGCTGCCCGGCGACATCATCCTGACCGGCACGCCGGCCGGCGTCAGCGAGCTCACCGTCGGCGACACCTGCTCGATCACCATCCAGGGCATCGGTGCGCTGACCAACCCGGTGGTTTCCCTGGAGTGAGGATCCTGGTGACCGGCGCCACCGGCAACATCGGCCGGATGGTGGTCGACGAGCTGCTGGCGCTGGGCGCCGACACCGTACGGGCGCTGACCGTCGACCCGGCGCGGGCCGCGCTGCCCGCCCGCGTCGAGGTCGCCCGCGGCTTCCTCGGGCGGCCGGCGACGCTGCCCGCCGCGTACGCGAACGTCGATGTGCTCTATCTCGCACCACACCTGCCGACCGCCGCCGAGGCATGCCGGCTGGCCGCCGACGCCGGCATCAGCCGGATCGTCGACCTGGCCGGCCCGAAGGGCGCCCACTGGCAGGGCATCGAAGACGCGGTCGAGGCGTGCGGCGTGCCGTTCACCCACCTAGAGCCCGGCGAATTCATGTCCAACGCCACCCTGTGGGCGCGCCAGATCAAAACCGGCGACGTCGTACGCGACACCTGCGGCGACGCGGTCAACGCCCCGATCGCGCAGGAGGACGTCGCCGCGGTCGCCGCCCGGGTGCTGCTCTCCGATGTGCATGCCGGCCGCTCCTACGAACTGACCGGCCCCGAGGCCCTCAGCCGGCGGCAGAAGGTCGAGCTGATCGGGCAGGCGCTCGGACGTGAGCTTCATTACGTCGAACTACCACGCGACGAGGCGATCGCCGAGCTCACCCAAGACATGGGCGCCCACGCCGCCTGGTACGTCGACGGCCAGCAATCCCTGCGCGAACACCCCCAGGCGGCAGTCCCCACGGTCCCCGCACTGACCGGCCGACCTGCGACAACGTTCCTCACCTGGGCCCGCAAGCACGCCAATCTGTTCCAAGATTCGTAACCCGATTTGGTGCGCCCCGGGTGGTCAGGTAAAGTTCTCACTCGGCACGGCGAGCGAAACGGCAAGCCGGGCCAATGGGGTATGGGGTAATTGGCAGCCCGACTGATTCTGGTTCAGTTAGTCTAGGTTCGAGTCCTGGTACCCCAGCGCTACCAATCCGCGAAGGATGGTGGAGCTGGACTTCTGATAGAGTTCGGCCCGCCGCTGAAGCAGAGCGGAGCAAGAAAGTCCTGGCCCCGTCGTCTAGCGGCCTAGGACGCCGCCCTCTCAAGGCGGTAGCGAGGGTTCGAATCCCTTCGGGGCTACATTCTGGGTGACCCCTGTCGGCAGACTGCGCCGACAGGGGTCTTTCCGCATACCTACCTGGGGGCCGAGCCCCCAGACCCCCACGGTGCGCGACCTTACGCTGGGCGGGGCTTTTGGGGCTTCGCCCCTTGCCCCCACTGGTCAGGGCGAGTGAACTCCCACCGTCACGGCGTGGCCGTCCACTGGTCGGGGTGAGTCGGCCCCGACTTGTCAGGCGGCGACAAGTCAGGTCACGTTGGGTCAAGTTGGGTTCGAGGTGGGGTTGGGGTGGCGCAGCCGCCCAGAAGGGCCCCAAAAGGGCCCCAGAAGGGCCCCAGATGGGCCCCTGGTGGTGATCTCCTCGCGACGGCAGCCCTAGCGCCATCTCAGGGTGGGTGGGAGCGCAACCGGGGTGTGGTTGCGCTCCCACCCACCCTGAGATTCCCTACGGCCGCCGCCGCGAGGAGATCACCACCCACCGCAAGAAACCCGGGATGCATCTCCGAGCGCTCGGCCGGGGTGCGGGGCGGAGCCCTGCGGTCTTAAGCCCGACCGGGGCGGTGTTCGCGGATCCAAGCCTCGACGTCGTCCGCTCGCCACACCTTGCCGAGACTCAGCTCCGCGATGGGCTTGGGGAACGTCGGGCCGGCGGTCAGCTGGTGGGCTCGTTGACGGCTGATGCCGCCCAGGCGGATGCGGATCTCGTGGGTGCCCAGCAAGTGCGGGCGCGACTGTGGGGCCATACTCATGACTATAGGCGCGCCGCTATAGTCAGACAACTAGGTGCGACATAATCTGTCGATGGCTGACATTGGGGTCCGTCGGGTCGATCTGGGGTACTTCGTTCGGCCTGCCGAGGAGGCGGGGACCGAGTTTCCTCGGGTGGAGCCCACGCTGGGCTACCTGATCGAGCATCCGGCGGGTGTGGTGCTGGTCGATACCGGGATGGGGCGCCATCCCGAGGTGGACGCGCGCTATCGGCCTCGGCGGATTCCGCTGGCCGAGGCGCTGCGGTCCGCCGGGGTCGAGGCCGATGACGTCGACTACGTGGTGAACTGCCACCTCCACTTCGACCACTGCGGGGGCAACCCGGAGCTGGCCGGACGGCCGGTCTTTGCCCAGCTGGCCGAGATTCGGCTGGCGCGTACCACCGAGCACACGATTCCGGAGCTGATCGACTTTCCGGGGGCGCGCT
Source organism: Actinoplanes sp. KI2 (assembly GCF_025630775.1). Taxonomy (GTDB): domain Bacteria; phylum Actinomycetota; class Actinomycetes; order Mycobacteriales; family Micromonosporaceae; genus Actinoplanes. Next base: position 69,077 of record NZ_JAOSZE010000006.1, read on the forward strand.
ACGAGGAACTGGACGGGGAGGCCGAGATCCTGCCGGGGGTGGTGATCGTGCCCACGCCGGGGCACACGGCCGGGCACCAGTCGGTGGTGGTGAGCCGGCGGGACGGGACCGTGGTGGTGGCCGGGCAGAGTCACGACAACGCGACGCTCTTCACCGGGGACGTGCTGTCCCAGCGGGCGGGCGTCGGGCGTCACCCGGTCTGGATCGACCGGCTGCTCGCCTTCGATCCGCGCCAGGTGGTGTTCGCCCACGACAACGCGGTGTGGATGCCGTAAGCCGCAGGCCAGGTGTGCCCCTTCGGGCGGCCCGGCGGTGCCCCTTCTTACAGGCCGGAGAGGCGCTGGCCGGCGCGGACCACGGCCATCGCGTGGCGCTCGCCGGGGCGGCGGCCCAGGCGCTCGATCGGACCGCTTATGGAGATGGCGGCGATCACCCGGCCGGTGCGGTCGCGGATCGGGGCCGAGACGCTGGCCACACCGGGCTCGCGCTCGGCGACGCTCTGCGCCCAGCCGCGGCGGCGCACCTCGGCCAGGGTGCGGCCGGTGAACTTGCAGCGGGGGAGCAGCGGCATGACCGCCTCGGGCGGCTCCCAGGCCAGCAGGATCTGGGCGGCCGAGCCGGCGGTCATCGGCAGCACCGAGCCGACCGGGACGGTGTCCCGCAGGCCGCTCGCGCGCTCGGCGGCGGCGACGCAGATGCGCTCGTCGGCGCGGCGCAAGTACAACTGCGCGCTTTCCCCGGTCGCGTCCCGCAATGCGGACATCAGCGGCTCGGCGGCGGTCAGCAGAACGTCCGGTGCGGCGTTCGCCAGCTCACCCAGCCGGGGGCCCGGGCGCCAGCGTCCCTGCGTGTCCCGGACCAGCATCCGGTGGATCTCCAGGGCCTGGGCCAGGCGATGTGCCGTCGCCCGGGGCAGCTTCGTACGGTCGACGAGCTCGGCCAGGCTGGCGCCGTCGACACACGCCGCCAGGATGACTACCGCCTTGTCGAGAACGCCGACACCGCTCATACTGTGTCCCACAAGCCGAAACATACCTCCCAGAATTTAGGATGTCCAGATGGTGGGAGTCACTCCGAAGCCTCGGACCTTGGCAGAGAAGGTCTGGGATGACCATGTCGTCCGGTCTGCCGAGGGTGAGCCTGATCTGCTCTACATCGACCTGCACCTGCTGCACGAGGTGACGAGCCCGCAGGCCTTCGACGGCCTGCGCCTGGCCGGCCGGCAAGTGCGTCGCACGGATCTCACGCTCGCGACCGAGGATCACAACACCCCGACCGGGTACGCGGATCCGGCGTTCAACAACCGTCGCGGCGAGCTGTTCACGATCGCCGACACGGTGTCCCGCACGCAGATCGAGACGCTGCGCAAAAACTGTGCCGAGTTCGGCGTGCAGATCCGCCCGCTCGGCGATGTGCAGCAGGGCATCGTGCACGTCATCGGCCCGCAGCTGGGCCTCACCCAGCCCGGCCTGACCATCGTCTGCGGCGACTCGCACACCGCGACCCACGGCGCGTTCGGCGCGCTCGCCTTCGGCATCGGCACCAGCGAGGTCGAGCACGTGCTCGCCACCCAGACGCTGCCGCAGGCGAAGCCGAAGACGATGGCCGTCACCGTGGTCGGCGAGCTGCGCCCGGGCGTCAGCGCGAAGGATCTGATCCTTGCCCTGATCACGCAGACCGGCACCGGCGGCGGCAACGGCCACATCGTGGAGTACCGCGGCGAGGCCATCCGCAAGCTCTCCATGGAGGGCCGGATGACCATCTGCAACATGAGCATCGAGTGGGGCGCCAAGGCCGGCATGATCGCGCCGGACGAGACGACCTTCGCGTACCTCGAGGGCCGGGAGCACGCGCCGCAGGGCGAGGCGTGGACCGCCGCGGTGGAGCACTGGAAGACCCTGGTCACCGACGAGGGCGCCGAGTACGACACCGAGATCGTCCTGGACGCCTCGGCGGTCAGCCCGTTCATCACCTGGGGCACCAACCCGGGCCAGGGCGCGCCGCTGGACGGCGTGGTGCCGGACCCGGAGGAGTTCGTCGAGGAGACCGACCGCAACGCCGCCCGTCGCGCGCTGGCGTACATGGACCTCACGCCGGGCACGCCGTTCCGCGACGTCGAGGTGGACGTGGTCTTCGTCGGCTCGTGCACCAACGGCCGGCTCGAGGACCTGCGCGCGGCCGCCGACGTGCTGCGCGGTCATCGGGTGCACGACGGCGTCCGCATGATGATCGTGCCCGGCTCGTACCAGGTGCGCGAGGCGGCCGAGGCGGAAGGCTTGGACAAGGTCTTCACCGAGGCGGGCGCCGAGTGGCGCTTCGCCGGCTGCTCGATGTGTCTGGGCATGAACCCGGACACGCTCAGTCCCGGCCAGCGCGCCGCGTCCACGTCCAACCGCAACTTCGAGGGCCGGCAGGGCAAGGGCGGGCGTACGCACCTGGTCTCCCCGCAGGTCGCCGCCGCCACCGCCGTGGTCGGCCGGCTCGCCGCACCGGCCGACCTCGACTCGGCCGACCTGTAACGGGAGAGACCAGATGGACAAGTTCGTCACCCACAGCGGCAAGGTTATGCCCCTGCGCCGCTCTGATGTGGATACCGACCAGATCATCCCGGCCGTGTACCTGAAGCGGGTCACCCGCACCGGGTTCGAGGACGGCCTGTTCAGCGCCTGGCGCGACGATCCGTCGTTCGTGCTCAACAACGCGGCCCATGCGGGCGCCACGATCCTGGTGGCCGGCCCCAACTTCGGCACCGGCTCGTCCCGGCAGCACGCGGTCTGGGCGCTGCGCGACTGGGGCTTCAAGGTGGTCATCGCGGCCCGGTTCGGCGACATCTTCCGCGGAAACGCGCTCAAGGAGGGCCTGCTGCCCGTCCAACTCGATCAGAAAGCGGTCGAGGCGCTCTGGGACATGGCCGACAGCGAGCCGGAAAAGCAGATAACCGTGGACCTCGGCGCCCGTCAGGTCCGCGTGGACGACGCCTCCTGGCAGTTCCCGATCGACGATTTCAGCCGATGGCGGCTCATGGAGGGCCTCGACGACATCGGACTGACGTTGCGACACGAGGATGCGATCACCGCGTACGAGAGGAATCGCCCGGCCTTCAAGCCGGTCGTCGGCTGACCCGCAAAACCCTGTCAGCACTGCGTTTTTCGCCCCCGTCATATCCCTGGCGGGGGCGAATTCGTTGCAACACAAGGGTTTTTTTTCCACTAATGTTTGTGTCTGCTGGTCAAAGGGCATACGGTGCGCGCAGAATGGCCCACGTTGGGCCAATCTCACGTTCGGGAGGAAAACCGTGAACAAGGCCGAGCTCATCGAGGCGCTCGCCGCCCGACTGGGAGACCGGAAGACGGCGACGGCGGCGCTGGATGCGGTCATCAGCGAGGTGCAGAACGCTGTTGCCAAGGGCGACAAGGTGGCCATCACCGGCTTCGGCTCCTTCGAGAAGCGGTTGCGCAATGCGCGCACCGCGCGTAATCCGAGGACCGGCGAGACGGTGAAGGTGAAGAAAACGTCGGTGCCCGCGTTCCGGCCCGGCACGGCCTTCAAGGACATGGTCGCGTCCGGCAAGGTTGCGAAGGCGGCCCCGGTGAAGAAGGCGACCACGACCACGGCGGCGGCCAGGAAGACCGCCACCGCGGCCAAGACGGCGTCGGCGAGCAGGACGGCGGCGGCCAAGAAGACCACCGCCACGAAGGCCGCTCCGGCAAAGTCGGCCGCCAAGGCCGCACCGGCGAAGAAGACGGCGACCGCGAGCAGAACAGCGGCGGCCAAGAAGACCACCGCCACCAAGGCCGCACCCGCCAGGACCGCGGCCGCCACGAAGTCCGCCGCGGCCAAGAAGACCACGGCGACCAAGGCCGCTCCGGCCAAGACGGCAGCGGCGAAGAAGACGACGGCGACCAAGGCGGCGCCGGCGAAGAAGACGGCAACCGCGACCAAGACGGCAGCGGCCAAGAAGACCACCGCCCGCAAGACGACGACGGCCGCGGCCGCCACACCGGCTCGCTCCCGGGCAAACACCTCGGCGGCGCGCAAGACCCGCTGACCGAGCCTTCTCATCGCCGCGTAGGCGGCGCGTCAGGCGTCCACCCTTAAGGTGGACGCCTTTCGTGTGTTCCGGCGCGGAAACGGCCGCTGAGCCTACCTTTCGGGGCATGCAGCGAGAAGCTACCCCGCGGGGGCTGGTCGGCCGGTCGCTGGTCGCCGTGCTGCTGTTTGCGCTCGCGGTCGTGCCGGGATGGACCCTCGGGCGACTGGCCGCCGCCTGGACCGGCAACGGGCTGCTCGACTGGGTCGTCACCGGCGCGTGCGGCGGCCTCGCCGTACGCGTCCTGGCGCCGTGGGGTTCCTACCGGGCGCGGGACGGGTGGCTCGGCGTGATCCCGCTCTACGGCTGGTATCTCATCTGCGTGCTGTGCTGGCGGGTGGCGCTGCTGCCCTATCGCGACTGGGAGCCGCGGCCGGACGAGCTGTGGCAGGCCCGCTGGCTGACCGGGGATCGGCTCGGGCTGTGGCGAACCGATCCGGTGTCGCGGTCCGAGCGAGCGAGCCGGGCTAAAGCCGGGACGCGTCCAGCAGCCGGTCACCGGCCCAGGTGAGCAGCCAGCCGTCGCCCTTCAGCGTCTTGTAGGGCTCCGGGTCGGCCTCGTCGTGCAGAGTGGCCAGCAGCGTCGGCATGATCTTGCCCTGGCTGCAGACCACCAGCGGGCCGTCGCCGCGCAGGTCGAGCAGGCGCTGCGCGGCCAGCTTGGCCTTGGCCGGCGCCTCCTCGGCCAGGGCCGGCTCGGCGAATGCGCTGTCCTGCACGATCGGTGTGCCGCCCAGCCGTACCGCCAGCGGTTCCAGGGTTTGCTTGCAGCGCAGCGGCGATGCCGAGATCAGCCGGTCCGGCCGCAGCAGAGCGAGCACCTCGCCGATCCGCTCGGCCTGCTGGCGGCCGCGCTCGTTGATCGGCCGCAGCGCGTCGTTGCCCTTCCACTCCTTGCGTTCCCCGGCGTACGCGTGCCGCACCATCGCGACCACCGCGGTGATCGGTGGCAGCGCGGCGGCCCGGTCGAGCACCACCCGCTCGTCGGCGTAGCTGAGCCGCTCCCGTGCCGCCGCGGGCGAGAGCCAGGCCAGCTCGTCGACCTCGGCGGTGTCCACCACCGGCCCCTCGCCGGCCAGCCGCATCAGCCAGAAGTCGACCGTCTTCGGGGTTCCGTCGGGCAGGTCGTAGGCGAGCGTCGGCAGCTTGAGACGCGGCAGGCCGACGCAGCCGGTCTCCTCGGCCACCTCGCGGACCGCGCCCGCCAGCGGGTGCTCGTCGCCGTCCAGCTTGCCCTTGGGCAGCGCCCAGTCGTCATACCGCGGGCGATGCACGAGGCACACCTCGATGCCGTCGCCGGCCGGGCGGTAGAGCACCCCGCCCGCGGCCCGTACCGGCTCCGGCATCAGGCCGCCTTGCCGATGATCCGCCGCAGCAGCGCCTCCTGCAGGTGCATGTGCTGGTCGGACGGGCCGAACGGGCGGCGGTGCCAGGTGCCGTCGCCGTCCAGGTCCCAGCCCTCGCTCTCGTCGCTCATCGCCAACTCCAGGACGGAGCGCAGGTCGCGCTGGGCGGACGGGAGCGTGACCCGCACCAGCGCCTCGACCCGGCGGTCGAGGTTGCGGTGCATCAGGTCGGCCGAGCCGATCCAGTACTCGTCGTCGTCGCCGGCGCCGAACCGGAACACCCGGGAGTGCTCGAGGAACCGGCCCACGATCGAGCGGACCCGGATGTTGTCCGACAGGCCGGGCACGCCGGGCCGCAGCGCGCACATGCCGCGGATGATGAGATCGACCTTCACCCCGGCCTGCGAGGCGCGGTAGAGCGCGTCGATGGTCTCCTCGTCGACCAGCGAGTTCACCTTGAACTGCACGAGCGCCTCGCCGCCGGCCCGGGCGATCTCGGCCTGCTGCTCGATCCGCGCGACCAGACCGGCGCGCACGCCGTGCGGTGCCACCAGCAGCCGGCGGTACTGCCGCTGGCGGCTGTAACCGGTGAGCACGTTGAACAGGTCGGTGACGTCGGCGCCCACCTCGGGATCGGCGGTGAGCATGCCGAAGTCCTCGTACAGCCGGGCGGTCTTGGGGTGGTAGTTGCCGGTGCCGATGTGGCAGTACCGCCGGATCTGGTTGCCCTCCTGGCGTACCACCAAAGCGGTTTTGCAGTGGGTCTTGAGGCCGACCAGGCCGTAGACGACGTGGCAGCCGGCCCGTTCCAGGGTGCGCGCCCAGGCGATGTTCGCCACCTCGTCGAAGCGTGCCTTCACCTCGACCAGCACGACCACCTGCTTTCCGGCCGCGGCCGCGTCGACCAGCGCGTCGACGATCGGCGAGTCGCCCGAGGTGCGGTACAGCGTCTGCTTGATGGCCAGCACGTTCGGGTCGGCGGCGGCCTGCTCGATGAAGCGCTGCACGCTGGTCGAGAACGAGTGGTACGGGTGGTGGACCAGGATGTCGCTCTCCCGCAGCCGGTTGAAGACGCTGCGCGGGACCTCGCCGTCGGCCAGGTGCGGGTGGGTGGCCGGCACGAACGGGCGGTCCTTGAGGTCGTCCCGGTCGCACTCGCCGTACACCTGCCAGAGCGCGGACAGGTCGAGCAGACCGGGTACGCGCAGCACGTCCTGGCTGTCCATGTCGAGCTCGCGAACCAGGGTGTCGAGCACGTGGTCGCTGATCGAGGCGGCCACCTCGAGGCGGACCGGGGAGCCGAACCGGCGCTGGGCCAGCTCCCGCTCGAGGGCCTGCAGCAGGTCCTCGTCGCGGTCCTCGTCGACCTCGAGCTCGGCGTTGCGGGTCACCCGGAACAGGTGCCACTCCTGTATCTGCATCCCGGAGAAGAGCTGGTCGAGGTGGACCGCGATGAGCTCCTCGAGGGGCAGGAAGCGGGCGCCGCGGCTGTCGTTCTGCACGGTCACGAACCGCGGCACGTTGTTCGGCACCTTGATCCGGGCGAAGAGCTCGGAGCCGCCGTCGTCGGGGTCGCGCAGCACCACGGCGAGATTCAGCGACCGGCTGGAGATGTACGGGAACGGGTGCGCCGGGTCCACCGCGAGCGGGGTCAGCACCGGGAAGACCTGCTCCCGGAAGTACGTCCGCAGCCGCTCACGCTCGGCCGGGCCCAGATCGCCCCAGGTCACCGTTTCGATGCCCTCGGCGGACAGCTTCGGCCGGACCTCCTCGGTGAAGCAGGCCGCGTGCCGGGTGACCAGGTCGGCGGTCCGCTCGTTGATCATCTCGAGCTGGTTGCGGAGCGAGGACCGGTCGCCGCCGCGCATCGGCAGGCCGGCGCTGAGCCGCCGCTTCAGCCCGGCCACCCGGACCATGTAGAACTCGTCCAGGTTGCTCGCGAAGATCGCCAGGAACTTGGCCCGCTCGAGCAGCGGCGTATTCGCATCCTCGGCCAGCGCCAGGACGCGCGCGTTGAAGTCGAGCCAGGAGAGCTCGCGGTTGAGGAAACGATCCTCGGGCAGTTCGGGGGCGGTGTCCAACTCGAAGACCTCGTCCGTCGCCGTCGACTCGACGGCGTCCGCCATGTCCGTCATGAGGTGCTCCGTCGGGGGCTGGCTGGGATTTTCTTCCTCGCTCCGGGGCAGGAAACGGCCGTTGGGGCCACGCCGGCGACTTTCGGGGATCCGGGCGGAGGTCTGCATCGCTCCATCATCGCCGTTTCCGGTGAAACGTGAAACGAACGAAGAGTCGATCACTTAACCAATCCCCGAGATTCCCACACGGTGGACGACCCCTGTGACCTCGGTCTCTATCACCACGCGTTGGCCGAGGCGAAGCAGCCGCAGCCCCGATCGCTGGAACGCTTCAGCACCGAAACCCAGCTCGGTGCCGTCGTCGAGGAGGAGGATGCCGGTCCGCTTGTCCGGATCGAAGGTGGCGACAGTGCCCTGCATGCTCTGCACGCTACCCGGGATCAGGCGGCGGGGACGCAGCTCACCGCGAGTCCGAGATCACGCAGCAGGGCGCAGGTGTGCCGACCGGCGCCGAGAGCCAGCACGAGGGCCAGGTCGGCGGGCGTGTCCACGTCCTGCCGCAGACCCGGCCAGTCGCCGGTCAGCGGGGTCGCACCGGACGTCGCGTGCGCCACCGCCGAGCCCAGGCCGAAACGCGGGTCCAGCGGCTCGCCGGGCGGAGCCGCCAGCAACACCGTGCCGGTGCCGGCCGCGTCGGCCACGAAGCTGCGCCCGGTGGCCGCGCCGAGCGCCGCATCCAGCTGCTCGGGACGCAGCGCCGGCAGGTCACCGGCCAGCACCGCGCGGAACCGGCCGAGCCCGGCCACCTCGTCGGCGCCGAAGCGCATCGCCGCGTTCAGGTCGGCGCCGGGCCGGTCGGGCACCACCGTGGCGCCGAGCACGGTCACCGCGGCCGCGACCACCGGATCGTCGGTCACCACCAGCAGCTCGGCCACCGCCGAGCCGGCCAGCACCGCCGACACCGTGTCGCGCACCATGGCCAGCGCCAGGTCGGCGTGCCGGGCCGCGGGCACGGCGCCGCGCAGCCGGGTTTTCGCCGCGCTCAACCGTTTGACGGGGATGATCGCCGTCCAGTCCCGTACCATCCGGCCAAGTCTGCCAAAGAGCGCGCCGGGCGACCCCTGCCTGGTCCCGGCGCGCCCGAGCAGGCATGATTCGTCCGGAGGTTCGGGCCGCGGTGGGGACACGCCGCGGGTAGGGCAGGAGGGGCCGTGGCGCAGCGCAGGCTGGGATTCTGGCGGCGTTTCGCGGTCGTGTTGGTGCTCCCGGTGATGAAGGTCTGGACCAAGCGGACCTGGACCGGGCTGGAGAACATCCCGGCGACCGGTGGCGTGATCATCGTGCCGAACCACGCGTCGCACTTCGACCCGCTCGTGGTGGCGCACTACATCTACGGCGCCCGCCGCTGGCCGCGCTTCCTGGGCAAGGCGAGCCTGTGGAAGGTGCCGGTCATGGGGCCGTTCCTCCGCAAGGTCCAGCAAATTCCGGTGGAACGCGGCAGTGTGGAGGCGGTGAAGTCGCTGGACGCGCTGGTCGAGGCCCTCAATGAGGACGGCGTCGTGGTGATCTACCCGGAGGGCACGACCACCCGCGACCCCGACCTGTGGCCGATGCGCGGCAAGACCGGCGCGGCCCGGCTGGCCCTGCTCACCGGCGCGCCGGTGATTCCGATGGCGAACTGGGGAGCGCAGACCATCTACGACCCGCGTACCAGCAAACTCAAGATCCGTCCGCGTACGCGGGTGTCGGTCATCACCGGCCCGCCCATCGACCTGTCCCGCTGGCAGGGCGCCACCCCGAGCCGCGCGGTGCTGGAGGAGATGACCGACGCGATCATGCTGGAGGTCCAGGCGCTGGTCGGCGAGCTCCGCGGCGAGCAGCCGCCCGCCGGGCTCTACGACCGGCCGGCCAAACCGGCGACCACCGCCGGCGAGGAGGCGTGATGACCCGGGCCGCCGTGCTGGGCTCGGGTGCCTGGGGCACCGTGTTCGCCAAGGTGCTCGCCGAGGCCGGCGCCGACGTGACGATCTGGGGCCGCCGCCTCGCCGTGGTCGAGGAGATCCGCGATCGGCACACCAACCAGGGCTCCCTGCCCGGAGTGCGGCTGCCCGAGCGGGTCACGGCGACCGCCGACCTGGCCGCCGCGACCGACGACGCCGACCTGATCGCGATCGCCGTGCCGTCCCAGACGCTGCGCGGCAACCTGGCCGGGTGGGCCGGTCACTTCGGTCCGGACGCCACGGTCGTCTCGCTGATGAAGGGCATCGAGCTCGGCACCACGAGACGGATGAGCGAGGTCATCGTGGAGACCGGGCACGTCGAGCCGGAGCGGGTGGTGGTCGTCTCCGGACCGAACATCGCGCCGGAGATCGCCGAGGGCCAGCCCACCACCACCGTGGTCGCGTGCATCGACGAGGAGCGGGCCAAGCGGGTGCAGCACGCGCTCGCGGTGCCCTACTTCCGGCCGTACACCAGCGACGACGTGGTCGGGTGCGAGCTGGGCGGCGCGGTCAAGAACGTCATTGCGCTGGCGTACGGGATGGCCGTCGCGATGGGCCTGGGCGACAACACCCGGGCCTCGCTGATCACCCGCGGGCTGGCCGAGACCGCCCGGCTGGGCGTGGCGCTGGGCGCCGACCCGCTGACCTTCGCCGGCATCGCCGGGCTGGGCGACCTGGTCGCGTCCTGCTCGTCGCCGCTGGCCCGCAACCGCACCTTCGGCGAGCACCTGGGCCGCGGGGAGAGCCTCGAGCAGGCGCAGGCGGCCACCCGGCAGACCGCCGAGGGGGTGAAGAGCTGCCTCTCGATCCGGGACCTGGCTCGGGCGCACGACATCGAGATGCCGATCGTCGAGCAGGTCGAGCGGGTGTGCCACGAGGGCGTGGACCCGCAGGTCGCGGTGAAGCTGTTGATGGGCCGGGAGATGAAGCCCGAATGATCCCGTCCAACCACCCCGCCGCCGCCCAAAACCGGACTGAAGGCCTTCTTGCTGACGGCACCCGCGTGGTGCACGCCGGACTGCCGGAGCCGGTCGTCGGCGAGCCGTTCCTGCCGGGGCCGGTGTTCGCGGCGCCGTACCACCTCGACCCGGTGACCGGGCCGGGGGAGAACGGCTACGGCCGCACCGAGCACCCCACCCGGCGCGCGCTGGAGTCGGCGATCGGCCAGCTCGAGGGCGCGCCCACGCTGGTCTTCTCGACCGGGATGGCGGCGATCACCGGGCTGCTGCTGTCGGTGCTGCGCGCCGGCGACACGGTGGCGCTGCCCGCCGACGGCTATTTCACGGTCCGCGCGTTCGCCGAGGGCACCCTTCGGGACCTGGGCGTTTCCTCGATCACCGTGCCGACCGCCGGGCCGTACCCCGACTTCGAGGGGGTACGCCTGGTGCTGCTGGAGACGCCGGCGAACCCGGGCCTGGACGTGTGCGACGTCAAGGCCCTGGCCGCCGCGGCGCACGCGGCCGGCGCCCTGGTCGCGGTGGACAACACCACGCCGACCCCGCTCGGGCAGAACCCGCTGGCGCTCGGCGCCGACGTCGTGGTCGCCTCCGGCACCAAGGCGCTGACCGGCCACTCCGATGTGCTGCTCGGCTACGTCGCGACCGGCGACGAGGCGCTGTTCGCCAAGGTGGAGACCTGGCGCAAGCAGACCGGCGCGGTGCCCGGCGGGTTCGACTGCTGGCTGGCGCACCGCTCGATGGCGACGCTCGACCTGCGGCTGGCCCGGCAGACCGAGAATGCGGCGGCGATCGCGGCGATGCTGGCGGGCCGCACCGACGTGACCGCGGTGCGCTGGCCCGGCCTGGCGGGGGATCCCTCGTACGCGGTGGCGAAGCAGCAGATGCGCCGCATCCCCGGGGTGGTCTGCTTCGACCTGGGCTCGGCGGAGCGGGTGGGCCGGTTCCTCACCGCGGCCGCGCTGGTCTTCGCGGCCACCTCGTTCGGCGGCGTGCACACCACGGCCGACCGGCGGGCGCAGTGGGGCGACGACACGTCGGCCGGCTTTGTGCGGCTGTCCTGCGGCATCGAGGACACGGCCGACCTCCTCGCCGATCTCAGCGCCGCGCTCGACCAGGCCTGACATCTCTTTGACACTTGCCGACGGGCCGTCCTGGCTCTACGGTTCATTACATGAGTAATGAACCGCAGAACTAGGGAGGCTCGGTGGCATTCGACGACCGCAGCCCGATCTACCTGCAGATCGCCGACGGCATCAAGAACGACGTTCTGAGCGGCGCCCTCGAGGAGGACGAACAGGTCATGTCCACCAACCAGTACGCGGCCTTCTATCGCATCAATCCCGCCACCGCGGCCAAGGGTTTCGCCCAGCTGGTCGACGAGGGCGTGCTCTACAAGAAGCGCGGCATCGGCATGTTCGTCAGCCCCGACGCGCGGGAGAGGCTGCGCCGGGAGCGCCGCAAGCGGTTCTTCACCGACGTGGTCGACCCGATGCTGGCCGAGGCCGAGCGGATCGGCGTCGAGGTCGACGAGATCGTGCGGCACCTCGGCGGTGCCCGATGATCGAGCTGCGCGACGTCTCGGTGCGCTACGGCTCGACCGTCGCGGTCGACGGCATCGACCTCGACCTGCCCACCGGCAAGATCTACGGCCTGCTCGGGCGCAACGGCTCCGGCAAGACCAGCCTGCTCAGCGTCCTCGCCTCGTTCCGTCGCCCGTCGTCGGGCACGGTCCGGGTGGACGGCCGGGACGCGTTCGAGAACCCGGCGGTGATGCGGCAGACCTGCTTCATCCGGGACACCCTCGACACCAACGACTCCGACAAGGTCCGCTCGCTGATGTGCTTCGCGAGCTGGATGCGCCCGAACTGGGACGCCGACTACGCCGCCAAGCTGCTCGACCTCTTCGAGATCAACCCGAGGAAGCGGGCCTCGTCGCTCTCCCGCGGGCAGAAGTCGGCGGTCGGCGTGGTGCTCGGGCTGGCCTCGCGGGCCCCACTGACCATCCTGGACGAGACGTATCTGGGCATGGACGCGGTGGCCCGGGCCGCGTTCTACCGCGAGCTGCTCGAGGACTACCTGGCCCACCCGCGCACGGTCATCCTCTCCACGCACCTCATCGAGGAGGTGGCCGACCTCTTCGAGCGGGTGATCATCATCGACCGCGGCCGGCTGCTGCTGCACCAGGAGACCGACGAGCTGCGCGGCCGCGGGGTCACCGTGACCGGGCCGGCCGCGGCGGTGGACGAGTTCGTGACCGGTCGCACCGTCTTCGGCGAGCAGAGCCTCGGCGGCGTACGCGCGGTCACTCTCGACTGGCGCCCCTCATTCGCCGACCGGCAACGCGGCGAGTCGGCCGGGCTCACCTTCGGCCCGGTCGGCATCCAGGATCTGTTCATCCACTTGACGGGGGTTGCCCGATGAGCGTCCACCAGGCCCTGTTCCGCCTCTACCGGCCGATCATCATCCCGTTCGCGGTCATCATCGTGCTGGCCGACGCGGTCGCGACGGCCGTCGTCGCCCGGTTCACCGACCTCAAATTCAGCATGTGGCTGACCCTCGGCGGGCAGGCCGCGAAGTACTGGATCCTCGTGATCGGCATCATCGTGGTCGCGATGCACCTGCGGCAGTTCGTGGTCAACGGCGCGACCCGGCACGAGTTCCTCACCGGGGCGGCCGCGTTCGGTCTGGTCCTCGCGGTGGCCTGGGCCGTCGCCGTGCCGCTCGGGCACGGGATCGAGAGCGCGGTGCTGGCGGCGGTGGGCGGGCAAGGGTCGGGATACCCGGTCTGGACCGCCGGCGGCGCACTGCTGCGGTTCGGCCAGCAGCTGCCGATCTCGCTGGCCTACCTGGTGTCCGGGGCGATGATCGCGACCGGGTTCTACCGATGGCGGCCGCCGACCGGGCTCGCGGTGATGGTGGCCGGTGCGGTGCCGGCCGTGGTGGCGGACTGGCTGCTCGGGTTCGACGAGTGGGGCGGCCTGCCGCACGGCGTGCCCTACCCGGTGGGGCTGCCGCTGTCGCTCGCGGCCACCGGGCTGGTGGCATGGGCCCTGCACCGCGCGATCGGCGACGTACCCATCCGCCGGACCGCCGGTTAGAGGTGCACCGCTCGCTGGGCGGAGAGCTCGTGCAGCCAATCGCGGGTGACCGGCATCTCCGAGCCGCCGGTCACCCGGCGCAGCGCGTCACCCGGGCCGATGCCCAGTAGCACCAGCGTCGTGCAGGCCAGCAGCGTCGAGCGGCCGATGCCGCCGAAGCACTGGGTCGCCACGAAGCGCCCGGCCCGGACGTGAGCGGCGAGCCGGCCGGCCAGCCCCACCACCTTGGCCGCCTCGTCCCGGGGCAGGCCGCCCTCGGCGATCGGGAACGACACGAACTCCACGCCCAGCCTCGCGGCCTCGGCGGCGGTGCCGCCCAGCCCCAGCCGCTGCTGCTCGGCGGTGGTCAGGGCGGAGACCAGGACGGTGACCCCGGTGTCGGCGAGCTCGCTCAGTCGCTCGGCCGGCCAGCCGTCTCCGCGCGGATGTGCGATGGTGGCAAGCTGGCCGGAACCCATCCCGGCGATCACGTGGAGTGATGCAGTCATTGACTCGCTGTTCCCTTGTCCCGTGGCGGCGGACGGGTGAACCCGTGAGTGGCTAACGCAGAGTAGGGTTCCCCCCGGCATGACCGCTAGCGAGAGGCACGAAGAAAAGTGACGACTCCCCGGAAGACCCGCATCGCGATCGTGTTCGGTGGTCGCAGCACCGAGCACGCCATCTCGTGCGTGAGCGCCGGGAGCATTCTTCGGGCCCTCGACCCGGACCAGTACGAGGTGGTCCCGGTCGGCATCACGCGCGAGGGCGCCTGGGTGCTCGCCGGCGCCGACCCGGCCACCCTGGCGATCAGCGACCGCAAGCTGCCCGAGATCACCACGGCCAGCGGCAGCGCGGTGGTGCTCGCCGCCGACCCGACCGCCACCGAGCTGATCGTGCGCGACCCGGCCGACGGCATCTCCTCGCTGGCCGGCGTCGACGTGGTCTTCCCGGTGCTGCACGGCGCGTACGGCGAGGACGGCACCATCCAGGGCATGCTCGAGATGGCCGGCATCCCGTACGTGGGCGCCAACGTCTTCGCCTCGGCCGCGGCCATGGACAAGGAGTTCACCAAGAAGCTCGCCGCGGTCGAGGGCATCCCGGTGGGGCCGTACGCGGTGCTGCGCGCCGGAGCCTCGCTCAGCGACGCCGACAAGGAGCGGCTGGGCCTGCCGGTCTTCGTGAAGCCGTCGCGGGCCGGCTCGTCGCACGGCATCACCAAGGTGACCGACTGGGCCGACCTGGACGCCGCGATCGCCGCCGCCCGGCGGATCGACCCCAAGGTGCTGGTCGAGGCCGCGATCGTGGGCCGCGAGATCGAGTGCGGCGTGCTCGAGGGCGAGGCCGGCGGCGCGCCCGAGTCGTCGCTGCTCGCCGAGATCCACGTGGGCGAGCACGACTGGTACGACTTCGAGGCGAAGTACCTCGAGGGCGGCCGCTACGACATCCCGGCCGACCTGCCCGCCGCGGTCGCCGCCCGGGTGCAGGAGTACGCCCGCCGCACCTTCGTCGCGCTCGACTGCGCCGGCCTGGCCCGGGTCGACTTCTTCGTCACCGCCGACCACCAGATCTACCTCAACGAGATCAACACGATGCCGGGCATGACGCCGACCTCGATGTTCCCGCTGATGTGGGCGGCCACCGGACTGGAATACCCGAAGGTGGTCGACCGGCTGATCCGCACCGCGCTACGGCGCGGCACCGGTCTTCACTGAGTGCAGCCGGTGGGCACGCCCGCCGCCTTCGACCTCACCGTCTTGACCACGGCATCGGAGAACTCGTTGGCCCACTGCGCGGCCTGCTGGTAGCTGCCCGGCACGGTCACCCGCACGGCGACCTCGCGGTCCATCGTGGTGAAGACGTTGGCGGCCGGCCCCTGCTCGCCCCACCAGCAGACACCGTTCATCGCGTACATCGTGGCGTCCAGCGGCACGCAGCCGGGATGCCCGCCGTCCACCCGCTCGCACATCGTCGGCTGGGCGACGCCGCAGGCGAGCGTGATCGGCGGCTCGCCCCAGGCCGCGTTCTGCTCGGGGCCCTCGGTGACCTTGCGGCCGGGCAGGTCGCGCAGCGTCGTCGGCAGCTGCGAGGTGACCGCGAGGCAGACCTGGCCGGTGTGCGCGTCGAGCTTGGGCGCCGCCATCCGCACCGCGGTGCCGGGCACGACGACGGGCGCGCTCGCGGATGGCGCCGGCGTCGCGGCGTCGCCGGACGGCATGAACTTCCAGACGATCAGGAGACCGGCCACCAGGGCGATCGGCACGGCGACCGCGGCGGCCAGCAATGCGGCGCTGCGCGTCGTCCGGTCCGGTGCCCGGGTTTGCGCAGGCGTCTCCACGTCGACCATGACTCAGAGGTTTACCACGGAGCAGGTGAGCGTCCGCATGATGCCCAGTACGTTCTGGACCTTGCTCACAATGAGGCCGCCGAGGTCGTCGACGGTGTGTGCCTCGGCGAGGACCACCACGTCGTACGGGCCGGTCACCGCGTCGACCCGGATCACCCCGGGGATCTTTCCGATCGCGACGGCCACGTCATGGGCCTTTCCGACCTCTGTTTGGATCAGGATGTATGCCTGGACCACTATCCGCTCCCATCCGCAGCCAGCCGTAACCAGAACGTGAAACTACCGTAAGAATCCACTTGGCTGCGGGACGCCACCGTGGGGACCTCTGTCAGAAGGGATGGCCGTACCGGTGAGCATTGCCGAGATCGGCGAGTTCGGTCTCATTTCCCGGGTTGTTGCCCGGCTCGGCGCCGGCTCGAAGACCCTGCTCGGCCCGGGCGACGACAGCGCCGTGGTGGCCGCGCCCGACGGCCGGGTCGTGGCCTGCACGGACGTGCTGGTCGACGGCCGGCACTTCCGGCGCGACTGGTCCACCCCCGCCGACATCGGTCACCGGGCGGCCGCGGCCAACCTCGCCGACATCGTGGCGATGGGCGCCGAGCCGACCGCGCTGCTGGTCGCGTTCTGCGCGCCGGCAGACCTCGACGTCGCCTGGGCCGAGGAGCTGGCGGCCGGGTTGTCCGGCGAGGCGGCGCTGGTCGGGGCCGCGGTGGTGGGCGGGGACATGTCGTCCAGCCCCACGCTCACCGTGGCGGTGACGGCGCTGGGCGACCTGGGCGGCCGGGCTCCGGTGCTCCGGTCGGGGGCCCATCCGGGCGACGTTCTCGCGCTGTCCGGGCGTACCGGGCATGCCGCGGCCGGGTACACCATCCTGTCCCGTGGATTTCGCACGCCCAAGCTGCTGGTCGACGCGTACCGCCGGCCCGAGGTGCCGTACTCCGCCGGTCCCCGGGCGGGCGCCGCCGGGGCCACCTCGATGATCGACATATCCGACGGGCTGTTGCAGGACCTGGGGCACGTCGCCGCGGCCAGCCTGGTGGCGATCGACGTGCACACGGCCGCCTTCGAGGTGCCCCCGGCGATGCGGGACGCGGCCACGGCGCTGGGCGTCGACCCGTACCAGTGGTTGCTCGCCGGCGGCGAGGATCACGCGCTGGCCGCGACGTTCCCGGCCGGTACGGCGCTGCCGGAGGGGTGGCACGAGATCGGCACGGTGCACGACGGCGCCGGGGTGACCGTCGACCGCAAGCCGTGGAGCGGCGCCACCGGCTGGGATCACTTCCGCTGACCGCGGCTGGGCCGGTCCGGCCGGAGCGGCCTAGAGTCGTCGGGTGCACGAGATCAAGATCAGGATGGTCGACTTCGCGGACCCGGCGGTGCAGGCGCTGCTGGTGGACGTGTTGAACGAGTTGTCCGAGCGGTACGGCGGCAGCGGCGACGACACCCCCATCGCCACGGACGACTTCACCCCGCCGAACGGCGCGTTCTTCGTGGCCGACGACGGCGGCCGGCTGGTCGGCTGCGCCGGTTGGCGGCGGCACGACGAGGACGCCGAGCTGAAGCGGATGTTCACCGCCAAGTCGGCCCGCAAGCGGGGGCTGGGCCGGCGGCTGCTGACCGCCATCGAGGAGTCGGCGCGGGCGGCGGGCTGCCGCCGGCTGATCCTGGAGACCGGGGACCGGCAGCCGGAGGCGATCGCGCTCTACCAGACGGCCGGGTACGCCCGGATCGAGGACTTCGGCTACTACAAGGACTACGCGGACGTGCTGTCCTTCGCCAAGGACCTCTGACACACGTAGCCGCCGGGCCAACGGCCCGGCGGCGGAAGTGTGATGAGCCTCAGCTCAGGCGCGGACGACCTTGCCGGCCTTGATGCACGAGGTGCAGACCTGGAGCTTCTTGGTCGTGCCGCCACCGGCGGGGGTGCGCACCGACTGGATGTTCGGGTTCCAGCGGCGGTTGGTCCGCCGGTGCGAGTGGGACACGTTGTGGCCGAAGCCCGGTCCCTTGCCACAGACGTCGCACACGCTAGCCACGGGGTACTCCTGAGTTTGAAACGAAACTTGAAGGCGCCCAGCGGTCATCGCGCAGGCAACCCGGCAAGGTTACCCGATGCCTCCGGCCAACAGCCAATCGCCCCCGGTCAGGGAGCGGTCCGCCGACATTGTCAGGGGGCGACAGTACGATTTTCGCGTGCTGGAGACCCTGGACGCCGCCGCGGTGCACCGTTGGTGTGGTGGTGGCCTGGCCGCGCTCCGCGCCCACCAGCACGAGATCGACGAGCTGAACGTCTATCCCGTCCCCGATGGCGACACGGGCACCAATCTCGTGCTCACCCTCACCTCGGCCCAGCAGGCGCTCGACGAGGCGCCCGCGGCGGAGGCGCCGCCGGTCGGCAGCGCGCTGCGCCGGATGGCTCGGGGTGCCCTGCTGGGCGCCCGGGGCAATTCCGGCGTGATCGTCTCGCAGATCCTGCGCGGGATGGCCGACGCTCTCGCCTCCACGGTCACCGTGCGCGGCGCCGAGCTGGCCCGGGCGCTGCGCCTGGCCTCCGAGGCGGCCTATGCGGCGGTCGCCCACCCGGTCGAGGGCACGGTGCTGTCGGTGGTGGCGGCCGCCGCCGAGGGTGCCGGCCGGGCCGCGTCCGACGACCTGGTCGCGGTCGCCCGGGCGGCGACCGAGGCGGCGACCGAGGCGCTGGCCCGCACCCCGCAGCAGTTGCCGGTGCTGGCCCGGGCCGGGGTGGTCGACGCCGGCGGGCGAGGGCTGGTGTTGCTGCTCGACGCGCTGGTCGAGGCGCTGACCGGGGCGCCCCTGGCGGCCATGCTTCCGCCGCCCACCATGGCCGACGTGGCGGAATATTTCGGATATGAGGTGCAATACCTCCTCGACTCCGACGATGCCGCGGTGGCGGTCCTGCGCGAGACGCTCGACAAGCTCGGCGACTCGCTGGTGGTGGTCGGCTCCGGCGACGGCACGTGGAACGTGCATGTCCACGTGAGCGCCGCCCAGATCGGCCCGGCGGTCGAGGCGGGCGTCGCCGCCGGCCGGCCGCACCGGATTAGCGTCACCCCGCTCGAGCCCAGCGGCCCGCACGCCGTCGAGGCACCGCCCGCTGGGCGCCGCCCCGGCGAAGGGCGGGGTCAACCCGCGCCGGCGCAGGGCCGCGCCGCCGTCGTGGTGGCGGCGGGCGACGGTCTCACCGCGCTCTTCGAGGCCGAGGGCGCCACCGTGGTCGGGCGCAACCCGTCGGTCCGCGAGATGCTCGACGCGATCACCGCGAGCGGCGCCGGCTGCGTCGTGCTGCTGCCCAACGACGCGAATACGCATGCCGTGGCCACCGGTGCGGCCCGCGAGGCCGAGGCGGCCGGGGTCCGGGTCAGCGTGGTGCCGACCCATTCGCCGGTGCAGGCGCTGGCCGCGCTGGCCGTCCGCGACCAGGGCCGCCCGTTCGCCGACGACGTCATCGCGATGGCCGAGGCGGCCGGCGCCTGCCGGTACGGCGAGGTCTGCACCGCCCAGCGCGACTCGCTCACGGTGGCCGGGCCGTGCCGGGCCGGCGAGCTGCTCGGCCTGGTCGACGGCGAGGTGCACGTGATCGGCGTCGACCTCGAGGACGTGAGCCGCCGGCTGCTCGACCGGATGCTCGGCGGCGGCGGCGAGCTCGCCACGCTGGTCCTCGGCGCCGACGCCCCGCCGGTGCTGGAGGAGAAACTGCGCGGCCACGTGACGCAGGCCTGGCCGTTCGTCGAGCTGGCCTGCTACGCGGGCGGCCAGCCCCGGTACCACCTGCTGGTTGGAGTGGAATGAGCGACCCGACGACCACCACGACCCCGCTGCGCAAGGTGCTCGGCGAGCGCACCGCCAAGGCGCTCGCCACCCACCTCGACCTGCACACCGCCGGCGACCTGATCTATCACTTCCCGCGCCGGTACGACGAGCGCGGCGAGCACACCGACATGCGCGACCTGCGGATCGGCGAGCAGGTCACGCTGCTGGCCCAGGTGCAGTCGGTGAGCGTCAAGCCGATGCGCGCCCGCAGGGGCACCATGCTGGAGATCAGCGTCGGGGACGGCTCGGGGGCCACGCTCACCTGCACCTTCTTCAACCAGGCCTGGCGCGAGCGAGACCTGCGGCGCGGCCGGTGGGGCCTGTTCGCCGGCAAGATCACTGACTTTCGCGGCAAGCGCCAGCTGAACGGCCCGGCCTATCAGCTGCTCTCCGTCGACGCCACGCAGGACGAGGCCGCCGAGGAGATCGAGGAGTTCGCCGGCGCGCTGATCCCGGTCTACCCGGCCGCGCAGGCCGTGCCGACCTGGGTGATCGCCAAGTGCGTCCGCACGGTGCTGGATACGTTCCAGCCGCCGGCCGACCCGCTGCCGCCCGCCGTGCGGGCCAACCGCAACCTGGTCGGCATCGGCACCGCGCTGCGCGAGATCCACCGCCCCAGCGCGAAAGAGGCGCTGTTCGCCGCGAAATACCGGCTGAAGTGGGATGAGGCCTTCGCCGTGCAGCTGACCCTGGTGCAGCGCCGGGCGCGCGCGGCCGCCGCGCCGGGCACCGCACGGCCCCGGGTCGAGGGCGGCATCCTCGCGAAATTCGACGCGGCCCTGCCGTACGAGTTGACCGAGGGCCAGCGGCAGGTGGGCGAGGAGATCGCCGCCGACCTGGCCCGCCCGCACCCGATGCACCGGCTGCTGCAGGGCGAGGTGGGCTCGGGCAAGACGCTGGTCTCGGTGCGGGCGATGCTCCAGGTGGTCGACGCGGGCGGCCAGGCGGCCCTGCTCGCGCCCACCGAGGTGCTCGCCACCCAGCACTTCCGGGGCATCCGCGAGCAGCTGGGCGCCCTCGGCCGGGCCGGCGAGATCGACGGCGACCCGGCCGGCACCCAGCTCACCCTGGTCACCGGCTCGCTCGGCGCGGCCGCCCGGCGGGCCGCACTGGCCAAGGTGGCCGACGGGACGGCCGGCATCGTGGTCGGCACGCACGCCCTGCTCTACGAGGGGGTCGACTTCCAGGATCTCGGGCTGGTGGTGGTCGACGAGCAGCACCGGTTCGGGGTCGAGCAGCGCGACGCGTTGCGCGCCAAGGCGGCCCGCCCGCCGCACGTGCTGGTGATGACGGCGACGCCGATCCCGCGCACGGTCGCCATGACCGTCTACGGCGACCTCGAGACCTCCACGTTGTCCCAGCTGCCGCGGGGCCGGTCGCCGATCGCGTCGCACGTGGTCCCGCCGGAGAAGCCGGCCTTCCTCGACCGGGCCTGGCAGCGTCTGCGCGAGGAGGTGAAGGCCGGCCACCAGGCGTACGTGGTCTGCCCGCGGATCGGCACCGGCGGCGCCGACGAGGACGAGGAGCCTCCCGCCGACAACGACCCGGGCCGCCGCCCGCCGCTGGCGGTGACCGAGGTGCTGCCCGAGCTGGAAGCCGACCAGTTGCACGGCCTGCGCATCGGGATGCTGCACGGCAAGATGCCGGCCGACGAGAAGGACGCGGTGATGCGCTCCTTCGCCGGCGGCACGCTGGACGTGCTGGTCGCCACCACGGTGATCGAGGTCGGCGTCGACGTCCCGAACGCCACCGTCATGGTCATCCTGGATGCCGACCGGTTCGGCGTCTCCCAGCTGCACCAGCTGCGCGGCCGGGTGGGCCGGGGCTCGGCGCCCGGCATCTGCCTGCTGGTCACCGACTCGGTGGAGGGCACCGCGGCCCGCGAGCGGCTGGACGCGGTGGCCTCCACCACCGACGGCTTCCGGCTCTCCGAGATCGACCTCGAGCAGCGCCGCGAGGGCGACGTGCTGGGCGCCTCCCAGTCCGGCCGCCACTCGCACCTGCGGCTGCTCTCGCTGCTGCACGACGCCAAGCTGATCACCGATGCCCGCACCGAGGCCGCCGAGCTGATCGCCGGCGATCCCGACCTGGCCGGCCACCCGGCGCTGGCCGCCTCGGTCGCGGCGCTGGTCGACGAGGAGCGCGCCGAGTATTTGGAGAAGGGATGATCCTGCACATCTGCCCGCGCGACGCCTGGGCGAAGGCGCTGGCCGCCGGCGTCTACGAGGGCGACACGCTGGCCACCGACGGCTTCATTCACTGCTCGGCCGAGGAGTGGGTGCACCTGCCCGCGACGATGCTGTTCCGCGGCCGCACCGACCTGCTCCTGCTCGAGATCGCCGAGGACCGCCTGCCCACCCCGGTGGTCTGGGAGGAGGGCGACCCGCCGCACCCGGAGGGCGCGCTCTTCCCGCATCTGTACGCGGCGCTGCCGACCTCGGCGGTCGTCTCGGCGCGGGAATACCTCCCCGGCGAAGACGGCACTTTCGCGCCACTGCGCTGAAAGCCGGCGCGCTCAAGGGATTGGCGCGCTGAGGCAGCCGGCGCGCTCAAGGAACCGGCACGACGAAAGAGCCCGCTCGCCGAGAGAGTCGGTGGAATAGCAAGAGGCGCGCCGGCCTTGCGGCCGACGCGCCTCTTCTCAATGCCGTGGTCAGGCGGTGAAGTTCACCTTGCGACGGCGGGCCAAGAAGAACAGCACCCCACCGACGGCCAGCAGCAGCGCCGCCACTCCGGCGATGGTGCCGGCCGCGGCACCGGTGATCGGCAGAACCGGGCCACCCGCGCCGCCGCCGGTGGTGGGCGTGGCGCAGACCAGCTCCTTCAGCGCGGCCTTGATCTCCTTGTCGAGACCCGCGATCTTGATGGTCGCGTAGGTCGCGGTGCCGGCGTCGAAGGTCGCCTTCTCCGAGGAGCCGGCCGCAACGGTCAGCTTCTTGGTCTGGTCGCCGTAGGTGATCGTGGCTTCCGCCGGGACGACGCCCTTCGGGTTCGTCACCGTGACAGTGACCGTCGTGCAGTCGTTCACGAGGGCGACGGTCGGCAGCGGGCAGTCCTTCGGAGCGGTCCAGGTGTATTTCTGGTCGTCCATGCCCTCGGCGCTGACGGTGACGGTGCCGGCGCCGGCCGGAACGGTCACGGTCTCACCCTTGCCGGCCTTGACGACCACGGTCTTGACCTGGTCGCCGTACTTCACGGTGAAGGTCTGGTCGTACTTGCCGTTGTTCGACAGGTTGATCGCCTGCGAGCCGTCGCAGGACGGGATCGCGGTGCTGTCCGGCGTGACGCAGGACTTGTCGCCGCCGTTGTACCAGGCCTGCGGGCCCTTCGACCGGTTACCCGGCGCGCCGGGCGAGCCGAGCTTCTTGTCGCCGTACCGCGGACCGTTGTCGGTGATGGTCTGGAGGATGTCGTCCTCGGTGCCGAAGAACGTGTCCACCTGCGTGAAGCACGGCGGGATGTCGACGTGCAGCTTCAGCGTGCGGTCCTTGTTCGTGATCTTGCCGCTGTCCTTGTCGAACAGGTACTGCGGCACGCTGAACTGGGGCTTCGGCGCGTAGTACGACACCGACGTGACCGGCACCGCGACGTCGTCACAGAGGTTGACGTCGTCGTTCAGGTTGATGACGGTGGTGGCGCCGTCCTTGTCCACCACGAAGGTGTGGTTGAACCGCGCCTGGTCGGCTTCGACGCACTTGGGCGCCGGCGGCTGGCAGTCCTTGATCAGCGTGACCGTGGCCGAGTTGTCGTGATCCACCCAGTCCGACCAGCGCGCGTCGAAGGACAGCGTGACGCTGTCGGCCTGGTCGACGTTCTGAGTGAACTGGACGGTCGAGTCGCCCTGGTGGGTCGCCGGCAGCAGCACCGTGCCCTCGTGGAGGGTCGCTTCCGCGTTGCCCACCTGGACGGGGGTGTCGCCGGCCGGGAGCTTCAGGTTCTCGACCTTGGCGCCGTCGGTGTCCACCCAGTCGTTGGTGATCGTCCAGGTGACCTGGTTCTTGCCGTTCACACACTGGGTGGCGCCCTTGACGTCGGCGTCGTGCGCGCTGGCGGGACCGGCGAACGCCGTGAGTCCGGCCATGCCGAGCACGGCGCCCGCGAGGACGGTCGCGGTGCGGAGGAGGAGCGGTTTCCGCAAGGGGAACTCCATTCCATCTGAGGGGGACAGAGGGTCTGGGGTCGCACCGTCTTGGCCGGCGCGGGCCCCGGGGTGTTGCCGTGTACTAGGGGCGCCGAGCCGGGCGGCTGTGCGGGCGGAGGGAGCGGCGGCGCGCACGGACCGCGGCCGGCCGAGGCGACGGCCGTGTGCGGGTCCTGTGCAGGTTCACGCCAACTCCTGTGGTGGTCAAGGTGCGGCGAGGAAGCGGCGGGCCGACGCCGGACTTGGGGCGAGGCCGTCGACGACGCCTCCCCAACGTCGTCGACACGCAGCCGTAACTACGTGCAACGCTGGATGACCCTAGCGACTCAGATGAATCTGGGAAATGCCTCAGAGACGCTTAAAACTGTTGTTGTCGATTCGTGATCTTCCATGCACCGAGGGGTGTGGAGCGACTGCCGAGCGTGTCCGGCCAAAGGGGAATTGTTCACTCTTTGATTGCGGTCAGTAAGTGTTGAAGTAGCTTCAAGTCGTGCTACTCAACAGACCCGGTGCAGCGGCATGACCAGGATCATTGCCGGCGCGCACGGCGGCCGGCGGCTGTCCGCGCCGGCCGGTGCCTCCACTCGGCCCACTTCGGACCGTGTTCGTGAGGCGTTCTTCAGCGCCCTGGACTCTATGACCGACCTGTCCGGAGCGCGGTTTGCCGACCTTTATGCCGGATCCGGTGCGGTTGGTCTGGAGGCGCTCTCCCGCGGCGCGAACCATGCTCTTCTGGTCGAATCGGACGCTCGGGCGGCCCGGGTCATCCGCGACAACATCGTGGCTCTGCGGGTCGGCTCGGCCGCTCGGCTGATCACCGGCAAGGTGTCCCAAGTGCTCGCCGGGCCGCCCGACGGCGGCCCGTACGACGTGGTGTTCGCCGATCCGCCGTATGCGGTCGACGACGACGAGATCCTTCAGCTGCAGGAGGCCCTGCTGGCCGGGGGCTGGCTGGTGCCGGACGCCGTGGTGGCGGTCGAGCGCTCGAGCCGGGGTGATCCGCTGAGCTGGGTGGACGGCATCACTGCCGACCGCAGCCGACGCTACGGGGAGACCACTATTTGGTACGGTCGCCGATCATGAGACGTGCGGTGTGTCCCGGCTCCTTCGACCCGGTCACGAACGGCCACCTCGACATCGTCGGGCGGGCCAGCCGGCTGTTCGACGAAGTGATCATCGGAGTGTTGATCAACCAGTCGAAGACCGGCCTGTTCACCATCGAGGAACGTCTCGACATGCTGCGGCAGGCGACCGCCGCGTACGAGAACGTCCGGGTGGCCTCGTTCCACGGGCTGCTGGTCGACTTCTGCCGGTCGCAGGGCGCCGCGGTGGTGATCAAAGGGCTGCGCGCGGTCAGCGACTTCGACTACGAGTTGCAGATGGCGCAGATGAACATCGGGCTGTCCGGCGTGGAGACGTTGTTCATGCCGACGAATCCGCTCTACTCCTTCCTTTCGTCCAGCCTTGTCAAAGACGTGGTGAAGTGGGGTGGCGACGCATCGGCGTACGTGCCGGACTTCGTCGGCGAGCGGTTGGTCACCCGGCTCAAGCAGAACTGAGACCTTCGGCGTGCCGAAATCCGGACCGTCGTGAAGGCAGTACCGTGATCGCACCCACGCAGCGTCGTGGGCTGCCTCCAGTCCGTTCGCGGGCGGCGGGCGGGCGGTTGGATGATGACAGGAGTGAGCACCGGTGGATCCGCTCGACAGCATCGACGAGATCATCGAACGCGTCCAGGACGCGCGCTCCGTCCCGATGTCGCGGACGAACTTCATGTACGACCGCGGCGAGATGATCGAGATGCTCGACGCCCTGCGCTCCGAGCTGCCGTCGGAGATCCGCAAGGCCGCGGCGGTGCTCGACGAGCGGGACCGCATCATCGAGGCCGGCCGCCGGGAGGCCGACCGGATCGTCAGCGAGGGTGAGGCCGAGCACGCCCGGCTGGTCTCGGTCAACGAGATCACCGTGTCGGCCGAGCACGAGGGCGCCCGGATCATCGCCGAGGCCCGCACCGAGGCCCAGCGGCTGCGCGAGGAGGTCGACGACTACGTCGACACCGCGCTGGCCAACTTCGAGCAGTTCCTCACCCGGGCACTCGCCTCGATCGAGCGCGGCCGGGACAAGATGCACGCCCTCCGGGAGATCGGGACATTTCAGGGCGAAGACACCGAACGGCCCCTGCCCTTCTGATCCTCGGGGGCGATTCGACGCTGCGGGACCTGCTCAGGTAGCCTTTTACGTCGGCCTACCCATGGCTGAGAGTTCATGATGCCCAAGTCACCTGTGCAGAGTCACCTGGATCCCAGGCAGCCGCTGGTCGTCGACACGACGAAGCTTCCCCGGCAGCCTGGTGCGACGCGTGCCCTGGAACGGGTGACCCCGGCGCCGGCGGACCTCGGCCTGGAGCTGATCGGCGTACCCGAAGGATCGGATCTCGAGCTTGATCTCCAGCTCACCTCCGTCTCCGAGGGTGTGTACATCTCGGGCCGGGTCCGTGGCTCGCTCACCGGCGAGTGCGGGCGCTGCCTGAACGAGATCAGCGAGTCCTTCGACGTCGCCATCGCGGAGCTGTTCGCCTACGAGGACAGCACCACCGAGGAGACGACCGACGAGGACGAGGTGGGCCGGATGCAGGGCGACCTGATCGACCTGGAGCCGGCGGTACGGGATGCGATCGTGCTGACCTTGCCGACGAACCCGCTCTGCCGGCCGGACTGCCCAGGCTTGTGCCCCGAGTGCGGGGTGCATTTCGACGACCTCCCGGCCGATCACAGCCACGAGGCTGCCGATCCCCGCTGGGCCGCTTTGCGGAACCTGAACGAGACTGAGGAGTAACTACCGTGGCCGTCCCCAAGCGCAAGATGTCGCGCAGCAACACCCGGTCCCGCCGGGCGAACTGGAAGGCGACCGCGGTCGCGACCCAGGCGTGCCCGCAGTGCAAGTCGCCGAAGCTGCCGCACACGGCCTGCTCGGTCTGCGGGACCTACAACGGCCGTCAGGTCCTCGAGGTCTGAGCCTCGCGGAGTGACGCGCCCGATCGCCGGGCGGGTCGTTCCTGGGCAACGGCGGACCACCGGTGCGCCGGCTCCCTCCGCGGAGCCGGTGACCGCGCGGATCGCCGTCGACCTCCTCGGCGGGGACAACGCTCCCGCCGTCGTGGTTGACGGCGCTCTGCGCGCCTTCCAGGACGACCCGTCCCTCCACCTCCTTCTCGTCGGCACGCATGAGGCGGCCGACGCGGTTCTCGCTGCCGTCGCACCGGCCGAGCGCAACCGGGTGGGCATGCTGCCCATGCCGGCCGTCGAGCTGCACCCCGACGACGCCGCCCGGGCCGTGCTGCGCGCCGTCGCCGACGGCCTCGCCGACGCCGTCCTCTCGGCCGGGAACACCGCGGCCATCGTCGTCTCGGCCGCCCGCGCGCTCGGCCGCTGGCCCGGGGTCCGCCGTCCGGCACTGGCCGCCGTGCTGCCCACCGCCGCCGGCCGGCTCGTGCTCCTCGACGTGGGCTCCGCGGTCGACCCCGACGCGGCGACCCTCGCGATGCACGCCCGGCTGGGCGCCGCGTACGCCGCCGTCGTGCACGAGGTCGTCGAGCCCCGGGTCGGCCTGCTCACCATCGGCACCGAGCGCGGCAAGGGCGACCGGCTGCGCCGGGCCGCGCCCGACCTGCTCGCCGCTCTCGACCTGCCGGCCGGCGCCCGTTACATCGGGCTGGTCGAGGGCCACGACGTCGTGCTCGGTGCGGCCGCGGACGTCGTGGTGACCGACGGCTTCACCGGAAACATCCTGCTCAAGGGCCTCGAGACGGCGTACGGCCGACTCGGTCCGCCCGGCGGGCCGGCGGGTGTTCCGCCGCGCGCCGCCCTGTTGCTCGGCGTCGCCGGCACCGTCGTCGTCTGCCACGGGGCCGCCTCCGGCGCCGACGTGGCCGCCGGTATCGCCCTCGCCGCCAGGTTGCACCGCCGCGCCGCCGTCGCGGCGATGGCCGAATTGATCCCGCACAACGAGGTGACCCATGAGTGACAAGCGTCGCCGGCCATCGACCGCACCGCTCGAGGAGGCGTTCGGCATCCCGTTCGAGCCGTCCCTGCTCGAGCGCGCGCTCACTCACCGCTCGTACGCGTACGAGAACGGTGGCCTGCCCACCAATGAGCGCCTGGAGTTCCTCGGCGACTCGGTGCTCGGCGTCGTGATCACCTCGGCGCTGTACCACAACCACCCTGACCTGCCCGAGGGCCAGCTGGCCAAGCTGCGCGCCAGCGTGGTCAACATGCACGCGCTCGCCGACGTGGCCCGCGCCCTGGGCCCGCACGGCCTCGGCCCGCACCTGCTGCTCGGCAAGGGCGAGGAGACCACCGGCGGCCGGGACAAGGCGAGCATCCTGGCCGACACGCTGGAGGCGCTGCTCGGCGCGATCTACCTGGAGCACGGCCTGGACGTGGCGGGCGAGGTGATCCATCGGCTGTTCGACCCGCTGATGGTGGAGTCGGCGGGGCGGGGCGCGGCGCTGGACTGGAAGACCAGCCTGCAGGAGCTGACCGCGGCGCTCGGGCTGGGCGTGCCGGACTATGTGATCGAAGACTCCGGCCCGGACCACGCCAAGACCTTCACCGCCTGGGTGGTGGTGGCCGGCGAGCGGTACGGCGGCTCCGAGGGGCGCAGCAAGAAGCAGGCCGAGCAGCGGGCCGCGGCGGCGGCGTGGCGCACGCTGAACGACCGCGGCGCCGAGAAGCCCGACGACGAAGCCGACCAGTGAGCGTGGCCGTGGCGGAGGAGAGACCGGTCCGGGCGCAGGACCGGCCGCTCTGGGAGCTGGCCGGCGCCTGGCGCGGGGTGCTCACCGCGGTCGGGATCTTCGCGCTGACCCGGATCGCCCAGCTGCTCATGCTGGCCTGGCTGGGGCACGCCTCGGGCGACGGCGAGAGTCTGCGCAGCCGCCTGCTGGTCTGGGACGGCGGCTGGTTCCTGCGGGTCGCCGTGAACGGCTATCCGCACGGCTACACGTACGGCCCGCAGCACCAGCTCGAGGGCAACGAGCTCGCGTTCTTCCCGCTCTACCCGATGCTCATCCGGGGCGTGGCGGCGCTCGGCGTGAGCGCGCAGACCGCGGCGATCGGGGTCAGCTGGCTCGCCTCGATCGGCGCCGCGGTCGCCCTGCATCTGCTCGGCACCACCCTGTACGGCAAGCGGGCCGGCTGGGCGCTGGTCGCGATCTGCTGCAGCGCCCCGGTGTCGGTGGTGCTGTCCATGGCGTACACGGAAGCGCTTTTCATCGCCCTGGTGGCCGGCATGCTGGCCGCCGCCCACCGCAAGGTGTGGTGGGCGGCCGGGCTGCTCGGCCTGGGTTGCGCGCTGACCCGGCCGACCGGCGCGGCGGCCGCGCTCGCCCTGGCGGTCGCCGCGGTCATGGCGGTGCGGGAGTCGCCGAGGAAGGCGTGGCAGCCGGTGCTCGCCGCCGTGGTCGCGCTGGCCGGCGTGCCGCTGTTCCTGATCTGGGTGGGCGCCCGGGTCGGCGACCCGGCCGCCTGGTTCCGGATCCAGACCGCCGGCTGGGGCACCTCGTTCGACTTCGGGCGCAGCACCTGGCAGTTCCTGCGCGAGACGCTGACCACCGGGGACGGCTGGGTGCCGATGAGCGTGGCGCTGATGCTGCTGGTGGCACTCGCCGCGGCCGGGGTGGCGCTGGCCGGGAAGCCTTGGCTGCCGCTCGCGGTTTACGGGGTGGTGGCCATGGTGCTGGTGTACGGCCAGGCCGGCTTCTACCACTCGAAGCCACGCCTGCTGTTGCCCGTACTGTTGACGCTGCTGCCCGCCGCCGTCGCGGCCGCGCGCGCCCGCCCCCGGGTCGCGGTGCTGTCGATCGTGGCGTGGGCGGCGTTCGGCCTCTGGTATGGCGCCTACTTGGTCGCCATTTGGCCCTACACGCTCTGAAAGGGAGACCGTCGTGCCGGAGCTGCCCGAGGTTGAGACCGTCCGGCAGGGACTGGCCAAGTGGGTGGCCGGCCGGACCATCGCGACCGTCGAGGTGCACCACCCCCGCGCGATCCGCCGGCACCTGCCCGGCGACGCGCACTTCATCGCCATGCTGACCGGCCGGACGATCCTCGACGCGTCCCGGCGCGGCAAATACCTGTGGCTGTCGCTGGACTCCGGCGACGCGATCATCGGGCACCTCGGGATGAGCGGCCAGCTGCTGATGCAGCCGGCCGACGCCGCCGATGAGAAGCATCTCCGGGTCAGGTTCACCTTCACCGACGGCGGCCCGCAGCTGCGCTTCGTCGATCAGCGCACGTTCGGCGGCCTGTCGGTTTCCGAAGGCGGCGCCGACCTGCCCGACGAGATCGCGCACATCGCCCGTGACCCGATGGACCCGCTCTTCGACGACGAGCTGTTCGTGGCCCGGCTGCGCGGCAAGCACACCGAGGTCAAGCGGGCGCTGCTCGACCAGACCCTGATCAGCGGCGTGGGCAACATCTACGCCGACGAGGCGCTGTGGCGGGCCCAGCTGCACGGCGCGCGCCCGACCGACCAGCTCACCCGCCCGGCCGCCCGGCGCCTGCTGGCCCACGTCCGCGACGTGCTGGGCGAGGCCATCGTGGCCGGCGGCACCAGCTTCGACGAGCTCTACGTCAACGTGAACGGCGAGAGCGGCTACTTCGACCGCTCGCTCAACGCCTACGGCCGCGAGGGCGAGCCGTGCCACCGCTGCGGCACCCCGATCCGCCGCGAGCAGTTCATGAACCGCTCCTCGTTCAGCTGCCCCCGCTGCCAGCCGCGACCGAAAACCCGAAGCTAAAACCTTTCCCCGTACGAGGCTCAGCCAGGTCCCCGCCTACCAGGGCGGCCTGGCTGCCGTCCCGACCCTGGACACGCCGGCATCCGGGCTGAGCTGCAACTCGGGCAGGCCAACCCGGCGTCGGCCCACCCTTGGTGCCGCCGCTCACCGCGCCGAAATGCAGCCGCTCACCGCTGCGAGCCGGCGCCGCCGGCGAACGCGCCGGCGTAGGGCTTGGCGTCGGTGGCCAGGCCGAAGCCCGCGCCGCGGCGGCCCATCAGGCGGCGGGCGGCAGTGAGCAACGCCGGCGGCACGCCATGCACGATGTGCCCGTCGCCCTGCCGCACGCCCTCGCCGTCCCAGCTCCGGTAGGCCGTCCACGGCCCCTCGAAGGTGCAGATCCGGACGCCGAGCTCCCGGTAGAGCGGATGGGTCGGCACGCCCGGGTTCAGCACCACCCGGTGCAGCCCGCGCCGGGCGGCCAGCCGCACGGTCAGCGCCACCGGCCCGACCCCGCCCGAGCCGGCCGGGGCTCGGTCGAGGAACAGCCCCTCCACACCGTCCTCCCGCCAGGCGTCCACATCGGCCAGCACGTCGGCCAGCGATCGGCTGCCCCAGTCGAGGTCGATCCGGCCCAGCGACTGATGCAGGGCGCGGCGTTCGCCGGGCAGGTCCCGGATGATCCAGGTATCGCTGTCCAGGGTCAGCTCGGGTGACGGGTGGGCGTACGGGGGGAACAGGGTCTTCACGATGTTCTCCGGTGGTCGGCGGCGGTCAGGGCGACGGCGAGCAGGCCGGCCAGATGGGTCACGGCGAGCGCGCCGACGGCGTCCGGCAGAGGGCCGGTCGCCGTCAGCGGAAGGATCTTCAGGGTCACGGTGAGCGGAATGATCTTCAGGGCGACGGTGAGCAGCGGGGCCGCGATCGCCACGGTGGCGGCGATGCCGGTGCGGCCGCGCGCGGCGAGCAGGTAGGTGACGGCGAAGACGCCGCCGAGCAGGGTGCCCGCGGCCAGCGCCAGCACCTCGGCGCGGGCCTCGGTGCGGGCGGCGACCAGGGCGAGCGCGACGCCCAGGGCCAGCGGCGGCAGCAGCCCGGCGAGGGTGACCGTGGCAACCCCGCGCCGCCTCGGCCCGGCCTCCGTGCTCCACCCGATCAGCGCCTCCAGGATCGGCACCGCGAGCAGCAGCGGCAGCCAGAACGGCGCGGTGGAGCCGGACGGCCCGGCCCGCCAGACCAAGCCCACGCTGATCGCCTGGGAGGCACCGATGACCAGGTACGCGGCGGCCCGTCGCAGCTGCGGCCGGGTGAGCCGGATCGGCCGCCGGCTGCCGCAGATCATGGCCGGTCGGAACGCCCGCACCAGGGCCACCACGATCGCGGCCGGCAGCAGCGTGCCGATCGGCAACGGGGGCATCGGATGGCCGGCCACCAGGATCGCGTCCGGCAGCAGCCGTCCGATCGGCACCGAGGGCACCGGGTGGCCGTTCAGGGCGGCAAGCGCGGCGGCGGCAAGCGCCCAACACGGTACGCACCAGCCCACCACGGCCGCCTCGGCCCGGGTGACCAGCGCCGCGGTGACGGTGGCGAGCGTGGCCAGCCCACCCAGCCCGACCACCAGCGCGAGCCAGCGCTCCGGGCCGAGCAGGGCGTCCGGCGCGATCCAGACCAGCGCGCACCAGAGGGCGCCGACGGCGGTGAAGCCCGCGCCGACCAGCCGGCACCCGGCCGCGACGCCGGCCCGCCGGGCCACGGTCACGCCGGCGAAGGTCAGCGCCTGGGCGGCGGACCAGCCGAGCAGCAGGGTGGCCAGCGGGACCGGCCAGGGGACCTGCCCGAGCGACTCGCCGCCGGCCACGGCCACGCTGAGCGGGCCGAGGTAGAGCGCGCAGCGGAGCACGGCGGCGCCGAGATAGGAGCGGGGTGCGCGCCGCGTGCCCTTCCGGCCGCCGTCGACCGGCGCGGGCGCCGCGACCTCGGGGAGCGCCGCCGGCTCCGCGGCGTGCCGGGCTCTGGCCCGGGTGGGCGCCGGCCGGGCGGTGTGGGCCGGCGACGGCGCCGCCGGGCGGATCGTCCGGGCGCGGCCGGAGCGGGACGGCGGCCGGCGTGGGGTGATCGTCACAGCGCCGCACCACCCTCCGGGCAGGGCGGCCACTCGCCGGGCGCCACCCCGGCGAACGCCGGCCGCGGCGGGAGGATGTCGCGCGCGATCGGGGCGGCGCTGGCGATGTGGCCGACCGGTGGCGGGGCAACGACCGGTTTGGCCGGGCGGCGGCCCGGTGAGGGGCGCCGGGTAAGCGGGCGAGGGAGGGTCGGCTCGTCAGCCGTCGAGTCGCCGCTTGCCGGGTCGTCGGGCGTCGGGCGGTGGGCTGTCGGACTGTCGGTCGCCGACTCGTCGGGTGGCGGGTCGTCGAGTGCGAGGTCGTCGGGTGGCGGGTCGTTGGGCACCGGGTCGTCCAGCCGCGGGTCGTTGGGTGTCAGGTCGTCTGGTTGCGGGTCGGTGAGTGCCGGGTCGTCCGGTAGCGGGTCGTCGGGTCGCGGTTCGGTGAGTGCCGGGTCGTCGAGTTGTGGGTCGTCGAGGGCGAGGCCGGGTCGCGGTTCGGTGAGTGCCGGGTCGTCGAGTTGTGGGTCGTCGAGGGCGAGGCCGGGTCGCGGTTCGGTGAGTGCCGGGTCGTCGAGTTGTGGGTCGTCGAGGGCGAGGTCGTGGAGTGGCAGATCGTGGAGTGGCAGATCGTCGAGTGCCAGGTCGTCGGGTGTCGGGTCATCGGCTGTCGGGCCGCCGGGCATCGGGCCGCCGGGCATCGCCGGCATGCCGCCGGCCGGTCGCTCGTCCGGGGTCAGCCAGCGGACCGTGGCCGGGACCGCGGTGCGCGGCGCGGGCAGCGCCAGCGTGAGCTCGACGCCGGCCGGCGACGGCGGCGCGGCGAGATCGTGGTAGAGCGCGTCGTAGACCCGTACCACCCGGTCGGTGGTGAAGTGCAGCAGCGCCCGGTGCCGGGCCGCGTCGCCGAGTTGCCGCCGCAGTTCGGGATTGCGGAGCAGGCCGACGACGGCGATCGCGAGCTCGGCCGGGTCGCCCGGCTGCACCAGCACGCCCGCGTCGCCCAGCGTCTCGGCGGCCGGCCCGACGTCGACGCCGACCACCGCACGCCCGGACATCATCGCCTCGATCAGCCGGTACGGCGGGTCGGCCGGGCCGGGCACGTGCGCCACGACGTGGCCGACCGTGTACCGATCGCGCGGGTCGGCGGGCAGCGGGTGCAGGCGTACGGCACGGCCCAGCCCGGTGCGCTCGATCAGCTCGGCGCAGTGCTGCTCGTGCGCCGGGGTGACCCCGACCAGGTGCAGCACGGTCCCCGGCAGGGCGGCCGTGACCTGCTCGAACGCGGCCAGCAGGGGAATGATGCCGCTGTCCGGGCCGCCGCTGCCGGCCCAGACCACGGCCGGCTCGGTGTCCGGCTCGGCGGTGACCGGGTACTCCGACGGGTCGACGCCGGCCGGCACCTGCACGAGCCGGGTCGCCTCGGCGCCGTGCCGCAGGGCCCAGCCGTGGTGGTAGGCACTGAGCGGGGCGATCAGGCCGGCCTCGGCGTACCCGGTGCGGGCGACCGCGGCCCGGAACCGGCGCAGCACCGCACGCACCGCCGGCGACAGCCGGTCCTCGGCCGGTTTGTACCGGGCCACCGGCGCCCGCGCCTCGGTGAGCAGCAGCGGCACGCCGACCCGCCACCGCCCGGCGAGCGCGGTCAGCAGCGGCGTCGTCCCGCCCACGCAGTGCACCAGGTCGGTCTCCGGCAGCGTGACGGTGAGCGCGCCGAGGGCATGCTTGAGCAGCGCGGCGGCGGTCTTGGCGTCCCGGGCGGACAGCCGCGGCAGCGGCGGGTCGGCCGACTCGGGCCCGGCCCGCCAGGCGTCCACCAGCAGGTCGGCGAGCGGCACCCCGGCGAGCGGGTCGGCCCGCTCGGCGGCGAGCTCGGCCAGCCCGCGCAGCCCGGTGGCGAACCGGTGCTCCTCGAGCAGTCCTCGGCAGAGCAGGTGGGCGGCGCCGCGGCCGGTCTCGTTGTGGTCACCGCGGCGGCGTTCCCGGGGCGTCGCCCGGCCGATCTGCACGGCCGAGGCCGAGCCGACGTTGAGCGGCAGCGGGTACGCCGGTGCGGACGGCGGTTCACGGTCCGTGACGGTCAGCAGGTCGAAGCGGAAGCGGCGGAGCCCCTGGACGAGGGTCCGGCACCACCCGCTCAGCGCGTCGCGCCGGTACGGGAACCCGCCGCCGGTGAGCAGGCAGACGCTCTCGTGCGACCGGGTCGATTTCACGAAGGAGGCAACGACACAGCACGGGAAAGTTACGAGATCCTGTCGGGTAGGCGACAGAATTACGCGACTTTTATCCGATTTGTCGCCCGGATTACCCATAAATGACCGAAGTTAAGCCGACGGTCGTGCTCGATTGGGCGTACGCGGCCGCACCCCGCCCGGGCCTGTCCCGTTGCCGGCCCGCCACGCGAGGAGGGAGGCTGAGCCGATCGGGCCGGAGAGCGATGATCGAGATGCCGGCGCTCATCGCCGGAGCGCGGCCGCGACGCCGTTGCGCGCGGTTGACCGTATGCCCTCGGGCGGCCCGCCGACAAACCCGCTAAGCGAAACGTAAGGCCAGGTAAAGAGTGTCAAGGTGGCAAGATTCACTACCCGAAGCCGGTGGACGCCCGGCGCACGGCTTGACGCAGAGTGGGTATCGGCGGACTATGGAGGAGTCGCCAGTCGCGCCCACCCATGCCTGGTTTCAGTGGTAACCCCAAGTCAGGCGTGGGACATCTGCACCTAAGAGCACTTTCCGAGGGTGCACGATTCTGTGCTCACGCGTGCCCGTGTGCAGACAGATGTGGTGCAAGCTGGGCGCGCGACGAGAGCGCGCGGTCTCAATAACACCCAAGAAGAAGCAGTGCTTCTCAAGGAGTCACCATGGCGAAGGCCCTCTTCGGCCACGTAGGTGCGGCGCCCGACCGGCGCCTGCTCGACGAGGTCACCCGATTGCGTTCCAGGGTGCAGTCTCTGGAGTTCGAGGTCACCCGCCTCCGGGCGGAAAACGATCGTCTGGCGGCCGCCGCGGCCGAGGCGGACGACATCCTGCGGCTGACCGAGCCGGCGCTGACCTGAGCTTCACCCGGCCGCCGACCGGCGGCCTGTCCCCCTCAGCACCCAGACGCATCACAAACAGCGCGCCTCCACGCCGTGGCGGCGCGCATCTTTTTGCCCGATTTGCAGGGCTAAGCCCCGCGAGAGCGCGGCGTGCCGGGCCGCCGGCCCGGCGTACGGGTAGCCTGCACCCGAGTACTACATTGCCGACCCCCGGAGATCCGTGCACCTCAAGAGCCTGACGGTCAAGGGCTTCAAGTCCTTCGCCTCCGCCACGACGCTGCGCCTGGAGCCGGGCATCACCTGTGTGGTGGGCCCCAACGGCTCCGGCAAGTCCAACGTCGTCGACGCCATCGCCTGGGTCCTCGGCGAGCAGGGCGCCAAGGCGCTGCGCGGCGGCAAGATGGAGGACGTCATCTTCGCCGGCACCGCCGGCCGGGCGCCGCTGGGCCGCGCCGAGGTGACCCTCACGATCGACAACAACGACGGTGCTCTCCCGATCGAGTACACCGAGGTCTCGATCACCCGGCGGATGTTCCGCGACGGCGCCAGCGAGTACGAGATCAACGGCAACGCCTGCCGCCTGCTCGACATCCAGGAGCTGCTCAGCGACTCCGGCATCGGGCGCGAGATGCACATCATCGTGGGCCAGGGCCGGCTCGACGCGATGCTGCACGCCAAGCCCGAGGACCGCCGCGCCTTCATCGAGGAGGCCGCCGGCGTACTCAAGCATCGCAAGCGCAAGGAAAAGGCGATCCGCAAGCTGGACGCCATGCAGGTCAACCTCAACCGGCTCACCGATCTCACCGGTGAGCTGCGCCGCCAGCTCAAGCCGCTCGGCAAACAGGCCGAGGTGGCCCGCCGCGCCGCCGGCATCCAGGCCGATCTGCGCGATGCCCGGCTCCGGCTGCTCGCCGACGACCTGCACACGCTGCGCACCACTTTGGACAAGGAGATCGCCGACGAGTCGGCGATGCGGGAGCGCCGCGAGCAGGTCGAGGAGGAGAACCGCGAGATCCAGCGGCTGCTCGCCGACCTCGAGGCGGCGCACGCCGAGGACGCGCCGCTGCTGCAGGCCGCCCAGGACACCTGGTA
Organism: Actinoplanes sp. KI2; assembly: GCF_025630775.1. Lineage (GTDB taxonomy): Bacteria > Actinomycetota > Actinomycetes > Mycobacteriales > Micromonosporaceae > Actinoplanes. The sequence goes on from NZ_JAOSZE010000006.1 coordinate 105,943, forward strand.
CAAGCTGTCCGCCCTGCAGGAGCGGTTCCGGTCGACTGAGCAACTGGCCAGCGAGCGACTGCGGCACCTGGCCGCCACGCCCGACGACGAGCGCCCCGGGCGGGACCCCGATCAACTGGCGGCCGAGGCCGAGCGGGTGCGCGAGCAGGAAGAGGAGCTGCGCGAGGCGCTGACCGACGACCAGATGCGGCTGGCCGAAGCGGTCGAGCAGCGGCAGGAGCTGGAACGGCAGCTGGCCGCGGCCGAGGGCGCGCTGCGCACGGCGGCCAAGGCGATCGCCGACCGGCGCGAGGGGCTGGCGAAGCTCACCGGCAACGTGAACGCGGCCCGGGCGCGTACCGAGGGCGCGGCCGAGGAGATCGAGCGCCTCGCCGCCGCGCACACCGACGCGCTGATGCGGGCCGAGGCCGCGCAGGCCGAGGTGGATACGGTCGCCGCCGAGTCCACCGAGGCCGATCGGGACAACGTCGAGCTCGACGAGCGGCACGCCGAGACGGTCGGCGCGCTCGACCGGGCCAACGCCGTGGTGCGCGAGCTGAGCGACGCCGAGCGGACCGCCGAGAAGGACGCGGCCAGCTGGAAGGCGCGCGAGGAGGCCCTGGCCCTCGGCCTGCAGCGCAAGGACGGCGCGGGCGCCCTGCTCGCGAAGTCCGCCGAGGTGCCCGGCCTGCTCGGCAGCCTGGCCTCGATGCTGACGGTCAAGGCCGGTTACGAGGGTGCGATCGCCGCCGCGCTGGGCACGCTGGCCGACGCGGTCGCGCTCGCCGGCGTGGACGAGGCGATCGAGGCGATGCGTACCCTCAAGATCGCCGACGCCGGCCGCGCCGCGCTGGTGGTGGCCTCGGCTGCCGGACCCGGCATGCGCGGCTCGCTGGAGAACCTGCGCCCGCCGCTGCCCGAGGCCGCCGTGTGGGCGCCCGAGGTGGTCGAGTGCCCCGAGCAGATCCGGCCCGCGCTCAACCGCGCCCTGCGCGACGTGGCGCTGGTGCCCGACCTCGGCGCCGCCGCCCGGGTCGTCGCCGAGAACCCCGAGCTGCGTGCGGTCACCCCGGACGGCGACGTGCTCGGCGCGTTCGCCGCGGCCGGCGGCTCCGGGAAGGCCACCAGCTATATCGAGGTGCAGGCCGCGGTCGACGAGGCGAAGGCCGGCCGGGCCGCCGCCGAGGAGGCGATCCGCGAGGTCAAGGCACAGCTGGTCGACGCGCGGGCGGAGGTCGCCGAGCGCAAGGAAGCGGTGGACGTCGCGGCCGCGGCCAAGCGGGCCGCCGAGGGCGAGCGCAACGCCGCCGCCCGCCGGCTCGCCGAGCTGGGCGCGGCCGCCCGCTCGGCCAAGGCGGAGAGCGAGCGGCTGGGCGCGGCCCGGCAGAAGGCGGAGTCGGCCCGCGAGACCGACCTGATGCGCCTCGCCGAGCTCGAGGAGCGGCTGTCGCTGGCCGAGGCCACCCCGATCGACGACGAACCGTCCACCGAGGAGCGCGACCGGCTGGCCGCGCTGGTGCCGCAGTCCCGGCAGAACGAGATGGAAGTGCGCCTCGCCGTGCGTACGGCCGAGGAGCGGGTCTCCTCGATCGCCGGCCGGGCCGACTCGCTCATGCGGCAGGCCAACGCCGAGCGGCAGGCCCGGGAACGGGCCGCCGCCCGCCGGGCCGCCCGGGCCCGGGGCGCCGAGATCGCCAAGGCGGTCGCGCTCGGTGCGGCCACCGCGCTGGTCCGGGTCGAGGTGTCGCTGGCCGCCGCGGTCGAGGCGCGCGACGAGCTGGCCCAGGCGCGCACCGCCCGCGAGGCCGAGCTGCAGGAGGTACGCGCGAGCGCGAAGCGCCTGTCGTCGGAGCTGGAGCGGCTCACCAGCGAGGTGCACCGCGACGAGATGGCCCGCGCCGAGCAGCGGATGCGCATCGAACAGCTGGAGGCGAAGGCCGCCGAGGACTTCTCGCTCGACGTCGAGACGCTGATCAACGAGTACGGTCCGGCCCAGCTCGTGCCGCCCAGCGCCGCGGAGACCGCGCAGGCGGAGAGGGATGGCAAACCCGTACCGGAAGCTGTGCCCTTCCATCGGCCCGCCCAGGAGAAGCGGGCCAACAAGGCCGAGCGCGACCTGCAGCTGCTCGGCAAGGTCAACCCGCTGGCGCTGGAGGAGTTCGCGGCGCTCGAGGAGCGTTTCAAGTTCCTCTCCGATCAGCTGGAGGATCTGAAGGCCACCCGCAAGGACCTGCTCACCGTGGTCAAGGACGTCGACGACCGCATCCTCGAGGTGTTCACGTCGGCGTTCGAGGACACCGCCCGCGAGTTCCAGACGGTCTTCCAGGTGCTTTTCCCGGGCGGTGAGGGCCGGCTCGTGCTGACCGACCCGGAGGACATGCTGACCACCGGTGTCGAGGTCGAGGCCCGCCCGCCGGGCAAGAAGATCAAGCGGCTGTCGCTGCTCTCCGGCGGCGAGCGCTCGCTGACCGCGGTGGCCATGCTCTGCGCGATCTTCCGGGCCCGGCCCTCGCCCTTCTACATCATGGACGAGGTCGAGGCCGCCCTCGACGACGTCAACCTGGGCCGGTTGATTACGCTCTTCCACCAGTTGCGGGAGCGGAGCCAGCTGCTGATCATCACGCACCAGAAGCGCACCATGGAGGTCGCCGACGCGTTGTACGGCGTCACCATGCGAGCCGGCGTGACCCAGGTGATCAGCCAGCGGCTCAAGCACGAATCGGAGGACTAGGAAACCATGCCGCGCGAGCGCGCCCAGGCCCTGCTCATCGACCTGGACGGCGTGCTGCGCCGCTGGGACCCGGCCCCGATGATCGCCGTCGAGATCGAGTACGGCCTGAAACCGGCCGCCCTGCCGGAGACGGCGATGGCGTGGGACATCTACCGCCCAGCGATTTCCGGCGAGCTTACCGACGCCGAGTGGATGCGGTTGGTGGCTTCCCGGTTGCCGATTCCGGAGGACAAGGCGACCGAGGCGGTTGCCCGCTGGCAGGAGTATCGCGGCGAGCCCGATCCGGACGTGCTGGCCTTCGTCCGCGAGGTGCGGGCCGGCGGCCGCAAGGTCGGCCTGGCGACGAACGCGACCGATCGGCTGCGCTCGGATCTGGACGAGCTGGGGCTGACCGCCGAGGTGGACGTCGTGATCAGCTCGTGGGAGCTGAAGGTCCACAAGCCGGCGCCGGAGTTCTTCGCCCGGGCGTGCGAGCTGGTTGGCGTCAAGCCCAACCAGGTCCTCTTCGTGGATGACGACGACCGCGTGATCCGCGGCGCCCGTGCCGCGGGCCTGTCCGCCTACCGGTGGAGCGGCTCGCAGCACGTGCACCTGCTGAAGAAGGCCCTCGATCTTTAGTCGCCGGTGGCGCCGTCGATGCGCTCGCGGATCAGGTCGGCGTGGCCGTTGTGCCGGGCGTACTCCTCGATCATGTGAAGGTAGACCCAGCGCAGGCTGATCGCGTGGCCGCGGCGGGAGATGAACTCGTGCTCGAGCGGCAGATCGGCCACAGCGCGGTCGGCCTCGGGCAGTTCGGCGCGGAAGGCGGCCAGGTTGGCCTCGGCGTCCGCGTCGGCCACGTCGTCGAAGTCGCCGTCGGGGTTGTCCTCGGAGCAGTACAGGTCGTCGGACTCGGTCTGGCCGGCCGCGCGCACCCGGAACCAGCTGCGCTCGACCTCGGTCATGTGGCGGACCAGGCCGAGCAGGGTGAGGTTGGACGGCTCGGTGCTGGCCGTCTTGAGCTGCTCGGCGGTCAGGCCGGCGCACTTGGTGAGCAGGGTCTGGCGATGCCAGTCCAGCCAGCCCTGCAGCATCTGCCGCTCGGGGCCGGTGCTGGGCTCGTTCTCGCGTTTCGGTGAAGGCGCTGTCCAGGTAGTCATCGGTGGTCATCCTGCCGGGGATAGCTCACCTCGGCGACCGAAAATAGGTCGCCGGCCCTGCTGGTGCCCTCGACCCGGACCGTGGCGGAGCGGCCGGCCAGCAGCAGGCTGCTCACCGCGTTGCCGAAGTATGGGCCGGCCAGCCGCTTCCAGCGCCACGCCGGAGCACGCACGCCGGCGGTACGGGCGACCGTGCGTAGGCCCCGGGCGGCCAGCCGCGACCAGCTGAACCGCATCAACGGGCGCATGAAGGCCGGCACCTGGTTGTGCACCGGTGAGCAGGTCAGCTGCATGACCGGGGTGTTCGTGCCGAGCTCGGCCTCGGCGACGTACGAGTGATGCACGTCCCCGGACAGCACGCTGATCGTCGCCGGTGGCCGGTACGCGCCGCCGGCGCCGACCCGGTCGCCGGGCGCGTCCGGGTCGCCGTCGCCGAGATGCCGGAACAGCTCGCCGAGCGCCGCGAACGAGCGGCCGAACGCGGCCCAGTGCTCGAGGTCGAAGGCCCGCCGGATCTTCTCGGCCCGGGCCGCCACGCGCGGGTGGTCGGAGTCGGCCCGCCGTTCGTTCCAGGCCTCCAGGTAGTGGATCGCGGGCGGCATCAGCCAGGGCAGCGACGACCCGACGACCAGGTGGTCGTAGTCGCCGTGCGCCTGGTCGACGAACCACTGCCATTCGGCCGCCGGCAGCATCTCGCGGGCGCCCGGGGTGAGCACCCGGTTGCATCGGTTGTCCAGCATCACCAGCCGGGTGCGGCCCAGGTCGAGGGCGAAGCTCCAGCGGAACCGGTTGACGTCGGCGGTGTCGACCGTCCGGCCGAACTCGTGCAGCAGCACCGTGGCGTCCTCGGCGGTGCTCACCTTCTGATAGAGCGGGTCGGCGGCCAGGTCGTCCGGGGAGAGGTTGCCCAAGTGCTGGTAGACCCAGTAGGAGGCGAGCCCGCCGGCGATCCGCTCGGCCCACCACGATTGGGCGGCCATGTCCGCGCGCCAGGACTGCGAGGTGTTCCAGTCGTCGATCAGCTCGTGGTCGTCGAAGATCATCACGCTCGGGACGGTGGCGAACAGCCAGCGGATCTCCGGGTCGCGCCACGACTCCAGGTACAGCTTCGTGTACTCGTCGAAGGTCACCACCTGGTCGGCCGGGCCCTGGTGGCCGGCCGCCCGGCGGCGCTTCAGGAAGCGCCTGACCTTGGCCGAGGTGTTGTCCGCGTACACCTGGTCGCCGAGCAGCACGATCAGGTCGGGGCGGGTCGACGGGTCGGTCATGAGCCGGCGGGCGTAGGCGTCCAGCGCGTCCGGCGGCAGCTGGCGGGTGGAGGAGCTGGGCGTCGCCTCGCGACACGACCCGAAGATCAACCGGACCGGGCCGTCGTCGTCCTCCGCCGGGCGGGTGCTGATCTCCGATTGCGGGTACGCCGAGCCCGGCGCCGGCCAGACCTCGCGGTCGTCGACGAGCACGCGGTAGGGGCGGCTCGTGCCCGGGGTCAATCCGGTCACCACCACGAGCGCGTAGTGATGCCCGTACGCGGCGAAGGTGGTCGCCGTGCCGGTGCCGCCGCCCTCGACCTCGACCCGCACGGTGGCCGCATCGCTGGTCTCCACCCAGATGGTGGCCCGGGTGCCGACGACTCGCCGCAGCACGGGGCCGATTAAGAGGTGTGCAGTCACCGGACCTCCTGTTGGGGGCCCTCATCCTCCGTCAGATGTGCCGGACGTCGCCAGTGCACGGCCCGAGCCGCGCGCATCCGGCTCGTCTGACAGGATTTGAGCCATGGAATACGTGGTCGCCGCAGTCATCCTGCTCGTGGTCCTGGTGGTCGGCGTGGCCGGCCTGGTGGTGCCGCGCCTGCGCCGCCGTGAGCTGCCGCCCCCGGGCGCCGGGCCGGCGACCACGATCGAGCGTCCCCCGGCCGAGGAAGAGGCCCCGGAGCTCGTCGTTCCCGACGAGGAACTGCCTCCGCTGATCGTCGGGGAAAAGGTCGAAGAGCCGGTCCGCGAGCTGGAGACGCCGGAGCCGACCGCCGGCCGCCTCGTGCGGTTGCGGGCCCGGCTGGCCCGCTCGCAGAGCGTGTTCGGCCGCGGCCTGCTCAGCGTGCTCTCCCGTGATCACCTGGACGAGGACGCCTGGGAGGAGATCGAGGACAGCCTGATCTCCGCCGACGTCGGGGTCGAGGCCACCCAGGTGATCGTCCAGCGGTTGCGCGAGCGGGTCCGGGTGCTCGGCACCCGCACCGTGGCCGAGGTGCGCGCGCAACTGGCCGAGGAGCTGACCGCGGCGCTCGAGCCCGACCTCGACCGTAGCCTGAAGACCGCCCCGCACGACGGCCGCCCGGCGGTGCTGCTGGTGGTCGGCGTGAACGGCGCCGGCAAGACCACGACCTGCGGAAAGATCGGCCGGGTGCTGATCGCCGACGGGCGGACCGTGCTGTTCGGCGCGGCCGACACGTTCCGGGCGGCGGCCGCCGACCAGCTGCAGACCTGGGGCGAGCGGGTGGGCGCCGAGACCGTGCGCGGCCCGGAGGGTGGCGACCCGGCGAGCGTGGCGTTCGACGCGGTCAAGCGCGGCATCGACACGTCGGTGGACACCGTGCTGATCGACACGGCCGGCCGCTTGCAGAACAAGGTCGGCCTGATGGACGAGCTCGGCAAGGTCAAGCGGGTCGTGGAGAAGCACGGCCCGGTCGACGAGACGCTGCTGATCCTGGACGCGACGACCGGACAGAACGGACTCGAGCAGGCCCGGGTGTTCACCGAAGTGGTGGATGTGACCGGCGTCGTGTTGACCAAGCTGGACGGTACCGCGAAGGGCGGAATCGTCATCGCCGTGCAGCGTAAGCTGGGCATTCCCGTAAAACTGGTGGGTCTCGGCGAGGGGCCGGACGACCTGGCGCCCTTCGAGCCGTCGGCGTTCGTCGAAGCACTGCTTGGCTCCGACAGTTAGTCTCAGAGACCAAGTCGGGTCGACACACTAGGGGGCCGTGGGTGGCGCAGGAGCCGGTGCGCGAGATTCCGTTGCACGGCGGCAACGTCAGCACGGTCTCGCGGATCGGGGACACCGTCCGGCGGAACACCGGACCGTGGACCCCGGCCGTGCACGCGCTGCTCAACCATCTGGAGCGGGTGGGCTTCACCGGCTCGCCGCATGCGCTCGGCGTGGACGAGAAGGGCCGCGAAGTCCTGTCGTACCTCGACGGCGAGTGCGGTGAGTACCCGCTGGCCCCGCACTGGGTGACCGAGGAGGCGCTGGTCACCGTCGCGACCATGTTGCGGATGTTCCACGACGCCCAGTACGGCTTCGCGCCGCCGCCGAACGCGGTGTGGCGCTCGTTCGGGCCGCCCCCGCCGGACACCGAGGTGATCTGTCACCACGACGCGGCGCCGCACAACGTGGTCTGGCGGCCGGACGGCACGCTCGCCCTGATCGACTTCGACCTGGCCTCGCCCGGCGCGCGGATCTACGACGTCGCGTACGCGGCCTGGACCTGGGTGCCGCTGTTCAGCGACCGGGACTCGTACACGCTGGGCTGGAAGCGGCCGAACCGGCCGCGCCGCCTGCGGCTGTTCGCGGACGCGTACGGGCTGATCCCGCGCGACCGGCACCGGCTGGTGCGCACCATCCGGAAACGGATCGTGGACCACGTCGAGGGCATCCGGCGGATGGCCGCGGCCGGCGACCCGGCCTTCGTGCGGATCGTGCACAAGGGCCATCTCCGGCGCCCGATGCGCGATCTCCGGCTGCTCGACTACGAGCGCCACACCCTCGAGTACGCCCTGCGCTGAGCGCGGGCTGTGAGAGTTTCTTCACACGTACGAAACAAGCCGTCACTTGCTGGAAATCGCACGTAGACCGTGCGTGAAACAGCGGCCGGGAAGGCTTCCGCCACGAACCGGCCGACAGGCGATGCTGCCTCCGTAGGTCGTGTGGGAGGACACCTCAATTTCGGGAGGAGGCAGCGTGGAGATCAACACCGGCAATACCGCCTGGTTGCTCCTGTCGTCTGCGCTCGTTTTGCTCATGACCCCCGGCCTGGCGCTGTTCTACGGTGGCCTCAACCGGTCCAAGGGCACCCTCAACATGATGATGATGAGCTTCTCGTGCATCGGGCTCATCTCGGTACTCTGGGCGCTTTACGGTTGGACCATTGCGTTCGGTACGAACGACAGCTCCGGTCTCAACAAGTTCCTTGGCAGCTTCACCCAGTACCTCGGCACCGGCACCAGCTGGATGGGCGAGGAGTGGAAGGTCGCCGGCACCGGCATCGGCATCCCGACCCTGGTCGTGATGGCGTTCCAGATGATGTTCGCGATCATCACGGTCGCTCTGATCAGCGGGTCGCTCTCGGACCGGCTGAAGTTCGGCGGCTGGGTTCTCTTCGCGATCGGCTGGTTCACCATTGTGTACGTCCCGGTCGCGCACTGGATCTGGGGCGGCGGCTGGATCGGCGCCAACCTGGGTGCGCTCGACTTCGCGGGCGGCACCGCGGTGCACATCAACGCCGGTTCCGCGGCCCTCGGCGTGGCCCTCGTGCTGGGCAAGCGGATCGGCTGGCCGCGGGAGAACATGCGGCCGCACAACGTGCCGTTCGTCGCTCTCGGCGCCGGCCTGCTGTGGTTCGGCTGGTTCGGCTTCAACGCCGGTTCCGAGCTGACCGTCGACACCGTCACCTCGGTCGCCTTCGTCAACACGCAGCTCGCCACCGCCGCCGCCCTCTGCGGCTGGTGCCTGGTGGAGTGGCTCCGGGACGGCAAGCCGACCCTGGTCGGCGCCTCCTCGGGCGCCGTGGCCGGCCTGGTCGCGATCACCCCGGCCTGTGGCTTCATCCCGCCGCTGGCCGCGATCCTGCTCGGCATCGTCGCCGGCGCGGTCTGCGCGCTGGCCGTCAGCCTGAAGTACCGGTTCGGCTACGACGACTCGCTCGACGTGGTCGGCGTGCACTTCGTCGGCGGGTGGATCGGCTCGCTGTGGATCGGCCTGTTCGCCTCCTCGGGCGTGAACGCGGTCGTCACCCACAAGTCGGTCTTCTACGGTGGCAGCGCCGACCAGCTGTGGCGGCAGGCCGTCGCCAGCGGGGCGGTCACGGTGTTCTCGTTCGCCGTCGCGGCGGGCCTCGCCTACCTCCTCAAGCTCGCGAAGCTCCTGCGGGTCAGCGAGGAGGACGAGGTCGGTGGCATCGACATCTCCGACCACGGCGAGACTGCGTACGACATGACCCCGGCCGCGGGTTCCAGCGGCGGCGCGTTCGCAATGGCCGGCGTCGGCGGCTCCAAGGCCGACAGTGACGGCAAGGCGGACGTCAGCGAGAAGGTCGCCGGTTAAATACCCGTATGACTGCTCCGAGAGAGGGACTGAGCATGAAGCTGGTGACCGCGGTCATCAAGCCGTACCAGCTCGACGCGGTGAAGGAAGCGCTGCACGCGCTCGGCGTGACCGGCTTGACCGTGAGCGAGGTACAGGGATACGGACGGCAGAAGGGACACACCGAGGTGTACCGGGGCGCCGAGTACACGGTGGAGTTCCTGCCAAAGATCAAGGTCGAGGTGGTTACCGACGAGATCGACGTCGAGAAGATCGTCGACGCCGTCGTCACCTCGGCGCGGACCGGAAAGATCGGCGACGGGAAGGTCTGGGTGACCGCCGTCGAGGAGGTCGTCCGGGTCCGTACCGGCGAGCGCGGCCTCGACGCCCTCTGAGACCGGTCTCTGCATGAACAACATGTCCAGCGAGCCGCCGGCCCCGCCGTCGGTGCCGGTCGGCGGCTCGCTCGACAAGCTGAGGGAGCACATCGGCGCCGCCGCCCGGTCCGACCGGGCAGCGGCGCTCGACGCTTGGCTCAACGCGATCTTCCCGGGTCACCTGCCGGGGGTCAGCCTGCTGGCCGTGGGCGGGCTCGGCCGGCGCGACTGCGCCCCGTACAGCGACCTCGATCTGGTGCTGCTGCACAACGGCACGGCCGGCATCGACCGGATCGCCTCCGCCCTCTGGTATCCGATCTGGGACGCCCGGCTCGGCCTCGACCACTCGGTGCGCACGCTGCCCGAGGCGCTGTCGATCGCCCACGACGACGTCAAGGTGGCCCTGGGCCTGCTCGACGCCCGGCACGTGGCCGGCGACCCGGCGCTCTCCGGCGAGCTGATCGCGGCGGCGAGCGATCAGTGGCGGCGTACCGCCGTACGCCTGATGCCGCAGCTCAAGGAGCTCACCGCCACCCGCTGGGCGAGCCACGGCGAGCTGGCCTTCCTGCTCGAGGGCGACCTCAAGGAGGCGGCCGGCGGGCTGCGCGACGTCACCATCCTGCGCGGCATCGGCCGGGCCGGGGTCGCCGACACCATGCGCCCCGCGGTGCGCGCCGCCAACCTGCGCCTGCTGGACACCCGGGACGCCCTGCACCTCGCCGTTGGCCGCCGGGTCGACCGGCTGGTCGCCCAGGAGCGCGCCGCGGTCGCCGAGCTGCTCGAGCTCGACGACGGCGACGCGCTGCTGCGCCGGGTGGCCGGCGACGCGCGCACGGTCGCGCACGCGGTGGACGACGCCTGGCGGGCGGTGGACCGGCTGCGGGCCGGGCGCCGCCGGGGCGGTCCGGGCGGGTCGCCGACCCGCCGGCCGATCGCCCGGGACGTGGTGGAGCAGGACGGCGAGCTGGTGCTCGCGCGTACCGCCATCGGACCCGTCCCCGACCCCAGCCTGTCGCTGCGGGTGGCCGCGGCGGCCGCGATCGTGCGGCTGCCGATCGCCCGCGCCACCTGCGAGTGGCTCGCCGCGTTCAGCCCGCCGCTGCCCAACCCGTGGCCGCCGGCCGCCCGCGCCGCGCTGGTCTCGCTGCTCGGCTCCGGCCCCGGCCTGCTGCCCGCCTGGGAGACCTGCGACCGGTACGGGCTGATCGACGCCTGGCTGCCCGAGTGGGCCCGGATGCGCAGCCTCCCGCAGCATCACCCGGTGCACCGGTTCACGCTCGACCGGCACCTGGTGCAGGCCGCCTACGAGGCCAGCGCGTACGCCCGCGAGGTGGACCGCCCCGACCTGTTGCTGATCGGCGCTTTCCTGCACGACGTCGGCAAGGGGTTGCCCGGCGACCACAGTCTCGTCGGCGCCCCGATCGGCGCCGAGATCGCCACCCGGATCGGCCTGCCGCCGGCCGACGTCGCCACGATCGAGAAGCTGGTGCGGCTGCACCTGCTGCTGCCGGAGGTAGCCACCCGGCGCGACCTGAGCGACCCGGTGACCATCTCGACGGTGGCCGAAAAGGTCGGCGACAGCACCACCCTGGACCTGCTGCACGCGCTGGCCCGGGCCGACTCGCACGCCACCGGCCCGGCCGCCTGGTCGGACTGGAAGGGCCGGCTGATGGCCGAGCTGGTGCAGCGGGTGCACGCCGCGCTGGACAACGGCGAGCTGCCCGAGCCGCCGCTGCCCGACCCCGAGCTGCTCGACGGCGACCTGCCGGCCGTGCATCTGGACGGCGACCGGGTGGCGGTGGCCGCCGCCGACCGGCGTGGCCTGCTCGGCCAGATCTCCGCCTGCCTGGCGCTGCACCGGCTGGACGTGGTCGGCGCGAACTGCGGCACGGTCGACGGCCGGGGCATCGTCGAGTTCCTCACCCAGCCGCGGTACGGCTCGCCGTACGACCCGGTGGCGCTCGCGGCCGACCTGCGCCGGGTCGCGGCCGGGGACGTGTCGGTCACCCAGCGGGTGCGGGCCCGGGCGATGAGTGCCCGCGGCGGCACCGCGTCGCCCCGCGTGGTCTGGCACCGGCATGCGGCGACCGACGCGGCCGTGCTGGAGCTGCGCGCGGCCGACTCGGCCGGCCTGCTGTACCGGGTGGCGACCGCGCTCGACGAGGCCGGCGCCGAGGTGCGCGCGGCCCGCATCTCGACCCTGGGTGGCGACGTCGTGGACGCGTTCTATCTGGTCGGCTCGTGGGCTGAGCAGGGCGAACGCGATCGGGTCGAGGCGGCGGTGCTGGCCGCCGTGTAACCAAAGGCGGTGAATGCGCGTTGGTCGGGTCATGCGGGAGCCCCAGCCCACCGGGCTGCTCGATGATCACATCCACGCCCTTGGCGAGGGTTTGCGGCTGGCGCTGACCGCCACCGTGACCCGCAATCGCTCCCGGGACGGCCGCTTGCTGCTGGCCCGGGCCGCGCTCGGCGACGCGCTCACCCTCGACGAGCTGCTGGCCGCCGCGCGGGCCGGCGACCGCCGGCGCCTGCGGAAGGTTCGCCGGAAGGTGGCCCGGCCGCTGCTGGCCACGATCGCGCAGGCGTACGCCCAGCAGGAGCTCGCGCCGGAGGACCGGGCCGACGCGCGCGCCCTCTACGAGCTGATCCGCCGGGCGGTCGGCGGCCGCGCGCTGAACCCGGCCAACCAGGCGCTGCACGTCGCGCTCGCGCTCGCGGACGAGGGGCCGGACCGGGCCCGCGCGCTGCTCGCCGGCTACTGGCGGATCCACGAGCCGGCGCTGAGCTGCCTGCTGGCCGACCTGATCAACCCGTACGTCCGGGAGCTGCCCGCCGAGCCGTGGCTGCGGGCCTTCCAGGCGATGCTGCCCGCGCCCGGTCCGGTGGTCGGCGAGGGCGACGGCGTGCCGTTCGACCGGCTGGCCGCGCCGGCCGTCGCGCGGGTCGAGGAGGCGCACCGGGTCTCGGTGGTGGTGACCGCCTACCGGCCCGATCGCGGGCTGCTCACCGCGGTCCGTTCGATCCTGGCGCAGAGCTGGGCGAACATCGAGATCGTCATCGTCGACGACGCGTCCCCGCCGGAGTACGACGAGCTGCTGCGCGCGGCGGTGGCCCTCGGCGACCGGATCCGGCTGGTCAAGCTCGCGGTCAACGCCGGCACGTACGCCGCCCGCAACGCCGGGCTGGAGGCGGCCGCCGGCGAGTTCGCGGCCTTCCAGGACTCCGACGACTGGTCCCACCCGCGCCGGCTGGAGCTGCAGGTGCGCCCGATGCTCGAGGACCGCCGGCTGGTCGCCACCACGTCGGACGGGCTCGCCGTCACCGACCAGCTGATGCTCAGCCGGCCGGGGGTGCGCAGCGGCCGGTTCAACCCGTCCTCGCTGGTCTTCCACCGGAACGCGGTGCTCGGCAAGGTCGGCTGGTTCGACCGGGTGCGCAAGGCGGCGGACAGCGAGTACATCGGACGGATCCAGGCGGCGTTCGGCGAGAGCCGGGTGCGGCATCTCGACTCGTTGCCGCTCGCCCTGATCCGGCTCAGCGCGAACTCACTGTCCCGCATGGAGATCAAGCCGAACTGGATGCACCCGGCCCGGGTCGCGTACAGCTCGGCGTATCTGCGCTGGCACGCGCGGATCGCGGCCGGCGACGCCTCGCCGGTACGCCCGGCCGACGGCTCGAATCGGCCGTTCCCGGCGCCCGGGCACCTGATCGGCGCCGACCCCGAGCGGGTCGCGGAGTACGACGTGGTGATGGTCGCCGACTGGCGGTTCCTGGAGAGCGCGCAGCGCACCGCGATCGACGAGCTGCGGGCGCTGGCCGGGGCGGGCCTGCGGGTCGCGGTGCTGCAACTGGAGTCGTACCGTGCGGTCTACCTCAAGCGGCAACCGCTCTGCGCGCCGCTGCAAGACCTGATCAACGCGGGCGTGGTGGACCGGGCCGGGATCCAGGATCGGATCGAGGCCGAGCTGGTGCTGGTGCGGCAGGCCGCGGTGCTGCAGTTCGCGGGCGGGCTGCCGAGTCGGGTGCGGGCAAGGCGGGTGGTCGTGGTCGCCGACCGGGCGCCGCGCCGGTCGAACGGGACCGACCAGCGCTACGTGCCGGAGACCTGCACCGAGACGGCGCGCGAGCTGTTCGGGGCGGAGCCGGGGTGGGTTCCGCAGGACCCGGGGGTGCGGGCGGCCCTGCGTACCGGCGAGGACCGCGACTTTCCCACCGCGCTGGCCTCCGCCGGATGGATCCCACGGCGAACCGCCGCCGGCCCGGGACCGGCCCTGGCCGGCACCGACCTGTGCGACGCGGCGAACTGGCCCACCGACCTCGCGGAGACCCTCGCGGTGTGCCGCCGGCTGCCCGACGCGGACATCCGGGTGCGCCTGCCCGACCGCCCGCGCGGCTCGCTCGACGTGCCGCTGCGCCGCGGTTGGCTCGCCTACGAGGTCGCCGACCTCGGCCCCCGCCCGTTCCTCCACCAGCTCGACTTCTATCTGCACTTCCCGCCGCCGGAGAGCGCCGAGTGGTATTCGCGGCCGGCGATGGAGGCGGCCGCCCTGGGCTGCGTCGTGGTGATGCCGGAGCGCTACGCCGGGCTGTACGGCGACGCCGCCGTCTACTGCAGCCGGACCGAGGTGGCGCCGCTGATCGAGCGCTATCGGGCCGACCCGGCGCTGTTCGCCGAGCAGAGTCGCCGGGCCCGATCGGTGGTCGCCCGCGCGCATGATCCGGAGCTGCTGGTCGAGCGGATCATGGACATGCTTCCCGTAACGACGGTGACGACGCCCGCGTTGACGGAGTGTGCCTTTAGTCGTATTTAAGGTGGCGGGCGGGGTGCTGGGACGGGTGAAGGTGAAGCTGAAGAGGCTGGTCAAGGCCGTTCGGGGCCTTTCCCATCGGCAGATAGCCGGCCTGCTGGCAACGGCGACGATCGGTCTCGGGGTCGCGGTGGCCTCGGCGGCCGGCCGGGCCGCGCTCGCCACCAGCCTGCTCGCGCTGCTGTTGGTCGCCGTCCCGGCCGGGGTGATCCATCTTTCCCGGCGGCTCGGCGGGGTCGGTCGCGCCAACCGCGAGGCCGTCCGTGACCTGCGGGTGCTCGTCGAGCAGGTGCAGCGTCGGGTGATCGCCGCGGTCGAGAAGGAACGGCTCGCGGCCGGCGACCGGCACCAGGAGCTGACCGAGGCGCTGTCCCGGGCCGAGCGGCTCACCGGCCGCGGCGCCGAGCTGCTGCTGCGCGAGCAGACCCAGGAGATCGAGGCGCTGTTCCAGCTCTTCCGGCGGGTGGCGCCGCGGGCGCCGATGCCGGCCGGCGGCGCGCTCAACCCGACCGACCTGCTCGGCCTGCACAACCTGGCGGCCGGCCGCAAACCCCGGCTGACCGTGGTGCTCGGCGGCGCCGGGCCGACCGCGGTCTGGCTCGGGTACGCGCTGGCCGGCTGCGGCGGGCGGCTCGTCGCGGTCGAGTACGAGCTGTCCCGGGTCGAGGCGACCCGCGAGTCGCTGCGCGAGCACGGCCTGACCGGGGTCGAGGTGCGGCACGCGCCGCCGGTCGAGCTCACCGTGGACGGCCGGGCGGTCGACTGGTACGACGTCGACGCGCTGGACGGCCTGACCGACATCGACCTGCTGGTGGTGGACGGGGCGGAGGGGGTCGCGCCGGCCCTGCACGTGCTCGGCCGCCGACTGGCCGACGGGGGCGCGGTGGTGGTGGAGGCGCCGACGCACGTCGCGCCGCGGCAGGGCGGGTTCGGGCTCACCGAGCAGCGCCGGGTCAGCAGCCGCTGGACCGTGCTCGCCCATCCCGAGGCGCCGATGAAGACCGTGAAATAAGAGCGGTCCCGCCGCGGGGGACGGCGGGACCGCGGGGCCGCGGGAAGCAGGGGAGTATCCCGCGACCGACCGGCGGGGGTGCCGGCTGCCCTTGTTCTTACGCAGGCAAAGATCGGTCGGGGGATACGGCGGTTTACCCGCGGGACGGGTGCCCTTGGGTTGCCAATCGGGCGGCGCGCTCGGCGTACACCTCGTGGCCGTGGTGGCGGCGGACGAACTCCGGGCCGCGGGCCGCCTGGGCGCGCAGCGCGGCCTTGTCCGCGTGCAGCCGGCGCACGGTCTCCGGCACGTCGGTCG
Organism: Actinoplanes sp. KI2; assembly: GCF_025630775.1. GTDB lineage: Bacteria > Actinomycetota > Actinomycetes > Mycobacteriales > Micromonosporaceae > Actinoplanes. Next base: position 121,584 of record NZ_JAOSZE010000006.1, read on the forward strand.
CCTCGCAGTACACCGCGGCGTCGCCGAGCGCGGCCGCGTACCGGGAGGGCAGCAGCACCACGCAGCCGGCGGCCAGCGCGGCCAGCACGTCCGGGTCCGGGTCGGCGGGCATGTCCGGGCGCGGCAGATGCAGGTAGAAGTCGACCTGGTAGAGGAACGAGCGCAGGCTCACCTCGGCCGGGCCGTAGACCAGCCAGGACCGGGGAACGCCGGGCCGGCCGAACGAGCGCTCGGCGGAGCCGTCGGCGTCCAGCAGGCGTACATCCACCCGCTCGCCGTCCGGCAGTTCCGCGCGCAGCCGGCGCCACTCGGCCCGGCCGCCCCGGCAGCGCCGCCCCACCACCGGCCGGTCCGCCCGCGGCCCGCGCCGGTCCAGCCGCCACTGCCTCGGGTCGACCGTGCCGGGCAGGTCGAGCGCGGTGAGCTGGTCGGACGGGGAGCCCTCGGCGAGCGGGTTCTCGGCGAGCGCGGTGGCCAGCAGCCGGCGGCCGTCCGGCCCGGCCGGGGCCCAGAGCGGCCGGCGGCCGAACAGACGGCGGCTGGACGCGGCGGCCGAGCGGGCGATCGTCGCCGACTCGATCACCACGCGCTGGGCCCGGATCCCGCTGGGCAGGTCGGGCGCGTGCTGCAGGACCTTGGGCGTGCGGCACACCACGAGCCGGGCCCGGACGTCGTCGGTGAGCTCGACCTGGGTCAGCTCGCCGCGGTTGATCAGCTCCTGCACCTCCGGGTCCAGGTTGCGCGGGCCCTGGCGCAGGTGGGAGAGCACGTCCAGCTGCAGCAGGGCGGCCCGCAACTTCCGGTCGCGCAGCGCCCGCAGCTGCCCGATCCCGGCGGCGCCGGCGCCCCCGGCCGTGGTCCAGTCGCCCGCCAGCACCACGTCGTACGCCCGCGGTCCGGTCTCGCCCCGGATCCGGCGCGGCACCGCGAACGCCCGCGCCTGCTTGGCATCGGCCGTACCGTTCTTGACCTTGGTGTGCCAGGCCTGGAACGCCGACAGGTAGGAGCGGCGGGCCGGGTGCATCCAGCCCGGCCGGTAGTCCTCGCTGGACAGGGAGTCGCCGGACAGCCGGATCAGGGCCAGCGGGGCACCACCGAGGTGCTGGGTGGCGGCGCGGCCGAAGACGGCGCGGGCGCGCTCGACGTACTCGGCGTCGGCGCCCTTGCGGACCGGATCGAGGTAGCCGACCCGGTTGAGCGCCGCGGCCCGCCGGAACATCAGCGAGGACAGGTTGTACGACCGGGTCTGCTCGACGCCGGGCCGGGTGAGCACCAGGTCGGGGGTGACCCGCATGCCGGCCGACGTGGTCGAGAAGACCGCGTCGTCGGCGAGCAGCGGGGCGACCTGGCGCTCCAGCCGCAGCGGGTGCGACCAGTCGTCGGAGTCCTGGAACGTGACGAAGTCCCCGGTCGCGGCGTCCAGACCGGCGTTGCGGGCCACGTAGGTGCCGCCGTTGGTGACCATCCGGATCAGCCGGACCCGCGGGTCGAGCCCGGTCGCGGCCCGCAGGATCGGGTCGAACTCGACCGGCGAGCCGTCGTCGACCAGCAGGATCTCGTGATTGGTCCAGGTCTGCGCGACCAGCGAGCGGATCGCGGTGAGCAGCCCTCGGCCGGGCCGCCAGGTGGTGACGATGGTGGTGATCCGGCGCGGGTGGCCGATCCGCTGCGCCGTGCCGGTGACCAGCCGGTCGAGCGGGGGGCCGTCGCCCTCGGTCACCCGGCAGGACGGGTGCGGCAGCAGGCCGGCGAACCGGGTCTCCCAGCCGGGGAGGGCGCGCGGCTCCCCGTTCCGTCCGGAGGACCAGGCGCCGGTGGAGCCGTTGCCGCCCGCGTACGGGTTGGCGAGGTCGAGCGTCACCGCGGTACGGATCGGCTCGGCGATCTCGGTGTACTCCGCCAGCAGCGCGGCGGCCAGGGTGCGGTCGCCGGCGGCGTACGCGATCTGGCAGTGCAGCCCCTGATGGGCCGGCGCGATGGTGCCGGCCCGCCGCAGCCTGGCCAGGATCGCCAGCGCCTCCGCCTGGTCGTCCGGGCGCAGGTCCTGCAGCGCGATCACCCGGGCCAGCTCGCCGAGCGGCCAGGGCTCCTCCGATGCCGCGCGGGCCAGCGGCGCCCGGGCGGCGACCGATCGGGCCTGTAGGGCTGCCACGGCGAGCGGGTGCGGTTCGATCATGCGCGTCCTCCTGGTCTCGGTGTCTTTAACGACCGAGGGAGTCGGGTGAATTGTCCGTATCGCCCCCTTGGTTCGTATCGTTTGACCTCGCGTGCCCCAGTACGACGTCGCCATCCTGTCTGACCTGCGGTATCCGGGCGGCAATTCGGCGAGCATCGTCGCCGAGGTGCGCGCTCAGGCCGCGGCCGGACTGTCCACCGTGCTCGCCCATCTGCCCTCCCCGCATCTGAAGCACGCCCGGCCGTTCCAGGACCGGATCGTCGCCTGCCTGCGCGACGGGCTGGCCGACCTGGCACACGACGACGGCGCCGAGATCACCGCCCGGGCGCTGCTGATCCGCCAGCCGCGGATCTTCACCGAGGAGCCGGCCGTGGTGCCCCGGATCCGGGCCGGGCACACCATCGTCGTGCTCAACCAGCCGCCCGGCGACGAACGGCACGCCCAGTGCTACTACGTCTTCGAGGAGGTACGCGCGCGGGTCGAGCGGCTGTTCGGCGACGCCGTCTGGGCCCCGATCAGCACCCAGGTGCGCGACAACGTCCTGCAGGTCGCGCCCGGGATCGCGCTGCCGGACACCGACTGGCACGAGATCATCGACGTCGCCGACTGGCAGGTCGAGCACCGCCGTGAGCCCGGCGAGATCCCGGTGCTCGGCCGGCACGGCCGGCCCGATCCGGTGAAGTGGCCGCGCGACCCGGCCGAGCTGCTGCAGGCCTACCCGGACTCGCCCGACTTCAAGGTGCGCATCCTCGGCGGGGGCGAGATCGGCGTACACCGGCTCGGCCGGCTGCCGCGGTCCTGGGAGGTGATCGAGTTCGGCGCCGAGTCGCCCCGCGAGTTCCTGGCCGGGCTCGACTTCTTCGTCTACTTCCACGACCCGGACTGGCGCGAGGCGTTCGGCCGGACCATCCTCGAGGCGATGGCCAGCGGGGTGCCGGTGATCGTCGGGCCGCACTTTCGGGCGATCTTCGGGGACGCGGCGCTCTACTGCGAGCCGGCCGGCGTCCGCGAGGTGGTCCGCCGGCTGCACCACGACCGGGACGCGTACGACGACCAGGTCGAGCGGGCCCGCCGATTCGTGGCCGACCAGTTCGGCAGCGCCTCGCACGTCGCCCGGCTCGCCTCGCTCGGCGTCCTGCCGCTGTCCCGGCCGCCGAGGGCGCTCGTCCGCTCCCGGGAGAAGCCCAAGGCCCGGCGGGTCCTCATGGTGGGCGACGACGTGGCCCGCTTCCGGGCGATCGCCCGGCGCCTGCCGAAGGGCCTCGAGGCGGTCGTGGTCGGCACCGCGAGCCTGGCCCAGGCACACGCCGCCGGCCTGCTCACCGAATACCTGCCGGGCGCCGCCGACCTGGGCGTGCCGCCGGCCCGCTGGCCCCGATTCGTCCGCGACCGGCTGCGCCACCTGGTCGAGCTGTACCGCCCGCGGGCCGTGCTGGTCGGCGGGCTGCCGCACGACGGGATCCTGGACGCGGTCCGGGAGAACCCGGCGACCCGATGGCTGTGGCTGCGCCCGGCGATGTGGCGGCGCGGCGCCGGCGGCGAGTGGGCGGCCCGCGGCCTCACCTTCGCCGGCATCCTCGAGCCCGGCGAGTTCGCGGCGGCCGGGGACGAGGGGTGGACCACCACCGCCCGGCACGGCGTGTCCACGGTGGATCCGATCATCGACCTGCCGGACCGGATCGCCCGCCGGGCCGGCGATCTGACGCTGCTCTGCCGAGGCGTCGAGGCCACCCTGCCCGGCTTCCGCGCCGTCGAGGCCACCGGGGCCGAGCTGGGCGAGGTCACCGTGGCCGTGTCGCGGGCCGACTACACCAACTTCCACGAGCTGATCAGCGCCCGGGTGCCGACCGTCTTCGTGCCCGACCCGGCGGCGCCGGACGACGAGCTGGCCCGGGCCCGGTTCGCGGCCGCCGCCGGGGTCGCCGCGTACGCCACTGACGACGAGGCCGCCGCCACCGAGCTGGAGCGGCTCGCCGACCCGGCGGTCCGGGAGGCGCTGAGCCGGCGCTGCGCCGAGCTGTCGTTCGGCAACGGCGCCGGGGACGCGGCCGCCTGGCTCGCCGGCTTCACCCGGGAGGCCACATCTACCTGGGAGGGAAGGCGTGTCGGAAACCGATGACCTGTCGCTGGCCCGCTGGGAGGTGGCGACGCTGACCGGCCGCCTGCGCTGGCTGGAGGCCGAGCGGGACGCCGCGGTCGAGGACCGGGATCGGCATCAGCAGCAGGCGGCGACCCTGCGGGGCAGCCCGTCCTACCGGCTCGGGCGGGCGCTGGTCGAGCTGGCCCGGCACCCGGTGGGAGTCGCCGGCCGGGCGGCCCGGCGCATCCGGCACGGCCGGCGGCCGCCACCACGCCGTCGGCCGCCGGTCGGCTCGGTGCCGGCCCTGGTCTACGTCGCCGTCGGTCTCGACGGCGCCGCCTCGCACGCGCTGGTGCGGGCGTTGCGGCAGCGGATCGTGGTGGACGGCGACCACCTGCCGGTGCTGGTCACCGACCAGCCGGAGCTGCGCGGTCTGCAGGTGCCGGGCGTGGTGCTCGAGTATCTGCCCGACCCGGAGACGTGGCGACGGCACGATCCCGGCGCCGGCTGGGAGGCGATGCTGGCCGGGCGGATCGCTCAGCTCTGCCGCGACCACGGCGCGGCCGGCACGGTGGTGATCGACCCCCGGGACCCGCCCACCCTGGCACGCCTGCTGAGTAACTGACCGCGCGGCGGCCTCGTTGGCGCGGTGTGACCGTCGTCGTCCCGAGGCCGCGGACCGCGATGCGCTTCGTCGTCGCCCGGCCGCCGATCGGCTTCCTCTGGCGGCGCGCGTTGCTGCGGGCCGCGTTGGCGCCGCTGGTCGTGTTGGCACCGATCGTGGCGCTCGCGCCGACCGCCGACCACAAGTACAACGTGTACTGGCACGGTGGACTCTTCCGGGACGACCCGCTGCGGATCGTCCCGGACACGCTCGACTCGTTGCCGAGCTACCTGCGCAACGGCAACTTCCGGCCACTCGGGCGGATGCTGGAGAAGCTGGTCGACCTGGCCGCGTACGCGCTCGGCGAGGTCGGCGTGCCGGCCAACGTCGGCCTGCGCGTCGTGTCGATCGCCGCGGCGATGCTGCTCGGGGTGGCCGTCCTGGTGCTGGCCGAGAGCGTGGTGGCCCGCGGCCGGCTGTTCCGCGCCGAACCGTCCACGGTGGCCGCGGTGGCGCCGTTCGCGTTCGCCGCCGGCCTGGTGGCGGCCGGCCGGTCGAGCCCGGTGGTGCTGTTCGGCGGCCTGTACTTCACGACCGCCGCGGTGGTGCTGCTGGTGGCGGCGGCGATCGCGCGGATCGGCCGGATCCGGGCCTGGCAGCTGCCGCTGCTGGTGGCGGCGGGCGCCGCGCTGGCCGCCTTCAACGAACTCACCTACCTGACGCTGCCCCTGGCCACGGTCGCGGTGGCGGCGCGCGGCCGGTGGGTGCTCGGCCAGGCCTGGCGGCGGATCGGCACGGCCGCGCCCGCCCGCGCGCTCGGCGCCCTCGGGCTGGGCTTCCTGCCGGTCTTCGGCACGGTCCGGCTGGTCATCAAGTCCTACTGCGACACCGGCCCGTGCTATCCCGCCTCCGACGTCGCCCTCGGCTCCGCGGTGGCCAAGACCTTTCCGGTACGCCTGATCGCGTGGTTTCCGCCTCTGGAGTGGCAGAGCGCGGTGCGCGGCGGCGGGGCGCTCTCCGGCCTGACCCTGGCCCTGGCGCTGGCCGCCCTGGCCGCGCTCGCCTGGACCGCGCTGCGTGACCTGCGCCGGCTCGGCGCCCTCGGCCGGCCCGCCGCCGCGGCCCTGGTGGTGGTCGCCCTCGCCCTGGTCGCGCTCGGCGCCGGCCTGGCCGCGCTGAGCGCCGACGTGCAGCACTTGGTGGCCGCGCACCGCTGGGGGCAGGGCTGGCGGGACACCGCGGTCGTCGCGCCCGGCGGCGCCCTGCTGCTGGCCGGCGCCGCCCACCTGGCCGGGCCGCGCCGGGTGCTGCTCGGCGGTCTGATCGCCGTGCTGGTGGCCGGGTGCGCGGTCACCGCCACGGTGAACAAGCGCTTCCGGGACACGATGCTGCAATCGCCGGTCGCGCGGCTCGACGACCGGCTCGCCCAGGAGGTCGCCGACTTCGATCCGACCCCGGCCGGTGCGGCCCGCCGCTGCGCGCTGCGCACCGAGTTCCTCGCGCTCAACCCGGGCGGCCGGACGCCGGCCCGGCGCTTCGACGTCTCCTTCGATGCGGCCGCCCGGCAGCGGGCCGGGCAACCGTTCTGCCCCGTAACCGGCTCGGGGCAAGGGCGTTGAGGTGGTGTGATGATGAGCCGTTTGCGGAAACTCAACCGCCGCCAGGCGACCGTGCTGGCCGCCGCGGCCGTGCTCGGCCTAGCGGTGGTCGGCAGCGCGCTCACCGGGCAGCTCGGGCTCGCGCTCGGCCTGCTCGGGATCTTCCTCGCCGGGACGGTCGCCGGCCTGCTGTTCGTCCTGCACCGGCTGGCTCAGCTGTTCGCGCTGCAGCGGACGCACCAGCGGGACGTCCGGAAGGTGCTCGACCACACCCAGCGCCGGCTGCTCGGCGCCGTCGAGGAGATGCTGCTGACCGCCGGCGACCGGCACCGGGAGATCACCGACAAGCTGGCCGCACAGCAGAGGGGCTCGGCCAACGGTGTCGACCGGCTGCTGCGCGCGCAGACCGCCGAGGTGGAGGCGCTCTTCCAGCTGTTCGACGGGTTCACGCCGCGGGCGCCGATGCCGTCCTCGGGCGGGTTCGCACTCAACCCGACCGACCTGCTCGACGTGCTGCACCTGGTGCAGACCCGCCGGCCGAAGCTGGTGCTGGAGCTGGGCAGCGGCACGTCGACGGTGTGGATCGCGTACGCCCTGCAGAGGTGCGGCGGCCGGCTGGTGTCGCTCGACCACGACCCCGGATACGCCGAGAAGACCCGGGCGATGCTGGCCGCGCACGGCCTCACCGAGGTGGCCGAGGTGCGGGACGCCCCGCTGCGACCGGTGCTGCTCGACGGCCGCAGCTTCCCGTGGTACGACACCGACGCGGTGACCGACCTGGACGGGGTGGACATGCTGCTGATCGACGGTCCGCCGGAGAAGACCGGGCCGGACGCCCGCTACCCGGCGATGCGGGTGCTCGAGGACAAGCTGGCCGACGCGGCCACGGTGGTCTTCGACGACGCGCACCGCAAGGACGAGCAGCAGGCGCTGCGCAAGTGGGTGGAGACGATCGGAGGCCTCACCGAAGAAGGTGAGGCCCCCGGGCGGCATGCCGTGCTGTCCTACCGGCGCGTGGTGCGCCAGATGGCGGCGCAATGACTCAGTAGCCGAACTCCTGGGTGAAGTACGGGGTGCCGCTCTTCGCGTACACCGTGCCGGCGCCGATCGTGGTGGCCTTGCAGTTGAGGATGTTGGCGCGGTGCTCGGGGCTCTTCATCCAGGCCGTCACCACGGCGGCGCCGGTGCGGTAGCCGTACGCGATGTTCTCGCCGGCCGGCTGCTTGTAGCCCGCCGCCTTCTGCCGGGCCACGAAGGTGGATCCGCCGCTGCCGGTGTGGCTGAACGCGCCGGTCTTGGCCATGTAGGCGCTGTGCACCCGGGCCGCCTTGGTCAGCCGCGCGTCGAGGTGCAGCGCCTTCTTGCAGCCGTTGGCGACGCGCTGCTTGTTGGTCAGGTAGACGATGTCGCCCTGCAGCTTGGTCTCGCTCACCACCGCAGCGTTCGCCGGCGTCGCAACCGCGACCAGGCCGAGCATGGTGGCGGGGATCATGGCGATCAGGGCCAGACGCTTGGCGATCTTGGTGCGCATCAGTCGAACTCCCTTGTTCGGTGTGGGCGGACGCGAAAGTTACCGCCGGGTTCACCGACATAGTTCGACTCCATCCGAGACCCGATGACCCGGTAGCGGTTGCCTTGCCGGGGCCTCTGGGTTGCCGGACGGTTGACGGCGCCCGAGGGGTGCGGGCCGGTTGCCGTCACGGTGCGTACCGGTTTCTCGTTGAGGTTTTGGGGCCCTTCCACGCCGACCTAGGGAGATCACCGCGTGCCCGTGACCGTCCATGACGTGGCGATCCTTTCCGACTTCCGCTACCCCGGGGGCACCTCGGCCAGCATCGCGGCGGAGGTGCAGGCGCAGGCCGAGGCCGCGCTCTCCACCGTCCTGGTGCACGTGCCGTCGCCGCACCAGCCCAAGACCCTGCCGTTCAGCCCGCGGATCAGCGAGCTGCTGCGGGACGGGATGGCCACGCTCGCCCGTCAAGATGGGCCTTCAGTCGATTCAAGGGCGGCGGCGGGGTGGTCGGACGGGGAGCCGATCGAGTGCAAGCTGCTGCTCATACGCCAGCCGCGGATCTTCACCGAGGACCTGGCCGTCCTCCCGCGCATCCGCGCCGAGCGGGTCGTCATGGTGATCAACCAACCGCCCGGCGACGCCGGCAACCCGTTCCGCTACTACGACTTCGCGGCGGTACGCGACCGGGTGCACCGCTACTTCGGCCCGCGGGTGGAGTGGGCGCCGATCAGCTCCCAGGTGCGCGACCAGGTGCGCCACGTCGAGCCCGACGCCCGGCTGGCCGGCGCCGACTGGCACGAGATCATCGACGTGGCGCACTGGTGGCGGGACCGGGACGGCTTCGTCGGCGACGTGCCGGTGATCGGCCGGCACGGGCGGGCCGACGCGGTGAAGTGGCCGCGCGACCCGGACGAGATCCTGCGCGCCTATCCGGCGACCGACGACTTCCGGGTACGCGTGCTGGGCGGCGGCGAGATCGCGGTGCGCCGCCTCGGTCACCGGCCGGACAACTGGGACGTGGTCCCGTTCGGTGCCGAGTCGCCCGAGGAGTTCCTGCGCACCATCGACTTCTTCGTCTACTTCCACGACCCCGACCTGGTCGAGGCGTTCGGCCGGACCATCCTCGAGGCGATGGCCAGCGGCGTCCCGGTCATCATCGGCGAGCACTTCCGGCCCACCTTCGCCGGCGCCGCGCTCTACGGCACGCCGGCCGACGTGCCCGGCCTGGTCCGCGAGCTGTACGCCGACCCGGCCCGCTACCGCGCGGTGGCCGGCCGGGCCCGTGAGTTCGCCGAGCACCGGTACGGCCACCAGTCCCACCTGACCCGGCTGGCCACCCTCGGCATCCGGCCGCGCATCTCGCCCTCGGCCGCCGACCGGCGGGTCCTGCCGGCGCCTGAAGTCTCCGCGCCGTCCGCCGGATCGGGCGCCCGTGGCGACACCGCCCGCCGGGTTCTCATGGTCAGCGACAACGGCGCGGGCATGGGCCACCTCACCCGGCTCATGGCTATCGCCCGGCGGCTGCCCGACGGCCACTCCGCGGTGATCGCCACCCAGTCGTACGCGGCCTCGGTCGCCCACGGCGAGGGCTTCCTCACCGAGTACATCCCGTCCCGCAAGGTGTTGCAGGCCGCGCATCCACGGTGGACCGCCCTGCTGCGCGACCGGCTGGCCCACCTCATCGACCTGCACGAGCCGGCCGTGGTCGCGGTCGACTGCCTGCCGCACGCCGGGATCGTCGAGGCGGTTCGCGACCACCCCTGGCTGATCTGGGTGTGGGTGCGCCGGGCCATGTGGCAGCGTGGCGTCGGCGTCGACTGGATCACCGAGGGCAAGGTCTTCGACCACGTGCTCGAGCCGGGCGAGTTCGCCGCCGTGGTCGACGAGGGCCCGACGGTCGCCGACCGGCCCCGGGCCGTGCAGGTCGAGCCGATCACGTTTCTCGACGAGAGCGAGCTGCTGACCCGGGAGGCGGCCCGGACCGAGCTCGACCTGGACGACCGGCCCGCCGCCCTGCTGCAACTGGGCGCCGGCAACATCAACGACATCTCCTCGCCGACCGCCCGGATCTGCCGGCACCTGACCGAGCGCGGCTTCCAGCTGGTGCTCGCCGAGTCGACGATCGCGACCACCCCGCTGCCCCGGATCGCCGGTGTCAAGGTGGTGAAGCTCTACCCGGTCAGCCGCTACCTGCGGGCGTTCGACCTCACGGTCAGCGCGGCCGGCTACAACTCGTTCCACGAGCAGATCGGCTTCGGCATCCCCACGGTGTTCCTGCCGAACGCCGCGACCCGGCTCGACGACCAGGTCGGCCGGGCCCGGTTCGCGGCGGCCACCGGGGTGGCACTCAGCGTCGAGGACCCGTCCACCGGGGAGCTCGAGGAGGTGCTCGACCAGGCCGCCCGGCCGGAGGTGCGGGCCGGGCTCGTGCACCGCTGCCGGGAGCTGACATTCGAGAACGGCGGCGGCGCGGCCGCCGCGTGGCTGAGCGGGCTGCGGTCCCGCCGACACGGAGGCTGACGTGAGCAACGTCAAGATGCCCGACCGGCCCGTGGCGCTGGACGCGCCCGAGCGGGCCCGCTGGGAACTGGCCGCGATGGCCGGCCGGATGCGCACGCTGGAAGCCCGGCTCGCCGAGGAACAGCAGAGCGCCGAGGCCGCGCGCAAGGAGCTCGACCGCGAGCGGCGCCGGTTGGAACGGCTGCGGCACAGCGAGTCCTATCGCCTGGGCTTCGGGCTGGTGTCGCTGGTCAAGGACCCGGTGCACACCGTGCCGCGGGTGAGCCGGGCGGTCCTGCGCCGGCTGCGTGGCCGGCGCCGGGGCCGATCCGACGCCGACCGCCAGGTGCCCTCGGCCGCGCAGCGACCGCCCACCCACCTGTACGTCGCGATCGGCCTGGACATCGCGGCGGTCCGCGAGTTCGTCCTGACCCTCCGGCAGCGCCTGCTGGTGAACCCGGACCACCGCCCGGTGGTGGTGACCGACTGCTCGTCGTTCGCGCTGCTCCGGGACCTCGGCGTGCTGATCGAGTACCTGCCGGACCGGGCCACCTGGGACCGGCACCGCCCGGACCGGCCCTGGGACGGCATGCTCACCAAGCGCCTGAACCGCCTGTACCGGGACCACGACACGGCCCGCACCATCATCGTGGACGCCGCCCAGCCGCCCACGCTGGCCGACCTACTTCGTTGACAGGCGTGCGCCCAGGACCCGGGTGAGGGCCAGGGCGTACGTCGTGGTCATGTGGTTGGAGTCGCGGTAGACCAGCAGGTTGCCGATCACGGCGGGGCAGACGTCGGTGCAGAACCACGCGGTGGGGTCGATCACGCCGGCGTACGACAGGAAGACCTCGCGCTGCTCCGGTCCGCGCACCGCGGAACGCAGGCTGCGGGTGCAGTTGCCGGCGTGGCCGGCGTTGGCCGGCGCGGCGAGGCATTCCGGCACCGATCCGCCCATGTACGGGGTGTCCGAGATCGCGACCACCCGGGAGCCGCCGGCGCGCAACTGGGCGAAGGTGCTGTCCCAGGCTGCCCGCCACTGCGCCCGCGGGTCGGCCGACGGGTGGGCGGGGCGGTAGTTGAAGCTCGACCCGACCACCACCAGCGCCGGGCGCAGCCGGGCGATCCGGGCCAGCGCCGAGCGGTGGTACGCGGTGCACTCGGTGTACTCCCGCTTCAGCGTGTCGTGCCAGAGCGGCAGGTCCGCGGCCGAGCAGGAGCTCTTGGTCATTTCGACGAGCCGCCAGCGCCGCTGGACGGCGAGCTGTTGCAGGGCCGGGAACCACTGCGCGGCGTGCGAGTCGCCGTACAGGACGACGGTCCGGGCGCCGGCCGGGTCGCCGTAGACGCAGCCCTCGGGCGGGGTGGTCGCCGGCACGTCGGCGTGGCAGCCGTCGGTCCACACCCGGGGGCGGTCGCGGGCGGCCCGAGCGAGCGGCGGGGCGAGGTTGCCGGGCAGCGGGCCCATGGTGCGGCTCGCCTCGATCGCGGCGGTCAGCTCCTGCTCCGGCCGCTCGGCGGTGGCCAGGGCGACGCGCAGGTCGGCAAGGCGGGCGCCGGTCGGCACCGCGTGCGGCAGCAGCACCAGGCCGACCGCGACCGCTGCCACCGTGCCGGAGAGCGCGGCGCCCAGGGCCAGGCCGCCGCGCGCCCGGCGCCAGCGATGGCGGCGCAGCGGGCTCTCCACCCAGCGATAGGAGGCCGCGGCCAGGCCGAGCGCCAGCAGCGCCTTCAGCCCGCCGTTGCCGATCGGCAGGATCAGCAGGACCGGCCAGTGCCAGAGGTACCAGCCGTAGGAGAGCCGGCCGACCGTCTGCATCGGACGGATCTCGAGCAGCCGGTTGCCGCCCGCGGCGATCACCGCGACCGCGCCGGCCACCGGCAGCAGCGCGCGCCATCCGGGGTACGCGGTGGCATCGTCGAACCACAGCGCCGCCGCCACGATCGCGGCGAGCCCGGCCCAGCCGTACGCCGGCACCGGTTTTTTGATCCTCTTGATGCCGAGCGCCAGCAGCGCGCCGGCGCCCAGCTCCCAGGCCCGGGTGTGCGGGCCGAAGTAGGCCCACGGCGCCGAGCGCGCGGTCTCGGTGACGCTCAGCACGAAGGACGCGACCACCAGCACGCCGAGCACCGCGGCGAGCGGGCGCCGACGCTGCCACAGGTACGCGGCGGCCAGGATCAGCAGCGGCCAGGCCAGGTAGAACTGCTCCTCGACGGCGAGCGACCAGAAGTGCTGGAACGGCGAGGGCGGCCGGTCGGCACTCAGGTAGTCGGTGCCGATCGCGGCGAAGCGCAGGTTCGCGACGTAGGTGGCGGCCGACAGGGCGTCCTTGCAGTATTCGGCGAGCCGCACCGCCGGGAGCAGGAAGCGGGCCGCGACCAGGGTGCTGACCAGCACCACGGCGGCGGCCGGCAGCAGGCGGACGGCCCGCCGGCAGTAGAAGCGGGCCACCGAGATCCGGCCGGTTCGCTCGGCCTCGCGCAGCAGCAGCGAGGTGATCAGGAAGCCGGAGATGACGAAGAACACGTCGACGCCGACGTAGCCGCCGGCCAGTCCGGCGACGCCCGCGTGGGCCGCCACCACGAGCAGCACGGCCACCGCCCGCAGGCCCTCGATGTCGGGCCGGAAGGTGCCCTCGCCGGGCCGGAACGGAACGGGCAGCGGGTCGCGCTGACTGGGCAGCCGACGAGCGGTCGAGTCCAGGGCGGCTACGTTGCGCACGCCCGACCAACGCTCGTTCGCAACTTTGGACTCGGTGCGGTCGTTCCTCTTTCGTGACCGCCGAGATCGTGGAAGTGCCACATCAAGCCGGATCGACGGCCGTCCGCGAGCCTGCTGCCCCGGCCGTGCACCGGCCGTGGCGGGCGCTGCTGCGGCGGTGCCTGCTGGCCCCGCTGGTGGTGCTCGCGCCGCTGGTCACGCTCACCTTCTCGGCCGACCACCGGTTCAACGTCTACAACAACGGCGGCCAGTACGCGACGCACCCCTGGCGGCTGTTCGAAACGGCCGTGGCCACGGTTCCGCCGTATCTCGCCCTCGGCAACTTCCGTCCGCTCGGCCGGATGCTGGAGTGGTCGCTCGACGTGGCCGCGTTCGCACTGACCGCGCTGTTCGGCGTGCCGGCCACGATCGGTCTGCGGGTCATCTCGTTCGTGGCCGCGATCCTGCTGACCCTGGCGGCCGTGGCGTTCGCCGAGGCGGTGGTCGCCCGGCGGCGCCGGCTGTTCGCCGGGTCGCCGTCGGTGACCGCCGCGCTGCTGCCGTTCGCGGTCGCGGCCGGGTTGGTGGCGGCGGGCTGGCTGAGCACCACCGTGCTGTTCGGCGGGCTCTACCTGACCACCAGCGCGCTCGTGCTCGGCGTCGCGGCCTGGGCCTGCCGGGCGCGCCGGGCCGGGGTGCTCGTCGTGCTGGTGGGGGCCGGGCTGGCCGCCTTCAACGAGCTTGCCTGCCTGGCGGTGCCGCTCGCGACCGTCGCGGTGCTGCTGCGCGGCCGGGTCGTGCTCGGGCTCGACTGGCGGCGGGTGCTGCGCGGGACGCCGGCCCGGTTCGCGGGCCTGCTCTGGGTCGGCTTCCTGCCGGTCTTCGTGCCGGTCCGCCTGATCATCCGGCAGCGGTGCGCGAGCGGCGGGTGCTACGTGGGCTCGGACATCGCGTACGGGGGAGCGGCCGCGGCCCTGCCCGGCCGGATGCTCTCCTGGCTGCCGCCGCTGATGTGGCCGCGGGCCGCCGGCGGCGAGTTCCCGCACCTGGCCGCCGCCGTCCCGGCGATGGCCCTGATCGCGCTGGCCGTGCTGGCCTGGCGGGCGCTGCGCGGGCTGCGGTCGCTGCCCACCCTCGACGGCCGGCAGTCGGCCGCGCTGGCCGGCGTGGCGGTCGCTCTGCTGGTGCTGGCCGGTGCGCTGGCCGCGCTCAGCGCCGACGCGCAGCGCCTGCCGGTCGGCGGCGGCTGGCGCGACAGCGGGCTCACCACGGTGGCCGGGAGCGTGCTCGTGCTTGCCCTGTGGCGGCGCTTCGTCGTGGTGTTGCTGGTTCTGCTGGTGGTCGCCGGAACCATCTCGGCGGCGGCCAACAAGGACTTCCGGGACGCCTCCGCCGGCGGACGGTTCCCGTACCTCTACGACCGGATCGCGCAGGAGGTGGCCGGCTTCGACCGGACGCCGGCCGGCGACGCCCGCCGCTGCGCCCTGCGCGCCGCCTTCAAGAAGGTGAACTTCTCTAATGTGGAGCGTTTCGACGTGAGTCTCGATCGGGCCACCCGGCTGCTGGACGGCCGCCGCTTCTGCAGCCGGGCGCCGCGATGAGCCCGCTGGTGTCGGTGGTCGCGCCGATCTACAACGAGGGCCCGGGCGTCGACCGCTTCGTGCACCGGCTCGGCCAGGTGCTCGGCGAGGCCGGGCTGCGGTACGAGCTGGTGCTGGTCGACGACGGCTCGGCGGACGACTCGTGGGTCCGGATCGTCCAGCACACGCTCGCCGACGACCGGGTCCGCGGCATCCAGCTGTCGCGCAACTTCGGCAAGGAGCCGGCCGTGCTGGCCGGGCTCGAGCACGCGGCCGGCGACGTGGTCGTGGTCATCGACTCCGACCTGCAGCACCCGCCGTCGGCCATCCCGGCCATGGTGCAGCGCTGGCGGGACGGCGCGCACGTGGTCGAGGCGGTCAAGCGCAACCGGACCGGGCAGGGCCTGATCGGCCGGCTCGGCGGCCGGCTGTTCAACCGGGCCTTCACCGGGCTCACCAAGGTGGATCTGGTCAACGCCACCGACTTCCGGCTGCTCAGCCGCCCGGCGCTGGACGCGTTGCTGCTGCTGCCCGAGCACTCGTCGTTCTTCCGGGGCACGTCGAGCTGGATCGGCTTCCGGCGGACCACCGTGGAGGTGGACATCGACCAGCGGGAGGGCGGGGCGTCCCGGTGGACGTTCGGCGCGCTGTTCCGGCTCGCGGTCAACGGCCTCACCTCGTTCACCTCGGCGCCGCTGCACCTGGTGACGCTGGTCGGGCTGGCCTTCGCCGGGTTCTCGGTGCTGCTCGGGGCGCAGACGCTGATCCGCTGGGTGCGTGGCGGCTCGCTGGCCGGCTTCCCCACCGTGATCCTGGTGCTGCTGGTGATGGGCACGTTCGTGCTGCTCGGGCTGGGCGTGATCGGCGAGTACCTGGCCCGCATCCACGAGGAGGTCCGGGGCCGGCCGCGCTACCTGGTGCAGGAGAAGTCGGCCCGGGCGGTGGCTGAGGTTCCCGAACAGCTGGTCGCGGACCGCAAGTGACCTTCGTGCGGGAGGCCGCGCTGTCCCGGATCGCTCGCCTGCTCCGCTACGCGGTCAGCGGCGGCGCCAGCGCCTGCACCCACTTCGGCGTCGGCCTGGCGCTGACCGAGGGCCTGCGCGTCCGCCCGGTCGCGGCCTCCACCGCCGGCTTCGTGGCGAGCATCGTCGTCTCTTACGTTCTGCAGCACGCCTGGGTGTTCCGCTCGGCCGCCGGTCACGCCGTGGCCGGGACCAGGTTCCTCGCCGTGACGGCGGCCGCCTTCGCGCTCAACACGATCGTGCTCGGGGCCGGCACCGAGGTGCTGCACGCGCCCTATCCGATCGTGCAGGCGGTCGCGCTGCTCGCCATCCCGGTCCTGAACTACTCGCTGAATTCCCGCTGGACCTTTCGTCCGGCGCCCGATCATCGCCCGCTCGAGACCGAACGTTAGCGGCCCTCCCCGCCGCGGTGAGCGGCGGCAGCGAGGGTGACCGGGTGCCTGGCTCGGCCCGCCCTCGTTGCAGCTCAGCCCGGATGGTGGCGGCACCGGGTCGGGACGGCAGCCAGGCCGCCTTGGTAGGCGGGGACCCGGCTCAGCCTCGTACGGGCAAATGAACTTGAACTGGAAGTTGACGGCCGGGCTAGAGACGATGCGCTTCGCGGGCCGTGGTGACGCCGCGGGTGTCGAAGAAGCGCTTCGCGATCCGGGCCAGGTGGTCGGCGTCGTACTCGCGGTGCTGCTGCACCAGGATCACCAGGTCGGCCGAGGCGACCGCGCCCTCCAGGTCTTCGGTGCGGGCCACCTCGACGTCGTCGACGGACCAGGACGTCACGTGCGGGTCGTGGTAGAGCACGGTCGCGCCGAGCTGGGCCAGCTGGCGGGCCAGCGGGGTGGCCGGCGACTCCCGCTGGTCGGCGATGTTCGCCTTGTAGGTGACGCCGAGCAGCAGCACCGTGGCGCCGTGCACGGCGTGGCCGTCGGCGTTCAGGAGGTTCTGCGCACGCCGGGCGACGTAGCTCGGCATGGTCGCGTTGATCTCCTGGGCCAGCTCCACGAAGCGGAACGGGTAGCCGAGCTTGCTGCGGACGTTGTGGGACAGGTAGTTGGGGTCGATCGGGATGCAGTGCCCGCCGACGCCGGGGCCGGGGTAGAAGGCCTGGAACCCGAACGGCTTGGTCGAGGCGGCGCGGATCACGTCCCACAGGTCGATGTTCAGCTCGTGGCAGAACCGCGCCATCTCGTTGACCAGCGCGATGTTGACGTGCCGGTAGGTGTTCTCCAGCAGCTTCGCGGTCTCCGCCTCACGGGTGCCCCGGGCGCGGACCACGGTGTCGATGAACCGGCCGTAGAAGGCGGCCGCATGGTCGGCGCAGCCGCTGGTGTAGCCGCCGACCACCTTCGGAGTGTTCTGCGCGCCGAACCGCTCGTTGCCCGGGTCGATGCGCTCGGGCGAGAAGGCCAGGTGGAAGTCGATGCCGGCGGTCATCCCGGAGAGCGTCTCCAGCAGCGGCCGGACCACCTCGTCGGTGGTGCCGGGGTAGGTGGTCGACTCCAGCACGACCAGCATGCCGGGGCGCAGGTTGCGGCCGATCGCCTCGGTGGCGCCGATCACCGCGCTCAGGTCCGGGCCGTCGCCCTCGGCGAGCGGGGTGGGCACGCAGATGACCGCGGTCTCGGCGGTCGCGATCTGCGCTTCGTCGGTCGTGGTGCGGAAGCCGCCGGCCACCATCGCGGCCACGTCGGCGTCGCTGAGGTCGTCGACGTGCGAACGGCCGGCGGCCAGCGAGCCGACCACCCCGGGGTTGACGTCGAAGCCCAGCACGCTCATGCCGACCCGGGTGGCTTGCTGTGCGAGCGGAAGCCCGACGTACCCGAGGCCCAGCACTACAACATCAAAACTCACGAAAAATCCTCTCGAAAGGTACAGGAGATGGCCGGCTTCGGGGCGGGCTGTGCGTCAGGCGCGCGTGGCGTCGGGGGTGGACGGCTGGGCCGGCAGCGGGATGTCCGGGTGCGCCGGGGCCGGGCGGGGCGTGCTCTGCCGCCCGACCACCGGCGTACCCGTCGCCGGTCTTGCCGAGCGCGGCGTGATCAGCTCGTACGGGGAGGGGAACGGCAGGAAGGCGGGCAGGAACTCGGCCAGCAGCACCGCCTGCTCCCGGGCCGCCTCGGCCGACGAGTCGGTGTCGTTCAGGCAGAACGCGTCCATGTGCCGGTCGTGCAGCACCCGCGCCAGCCGCATCGGCGTCGCCGGGTCGGCCAAATCGGTGTACATGTACTTGATATCGCCGGGCGCGGCCCGTCCGGTCAGGTACGCGTAGTACTGCTGCAGCGACGACAGCAGCGAGATGTCGTCGGGGTGCCGGAACTGATGGCTCGCCGTGGCGGTCACCTGCTCGGTGAAGCGCAGCTCGATCTCGGCCAGCACGCTGCGCCGCGACGGGTGCGGGGTGTGCTTCATCTTGCGGGTCAGCACCCGGCCGAAGGCCTGCTGGATGAGCCGCCGATTGTTCTTGCCGGCCGAGTTCGCCGGCGGGTCGGTGGGCTGCCGGGGCGCCGAGTCGACCAGCGCGCCGGAGGGGAAGAACCGGGTCAGCCCGCCCGGCGTGAAGAACATCTCCGGCGGCGCCGGCCGGGCCAGGAAGACGTCGTCGTTGAGGTAGAGGAAGTGCTCGGACAGCCCCGGGATCCGGTGCAGCCGCGACTCGATGGCCTGCGAGTTGAAGGTCGGCAGCCGGCCGGTGTCGCCGAAGATCTCCCGATGGCTCACCACGGTCAGGTCCGGCCGGGTGGTGTCCAGCCAGTCCGGCACCTGGTCGGCGGTGACCAGGAAGATGTGCCGCACCCAGGGCGCGAAGGCGTGCAGCGCGCGCAGCGAGTAGCGCAGCTCGTCCCGGGAGGCGAACCGGGAGTCGTTGGCGGACTGCTCGCTGACCTCGGCGACCCAGCCGTTCTCGCGCAGCGCGGCGGCCTTGCGCTCGCGCCAGACCGGATCGCCGCCGTCCACCCAGGTGTAGACCACGTCGATCGGGAATGCGACCCGATCGGGGCTGACCATCGTGAAGATCTCATAGGTGCGGTACGAGGCCGGGTCGACCGGGGAGCTGAACGAGCCGAAGACCGACTCGGGCGCGTCCACGATCGGCTCGCCGGCCGGCACCACGTCGGCGACCGGGTTGCTGCGCGGCCCGACGAGATTGCCGTCCACGGTCTTCCAGAACTCGATCTCGCAGCCGTACTCCGGCCCGAACACGAGGGTGCCGCCCGGATCGGTCACCGGGCGGCTCAGCCGCAGCACCTCGGCCCGCCGGCGGGCGCTTCGCCCCGACCGGCCGGCCGGCCGCACCACTTCCAGCAGGGCGTCGTCGTTGGCGCTGAGCGTTTCGAGCAGGCCGATCACCTGCGGGCGGTCCTCTTCCCGGACGGCGACGGCCGAGCCGGTGAGCGAGTCGACCGGCACCCGGAACCACTCCAGATCCGCGGCCTGCAGGGCGGTGACGATGCGGTCGAGGTTCTCCCGGCGTACGCCCGCCGGGGTTGCCCGGTCGGTCACCCGGGCCGTCACGCCGAGCCCACCACCCTTGAACGGGCCGAAGCGCGCCAGGCCGCCGGCCCGGCCCCGGCGCCCGGCCGCGTCGGCCAGCGGGACCAGCCGTCGTGCCGTGGCCAGCCGGCGCTCGGCCGGCAGATAGCGCAGCAGCTTGTGCTGCATCCCGGCCATCAGGCGGCGCCGCACCGGCCAGGGAGTGTGTCGCAGGATCCGCCGTAGGGGCACGCCGTCGTCCTTCCGTCGGGTCCGCCGGGGTCTGTGACCCTCAACGGCGCTCGGGACTCCAGGTTGCGGTGTCGAGTGACGCCTGATAACGCCGGTATACGTCTTTTGGCGTCTGTGACGTGGGTAAACGCGGGAGACCGACCCCTACGGGTGCGCTCAGGGTTACGGCGGATGGGCGTGGTTGCCGCATTGAGGCATGGTGGAGGTCGACGGTTTCGGACCCAGGGGGAGGACCCGATGGGCAAGGCTTTGGCGTTTCTGGTGGCTCTGATCGCCGGCGTGATCGTGGTCGGCTGGGTGGTCAGCTCGCTGATCGGGCCCGCCCTCTTCTACCTGATCGTGGGGGCGCTCGCGATCGCCGGCGGCTTCTACGTCTACGGCCGGGTCAAGAAGTCGATCGCCCCCGGCACCCGCACCCAGCGCCGCATCGAGGCCGCCCAGAAGACCTACCGCATGCGCAACCGGTGAGCGTTCGCCCGTGCGGCTAGGCTTGCGGCATCGTCTTCACTCTGACCAACGGGCCCTGCTGCCTAAGAAATCGAGCGCACCGTGTTTGACACTCTGAGTGACCGCCTGTCCGGGATCTTCACCAAGCTCCGGGGCAAGGGCCGGCTCACCGATGCCGACATCGACGCCACCGCACGAGAGATCCGCCTCGCGCTGCTCGAGGCGGACGTCGCCCTGCCCGTGGTCAAGGCCTTCGTCTTCAACGTGAAGGAGCGGGCCCGGGGCGCCGAGGTCTCCCAGGCGCTCAACCCTGCCCAGCAGATCATCAAGATCGTCCATGAAGAGCTGATCAACATTCTCGGCGGCGAGGGCCGGCGGCTCCGGTTCGCCAAGACGCCGCCGACCGTGATCATGCTGGCCGGTCTGCAGGGCTCCGGTAAGACGACGCTGGCCGGCAAGCTCTCCCGCTGGCTCAAGAACCAGAACCACCAGCCCCTGCTGGTCGCCGCCGACCTTCAGCGGCCGAACGCGGTCAACCAGCTGCAGGTGCTCGGCGGCCGGGCCGGCGTCGAGGTCTACGCTCCGCAGCCCGGCAACGGCGTGGGCGACCCGGTCCAGGTGGCCAAGGACTCGATCGAGTACGCCCGGCGCCACGCCAAGGACATCGTCATCGTCGACACCGCCGGCCGCCTCGGCATCGACGCCGAGATGATGCAGCAGGCCCGGGACATCCGCGCCGCCGTCGACCCGGACGAGGTCATCTTCGTCATCGATGCCATGGTCGGCCAGGACGCGGTGCAGACCGCCGAGGCGTTCCGCGACGGCGTCGGCATCACCGGCGTGGTTCTCTCCAAGCTCGACGGTGACGCCCGCGGCGGCGCGGCCCTCTCCGTCCGGCACGTGACCGGCGAGCCGATCCTGTTCGCCTCCACCGGTGAGAAGCTCGAGGACTTCGACCTTTTCCACCCCGACCGGATGGCCAGCCGGATCCTCGGCATGGGCGACGTGCTGACCCTCATCGAGCAGGCCGAGCAGGCCTTCGACGAGGAGCAGAAGGAGAAGATGACCTCCAAGCTGCTCGGTGGCGAGCAGTTCACCTTGGAGGACTTCCTCGACCAGCTGGTCGCCGTGCGCCGGATGGGCCCGATCGCCAACATCCTCGGCATGATGCCCGGCATGGGCCAGATGAAGGCCCAGCTCGACGAGCTCGACGACTCCCACTTCGACCGGGTCACCGCGATCATCCGCTCGATGACCCCGCAGGAGCGCACCAACCCGAAAATCATCAACGGCTCCCGCCGCGTCCGCATCGCGAACGGATCGGGCGTGACCGTGATGGACGTCAACCAGCTGCTCAACCGCTTCGCCGACGCGCAGAAGATGATGAAGCAGATGACCGGCATGATGGGCCTGCCCGGCGCCCGCCGGAAGGCCACGAAGAGCCCGAAGAACAAGCGCAAGGGCACCAAGGGTGGCGGCTCCACCCGTCCCCGCGCGGGCGGCGGCGGCCTGCCGGCCGGCTTCCCGGGTGGCATGCCCCAGCTGCCCCCGGGCTTCGACCCGAACGCGCTGGGCGGCGGGGGCGCGCCGGGCGGCTTCAAGCTCCCCAACCTCGACTTCAACAAGCTGACCAAGCCCAAGAAGGACGACGACGACAAGCGCTGACCCGATTGGTGATCTAGGCATGGGTACAGTAGTCTCGTGACACCCCTGAGGAGGTCCCGATGACCGCGGCCCTTAAGCTGCGGAGCCTGCTGGATGAAAAGCAGGACTGGACCGTCGACGACCTGGCGAGCCTTCCGAAGGATCTTCGTTATGAATTGATCGACGGAAGGCTCATCTTGCCGTGCCCCACCGGATTCCATCAGATCTTGGGCGTCGAGCTTGTCTTGGCGCTGCGGTCACATTGCCCACCAGGTTATGAGCCGGTGCCCGATATGTCGCTGAGCGTCGACCAGGGCAATGAGCCTCGGCCTGACGTGGTGGTCATTCCTGAGCGTGCGCTTCTTCGAAGCCCTGTGCCGATCGACAACGCCCTGCTCGCCGTGGAGATCATCTCGCCGAGCTCGCGCGCTCGGGATATGACGGCCAAGGTCAGGGACTATGCCGCCGCGGGAGTGCAAAGCTACTGGACTCTGAATCCAGCAGCAGCGGACGGTGTCGTGCTGACCGAGTTTCGGCTCGGCGAGCACGGGGCCTATGACGTGGTCACGAGCACCAGCAAGCTGTTCACCACCGAGGTTCCCTATTCGGTCATCGTCGATCTGCCCGCACTCACGCGTCGCCGTGACCGGCTTTCGCCGCCGATCAGTGGCCGGTAAGGCCCGCGGTGATGTGGCAGTCCTCGCCCGACGTGTTGATGACCGGCGGCTGGACCGTAGGCAGGTTGAGAAGTCTTCTCGACCACCCGCGGTTCGAGCTCATTGACGGCTGGCTGGCCGCTACGAGATGGTCCGCTCAACGCACGAGGCGTTCACCACGGATGAGCCATACCCGGTGACGATCGACCTTCCGGCTCTGACGGCACAATGGAAGAGGCGGTGGCAGCGAATCCGGTCCCCGAGATGATGTCCTGATCGGGTAGGAAGAAGCCATGGCTTTGCATGTGCGTGGGGCGATCCTGCCTGAGGGCGACGTTCGCGATCTGTGGCTGGTGGGGGATCGGGTCACGTTCGAGCCGGTTGGTGGGGCCGAGACGATCAGTGACGGTGGGTTTGTGGTGCCGGGGCTGGTGGATGCGCACTGTCATCTCGGGATCGCCTACGGGGCCAAGCCGATCGAGAGGGTCGATCAGGCTCGGGAGCTGGCGGTCATCGACCGGGATGCGGGGGTGCTGGCCCTGCGGGATGCCGGGTCCCCGTTTCCGTATCCGGAGCTGGATGACGAGGCCGGGATTCCGCGGCTGGCCCGGGCCGGGCGGCATGTGGCGCCGCCGCGGCGGTACCTGCGGGACATCGGGGTCGAGGTGGCCGCCGAGGAGGTCGCGGCCACCGTCACGGCGCAGGCCAAGGCCGGGAACGGCTGGGTCAAGCTGGTGGGGGACTGGATCGACCGCGGGGTGGGCGATCTCGCGCCCTCGTGGGATGCGGCCACGATGACCGCGGCGGTCGAGGCCGCGCACGCGGCGGGGGCCCGGGCGGCGGTGCACACGTTCTCCGAGGACGGCGTCGAGATCATGGTGCGGGCCGGGGTGGACTCGGTCGAGCACGGGACCGGGCTGTCGCTCGACCTCATCGACGAGATGGCCCGGCAGGGGACGGCCCTGGTGCCCACGATGATCAATATCCGGACGTTCGGGAAGATCGCCGAGCAGGCGCGCGAGAAGTTCGCCGGGTACGCCGATCACATGATCGCGCTGCGCGACCGGTTCCCGGGGGTGGTGCGGGCGGCGTACGAGGCGGGGGTGCCGATCTATCTCGGGACCGACGCGGGCGGCGGGATCCAGCACGGGCTCCAGGCCGAGGAGATGCTGATCCTGCAGGAGGCGGGGCTGCCGGCGGCCGAGATCATCGCCGCCGCCTCGTGGAAGGCGCGGGAGTGGCTCGGCTTCCCCGGGCTGGTCGAGGGTGGCCTCGCCGACCTGGTGGTCTACGAGGCCGACCCGCGCGCCGACCTGAGGGTGGTGCGGGCGCCGAAGCGAATCGTGCTGCGCGGCGAGGTGATCCGCTGACCGCGCGGGAGAGCCGGCCGCGCCGGAGGAGCTGACCGCGCCGGAGAGCTAGCCGTGCCGCAGGAGCTGACCGCGCCGGAAAACCGGTGCGGCGACGCGACTAGGATGCTGCCTCATGGCTCGAGTGCTCACTCCCCGTGCGGAAGACTTTCCCCGCTGGTATCAGGACCTGATCGCCAAGGCGCAGCTGGCCGACAACGGCCCGGTGCGCGGCACGATGGTGATCCGGCCGGTGGGCTACGCCATCTGGGAGCGCATGCAGGCCGACATGGACGCGCGGATCAAGGAAGCCGGTGTGCAGAACGCCTACTTCCCGCTGTTCATCCCGGAGAGCTACCTGCGCCGCGAGGCCGACCACGTGGAGGGCTTCTCGCCCGAGCTGGCCGTCGTCACCCACGCCGGTGGCAAGGAGCTTGCCGAGCCGCTGGTGGTGCGCCCGACCAGCGAGACGGTGATCGGCGAGTTCATGGCCAAGTGGGTCGACTCGTACCGGGACCTGCCGCTGCTGCTCAACCAGTGGGCCAACGTGGTGCGCTGGGAGCTGCGGCCGCGCACGTTCCTGCGCACCACCGAGTTCCTCTGGCAGGAGGGGCACACCGCGCACGCCACCGAGGCGGACGCCCGCGAGCACGCCCGCGACATCCACAAGAACGTGTACCAGGCGTTCATGGAGGAGATCCTGGCCGTGCCGGTGGTGCCGGGCCGCAAGACCCGGGGCGAGCGCTTCGCCGGCGCCACCAACACGATGACCGTCGAGGCCATGATGGGCGACACCAAGGCGCTGCAGATGGGCACCTCGCACGAGCTCGGGCAGAACTTCGCGAAGGCGTTCGACATCACGTACTCGTCCGCGGCCGGCTCGGTCGAGCACTGCTGGACCACGTCGTGGGGCACCTCCACCCGGATGATGGGCGGGCTGATCATGGTGCACGGCGACGACAACGGCCTGCGGCTTCCGCCGCGCCTCGCGCCGATCCAGGTGCAGGTCATGGTGGTCAAGGCGGGCGAGGGCGTCGCGGAAGCGGCGGCCAAGCTCCGCGACGAGCTCAAAGCAGCGGGGGTACGCGTCAAGCTCGACGACCGCGCGGACGTCCCGTTCGGCCGCCGGGCGGTCGACGCCGAGCTGCAGGGCATCCCGATCCGGGTCGAGGTCGGCCCGCGCGACCTGGCGGCCGGCAACGTGACGGTGGCCCGCCGGGTGGACGGCTCGAAGTCGCCGATCCCGATGGGCGACCTGGTCGGCGCCGTCACCTCCGCGCTCAAGGCCGACCAGCAGCGGCTGTACGACGACGCCCTGGCGTTCCGGGAGGAGCGCACCGTCGACGTGAAGACGCTCGGCGAGGCGATCGAGGCGGCGCAGACCGGCTGGGCGCGGGTGCCGTGGTCGGCGGTCGGCGACGCGGGCGAGAAGGAGGCGAACGGCAAGGCCGTCACGGTCCGCTGCCTGACCCGGGAGGACGGCACGATGCCCGACTCCGACGAGGAGCCGAACCTGATCGCGTACCTGGCACGCTCCTACTGAGGCGCGGGTTCCGGACGTGCGTTTCGCCCCGGGCCGCCAGGTTCTGTACCGCAACGTCTACGGCCCGCGGCTGGCCTGTGTGCGCCCCTGCCGGGTGATCTCCGACGACGAGCGTGGACTGCTGCTGTGGCTGGCCCGCGGCAGCGCCGTGGTCGTCGAGCGGGCCGTCGACGGCCGGGGGATCCGGGACATGCCGTTCGCCGAGTGGATCCGCCTGGAGTACGAGAACGTGGTGGGCTCCTGGCGCGGGCCGGGTCTGCTCAAGTTCGTGCCGCCGGCCGGCGACCACTCGGTCTGGTTCTTCCGCGACGACGACGGCACGTTCCAGAACTGGTACGTCAACCTCGAGTACGGCGCGCTGCGCTGGGACGACGGCGACGTGGCCGGCATCGACGTGACCGACCAGGATCTCGACATCGTCGTCGACCCCGACCTTTCCTGGCACTGGAAGGACGAGGACGAGTTCGCCGAGCGCCTGGCGTTCCCCGACCATTACTGGGTACGTGACGAGCGGACTGTCCGCGCCGAGGGCCGCCGGCTGGTGAAGGTCATCGAGGCGGGCGAGTTCCCGTTCGACGGCACCTGGACGGACTTCCGGCCGGATCCGAGCTGGTCCATCCCCACGACCATGCCGGAGGGCTGGGATCGGCCGCCGGTGCCGCGGACCGTCTTCGGGGTTCCGGGTCTTCCCACTCACGCAGAATGAAGGGCCAGGGCCAGCTCTGCTGGGCCCCGGCCCGGCCTCGGCGGGAGCGACGGTCTGCACCATGCACCCAGATACGACATTAATTTGACCTTGAAGTTGAATTTTGTCCGGATCTACGGCCCGATTGGCAGCAGCGAAAGACGATCTGGCAGAATGGTTTCGCTTGGCACGCGTGAGGCGCCCTCTAACTCTGAGCGCGTTGCCATCCCCGAGGCGACGGTCCCGCAACCCCACGTGGGTCCCAGTCTCAAAACTCACGCAGTCATCAGGAGCGAACTACCGTGGCCGTTAAGATCCGGCTTCTGCGGATGGGCAAGATCCGCAACCCGCAGTACCGCATCGTCGTCGCCGACTCGCGCACCAAGCGCGACGGTCGTGCCATCGAGTACGTCGGCATCTACCAGCCGAAGGAAAACCCCTCGCTGATCCAGGTGAAGTCCGAGCGCGTGCAGTACTGGCTCTCGGTCGGCGCGCAGCCGAGCGAGGCCGTCCAGCGCATCCTGGAGAAGACCGGCGACTGGCAGCAGTTCAAGGGCCTGCCGGCCCCGCCGCCGCTGCTGGTGGCCGAGGTGAAGAAGAGCCGCACCGAGGTGTACGAGGCCGAGGCCAAGCAGGCCGCGGGCGTCGCCGACAGCAAGCCGGCCACCCCGAAGAAGTCGGCCAAGGCCGAGCCGAAGGCCGCCGAGGCCAAGGCTGCCGAGCCGAAGGCCGCCGAGGCCGCCGAGCCGAACCGCGAGGCCGTCGCCGAGACCGCAGAGGACCCGGCCGGTGCCGGCGCCGACGCGAGCTGACGGGGCGCTCCGGCCGGCGCTGGAGCACCTCGTCAAGGGCATCGTCGACAACCCGGACGACGTCCGGGTCCGGCTGGTCGACGCGCGCCGCGGCAAGCGGCTCGAGGTGCGCGTGCACCCGGAGGACCTGGGAACGGTCATCGGGCGCGGCGGCCGGACGGCCAAGGCCCTGCGTCAGGTCATCGGGTCGATCGGTGGGCGCGGCATCCGCGTCGACATCGTCGACGCCTACTGACCGATGCTGCTCGTAGTCGGTCAGATCGGTAAGCCGCACGGGATCCGGGGCGAGGTCTCGGTGTCCGTGCGCACCGACGAGCCCGAGGAGCGCTTCGTCGCCGGTTCGGTGTTCACCACGGAGGTCCCCCGGGGCCGCCGGGTGAGCGCCGGGCCGGCGGCTGCCGTTCCCGGGGTGCCCTATCAGGTGCCCTCGGCCCTCGTCGTCGAGTCCGTGCGCTGGCACCAGGGCCGCGGGATCGTGCAGTTCGAGGGCATCCATGACCGGAACGTGGCCGAGGCCCTCCGCGGTGTGCTGCTGCAGGTCGAGAGCACCTCCTTGACGCCGCCCGCGGACCCGGACGAGTTCCACGACCACCAGCTGGTCGGGCTGCGGGTCGTCTCGGTGGGTGGCGACGATCTGGGGGCGGTTGCCCGGATCGACCACGCGCCCGCGTCGGATCTGATCGTGCTGGCCAAGTCGGGCGGCGGGACGGCGCTGATTCCGTTCGTGACCGCGCTCGTGCCGACGGTCGATGTCGCCGGTGGGCGGATCGTGGTGGACCTGCCCGAGGGTCTGCTGGACCTCTGATGCGTGTCGACATTGTCACGATATTTCCGGATTACTTTTCGCCGCTAGACCTGTCGCTGATCGGCAAGGCCCGCGCCACGGGCGTCCTCGACCTCGCCGTGCACGACCTGCGCACCTGGACGCACGATGTGCACCGGACGGTCGACGACACGCCCTACGGCGGCGGGCCGGGCATGGTGATGCGGCCCGAGCCGTGGGGCCAGGCGCTCGACGCGATGGGCGAGGGCACGCTGGTCGTGCCGTCGCCGGTGGGCAAGCCGTTCACCCAGGCCGACGCGTACGAGATGGCCTCTCTCGATCATTTGATTTTCGCCTGCGGCCGGTACGAGGGGATCGACCAGCGGGTCATCGACGACGCGGCCTCGCGGATGCCGGTGCGGGAGGTCTCGCTCGGCGACTACGTGCTGTTCGGCGGCGAGGTGGCGGTCATCGTGATCATGGAGGCGATCACCCGGTTGCTGCCGGGCGTGCTCGGCAACGCCTCCTCCCTCGACGAGGAATCGCACGCCGCCGGCCTGCTCGAAGCGCCGGTGTACACCAAGCCGGCCTCCTGGCGGGACCGGGAGGTGCCGGAGGTGCTGCGGTCGGGCGATCATGGCCGGATCGCGCGCTGGCGGCGGGATCAGTCGCTCCTGCGGACCGCTTCGCGCCGGCCGGACATGGTGGCCGCGTACCCGCCCGCGTCTTTGGACAAAGCGGACAGGAAGACCCTCGACGAGGGTGGATTTCGGATCATGCCCCCTGCTGTGGCAGAGTAGGGAGGTTGCCGTTTTCGCTCCGCGCCGCGGGGCGAGGACGAGGATCCTCCCAGCACGTGCCGGAGGATCAGCAGTACCCACCCGCGCATCGAACTCCCGATGCGCTTGAGCACGACGAGGATGCAGCGATGAACACGCTGGACGCTCTCGACGCCCAGTCGCAGCGCACCGACCTTCCCGACTTCCGCGCCGGCGACACCCTCAAGGTGCACGCCCGGGTCGTCGAGGGCAACCGTTCCCGCGTCCAGGTCTTCCAGGGCGTCGTGATCGGCCGCCAGGGTGCCGGCCTCCGCGAGACCTTCAAGATCCGGAAGATCAGCTTCGGCGTCGGCGTCGAGCGGACCTACCCGATCAACAGCCCGGCGATCGACCGGATCGAGGTCGTGTCCCGCGGTGACGTGCGCCGGGCCAAGCTCTACTACCTGCGCGAGCTCCGGGGCAAGAAGGCCAAGATCAAGGAGCTTCGGGAGAAGCAGACCGTCTGATACTCATCAATCCGGCGTTCGGCGAACTACGCTTGCGCCTGGGCCGGATGGGATCAGTGTGAACCCTTCCAGTGCTACCGCCCGTACAACCGGGCGGTAGTGCTGTATCCGGGGCTTTTCGGCCGGTCGGCGGCAGGAGATGCGAAGCGTGGAACCGATGCAGGGCTATCGGCCGTCCGAGCGGCGGCGACGCTCGATGATTCGGCGCAAGGAAATGCCGCTCTGGCAGGAGCTGCCG
This sequence comes from Actinoplanes sp. KI2, assembly GCF_025630775.1. Classification (GTDB taxonomy): domain Bacteria; phylum Actinomycetota; class Actinomycetes; order Mycobacteriales; family Micromonosporaceae; genus Actinoplanes. The sequence goes on from NZ_JAOSZE010000006.1 coordinate 150,496, forward strand.
CTGCTGCTCGTGGTGGCGTTCTGTCTGGCCGTGCTGATTCGCACGTTCCTGGTGCAGGCGTTCTACATCCCCAGCGGCTCGATGCAGAAGACGCTGGAGATCAAGGACCGCGTCCTGGTCAACAAGGTCGTCTATGACCTGCGTGACCCGCTCCGCGGCGAGATCGTGGTCTTCCGGGGCACCGACAACTGGGCGCCCGAGGTCACCGAGCCGGTCAGCAACAGCTTCGGCGCCAAGCTGGGGCGCACCATCGGCGACCTCGTCGGGGTCAGCCGCCCGGGGGAGCGCGACTTCATCAAACGAGTGATCGGCCTGCCCGGCGACAAGGTGGCCTGCTGCGACGCCAAGGGCCGGATCACGGTCAACGGCGTGGGCATCGACGAGCCGTACATCGCGGAGGGCTACAACTCCGATCTGAACCAGCCGCCGAACCCGACGCAGTGCACCAGCCGGCGGTTCGCCGAGATCACCGTCCCGCCAGGTGAGATGTTCGTCATGGGTGACCACCGGCTGGTCTCCCAGGACGCGCGATGCCAGGGGCCCGTCCCGATCAAGAACATCATCGGCCGGGCATTCGTCATCGTCTGGCCGAGCAGCCGGTTCACCAGCCTCTCCGTGCCCGACGTCTGGAAGACCTACGCCGCCGCCCATCCGACCGCCGCGGCGGAAAGCCGGTTGCCGGTTCGGCGTGGCGACCCCGCGTCCGACGTTTTCGTCCTACCGTTTCTGTTATCTGCGGGTCTATCCGCGCGTTCCGGACTGAACTTCGCAGCCCGGCGTCGTAGGCTCCGTTCGTGATTGACGAGCAGACCGCCAAGCGCCGGGGATCCTTCTGGCGCGAGCTTCCGATTCTGCTGGGGGTGGCGATCCTGGTCGCCGTTCTCGTGCGCGCCTTCGTCCTGCAGACCTTCTACATTCCATCCCCGTCGATGGAGCACACGCTCAACGTGCTGGACCGGGTGCTGGTCAACAAGCTCGTTTACGACTTCCGCGACCCGAAACGCGGCGAGATCATCGTCTTCAAGGCGCCCGACGACTGGCAGTCCGGCGCCGAGGGCGAGGACTTCATCAAGCGCATCATCGGTACGCCCGGCGATCACGTGGTCTGCTGCGATGCCCAGGAGCGCCTGATGGTCAACGGTGTCTCGCTCGACGAGCCGTACATCTACCGGGACGCCGACGGCAACCAGGACCCGGCCGCCGACCGGAAGTTCGACATCACCGTGCCCAAGGACCGGCTCTGGGTGATGGGCGACCACCGCTCGGCCTCGGGTGACTCGCTCGAGCACTACGAGGAGAGCAACGGCAACATCCAGGAGGCGACGATCACCGAGAAATCGGTGGTGGGCCGCGCCTTCACGGTGTTCTGGCCGATCAGCCGGGCCAAGTGGCTCACGGTGCCGGACGGGTTCGACAAGATTCCCGATGCCCCGGCGGCAAACTAGCACCCGGTCGATAGATCAACGCCGGGCGCAATAGGCTTGGCCGCGTGACCGTAATCGACCGCCGAGCTGCGCGCGTGCTGCTCGTCGACGACGCCGGCCGCACCCTGCTGCTGCACGGGGGCGATCCGGCCCGTCCCGGGGAGAGTTGGTGGTTCACGCCGGGCGGCGGGCTCGACGACGGCGAGGCGCTCGCCGAGGGCGCCGCGCGCGAGCTGTTCGAGGAGACCGGCCTGCGGGTCGACCCGGCCGAGCTGGGCGACCCGGTGTGGCACGAGATCACCGAGTTCAGCTTTCGCGCCCGCTCGTACCGTCAGGAACAGGATTTCTTCCTGCTCCGGGTGTCCGAGTGGCGGGTCGACCGGGCCGGCATGGACGACAACGAGCGGGAGACCATCACCGGGCATCGCTGGTGGTCGGCCGCCGAGATCGAGGCGAGCGACGAGCAGATCTTCCCGGCTGGGCTGGCCGGCCTGCTGCGCCGGCTTGTCCCTGTCGGGGGGCGCTGATGCTGGCACCGCCGCGCACCGTGGTCCGCCGGGAGGGCGGCCTCTACGCCCTCGAGCGGGCGCTGCAGCGCCGCGGCTTCCGCTCCGTCGCCGGCGCCGACGAGGCCGGCCGCGGCGCATGTGCCGGGCCCCTGGTGGCCGCCGCCGCGATCCTGCCCGAGGGCAAGCGGGGCGAGATCGACGAGCTGGCCGACTCGAAACTGCTCACCCCGGCGGCCCGCGAGCGGGTCTACGAGCAGGTGGTCGATCGGGCGCTGGCCTGGTCCGTCATGATCATCCCGGCCACCGAGGTCGATGCGCGCGGCCTGCACGTGTGCAATCTCGCGGCGATGCGCCGCGCGCTGGCGTCGTTGTCCACCCCGCCCGAGTACGTGTTGACCGACGGGTTCCCGGTCGACGGCCTGGGCGTGCCCGGCCTCGCGGTGTGGAAGGGCGACCGGGTCGCGGCCTGCGTGGCGGCGGCCAGCGTGCTGGCCAAGGTCACCCGGGACCGGATCATGGTGGAGCTGGACGACCGGTTTCCGAACTACGGGTTCGCCGTGCATAAGGGATACATCACCGACGAGCACAGCGCCGCGCTGCTGCGGCACGGGCCGTGCGCCGAGCACCGGTTCTCGTACGTGAACGTGGCGGCGGCGTCGGGCCGGGGCAATCGGCCGCCCCGGGCGCGGCGCCCGGCGACGGTGCCGGCCGCGTCGCTGTTCGACGCGGTCCCCGGCGAGGTTTTCGATGCGGTCCCCGTCGAGGTTGAGGCCGAGCCGCCGGTGCTTCCGGGCGTCGGTGAGGGTACCGTCGGCGTGGCGTCGGGCGACCAGCCTCAGCCGTCGCCGTTGGTGGGGGAAGATGAGGCCATGGAGGGCGAGAAGCGATGAGCGCAGAGGATCTCGAGAAGTACGAGACCGAGATGGAGCTGCAGCTCTACCGGGAGTACCGCGACATCGTCCGCCAGTTCTCCTACGTGGTGGAGACGGAGCGCCGGTTCTACCTGGCCAACCAGGTTGACCTGCACGTGCGCAACTCGGACGGCGAGGTGTATTTCGAGGTCGAGATGCACGACGCCTGGGTGTGGGACATGTATCGCCCGGCTCGGTTTGTGAAAAACGTTCGCGTTATGACGTTCAAGGACGTCAACGTGGAGGAGCTGGAGAAGCCGGATATCTCCCTGCCGGACGACGCCGGCTTCGGCAGCTGACCGAGGGTTGTCCACAGGGGCGGTCGCAGGGGCGCTGAGAATTCGGCAGGGTGGCTGCCATGCCACCCGTGCTCGCTCTCCTCATCGCCCTGCTGACCGTGCCCATCGGGGGCCACGCGGCTCCGCCGAGATACGACTGGCCGGTCTCGCCCGCGCACCTCACCCGCCGGTTTGAGCCTCCACCGCGGCCCTGGCTGGCCGGCCACCGCGGTGTCGACCTGGGCTCGACCGCGGGCGCCGAGGTGCGTGCCGCCGGTCCGGGAACGGTCGTCTTCGTGGGCGAGGTGGCCGGCCGCGGGGTGGTGAGCATCGCCCATCCCGGCGGCCTCCGGACGACGTACGAGCCGATCACCGCGACCGTCGCGGCGGGCGACCAGGTTGCCCCGGGCGATCCCATCGGCCGCCTCGACGCCGGCCATCCCGGCTGCCCGGCCGCGGCCTGCCTGCATTGGGGTCTGCGCCGGGGGGACGCCTATCTCGACCCGCTCGCCCTGCTCGGCCTCGGGCGGGTGCGCCTGCTACCGCTGGAGGCCGGCGATTAGTTGCGGGAGGCGTTCGGCCAGCCGGTCGTACTCCTCCGGGCGGTTGTAGACCTGCGCGCTCAGCCGCAGCATCCCGCGCCCGCCCCACGCGTTCACCGCGGTCTCGGTGGCCAGCTTGTCCGAGATCAGGGTGCGCAGGGCGACGGCCTCCGGCCCGGTCGTGGCCAGCCCGGCCGGCAGCGGCAGCGACCGCATCGCCACCTCCGGCATCGTGGGCTGCGGCAGCTCGGCCGGGGCCAGCCCGAGCGCCGCGCCCACCACCCGCTGGCCATAGGCGACCAGTGCCGCGTTGTGCGCCCGGACCGCCTCCCAGCCCAGCGTGCGCAGCGTGAAGAGCCCGGTCGGCGCGGCCAGCCAGGGCGTCAGGTCCAGCGTCCCCTGGAACTCCACCGACAGCGGGAAACCCTGCTCCTGCTCCCACGAGACGACCAGCGGCTCGATCCGCCGGCGCCAGGCCGGACCGACCGCCAGCAGCGCCGTCCCGCGCGGCGCGAACGCCCACTTGTGCAGGTTGCCCACCCAGAAGTCGGCGCCGATCGCGTCGACGTCGACCGGCAGCATGCCCGGGACGTGCGCGGCGTCGACCAGGACCGGGATCTCGTGCTCGCGGGCGGCCGCGACGATCTCGCGTACCGGAAAGGTCGCCGCGGTGGCGGACGCGATCTGGTCGATGATCAGCAACCTGGTCTTGCCCGGCCGCAAGGCCGAGCGCACCCGGGAGATCACCTCGGCGTCGGAGGCGGCCAACGGCAGCGCGACGGTCCGCGCGGTGGCGCCCGCCCGGCGGCACTGGCGGCGGGTGGCCAGGTCGACCGCGCCGTAGCCGTGATCGGTGAGCAGCACCTCGTCGGCCGGACCGAGCCGCACCGTCTGCAGCGCCAGCGAGATCGCCGAGGTCGTGTTCGGCACCAGCGCGCTGCCGTCCGGGTCGGCCCCGAGGAACGCCGCGATGTGCCGTCGGGTGTGGATCACCCGGTCGACCACGCCCTGGGTGTGGAACTTGTGCGGGTTCGCCTCGATCTCGTCGCGCAGCCGCTGCTGGGCGCGCTGAACGCCGATCGGGACCGCGCCGAAGGAGCCGTGGTTGAGATAGGACACGGCCGGGTCCAGCGAGAACAGGAGGCGGGCACCCGGGAGGGGTGCGGGCGGGTCTCCGGCGCTCACGCCTCGATCGTACGGCGTCACGCGCGGGGGTGTGCCTGTTTGAAGGCGGCCCGCAGGCGCTCGGTCGACACGTGTGTGTAGATCTGGGTGCTCGACAGGGAGGAGTGGCCGAGGAGGTCCTGCACCGCGCGCAGGTCGGCGCCGCCGTCGAGCAGGTGGGTGGCGGCCGAGTGGCGCAGGTCGTGCGGGCTGGTGTGCGGCAGGCCGGCCGCGCGGGCGGCGGTGTCGACGATCCGCCGCACCACGGTCTGCTGCAGGCGGCCACCCTTGACGCCGAGGAAGAGCGCGTCGCCGCTGCCCTTCGTGACCAGCGCCGGCCGGCCGTGGCGCAGCCAGTCGTCGAGGGCGCGCTGGGCGGGCAGGCCATAGGGGACGGCCCGCTCCTTGGCGCCCTTGCCGAAGACCCGGATCAGGCGGCGGCCCTCGTCCAGGTCGGCCAGGTCGAGGCCGCAGAGCTCGCTGACCCGCACCCCGGTGGCATAGAGCAACTCCAGGACGGCCCGGTCGCGGTCGCTCTCCGGGTTCTCGACCAGGGCGCCGGCCTGATCGGCGCGCAGCACGGTGGGCAGGTCGCGGTGGGCGCGGGGGCTGACCAGCTGCGCTCCGGGGTCGTTGGAGGCGAGACCGGCGCGTTGCGCCCAGGCGGTGAAGTTGCGGGCCGCGGCGGCGCGGCGTGCTTGAGACGTACGCGCGGCGCCGTCCCGCATGCGCGTCGCCAGCCAGCCGCGGAGGACGGCGATGTCGAGGTCGCCGGGCGCTCGGCGGCCGGCCTGGGCGGCGTGGTGCAGCAGGGAGACCACATCGCCGACGTACGCCCGGACGGTGTGCTCGGACCGGTTGTCGACCCGCGACAGGTGGCGGCCGAACTCGTCGACGGCGTCGCGCATGGCGGCCGGGAGTTCCTCGTGCATCTGGCGGGTGTCCATCGCGTCGACGGTCATCGCTGGGGCGGCCGGAGTCAAGCTCCCACGCGGTTGCAGTCGCTCCTTACACTTCGCCTCACTATGGCATCGAAGCGAGGAATTCCCCTGGTGGCGCTGCTCAGCCTGGCGATCGCGGCCTGCTCGAGCGGGGGCGGCGGCACGCCGTCGACGTCGTCATCCTCGTCGCGGTCGGCCAATGCCGGATTCGGCGGCCCGGTGGCGTCGGCGGCTGCGTCGGCGGCCGCCCCGATCGTGGTGGACCGGGTGTTCTTCCGGACGCCCTCGAAGAACATCATCTGCGATCTGGGCCCGTCCGAGGTGCGCTGCGACATGATCCGTAAGTCCTGGTCGCCGCCGCCCAAGCCGTCGTCGTGCGAGCTGGACTGGGGGTTCGGGATGCACATCACGGGCGGGAAGGCGGGCTTCACCTGCGCCGGGGACAGCCTGATCGGGGAGACCGAAGCCGAGACGTTGGAGTACGGGCACGCGTATCGGTCGGGCTCGGTTCGGTGCACCAGCGAGAGTACGGGGTTGACCTGCTTGGACGAGAAGAGCGGGCGGGGATTTACGTTGGCGGTTTCGCGCTACAGCCTCTTCTGAGTCCCGTTCTTGCTGGTCGCGTTCCTGCTGGGTCGTGTGCTTGCTGGGTCGTGTGCTTGCTGGGTCGTGTGCTTGCTGGGTCGTGTGCTTGCTGGGTCGTCTGCTTGCTGGGTCGTGTGCTTGCTGGGTCGCGTTGCGGCGCTCTCTGGCGCCGCCGATTTCTGTCGTACCCCCGCCCTACGGTCGAACCATGACCAGCCGCCCGGCGCACCCGGCCGTTCCCGCGCCCGCTCGCCCTCGTCGGCCCGCCGTCGCTCCCGGCCGTGACGGTCGCTGCTGTGCTGGTGGCGGCGCTGCCGGTCGCTGCTGTGCCGGTGATGGCGGCCCCGGTCGCTGCTGTGCCGGTCGCTGCTGTGCCGGTCGCGGTCGCGCCGGTCGCGGTCGCGCCGGTCCTCTCTCAGGGGCGGGTGAGCCGCACCCGGTCGGCCGGGTGGACGGTCTCGGTGCCGTCCGCGGCGGTCACCACGAGGACGGGCACACCCTCGCCGAGGCGATACTTTCGCCGTTCGGCGTCGGTGGGCATGCGGGCGCCGGCGCGTTCGCCCCGGCCCAGCGTGACGAGCTCGGTCGGCTCCGGCACCCGGACGAATGTCCCTCGTGGCCGGTCGACGGTCACCAGCCCTTCGGTGCGCAGCTGGCCGATGGCCTGGCGCACGGTGGTGCGGCTGATCCCATACTCCTGCGCGAGGCGCAGCTCGCTGGGCAGTGGCTCACCGGGGCCCAGCTCTCCCGACTCGATCTGATTGCGGAGCAGGTCGGCCAGCTGGCGGAACACCGCTCGGTCCGCGGAAGGATCGATCATGTCAGTCACTTTACGTGCCCACGACGCTCCATCATATTGTACGTATGAAGCCATGTAGGTATGATACAACTGCCGCACTGAGAAGGCCGAGACTTGATCGGGCGGCAGGGCGGGCGGCGGTCGTCGATCGCTCGTAGGGTCGCGAAAGCGCCTGGTGCGCGGTCCGGCCGTCGCCCGTTCCACCGCAGTCGGGAGACCTGCGGCGTCCACTCCGCGGTCCAAAGTGGCCGGAGCCAACCGGTCCGCCTATCCGAGGTTGGGTGCCAAGCGTGTGGTGGTTCGCCCCAGCGCCCCAGCGCCCCAGCGCCCCAGCGCCCCAGCGCCCCAGCGCCCCAGCGCCCCAGCGCCCCAGCGCCCCAGCGCCCCAGCGCGTCGGCGCATCGGCGCCTTCGTCGACGTGACCGCGTCGCCGAGTGTTGGCGGTTCGGGCGCGCGCCGTACGCCTACCGTCGTGGAGCGAGTTTGTCGTCGTGGAGCGCCGGCAGTGCCGTGTGGAGGGCAGGGCCTGCGGTCAGCTGCCCTCGTCGACGGCATTCATGTCCGACAGGGCAATGTGGACCGGATGTTCCGCGCGCCGTGTGCGGCCCAGGTGGGGCTGCGCGCCGCGGCGGTGGGTCTCGGCGTGCCGCTCTTCCGATGTGCGCTGACTTCGCGCGGTCGGTGGGGCTTGCCAGATGTCGCTCGGATCCACGACTTCCACGGCCCGCTGCTCTCGGCGGTGGTCTCGATCGCGTCTCGGCGGTGGTCTCGATCGCGGCTGATGTCAGTTGACGCGGGCCCAGGACATGAAGCGCTCGTAGAGATCGGCCGGCATGGTCTCGCCGTGCGACGTCAGGTCGCGGAACGCGTCATACATCTGGACGGACAGGTAGACGGTCAGCACCGAAGGAAAGCCCCGAAACTCGGTCAGCAGGCTCGCCTTGGCACTGGCGCACGGCCACGGCTGTCTGCAGGCGCGGCAGTCCCAGGCTGGCCGAGCGTACAGGTGGTCGGTACTTTGAATGGTTTTGGTCATCGTTGTCCCCAATCGCTCGCCGTCTTCGATCAGATCCGACGAGCCGTTGTTGTCCGAGCACCGGACCCGTGCACCGAAGGCGACCGCGCCGACCCCCGTCCGGCCCGGCACGCAGATCTCGCGCACCGAGCCGACCGACGCGCTCACCGGCTCTGTTGCGACCGCCGGCGCCGGCGCTGAAGCAACTCGGACACCGCGGGGCGGCGGCGTTGCGGCCCCGGCTGTGCCTGTCGCTCCGCACGGGTTGGTCCCGCAGCGGCGGCCTGCTGTGCCTGTCGCTCCGCACGGGTTGGTCCCGCAGCGGCGGCCTGCTGTGCCTGTCGCTCCGCACGGGTTGGTCCCGCCGCGGCGGCCTGCTGTGCCTGTCGCTCTGCCCGGGGTGGTCCGGCTGCGGCGGCCTGCTGTCGCTCTGCCCGGGGCGGTCCGGCTGCGGCGGCCTGCTGTCGCTCCGCCCGGGTCCGTCCGGCCGGCACCGGTGGCCTGGGGTCTCGTGCCCTCGGCGGCCGAGATCACTTCCTCGCTGCCGCCGCGTCTGGTGCCCGGCTGATCCGCATCATCGGCGAGGGCTTGTTCCAGTTCCGGCTGCCGTTCCTCCATTGGCGTTCGTTCGTCGGGTTGGCGTTCGTGCTCCGAGCTCCGCGCGCGGTTTCGGATGTGTGGCAGGTGGTAGCACGGGCGATCGTCGGGCCGTGCGGGATCGGGATGGGGGCGGCCCCGGCTCGGAGACCGGGGCACGGGCGCGAACCGGGGCCGCCCAAGGCGCCGGAACCGCCGGACTGGGCGGCGGGGGCGCGCGGGAGTGATGGCTCGGGGGAATCGGGTGATCGGGGTGCCTCGGCAGGGAACGTCCGCAGCATGGCGACGCCGCAGTGCAGCGGTAGCGGGGCCGTGGCGAGGTACTCGATCAGGGCCGGGTGGCGAGGGCTCCTTTCCTCGAGGGCGCCGGCCGGTGGGCAAGGCGTGGTGGCAGTGCGCGGCGGGAACGGCAGGGGCGTGGCCGGCACCAGCCGGTCGACGCAAGGGCTGGTCAGGCCGCAGGTGCAGCGCCGCCAGAAGGTGCGCCGATCTCGCCTGTGTGTGGGGGTCAGTGGGACCGGCTTGAAGGTCTGGCGACGCCTAGTCATGGGGAGAGTATAGATGTCATACGACTAGCTGTCTCCTATCAACTTAGCGATCGACTAATAGTCTCACGCCTACGGTCGATCACGTGGCAGTGAAACCGATCCGGCTCATGGGCGCGCACGAGATCCGAATCCGACTGGGTGGGGTCAGCCGGCAGCGTGCGTACCAGATCACCAGTCGGGCCGACTTCCCCAAGCCGCTCGCCGATCTGGCGCAGGGCAAGGTGTGGCTGGCCGACGACGTCGAGGCGTGGATGAAGGTCCACCGACGCGACCTGGACGACTCCGAGGACTGACGGGGCGTCATCTCTCACCCGGCGGGGCGGCGCACGCGAGTCGTGGGGGCTCACGGCGCCGCCTTCGCCCGCCGCGCCAGGGTGACCTTGCCGTCCCGGCGTTCCACCAGACCGGCGACTTCCAGCAGGGACAGCCGGCGTAGCACCCTGCGTAAGGCCAGGCCGGCCCGCGCGGCCAACTCCTCGGGCGAGATCGAGCCGCGCGGCGGCAGCGCCTCGAGCACGAGCGCGGACTCCTCGTCGAGCGTGTCCCGCCGATGTTCGGGACCCCGCGCCGGCGGCCGCCCGTACTCGCCCATCTTTCCGACCGCCTCGAGCACGTCGACCGCGTCGGTGACCAGCGTGGCGTCGGGCCTCGAGCGCAACAGCTCGTGACAGCCGACCGACATCGCCGAGGTGACCGGCCCGGGCACCACCATCGCGGCCCGGCGCAGCGCGAGCACCCGGCTCATCGTCTGGATCGCGCCGCTGCGGGCGGCGGCCTCGACCATGACCGTGCCGGCGGTGGCCGCCGCGATCACCCGGTTGCGGATCAGGAAGCGATGCCGCAGCGGTTCCGACCCCGGCGGCCACTCGCTGATCAGCAGTCCCTTCTCCGCGACCCGCTCGAACAACCCCGCATTCCCGGCCGGGTACGGCCGGTCGACCCCGCACGCCAGGACCGCGACCGTACGCCCGCCCGCGGCCAGCGTCGCCCGGTGCGCCGCGGCGTCGATCCCGAAGGCGCCGCCCGAGACGACCGTCCAGCCGTGTTCGACCAGCCCGTACGTGAGGTCGGCGGTCACGTTGTTGCCGTACCCGGTCGACGCCCGCGCCCCGACCACCGCGACCGACCGGTCGAGCGTCTCGCCCAGTCGCCGGCCCCCGCGCACCCACACGCACAGCGGCGGCCGTACGTCCCGGTTGATCCGTCCCGGCAGGTCCAGCTCTAGCAGGGCGAGCGAGTCGACCCGGGCCGGCCACTCGTCGTCCGAGGGCACCACGATCCGTGCCCCCAGCCGAGCCGCCCGGTGCAGCGTCGTCTCGGCGAACCGCCGCGGGTCGAGCCCTTGCCGCTTGGCCCGCACCGAGTTACGCGTGGCCGCATCGGGAAAATCGTCGGCCAGCAGCCGCTCGAGCGTCGCCGGCGCCCCGTACTCCTGCACAAGCGCCCAAACCGCCCGATGCCCCGGCTCGACGAGATACGTGAGGGCGACCCGCGCCGCGCGGTCCTCGTCCGAGCCCGCGCTATTCGGCCCATTCATGGCTCTCTCCCATCCGCAGTTGGATGGCCTCGCTGATGTCCGCACGTTCCGGGCGGGACCGTCCGTCCAGATCCGCGAGAGTCCAGGCCAGACGCAATACGCGATCGAAGCCGCGCGCCGACAACAGGCCGAGGTCGAGGGCGCGGCGCAGGTCGGTGGTGTCCTTGGGCGGCAACTGCCACGGCGGCTTGCGCAGGACCGGCCCCGGAGCCTCGGCGTTCACCTGCCATCCGTGCGCCGCCCAGCGCTCCTCGGCGACCTTCCGGGCCTGGCTCACCTTCGCGGCCACCACGGCGGAGGGTGTTGCCGGGTCGTCGACGGGGACCAGGTCGGCCGCGCGCATCGGGCGCAGCGTGATCCGCATGTCGATACGGTCGAGCAGGGGCCCGGACAACTTGGCCCGATACCGACGCCGGGCGTGGGGCGAACAGGTGCAGTGCTGATCGCCGGCCGGGCTGGCGCACGGGCAGGGGTTGGCCGCGACGACGAGCTGAACACGAGCCGGGTACTCCGTCGTGCCGTGCAGCCGGGCGAGAACCACCTGCCCGGTTTCGAGCGGCTCACGCAGGGCCTGAAGGGTCCGCCCGGACATCTCGGACACCTCGTCGAGGAACAGCACGCCGCGATGGGCCAGCGACATGGCGCCCGGTCGGGCCAGCCCGCTGCCGCCGCCGATCAGGGACGCAAGGCTTGCGCTGTGGTGCGGCGCCTGGAACGGCGGCCGACGGACGAGGTGGCTGCCCGGCGGCAGCACGCCGGCGATGGACTGCAGTGCGGTCACCTCCAGCGCTGCCGTGTCGTCGAGCTCGGGCAGGATCGACGGAAGGCGCTCGGCAAGCATGGTCTTGCCGGCGCCGGGCGGCCCGAACAGCGCCAAGTGGTGTCCGCCCGCCGCGGCGACCTCCAGACCCAGGCGGCCCATCGGCTGCCCGGCGACATCGGCGAGATCGAGCCGTGGAGGCGGCGGCGGAGGGGCCGCCGGCAGCGGGTCGAGCAGGGGTTCCTGACCGCGAACGAACTCCACCAGGCGTCGCAGCGTGTCGACGGCCCGGACGGTCACGCCCGGCACCACCGTCGCCTCGCAGGCGTTCTCGACCGGAACGATCACTCGGGTCGCGCCGGCCCGGACCGCCGCGGCGACCATCGGGAGCACCCCGCGGACCGGGCGCACGGTGCCGTCCAGGCCCAGCTCGCCGAGCAGGACCACCTCGCGCAGCGGGCCGGCCGGCAGGCTACCGGCGCCGGTGAGGAGCGCGGTGGCGATGGCGAGGTCGAAGCTGCTGCCGTGTTTGTGCAGATCGGCCGGGAGAAGGTTGACGGTGATCCGGCGATTCGGCCACTCCTGCCCCGAGTTCACGATGGCGGCTCGCACCCGATCGCGGGCCTCGTTCAATGCCGCGTCGGGTAGTCCGGTCAGCATCACGGCGGGCAGTCCGGCGGCGAGATCGGCCTCGACCTCGACGAGGTGGCCGGTGACGCCGACCAGGCCGACGCAGAGCACTCGCGCGTAGCTCATCAGAACGCCGCGCGGATGTGGACGACCCTGGGGGCGCCGCGCCGCTGGGGCAGCACCTCGACCACGTCGAAGCGCATGGCACGAGGATGGATGCCGGTCTCGTCGAGCCAGCGGCCGGCCAGAACGCGCAGCTTGCGGACCTTGTGCTGGGTCACCGCCTCGGCGGGCGTGCCGAACCCCGCGCCGCGACGGGTCTTCACCTCGCAGAAGACGAGGGTGTCGCCGTCGCGGAGGACGAGGTCTATCTCGCCGTCGCGGCAGCGCCAATTTCGGTGGAGGATCACCAGTCCCTGTTGCTGGAGGTGCTGGGCCGCGACCCGCTCCCCGTACGCGCCGACCGCCTGTCGTTCCGTCGTCATGGCCGGAAACCGTGGACCGTTCCGGCGGTCTTCGCGAGCGGACCGGTCAAAACCTGTGGACGGAGCGCAACTGTGGAAAATCGCACGGTAGTCGTTCGGGTGTGTTATGGCCGCAGCGGTGGCATCGCCGTCCGTGGTCACCTACGGTGCGAGATCGTGGAAGGACACCGTTACGCCGACGACGAGCCGAGCTGGTACGCCGGCCAGGGCCAGTACGCCCGCACCACGGACCCGGAGATCTCGGGAATCCATGAGCGTCCGAGCGGCGCGTTCCGGCTGCCGGAGCAACGGCCCGCGGCCGCGAACCCGTACGCGCTGACCGACCCCCTCGCCACGTCGGGCAGCCATGCCGTGCCGAACGAGACGTACGACTCGGGGCGGATCCCGGTCCGCGGCCCGGAGTATCCGACGATCCGGCCGACGACGGCGGAGCCGATGGCGCCGCCCGTTCCCGCGCCGGCCCCCGTCCCGGAGCCCGCTTTGCCGCTGGCCGGACCGACCAGTCTGGTGCCTCCGGTGGCGACCCGGCCGGAGAGCGTCTACCAGTCCCGCCGCCCGGTTTCGTCCTTCCTGGTGGCGATCGTGATGGTCGTCCTGTTGATCCCGGTGATCCGGCTGCTCCTGGTGTCCACCTTCACCGGCGATCCGAGCGCCCGCGGCATCGTCCCGGCGGTACTGCTCACGCTGGGCTTCACGCTGACCGGGGTCGGGCTGTTCACGGTCGCGCGGGGCGGCACGATCAGCCGCGAGACCTGGCTGCGCCCGCCCGTGGCGTACCTCCCGGTGGGTTTGATCTTGATGGTGGCCGCCGGGCTGGCTGTCGCCTAAAAAGAAGAAAACTGCCTGAAACCCCACAAAGAACGACGGCAAAAAGCTGGCGTATGCTTGGTTCTCGGCGACCGCGACATGCGGTCGACCTCGCGTGCCCTCTGCCGGAAGCGTTCACGTTACCGGCGGCGACGGCCCTCCCTGGTCTCGATCTTCATCGGGTCCGACTGTGGCCGGCGACCGGGCGCCAGGACGCCCACCGCCGGTGAGCGTGACAACCAGGGAAAACAGGGAGCAACCCACCATGGCCGTCGTGACCATGCGCCAGCTGCTGGAGAGCGGTGTCCACTTCGGGCACCAGACCCGGCGCTGGAACCCCAAGATGAAGCGCTTCATCTTCACTGAGCGCAACGGCATCTACATCATCGACCTGCGCCAGACGCTCGACTACATCGAGAAGGCGTACAGCTTCGTGCGGGACACCGTCGCGGAGGGTGGCCACATCCTCTTCGTCGGCACCAAGAAGCAGGCGCAGGAGGCGATCGCCGAGCAGGCGACCCGCGTCGGCCAGCCGTACGTCAACCACCGCTGGCTGGGCGGCATGCTCACCAACTTCCAGACGGTGTACAAGCGTCTGCAGCGGATGAAGGAGCTCGAGGCTCTGGGCGACCTGAGCGGCACCGCCGCCGGGTACACCAAGAAGGAGACCCTGCAGCTCTCCCGCGAGAAGGACAAGCTCACCAAGACCCTCGGCGGTCTCCGTGACATGACCAAGGTGCCGTCGGCGATCTGGGTCGTCGACACCAAGAAGGAGCACATCGCCGTCGACGAGGCCCGCAAGCTGGGCATCCCGGTGATCGCCGTGCTCGACACCAACTGCGACCCGGACGAGGTCGACTTCCCGATCCCGGGCAACGACGACGCGATCCGCTCGGCCGAGCTGCTGACGAAGGTCGTGGCCAGCGCCGTGGCCGACGGTCTGATCGCCCGTTCCGGCCGGGGCCGGGGCAACGACGACGCGAAGCCCGAGGCGGGCGCCGTCGCGGCCGGCGAGCCGCTGCCCGAGTGGGAGCGCGACCTCTACGAGGGCGCCGAGAAGAAGGCCGACGAGGCCGCCGAGCCCGTCTCCGCCGAGACCGTCTCCGCCGAGACCGTCGCCGCCGAGTAAGAGACCATCGAGAGAGAGCCATGGCTAACTACACCGCCGCGGATGTCAAGAAGCTCCGCGATCTGACCGGTGCCGGCATGATGGACTGCAAGAAGGCGCTCGAGGAGGCCGACGGCGACTTCGACAAGGCCGTCGAGTTCCTGCGCATCAAGGGCGCCAAGGACGTCGGCAAGCGGGCCGGCCGCACCGCCGCCAACGGCATCGTCAGCCACTTCGGCAAGGCGCTGCTGGAGCTCAACTGCGAGACCGACTTCGTCGCCAAGACCCCGGACTTCGTCGCCCTGGGCCAGCAGCTGGTCGAGTTCGGCGCGAAGAACAACATCGCCGACGCGGCCGCGCTCTCCGCGGCGACGCTGCCCGACGGCAAGTCGGTGGCGGACACCATCCAGGAGTACAGCGCCAAGATCGGCGAGAAGATCGTCCTCAACCGGTTCGTCGACCTGGACGGCACCGTGGCGGTCTACCTGCACCGCAAGGCGCAGGACCTGCCGCCGCAGGTGGGCGTCCTGGTGCAGTACACCGGCAAGACCGACGAGGCCGCCGACGCCGACGCCCGCGGCATCGGCATGCAGATCGCCGCCATGCGTCCGCGCTTCCTCACCCGCGACGAGGTGCCGGCCGAGGTCGTCGACTCCGAGCGCCGCATCGCCGAGGAGACCGCCAAGGAGGAGGGCAAGCCCGAGAAGGCGCTGCCCAAGATCGTCGAGGGCCGGGTGAACTCCTTCTTCAAGGACTTCGTCCTGCTCGAGCAGTCCTCGGTGGTCGACAACAAGAAGACCGTGAAGCAGATCGCCGACGAGGCCGGGCTGAACATCACCCGCTTCGTACGCTTCGAGGTCGGCCAGGAGTAATACGAGCGCCAGAGGCGGGGGAGGTCGGGAACGCGATTCTGCGTCCGGCCTCCCCGTCACATAAGGTCTCTGCTGGGCACTGAAGGGAAGGCGGGTCTCATGACGATGGTGACCGAGCAGGCAGTTCCGGTTGACGATCCGACCTCGCCGCCCTTGCGGCCCCGCCGGGTCGTGCTGAAGCTCTCCGGCGAGGTGTTCGGCGGAGGCGCGGTCGGCGTCGACCCCGACGTCGTGCAGTCCATCGCCCGCCAGATCGCCACCGTGATCCGCCGTGGCATCCAGGTCGCCGTGGTCGTCGGCGGCGGCAACTTCTTCCGCGGTGCCGAGCTGCAGAAGCGCGGCATGGACCGGAACCGGGCCGACTACATGGGCATGCTCGGCACCGTGATGAACTGCCTGGCCCTGCAGGACTTCCTGGAGAAGGAGGGCATCGAGACGCGGGTGCAGACCGCGATCACGATGGCCCAGGTCGCCGAGCCGTACATCCCGCTGCGCGCGATCCGGCACCTCGAGAAGGGGCGCGCGGTCATTTTCGGCGCCGGCGCGGGCATGCCGTACTTCTCCACCGACACCGTCACCGCCCAGCGCGCGCTGGAGATCCACGCGGACATCGTGCTGATGAGCAAGAACGGTGTGGACGGCGTTTACTCCGCCGACCCGCGCGTCGACCCGGCCGCCGAGAAGCTCGAGACCGCCACCTTCCAGGAGATCATCCAGCGTGGGCTGCGCGTCGCCGATCAGGCCGCCTTCAGCCTCTGCGAGGAGAACAACCTGCCGATGCTGGTCTTCGGCGCGGAGGGGGACGACACGATCGTCCGCGCGGTGAGCGGCGAGAAGATCGGCACGTTGATCACCAGCTGAGCCAACAAAACGTCCCCGCATTTTTGACAAAGCAAGGAGGCGAGAAGAGCCGGTGATCGACGAGACCCTCTTCGAGGCCGAAGAGAAGATGGAGAGCGCGGTCGAGCACGCCAAGGAGGAGTTCGCCGCGATCCGTACCGGGCGGGCCACTCCGGCGATGTTCTCCAAGATTCTGGTGGACTATTACGGCGCGCCCACGCCGGTGACTCAGATGGCCTCGGTCGGTGTGCCGGAGCCGCGCATGGTGATCGTGAAGCCGTACGACGCCAGCCAGCTCGGGCCGATCGAGCGCGCGATCCGCGACTCGGACCTCGGGGTCAACCCCAACAACGAGGGCACCCAGCTGCGCATCCACCTGCCGCAGATGACCGAGGAGCGCCGCCGCGAGATGATCAAGGTGGCCCGGCACAAGGCGGAGGAGGGCCGGGTGGCCATCCGGAACGTCCGCCGCAAGGCCAAGGAGCAGATCGACAAGCTCGTGAAGGACGGCGAGACCGGCGAGGACGACGGCCGCCGCGCCGAGAAGGAGCTCGACGACGTGACGCACCGTTACGTCTCGGTCGTCGACGAGCTCGTCAAGCACAAGGAAGCCGAGTTGCTCGAGGTCTGATGTCCTACCTCGATCCGCGGCCGCAGCACCTAGGCGACGTGACCCCGCAACCCGAGTCGGAGCCCGAGCCCGCGAAACGTGGGCCCGGGCGTCGTCGCGCGGGCAAGAAGGGCACCGGCGGCAAGAGCCGGGCCGGGCGCAACCTCCCGGCCGCCATCGCCGTCGGCGTCAGCCTGGTGCTGCTGGTCCTGGCCTCGCTGCTGATCTGGCCGCCGGCCCTGCCCGGCCTGATCGCGCTGGCCGCCGGCACGGGCGTCTGGGAGATGACCCGGGCGCTCAAGGTGACCGGCGCCGAGCCGCCGCTGATCCCGCTGCTCGGCGGTGCCCTGCTGATGGTCGGCCTGGCCTGGCACGACGGACCCGACTCGCTGCTGATCGGCCTGGTGGTCACGGTCGTCGCGGCGCTGCTGTGGCGGCTGGCCGACGGCCTCCAGGCGGTGCGCAGGGCGTTCACGCCGACCGTCATGATCGCCGTCTACGTGCCGTTCCTGCTCAGCTTCGCGGTGCTGCTCCAGCAGCCGGACGCGAACTCCGACGGCCGCTGGCGGATCCTCTGCACGCTGTTCGCGGTGGTGCTCTCGGACACCGGTGGCTACGTGGCCGGCGTCTTCCTCGGCAAACACAAGATGGCCCCGTCGATCAGCCCCGGCAAGACCTGGGAGGGCTTCGCCGGGTCGATCTGCGCCTCGGCCATCGGCAGCGCGCTGTTCCTCTACTTCCTGCTCGACATCCCGGCGTACTGGGGCCTGCTGTTCGGCGCGGTGATCTCGGTGGTCGCAGTCGTCGGTGACCTGGCCGAGTCGATGCTCAAGCGTGACCTGGGTCTCAAGGACATGAGCAACCTGCTGCCCGGACACGGCGGCGTGATGGACCGGCTGGACTCGATCCTGTTCGCGGTGCCCACCGCGTACCTCCTCTTCGCCGTGATCGTCCATCAGCTATGAGTGACCTACTCTCGCGGCGTGGGACACTGGATACGCCATGACGATTCTTCCGGTCATCCCGACCAGTCCCGATCAGCCCGACGCGGTCACCACCCGGCGCCGCCCGTCGATGCCCCCGCGGCACCTCGCCGACCTCGATCTCGCGGCCCGCAAGGCGGCCGTGACCACGCTCGGCGAGCCGGCGTTCCGCGCGAAGCAGCTCTCCACGCACTACTTCGGCCGTCTGGTCCGCGACATCGACGCGATGACCGACCTGCCGGCCTCGACGCGCGAGCGGCTGACCGGCGACCTGCTGCCCACGCTGCTGACCCCGGTGCGCGAGCTGGCCTGTGACGACGGCGCCACCCGCAAGACGCTGTGGCGGCTGCACGACGGCGCCCTGGTGGAGAGCGTGCTGATGGGCTACCCGGACAGGGTGACCGCCTGCGTCTCGAGCCAGGCGGGTTGCGGCATGGCCTGCCCGTTCTGCGCCACCGGTCAGCAGGGCCTGACCCGCAACCTGTCGATCGCCGAGATCGTCGACCAGGTTGTCTATCTGGCCGGCGTGGCGGCGAGTGGCGCGGTCACCGGCTCACCGCCGCGGCTGTCCCGGGTGGTGTTCATGGGCATGGGCGAGCCGATGGCCAACTACCCCCGGGTGATCGAGGCGGTACGCCGGCTCACCGCGCCCGCTCCGGAGGGCCTCGGACTTTCGCAACGGCACATAACCGTCTCCACCGTGGGTCTCGTGCCGGCAATGCGGAGGTTGATCGCGGAAGAGCTGTCCGTGACCCTTGCGCTGTCCCTGCATGCCCCCGATGATGATCTGCGCGATGAGCTAGTACCCGTCAACCAGCGTTGGAAGGTGGCCGAGGTGCTCGATGCCGCGTTCGACTACGCGGCGCAGACCGGTCGTCGGGTCTCGATCGAGTACGCCCTGATCAGGGACGTCAACGATCAGCCATGGCGTGCCGACCTGCTGGGCAAGCTCTTGCACGGCAAGCTGGCGCATGTGAATCTCATCCCGCTCAACCCGACACCGGGGAGCAAGTGGGATGCGAGTCCGAAACCGGTAGAGCGCGAGTTCGTGCGCCGTCTGCGAGACGCGGGCGTGGCGACGACGGTCCGCGACACCCGGGGTCGGGAGATCGATGGCGCCTGTGGCCAACTGGCCGCGGGCGAGCTCACGGAGGCGAGCGCAGGGGGCGCCGCCGACGCGGAGGTGGCACAGTGACGGGGCGCAGGTCCCAGCGAGCGGAGTGGGAGACGTTGTGACGAGTCAGGGGCAGCGTTTCCGGCGGCGTGCGCTGCGGCGCGGCTACAAGGTCGACGAGGTCGACACCTTCCTCGACCGGGTCGAGGCCACCCTGGCCGGCGAGGCCGTGGGCCCGCCGGTCGGTGCCCAGGAGGTGCACGACGTCGTCTTCCGGGTGCGCTTCGGCGGTTATGACGAGTGGCAGGTCGACCTGCACCTCGACCGCGTGGAGCGACAGCTGGCCGAGCTCGAGGACCGTGGCGGCCGGCCCGTCGACCCCATGCGCGACTCCATGCGCGGCGGTCTGACCACCGGCGGCATCGCCTCGCGCGGCGGCGCGGGCATGACCGGTGCCGGCGGCATGAGCGGCGGCGGTATGGGTCCGGGTGGCATGGGCGGCACCGGCATGGGTGGCCGGATGGCGCCGCCGACCGAGCGGCTGCCCGCTCCGATCCGTGACGACCGGATGCAGCAGCAGCGTCAGCAGATGCCGCCGAGCGACCCGTACGGACGCTACGACGAGCCCGCCCAGCCGCCGTACGGCCAGCAGCCGCAGCTTCCGCAGCGGCCGGGTCCGCCGCCGGGCTACGACCCGGGCGGCTACGACACCGGCGGCTTCGACGGCTTCGAGGCCGGCCGGCACGGCAAGACCGACATGACCGCCGAGATCCGCATGCCGCAGCGCGATTCCGATCCGCGCGGTGGCTACGACTCCGATCCGCGCGGCGGCTACGACTCCGATCCGCGCGGCGGCTACGGCGGCGCGCCGATGAGTGGTCCCCCGATGAGCGGCCCGCCGATGGGCGGCGGCTACGGCGGCCCGCAGCTGCCCCCGCCGATGGGCGAGCCGGGCGGCGAGCTCTACCGCGTCGACCAGCTGCGCCGCACGTTCCAGGTGCGCCGGTTCGGCAGCGGCTACGACCCGATGCAGGTCGACCGGCTGTTCGAGGGCATCCTGCAGGCGATGACCGGGCGCGGCCCGATGCCGGTGCCCGAGAACGAGCTGGACATGCTGCAGTTCGGCCTGGTGCCGGGCGGCTACTTCGAGGCCGAGGTGGACGCCGCCCTGCGCGAGGTCAAGGACATTCTCCTCAGAAGGCGATGAAAATGAAAAAGGCCCGCGAAAGCGGGCCTTTTTCATGAAAGAGAAGCTACTGGTCGTTCGGCTTGAGCCCGTTCCGCCGCAGCACGGCGTCGGCGATCACGATCAGGATCAGGCCCACCGCGAAGACGGCCAGCCAGATGTTCTCGGTGTTGCCCTCGTGGTTGCCCCAGAAGAACATCAGAATGACTGCCGCGGCGCCGAGCGCGCCGAGCCGGGCCAGCTTCCGGTTGCCCGGTTTGAGCTGGTCGGGGGCGTAGACCGGGTCTTGTTCCGCAGACACGGCGAAAGTCCTTCCTCACGAGTGATCCCAGTGCCGTCAAGTCTCGCACGACGCCTCCGGGCGCAAGCCACCAACCCGGACCGGGTACCTTCGAGGCCGTCGGTCAACGACGACAGGAGGAGCGAACAGTGCGGATCACGGGCACCGGCCACGCCAGCATGCGGATCGACACGTCCGCCGGCAGCATTCTGTGCGACCCGTGGGTCAATCCCGCCTACTTCGCCTCCTGGTTCCCGTTCCCCGACAACTCGCTGCTCGACTGGGAAACCCTCGGCGACGTCGACTACCTCTACGTCTCCCACCTGCACCGGGACCACTTCGACGCGGCCCACCTCAAGCGGTTCGTCAGCAAGAAGGCCACCGTCCTGTTGCCGGAGTACCCGACCAGTCAGCTCGAGGACGAGCTGCGCGACCTGGGCTTCACGAGCTTCCTGAAGACCCGGTCCAACGAGGTGCACGAGCTCGACGGCGGGCTCAAGGTGATGATCCAGGCGCTGACCAGCCCCACCGACGGGCCGATCGGCGACTCCTCGCTCTGGGTGGAGCACGACGGCGTACGGCTGCTCAACCAGAACGACGCCCGCCCCACCGACCTGACCACGTTCGCCGAGCTCGGCCACGTGCACGCGCACATGCTCCAGTTCTCCGGCGCGATCTGGTACCCGATGGTCTACGAGCTGCCCGAGGGCGCCAAGACCGCGTTCGGCAAGCAGAAGCGCGACCGCCAGTTCGACCGCACCTGGCGCTACATCGACGACCTCAAGGCCGACCACGTCTTCCCGATCGCCGGCCCGCCGTGCTTCCTCGACGACGAGCTCTGGCAGTTCAACGACATCTTCGGCGACGAGGGGAACATCTTCCCCGACCAGTCGGTCTTCATGAGCGAATATGCCAAGGTCGGCGGAAATAACGGAATTGTTCTTCTTCCCGGCTCCGTGACCGAATTGTCCGCCGAAAAGGCGACGACCACCCACCCCGTCCCGGTCGACGAGTTCTTCGCGAACAAGCAGCAGCACCTCGACGAGATGCGCGCCCGCAAGGCCCCGATCATCGCCGCCGAGAAGGCCTCCTGGCGGCACCCCGAGATCGACGTCCTCGGCGAGCTCAAGAAGCGCATCGAGCCCCTGCTCGAGGAGTCGATCTACCTGGCCCAGGGCGTCGGCGGCCCGGTCCGCTTCGACCTTACCGACACCGACGGCCCGACCGGCACCGTCGTCGAGTCGATCGTGGTCGACTTCCCCGGCAAGCAGGTCCGCCCGTACGCCGACGAAAAGGTGCGCTACCGCTTCAAGACCGGCCGCGCCCTGATCGAGCACCTCATCCACATCGACGAGGGTGACTGGGTCAACTCGCTGTTCCTGTCCTGCCGCTTCTCCGCGGCCCGCATCGGGCAGTACAACGAGTTCGTCTACGCGTTCTTCAAGTGCCTCAGCGAGGAGCGCCTGCAGTACGCCGAGGGCTGGTACGACGAGCACGAGAAGACCGTCGAGGCCGAGGACACCCAGCTCGGCGACTGGACCGTGCAGCGCCGCTGCCCCCACCTCAAGGCTGACCTCAGCCGCTTCGGCATCGTCGAGGGCAACACCCTCACCTGCCAGCTGCACGGCTGGAAGTTCGACCTCCCCAGCGGGCGGTGCCTCACCAGCGTCGGCCACAAGCTCCGGGCGGAGAAGACGCAGTCCTGAGCAGGGCGAGCAGAGCAGGACAAACCCCAAGCAGAGGTACGAGTCGACGGCTCCCCGCCGATCGCGGCCGCCCCCGGCTACCAGCGCGGCCACCTGCCGCGAAAGGTCGTAGCGCGCGTCTCGCGTGAGGCGGTGGGCGACCTCCCGGGACCGCCGGCCCGGCCCCCGCCCCGCCCTCAGGCGCGCATCCGCTGGCGGCACGGCTGCTCTCCAGCCTCAGCCCCCCGTAAGCGTGCGCAGAGCGGGCTCGGAGGCGCAAAAGCGGGGGCGCAGAGCGGGCGTAGCGGCGCGTGGCCGCCGCTCATCGGAGCGACGGCCACTGGCGGTGGTCGGTTTACTTGCCCAGGTCGGCGAGGATGCGCTTGGCCACGTTGTGGCCGGCCGCGCCGATCACGCTGCCCGCCGGGTGGGTGCCGGCCGAGCCCGCGTACAGCCCGTCCACGCCGGTGAAGTACGGCATGCGCTCGTCGAACGCGACCGTGTTGTCGACGTGGTGGATGTGGCCGCCGGTGATGCCGAAGTGCCGCTCGATGCCCGGCGGGGTCAGCGGCATCATGTCCGCCACCAGCTCCGACGTGCCCGGCGCGTACCGGTCGCAGATCGCCAGCAGCTTCTCCACGTACCCGGGCAGCGCCTCGTCCCAGGTCGTGCCCTCCAGCTCGTAGGGCACGGACTGCACGAACAGCGCCGACGAGTGGTGCCCGGCGGCGTCCTGGAGCGACGGGTCGACGGTCGTGTGCAGGTACCACTCGATGGTCGGCTCCTCCGGGAGGCGGCCGGCCTGCACCTCCGCCCACATGGCCCGCAGCGCCGCCATCGGCGACTCGCGGTCGGCCGTCCCGGCCAGGCCGGCCGACCCGGGCAGCAGGTGGATCGTCGACCCGAACGGCGACGGCGTGCCGGCCGGCAGGCAGGAGAACTGCGGCAGCCCGCGCAGTGCCAGGTTGACCTTCAGTGTGGTGCCGGGGCGGCGCACCGACTCCATCCGCGTGGTCAGCGACTCGGGCAGCACCCCCGACGGCACCAGGCTCATCAGCCGGTACGGGTCGCAGGAGCCGAGCACCACCCGGGCCCGCAGCGACCGGCCGTCGGCGAGCACCACCCCGCTGGCCGCTCCGCCGTCCGTCGTCACGCCGGTGACCTCGGCGTCGGTGTAGAGCCGGGCGCCGGCCGCCCGCGCCGCCTCGGCGAACGTCCGGGAGACGGTGCCCATGCCGCCCTCGGCGATCATCCAGGTGCCGTCCGCGCCGGGCAGCCGGCACATGTTGTGCACCAGGAAGTTGTGGCCGGTGCCCGGGTCGTCGGGGCCGGCGTTGAGGCCGGAGAGCCCGTCGGTCACGGCGTACATGCTGATCAGCAGTTCGTTCTTGAAACCGAACCGGGCCAGGTAGTCGGCGACCGAGCCGCGCACCAGATCGATGAACGTGCTCTGCAGCTGCGGCCGGATGTGCCGGTCGGCGATCTCCTCGACACCGGACGGCTCCTCCAGCCAGGCCGGCGCGAGGTCGGCCCGCAGCGCCGCGATCTCGACCGCCAGCTGCTCGTCGGCGGCGATGTCGCGCGGCGAGAAGAAGCGCTCGAGCTGGGCCCGGGTGTCCGCGTGGTTGCGGCCGAACAGCAGGTACGGCGAGCCGGCCGGGCCCGGGGTGGGCAGGAAGTAGTGCGGGTCGCGGCGCAGCACGGGGATGTCCACGTCGAGGGTGCGCAGCAGCTCGGGGGGCATCAGGCCGAGCAGGTACGACCCGGTGGACTGGCCGAGGCCGGGCACCTTCGCGAACGGCCGCTCGGTGCGGGTCGCCCCGCCCAGCACGCTCGCGGACTCGAGCACGACGACGTCGAGCCCGGCCCGGGCCAGCAGAATCGCGGACACGAGACCGTTGTGACCGGCGCCGATGATCACGACGTCGGCTTGGGCGGGGATAGGCGTCATGACGTGCGAGCGTAGCGCGGCCGAAGGCGCGTCGGCCTCATTGCTTCGTACGTGAATTTCCACCCGTATTCACTCACGATCGGCGTGCGGCCCGATCGGCGACCCCCACCGCCGCTCCCCGTGGCCCGGGCGCTTCCGGGAAGATGGACGTATGCGTGACCTCGTTCTGCTCGGCTCGACCGGTTCCATCGGCACCCAGGCCATCGACATCGTCCGGCGCAACCCCGACCGGTTCCGGGTGGTGGCGCTCGGCGCCGGCGGCGGCAACGTGGCACTGCTCGCCGAGCAGGCGCTCGAGCTGGGCGTCGAGGTCGTCGGCGTGGCCCGGGCCAGCGTCGTGCAGGACCTGCAGCTCGCCTTCTACGCCGAGGCGCAGCGGCGCGGGTACGCCACCGGCGGCTTCCGCATCCCGCGGATCGTGGCCGGGCCGGACGCGATGACCGAGCTCGCCCGAGTGCCCTGCGATGTGGTGCTCAACGGCGTCGTCGGCAGCCTGGGCCTGGCGCCGACGCTGGCCGCGCTCGAGTCCGGCCGGATCCTCGCCCTGGCGAACAAGGAGTCGCTGGTGGCCGGCGGCCCACTGGTGCACAAGGTGGCCAAGCCGGGCCAGATCGTGCCGGTCGACTCCGAGCACTCGGCGCTCGCCCAGTGCCTGCGCGGCGGCGCGGCGGCGGAGGTGACGAAGCTCATCCTGACCGCCAGCGGCGGCGCCTTCCGGGGCCGGCGCCGCGAGGAGTTGGCCACGGTCACGGTCGAGGACGCGCTGAAGCACCCGACCTGGGACATGGGCCCGGTCGTCACGATCAATACGGCCACGATGGTCAACAAGGGTCTCGAGGTGATCGAGGCGCACGAGCTGTTCGGGGTCGCGTACGACGACATCGAGGTGATGGTGCATCCCCAGTCGGTGATCCACTCGATGGTCGAGTTCGCCGACGGCTCGACGTTGGCCCAGGCCAGCCCACCCGACATGCGGTTGCCCATCGCGCTGGCGCTGGCCTGGCCGGAGCGGGTGCCGGGCGCGGCCGCCGCGGTGAACTGGCGGGAGGCGCACAACTGGGAGCTGCGTCCGCTCGACGACGAGGCCTTCCCGGCCGTACGCCTGGCGAAGGACGCGGGCCGGCAGGGGCACTGCCGTCCGGCGATCTACAACGCCGCGAACGAGGAATGTGTGGCCGCCTTCGTCGCCGGTCGGCTACCTTTTCTGGGCATCGTCGACACCTTGGAGCGGGTCCTCGCCGCGGCCCCGGAGTTTGCCGAGCCGGGTACCGTCGAGGAGGTGCTTGCCGCCGAGGCATGGGCTCGTGCCCAGGCGCAGCGGATGATCTCAATTGTGGCCGAAGGAGCCTGATGCTGTACTGGCTGGGAGTGGCCGGTTTCGCGCTGACCATCCTGATCTCGGTGAGCCTGCACGAGGCGGGTCACATGATCACCGCCAAGCGCTTCGGCATGAAGGTGACGAGGTACTTCGTCGGCTTCGGCCCGACCGTGTTCTCATGGCGCCGGGGCGAGACGGAGTACGGCTTCAAGGCGATCCCGCTCGGCGGCTTCTGCAAGATCGTCGGGATGACGCCACAGGACGACGACGTCGCTCCGGAGGACCAGCCGCGCGCGATGTGGCGGTTCCCGGTCTGGAAGCGGACCATCGTCATGTCGGCCGGCTCGATCACCCACTTCCTGCTGGCCCTCGCGGCCGCCTGGGTGGTCGCCTTTACCATCGGCCTGCCCAACACGTCGTACCCGGTGACCACCGACGCCCAGCTCGCGCAGAAGCCGTACATCGAGATCTCGGACTGCGCCTGGATCAACATCCCGGCCGACGGGCACTCCTGCACGCCGGGCGAGGCCGGCTCGGTGCCCGGCCCGGCGTACGCGGCCGGCCTGCGCAACGGCGATCTGATCACCAAGGTCGGCGGCACCGCGGTCGGCACCTACGGCCAGCTCACCGACGCGATCCGGGCACAGAAGGCGGGCCAGGTCACCTTCGAGTTCGTCCGCGACGGCGTCACCAAGACGATTCCGGTCACCCTGGTCGCGGCCCAGCGCAAGCCGGTCACCGACGACAACGGCCCGGTCAGCACGGTCGCCGTCGCCGGCCTCGGCTGGGACCGCGAGAGCGTCCCCGGCACGATCAAGTACAACCCCGCGTCGGCGGTCGGCGGCACCCTCAACTACGGCTGGTACATCGTCGAGAACACGTTCCGGTCGCTCGGCCACATCCCGGGGAAGGTGCCGGCCCTGTGGCACTCGCTCACCGGCAGCGAGCGCGACCCGAACACCCCGATCAGTGTGGTCGGCGCGAGCCGGCTCGGCGGCGAAGCCATCGAGCACGGCGTGCCCCAGCTGTTCCTGAGCATCTTCATCACGCTCAACATCTTCATCGGCATCTTCAACCTGCTGCCGCTGCTCCCGCTGGACGGCGGGCACATCGCGATCGCCTGGTTCGAGCGGGTGCGGTCGTGGCTGTACGGCCGTTTGGGTAAACCCGATCCCGGGCGAGTCGACTACTACAAGCTGATGCCGATCACGTACGCGGTCATACTCATCGGCGGCGCGTTCACGCTGTTGACCGTGACCGCCGACATCGTCAACCCGATCCAGATCTTCAGCAGGTGATGCGAAAGTGACCGCAGTCAGTCTCGGTATGCCGGCCGTGCCTCCTCCGCCGCTGGCACCCCGTCGGGCGAGCCGCCAGATCATGGTCGGCAGCGTGCCGGTGGGCGGCGGCGCGCCGGTGAGCGTGCAGTCGATGACGACGACGCTGACCTCCGACGTGAACGCCACCCTGCAGCAGATCGCCGAGCTCACCGCGTCGGGCTGCCAGATCGTCCGGGTGGCCGTCCCGTCGCAGGACGACGTCGAGGCGCTGCCCGCGATCGCCAAGAAGTCGCAGATCCCGGTGATCGCCGACATCCACTTCCAGCCGAAGTACGTGTTCGCGGCGATCGACGCCGGCTGCGCGGCGGTCCGGGTCAACCCGGGCAACATCCGCCAGTTCGACGACAAGGTCAAGGAGATCGCGAAGGCGGCCTCCGACGCCGGCATCCCGATCCGGATCGGCGTCAACGCCGGCAGCCTCGACAAGCGCCTGCTGGAGAAGTACGGCAAGGCCACCGCCGAGGCGCTGGTCGAGTCGGCGCTCTGGGAGTGCTCGCTGTTCGAGGAGCACGGCTTCCGGGACATCAAGATCTCGGTGAAGCACAACGACCCGGTCGTCATGATCCGCGCGTACCGGCAGCTCGCCGAGCAGTGCGACTACCCGCTGCACCTGGGCGTCACCGAGGCCGGCCCGGCCTTCCAGGGCACCATCAAGAGCTCGGTCGCGTTCGGCGCGCTGCTCGCCGAGGGCATCGGCGACACGATCCGGGTGTCGCTGTCCGCCCCGCCGGTCGAGGAGATCAAGGTCGGCAACGCGATCCTGGAGTCGCTCGGCCTGCGTGAGCGGGGCCTCGAGATCGTCTCCTGCCCGTCCTGCGGCCGCGCCCAGGTCGACGTCTACACGCTCGCCGAGCAGGTGACCGCGGCGCTGGACGGCTTCCCGGTGCCGCTGCGGGTGGCGGTCATGGGCTGCGTGGTGAACGGTCCCGGCGAGGCCCGCGAGGCCGACCTCGGCGTCGCCTCGGGCAACGGCAAGGGCCAGATCTTCGTGAAGGGCCAGGTGATCAAGACGGTGCCCGAGTCGGTGATCGTCGAGACCCTGGTCGAGGAGGCGTTGCGCCTCGCCGACGAGATGGGCGCCGATCTGCCCGACGAACTGCGCGAGCTGATGCCGGGGCCGCAGGTCACCGTGCACTGAGGGTCACCAGTCACGGTCCGCCTCGGCCGCCGGGTCGGGGCGGCGCGGCTTGCGGAGCATGCGCGGGGACGGCCAGATCGCCGGGGGCGGCCCGCCGACCCACACGTACTCCAGGCGGTCCAGGAGCCCGTCGTGGCCGAAGAGGAGGATCGCGTCGCCGTCGGTGCCCGCCACCCTGGCATCCGCGATCAGCTCCAGGCCGTCCGGGCCGCCGCGGAAGTCGACGGTCGGGCAGCCGCACCCGCACGTGCCGACCACGCGCAGGTCGGTGATCTGCTGCCGGAGCCGGACGCCGTCCACATCGGGCAGGTCAAGCAGAGCGGCCACCATCGCTAGCTCGTCGTGGCTCAGAAGCCGGCTCGTCTCCGCGTTCATGAACCTAAGGTTGACAGATCAGATCGAGCCCCTCTGAACTGGACCTTTGCATGATCGTGGAGCAGCCCGGGGCAATGCGATCACGAGTGCCGGGGAGAGGCCGGCTAGAAGAGGACCGTCGCGAACGAGCCCGCGGAGACGAACCCGCACCGAGCGTAAACACGCCGAGCCGGCTCGTTGTAATCGTTGACGTACAGGCTCACGGTCGGTGACACCCGCCGGAGGGCGTCCCGCACCACCGTGGCCATCGCCGGCGCGGCCAGCCCCCGGCCGCGGAACTCCGGGTCGACCCACACCCCCTGCACCTGCGCCGTGCTCCGGGTGACGATCGCGAGCTCGGCCTTGAAGATGACCCGGTCGCCGAGAAACCGGGCGTACGCCCGCTTGCCCTTCACCAGCTCGGCGATCCGGCGCCGATAGCCGCGGCCGCCGTCGTCGAGCAGCGGGGAGACGCCGACCTCCTCGGTGTACATCGCCACGGCCGCGGGGAAGAGCTGGTCGACCTCGCTCGGGCGGACCAGTCGCACCTCGGGGTCGGGCCCGATCGCCGGATCACGGTCGGCAACCAGCAGCGGCTGGTTCGGGCGCAGGTCGCGGGCGCGGCCCCAATACCCGCCGAGGCGGTCCCAGAGGTCGAGGACCTGCTCGGAGCGGCCGATGATCGACGAGCAGATGCGGGTCTCGGAGCCGAGCATGTCGGCGAAGGCGGCCGTCGCGTTCGGCGTCGCGCAGACCGGCACCAGGTGCGCGCCGGACCAGACGATCGACTCGACCCGCCGGCCCTGCCCGTACCCGAAGATGCGCCCGTCGGACCGCCACCAGTTCAGGCCGTGCGCGGCGACCCGCTCGGCGATCTGAGCGCCCGCGTAGGGATCGCGGTCGAGGATCCGCTCGACCGCCGCGCGCTCGGACTCCCCGAGTTGGCGAATGGGCACCGTCAGCACAGGTATCACATTGCCAGATCCGGTGCCCTCGACACGTGCCGCAACCCCCTGTCTTGAAGAAACCCTTGCCAGCGATGCATTGCCGATATATCGTCAAACTATCGACGACAGAACGGAGATAATCATGAGGCACACAGAAGGTTTCCACGGACGTCGCATGCGTGGCGGGTTCTTCGGCCCCGGGTTCCCCTTCGGCGGCCCGGAGTTCGGCGGCCCCGGCGGGTTCGGCCCAGGCGGGCCCGGCTTCCGAGGCCAACGCCGCGGAGGCCGCGGCAGCCGGCTCAACGTGCGGCCCGCCGTGCTCGCGCTCCTGCTCGAGCGCCCGATGCACGGCTACGAGATCATCCAGGAGCTCGACTCCCGCACCAACGGCATCTGGCGTCCCAGCCCCGGCTCGGTCTACCCGACCCTCCAGCTCCTGGAGGACGAGGGCCTGATCGAGGCGGCGGCCGAGGGCGGCCGCAAGAGCTATCACCTGACCGACGCGGGCCGGCCCGAGGCCGAGACGGCGGCGCAGAACCCGCCGTGGGCCAGCATCGGCGACGACACCATGAACCAGGTGCAGGACTTCCGCGACGCGGCGGTCGGCATCATGGGCGCGCTCAAGCAGGTCGGCTTCAACGGCACCCCGGAGCAGCGCCAGAAGGCGCTCGAGGTGCTCAACGAGACCAAGCGCAAGCTCTACGCGATCCTCGCCGACGCCGAGTAAGGCCGGCCGGGAAAGAGCTTCAGCCGGGTGGGAAGGCGCATTCCGCGGGGGTGCGCCTTCTTGCTTTCACCGTACGAGGCGAGCCCCGTACGGTGCTTACCGGCCCAGGGCGGTCAGGGTTTCCAGCAGGGCCGCCGGGCCGCCGGACTCCAGCTCCGGGGTCGGTAGCAGGGCCATGACCGGGACGGTCACGCCGGCCTGGGCGTAGGCCTCCACCTTGGACCGGCACTGCGCCGGGCTGCCGTGCACGATCAGGTCGTCGACGACCTCGTCGGGGATCGCGGCCAGGGCCGCCTTGCGCTCGCCGGCCGCCCACGCCTCCCACATCGGGGTCAGCGTCTCGGTGCGGCCCAGCCAGCGGTGGAACGCGGCGTACGCCGGAACGGTCAGGTAGGCGGCGATCAGGCGGCGGGCCGTCGCGCGGGCGTAAGCGGCGTCGTCGGTGGGGCAGACGAAGATGCGGGCCGCCACGTCAAAGCCGGCCGGCGCGGCCTTCGTCTCGGCCAGCGCCGTGCCGACGTCGGCGGGGGAGAGCCAGTTCAGGATCACCCCGTCGGCCTCGGCGGCGGCCAGCCGCAGCATGCCGGGGCGCAGCGCGGCCAGCAGGACCTGCGGCGGGGTGGCCGGCGGGCGTTCGAGGCGGAACCGGCGCACCGCGAAGGTGCCGTAGTCGTGGTCGACCAGGTCGCCGGCGAGCGCGGACTTGAGGAAGCGGAGCATGTCGCGGCTGCGCGCGTACGGCTCGGTGAAGTCGACCGAGTTCCAGGCGCCGACCACGACCGGGGACGACGAGCCGATGCCGAGCTGGAACCGGCCCGGCGCCGCCTCGGCCAGCGCGGCGGCGCTCATCGCCAGCAGGCCCGGCCCGCGGGTGAAGACCGGCGCGATCGCCGTGCCCAGGCGCATCGACGGCGTCCACGCGGCGGCCATCGCCAGCGGCGTGAAGGCGTCGCTCCCGGCCACCTCGGACGACCAGAGATCGGTGAATCCGGCCCCGGCCAGCGCGTCGCAGACGGCCCGGTGGTCGGCCAGCGGAACCCCGCCCAGCGGCACGGTCATGCCCCATCGCATCGACATGCGCATGATCCTGCCTGGCGTTGTGAGTGAGGTCCACCACCGTGACGTGTGGGATTAACCCCTCGCGGCTATATTTTTGTACTGACCGGTCAGTTTAAAAGAAGGGTCCATGATGCCGGTGCTCACCGCCCGAGGGGCCGGGGTTCGTCACCGCCGCCGCTGGCTCTTCCGCGATCTCGACCTCCACGTCGAGCCGGGCGACCTGGTCGCCGTGGTCGGCCCGCCCGGCAGCGGCCGCACGACGCTGCTGCTCGCGCTGGCCCGCCGGTTCCGGCTGTCGGCCGGGAAGATCACGATCGACGGCGGGTCGGCGCTGGGCCACGTGCCCGCGGTGACCGCGCCGGAACCGGTCTTCACGGTCGCCGAGCATGTCCGCGAGCGGCTCGCGTTGCTGGGCCGCAAGAAGGGCGAGCCGGTCGACCTGCTGGGCCTCGACCCGGAGCTCAAGGGGCGCGATCTGACCCCGTACGAGAAGCAGGTCCTGGGTCTGGTCCTGGCGCTGCTGTCCGGTCCGGCGCTGATCGCGCTGGACGGCCTCGACGACGGCCTGGAAGCGGGCGAGCGAGAGGCCCTGCTCAAGCAGCTGGCCGAGATCGCCGCCGAGGGCACCGCGGTCGTCTTCACCGCCCGTGACATCGACCCGGCGTCGGTGACCACGGTGATCCGCCTGGTCGGCCGGCATGCCGGCGACGGCGAGGCGGCCATGCCGGCGGTGACGGCATCTGCCTCCGCGGCGGATACCGCGGTGTTGCAGGTCTCCGCGGATACCGCGGTGCTGCAGATTTCCGTGGCGGATACCGCAGTGCTGACTTTTCCGGAGATGTCCGATGTGGAGGGGTCCGACGTGGATGCGGCGGACACCGAGGGGGAACGATGAAGATCCTGACCCTGGCCAGGATGGAGATCAGGCGATTCCTGCGCAGCCGGCTCACGGCGGCGGCGCTGGCCGTGCTCTGCGTGGTGCCGCTGCTGTACGGCGCGCTCTACCTGTATGCGTTCTGGGATCCGTACGGCCGGCTCAACCACATCCCGGCGGCGCTGGTCGTCGAGGACCGGCCGGCCAAGGCGAGCGACGGCAGCACGGTGCACGCCGGGCGAGACCTCGCCGACGAGCTGGAGCGGCGGCAGGTCTTCGACTGGCACGCCACCGACGAGAAGGCGGCCGAGAAAGGTCTGGCCGACGGCAAGTACCAGATCGTGCTGCGCATTCCGGCGGACTTCTCGGCGAACCTGGCCAAGGCCCCGAACGCCAAGGACACCGCGCAGACCGCCCAGTTGCGGGCGGTCAGCAACGACGCCACCAACTACCTGTCCGGCGTGTTCGCGAAGACCGCGTTCAACGAGGTGCGCTCGGCCGCCTCGGCCAGCGCCTCGGTCAAGTACTACGACAAGATGCTGATCGGCTTCACCGACCTCAAGTCGCAGACCCAGAAGGCCGCCGACGGTGCGGGAAAGATCGACACGAACCTCCGGACCGCCGGTAATGGGGCCGGGAAGGTCGCGACCGGGATCGACCGGGCGCACCGCGGGGCCGGCCAGCTCGC
Source organism: Actinoplanes sp. KI2 (assembly GCF_025630775.1). Taxonomy (GTDB): domain Bacteria; phylum Actinomycetota; class Actinomycetes; order Mycobacteriales; family Micromonosporaceae; genus Actinoplanes. The sequence goes on from NZ_JAOSZE010000006.1 coordinate 183,102, forward strand.
GACCGGGCTCGACCAGGCGAACCACGGCGCCGGCGACCTGGTCGACGGCCTCACCCGGCTGAACGAGGGCGCCCAGCAGCTGGCCACCGGCACCCAGCAGGCGGCGGCCGGCGGCCGGCAGCTCGCGACCGCGGTCGACGCCGCGGCCGACAAGATCGAGCCGGCGCTGCGGAACAACGCGAAGAACATCGCGGACGCCGCGAACCTGGTGGCGGCCGGCGCGGACACCCTCGCCGCGAACATCGGCCAGATCGACCAGCTCGCCAACCAGGCCGTGCACGACGCGAAGCAGCTGCAGGCCTACCTGAACGAGCTGCCGCCCGACACGCCGGGGCTCGCCGACGCCAAGGCGACGGCCGCCAAGCTGGTCGCGGCGGCCGAGAAGGCGCAGCACATCATCAAGGCCGCCGACCTAGACCAGCTGCGCAAACAGCTCAAGCAGGTGGCGGCCACGGCCCGGCAGGTCGCCGTGGCGGCCCCGCACCTCGCCGACGACATCGACGCGGCCCGCAGCCGGGTCGACCAGCTGGCCGACGGGCTCGGGCAGCTCGCCACCGGCGCGCAGCGGCTGCAGACCGGCACCGCGCAGGCCAAGGACGGCGCCGAGAAGCTGCAGGGCGGGATCTACCGGCTGGACACCGGCGCCCGCCAGCTCAGCGGCGGACTGGCCCAGCTCTCCTCCGGTCAGCACCAGCTGGTCGACGGTCTCGGCCAGTTGCAGGGCGGCGCCGACCAGCTCGCCTCCGGGCTGAGCGACGGCGCCGCGCAGATCCCCGGCTACGGCGACGACCCGTCGCAGCGGGCCGACGTGCTGGCCGACCCGGTCTCGCTGGAGCGCACCGTGCAGCACCCGGCCGGCACGTACGGCGTCGGCTTCGCCCCGTACTTCCTCGCCCTGGCGCTCTGGGTCGGCGCGATGATCACGTACATGCTGCTGCGCCCGCTCAACCGGCGGCACCAGATGTCCGGCGTGCGGGCCACCCGGGTCGCGCTGGCCGGGCTGCTGCCCGCGGTCGCGATCGGATTCACCCAGGCGACGCTGCTGTTCGCGGTGGTGTGCTTCGGGCTCGGGCTGTCCCCGATGCACCCGATGCTGACCTGGGGGCTGCTGCTGCTCACCGCCGCGGCCTTCGCCGCGATCATGCAGCTGATCGGGGCCGCCCTCGGCGCGGCCGGCCGGATCATCGCGCTGGCTCTGCTGATGCTGCAGCTGACCTCGTCCGGGGGCACCTATCCGGTGCAGACCACCCCGGGCTTCTTCCAGGCGATCCACCCCGCGATGCCGATGACGTACGTGGTGGCGGCCGTGCGCCAGGCGATCGACGGGGGCACGACCGGTCCGGTGGTGACCGGGGTGCTGGTGCTCCTGGCGTACGGAATCTGCTCGTGGATTTTGACCGTGCTCGTCGCTCGCCGCGGGCGGCAACTGACCCCGTCGAAGCTCCACCCGGAGCTGGCGATCTGAGCGGTGTGATGAACTGGCGTCGTGACGAAGGACGGGACCGTGACGGACGGGCGCAGTCGGCGGCGAGCCGACACCCGGCAGCGGTTGTACGAGGCGGCCGTCGAGCTGATCGCCGAGCAGGGCTTCTCGGCGACCACGGTGGACGACATCGCGCTGCGCGCCAAGGTCGCCAAGGGCACCGTCTACTACAACTTCAAGTCGAAGAACGACCTGTTCGAGGAGCTGCTGCGGCACGGGATCGAGCTGCTCACCGACGAGTTCCGCGCGGCGGTGCAAGGACTGCCGCCGCGCGAGGCGGTCGGCGCGCTGGTGCGGGCTCAGCTGAACTACATCCAGCGCTATCAGGCGTTCGCCCAGCTGCTGCTCTCCGAGATGTGGCGCACCAACCGGGAGTGGCACCAAACCCTGATCCTGCTGCGTGAGCAGGCGATCGGCGTGATCGCCGAGACGTTGCGGGCCGGTGTGGACACCGGCGACCTGCCGAGCGATCTCGACGTGCGGGTCGCGTCGGCGGCATTGTTCGGCATCGGACTGGTGGTGGCGGTTGACTGGCTGGTCTTCCAGCCGGAGCGGCCGATCGAGGACGTCGAGGAGTCGCTGCTGGCGATCGTCCGCCGCCGGCTTTAGGCGGCCGGCGCGGTGGGTGTGGGGCGGTCGAGGTCGTCTTCCGGGGTGAGGACGCCGCCCAGCTCGATGATCCGGCGATGAGCGATGGCCAGGCGATCCTCCAGGATGACGATGCGGCATGCGGCGGTGAGCAGGATGCCCTCGTCGAGGAGCTGGCGGACGCGGACGGCCAGTTGGAGCTGGTGGCGCGAGTAGCGGCGGTGGCCGCCGGCGGAGCGGTCGGGCTCGATCAAGCCCGCGGCGCCCAGACTGCGGAGAAAGGCCGGAGTCACACCGATCATGTCGGCCGCCCGGCCCATCGTGTACGCCGGGAAGTCGGCGTCATCGAAGGCGGAGCTCATCTGTCCTTTCCCGGGGGTTGGGGAGGATGTCACGCGGGGGATCACAGTCCAAGGCCCCGGCGGGTAACCGGGGCCCTGGCTTTTCAATTCTGATGCCGACCGTCGTCGGCGCATGCGGTCGTCCGTCTGCGTGCCGCTAGCGGACGACCTGAATGATGGGCATCGGCTGCGATCACCTCTTGTCGGGTCGGGGACGTTGTGATTACGCGTTGCTGCGGTATCTCGTCCTCCTTAGCCAACTCGGGGTCTGTGCCAGTTGCATGTCGGCTGTGCGTGGCCGACTCCAGGAATGCTATGCCCGAGACGCGCTGATTTCTAGTACCGCGGCTGTAGATTTTTCGGACAAAAGGTCCGACCAAGGCTTGGCCTCGGTGTCTATGGCGGCGGTGCGGGGCGGGCGCCGGGCGCGGCGAAGCCGCACTGGAGAGAGGTGACCGCGCCCCGCACCGCCGCGGGGCAGGGGCGAGTGGACAGCCCCTGAGCGCGAAGCCTGCCGAGGGCTTGCGTTGTCTGTTCTGTCTACGAGTGTGGCGGTCCGCACGCACCGCGAGCAACGCAATTAACGCTGATCATTGACGCGCGTAACAACCTGGGGAGATCATCACGGCACGCGGTGACTTCGGTCACAGCAACCCTTCGGTCCAGGGAGTGCGCATGAGCGTCAACCCAGCACCCAGCACCGACGAAGAACGCCTGGCCCAACTCGGCTACCAACAGGAACTGCATCGCCGACTCTCCGGCTTCTCGAACTTCGCGGTCTCCTTCTCGATCATTTCCATCCTGGCCGGTGCGATCACGTCGTACGGCATCGCCATGACCGCCGGCGGCCCGCTCGCGATCACGCTCGGCTGGCTGGCCGTGGGCATCATGGTCACTTTCGTCGCGCTGGCCATGGCCGAGGTCTGCTCGGCGTATCCGACGGCCGGCGCGCTCTACTGGTGGGCGGCGGCGCTCGCCCGGAAGAACAAGGCCGCCTGGGCCTGGTTCGTGGGCTGGTTCAACTTCCTCGGCGAGGTCGCGGTCACCGCGGCCATCGACTTCGGCGCGGCGATCACCACGGCGGCGTTCCTGAGCCTGACCTTCGACATGGAGGTCACCCCGGCCCGCACCTTCCTGATCTTCCTGGCGATCATCATCGTGCACGGGCTGCTGAACACCTTCGGCGTCAACCTCGTCAAGATCCTCTCCGACGTCAGCGCCTGGTGGCACCTGGTCGGCGTGGGCGTGATCGTGGTGCTGCTGGCGGTCCTGCCCGACCAGCACAAGCCGATCTCCCAGGTGTTCACCGAGGTGCACAACGCCACCGGCTTCACCTTCGCCGGGGCGAGCGTGTACGCCGTTCTCATCGGCCTGCTGATGGCGCAGTACACCTACACCGGGTACGACGCGTCGGCGCACGTCGCGGAGGAGACGCACGACGCCGCCAACGCCGCCCCGCGCGGCATCGTGATGTCCGTGGTGGTCTCGGTGATCGCCGGCTTCGTGCTGCTGTTCGCGATCACCTGGTCGATCCAGGACTACGAGGCCGAGCGGACCACCGCGCTGGGCCTGCCGCCCGCACAGATCTTCATCGACGCGGTCGGCCACAACACCGGCACGTTCCTGGTGTTCATCTGCATGGTCGCGCAGTGGTTCTGCGGGATGGCGTCGGTGACCGCGAACTCGCGGATGTCGTACGCGTTCTCCCGGGACGGCGCGCTGCCCGGCTCGCGGATCTGGAAGCAGGTCAACCCGCGGACCGGCACGCCGACCAACTCGATCTGGCTGTGCGTGACGCTCGCCGCCATCCTGGTGCTCCCGTCGTTGTGGAACACCACGGCGTACCTGGCGGCAACCTCGATCGCGGTGATCGGGCTCTACATCGCGTACGTGGCGCCGGTGTTCCTGCGGCGGATGAACCCCGAGTTCCAGCCCGGTCCGTGGAACCTCGGCAAATGGAGCGCGCCGGTCGGCTGGATCGCGATCGTCTGGGTCGTGGTCATCTGCGTGCTGTTCGTGCTGCCGACGGCCAGCCCGATCACGGCGACGACCTTCAACTACACGATCGTGGCCGTGGCGATCGTGGTGGGCGCCGCGACGATCTGGTGGTTCGCGAGCGCCAAGAACTGGTTCACCGGCCCGCGGTCCAACCTCATCGACAAGGCCGCACACGGCGAGCAGACCTTGCCTACCGAATGATCAACTGATGAAGTCCGGGGGACGGGCGTTCGCTCGTCCCCCGGAATCATCGTGAGGACGGTGCCATGGACCTGGAGGAGCTCGACGTCTCCGTCGACAACGGCAGCATCGACACCGTGCTGCTGGCCCTGACCGACATGCAGGGCCGCCTGCAGGGCAAACGCCTGCACGGGCGGTACTTCGTGGACGAGGTGGTCACCGGCGGCAGCGAGGGGTGCAACTATCTGCTGGCCGTCGACGTCGACATGAACACGGTGGACGGCTACCCGATGTCCTCCTGGTCCACCGGCTACGGCGACTTCGTGATGCAGCCCGACTTCGCCACCCTGCGCAGGGTGCCGTGGCAGCCGAAGACCGCGCTGGTGCTGGCCGACCTGTTCACCGTCGGCGGCGAGTCGGTCTACGCGTCGCCCCGGCAGATCCTGCGGCGCCAGCTGGATCGCCTCGCCGAGCACGGGCTGACCGCGTTCGCCGGCACCGAGCTCGAGTTCGTGCTCTACCGGGACAGCTACGAGCAGGCGTTCGACAAGAACTACCGCGACCTGATCCCGGCCAACCAGTACAACGTGGACTACTCGATGCTCGGCACCGCGCGGGTCGAGCCGCTCCTGCGCCGCATCCGCAACGAGATGTACGGCGCCGGCCTGCAACCGGAGAGCGCCAAGGGCGAGTGCAACTTCGGCCAGCACGAGATCGCCTTCCGCTACGCCGACGCGCTCACCTGCGCCGATCATCACGTGATCTACAAGAACGGGGCCAAGGAGATCGCCGCCCAGGAGGGCATGGCGCTCACCTTCATGGCCAAGCCGAACGCCCGCGAGGGCAACTCCTGCCACATCCACTTCTCGCTGCGCGGGCGGGACGGGCGGTCGGCGATGCTCGGCGACGGGCCCGGCCATCTCAGCGTGACCGGGCAGCGGGTGCTGGCCGGGCTGCTCGCCACGATGCGCGAGTTCAGCCTGTTCTTCGCGCCGAACATCAACTCGTACAAGCGGTACCAGCCCGGGTCGTTCGCGCCGACCGCGGTGCGCTGGGGCGTGGACAACCGCACCTGTGCGCTGCGGATGGCCGGGCACGGCCAGGGCATGCGGGTGGAGAACCGGGTTCCGGGCGGGGACGTCAACCCGTACCTGGCGATCGCCGCGCTGGTGGCCGGGGCGATCTATGGCATCGAACACGAACTCGAGCTGGAGCCCGAGTTCACCGGTAATGCTTACCAGGACGCCACCGCCCCGCGGGTGCCCGCGACGCTGCGCGAGGCGGGCGAGCTCTGGCTCGGCAGTTCGATCGCCCGGGAGGCGTTCGGCGCGGACGTGCTCGGCCACTACGCGAACATGGCCCGGGTCGAGCAGGCCGCCTTCGACGCCGCGGTGACCGACTGGGAACTGCGCCGGGGCTTCGAGAGACTGTGAAAGGCTCTGTTTCGTGCCGACCGATGTGATCAACCCGGCGACGGGAACCGTACTGACCAGCGTCCCTTCGCTGGGGCTCGAGGAGACCGACGCCGCGATCGAGCGGGCTCACCGGGCCTTTCCGGCCTGGCGGGCGGTCGCGCCGGGCGAGCGGGCGCGGCTGCTGCGCCGTTTCGCCGCGGTGGTGGACGAGTACCTCGACGAGCTCGCCGGTCTGGAGGTGGCCAACGCCGGGCACACCATCGGCAACGCCCGATGGGAGGCCGGCAACGTCCGGGACGTGCTCAACTACTACGCGGGCGCGCCCGAGCGGCTGATCGGCAAGCAGATCCCGGTCCCCGGCGGCCTCGACGTGACCTTCCACGAGCCGCTCGGCGTGGTCGGCATCATCGTGCCGTGGAACTTCCCGATGCCGATCGCCGGCTGGGGGTTCGCCCCGGCGCTCGCGGCCGGTAACACGGTCGTCCTCAAGCCGGCCGAGCTCACCCCGCTCACCGCGATCCGCCTCGGCGAGCTCGCGCTGGAGGCGGGCCTGCCGGCGGACGTCTTCCAGATCGTCCCCGGCAAGGGCTCGATCGTCGGCCGGCGGTTCGTCACCCACCCCGCGGTCCGCAAGGTCTGCTTCACCGGCTCCACCGACGTGGGCAAGTCGATCATGGCGGGCTGCGCCGACCAGGTGAAGCGGGTGACGCTCGAGCTGGGCGGCAAGAGCGCCAACATCGTCTTCGCCGACGCCGACCTGGAGAAGGCGGCGGCGTCCGCGCCGTCGTCCGTCTTCGACAACGCCGGCCAGGACTGTTGCGCGCGGTCCCGGCTGCTGGTCCAGGAGTCGGTGTACGACAAGTTCTTGGCCCTGCTGGAGCCGGCCGTCCGCGCCTTCCGGGTTTCCGATCCCGCCGAGGCCACCGCCGAGATGGGCCCGCTGATCTCCGCGGCCCACCGCGACACCGTGGCATCCTACGTGGACGGCGCTGATATCGGATTTGTCGGAACTGCCCCCTCAGGGGACGGATGGTGGTTCCCGCCGACCGTGTTGCTCGCCCGCTCGCCCGACGACCGGCATTGGCGTGAAGAGGTCTTCGGGCCCGTTTTGAGCGTGTTGCCGTTCAAGGACGAGGAGGACGCCGTCCGGCTGGCCAACGACACCGAGTATGGCCTCTCCGGCTCGCTGTGGACCCGCGACCTGGGCCGGGCGCTGCGCGTCTCGCGAGCGGTGGAGACCGGCGCGCTCAGCGTCAACAGCCACTCCTCGGTGCGCTACTGGACCCCGTTCGGCGGCATGAAGCAGTCCGGCCTCGGCCGCGAGCTCGGCCCGGACGCGCTGCACGGCTTCACCGATGTCAAGAACGTGTTCCTAGCCTCGGGAGAATAAGTGGATCGTTTGCAGGACCGGATCGCCGTGATTACCGGCGCCGGCAGTGGGATCGGGCTGGCCACCGCCCGGCGGTTCGCGGCCGAGGGCGCCTTCGTCGTCGCCGTGGACATTTCCGCCGAGACGGGCAAGGCGATCGCCGAGGAGACCGGCGGCGAGTTCGTCGCCTGCGACGTGTCCGACGAGGAGCAGGTCCGGGCGCTCTTCGACGGGGTCGTCGAGCGGCACGGCCGGGTCGACATCGCCTTCAACAACGCCGGCATCTCGCCGCCCGACGACGACTCGATCCTGGTCACCGGGATCGAGGCGTGGGAGCGGGTGCTCAAGGTCAACACGACCTCGGTGTTCTTCTGCTGCAAGTACGCGATCCCGCACATGCAGCGCCAGGGCAAGGGCTCGATCATCAACACCGCATCGTTCGTGGCGCTGCTCGGCGCGGCGACCTCGCAGATCGCGTACACCGCGAGCAAGGGCGGGGTGCTGGCGATGACCCGGGAGCTCGGCGTGCAGTTCGCCCGCGAGGGAATCCGGATCAACGCGCTCTGTCCGGGACCGGTGGCGACCCCGCTGCTGCTGGAGCTGTTCGCGAAGGATCCGGAGCGGGCCGCACGCCGGCTCGTGCACGTGCCGATGGGCCGGTTCGCCGAGCCGGCCGAGATCGCCGCCGCGGTGGCGTTCCTGGCCAGCGACGACGCCTCGTTCATGACCGCGTCCCAGTTCGTGGTCGACGGCGGCATCACCGGGGCTTATGTAACTCCATTGTGATGTTTGAGCACCCCGATCAATGGGGACGAGGGTGGTACGCCCAGCTCAGCAGGCGTAGGGGTCGAATCCCCGCCGACTCAGGCCTGCCCCTGCGCCGGTGGGCAGAGGGGCCCGGGCGCGGCGCCGTCCGGCGACGGACGACGCCGCGCACCCAGGAACCGCACAGGAGGACGTACGGGATCCGCCGTCTGGGCGACACAGACCGAAACATGATCTGACTACGGTGGAGCGATGCGTCCGATCATCGGCATCACTACCTATGTGCTGCCCGCGACCTTCGGGGTCTGGCACGACCTGCCCTCGGCGCTGGTTCCGTACGACTACGTCGCCGCGGTGCACGAGGCCGGCGGCCGGGCGGTGCTGCTGCCGCCGGACGACCAGGACGCCGATGTGCTCGCCCGGCTGGACGGCCTGGTGCTGGCAGGCGGGCCCGACCTGGAGCCCGGCCGGTACGGTGCCGCGCGCGAGCCGCTGACCGAGAGTCACCCGGAGCGGGACGCCGGCGAGTTCGCGCTCGTGCGGCAGGCGTTGGAGCTGGACCTCCCGCTACTCGGCGTGTGCCGGGGCATGCAGGTGCTCACCGTCGCGGCCGGCGGCCGGCTGCACCAGCACCTGCCCGACGTGCTCGGCCACGAGAAGCACCGGCCCGCCCCCGGCGTGTACGGCGAGCACGAGGCCAGGTTCGAGCCCGGCAGCCGGATCGACGCGCTGATGGGCGACGACGTCGTCATCCACTGCTACCACCACCAGGGCGTCGCCGACCCGGGCGCGCTCACCGTCACCGGCTGGGCCGAGGACGGGCTGCCCGAGGCGGTCGAGGACCGAGCCAAGCGGTTCGTTCTCGGCGTGCAGTGGCATCCGGAGGTGGTCCGCGACCGGCGCCTGTTCGGCGCGCTGGTCGCGGCCGCCGAACCCTAAACGGGCCCGGCGGCGTGCCGAAAGTCACGGAGACCGTGAGCGACCAGGAGGAGGATCCCACCGCATGCGCAGGCCCCTGATCGGCTTGACCGCGTACGCCCAGCAGGTGCAATACGGTAGCAACGACGTCATGGCGGGCATGCTGCCGATGACCTACGTGCGAGCCGTGCACGCGACCGGCGGCCGGGCCGTGCTGATCACCCCCGACGACCCGGACACCGACGTGCTCGAGTCGCTGGACGGGATCGTGTTCTCCGGTGGCGGGGACGTCGACCCGGCGAACTGGGGGGCGGCGCGGCATCCGGAGACGGACGTCGACCCGGCGCGGGACGAGGCCGAGCTGATGCTGATGCGCGAGGCGCTCGATCGCGACCTGCCGGTGCTCGGCGTCTGCCGGGGTATGCAGGTGATGGCGGTGGTCGGCGGCGGGACGCTGCATCAGCACCTGCCCGACCTGATCGGGCACGACCGGCACCGCGCCGCCTCGGGCACCGACCCGCTGGCCGCGGACGCGTCGGCGTACGGGCGGCACGACGTCGTGGTGAAGCCGGGGTCGCGGGCGCACGACCTGCTGGGCGCGCGCCTGACCGTCAACTCGTTCCACCACCAGGCGGTGGACGGCCTGGGCGAGTTCCGGGCGGTCGGCTGGTGCCCGGACGACCGGGTCGTCGAGATCATCGAACATCCACAGCGGTCGTTCGCGCTGGGCGTGCAGTGGCACCCGGAGCGCACCCCGGACCTGCGCGTCTTCGCGGCGCTGGCCGAGGCCGCCGCCGGCCGGGCCGGTGTGCGGCCCGCCGCCATCGCCGCGTAACCCGCCCGGCCGCCCGGTCCGGGCCGCGGCCCGCCGCCATCCCGGCGCGGTCCGTCGCCCCGGTATTACCGTGCTCAACCGGGGCATCCAGTCAGGCTGCTGTACGGCGTCCGGCAGTTCCACGGGCTGCGACTCGACCACCCCAACCACGGCGCGCTGTCCCGCCATCTGCATAAATACCTACGCCGGCGCAACGCCAACGCCCGCCAGGCGTAGATCGGGACGCTGACCGAGCTGTCGGTGGCGCGCGAACCGGGCGGGACCGCGGTGACGTTGCGCCGGCCGCTCGGCGCCCGGTGCGGCTCAGCCTTCAGTGCCCAGCCACGGCTGGGACGACAGCCCGGAGATCTCCAGAACCCGGCGCACCTGCAGGGAGGGCAGCACCCGAAGCCGCTCGCCGTAGAACTCGGCCAGTTGCAGCAGGGCATGGATCGCGGCCGAGTCGAAGAAGGTCACCCCGCGCAGATCGAGCGTCGCCGCCGAGGCGTCGTCCTTGGTCGCGGCCCGGAACATCGCGTCGGCGGTCGACATGTCCACCTCGCCGGTGACGGTCACCAGCGCGCGGTCGTCGGACACGGCGGAGGTGGCCGAGAAGTGCGGGTCCAGCCCCTGGTGATCCACGAACACACGATTACACAGGCCCCCGGGGGCAGCAAGAACCGGCCGAACAGGGCAGCCGAGCCGTTATCGTGCGCCCGCCGCCACCGGTGGCCGCGAGGCTCCCGACGATAGGCTGGGACTATGACCGTTCGCGCCGCACTGGCGCCGGGAAAGCAGTCGCCCTGGCGGGCGGTCCCGGCGCAGATCGTCCGTCCCGAGTACGTCGGCAAGAAGCGCCCGAAAGAGTGGCGCGGCTCGCACGTGCAGACCCCCGAGACCATCGAGAAGATGCGGCTCGCCGGGCGGATAGCGGCGCAGGCCACCCAGCTCGCCGGCGAGCACTGCAAGCCCGGGGTCACCACCGACCAGATCGACCAGGTGGTGCACGAGTTCCTGGTGGACCAGGGTGCGTACCCGTCGACGCTGGGCTACAAGGGCTTCCCCAAATCGTGCTGCACCTCGCTGAACGAGGTGATCTGCCACGGCATCCCGGACTCGACCGTGCTCGAGGACGGCGACATCGTCAACGTCGACGTGACGGCCTTCATCGGCGGCGTGCACGGCGACACCGACGCGACGTTCTGCGTGGGCGACGTCGACGAGGAGGCCCGGCTGCTGGTCGAGCGCACCCACGAGGCGATGATGCGGGGCATCCGGGCGGTGGCGCCGGGCCGGCCGATCAACGCGATCGGGCGGGTCATCGAGGCGTACGCGCGGCGCTTCGGCTACGGCGTGGTCCGCGACTTCACCGGGCACGGCATCGGCGAGACGTTCCACTCCGGGCTGTACATCCCGCACTACGACAACCCTCGCCTCGACACGGTCATGGAGCCGGGGATGACCTTCACGATCGAGCCGATGATCACCCTGGGCACCCACGAGTACGAGATCTGGCCGGACGGCTGGACCGTGGTCACCAAGGACCGCAAGTGGACCGCCCAGTTCGAGCACACGCTCGTGGTGACTGAGGACGGCTTCGAGATCCTTACGCTCCCGTGACGGCGCCGGTCATCGAGCACCACCACGCGGACGTCTCCGGAGGCTGGCTGCGCGCCGCCACGTTCGGGGCGATGGACGGCCTGGTCACCAACATCGCGCTGATCGCCGGGGTGGGCGGCGGCGGCGCCGGAAGCCACACGCTGGTGCTCACCGGGGTGGCCGGCCTGGTCGCCGGCGCGATCTCGATGGGACTCGGCGAGTACACCAGCGTCGCCACCCAGAACGAGCAGATCTCCGCCGAGCTGGCCAAGGAGCGGCACGAGCTGCGGGTCAACCCGGAGGGGGAGCGGGAGGAGCTGGTCGCCACCTGGACCGCGCGGGGCCTGCCCGAGTCGCTGGCCCGCGAGGTGGCCGCGGCGCTGCGCCATCATCCGGAGCAGGAGCTGCGGGTGCACGCGCAGGAGGAGCTGGGCGTGGTGCCGGACGAGCTGCCCAGCCCATGGGTGGCGGCCGGGTCCTCGTTCGTGTGCTTCTCGGTCGGGGCGCTGATCCCGCTGATCCCGTACCTGCTCGGGTTCGGCAGCCTCGGGCTGGCGCTGGGCATGGGCGGGCTCGGGCTGTTCGCGGCGGGCGCGCTGTTCGCGGGCTTCACCGGGCGCAAATGGTGGCTCAGCGGCCTGCGGCAGCTCGCGCTGGGCGCACTGGCGGCCACGGTCACCTACGGGATCGGCGCGCTAATCAAATAGCGCCGGGAGGCTCCCGTCCACCGGCTTGCCGCGCGCCGCGAGCTCCTCGGCCTGCTCCTTGAGCACGGCGCTCAGCTCCTGCATGTCCGCGCCGGCCACGCCGGTACGCCGGACCGCGTCGGCCGCGTTGCGGAAGTACGTGCGGGTCAGCAGGCCGGTGACCAGCGCCGCGTGCAGCCGCGACTCGGCGATCATGAGCAGGGCGGCGTCGGTCTCGTACCACTCGGCCAGCCGCACCGCCCGGCTGCGCGCGGCCGCGGCGAGCGCCCAGTTGTGCCGGGCCGGCGCGCTGAACTCCGGCGGCCGCGCCTCGGCCAGCCGCGCCAGATGGGTGTCGCGCAGTCGGGCGAACCACCCCTTCGGATCGTGCAGCGGCCGGGTCGTCACGTGCCGGTCGGCCTCGAGCGGCCAGCGGGCGGTCAGCTCCCGGGCCCGGCGCAGACCCTCCTCCGCGGTCACCACCGTGAGATCAACGGTCGTGCCGTCCACCTGGCGCAGCGCCGGCTTCGGCCCGGCGCCGGCGCGGAACGTCACGACCAGCATGTTCACGTCGCTGCCGTCGTGGTCGTCGCCGTGCGCGAGCGAGCCGTGCACGCCGATCGCCTGCACGTCGGCCGGCCAGCGCCGCTCGATCATCTCGCCGAGGCGCACCGCCAGCCGGGCCCGCGGCGACGCGATGTCGATCTCTTCGTGCACCCCGTCATTCTCGGTGAATCCCCGGTCGACGGAAGGTGTCCGCCGCCGAGCACGAAAATCGACAAATCCCCGTCAAGCGGCCTTGCCCGGGTAGGGCATCGTCACCGGCGACAGCGCGGCGATCCGGCGCCAGCGGGTGGCCCGTACGGCCGCGTCGGTCAGCGCGGACAGCGCCGCCGCGCGGGCCGCACCCTGGCTCGCCCCGAGCACCGGCCGCCAGGACTGCGCCACGCCGTCCTCGACGTGCACCGCTAGCCTGACCGCCGACACCGGGTCGGCCACCGGGAACGGCAGGTCGTACCCGGCCGCCGCGGCCGGCGGCTGGTCGATCTGGCCGAGCAGGTAGTCGCGGCGGTTCCGATGCGCCGTCTCGGCCGCCCGGGCCTCGGCCACCTGGGCCGGCGCCACCAGATGCACCCCGAGGATCCCGTACGCGTAGATCGCCGCCTCCTCGGCGGCCATCGCGGCCGCGAGTTGCTGGTTCATCGCAGCGCCTCGGCGTGGGTGGCCCGGCACGCGGCGATCGACCCGACCAGCCCGGCCCGGTCGGGCGGCGCCGCCAGGCAGGCGGCTGCCGCCGTCTTCTGCGCCGCCTGCTCGGCCGCGCGCAGGGCGGTGAACGGGTCGGCCGCGGCACTTTCGCCCGTCGTGCCCGTCGTGCCCGTCGAGCCCGTCGCCCCGGGCGCGCTCGTCGTGCTTGCCGCGGGCGGCACCGACGTGCCGATCAGGTGAGCCAGGTCGGCGGCGTGCGCCCGGTGGTCGGCGGCGAGCGGGGTGAGCCGGGCGCTCAGCGCCGGCTGGGCCGCGGCCGCCCGGTCGTACGCGGCGGCCAGCGCCAGGGCCTCGTCGAGCAACGGCTGCAGCGCGTCGGGCGTGGCCGCCGGGGCGGGCTTGTCGTCGAAGACGCCGCAGCCGGCGAGCGTCGTGACGGCGAGGCCGGCCCCAAGCAGTTGCCGCCGTGTATGTCCCGTCCCGCTGGTCCGCACGCGGCCCAGTCAACACCATCGAGCAAAGGCGGCGCAGTCGGCTGCCTTCACTCCTTTCCTGGGTGGTGGGGGGCGATAGCGGGAAATCGGAGCGCCGGAGAACCTCCGGGGCGTCCCGCGCGTTACGCTCTGCATCAGCCGCGGGGCTTTCTGGCCCGGCGGCATATAGTGCTTTCCTTTGACGATGAGCGAAAGGTCGAGCCCGATGACGCAGCGTGGTCGCGCCCGGCCTGGCAGCCACCCCGGCGCCCGCCGCCGGGACGACGAACAGCAGCGGACGCCCACCGCCCCGCGGATCGACCTGGTGGCGGCGCGGGCCCGGGTGCGCGCGGTGATCGAGCCGGTCATCGCGCAGGCCGGTTACGACCTCGAGGAGGTCAACGTGTCGCGCGCCGGGCGCCGGCACGTGGTGCGGGTCCTGGTCGACACCGACGGGGGCATCAACCTGGATGACGTGGCCGTGGTCTCCCGCGAGATCTCGGCGGCCCTGGACGAGGCCGAGGAGCATGGCGGCGAGGTCCTGGCCGGGGAATATCAGCTCGAGGTCGGCTCGCCCGGGGTCGACCGACCGCTCACCCTGCCGCGGCACTGGCGGCGCAACCGCGGCCGGCTGGTCGCGGTCAACGGCCTGACCGGCCGGCTGGTCGACGTGGACGACGCGGGCGTGGTGCTCGACGTCGACGGGGTGACCCGCGCGCTGACCTTCGCCGAGCTCGGACCGGGCAAGGTGCAGATCGAGTTCAAGCGCTTGGACGAGGCCGACTTCGGTGACGAAGACGACGTAGACGACGAAGAGGATGGGGAGGGCGAGGAGTGAACATCGACCTCGCGGCGCTGCGCGCACTGGAGCGCGAGCGGGAGATCCCGTTCGAGACGATCCTCGCGGCGATCGAGACCGCGCTGCTGACCGCTTACCGGCACACCGAGGGCGCGCAGGGGCACGCCCGCGTGGAGATCGACCGCAAGAGCGGCGTGGCGTCGGTCCTCGCCCAGGAACTGGACGCCGACGGCACCGTCGTCCGCGAGTGGGACGACACCCCGCACGACTTCGGCCGGATCGCGGCGATGACCGCCAAACAGGTGATCCTGCAGCGCCTGCGGGAGGCGACCGACGAGCAGCACTTCGGTGAGTACGCGGGACGCGACGGCGACCTGATCACCGGGATCGTGCAGGCCGACGCGGCACGGGCCGAGAAGGGCATCGTGACCGTCGACCTCGGCAAGATCGAGGCCGTGCTGCCGCAGTCCGAGCAGGTGCCCGGCGAGACGTACGAGCACGGCGCCCGGATCCGGGCCATCGTGGTGCACGTGGCCAAGGGCTTCCGCGGCCCCCAGGTGACCCTGTCCCGCTCGCACCCGGCCCTGGTCAAGAAGCTGTTCGCACTCGAGGTGCCGGAGATCGCCGACGGCACCGTGGAGATCGCCGCGATCGCACGTGAGGCAGGTCACCGCACCAAGATTGCGGTGCATTCCACCGTGCCGGGCGTGAACGCGAAGGGCGCGTGCATCGGTCCGATGGGCCAGCGGGTGCGGGCCGTGATGAGCGAGCTGCACGGCGAGAAGATCGACATCATCGACTGGTCGGAGGATCCGGCGCAGTTCGTCGGGAACGCGCTGTCGCCGGCAAAGGCCCTGCGTGTCGAGGTGGTGGACGCCGCCACCCGGACGGCCAGGGTCACCGTGCCCGACTTCCAGCTGTCGCTGGCGATCGGGCGGGAAGGGCAGAATGCGCGGCTCGCGGCCCGGCTGACCGGCTGGCGGATCGACATCCGGCCGGACAACGAGCCGGCGGCCCCGTCGGACCGGGCGACACAGGCGGATCGTGATGCGGCCGAGGCGGGAAGCTGACCGGATAAGCGGCGGGCGCGGCCGCGGGGTAGACTTTTCGGTGGTCGGCCCGACACGCACCTGTGTCGGTTGCCGCAAACGCGCGCCGGCCTCCAGTTTGATCAGGTTCGTAGCGGCCGCGTGCGGAGATTCTTTCCTGCTCAAGGCCGATCCGAGCCGCCGACTGCCGGGTCGGGGAGCGCATCTGCATCCTGATCCGGCCTGCTTCGCGCTGGCGGAGCGGCGCCGGGCCTTCGGGCGGGCGCTGCGACTCGCCGGTGTCCCCGACACCGGCTCGCTGGCCGAGCACATCCGTGCGGTCTCCGTGGCCGCTCGGAACGACTGATGATCCGGCCCTGGTGGCCGGGTCACGACCCAAGGTAGGACGACCCAGATGAGCACACGATGAAGTCCCTGAAATGAACAGGCTTCTAGTGCACGAGTGAGGTCGTTGCGGGTGCGCTCGCACGACCTCGAAGTGAGGAGTGCAGTGCCAGGCAAGGCCCGCGTACACGAGCTCGCGAAGGAGCTCGGGGTCGACAGCAAGACCGTTCTCGCCAAGCTCAAGGAGATGGGCGAGTTCGTCAAATCCGCATCCAGCACGGTCGAGGCCCCGGTGGCCCGGCGGTTGCGTGGCGCCCTCGAGGCCGGTTCCGCCCCCGCGGCGGCGCCCGCCCCGTCCGCGTCCGGCGCGTCCGCCCCCGCCGCCGTTCGTCCGGCTCCGCCCACCAGCGCGCGGCCGCAGCCGCCGCGTCGGCCCGCCGCACCGGCCGCGGGCGCGCCCAGCGCGCCCACGTCCCCGGCACCGTCGCCCGGCTCGTTCGCCCGTCCCAAGCCGCCCGCCGGCCGTCCGAGCCCCGCGCCCGGACCGGTCGCCAAGCCGGCCAGCGCCCACGACATCGAGGTCGCGGCGGCCGAGGCGCGTGCCTCGGCGCTCAAGGCCGAGCAGGAGGCCGCGGTCAAGGCCGCACAGGCCGCCCGCACCCGCGACGCCGAGCGTCGCGCCCAGCAGCCGCCGGCCGAGGGTCGCCCGAGCGGCCCCCGCCCGGGTCCCGGCGCGGTTCCCCCGCGCCCCGGCTCCCCGTCGGCCACACCCGGCCGTCCCGGTGCACCGGGTGCTCCCGGTGGCCCGCGTCCCGGCCCGGCCGGTGGCGCTCCGCGACCGCCGGCGCGCGGTCCCGGTAACAACCCGTTCGGCGTCTCCGGCGGCGGGGCCACCCGGCCCACGCCCGCGGCGATGCCGCGTCCCAGCCAGCCCGGCATGCCGCCGCGGCCGAGCCCGGCGTCGATGCCGCCGCGGCCCAGCCCCGCGTCCATGCCCTCGCAGCGCCCCGGCCGGCCCGGCCCCGGCGGCGGTGGCGCCGGTCGTCCCGGCGGCCCCGGCGGTCCCGGCGGCGGTCGTGGTGGTGCCGGCGGCGGCTTCCGTCCCGGCGGTGGCGGCGGCGGAGCCGGTGGCGGCTTCCGCGGCGGTCCCGGTGGGGGCGGTGGCGGCGGCGGTGGCGGTGGCTACCGCGGCGGTCCCGGCGGTGGTGGCGGCGGTGGCGGTGGCTACCGCGGCGGCCCCGGTGGCGGCGGTGGTGGCGGCGGCCCGGTCGGTGCCGGCGCCCCGGGTCGTCCCGGTGGCGGCGGTCGTGGCCGTGGCAGCGGCGCCGCGGGTGCCTTCGGGCGTCCGGGTGGCCGGCCCACGCGTGGCCGCAAGTCGAAGAAGCAGCGGCGTCAAGAGTTCGACAACCTGTCGGCTCCGGCCATGAGCTCGGGCGCGCCCCGCGGCAACGGCCAGGAGATCAGGCTGTCCCGCGGCGCGTCGCTCTCCGACTTCGCCGACAAGATCAACGCAAACCCCGGCTCGCTGGTCCAGGAGATGTTCAACCTGGGCGAGATGGTGACGGCGACGCAGTCGTGCTCCGACGACACGCTGCTGCTGCTCGGCGAGCACCTGGGCTTCGACGTGCAGATCGTCAGCCCGGAGGACGAGGACCGTGAGCTGCTCGCGCAGTTCAACATCGACCTCGACGCCGAGGTGGACGAGGACCGGCTGGTCGTCCGGCCGCCGGTGGTGACCGTCATGGGTCACGTCGACCACGGTAAGACGAAGCTGCTCGACGCGATCCGCAAGACCAACGTGGTGGCCGGCGAGGCGGGTGGCATCACCCAGCACATCGGCGCCTACCAGGTGCACTACGACCACAACGGCGAGGAGCGGGCGATCACGTTCCTGGACACCCCGGGTCACGAGGCGTTCACCGCCATGCGTGCCCGTGGCGCCCAGGTGACCGACATCGTGATCCTGGTCGTGGCCGCCGACGACGGCGTGATGCCGCAGACGGTCGAGGCGTTGAACCACGCCAAGGCCGCCGAGGTGCCGATCGTGGTCGCGGTCAACAAGGTCGACAAGCCGGACGCCAACCCGGAGAAGGTGCGCCAGCAGCTGGCCGACTACGGCCTGCTCGCCGAGGAGTACGGCGGCGAGACGATGTTCGTGAACGTGGCCGCCAAGCCCGGAATCGGCATCGACGACCTGCTCGAGGCCGTGCTGCTGACCGCCGACGCGTCGCTGGAGCTGACCGCTCCGGTGGACGGGGCGGCCCAGGGCGCGGTCGTCGAGTCGCACCTCGACAAGGGCCGTGGTGCGGTCGCGACCGTGCTGGTGCAGAAGGGCACCCTGCGGGCCGGCGACTCGATCGTGGCAGGTGGCGCGCACGGCCGCGTCCGCGCCATGCTCGACGAGAACGGCAACCAGGTGGCCGAGGCGCTGCCGGCCCGGCCGGTCCTGGTGCTGGGTCTCACCTCGGTGCCGGGCGCGGGCGACACGTTCCTCGCCGGCGAGGACGACCGCACGGTTCGGCAGATCGCCGAGCAGCGGCAGGCTCGCCGTCGTGCGGCCAGCTTCGCCAACTCGCGTACCAAGGCGACCCTCGAGACGCTCATGGAGCAGCTCAAGGAGGGCGAGAAGACCTCGCTCACGCTGGTCATCAAGGGTGACTCGTCCGGTTCGGTCGAGGCCCTCGAGGACGCGCTGTTCAAGATCGAGATTCCGGACGAGATCCAGCTCAAGGTCATCCACCGCGGCGTCGGTGCGATCACCGAGAGCGACGTGAACCTGGCCTCGGCGTCCTCGGACGCCACCGCCACGATCATCGGCTTCAACGTCCGGGCCTCGAACAAGGTCAAGGAGATGGCCGACCGGTCGAACGTGGAGATCCGCTACTACAGCGTGATCTACCAGGCCATCGAGGAGATCGAGGCCGCGCTCAAGGGCCTGCTCAAGCCGGAGTACGAGGAGGTCGAGCAGGGCACGGCGGAGATCCGCGAGGTCTTCCGCTCGTCCAAGATCGGTCTCATCGCCGGCTGTATGGTCCGCACCGGTCTCATCCGCCGCAACGCCAAGGCGCGCATCCTGCGCGAGGGTGTCGTGGTGGCGGAGAACGTCACGATCAGCTCGCTGCGCCGGTTCAAGGACGACGCGACCGAGGTCCGCGAGGGCTTCGAGTGCGGTCTGACCCTGAGCGGGTTCGGCACGCCGCAGATCGGCGACGTGATCGAGACCTTCGAGATGCGCGAGAAGCCGCGCGCGTAAGCAGGTAGGTCAGGGACGGCCCCGGCTCTTCGGAGTCGGGGCCGTCCCTGTTCAATGTCAGGCATGTCCCGGTACGCCCTGCTGCTCGCGCCCTCCGCCAATCGTGTCTACGCCGATCAGGCCGGCCGCCTCGCCTCGGCCGAACTGGCCGCCTTCGAGCCCGCGCTGTCGACCGATGTCTCGGACATCTCCCTGGCGTCCATCGGCGGCGTGGAGTACCTGACCTTTGCCGGCGAGCTGTCCCCACGCGACATTTCGTACCTGTCGAACATGTCCTCGGCGTACGCGCTCTTCGAACGGGTCGACGAGCACCTGCTGCGGCCGGTCATGCTGACCCCGCTGGCCCGCTACGACAGCGACCTCATCACCATCCCGAAGTACGCGGGCAAGACGAACGAGCAGTTCACCAAGCTGCTGCTCAACCTCACCCTGCTCGCCTCGGCGTCGGCCGGCCGGATGCTGGACGGTCACCTGACCGTGCTCGACCCGCTGTGCGGCCGGGGCACCACGCTGAACCAGGCGCTGATGTACGGATACGACGCGGTCGGGGTCGAGATCGACGGGAAGGACGTCGAGGCGTACAAGCTCTTCTTGCAGACCTGGCTCAAGCGCAAGCGGCTCAAGCACACCGCCGACCTCGTCCCGGTGCGGCGGCAGGGCCGCCGCGCGGCCCGCCGCCTGGAGGTCACCATGGCCGCCAGCAAGGACGACCACAAGGCCGGCGCCGTGCAGAAGGTCACCGTGCTGCAGGCGGACACCACCCAGCTGGACGGGCTGCTGCGCGGGGGCGTCGCCGACGTGCTGGTGGCCGACCTCCCGTACGGGATCGCGCACGGCAGCCACGACGACCGGGGCGGCCTCTCCCGCAGCCCGCTCGACCTGCTGGAGCGCGCGGTGCCGCACTGGCTGCCGTTGGTCCGCCCGGGCGGCGCCGTCGGCCTCTCCTGGAACGTCAAGGTCGCCCGCCGCGAACTGGCCGAGGACATCCTGCTCGCCGGCGGTCTCGAGATCGTCCCGCAGCTCTCCCTGGAACACCGCGTCGATCAGGGCATCGAGCGGGATGTGCTGATCGCCAGGAAACCCGGCTGATTCTGTCCGGCCCCGGCGGTACCGTGCTGGCTGATGTTTACCGAGACCGCAGTGTTCGACTTGTTGCTTCCGGGCGACTCCCGCTCGCTGAAGCAGAAGCGCTCCTACGTCCGCCCGATCCTCGCGATGCTGAAGAAGTACGAGGTCAGCGCCGCCGAGGTGGGCTTCCATGACCTGCACGGCCGGGCCCAGATCGGCGTGGCCGTGGTCGCGGCCGACGCCTCCCAGGCCCGTTCCGTGATCGACACCTGTGAGCATCAGGTGGCCGGCCGCCCCGAGATCGAGCTGCTGTCGGTCAAACGACGGCTGTATGGCGACGACGATTGAGCTCGCCGGTTCCGCTTCGATCGCGGACGTTCGTCGGTAACGGCACGTGGGTAGGCTTCAGCAGTTGGGCGGGAGCGGTTCGGGCCCGCGGGATTCACAGTCGGAGGTGGGCGATATGTCGGACCCGGCCAAGACGCGTCGGCATGCGGAGCGCGTCAGGGAACTGGTGGCGTCGCTGGTGCGTGAGATCAAGGACCCCCGACTGGGCATGGTGACGATCACCGACGCCCGGATCACCGGCGACCTGCGGGAGGCGACCGTCTACTACACGGTCCTGGGCGACCCGACCGAGCAGGCGGCCACCCAGGCCGCGCTGGAGAGCGCCAAGGGCATGCTGCGCAGCCGGGTGGGCCATGCCCTCGGGCTGCGGCACTCGCCGAGCCTGACGTTCGTGCTCGACAACGTGCTCGACCATGCCAAGGAGATCGACGACCTGCTCGCCGAGGCTCGCCTGCGCGACGAGGAGGTTCAGCGCCTGGCGGCGGGCAAGCAGTACGCCGGCGATCCCGACCCGTACAAGGCCGAGGACGAGGACGACGCCGAGCTGGACGACAGCGGTGAGCGGGTCGGCGCGCGCGAGGACCTCGGGTGACTACTCCCTCGGGCGAGCCCGGGGGAGTGACCGAGGCGGAGTGGTCCGCGGCCGTCGAGGCGGTCCGCGGGCTCGCTCCCGGCCCGGACGGCGACGAGATCCAGCTCGTCTGCCATGTGAATCCGGACGGGGACGCGCTGGGCAGCATGCTCGGGTTCGCGCTCGGCATGCGGCGACTGGGCTTCACCCGGGTGCGCGCGACGTTCCCGGGCGAGTTCGAGCTTCCCGTCCCGTACCAAAATCTCCCTGGTCTTGATCTTCTGGTGCCGCAGGACGAGGCGTACGCCCGGCCCGCGATCGTGCTGATCTTCGACGTGGCGGCCGTGTCCCGGCTCGGCGACCTGAGGCGTCTGCTCGCGGCGCCGTGCGTGATCGTGCTCGACCACCACGCGTCGAATACCCGGTTCGGCGGGGTCCACCTGGTCGACCCGCGCGCCGCGGCCACCTCGATGATGGTCGACGGGCTGCTCGGCCGGCTCGGCGTGCCGCTGGACGCGCAGATCGCCGAGTGCCTCTACGTGGCGCTGGCCACCGACACCGGCTCGTTCAAGTTCGAGCTGACCACGCCCGCGGTGCACGAGCTGGCCGCGCGGCTGGTCGCCACCGGCATCCGGCCGGGCGACATCTCCCGGCGGATCTTCGACACGCGCCCGTTCGGGGCGATGAAGCTGGCCGGCGAGGTGCTCGGCCGCGCCTGTCTGGACCCCACCGCGGCGGGCGGTCGCGGCATGGTCTGGACGTACGCGACGCTCGCCGACCTCGACCGGTTCGACCAGCGGCCGTACGTGCTGGACGCGCTGATCGACCCGGTCCGCAGCGTCGCCGAGGCGGACGTGGCGGTCCTGGTGAAGCAGGCGGCCGAGAACGAGTGGGGCGTGTCGCTGCGCAGCAAGGGCGCGGTCGATGTGAGCAAGGTCGCGGTCGCCCTCGGCGGCGGCGGGCACCGGTTGGCCGCGGGCTTCACCGGCTACGGCACACCCGGCGAGGTGGTGGCCCAGGTGCGGGCGCTGCTCGACCAGAGCCTGACCTTCTCGACCTGAGCCTGACCTTTCTCGACCGGAGCCTGACCTTCTCGACCGGAGCCTGACCTGGCGGCGGGCCTCAGACGGTGGCGACCATCCAGCCGTACGGCGGGAGGTCGGCCGTCGGGCTGCCGGCCTCCGGCCGCCAGGGCCGGTGCGGAAGCTCGGCGCGGGCCGGGACGTCACCGAAGTTGAGGGCGACCGCCACGGCGGCGTCGTCCGGGCCGGCCAGCGTGTACGACAGCACGCCGTTGCCGAGCGAGTGGATCTCGGTGGCGGCGCGGACCAGCCACGGATGGCGCCGGCGAATGCCGATCAGCTGCTGGTGCAGCCGCTGGGTGTCGAGGCCGTCGTCGCCGAGGTCGTCCGGGAACGCCGGGCGGATCGCGTCGTCGCCGCCCTCGCGCTCCTGCTTCACCCCGCGCCAGGCCCGCTCGTCGCCGTAGTAGACCGACGGGATGCCGCCCACAGTGAACAGCACGGCCAGCGCGTGCGGCAGGTGCCGGGCGTCGGTGAGGCGGCTCGCGATCCGGGTCACGTCGTGGTTGCCGACGAAGGTCTGCGGCGCGAAGGTGGCGAGCAGCTCGTTGTGCCGGCCCAGCGCCCAGGCCAGCTCGTGCGGGTTGACGTCGTTGAGCGAACTCCAGATCGCCTTCCACAGCTCGTACTGGGTGACCGAGTCGAGCCCGCCCTCGGTGACGTAGGACCGGTAGTCGCCGTGGATGACCTCGCCGACGAACCACGCGTCCGGGTGCTTTGCCCGGGCCCGGTCGGTGACCGTGCGCCAGAACGGGAGCGGCACCGCGTACGCCGCGTCGAACCGCCAGCCGGACACGCCGCGATCGAGCCAGTAGCCGAGGACGTCGGTGACGTAGTCGGCGACCGCGGGATTCGCGTGGTCGAGCGTGACGAGTCGGTGGTGACCCTCGAAGGTGCGGTAGTCGTCACCCTCCCGGACGAACCAGTCGCGGTGCGCGAACGATCGGCTCACGTGATTGAAAACCCCGTCCAGCAGCACGCGTACGCCCTTGGCCGACGCCTTCTCGATCAGCGTCACCAGATCGTCCTCGTCGCCGAGCCGCGGATCGACCCGGAAATGGTCGACGGTGTCGTAGCCGTGGGTCTCCGCCGCGAAGACCGGCCCGAGCGCGAGCCCGTTGCAGCCCAGCTCGAGCAGATGATCGAGCCGGTTGGCCAGCTCGGGCAGCCGGTGCTCGACGGGCGTGCCAGGGGAGCGCTCGGCTTCTTCGGCGCTTAGGAAGCCGAGCGGATAGACGTGCCACCAGATGGCGTAGTCGGACCAGCGCACCCGGCAAAGGTACTGGTTGGTAGCGGTTTTCCTCGCTCCTCCGTCCCGGAGCGTGGGAAGAGCGTCTCGATCTCGGGAACTGAACGATAGTTTGGTCCTTAACGGTGATTTGGTTTCGCGCGGCCGTCACCACCGCCCGCCGCGAAACCTCGAGCCACCCGGGTCCACCGATCCCGGGCCGCGCCACCTTCGCCATGTGTCCGGCGACCCCGGACCGGCCTCGTGACGCCACCGCTCGACCGATTCCGTTTCTGGGCGCGCGCCCTCTGTGCCGCGCCCTCCTGCACCGGAGGATCCACCATCATGGCTGCCAAGCCGAAGCCCCAGCCCACCGACGAAGCTCGCGAGCAGGCGCGTCGCGCCCTGCAGACCTCGCTGGACACGCGGCAGTAGGGGAAGTAAGCACCACATCTGTTTGCGATCGTTACAGCCGGGCGGGCATCATGAGTTTTCATGAGCCCGTCTGCCCGGTCTGCCGCTGAGGCGCCCGCGCCGCCGACCGCCCGCACGATCGCCCGGCTCGCCGTCCCGGCCCTCGTCGTGCTGGCCGCCGAGCCGCTCTACGTGCTCGTCGACACCGCCGTCGTCGGCCACCTCGGGCGTCTTCCGCTCGCGGCCGTCGCGGTCAGCGGCACCGTCATGTCGGTCGCCGCCTGGCTCGGCACGCTCATGGCGTACGGCACGACCGGCCGCGCGGCCCGTCGCTTCGGCGCCGGTGACCGTCCCGCCGCCGTCGCCGAGGGTGTGCAGACGTCCTGGCTGGCGCTGGCCGCCGGCGTACTGCTGGCTCTGCTCGCGCAAGTCGGCGCCGGACCGCTCGCGCAAGCCCTCGCGGGCGATCCCGCCACGGCGGAGGCGGCGGCCGGGTGGCTGCGGATCGCCGCGCTCGGCGCGCCCGGGCTGCTGCTCGCCGCCGCCGGCAACGGCTGGATGCGCGGCGTGCAGGACACCCGGCGGCCGCTGATCTTCGTGCTCGGGGCGAACGTGCTCTCCGCCGTGCTCTGCCCGCTGCTCGTCTTTCCGGTCGTCTTCTCGACCGGGTGGGGGCTGACCGGGTCGGCCGTCGCCAACGTGGTCGCGCAGACCGTGTCGGGTGGCTGCTTCCTGGTCGCGCTGGTCCGGGAGACCCGGGAGCTGCGCCCCCGGCCCGGGATCATCGTCGAGCAGCTGCGCCTCGGCCGTGACCTGCTGATCCGCGGGGCGGCCTTCCAGGCCTGCTTCCTCTCGGCCACCGCGGTGGCGTCGAGGTTCGGGGTCGCCTCGGTCGGGGCGCATCAGATCGCGCTGCAACTGTGGTTCTTCAGCGCGCTCGCGCTCGACGCGGTGGCCATCGCGGCGCAGTCGCTGGTCGGAGCGGCGCTGGGCGGCGGCGACGGGACGGCCGCCCGCGAGGTCGCCCGCCGGGTGACGATCGCCGGCGGAGTCGCCGGGATCGGGTTCGCCGTGCTCGCGGCGGCCGGTGCCCGGGTGGTGCCCGGCTGGTTCACGCCCGATCCGGCGGTGCACTCGCAGGCGGCGGTGGTGTGGCCGTGGTTCGTCGGCCTGATGCCGTTCGCCGGTGTGGTCTACGCCCTGGACGGCGTGCTGATCGGCGCGGGGGACGTGCGCTATCTGCGGAATCTCACGCTGGCGTCGGCGCTGCTCGGCTTCCTGCCGGCCGTCTGGCTGGCGTACGCGTTCGACCTGGGGCTGGGCGGGGTCTGGGCCGGGCTGGGGCTGTTCATCCTGATCCGGTTCGTGACCACGGTGTGGCGGTGGCGCTCGGGGCGGTGGGCGGTGCTCGGGGTGGTCCGCTGAGCCTTGGTGGGCCCCTGGGTGCCAGGCCCGACCGGGTCGGGGAGCCGGCCCGTTTTCCACAGGGCCGATTTGACTCTGCCCCTGGGGCAGACCCGAGACTCATTGCCCGGCGGTGGCCCCCCTAGGGTGGGCGGGTGAGCGCTGACGGCCTGATCGTGGTGGACAAACCGGCGGGGATGACGTCGCACGATGTTGTGGCGCGGATTCGGCGGCTGGCCAAGACGCGGCGCGTGGGGCACGGCGGCACGCTCGATCCGATGGCCACCGGGGTGCTGATCATCGGGGTCAACCGGGCCACCCGGCTGCTGACCTACGTGATCGGCTCGGGCAAGAGCTATGCCGCCACGATCCGGCTCGGGCAGTCGACGATCACCGATGATGCGGAGGGGGAGACGACCGCGGTTGCGGATGTCGCCGGGGTTGCCGATGCGGCGATCCGGGCGGGTCTGGCGGCGCAGACCGGGGAGATCGAGCAGGTGCCCAGCGCGGTCAGCGCGATCAAGGTGGATGGGCAGCGGGCGTACAAGCGGGTCCGGGACGGGGAGGCCGTCGAGCTGCCGGCCCGGCGGGTGACGATCTCCCGGCTGGACGTGCTCGACATCCGGCGGGTGGGCGAGCCGGCGGTGATCGACGTGGACATCGACGTGGAGTGTTCCTCGGGGACGTACATCCGGGCGATCGCGCGCGATCTCGGGGCGGCGCTCGGCGTGGGCGGGCATCTGACGGCGCTGCGCCGGACGGCCGTCGGGCGGATGACGCTGGCCGAGGCGGTGACGCTGGAGGAGCTCGAACAGCGGGCGCCGGACGTCGTCGGGCTCTCCCTGGCCGAGGCGGCGCGGCAGGCGTTTCCGCAGCGTACGGCCACGCCGGAGGAGGCGCGGGTGCTCAGCCACGGCGGGCCGCTGGAGCCGGTGGGCATCGGCGGGCCGTATGCGGTGTTCGACCCGGACGGCGAGGTCCTGGCGATCGTGTCGGAGCGGGCCGGACGCGCCCGCGCGGAGATCGTGCTGGCTCCCGCCTGAAGAGGCGCAAACCGGCCGATACGCTGTTGCCCGAGGGGCGTACGAGGAGGGCGGGGAGCAATGCAGCGGTGGCGCGGCTACGAGGCGGTGCCGGGCGGATGGGGCCGGTCGGTGGTCACGATCGGCGTCTTCGACGGCGTGCACCGCGGCCACCAGGCGATCATCGGGCACGCCGTGAAGCGCGCCCACGACCTCGGCATGCAGTCGGTGGTGATGACCTTCGACCCGCACCCGGCCGAGGTGGTCCGCCCCGGTTCGCACCCGGCCGTGCTCACCGAGCCGGTCCGCAAGGCCGAGCTGATCGAGCAGCTGGGCGTCGACGCGCTCTGCGTGGTGCCGTTCACCCCGGCGTTCTCGCAGCTGCCGGCCGAGGCGTTCGTGCACGACGTGCTGGTCGAGGCGCTGCACGCGGCGGTCGTGGTGGTCGGCGACAACTTCCGGTTCGGGCACAAGGCGGCCGGCGACGTGGCGCTGCTCGAGCGGCTGGGGCGGTCGTTCGGGTTCACGGTCGAGGACGCGCCGCTGGTGTCCGCGGACGGGGTGGTGTTCTCCTCGACGTACATCCGCAGCTGTGTCGACGCCGGGGACGTGCGGGCCGCCGCCGCGGCGCTCGGCCGGCCGCACCGGCTGGGTGGCGTGGTGGTCCGCGGTGACCAGCGCGGGCGGGAGATCGGCTTCCCGACCGCCAACCTCATGGTGCACCGGTACGCCTCGGTCCCGGCCGACGGCGTGTACGCGGCCTGGCTGATCCGGGGCGGCGAGCACGCCGCGCGACTGCCCGCCAGCGTGTCGATCGGCACCAACCCGACCTTCTCCGGCCGGGAGCGCCGGGTCGAGGCGTACGTGCTCGATTTCGCCGGTGACCTCTACGGTGAGCGGGTCAGCCTCGATTTCGTCGCCCACCTGCGGGAACAGCGGGTCTACGACGGCATCGAACCGCTCGTCGCGCAGATCCGCGAGGACGTGGAAGAGACCCGCGCATTGCTCCGGTGACCCCCTGGTAGGGTTGACAGCACTGTTGGCTATCCAACGACCGGTTCCGTGTGCCTGCCCGACGCCGCGGGTACGGAACCGAGACATTCGGCAACACAGAATTTTGGAGAACATGGCGCTCGATCAAGAGACCAAGACCAAGATCATCGACGAGTACAAGGCGCAGGACGGCGACACCGGATCCCCCGAGGTCCAGGTCGCGATGCTGACCAAGCGGATCGCCGACCTGACCGAGCACCTCAAGGTGCACAAGCACGACCACCACAGCCGGCGTGGCCTGCTGCTGCTGGTCGGCCGTCGTCGCCGCCTGCTCAACTACGTCCAGAAGAAGGACATCCAGCGCTACCGGTCGCTCATCGAGCGGCTCGGCCTGCGCCGATAGTTCGCAACGGGGAGCGGCCACCGGGCTGCTCCCCTTTCGCGGTTTGGCGAAACCTTCGCGGTGCAGCGAAACCGCAGCAAAACCCACGGACCCGCGCGGTTGCAGGCCAACAGACACCGGTCCTCGGTAGTGGTTCCCAGGCAGACCTCCTGGGCACTTCGATCGAAGACCGGCCGCCTGAAACACCGCGTAGCAGACCGCCGGGTCCTCGACGAAGGAGCACCACAACAACATGACAGAGCAGAACGCTCTCGGCACCGAGTCTCGGACCGCCATCATCGACAACGGTGCGTTCGGCACCCGCGAGGTGACCTTCTCCACCGGCCGCCTCGCCAAGCAGGCCGCCGGATCGGTGATCGTCCAGCTCGGCGAGACCGTGGTCCTCTCCGCGACCACCGCGAGCAAGGCGCCGAAGGAGCACTTCGACTTCTTCCCGCTCACCGTGGACGTCGAGGAGCGGATGTACGCCGCGGGTCGCATCCCCGGTTCGTTCTTCCGCCGCGAGGGCCGTCCGAGCGAGGACGCGATCCTCACCTGCCGCCTGATCGACCGGCCGCTGCGCCCGTCGTTCACCAAGGGCCTGCGCAACGAGGTCCAGGTCGTCGAGACCGTCCTCGCGCTCGACCCGGCCCACCCGTACGACGTCGTCGCCATGAACGGCGCCTCGATGTCGACCAAGCTCTCCGGCCTGCCGTTCAGCGGCCCGGTCGGTTCGACGCGGGTCGCGCACGTCGAGGGCCAGTGGGTCGCCTTCCCCACCCTGGAGGAGCTCGAGCGGGCCACCTTCGACATGGTCGTGGCCGGCCGGGTCCTCCCGGACGGCGATGTCGCGATCATGATGGTCGAGGCCGAGGCCACCCCGCACGCGATCAAGCTGATCTCGGCCGGCGCCGTCGCGCCGACCGAGGAGGTAGTGGCCAGCGGCCTGGAGGCCGCCAAGCCGGCCATCCGTGAGCTGTGCCGCGCGCAGAGCGAGCTGGCCGAGGTCGCCGCCAAGCCGGTCGCCGAGTTCCCGGTCTTCCTCGACTACCAGGACGACGTCCTCGGCGCCGTCACGGAGGCCGTCCGTGAGGAGACCGCCGAGGCGCTGAAGATCGCCGCCAAGCAGGAGCGCGAGGAAGCCCTCGACCTGATCAAGGCGAAGGCGCACGAGCTGCTCGACGAGCGGTTCGAGGGTCGCGAGAAGGAGATCAGCGCCGCCTTCCGGTCGCTGACCAAGTCCGAGGTGCGTGCCCGCGTGCTGCGCGAGCAGATCCGCATCGACGGCCGTGGTCCGCGCGACATCCGGCCGCTGACCGCTCAGGTCGGCGTCCTGCCGCGGGTGCACGGCTCGGCCCTCTTCGAGCGGGGCGAGACCCAGATCCTGGGCGTCAGCACGCTGAACATGCTGCGCATGGAGCAGGCGCTGGACACCCTCGCGCCGGAGAAGTCCAAGCGCTACATGCACAACTACAACTTCCCGCCCTTCTCGACCGGTGAGACCGGCCGGGTGGGCTCGCCGAAGCGCCGCGAGATCGGTCACGGCGCGCTGGCCGAGCGGGCCCTGGTGCCCGTGCTGCCGTCGCGCGAGGAGTTCCCGTACGCGATCCGCCAGGTCTCCGAGGCGCTCGGCTCGAACGGCTCGACCAGCATGGGCTCGGTCTGCGCCTCGACCCTGTCGCTGCTGCAGGCCGGCGTGCCGCTGAAGGCGCCGGTCGCCGGCATCGCGATGGGCCTGATCTCGGACGAGGTCGACGGCAAGACCCAGTACGTGGCGCTGACCGACATCCTCGGCGCCGAGGACGCGTTCGGCGACATGGACTTCAAGGTCGCCGGCACCAGCGAGTTCGTCACCGCCCTGCAGCTGGACACCAAGCTCGACGGCATCCCGTCGGACGTGCTGGCGTCCGCCCTGCAGCAGGCGCACGAGGCCCGCGCCACGATCCTCGGGGTCATGCAGCAGGCGATCAACGCGCCGGCCGAGATGTCCGAGTACGCCCCGCGCGTCACCTCGGTGAAGATCCCGGTCGACAAGATCGGCATGGTGATCGGCCCCAAGGGTCAGACGATCAACGCGATCCAGGACGAGACCGGCGCCGACATCTCGATCGAGGACGACGGCACGATCTACGTGGGCGCGACCAACGGCCCGTCGGCCGAGGCCGCGGTCGAGCGGATCAACGCGATCGCCAACCCGACCCTGCCGAAGATCGGCGACAAGTTCCTCGGCACGGTGGTGAAGACGGCCGCGTTCGGCGCGTTCGTCTCGCTGCTGCCCGGCCGCGATGGCCTGCTGCACATCTCCAAGGTCGGCGACGGCAAGCGGGTGGAGAAGGTCGAGGACTTCCTCAACGTCGGCGACAAGGTCGAGGTCTCGATCGCGGACATCGACGCCCGCGGCAAGATCTACCTCGACAAGGTCCGCCCGGAGGGCGAGGAGGCCCCGGCTCCGGCCGAGGGCCAGGCCCGCGAGTCCCGCCCGCCGCGCGAGGACCGCGGTCCTCGCGGCGACCGGGACGGCGGCGGCGAGCCGCGTCGGCGGCGCCAGCGCACCGGCGGCGAGCGCGGCGACCGCGCACCGCGCGCCGAGTAACCACCGGTGACAACCAGTTCGCGCGGGTCGGCCGGAAGGCCGGCCCGCGCGGTCACCAAGGCCCTCGAGGGAACCGCCCGCCGGACCGTGCTGCCCAGCGGACTGCGGATCATCACCGAGTCGATCCCCAGCACGCGCAGCGCGTCGCTCGGCGTCTGGGTGGGCATCGGCTCCCGGGACGAGACGCCGGCCATGTCCGGCGCCTCGCACTTCCTCGAGCACCTGCTCTTCAAGGGCACGCACAAGCGCACGGCGCTGGAGATCTCGGCTCAGATCGAGGCGGTCGGCGGCGAGACCAACGCCTTCACCACGAAGGAATACACCTGCTACTACGCGCGGGTGCTCGACGAGGACCTGCCGCTGGCGGTCGACGTGCTCTGCGACGCGGTGGCCGACTCGCTGCTCGACCCGGCCGACGTCGAGATCGAGCGGGGCGTGATCCTCGAAGAGATCGCCATGCACGAGGACGAGCCCAGCGACGAGGTGCACGACATCTTCACCGAGACCATCTTCGGTGACCACCCGCTGGGCCGGCTGATCTCGGGGACCGAGGAGTCGATCACCCCGATGACCCGGAACCAGATCAACAGCTTCTACCGGCACCGGTACACCGCGCCGCAGATCGTGGTGGCCGCGGCCGGCAACCTCGAGCACGCGACGGTGGTGCGCCTGGTGCGCCGGGCGCTGGCCGGCACCGCGCTGGACGCGTCCCCGGCCGACCCGGCCGGCCCGCGGGTCCGGAAGCGGGTCCGGCATCAGAAGGCGCACACGGTGGTCCGCAACCGGGACACCGAGCAGGCGCACGTGGTGCTGGGCGGGGTCGGCATCGGCCGCCTCGACGAGCGCCGGTTCGCCCTGGGCGTGCTCAACAACGTGCTCGGCGGCGGCATGTCCAGCCGCCTCTTCCAGGAGATCCGGGAGAAGCGCGGACTGGCCTACTCGGTCTACTCGTACGCGAGCCAGTACGCCGACGCCGGCCTGCTGGGCGTCTACGCCGGCTGCGCCCCCGGCAAGGTCGAGGAGGTCCTGGACATCGTCCGGGGCGAGCTCGAGCAGGTGGCGGCCAAGGGGCTCACCGCCGAGGAGATCGCCCGCGGCAAGGGCATGGTCAAGGGCTCGTACGTGCTGGGCCTCGAGGACTCCGGCTCGCGGATGAGCCGGCTGGCCAAGTCGGAGCTGCTCTACGGCGACCTGATGAGCGTGGACGAGCTGCTCACCCGGGTCGACGCGGTGACCCGCGAGGACATCGACGCGGTCGCGGCCGAGCTGCTGACCCAACCCATGTCGTTAGCCGTGGTGGGGCCGTTTGATGAGGCGGAGTTCGGCCGCCGTTAACCTTGGACCTCGTGACGACCCTGGAGACACCGCCCGAGACCCCCGTCGAACCTGATGTGCGCCAGCGCAGGATCGTCGGGATGGCCGTCTGGGCGGTGGCCTTCGCCGGTTTCGTGGTGATTGTCGGGGTGCCCACCAGCGACCCGCTCACCGCGTTCGCCTGGCTCTGGCTGGCCACTATCGCCTGGCGCAACTACCGGCCGTGGCGGGAGCACCTGCTGTTCCTGCGCGACTGGCTGCCGGTCGTGCTGCTGCTGGTCTTCTACAACCTGTCCCGGGGCTCGGCCGACCGGTTCTTCGCCCCGCACGTCCACTTCATGATCGACGCAGACGAGTGGATGTTCGGCCGGCTCACCGGCGGCCGCATCCCGACCGTCTGGCTCCAGCAACACCTCTACCAGCCCGGCCACGTGCAGTGGTGGGAGGTCGTGGTCACGCTGATCTACGTGTCGCACTTCCTCACCGTGCCGACCGTGGCGGTGGTGCTCTGGCTGCGCAACCGTCGGCTGTCCTACCGCTTCATGCGCCGCTGGGTCACGCTGAGCCTGGCCGGGCTGGTCACGTACTTCCTGTACCCGGCCGCGCCGCCGTGGTGGGCCGCGGCGAACGGCGCGCTCGCCGAGCCGGTCGCCCGCATCTCGTCCAACGGCTTCGCCGCGATCGGCCTGCACAGCGCCGGGAACACGCTGAACGCGCTGCAGGCCGACCAGTCCAATCCGGTGGCCGCGATGCCGTCGCTGCACACGGCGTACGCCATGATGGCGGTCGCCTTTTTCCTGCCCATGGTGGGTAAGCGCTGGTGGCCGCTGCTGCTGGCATACCCGCTGGCCATGACGTTCACCCTGGTCTACACCGGCGAGCACTACGTGGCCGACGTGCTGGTCGGCTGGCTGTACGTGGCGCTGACCTTCGTCGCGGTCGGGCTGGGGGAGCGCCGGTGGGCCCGGCGGCGTGCGTTAAGTTCACCGGGTGACTGACTCGATTCGCGTTGGTGTGCTCGGAGCCCGCGGCCGGATGGGCCTCGAGGTGTGCAAGGCGGTGGACGCCGCCGACGACCTCGAGCTGGTCGCCATGATCGATCAGGGCGACGAGCTGTTCAGCGGCGCCACGGCCCAGGTGCTGGTCGACTTCACCAGCCCCGACGTGGTGCTCGACAACGTGCGCTGGGCGATCGAGCAGGGCATCAGCATCGTGGTCGGCACCACCGGCTTCACCGAGGAGCGCCTCGACCGGGTGCGCGGCTGGCTCGCCGAGAAGCCCGGGGCGAACGTGTTGGTCGCGCCGAACTTCGGCATCGGCGCCCTGCTCATGATGCGCTTCGCCGCGACCGCGGCCCGTTACTTCGAGTCCGTCGAGATCATCGAGCAGCACCATCCCCGCAAGTTCGACGCACCGAGCGGCACCTCGACGCACACCGCCCGCCTGATCGCCGATGCTCGCGCCGCCGCCGGCAGCCCGCCGATGCCCGACGCGACCAAGGAGGAGCTCGACGGGGCTCGTGGCGCCCTCGTCGACGGCGTCCGCATCCACTCGGTGCGCGCCGCCGGGCTGGTCGCCCACCAGGAGGTCCTGTTCGGCAGCGCCGGCGAGACCCTCACGATCCGCCACGATTCCCTGGACCGCGTGTCGTTCATGCCCGGTGTGCTGCTCGCCGTCCGTAATGTCCTTGAACTTCCGGGTCTCACGGTCGGTATCGACTCGCTCCTCGCCTGATTTCTCGCGGCTTTCCAAAACCCCTTTGCCGGTACGCGTCGGCACCGTCCCCAACCGCAGGCGAGCTTGCTGCAACGCAAGCCCGTGCCGCCACCGCCGGGCTGAGCTGCCGCTCCCGCCGCCCCCGGCTCAGCCGAGTCGCCGGCTCTCGGGCGGCTCGGTCGGGCCGGCGGCATCTCAGCCGAGTCGCAGGCGCTCGGGCAGCTGGGTCGGGCCGGCGGCATCTCAGCCGAGTCGCAGGCGCTCGGGCAGCTGGGTCGGGCCGGCGGCATCTCAGTCGAGTCGCAGGCCCTTGGGGAGGCCGGTCAGGGTTTCGCCGTCGAACGACACCGCTTGGCCGGCGATCCGGAGGCCGTCGACCACGGGCGCGCCCGGGAGCGGGCCGAGGCGAACCACACCGTTCGGGACGTCCGGGTCCAGGCCCAGCCAGGCCTGGATCATCAGGATCGCCGCGGCCGCGGACCACGCCTGCGGGTGGCACGCGGCGGGGTAGGGGACCGGGCGGGACAGGTCGGTGCGGGCGTCGCCGCCGTACAGCTCGGGCAGCCGGAAGTCGAACGCCTCGGCCGCGGTGAGCAGCCCGTCGAACAGGGCCAGGGCGTCGGCCGCGAAGCCGCCCCGGGCCAGGCCGGCGGCGACGATCGCGGTGTCGTGCGGCCAGATCGAGCCGCAGTGGTAGGACAGCGGCGCGAAACCGCGGTCCGCCGACGACATCGTGCGCAGGCCGTACCCGCCGGACATCGCCGGGGCGGCCAGCGCGGCCGCCACCCTCGCCTCCTCCGCCGCGGTCAGCAGGCCGGTGCCGAGCAGGTGCCCGGCGTTGCTGGTGAGCGAGTCGACCGGCCGCTTGTCCCGGTCGAGCGCCAGCGCGGGGTAGCGGCCCTCGGACACCCAGAACGCGCCCCGGAACCGGGTCGCCATCGCCGCGGCCCAGGACCGCCACCGGGCACCGCCGGGCCGGCCGAACGCCTCCAGCAGGGCGGCCGCGTCCAGGGCGGCACGGTACGCGTAGCCCTGCACCTCGGCCAGCGCGATCGGCGCCGCCGCCGTCCGGCCGTCGTGGAAGCGCACCGCGTCGCCCGAGTCCTTCCATCCCTGGTTGGCGAGGCCGCGCCCGGTCTCGTCCCGGTATTCGAGGAAGCCGTCGCCGTCCGGGTCGGCGTGCTCGGCCAGCCAGCCCAGTGCCGCCTCCAGGGGCGACAGCAACTCCGCGACGGACGAGGACGCCAAGCCCCAGCGCCACGCGTCGTGCAGCAGGCTGATCCAGAGCAGGGTGGCGTCGATCGTGCCGTAGTAGGCGGCCGGCAGCCGGTGGGCCGGCGAGACGTCGGACCGGCGCAGCTCGTGCATGATCTTGCCGGGTGCCTCGCCGGTCTCCGGGTCGACCCTCGTGCCCTGACGGCGGGCCAGCGCGCGCAGCGTGCCCAGGGCGAGCTCGGTGCCGAGCGGCAGCATCATCCGGGCCGTCCACAGGCTGTCCCGGCCGAAGAGCGTGAGATACCACGGCACACCGGCGCCGAGGAAGGTGTCGCCGTCGTCGATCGCGGTGGTCAGGCGCAGCGCCGCGAGATCGTCGACCGACCGGGCGACCAGCCTCGCGAGCCGCCGGTCGTGGGCGCGGACGGCCGGGGCGGCGAAGGCGCCGCGCGGGCCGGGCAGCATCACCGCGCCGGGGTCATCGACGGTCGCCGACCAGCGCAGGACGGTCGACTCGCCGGGCGCGAGCGTCACCGCCCAGGTGCGAATCGGCTCGACCCGGACGGTGATGGCGCCCGGCGCCGATGGGCCGGGGCGGCCGGCGCGGACCGCCTCGATCGGCGCGAGGTCGCTCGCCGTCTCGACGGTGACCGTGGTGGTGACCGGCCCGGTCGCGGTGGAGGCGACCTCGATCTCCTCGTCGATCGAGCCGGGCCGGACCCGGCGGGTGCGGACCACCCGTACGGTAGGGTCGGCGATCTGATCGCCCAGCCAGCGGGCCACCGAGACGAAGCGGGCGGCACCCGGCCCGGCCGCGGCCCAGCCGATCGGCTCCGGCTCGCGGTCGTCGAGGCGCAGCACGGCCGCGGAGAGCACCCGGCGGTCGGCGTGGAAGACGCCCTGCACACCGGCCGGGCGGATCTGCCCGTCCGCGCCGCAGAGCGCCGTGGTCGGCGCGGCGATCAACGGGACGAGGTCGTGCAGGAGGGGCTGAAGGTGTCGCACGCGACCTCCTTCGTCCCGTCCGTCCTAGCGGTGCACCGGCCGGGACGGTATCAACGGCTCGGCCCGACCGCCCGGACCGGCATCTGGCCCGACGTCGACGGCTTCGCCGCCGCGGTGCTCAGCAGCTCCGAGACGGTGACCAGCCGGAATCCGCGGCGGCGCAGCCCGTCGAACATGGCGGCCAGGCCGCGGATCGTGACCAGTCGCTGGTCGCCGCCGGCGTCGTGGGCCAGGATGATCGATCCGGGCCGCGCCGACTCGACGATGTAGCGCGCCTGCCCGGCCGGATCGTTGCGGTACGTGTTCTCGTGCATCTCCATCGACCACAGCACGATGTCGTATCCGCGCTGGTCGGCGGCGAGCAGGGTGGATCCGCCCAGGTGCCCGTACGGCGGCCGGAACAGGGTGGCGGTCCGGCCGGTGTACTGCCGGATCGCGCTCTGGGTGCGGTCGAGGTCGTCGCCGATCTGGGCGAGGTCCTTGGTGGCCAGGTCGTCGTGCTGCCACGAGTGGCTGCCCACGTCGTGCCGGGCCAGCCGGCCGCGGACCAGCTCGGCATGCTCGGACAGGTTGCGCCCGACCATGAAGAACGTGGCCGGGACCTGGGCCTTGTCCAGCTCGTCGAGCACCATCGGGGTCCAGTGCGGCGCCGGGCCGTCGTCGAAGGTGAACGCCACCACCGGCTCGGCGGTCTGCGCGTAGTAGTGGACCGACACGGCCGGGTTGGCGACGGCTTCGAGGTGGTCGGCCGCGGCGGCGTAACCGCCGGAGACCGGCAGCCGGTCCAGGCCCAGCCAGCCGCGGACCAGCGGTGCGCCGGCCACGCCGGTGGCCACCCCGGCCGCGCCGAGGAGGGCGCCGCCGAGGACCGCGCGGCGGCTCACCCCGGCCACGGTCGTCCCTCGTCTCCTGGGCACCAGCGTGCTGCCAGCCTCATCGCCTTCTCCCCCGTGCCGGTCGTACACGCTTGCAGCATCGTCGATCATGTCAAGCTGCACATCGGTCGCGGGACGGAATTCCGCCCACCGGCTTCGATCGATCGGTCGATATCGGCGGCGGTTGAGGGGTTCGGCCATGCAGGACAGCCCGGCAGCCGCGCGCGGAGGGTGGGTTGCAGCTAGCTCGCGCGCCGCATCGGGGACTTGGCCTACGCGTACGTCAGGAAGGTTTTCCGAAGAGTGCGTCGCGCTGAGCTTGCGGTAGCGAACATGCTGCCGTTCCGCCCGGGAGAAGGTGGCGGTGGTCGGCGATCCAGCGGTACGCCGGCCAGGCCGCGAGGCGGACCGGGCCGCGCTGGAGGAGGCCGCCGGCGACCTGCCAGCACCGGCCGGCGTCGTTGAGCAGGAGGGCGATCGCGTCGGGGCCGGAGCCGCGCTGATCGGAGGACACCCACTGGACCGATTCCTCGCACTGCTGCTGGCTGAGCCCCAGCCGGTCGAGGTCGGCGAACTGCCACGGGACGACGCGGGCGCGCGTGGGGATGCGGCGCTCGATGAACTCGGCGCAGGTGGTGCAGAAGGAGCAGTCGCCGTCGTAGACGAAGGTCGGGGTCGCCGTGGTCATTCTGCGGCCAGGTCGACGTGCAGCCGCAGCTGCGGTACGAGCATGTCGTCGACGTCGAGCGCGCGGCCGGCGCCGTCGGGGGACCAGCCCGCCGAGGTCAGGAACTTCTGGGTGGCGACGTCCTGCTCGTAGGCCCAGGCCACGGCGTGCGTGAAACCGTCCTCGCGCCACAGGTCGACGGTCGCCGAGAGCAGCCGGCTGCCGTGGCCGCGGCGACCCCAGCGCGGCTCGACCAGCAGGTCGGTGACGGCGGCGACCTCGGCCGGCAGCGGCGGCTCCTCGGGGGCCTGCGCCTGCTCGTCGGCGGGGCCGGCCGCGGCGAAGCCGACCACCTCGGTGGCCGACTCGCCCTGCTCGACGGCGATCAGCACCCGGTGCCGCGGCGATGGTGGCTGCTCGATCGCCTCGAGCCAGGTGCGGGCCAGGAAGGCCTCGTCGAGGTTGGCCAGCACGTGCGCCGGGAACATCCGCCGGTACGCCGTGCGCCAGGTGGAGAGCTGGATGCGGGCGATCTCCGCGGCGTCCTCGGGACGGGCGGGACGGACGAAGCCGAGTGCCATGCGCCGAGCCTACCGAGCGGGTGGCTCGGCGAAATTGTCGTACCCCTGCTCTAGCGTGCAGATCGATGGCACCCGAATCGCTCTCCGTCAGCCAGGCCCGGCGCGTCGCGCTCGCGGCCCAGGGCTTCACCGACCCCCGGCCGGGCGGCGCCACCGATCTGCGCCACCTGCGCCGCGTGCTGCGCCGGCTGCATCTGATCCAGATGGATTCGGTGAACGTGTTGCAGCGCGCCCATTTCATGCCGCTCTACAGCCGACTGGGTCCCTATCCGGTGCAGCTGCTGGAGCGTGCCGCCTACCGCAAGCCCCGCGAGCTGTTCGAGTTCTGGGGGCACGAGGCGTCGCTGATCACCACCGATCTGCAGCCGCTTTTCCGCTGGCGGATGGCCCGGGCCGCCGACTTCGCCTGGGGCAACATGAAACGGGTCGTGGCCGAGCAGCCCGAGCTGGTCGCCTGGGTGCTCGACGAGGTGCGCGCCCGGGGCCCGATCACGGCCGCCGAGATCGAGCACGACGCGCCCCGCCGCAAGGATCACTGGGGGTGGAACTGGTCGGTGGTGAAACAGGCGCTGGAGTGGCTGTTCTACACCGGCCAGGTGACCGCGGCCGAGCGGACGACGTCCTTCGCCCGCCGCTACGACCTGCCGTCACGCGTGTTGCCCGCGACGGTGCTGGATGCGCCGACCCCGGCATATCCGGACGCGATCCGGGCGCTGGTCGAGATGTCGGCCCGGGCGCTGGGGGTGGCCGCCGAGCCGGAGATCCGCGACTACTTCCGCCTGCCCGTCGACGGCTTCAAACAGGCGGTGTCGGAGCTCGTCGAGGACAGGGTGCTCGTACCGGTCGCAGTGCAGGGGTGGAAACAACCGGCCTATCTGCATCAGGACGCCAAGATCCCGCGCTGGGTTCGTGCGGCCACGCTGGTGAGCCCCTTCGATCCGCTGATCTGGGAGCGCGGGCGGACGGAGCGGTTGTTCGATTTGTCCTATCGGATCGAGATATATGTGCCTGCGCCGCAGCGCCTTTACGGCTACTACGTCCTGCCCTTCCTGCTAGGCGATCGGTTCGCCGCCCGGGTCGATCTGAAGGCCGACCGCAAGGCCGGCGTGCTGGAGATCCCGGCGGCGTGGCTGGAGCCGACCGCGGATCAGGATGAGACGGCTTTCGCCCTGGCGGCCGAGCTGCGGCGGCTGGCCGGCTGGCTGGGGCTGGAGTCGATCGCCGCCCCGGTCAAGGGTGACTTCGCGGGCCCGCTGGCAGCTGCCCTCGCGGGTGTACCGTGACGCTCATGACCCTGGCAGACGAGCCCGTGCAGGGTCCCGCCCTGCCCCCGGAGTGGGTGGCGCCCCGCCCCGACGTGGTCACCCGCCTGGCCCAGCGCGCCTGGAGCAGGTCGCCGGTCTGGGCCGCCCCGATGGCGATGCTCGTCTGCATGTCCGGCGCGATCGGCTACACGCTGGCCACCCACCCGGCCGCGGCGGGCGCCGGCGACGCACCGACCTGCCTGCTGAAATACACCACCGGCTTCGTCTGCCCGGGGTGCGGCGGCACCCGCGCGGCATGGTATTTGCTGCACGGCAACGTCCCGGCCGCGGCCCGGCACCACGCGATCTTCACGTTCGCGGCGCCGTTCCTGGTGTACATGTACATCGCCTGGGCCGGGAAGCGGCTTTTCAACTGGAAGCTGCCGCAGCTCACCATCGGTCCGCGCACGATGATCGCATTCGTGGCGGTCTGGGGTGTCTGGAGCGTGCTGCGTAACCTGCCCTGGGCCCCGTTCACCGCTTTCTACGTCTGAGCGGGCCGTCCGATAGGTTGTTCGGTATGACGCACGACCCGCGACCCTTCGGACGGCTGCTGACCGCCATGGTCACCCCGTTCGCCCCGGACGGCTCCCTCGACGTCGAGGGCGCGGCGAAACTGGCCACCTACCTCGTCGATGAGCAGCGCAACGACGCACTCGTGGTCAGCGGCACCACCGGCGAGTCCCCGACCACCACCGACGCGGAAAAGGAGACGCTGCTTCGCGCGGTCGTGGAGGCGGTCGGCGACCGGGCCCGGGTGGTGGCCGGGGTCGGCACCAACAACACGGCACACACCGTCGAGCTGGCGCATGCCGCGCAGAAGGCGGGCGCGCACGGCCTGCTCGTGGTGACGCCGTATTACAACAAGCCCCCGCAGGCCGGCGTGGCCCAGCATTTCCTGACCGTGGCCGGGGCGGCCGATCTCCCGATCATGGTCTATGACATCCCGCACCGGGCCGGCACGGCGATCGCCACCGAGACCATGTGCCGGATCGCCGAGCACGAGCGGATCGTCGCGGTCAAGGACGCCAAGGGCGATTTCACCGCCTCCTCGTGGGTCACCAGCCGCACCGATCTCGCGTATTACTCCGGCGACGACGCGGCCACCCTGCCGCTGCTGTCGATCGGCGGGGTCGGGCTGGTCGGCACCTCCACCCATTTCACCGGGCCGCTCGCCAAGGACATGATCGAGGCGTACGAGCGGGGCGACGTCGCCACCGCCCTGGCCCTGCACCGGCAGGCGTTGCCGCTGTTCACCGGCATCTTCCGGGCGCCCGGCACCATGCTGGTGAAGGCCGGCCTGCGCGCCCGTGGCCTGCCCGCGGGCCCGGTGCGGTCCCCGCTGGTCGACGCCGGCGACGAAGAACTGAACCAGTTGCGCGAGGACGCGGCGAAAGCCGGCATCGTCCTCTGAAAGAGAAAAGACGCGAATGAGTCAAGCCCACATGGAGCTGGATCCGCCACCGCCGCTGCCCGAGGGCGCCCTGCGCGTCACTCCGCTCGGCGGGCTCGGAGCCATCGGCCGCAACATGACCGTGCTCGAGTTCGACGGCAAGCTGCTGATCATCGACTGCGGGGTGCTCTTCCCCGACGTCGAGCAGCCCGGCGTCGACCTGATCCTGCCCGACTTCACCCCGATCCTCAGCCGGCTCGAGGACATCCAGGCCATCGTGCTCACCCACGGCCACGAGGACCACATCGGCGCCGTGCCCTATCTGCTGGCACACAAGGCGGACATCCCGCTGGTCGGCTCCGAGTTCACGCTGGCGCTGGTCGAGGCCAAGCTCGCCGAGCGGCGCCTCGACCCGTACACGCTGACCGTGCGCGAGGGACAGACCGAGCGGCTCGGCCCGTTCGAGTGCGAGTTCTTCGCGGTCAACCACTCCATCCCGGACGCGCTGGCGGTCGCCGTGCGCACCCCGGCCGGCCTGGTGCTGCACACCGGCGACTTCAAGATGGACCAGGTGCCGCTGGACGGCCGGATCACCGACCTGGCCGGGTTCGCCCGGCTCGGCGCCGAGGGCGTCGACCTGCTGCTCTCCGACTCGACCAACGCCGAGGTGCCCGGTTTCGTGGCGCCG
Source organism: Actinoplanes sp. KI2 (assembly GCF_025630775.1). Classification (GTDB taxonomy): domain Bacteria; phylum Actinomycetota; class Actinomycetes; order Mycobacteriales; family Micromonosporaceae; genus Actinoplanes. Next base: position 224,228 of record NZ_JAOSZE010000006.1, read on the forward strand.
GAGCGGGACATCGGCCCGGTGCTCAGCTCGATCTTCGGCAAGGCCCGCGGCCGGATCATCGTGGCCAGCTTCGCCTCCCACGTGCACCGGGTCCAGCAGGTGATGGACGCGGCCTGGGAGTACGACCGCAAGGTCGCGCTGATCGGCCGCTCGATGGTGCGCAACATGGGCATCGCCCGCGACCTCGGCCTGCTGCACATCCCGGACGGCCTGCTGGTCAGCCTGGACGAGGCGACCAACCTGCCCGGCGAAGAGATCGTCTTCATGTCGACCGGGTCGCAGGGCGAGCCGATGAGCGCGCTCGGGCGGATGTCCACCGGCGACCACCGGCACATCACCATCGCCCCCGGCGACACGGTGGTGCTGGCCAGCTCGCTGGTGCCGGGCAACGAGACCTCGGTCTACCGGGTGATCAACCAGTTGTCCCGGGCCGGCGCCACGGTCATCCACAAGGAGACGGCGAAGGTGCACGTCTCCGGCCACGCCCCGGCCGGCGAGCTGCTGTTCCTGCTCAACGTGGTACGCCCGAGCAACCTCATGCCGGTGCACGGCGAGTGGCGGCACCTGCGGGCGCACGCTCAGCTCGGCGTCGAGTCGGGGGTCGCCCCCGACCGGGTGGTGCTCTGCGAGGACGGCGACGTGGTCGACCTGGTCGAGGGGCACGCCCGGCACGTCGGCCGGGTGGAGAACCGATACGTCTATGTGGACGGTCTCGCGGTCGGCGACGTCAGCGAGTCGCTGCTCACCGAGCGGCGCATCCTCGGCGACGGCGGCTTCATCTCGGCGACCGTGGTGATCGACTCGGTGACCGGCAAGGTGGTCGGCGAACCGAGCGTGTCGGCGAAGGGCTTCTCCGAGGACCCGGAGGCGTTCAACCCGGTGATCCCGCTGCTCACCGCCGCGCTGCACCGGTCGGCCGAGGACGGCATCACCGACACCCACCAGCTGCAGCAGGTCGTGCGGCGCACGGTGGGCCGCTGGGTGAACGACGCGTATCGACGACGCCCGATGATCGTGCCGACGGTCGTCGAGGTCTGAACCTTCCGTCTGCGAGGTCCGTACCTCTGGTCACGGTGCCGCCCCCACGGCACCCGTGGCGAGGGGAGTTCCTCAGATGCAGCGCAGACGGATCGCCGTGGCGGCGGCGGTCGTGGCGGCGGCCGGGGCAGCGGTGGCGTTCACCCTGCCCTCGATGGCCGGCACCACGTCGTCGGCCACCAAACCGGCCTCCACCACCAAGTCCGGCGTGGCACCGCAGATTCTCGCGGCCATGCAGCGGGACCTCGGGCTGGACGGCGATCAGGCGACCGCCCGGCTCAAGCGCGCCAAGTGGGCCAGCGGCGTCTCGGCCACGCTCGCGGCGAAGACCGGTTCGGACTTCGGCGGCGCGTGGCTGGCGACCGACGGCACCACGCTCAAGGTCGCGGTGACGAACGCCGACGCGGCTGCCGCCGTACGCGCGGCCGGCGCGGTGCCGGTCCTCGTCAAGCGCAGCGAGCAGACGCTCGACGCGGCCAAGGCCAAGCTGGACGCGGTGCGCGCCGACGCGGCCGGGCTGTCCGGCTGGTACGTCGACGTGCCGACCAACAAGCTGGTCGTGGTGGCCAAGCCCGGACGGACCGCGGCGGCCAGGAGCCTGGCCGCGGAGGCCGGCGTGAAGCGGGACGCGGTCACCGTGGTGACCAGCTCGGCCACCCCGAAACCGCTGGCCGGCGTCGACCTGCACGGCGCGGACCCGTACTTCATCACGGTGGCCGAGGGCACCGCGCGCTGCTCGATCGGCTTCGCGGTGCAGGGCGGCTTCGTGACCGCCGGGCACTGCGGCGCCCCGGGTGACCCGACGTTCGACCAGAAGCAGCAGCCGATGGGCTCGGTCAAGGCGTCGATCTTCCCCGGCGACAACGACGAGGGCTTCGTCCAGGTGACCAACGGCGACGCGCTGCAGCCGTTCGTCAACGACTTCAAGGGCAACCTGCTGCCGGTGGCCGGCAGCACCGAGGCCCCGGTGGGCGCGGCGGTCTGCCGTTCCGGCTCCACCAGCGGCACGCACTGCGGCACGATCCTGGCGAAGAACCAGACGGTGGTCTACCCGGAGGGCGCGGTCACCGGCCTGACCCGGACCAACGCCTGCGCCGAGGGCGGCGACTCCGGCGGCCCGTGGCTCGCCGGCGACCAGGCGCAGGGTGTCACCTCCGGCGGCTCGGGCGACTGCACGACCGGCGGCGAGACGTTCTTCCAGCCGGTCAACGAGATCCTGGCGATCAACAACCTGACGCTGCTCACCACCGGTGGCGGTGACGCCGGTACGCCGCCGTCGCAGGCGGCCACCGCCCCGCCGACCGACTCGGCGAACGCCTGCGCGGACCTTCCGGTGCAGGCGCAAGGCTCGCTCTCCCGGGCCGGGCAGGCCCAGTCCATCCCCGGCAACGGCGCCTTCCGGGCCAACGCCGGCCGGCAGGTCGCCTGCCTCGACGCCCCCGACGGCGCCGACTTCGACCTGTTCCTGCAGCGGCTCACCGGCACCGGGTTCCGCACCGTGGCCAAGGCCACCGGGGACGGGGACAAGACGCTGAGCGCGAACCTGCGCTCGGGCATCTACCGCTACGTCGTCGTCGCCGACTCCGGCAGCGGCGCGTACACCCTGGGGTTTGCCACCCCGTAACCGCGGAACGGCGGGCCGCCGCCCCACCTGCCGAGGGTGGCGTCCCGCCTTACCGTGGAGGCTGTGTTCTTCGAAGCCGTAGCGTCCGTCGCCGTGGGCCTGCACTTCGCGTTCCTGGCCCTGGGACTGCTCGGCGGCTTCGCCGCGTGGCGGTGGCCGTGGCTGATCTGGTTCCAGGTCGCCGCGGCCGGGTGGCTGGTGCTGGTGGTGGCCGCGAACCTGCCCTGCCCGCTCACCTGGGCCGAGGACCGGGCCCGGGCGCACGCCGGCCTGCCACCGCACGTGGGCGGCTTCCTCGACAATCACGTCGCCGGGGTCTTCTACCCGCACGGGCACGAGCGGGCCGCTCAGGTGGTGGCGATGCTGCTGGTGCTCAGTTCGTGGGCCGGTTTTGTTTCAGCTCGGCGACGGCGTCGGACAGCTGACAGCCCGTCGCAATCCCACAGACGATCACCTGGTCGAGCTGGTCGACGGTGACGCCCTTCTCCCAGTCGGCGATCACCTCCCCGATCACGTTGACCGTGCCGTCGTCCTGGATATGCACGTACGCCTTGGGCCAGAGCCGATCGTGGTTCCACGCGTTGCAGAAGTCGTACAGCCGGCGTACGTCCTCCATCCCGAAGACGTGCTGCACCATGGCGCGCACCTGGAGCATCTCGCCCCGCTCGCCGATCTGGAAGAAGTAGACGAGGTTGCCCTGGAAGTTGCCGAGCACGTCGCCGTCCTCGTCGACCATGTAGTTGTAGCCGCGGGCGTCGAGCACCGACTTGATCAGTTCGTGGGTTAGAGCCTGCACTTGATCGACAGTAGTCTCCGGTGCGCCTTCACGTTCGGGCGGCGCATCGACGCTACCGTGTAGCCCATGGCGGGCCGCACTCCTCCGGCGAGCCGGGGCCGCGCCACGTCGACGCGTGGCGCCGCGACCCCTCGTGCCCGAAAGGCGGCCCCTCGGAAAGCGGCTCCCCGCAAGGCCGCCCCGCGGCGGCGCACCACCGCCACCCGTGCCCGTCCATCGGTGGGCGCCGTTGTCGCCGGTGGTGTGGGCCGGGGCATCGGTGCGCTCTGGATGGGCGTCGCGCACGGTGTCGGCTGGGCGGCCCGCGGCGTCGGCAAGCAGGCCGCGACCGCCAAGGAGATCGACCCCGAGCACCGCCGCGACGGCGCCGGCCTGCTCCTGCTGGGCCTGGCCATCCTGATCGGCGTCGCGGTCTGGGCGGGCAGCGCCGGCCCGCTCGGCAAGTGGCTGGCCGACGCGCTGCGGCTGTTCCTCGGCGGGCTCGCCGTGCTGCTTCCGCTGCTGCTGCTGTACGGCGCGGTCCGGCTGATGCGCCGCCCGGCCGACCCCGAGCACCGCGGTCGCACCCTGGTCGGCTGGACCGCGATCGTCCTGTCCACCGCGGCGCTGCTGCACATCGCCCAGAAGCCCGCCGACGACCTGGCCGTGGACAAGGCCGGCGGCCTGCTCGGCTACGGCGTGGGCGGCGTGCTGGAGAGCGCGGTGACCGCCTGGGTGGCCGTGCCGCTGCTGGTGCTGCTGTTCGTCTTCGGCCTACTGGTGATCACCGCGACGCCGATCAACAAGATCCCCGAGCGGTTCATGCTGCTGGTCGACGTGGTGCTCGGGCGGGGGACCGAGCGGGCGCCGCTGCCCGAGCCGGATATCGACCTCGACCTCGAGGAGGGGGACGAGCCGGTCAAGCCCCGGCGTCCGGCCCGCCGCCGGCAGGGCTCTCTGGCCGACATCGGGCTGGCGCCCGATGAACCCGAAATTTCGGACGATGATGATGTAGCGCACGATGTCGTCCCGATTCCGAAACTTCCGAAAAGCCGAAAAAAGCCGCCGCCGGACCACTCGCCGCTGCCGACCCGCGCCGAGCAGCTGGAGATCACCGCGCTCGACGGCGACTATCATCTGCCGCCGCCGTCACTGCTGGCCACGGGCACCCCGCCGAAGGCTCGCAGTCGCGCCAACGACGAGGTGATGGCCGCCCTGGCCGGCGTCTTCGACCAGTTCAACGTCGACGCCGTGGTCACCGGCTTCACCCGCGGCCCGACCGTCACCCGGTACGAGGTCGAGGTCGGCCCGGGCGTCAAGGTCGAGCGGATCACCCAGCTCTCCCGCAACATCGCGTACGCGGTGAAGTCCGCCGACGTGCGCATCCTCAGCCCGATCCCGGGCAAGAGCGCGGTCGGCGTGGAGATCCCGAACACCGATCCGGAGAACGTCTCCCTCGGCGACGTGCTGCGCTCCCGGGCCGCGACCAGCGACCACCACCCGATGGTGGTCGCCCTCGGCAAGGACATCGAGGGCGGCTACGTGGTGGCCAACCTGGCCAAGATGCCGCACATCCTGATCGCGGGCGCCACCGGCGCGGGCAAGAGCTCCTGCCTCAACTCGCTGCTGGTGTCGCTGCTCACCCGGGCCACCCCGGACGAGGTGCGGCTGCTGCTGGTCGACCCCAAGCGGGTGGAGATGACCGCGTACGAGGGGATCCCGCACCTCGTCACGCCGATCGTCACCAACCCGAAGAAGGCCGCCGACGCGCTGGAGTGGGTCGTCGGCGAGATGGACATGCGCTACGACGACCTCGCGGCCAACGGCGTACGCCACATCGACGACTTCAACCGCAAGGTGCGCAACGGCGAGATCACCGCGCCGCCGGGCAGCGAGCGTGAGCTGAAGCCCTACCCGTACCTGCTGGTGATCGTCGACGAGCTGGCCGACCTCATGATGGTCGCCCCCCGCGACGTCGAGGACTCCGTGGTCCGGATCACCCAGCTGGCCCGGGCCGCCGGCATCCACCTGGTGCTGGCCACCCAGCGGCCCTCGGTCGACGTGGTCACCGGCCTGATCAAGGCCAACGTCCCGTCCCGGCTCGCCTTCGCCACGTCCTCGCTGGCGGACAGCCGGGTCATCCTCGACCAGCCGGGCGCCGAGAAGCTGCTCGGTCGCGGCGACGGCCTCTTCCTGCCGATGGGCGCCTCCAAACCGACCCGCATCCAGGGCGCGTGGGTCGACGAGTCGGAGATCGCGGCGGTCGTCAAGTTCTGCCGGGACCAGCGCGAGCCGGAGTTCCGCGAGGGTGTCACCGACGCGCCGCCGAGCAAGAAGAAGCAGATCGACGAGGAGATCGGCGACGACCTCGACCTGCTGTTGCAGGCGATCGAGCTGGTCGTGACCAGTCAGTTCGGCTCGACCTCGATGCTGCAGCGCAAGCTGCGGGTCGGCTTCGCGAAGGCCGGCCGCCTGATGGACCTGATGGAGCAGCGCGACATCGTCGGGCCGTCCGAGGGCAGCAAGGCGCGCGACGTGCTGGTCAAGCCCGACGGGCTGGAGGAGGCGTTGGCCGCTCTGCGGCTGGACGACTGACCCCGGCCCCGAGCTCGGCCGGTGTGTCCGGGACCTCGGAGCTCTCCCGATCCGCGGCGCTTTCCACGGCAAAAGCATCCTTGAGTACGTGGTGAAGCAGGGTCACCAGGGCGGCGAGCATGAGCGTCGCCGGGACGACCAGCGGCAGCATCTGCGGCGTGCGGCCGCCGAACAGGTAGGGCCCGAGGCTGATCAGGGACGCCGCCTGCACCAGCACCGGTACCGGCCAGAGCCGCGGCTTGTAGATCGCCAGCAGAACCGTGGTGACGTCGGCCAGGAAGAAGTAGCGCTCGTGCATGCCGGGCAGCAGGAACGGCATCGCGATCGCGAACAGCGCGGCGTAGGTCACCAGCCGTTCCCGGGTGATCTCGACATTTCGCACGATCAGCACGTAGATGATGGCGAGGATCACCGCGGCCGTGAAGACGTAGCCGAGCACCCGGACCGTCTCGACGCGGCGGCCGGCGTCGAAGAACGCGTACAGGCTGGGGGCGCGCAAGGTCAGCGCCGAGATCTGGTGGGTCTGCCGGTCCGGGGCGTAGACGGTGAGCAGATCCATCGGGGACCGGCCGGCCAGCAGCGCGGGAATGTCCAGCACCGCGAGGACGGCGGGCACCGCCAGGAACGTACGCCAGCGAAGTCGCCCACCCAGGGCGAGCAGGAGCAGCAGCGGAAAAATGAAGATCGCCTGCGGCTTGATCGCCAGTGACACCGCACACAGCGACATCGCCACCCAGGGCCGGTCGCGCATCAGGAAGTAGAGGCCGCCCAGCGCGAAGCTCGCCCACATGGCGTCCATCTGCCCCCACCAGGAGGCGTTGATCACCACGGTGGGCAGCAGCAGCATCCCCAGCGCGGCCGCCGCCGGGGCCCGGCGGTCCCGGAAGCGCAACGCCACGATCTTGTAGGTGAAGAAGGCGAGCAGCACGTCGAACATCACGAAGATCGCCTTGAGCTTGACGATCAGCGACCCGGGCAGGTAGATCACGGCCGCCAGCAGGTAGAGGAACGGCACGTTGTAGTTGCCGATCTCCCGGCCGATCCCGCGCCAGCCGCCCGCGGCCCGCATGTCCTGGGCCCACCAGGAGAAGATCGTCATGTCGTTCGTCTTGATGAACCAGCCCGCCCTGCGAGCGAGGACGGCCAGCCCCGCCAGGGCGGCGAGGAGCAGCCACTCCGAGTACGGCGGCGGTTTTCTGACGTCCGGCATGATGTCGAGTATTACGGGCGAGGGCTCGTCACCGATCAAATGGTGGCGTTCCGAACCGTGCGGAGGAACGACCACGCGTGGTCGCCCGGTAACCTTTTCCGAGTGTCGGTAACTCCTTCCCCTTCTGCTAACCGCCGGGTCGCCCTGCTCACCCTCGGCTGCGCCCGTAACGAGGTCGACTCGGAAGAGCTCGCCGCCCGGCTCGACGCCGGCGGCTGGGAGGTCAGCACCGATGCCGCCGGGGCCGATGTGGTGCTGGTCAACACCTGTGGCTTCGTGGAAAAGGCGAAACAGGACTCGATCGAGACGCTGCTCGCCGCCGCGGACACCGGGGCCAAGGTGGTGGCGGCCGGCTGCATGGCCGAGCGGTACGGCAAGGAGCTGGCCGAGAGCCTCCCCGAGGCGCAGGCCGTGCTCGGCTTCGACGACTACGCCGACATCGCCGCCCGGCTCGACGGGGTGCTGGCCGGCGAGCGGTTCGACGCGCACACCCCGCGCGACCGGCGCGAGCTGCTGCCGATCACGCCGGTGCAGCGCCAGAGCGCCCAGGTGGTGATCCCCGGGCACGCGACCGTGGACGAGCACACCCCGGCCCACCTGCGCACGGTCCTGCGCCGCCGGCTCGACTCCGGCCCGGTCGCCTCGCTCAAGCTGGCCAGCGGCTGCGACCGGCGCTGCTCGTTCTGCGCGATCCCGGCGTTCCGCGGCGCGTTCGTCTCCCGCGACCCGCAGGAGCTGCTGGCCGAGGCCGAGTGGCTGGCCGCGTCGGGCGTGCGTGAGCTGGTGCTGGTCAGTGAGAACAGCACCTCGTACGGCAAGGACCTGGGCGACCCCCGCCTGCTGGAGAAGCTGCTGCCGCAGCTGGCCGCGGTGGACGGCATCGTCCGGGTGCGGGCGAGCTATCTGCAGCCCGCCGAGACCCGCCCCGGGCTGGTCGAGGTGATTGCCACCACACCCGGCGTCGCCGCCTACTACGACCTCAGCTTCCAGCACTCCAGCGAGCCGGTGCTGCGCCGGATGCGCCGGTTCGGCTCGACCGGGCGCTTCCTGGAGCTGCTCGACTCGGCCCGCGCGCTGGCACCGGCGGCCGGCGCCCGGAGCAACTTCATCGTCGGCTTCCCCGGCGAGACCCGGGCCGACGTGGACGAGCTGGTCCGGTTCCTCACCGATGCCCGGCTCGACGCGATCGGCGTCTTCGACTACAGCGACGAGGACGGCACCGAGGCGGCCGGCCTGTCCGGCAAGGTGCGCGAGGACACGATCAAGCGCCGCTACGACCGCCTGGTGTCGCTGGCCGACGAGCTGTGCGCCCAGCGGGCCGAGGAGCGGCTGGGCTCGCTGGTCGAGGTGCTGGTCGACTCGGTCGCCGGCGGCGAGGTCGAGGGCCGCGCCGAGCACCAGGCCCCCGAGGTCGACGGCTCCACCACGCTCGTGGCGGGCGACGCGGGCGTGGATCTTGAGAAGTTGATGCCCGGCGACCTCGTCCGGGCCCGGGTGACCGCCACGGAGGGCGTCGACCTGATCGCCGTCCCGGTCGAGATGATCGACGCGGTACCGGCACGTGGCTGACGAGCCGGTCCCCGCGACGGCTGCCAAGGTCGTTTCGCCGTACAACCCGGCGAACGTCCTCACCGTGCTGCGGATCGTGCTGGTCCCGGTGTTCGTGGTGATCGTGATTGCCTCGGGACTGGCGGGAAGAGGCGCGCAGATCGCCGCCTGCCTCGTGTTCTGCCTGGCCTCGGCGACCGACTTCGTGGACGGCTGGATCGCCCGGAAATGGTCGCTGGTCACCTCGTTCGGCAAGGTCGCCGACCCGATCGCGGACAAGGCGCTGACCGGCACCGCGCTGATCTTGCTGTCCGCGTACGACCAGCTGCCGTGGTGGGTGACGATCGTCATCCTGGCCCGCGAGTGGGGCGTGACGGCGTTGCGCTTCTGGGTCATCCGGTACGGGATCATCCCGGCCAGCCGCGGCGGCAAGCTCAAGACCGTGCTGCAGATCGCCGCGATCGCCTGGTATCTGTGGCCGGTCCCGGAGCCGTTCGATGCCATCGGCCCGTGGCTGATGGGCGCCGCCCTGGTGGCCACGGTGGTCACCGGCGGCGACTACGTGGTACAGGCGTTGCGCCTGCGCCGCAGTCATTAGTGCCGGTCCCGGACCTCGCCTCCCTCCCGCGTGACCGGCCGGACGGGCACTAGGATCGTGCTTGTGGATCTCACCGAGACGCGCCACGCGGCCGCCGACGCGATCCATCGCCTGGTGGAGCGGGGGGAGACGCTGGCAACGGCCGAGTCGCTGACCGGCGGGCTGGTGGCGGCCACGATCGTCGAGATCCCCGGGGTGAGCGCGGTGTACCGCGGCGGTCTGGTCGTCTACGCCACCGATCTGAAGGCGAAGCTGGCCGAGGTCCCCGAGGCGTTGCTGGCCGAGCGCGGGCCGGTCGATCCGGACGTCGCGGTCGCCCTCGCGGCCGGCGCGCGGGCGCGCTGCGGCGCCGACTGGGGCCTGGCGACCACCGGGGTGGCCGGGCCGGAGCCGCAGGACGGCAAGCCGGTCGGGCTGGTCTACATCGCGGTCAGCGGCCCGGGCCACGCGGCCGTTCGCGAGCTGAAACTCGACGGAAACCGGGACGCCGTCCGCACCGAAAGTGTGACGCGCGTACTACAGCTGCTGTCGGAAACCCTGCAGGAGGCGTCGAAACCCGCCTGAGCTGGGGAATGCTTCAGTGATCTCCGTTGTTGTGCCGAGGCACCCCGCCCGGGGATCCCGGAATTCGGCGGGGCGGGATGTCGGCGTCGCCGGCAACGGGTACGGTTGCGGGAAGCCTCCGGCGCGTGCCGGCGGCCCGCCGCAGGAGGAGGTGCCATGGTCCTGCTACGCCGGGTTATCGGCGACGCACTTCGGGCGCGCCGGCAGGGACAGCACCGCACGCTGCGCGAGGTGTCCACCGCCGCGAATGTCAGCCTGGGGTATCTGTCCGAGATCGAGCGCGGTCAGAAGGAAGCGTCGAGCGAGCTTCTCGCCGCGATCTGCGATGCGCTGGGCGCCCGCCTGTCCGAGGTGCTCGGCGAGGTCAGCGACACGCTGCTGCTCGCCGAGGAGATGGAGGGCGTGCTGGTTCCGGTCGACGGAAAGCCGGCCGTCAAGGCGGACGACGCGGTGCGCAAGGTCGCCCGCGACGGGGAGGTCTCCGTCTCGGTGCGCCACGACTCGCCGCTCACCGCGACCTTGCGGGCCACCCGGAAACCACAGCGCGAAGTGGTGTACGCCGCCTAGATCGTTCGCAGCCTCACCAGGGCCGGGCCGCCGTCGAGCGGTCCGGCCTTGTGCATATCCGGGATCGACCCCCACCCGTCCCGCGGCGTAGCCTCGAACCGTTGGGGGAGACCCTGAGATCCCCCGGAGGTCACGTGACGGCGCTGGCGACGAGCTGTCACGATGGTGGTCACGCCATCGCTTCGTCGGTGGCGCCGAAGACTGAGCGACATTGAGGGGATACCGCGAGATGGCGAACCCGTTCGTCAAGGGCTGGCGTTACATGATGGCGCTCTTCGGTGCGAAGATCGACGAGTACGCCGACCCGAAGGTGCAGATCCAGCAGGCCATCGAGGACGCGCAGCGACAGCACCAGGCGCTCGTGCAGCAGGCCGCGGCGGTGATCGGCAACCAGCGCCAGCTGGAGATGAAGCTGTCCCGCCAGATGTCCGAGGTCGAGAAACTGCAGGGCATGGCCCGTCAGGCCCTGGTGCTCGCCGACAAGGCGCGGGCCGACGGCAACGAGTCCGAGGCGCAGAAGTACGAGTCGACCGCGCAGACGCTCGCCACCCAGCTGGTCTCGGGCGAGCAGTCGATGGAAGACCTGAAGACGCTGCACGACCAGGCGCTCGCCGCGGCCGGCCAGGCCCGCAAGGCGGTGGAGAACAACGCGATGGTGCTCCAGCAGCGCATCGCCGAGCGCTCCCGCCTGCTCAGCCAGCTCGAGCAGGCCAAGATGCAGGAGACGGTGGCCAAGTCGCTCGAGTCGATGTCGTCGCTCGCCGCGCCCGGCAACACGCCGTCGCTCGACGAGGTCCGCGACAAGATCGAGCAGCGGTACGCGAACGCGATGGGCCGGGCCGAGCTCGCGTCCAACTCGGTCGAGGGCCGCATGCTCGAGGTGCAGAAATCGAGCCTCGACCTGGCCGGCCAGTCCCGGCTGGAGCAGATCCGGGCGAGCATGGCCGGCGAGAAGCTCGGCGCCGCGCCCAGCCAGCCCGCGGTCGAGCAGGCGGCTCCGGCGGCCGACCCGGCAAGTGTGGCCCGGCTCGACGAGATCCGCGCCAGCCTGAACCAGAAGCGGGGCGACACCACCGCGGCCGGCTGAGTCGCCGAGATGTGAAGAAGCTGGGCCGGCCAGGTGTGGGGAGGAGGACCGGCGGTGGACGAGCGGACCAGGTATTTCCGGCGGCTCAAGCGGCTGCGCAACTCGGCGCGGCGGTGGAGTGTGCTGGGCGGCGGCCTGGTCGCGGCCACCGCGGTCCTCACCCCGTACTCGGGGATCGGCATCGCCGACGCGATCTGGGCCGGCGCGGCCGGCTCGTCGGTCGCGCTCGCCTGGTGGCGGTGGAGCGATCATCGTGCGCTCGCCGCCCTGCCGGCCCCGCCCGCACCCGACCCGGCGCTGGCCGGTCAGCGGCTGGCCGCCGCGATCGAGCGGTTCCCGGTCGGCCGCACGATGCTGCACGAGGTGCGCCGGCAGAAGAATCGGTACGCCCTGCGTGGCTCGGCGATCACCCAGGCCTGGGATCGGCTCGACCGCGCCTCGTCCGCCCTCACCGGGTTGGCCGGTCGGCTCACCGGGCCCGGCGAGGCGGCGCTGCTTGAGGCGGCGGCGTCCGAGCAGTGGCTGCGCGACCTCGGGCAGCGGGTGGCGAGCGTCGAGCGGGCCATCCCATTGAGCCCGCCCGGCGACCGGCGCGCCGCCCTGGAGGAGTCGCACGCGAGCCTCGCCGAGCAGTTCACCGAGGGTGTCACGGCGTTCGAGCAGTTGGTGGCCGCGGCCGCCAGTTATGTCGCCGAGGACGGCCACCCGCTCACCGACGGCAAGCACCCGGCCCTGTCCGGCCTGATCGACGCGACCGACCGGCTGCGCGGCCTGGCCGAGGGGCTGGCCGAGCTCAAGCGCCCGGCTGGCAGCGCGGGCACCAATATGTGACGCGGTCGTCCTGCTCGGCCCGGCGGATCGCGGCGCCACATCGCCGGCACGGCAGCGCCCGTCGCCCGTAGACGTAGGTGGTCTCACCCCGGCGCAACGAGCCGGTGGTGGTCTGCGTCCAGCGGCCCTTGTTCGACGCCACCAGCTTCTGCGCGAGCGTCACCAGGCCCGGCAGATCGGGCACCTCGGCCACCGGCGTCCACGGCCACACTCCACGCAGGAACATCGTCTCGGCCTTGTAGAGGTTGCCCACCCCGGCGAGGTTGCGCTGGTCGAGCAGAGCCTCGGCGATGGTTGCCGCCGGCTTGGCCGCGATCCGCCGCGCCGCCTCGGCCGGGTCCCAGTCCGGGCCGAGCAGGTCCGGCCCGAGGTGACCGACCAGCGATTCCTCCTCGGCGGTGGGCACCAGCGCGACGTCGTGCAGGTGGTAGCCGACCGCCACCGACCGCGCGGTGCGCAGCACCACCCGGATCAGGTGTGCCGGCTTGCCCGACCAGCGTTCCCCGGGCGCGTACGTCCGCCAGGCGCCATCCATCCGCAAGTGTGAGTGCAGCGTGCGTGGCTCCTCGCCGTCCCGGGTCAGCCGCAGCAGCAGGTGTTTGCCCCGGCTGGCCGACTCGGCGACGGTCCAGCCGGTCAGGTCGGCCGTGGCCAGCCGGGGCACCCGGAAGTCGCTGCCGGTCAGGACCTGGCCGGCCAGGGCGCGTTCGATCACCCTGGCCGTGTTCCAGACGGTGTCACCCTCGGGCATGCAGGTCAGTTTCGCTCGGAGATCCGGACCGTGTCGCCGGGGCGGACCGACAGCACGACCACGGCCCGGCCGTTGTTCACGGCGATCGCCACGTAGCCGGCCGAGTCCTCGTACACCAGCAGCTCGCCGCGTTCGACGTCGGCGAACGTGGCGCCGCGCCGGGCCCGCACCGAGCCGTTGACGATCAGTTCGTGGCCCAGGCCGGCCAGCACGTCCCCGGTGGCCGCGAGCTGCACGTTGCCGAACCGGTCGACCGTGCCGACCTCGGACTCGATCCAGCCGTCGCCGACGGTCACGACCGGGTCGGGCAGCCGGATCAGGTCGGTCGGATCGATCGCCGGACCGGCGTCCACCGGGTCGGCGCCGAGCGCCAGATGCGCGGCAGCCGGCGAGAACACGTCGCGGCCGTGGAAGGTGCGGGCCACCGTGCTCAGCTGCCAGTCCTTGTTGGCCAGTTCGAAGGCGCGGTCGACGCCGCCGAGCGCGTCGGCCGCCCAGATCAGCAGGCCGTTGTCGGGGCCCACCAGCAGGCCGCCGGGCGTCTGCAGGACCAGACCGCGGCGGGCCGTGCCGACACCCGGGTCGACCACCGCGACGTGCACCGAGGACGGCAGGTGCGGCGCGGTCTGCGCGAGCACCGCGGCGCCGCGCGCCACGTCGGCCGGGGGAACGTGGTGGGTCACGTCGATGACGCGTACGGCGGGGGCGAGCCGCGCGATCGTCCCGTGGCACGCCGCGACGAAACCGTCGAACGTCCCGTAGTCGGTGGTGAGGCTGATCCATTCATATCCGGCCATGGTGACCAACGTTACTGCCCCGACACGCTTCGTGCGGGGTGGCCCCGAGCGGGCGCGCCGGGCGGAATCTGGCACGTTGGACCCATGCGTCTTGTGATCTTCACCGAGCCCCAGCAGGGGGCCACCCACGGCGACCTGGCACGGGTCGCGCAGACCGCCGAGGCCGCCGGATTCGACGGCTTCTTCCGCTCCGACCACTACCTCGCGATGGGCGTGCCGGGCGAACCCGGGCCGACCGATGCCTGGGTGACGCTGGGCGCGCTCGCCGTGCAGACGTCCCGCATCCGGCTCGGCACACTGGTCACGTCGGCCACGTTCCGGCTGCCCGGGCCGCTGGCGATCGCGGTGGCCCAGGTCGACGAGATGAGCGGCGGCCGGGTCGAATTCGGCCTGGGCGGCGGCTGGTTCGAGCGGGAGCACGCGGCGTACGGGATCCCGTTCCCGGCGGTCGGCGAGCGCTTCGACCGGCTCGAGGAGCAGCTGGAGATCGTCACCGGGCTGTGGTCGACGCCGGCCGGGCAGACCTTTGACTTCCACGGTAAGCACTACGACCTGACCGACTCGCCGGCGCTGCCGAAGCCGGTGCAGTCGCCCCGCCCGCCGGTGATCGTCGGTGGACACGGCAAGAGGCGCACGCCGGAGCTGGCCGCCCGGTTCGCCGACGAGTTCAACGTCCCGTTCGTCAAGATCGAGGAGGTGGCGCCCACGTTCGAGCGGGTCCGCAAGGCGTCGGCGGAGATCGGCCGGGCCACGCCGCCGGAGTTCTCCGCGGCTGCCGTCCTCTGCGTGGGGCGCGACGCCGCCGAGGTCCGTCGCCGGGCCGCCGCGATCGGCCGCGAGGTCGGCGAGATGCGGGAGAACGGCGGCGTCGTGGGCACACCCGCCGAGGCCGTGGAGATCATCAAGGCGTACGCGGAGGCCGGCGCGACCCGCCTCTTCCTGCAGACCCTCGACCTCGCCGACCTGGATCACATCGAGCTGGTCGCCTCGGCGGTCGCCACCCAGCTGTAGCACCCGACCCGTAAGGCGGAGGCCCGGCCCGGGTCTCCGCCTTACGGCCACGCCCCACTCACCCGGTC
This sequence comes from Actinoplanes sp. KI2, assembly GCF_025630775.1. GTDB lineage: Bacteria > Actinomycetota > Actinomycetes > Mycobacteriales > Micromonosporaceae > Actinoplanes. Next base: position 239,292 of record NZ_JAOSZE010000006.1, read on the forward strand.
AGCATCTCGTCCCTCAGCAGCGCGGCGAGGGGCCCTCGGTGTGGCGGAGGGTCGCGATGGCGCGGCTTGCCCGGCTCTTGACCGTGCCCGGGGGAGCAGCCCAGCTGGCCGGCGATCTCCCGTTCGGAGAGCCCGGCCCAGTAGCGCAGCACCAGCACCACGCGCTGCTCGGCGGGCCGGACCACCCGCCAGCCCGCCGGGATGGGCAGCCGGATCGAGCCGGCAACCACCTCGTCGCCGTCGACGTACAACCGCGGCGGCTGCGCGGTGATGTCCTCGGCGGCCGGCGCGGTCGGGTCGGTGTGAACCAGCCGCCGGCTCACCACGAGCCCGCCACCCACCAGCGCCGCGGCGACAACGGCACGATTCCGGCGCGCGGCCCGCCGGCGTCGCACCACCGCCCCGACCGGATCGGCGGTGCGCGGCTCGATGCCCGCCACCGCCTGGTCCAGCAACTCCCTGATGCGTTCCACGCCCCTCGAAAGTCATTGGCCGCCCGTACGGTTCCGCCGGCGACGATGCCCGCAAACCACGCCGCCGGCCGGGCACCGGAAACGGCGCAGATCGGTTGAGGCGGTGCCGGCGGGTTGGAGCGTTGCCGGGTGGTTGGACGGCGCCCGGCGGCCCCGGATGCCGGTTACCGCGGCGACGTGGTCGGCGCGGCTGGTCATCCCCGCAGGCGCAACCCCCTCGGTGTCGCGCGGAAGCCGGCCGCGGTCAGCGCGTCGCGCAGCGGGGACGCGTGCACCGCCTCGCCGTCGGCCCGCTCGACCGACATCGCGCCGAGCGCGCCGGAGCGTACCGCCTCGCCCAGTCCTCGGCCCGCCGCGACCAGCGCCTCCGGATCGTCCACGAAGGACAGCAGCGTCCGGCCGCCACGCTCCACATAGAGCACCAGGTCGCCGCCGACCAGCACGACCAGCGCGCCGGCCTTGCGTCCCGGGCGATGACCGGCCCGGGTCGTCGCCTCCCCGTCGCCGCTGTCGACCGCTCGCTCCGGCCAGCCCAGCGCCGCGCCGTACGGATTCGCCGGGTCGGTCGCCGCGAGTACCTGGGCCGTACCCGCGCGCCGGGACAGCTCGTCCGGATCGGCCAGCGCCCGCAGCCGGTCGACCGCGCCCGGCACCGCGAACTGCGCCGCCCCCAAGCCCTCGACGAAATACCCCCGGCGGGCCGCGCCGCGCTCCTCCAGCGCGCCCAGCACCGGGTAGACCGCCGCGAAGCCGCCGGTCACCCCCTCGGCCATCACCGCGCCGCGGGTCACCACGCCGTGCCGCTCCAGCAGCAGGTCGGCCAGGGCGGCCGCGCGGCGGGTCGGGTCGAGATCGCGCTCGGGCAGCCGGGACCAGCGGCCCGCCATGTTCGGCGGGCCCCCGCGGGCGGGCATCACCGGGCGGCCGGGCCGCCGATAGCGGGTGCGGGCCGGCGCCGCCTTCGCCCGGTGCGCGCCGCTGCCGCCGAGCAGCGCGCGGAGCGGGGCGAGGGTGTCGTTGGTGAGGTGACCGGCCCACACCAGATCCCATACCGCGGCCGCCAGCTCGGTGTCGTCGGTCGCGCCCAGCCGGTCGGAGAGGTTGCGGAAGAACAGCGCCTGCCCGTCCCCGAGCGACTCCAGGACCCGCTGGTGAAGTGGGGTGAGCGCGAGCTCCTCGTCGGGCGGCGGCAGCAGCAGCGGTGCGCTGTCCGCCCAGGCCAGCGTGACCCAGCCGTCGTTGCCGCCGATCGAGCCGGAGCCGGCCCAAAGCACGTCGCCGCCTGCGCACAGCTCGTCGAGCTGGGGCGGCGCGTAGTCGGCGACCCGGGCCGGCAGCACCAGCCGCTCCCACGCCGAGGCCGGCACCGCGATGCCCTGCAACTGCTCGATCGCGGCGGCCAGCGCGTCGACGCCGCGGGCGTTGCCGCCGACCTGGTGCCAGCGCGGCAGGAAGGCGGCCAGCACCCGTGGCGGCACCGGCTCGATCTCGCGACGCAGCGCGGCCAGCGACCGGCGCCGCAGCATGCGCAGCACCTCGGCGTCGCACCACTCGGTGCCCGCGCCGCCCGGAGAGAACTCGCCCGAGGCGACCCGACCGGTCGCGCTGAGTCGTTTAAGCGCCTGCTCCACCACGAAGACGCCGAGCCCGAACCGGGCCGCGCAGGTCGCCGCCGGGAACGGCCCGTGCGTGCGGGCGTACCGCGCGACCAGGTCGCCGAGCGGGTCGGCGACCGGTGACAGGTACGCCTCGGGCAGCCCGACCGGCAGCGCCACGCCGAGCGCGTCCCGATAGCGGCCCGCGTCGTCGATGCCGATCCAGCGCTCCTCGCCGGCCACCCGCACCCGGATCGCCCGGCGCGCCGCCTCGAGCTCGAGCGGCCACGCCTCGTCCACGCCGCGTGCCGCGAGCTCGGTCGCGGACAGGTCGCCGAGCAGGCGCAGCAGCTCGGCCGTGTCCTCGGCGTCGCGCGGCCGGCGGCGAGCGGTCAGCCACTGCAACTGCGCCTCGGTCTCGACCACGACCGCCGGGTCGAGCAGTTCGCGCAGGTCCACCCGGCCGAGCAGCTCGCCGAGCAGGGTCGAGTCGAGTGCGAGCGCCGCGGCCCGCCGCTCGGCGAGGGGCGCGTCCCCCTCGTACAGGAAGGCTCCGACGTAGCCGAACAGCAGCGACCGGGCGAACGGCGACGGCCGTGGCGTCTCCACCTCGACCAGCCGCACCTTGCGCCCGGACACCTCACGCATCAGCCCGACCAGGCCGGGCACGTCGAAGACGTCCTGCAGGCACTCGCGGGCGGCCTCCAGCGTGACCGGGAAGTCGGCGAACTCGCGGGCCACGTCGAGCAGCTGGGCGGCCCGCTGCCGCTGCTGCCAGAGCGGCTGGCGGCGGCGCGGGTCGCGGCGGGGCAGCAGCAGCGAACGGGCCGCGCACTCCCGGAACCGGGACGCGAACAGCGCCGAGGTGCCCACCGACTCCTCCACCAGCTGGGCGATCTCCTCGGGGTCGAACGCCACCAGCTCGGCGCCCGGGGGCTCCTCGGCGGTGTCCGGCAGGCGCACCACGATGCCGTCGTCGGAGGGCATGACCTGACCGTCCACGCCGTACCGCTCGGACAGCCGGCGGGCGATCGCGAGCGACCAGGGCGCGTTGACCCGGGCCCCGAGCACGCAGTGCACGGTCATCCGCCAGTCGCCCAACTCGTCACGGAAGCGCTCGACCACGACCGTACGGTCGTCGGGCAGGTGCCGGGTCGCCTCCCGCTGCTCGCGGAGGTACGCCACCAGGTTGTTCGCCGCCCACTCGTCCAGGCCCGCGTCGCGCAGCGCGGCGGTGGCCGGATCGTCGCCGGCCTTGGTGAGCTTGCGCAGCTGCTTGCCGATCGCCCGGCCCAGCTCGATCGGGCGGCCCAGGCTGTCGCCCTTCCAGAACGGCATCCGGGCCGGGGCGCCGGGAGCGGGCGAGACCAGCACCCGGTCGGGCGTGATGTCCTCGATCCGCCACGAGGTCGAGCCGAGCAGGAAGACGTCGCCGACCCGCGACTCGTACACCATCTCCTCGTCCAGCTCGCCGACCCGGGCCGCGCGCTCGGCGCCGGCCAGGAAGACGCCGAACATGCCCCGGTCGGGGATGGTGCCGCCGCTGGTCACCGCGAGCCGCTGGGCGCCCGGCCGGCCGGTGAGCACGTCGACGCCGCGATCCCACACCAGGCGTGGGCGCAACTCGGCGAAGGCGGTTGAGGGATAGCGCCCGGAGAGCATGTCGAGGACCGCGTGCAGCGCCGAGTCGGGCAGCTCGGCGAACGGCGCGGCGCGCCGCACCAGCGCGGCCAGCTCGTCGACCGGCCACGCGTCCAACGCCACCATCGCCACGATCTGCTGGGCCAGGACGTCGAGCGGGTTGCGCGGGTATCGCAGCTCCTCGATTTCGCCGGCGCCCATCCGCTCGGCCACCACGGCGCAGGAGACCAGGTCGCCACGGTGTTTGGGGAAGACGACCCCGCGGGACACCGCGCCGACCTGGTGACCGGCCCGGCCGATGCGCTGCAGGCCGGCCGCGACCGAGGGCGGCGCCTCGATCTGCACGACCAGGTCGACCGAGCCCATGTCGATGCCGAGCTCGAGGCTCGAGGTGGCGACCACGGCGGGCAGCCGGCCGGACTTCAACGCCTCCTCGATCTGTTTGCGCTCCTCGCGGGAGACGCTGCCGTGGTGCGCGCGGGCCACCACCGGCGGGGCGCCGCCGGCCTGCCCGGCCTGGGCCATCACCTCGGCCGGCAACCGAGCCGGAACGGGCAGCACCTCGCCGGCTCGCTCGGCCGCGAGCTCGTTGATGCGGGCGCAGAGCCGCTCGGCGCCGCGCCGGGAGTTGGTGAAGACGATCGTCGACCGGTGCGCCTGGATCAGGTCGAGCACCCGCTCCTCGACCGCCGGCCAGATGGACGGGGTGTGCCGGCCCGCGCCGGGATCGTCCGGGTCGACGTCGGGCACCTCGTCGAGCCGGGTCATGTCCTCGACCGGGACCTCGACCGACACCTCGATGGTCTTGGCGCTCGGCGGCTGGACGACCGTCACGTCATGGCCGCCGCCCAGGAAGCGGGCAATCTCGTCGATCGGGCGGACCGTCGCGGACAGCCCGATGCGCTGGGCCGGGCGGGGGAGCAGCGCATCGAGCCGCTCCAGGGAGAGCGCCAGGTGGGCGCCGCGCTTGGTGGCGGCGACCGCGTGCACCTCGTCGACGATCACCGTCTCGACGCCGCGCAGCGACTCCCGCGCGGCGGAGGTGAGCAGCAGGAACAGCGACTCGGGGGTGGTGATCAGGATATCCGGCGGGGTGCGGGCGAACAGCCGCCGCTCGTCGGCGGGGGTGTCGCCGGTGCGCATGCCGACCGCGATGTCGGGCGGGGGGATGCCGAGCCGGCCGGACGCCTGCCGGATGCCGGTGAGCGGGGCCCGCAGGTTGCGCTCGACGTCGACCGCGAGCGCCTTGAGCGGGCTCACGTAGAGCACGCGGCAGCGGTGTTTCGGATCGGGCGGCGCCGGCGAGTGGGCCAGGCGGTCGAGGGACCAGAGGAAGGCGGCGAGCGTCTTGCCGGAGCCGGTAGGGGCCACCACCAGCGCGTTACGGCCCGCGCCGATCGCCTGCCACGCGCCGGCCTGGGCCGCGGTGGGCGCGGCGAAGGCCGCCGTGAACCACTCCCGGGTGGCCCGGCCGAAACTCTCCAGCACTTCCTGCACGCGACCATCCTCTCTCGGGGGTACGACAAAAAGCCGCGGAGAGATGAGGGTCTATCGGTCAGACAGCGGCTTTTACTGACACGGCGGACCATGGTGATGGCGACAAGACCAGGCATATACACACCAGAGGCCCCCACCCTGACAGGAGGCTCCGTGTACATCCGAACCCCACACGTCCGGCGCCTCGGCAGCGCCGCCGCGGTCCTGGCCGCGGTCGCCGTCACCACCCTTTTCGCGACCCCGGCCCGGGCCGCCGGCGATGGCTATGTCCGGCTGGCTCACCTTTCCCCCGACACCCCGGCGGTGGACGTCTACCTGCGGTCCACCACCGACGCGATCAAGCCGCAGATCTTCCGGGGCGTCGCGTACGGCGCGATGTCGGACTACCTACGGCTGCCCACCGGCACGTACCAGGTGGCCATGCGCAAGGCCGGCGCACCGGCCGGCACCGAGCCGGTGCTCACCACCCAGGTGGGCGTCGAGAACGGCGGGGCCTACACGGTCGCCGGCGTCGGCCGCTTCGCCGACCTGGGGCTGCGCGTGCTCACCGACGACCTGAAGCTCCCCGACCCGGGCAAGTCCAAGGTCCGGATCATCCAGGCCTCGGTCAAGGCGCCGGTGCTCGACGTGGCCGGCAAGAACGGCAAGACGATCGCCGACGGCGTCTCGTTCGCCACCACCACCGCATACCGTGAGGTCAATCCCGGCAAATGGAGTGTCCAGGTGGCGCCGACCGGCGGCGGCAAGATCAGCGTGTTGCCCTGCACGCTCGGCGCCGGCAGCGTGTATTCGCTGGTCGTGCTCGACGACAAGGCGGGCGGCCTGAAGCCCGAGTTGCATGTGGACGCCGCGCGCCAGGGCACGGTGCCGCTGGGCGGGGTGGCCACCGGTGACGGCGGCAGCCGGCCGGCGTCACCGATGCCGATGGCGCTGCTGCTGGCCGGCCTCGCGGCGGTGTTCACCGGCGGTCTCGTGGTGCTGCTGCGGCGCCGCCTGCGGACTGTCTGAGCGGGCACCTCGTGGCCGAGGATCGAGCCGTGGGAATCGCGTCGGTGCCGGGTGCGCTTTCGGTGCCCCGGCAACGGCTTCCCGCCGCCGCATCTGCGCTGGTCAAGGTGGCCGAAGTGCCTCGACTTCGGGCGCCGGCGCCGGACGCCGCCAAATCCCGCGAAAAACCAGATCATCCCGTACGCAAGGAAGGTCTTGGCGGTCGAGCAGCCCTGCCGTTCGTCGCAGCCGTCTTGGCCGCGTTCGTGGTCGGTACCGCGTACGTCGCGGTGGCGAACCGTGCAGAGCGGCCCGAGACCGACCCTGACCTGGGGCGATGGGCCGCGACCGCGCAGCCGGTCGAGGGTGCCGGGAACGCGGCGCGCACGGCCGGTGACCCGTTCGCGAGTGACCCGTTCGCGAGCGCCGGTGTCGCGGTGCTCGGGGAGCCGACCCGCCTGCGGATCAAGACGATCGGGCTGGACAGTCCGCTCGAGACGCTGCACGTGGTCAAGAGCGCGCTGCAGCCGCCGAAACGGTTCGACCGGGCCGGCTGGTACGCCGAGGGGACGGCGCCGGGCGACACCGGCCCCGCGGTGATCGCCGGGCACGTCGACTCGAAGGCGGGGCCGGCGATCTTCTATCGGCTGCGCGAGCTCGTGCCGGGCGACAAGATCGAGGTGCTGCGCGGCGGCACGGTCGTCGCGTTCACCGTCACCCGGACGGCCTGGTATCCGAAGAGCGCGTTCCCGACCGACGCGGTCTACGGCCCGACACCCGACCGGCAGCTTCGGTTGATCACCTGTGGCGGTGTCTTCAACCACGCGTTGCGGTCCTATCGGGACAACCTCGTGGTCTACGCGGTGGCCGGGTGAGCGTCGTTCCCCCGGTCGGTGCGCCGTGCTTATCCTGAAAACGAGTCGACGGGTGGGGGCGGGATGGCGGTCAGACGCATGCTCATCGCCGGTCGGTATCGCCTGCTCGAACCGGTCGGCTCCGGTGGAATGGGCCGGGTCTGGCTGGCCCGCGACGAGATGCTGGACCGCGACGTCGCGGTCAAGGAGTTCCTGCCGCCGGACTGGATGAGCGAGGACGAGCAGACCCGGCTGCGCGACCGCACGCTGCGCGAGGCCCGCAGCGCCGGGCGGCTCAACCATTCGCACGTGGTCCGGGTCTACGACGTCGTGCACGCCGACGGTCTGCCGTGGATCGTGATGGAGTACGTGCCGTCCCGCTCGCTGCACCAGGTGATCAAGGAGGACGGCCCGTATTCGCCGGTCGCCGCCGCACGCATCGGCCTGGCCGTGCTCGACGCGCTGAGCGCCGCGCACCGGGCCGGCGTGCTGCACCGCGACGTGAAGCCGCACAACGTGCTGATCGGCACCGACGGCCGGGTGGTGCTGACCGATTTCGGACTGGCCACGTTCGTCGACGACGGCGCGGTGACCGGCCCCGGGCTGGTCGTGGGCTCGCCCCAGTACGTCTCGCCGGAGCGCGCCCGAGACGGTGCGTCCACCGTGGAATCGGACATGTGGTCGCTCGGCGCGACGCTCTACGCGGCCGTCGAGGGCCGGTCGCCGTACGCCCGGGAGACCGCCATGGCGACCCTGATGGCGTTGGCCACCGAGCCGCCCGATCCCCTGGACAATGCCGGGCCGCTCGGCCCGGTGCTGCTCGGGCTGCTGCGGCACGACCCGGCCTCGCGTCTGACGGCGAGCGAGGTGGAGCGCCGGCTGCGCATGGTGGTCGCCGCGGCGCCAGGTGGGGGAGGCGTGCCCTCGCCGCGGCGCGCCCGGGTGGCTGCATCGGCGGCTTCGCCGGTTTCCGTACGCACGTTGCCCGCCCAACGCGTCTCGTCCGCGCCGGTGTCGCCCGCGCCACTCGACCCGCCCCCGGACCCACCGCCGCGTCGCCTCGGACAGGCGCGGTCGATATTGATCGGGATCGGTCTGGTGGGCGCCGCGCTGATCGCGGTCGGCGGCTACGTGCTGCACCGTACCGACGTGCCGGTCGCCCGACCCGCGCCCAGCACCGAGTTCTCGCCGTCCGCCTCCCGGGCGGCCGTGACGGTGGCCGGTTTCTCGCCCGTGTCGTGCTCCGGGCCCGGTCCCACGACCGCCGTTCGCCTGCCGCAGCCTGGGGCCGCGACCGGGGTCAACGGATGGTCGCTCTCGCCCGGCTGGTCGTATTTCGCCGACGGCTCGGGGTTCCACATGCCGGTGCCGGACGGATGGACGTACACGAAATCCGGCTCTATGTACTGTTTCCGGGACCCGGAGGGTTATCGGGTGCTGAGCCTGGACACGGGTCGCAACCCGGCCGGCGATCCGGTGGTGGCCTGCCGCAACGAGGCCGCGCGGCTGGTGGCCGCGGGGGCCCTCCCCGGGTATGTGCAGATCTCCATCGAGAAGCGGCCGCTGCTCAATCGCGCGGCCGACTGGGAGTACCGGTACCGCGACCCGTCGGGGTTGCTGCTGCACGCGCAGACCCGGTGGTTCGCCAGTAACCGGCACGGCTACGCGCTCAGCTGGGCGACCCGCGAGATCGATTGGTCCGCCGATCTCGGGAAGATCAACATGATCCTGAGCACGTTCTACACGGACAAGGTCGGCTGACCTCCCAGGAATCGCTCAGGCTGTTTTGATACTTATCTAGGCATGACGGGCCTTCCCTTCAGCCGTGCTCGCAGCGGCCGTTTTCCCTCCGGCCATTCCCTCTGGCCGCTTTCCTCTGGCCGCTTTCCCTGCCGCTTTCCCTCAGCCGTGCCTGACTGCGCCCGCGAGTCCGCCGATTGCTGATCCCGGCCCGTGCCGCCACCCCGTTCGCCGAGTTTTGCCACCCCGCTTGTTCGAGGAGGAATGACCTGGTGGTCTTCAAGAAGATGATGCGCGCCTTCGGCGTCGGCGGCCCGTCCGTCGACACGGTGCTCGCCAACCCGAACACCCGCCCCGGCCTGGCCCTGGACGGCACGGTCCGGATTCTCGGCGGCGACCACGACGTGACCGTCGAGCGGGTGGTGCTCGGCCTGGTCACCCGGGTCGAGCACGAGCACGGCGACAGCCTGGCCGAGTTCCATCGCCTGCCGGTGACCGGTGCGTTCGCGCTGCGCGCGGGCGAGCAGCGAGACCTGCCGTTCTCGTTGCCGGTACCCTGGGAAACCCCGATCACCGACGTGTACGGCCGGCGCCTGCACGGCATGACCATGGGCCTGCGCACCGAGCTGGCGGTGGCGAACGCGGTCGACAAGGGCGACCTCGACCAGGTGGCCGTGCACCCGCTGCCGGCCCAGGAACGCATCCTGGACGCCTTCGCCCACCTGGGTTTCCGCTTCGCCCGAGCCGACCTGGAACACGGCCGCATTCACGGCGTCCACCAGCAGCTCCCCTTCTATCAGGAGATCGAGTTCTACCCCCCTCCCCAATACGCCGGCGCGATCAACGAGGTGGAGGTCACCTTCATCGCCGACCCGTCCGGCGTGGAGGTGGTCCTCGAGTTCGACAAGCGAGGCGGCTTCCTGACGCCCGGGCATGACACCTACGGCCGCTTCCGCGTAGCGCACGCCGAAGCCGAGACCACAGACTGGGCCGCAGTAGTCGACTCATGGATTAGCGAGGCCGCCGGCCGCTACCCGGGCATGCGAAGCGCCCCCGGCTACGGCGGCTACGGCGCACCCGCCGGCCATGGCGGCTACGGCGCACCCGCCGGCCACGGCGGCTACGGCGCACCCGCCGGCCATGGCGGTCACGGCGCACCAGCGGGCTACGGCGGCCATGGCGCACCCGCGGGCTACGGCGGTCACGGCCCGCACGGTTACGGCCACCACGGCCACTACCGCCGCGGTGGCGGCGCCGGTGCCATGGCGGCCGGCATCGCGGGCGGCGTCCTCGGCGGCTTCGCCCTGGGCGAGGTCTTCGACGAGGTCTTCGACGGCGACGACGGCGACTCCGGCGACTGACCACGATCCGCCGGCGCTCCCCGACGGCGCTGCCCGGTGGCGTTCCGCCCGCAAAGCGGGACGCCACCACGCTGCGGGTCGCCACCACGCCCGCCGCGCGCCACTCGCCGCTTGCTGCGCCCGCCGCTTGCTGCGCCCGCCACTC
>NZ_JAOSZE010000060.1 GCF_025630775.1 Actinoplanes sp. KI2
CGGCGACCGCCGGCGCGGGGACCGGCAGGCGGCCGTGCCGGGCGCGGACGGTTCCGGAGCCGAGCGCCACCGGGCCCGCCGAGACGGTGCGGACGCCCAGGTCGGCCAGGGCGGCGCAGCAACCGACCACGTCGGCGATGGCGTCCAGGGCGCCGACCTCGTGGAAGTGCACCTCATCGGGGGTGATGCCGTGCACGCGGGCCTCGGCCTCGGCCAGCCGCCGGAACACGTCGGTGGCCGCCGGCTCGGCACCGGCCCGGGCGAGCAGGTCCCGGATCTCGCGCCAGCGGCGTTCGGGCGGGTCCGGGTCGGCGAGTTCGATGTCCACCTTGAGGGCGCGCAGGCCGGCGCGGCGCACCTCGCGTAGGTGCAGGCGGACCGCATCGCCGGCGACCGCGGTGATCGCCGCCCGGACCGCCTGCTCGTCGGCTCCGGCGTCGAGCAGGGCGCCGAGCAGCATGTCGCCGGCGATCCCGGCCGACGCGTCGATCCAGGCGTGCCGCATGTCGCTCACTCCCAAGGGGCGGCGATCTGGGCGGCCAGGTGACCGGCCCCGTAGCCGTTGTCGATGTTCACCACGGCCACCCCGGGCGCGCAGGCGTTCAGCATCGTCAGCAAGGCGGCCAGGCCCTCGAAGGCGGCGCCGTAACCGACCGACGTCGGGACCGCGACGACCGGGGCGGAGATCAGGCCCGCCACCACACCGGGCAGGGCGCCGTCCATCCCGGCCACCACGACCACCGCCCGGGCCCGGCGCAGCAGTCCGAGGTGGGACAGCACGCGGTGCAGCCCGGCGACGCCGACGTCGACCACCAGGTCGGCGGGCCGGCCCAGGTAGCGGGCGGTCAGCAGGGCCTCGCGGGCCACCGGCAGGTCGGAGGTGCCCGCGGCCAGGATCGCGACCGGGCCGCCGCTCGGCACGGGCACCGCGGGCGGCCAGGCGAGCAGGCCCGCCGACGGGTCGTGGCCGGCATCGGGCAGGACGCCGAGGATCGCCGCGGCATGGGCCGGTCCGGCGCGGGTGAACAGGGTGACCACGTCGGGCCGCTCGCGGACGGCGGCCGCGATGCCGGCGACCTGTTCGGGGGTCTTGCCGGCACAGTAGACGGCCTCGGGGTAGCCACGCCGCCGCGCCCGATCCAGATCGAGGTCGGCATAGGCGGAAATGTCGGTCACTGGCCGTACCCCTGGATCGCGGCGTGGGTGAAGGCTCCGGACTGGATGCCGGCCAGGTCCAGGGCCACGTAGCGGAAACCGGCGGCCGTGACCGCCTGGTGGATTCTGGAGCGCAGCGGTTCGGCGGCGGCCCGCGGCAGGTCGGCCGGCGGCAGCTCCAGGCGGGCCACCTCGCCGTGGTGGCGCACTCGCAGGTCGGCGAACCCCAGCCGGCGGAGTGCGGCCTCGGCCCGCTCCACCTGGCTCAGCTTCCCGGGCAGCACCGGGGAGAAGTGCGGGATGCGGGAGGCCAGGCACGGCGCGGCCGGCTTGTCCGCGCAGGGGAGGGCGAGCTCGTGGGCGATCCGGCGCACGTCCGCCTTGGCCAGGCCGGCCGTGGCCAGCGGCGTCAGCACCCCGTGGGCCGCGGCGGCGAGCGCGCCGGGCCGGTCGGTCCGGCGTACGTCATCGGCATTTTCGCCGTAGGCGATCGCGTCCAGGTCGTGCTCGACCGCGACCGTCGCGTCGATCCGGGTGAACAGCTCCTGCTTGCAATGGAAGCAGCGGTCGGGGCCGTTCGCCCGGTACTCGGGGCGGTCGCCCTCGTGGGTGGTGACCTCGATCAGGGGTACGCCGATCTGCCCCGCCACCGCGTGCGCGGCGGTGCGCTCGTCGGCCGCCAGGCTGGGGGACACGCCGAGGACGGCGACCACCCGGTCCCGGCCGAGCGCCCGGGCCGCCAGCGCCAGCAGCACCGACGAGTCGACCCCGCCGGAGAACGCCACGCCCAGCCGCCGTACGCCGGAAAGCTGCCGCGCGACGGCGTCGGCGGCGAGATCGGTGTCGCTCATAGCCGTCATTGCACGCCGCGGACCTCGGTGCTTGGCAAGCGGTTGCCAAATGTTGCGCTCGCGGCCGTCACTGGAGCCCCTCGCGGGCCCGGGCCTCGGTGGGGGCGAGCGCCGCTCCGAGCGTACGGGCGGTGTCGATCAGCGGGACGTGGCTGAACGCCTGCGGGAAGTTCCCGACGAGGCGGTGCTCGGCGGTGTCGTACTCCTCGGACAGCAGGCCGACGTCGTTGCGCAGGGCGAGCAGCCGGGCGAACGTCTCCCGGGCGTCGTCGTGCCGTCCCATCAGCGCGTAGTTACCGGCCAGCCAGAACGTGCAGGCGAGGAAGGCGCCCTCGCCGGGCGGCAGACCGTCGACATCGGTACCGGGATGCTGGGTGTAGCGCTGCACGAAGCCGTCGGCCATCAGGTGCTTCTCGACCGCGGCGACCGTGCCGGCCACCCGGTCGTCCTCGCCGGGCAGGAAACCGACCAGCGGCACCATGAGCATCGCCGCGTCCAGTTCGTCGGAGCCGTAGAACTGCGTGAACGTCCTGCGGCCGGGGTCGTAGCCCTTCTCCAGGATCTCGGCGCGGATGTCGTCGCGCAGCCGGGCCCAGCGCTGGGCCGGGCCGTCGAAGCCGAACTCGTCGACGGCCTTGACCGCGCGGTCGGCGGCCACCCAGGCCATCAGCTTGGAGTGGACGAACTGTTTCGGGCCGCCGCGCACCTCCCAGATGCCCTCGTCCGGGTCCCGCCAGTGCCGCTCGACGAAGTCCATGAGCTTCACCTGTAGTCCCCAGGCCGGGTCCTCGGCCTTCAGACCGGCCCGCCGGCCCTGGTGCAGGGCGTCCATCACCTCGCCGTAGACGTCCAGCTGGAACTGTCCGGCGGCGGCGTTGCCGATTCGCACCGGGTTGCCGTCGTAGCCGGTCAGCCAGTCGGCGACGTACTCGTCCAGGCGGCGCTCGCCGGCCACGCCGTACATGATCTGAAGTTCGGCGGGGTTGCCGGCGATCGCCCGCAGCAGCCATTTCCGCCAGGCCGTCGCCTCGCTCTGGAAACCGGAGTACATCAGCGACTGCAGCGTGATGGTCGCGTCGCGCAGCCAGCAGAACCGGTAGTCCCAGTTCCGGACGCCGCCGAGCTTCTCCGGCAGGCTGGTGGTCGCGGCGGCGACGATCCCGCCGGTCGGGGCGTACGTGAGGGCCTTCAGCGTCAGCAGCGACCGCACCACGGCGTCGCGCCATTCGCCCTCGTACGTGCACGCCGAGACCCAGCCGCGCCAGTAGCCCTCGGTCACGCCGAGCTCGTGCATCGGATCGAGCGGCTCGGGCGGCGGCAGGTGCGACGGCCGCCAGGTCAGCACGAACGGCACCCGGTCGCCGGTCGACACCCGGAACTCGGCCACGGTCGCCAGATTCTCCCCGTGCGTCTCGACCGGGGTGCGCAGCCAGGTCGCGTCCGGTCCGGCCACGGCCACCAGGTCGTCCTGTTCGCGGTAGACCCACGGGACGACGTGCCCGTAGTCGAAGCGCAGCCGCAGGGTCATCGTCATCGGCACGCTGCCCCGGACGCCCTCGACGATGCGCACCACATCCGGGGCGTCGTCGCCGCTCGGCGGCATGAAGTCGATCAGGCGGACGACGCCGTCGGCGGTCTCGAACTCCGTCTCCAGCACCAGCGTGTCCTCGCGGTAGCGGCGCCGGGTGGCGACCACGACGCCGGCCGGGCGGATCGTCCAGTGCCCGTTCTCCTCGGTGCCGAGCAGCGCGGCGAAGACCGCCCCGGAGTCGAACCGCGGGGCGCAGAACCAGTCGATGGAGCCGTCCCGTCCGACCAGCGCCGACGTCCGGGTGTCCGCGATGATCGCGTAGTCCTCGATGGGAAGCGCCATGCCCCGGATCCTTACCCGGGCCGGATGCCGCCCGAACGCGCAGCGGCGGCAGATAGGTTCGACGACATGGCGGATGACACCCGGCGCTCGGTGACGCTGCAGCGCACGAGCCTTGGCCGGTACGAGGTACGCAACGCCCGCGGCGGCACGATGACCATCGGCGTCGGCGACGGCACCGACTTCACCCCGGTGGAGCTGCTGCTCGCCGCGATCGGCGGCTGCACGGGCGCCGACGTCGACCACATCACGAGCAAGCGGGCCGAGCCGGACGAGTTCGTTGTCCACGTCACCGGCGACAAGGTGCGGGACGAGAGCGGCGGCAACCGGCTGGTCAACCTGTCTGTCGAGCTGCGCGTCACCTTCCCGGAGGGCGCCGGCGGCGACGCGGCGCGGGACGTGCTGCCGCGCGCGGCGCGGATGTCGCACGACCGGCTCTGCACCGTCTCGCGCACGGTCGAGCTCGGCACCCCGGTCGACACCCGCACCGCGCCGTAGCGGTCCGGCTTGCGGGGCCGCTGCCGGGAGCGGCCCCGCGTGACCGTCAGCCCTTGACCGAGCCGGCCAGCAGGCCCCGGACGAAGTACCGCTGCAGCAGCAGGAACACCACGACCGGCACCGCGATCGAGACGAAGGCGCCCGCCGAGAGCAGCTGCCAGGCGGTGCCCCGGGTGCCGCTCAGGTTGGCCAGGGCCAGGGTGATCGGGGCGACCTCGTTGCCCCCGCCCGCGAAGACCAGGGCGACCAGCAGGTCGTTCCAGACCCAGAGGAACTGGAAGATGCCGAACGCCGCCAGCGCCGGGGTCATCAGCGGCAGCATCACCTTGAAGAAGATCGACACGTGCCCGGCGCCGTCCACCCGGGCGGCCTCGACCAGGCCGGCCGGTACCTCGCGCATGAAGTTGTGCAGCAGGTAGATGGCCAGCGGCAGGGCGAACGTCGAGTGGGCCAGCCACAGCGTCCAGAACGTGCCGGTGATGTGGATGTGCACGAAGATCTCGAGCAGCGGGATCAGCGTGATCTGCAGCGGGACGATCTGCAGCGCGAAGATCGAGATGAACAGGACGTTCTTCCAGCGGAAGTCGATCCAGGCGAAGGCGTACGCGGCGAGCGTCGCCAGGGACAGCGGGATGAGCACCGCCGGGATGCAGATGACCACGGAGTTGACGAAGAAGTCGGCCATGTTGACGCCGCCGTCCTGGCCGAACACCGCCCGGTAGTTGTCCAGGGTCACCTGCGGGTCGGAGAAGAACGTCCACCAGCCGGTGCGCTTGATCGCCAGCTCCGGCCGGAATGAGGAGACCAGCAGGCCGAACGTGGGGATCGTCCACAGCACCGCGATGACGATCGCGGCGAGCGACGCCCACGGGGAGCTGAGCCGCTTCTTGGCGACGGCGGCGGCGCTGGGCTTGGCGGCGAGCAGATCGGACTCCGTCACCGGCGGGGCTGCGGTGCTCATCGTGCCTCCGATTGACGAACGTGCCGGATGTTGTACGCGACGACCGGGATCACCAGGACGAACAGCAGCACCGCGAGCGCGGCGCCGAGGCCCTGGTTGTCGGCCCGGAACGTCTGGCTGTAGAACTCGTTGGCCACCACGCTGGTCTGGAAGTTGCCGCCGGTCATGGTGCGCACGACGTCGAAGACCTTCAGCGTGCCGATGCCGATGGTGGTCAGCACGACCACGATGGTCGGGCGGACGCTGGGCACCGTGATGTTCTTGAACATGGTCCAGGCGTTGACGCCGTCGAGCCGGGCGGCCTCGACGATGTCGTCCGGGATCGCCTTGATCGCCGCGGAGAGCACGGTCATGGCGAAGCCGGCCTGGATCCAGATCATCACGATGATCAGCAGGAACGTGTTGAGCGGCGATTCGATCAGCAGCTGGACCGGCTTGCCGCCGAGCCACACGATGATCTGGTTGATCAGGCCGATCTGCTGCACGTTCGCCTGGTCGGGGCGGTACTCGTACATGAACTTCCAGATCACCGACGCCGCCACGAAGGAGATCGACATGGGCAGGAAGATCAGCGCCTTGGCGAACGACTCGAACCGCGAGCGGTCGACCAGGATCGCGTAGATCAGCCCGATGCCGGTGGCCAGGAACGGCGTGAGGACCACCCAGAACACCGTGTTGCGCAGGACGACCAACTGGTCCTGGTCGGTGAAGATGTGTTTGTAGTTGTCGATGCCGACGAACGTGTTCCCGGCGGCGTCGAAGAACGACTCGTAGATGGTGCGGATGCCGGGGTAGACCAGGCCGATCGCCAGCATCAGCACGACCGGCAGCAGGTAGAGGAACCCGACCCACTTGTCGCCGCGCTTGCCGCCGCCCAGCCGGCCGGCGAGGAACAGGATGACACCCAGGACCGCGGCGAACAGCAGCAGCGCCGCGAGCATCTGCAGAAGCTTCTCAGGGGTGGTGGAGGCGGTGTGGAACACGCGACCCGAACCTCCTTCGTGCTGTACGAGAGGGGAAAGAGGCCGAGGCCGGCCGGGAGAAGGTACCTCCCGGCCGGCCCCGATGGAGCTATCAGATCACTTCGGCCAAGACTTTTCGATGTTGTCCACCGTGGTCTTGGTGTCCTGTCCGGTGATCCAGGCCGTCGACTGCTTCCAGAAGGAGTCCGAGCCGACCGCCGCGGGCATCTGGTCCGAGCCGTCGAACCGGAACTCCGCCTTCGGGTCGAGCAGAATGCCGGCCGCCAGCTTGTCGATCGGGCTGGTCAGGTTGGCCTGGTCGAGACCCTTGTTCGCGCTCACCCAGCCGCTGGACAGCTTGGCCTTCTCGTTGGCCCAGGTGTCCGAGGACAGGTAGGTCTGGAACGCCTTGACCTCGGGCCGGTCGGCGAACGCGAGCACGAACTCGCCGCCGCCGAGGACCGGCTTGGTCGAGGCGTCCTTGGCCGGCAGGTAGAACGCGAAGACGTCGCCGTCCTCGGCCACCTTCTTCTCCTTCGGCCAGTTCGCCGCGTAGAAGCTGGCCTGGCGGTGCATCATGCAGGTGCCGTCGAGGATCGGCAGGCCCGCGTCCTGGAACGTGGTGGACGCGATGCTCTTGACGTCGCCGAGGCCGCCGTTGACGTAGGCCGGGTTCTTCAGGTACGAGCCGACCCAGTCCAGGGCTGCCGTCGACTCGGGGCCGTTGAACGGGATCTGGTGGTTGACCCACTTGTCGTACGTCTCCGGGCCGTAGAGCCGGAGCATGGCGTCTTCCATCCAGTCGGTGACCGGCCAGCCGGTGGCGTCACCGGAGTTGATGCCCGCGCACCACGGCTTCTTCTTGTCGGCCACCATCTTGTCGCTGAGGGCCTTCAGCTCGTCGAGCGTGGTCGGGATCGTGTAGCCGCCGTCCTTGAAGTCCTTCGGCGAGTACCAGACCAGCGACTTCACGCTGGCGCCCAGCGGCGCGGCGTAGAACTTGCCGTCGACCGTGCCGTACGCCTTCCAGTCCTTGCTCCAGAACTTGTCGACGTTCGCCTCGGTCTCGGCCGGCGCGGCGACCGCCTTGCCGGTGGCCACGAGCTGCTTGAGCAGGCCGGGCTGCGGCACGATCGCGAGGTCCGGCGGGTTGCCGGCCTTCGCGCGGACCAGGATCTGGGTCTCGAACGACTTGTCGCCCTCGTACTTCACCGTGACGCCGGTGCACTGCTCGAAAGGCTTGTACGAATTGATGTGCGGGGTGTCCTCGGGAGTGACGATTCCGGTGTAAATGGTAACCGTCTTGCCCTTGAGGTCACCGAACTTCGTGTATGGCGCGCAGTCGATGGCCGCCGCCGACGTGCCGCTGCTGCCGGAGTCCTTGTTGTCGCCGCAGGCCGCCATGCCGAAGATCAGCCCGGCGCTCAGCGTGCTGGCGAGCACGACCCGCGAACGCGGTGTCGTAGGTTGTCCGAACATACCGCTCCCTATGTCAAATCGCGCCTCCGACGTCCGAAGACGTCGCCGTCCGAAGCGCTACTTGGCTCACAGTCAAGAGGTAACCGAGACGTTGCGCAATGATTTCGGCGCGATCGGCTCGTAACGATACGGCCGCGACGCCGGGAAACCCTTAACCGGTTAAGAAGAAACGCTGGTCAGGCGCGCATTGCCCCAGGCAGACCCTAGTCGCAAAGCGGCCGCCCCGCCCGGATATCTGGGATATCCGGTGGGACGGCCGGTGTGTCTCGGCCAAAAAGGGGCGTATGGGTAACTCAGCCCGAGACCGACAGATACTTGTAGCCCAGGCGGCCCATCCGCTCGGCGTCCAGGGCGTGCCGGCCGTCCAGCAGGATCGGCGTACGCATCAGCCGGACGAACTTGCCCCAGTCCAGCTCCAGGTACTGGGCCCACTCGGTGACCAGCACGACCGCGTCGCAGTCGCCGAAGAGCCCGTCCAGCGTCTCGGACAGGTGCGGAGCGAGCTCGGGCTGCTCCCGGCAGAACCGCTCGGCGGCCACCGGGTCGTGCAGCCGCACCCGGGCGCCCCGGGCCAGCAGCAGCTTCGCGACGTCCAGCGCGGGCGAGTCGCGCAGGTCGTCGGTGTTCGGCTTGAACGCGATGCCGAGCAGGCCGATCTTGCGGCCCTTGAGGATGCGCAGCTCGTCCTGCAGCCGCTCGACGACCGCGATCCGCTGCCGGTCGTTGACCTCGCGGGCCGCCCGCACGATCGGCATCTCGAGCTTGTACTCGGCAGCAGTGGCGATCAGCGCCTTGGTGTCCTTGCCGAAGCAGGAGCCGCCCCAGCCGACGCCGGGCTGCAGGAACCGGGAGCCGATCCGCTGGTCGAGGCCGATGCCGCGGGCCACCTCGGTGACGTCCGCGCCGACCTTGCCGGCGAGCTGGCCGATCTCGTTCACGAAGCTGATCTTGAGGGCGAGGAACGCGTTCGCGGCGTACTTGATCAGTTCAGCCGAGGCCAGGTCGGTGGAGACCAGCGGAACTGCGGCGATGTCGTCCGGGCGGGGCAGGAAGCCGGGCGCCGTGAACGTCTGGTTGATGATCGGCCGGTAGAGGTGGTTGAGCACCTCGAGGCTGCGCGGGTTGTCCGAGCCGATCACGATGCGGTCCGGGTAGAGCGTGTCGTGGATGGCGTTGCCCTCGCGCAGGAACTCCGGGTTCGACGCGACCGAGAACTCACTCGCCGCCGGGCGGTCGTCGCGGTCGGCGAACGACTCGCGCAGAATCGCGTCCACCCAGTTGCCGCTGCCGATCGGCACGGTCGACTTGTTCACCACCACGGTGAAGGTGTGGTCGAGGTAGCGGGCCACGCTCTCCGCGGCCGACCGCAGATAATGCAGGTCGGGGCTGCCGTCCTCGGCCGACGGGGTCTGCACGGCGACGAACACCACGTCGGCGCCGGGCACCGCTTCGGCGTAGCTGGTGGTGAAGGTCAGGTTGGCCGACGCCTCGGCGAGCAGCTCCTCCATGCCCGGCTCGTAGATCGGGCAGCGGCCGGCCCGGAGCATGTCGACCTTGGCCTGGTCGAGGTCGACGCAGGTCACCTGGTGTCCGAGGAACGCCAGGCTGACCCCGGTCGTGAGACCGACATAGCCGGTGCCGACAACGCAAACCCTCATGAACCGCTCCCTACTCGGCCGTGAACAACGCCACACTATACACCGGTTCGAAACATTACCTCCTGGGCAAAGCGTCCGCCTGGTTTACGGAAAGTGTTCGCGCCATATCGGCCAATTGCTGAACGTAAATAAGCAATTGAGTGACGCCAATTATTAATGGCCGTCGTAAATCGCGCGATTGTCAACTTGGGGTTTCCAGGTCTTGACAGGCGTGTGACAGGGGCCGACCCTCAACTGGGAGCGCTCCCATGTGGACGCCCGTCTATGAAAGGTGCCGTATGAGAAGGACAGCGATCGGGGCGGTGGTCGCCGCCCTGTTAGCCGGGGCGGTGGCGGTCGCCCTGGCACCGACCAGCACGGCGTCGGCCGCCGCGGCCGACCCGTACACCTGGAAGAACGTCCGGATCGACGGCGGCGGCTTCGTGCCCGCCGTCGTCTTCAACCCGGGCGAGAAGAACCTGATCTACGCCCGCACCGACATCGGCGGGGCGTATCGGTGGAACGAGACCGACCAGAGCTGGACCCCGCTGCTCGACTGGGTCGGCCAGGACAACTGGGGCTACAACGGGGTGCTGTCGATCGCCCCCGACCCGGTCGACACCAAACGGGTCTATGCCGCGGTCGGGATGTACACCAACGACTGGGACCCGAACAACGGCGCGATCCTGCGCTCGGTGGACAAGGGCAACACCTGGCAGATCACCACGCTGCCGTTCAAGAACGGCGGCAACATGCCCGGCCGGGGCGTCGGTGAGCGGCTCGCCGTCGACCCGCACAACGACAAGAACGTCTGGTTCGCCGCGGAGGGCGGCAACGGGCTCTACAAAAGCTCGGACTACGGCGTCACGTTCAGCAAGGTCACCAGCTTCCCGAACGCCGGCAACTACGTGCAGGACCCCACCGACACCAACAACTACCTCAACCAGAACCAGGGCCTGAGCTGGGTCACCTTCGGCGCCACCAACCAGATCTTCGTGGGCGTCGCGGACAAGAACAACCCGGTCTACATGTCCAGCGACGGCGGCAGCACCTGGTCGCGGATCGCCGGCGAGCCGACCGGCTACCTCGCGCACAAGGGCGTGGTGCAGGGCAACTACCTGTTCATCGCGACCAGCGACACCGGCGGGCCGTACGACGGCGGGGCCGGCGAGGTCTGGCGCTACGACATCACCGCCGGTACCTGGACCAACATCAGCCCGACGGCGGTCGCCGACCGGTACTACGGCTACTCCGGGCTCACCGTCGACACGCTGCACCCGGGGACGCTGATGGTCGCCACCCAGATCTCCTGGTGGCCGGACGCGATCTTCTTCCGCAGCACCGACAACGGCGCCACCTGGACCCGGATCTGGGACTGGACGAGCTACCCGAGCATGTCCAAGCGCTACACCATGGACATCACCGCGGACCCGTGGCTGACCTTCAACAACAACCCGCAGCCGCCCGAGTCGACGCCGAAGCTCGGCTGGATGAACGAGACGCTCGCCATCGACCCGTTCAACTCCGGCCGGATGATGTACGGCACCGGCGCCACCCTGTACGGCACCACGAACCTGACGAACTGGGACGCCGGCAGCACGATCACCATCAAGCCGATGGCCAAGGGCCTCGAGGAGACCGCCGTCCTCGACCTGGCCAGCCCGCCCTCGGGCGCACCGCTGGTCAGCGCGCTCGGCGACATCGGCGGCTTCTACCACGCGTCGCTCGACGCGGTGCAGCCCACCTTCCACAACACCCCGAGCCTGGGCAGCAACACCAGCCTCGACTTCGCCGAACTCACGCCCACGGTGTTCGCGCGAGTCGGGAACGCGGACGCGGCCCCGCACATCGGCATCTCCTCCGACGGCGGCAAGAACTGGTACCAGGGCCAGGAGCCGTCCGGAGTGTCCGGCGGCGGCACCATCGCCGTCGGCGCGGACGCCGGGTACATGGTCTGGTCGCCGCAGGGCACCGGGGTCTACTACAGCACCACGCGCGGCAGCTCGTGGACCGCCTCCAGCGGCGTGCCGACCGGCGCGATCGTCGAGTCGGACCGGGTCAACCCCAAGACCTTCTACGCGTACGCCGCGGGCAAGTTCTACACCAGCAAGGACGGCGGCGCCACGTTCACCGCGTCGTCGGCCACCCTGCCCTCGTCCGGCCGGCTGCACCTGCACGCGGTGCCGGGCGTCGCGGGCGAGGTCTGGTTCGCCGGGTCGACCGGGCTGCTGCGCTCGACCGACTCCGGCGCCACGTTCACCAAGGTCGCCACGGTGACCTCCGGGATCAACGTGGCCTTCGGCAAGGCCGCACCCGGGCAGTCGCACATGGCCGTCTTCCTGGTCGGCACGGTCGACGGCGTGACCGGGGTCTTCCGGTCCGACGACACCGGCGCCTCCTGGGTGCGGATCAACGACGACGCCCACCAGTACGGCAACGCCGGCGACGCGCTCGCCGGCGACCCACGCGTCTTCGGGCGGGTCTACCTGGGCACCAACGGCCGCGGCATCCTCTACGCCGACCGCAACACCGCCGCGACCACGCCGCCGACGACCTCCCCGACGGCGTCCCCCACGACGAGCTCTCCGTCCCCGAGCCCGTCCACCTCCTCGCCGTCGCCGTCGACCTCCCCGACGACATCCCCGACGGCCACCACCGGCGGCTGCACGGCCACTTACAAGATCACTGGCTCGTGGAGCGGCGGCTTCCAGGGTGAGGTGACCGTGGCCAACACCGGCACTGCCGCCACCAAGAGCTGGGCGGTGGGCTGGACGTACACCGCCGGCCAGACGGTCACCCAGCTCTGGAACGGCACGGTCACCCAGACCGGCACCGCCGTCAAGGTCGTCAACGCCGGTTACAACGGCGCCATCGCCGCCGGCGGCAGCACCACCTTCGGATTCCTCGGCAGTACCAGCGGCACCACCAACCCGGTTCCTTCCCCGATCACCTGCTCGGCCACCGGCTGAGCGGGCCGCCCCCGTCCCCCACCATCGGAAGGAAAACCCACATGCGACGACGAACAACCATCCGGAAGAAACTGCTGGCGTACGCGTCGGCCGCGCTGCTGGCCGCCGGCATCGGCGCGTTCGTGGCGCCCACCATGGCGTCCGCGCACGGCGCCATGATGACGCCCGGCAGCCGGACCTGGCTCTGCTACAAGGACGGCAAGGACTCCACCGGCCAGATCGTGCCGCACAACGCGGCCTGCGCGGCAGCGGTTGCGCAGAGCGGCGTCACCCCCCTGTACAACTGGTTCGCCGTGCTGCGCTCCGACGGGGCCGGCCGGGTGTCCGGGTTCATCCCGGACGGCCAGCTGTGCAGCGGCGGGACCGGCGGCCCGTACGACTTCACGGGCTTCAACCTGGCCCGCAACGACTGGCCGCTGACCCACCTGACGTCGGGCCGGACGATCGAGATCGACTACAACGACTGGGCCAAGCACCCGGGTACGTTCTCGCTCTACATCACCAAGGACGGGTACGACCCGACCAAGCCCCTGGCCTGGAGCGATCTCAATCCGACGCCGTTCTCCCAGGTGACCAACCCGCCGGCCAACGGCGGGCCGGGCACCGACGACGGGCACTACTACTGGAACGCGACGCTGCCGTCCGGCAAGTCCGGCAAGCACCTGATCTACTCGGTCTGGTCGCGCTCGGACAGCACCGAGACGTTCTACGGCTGCTCCGACGTGATCTTCGACGGCGGCAACGGTGAGGTCACCGGCGTCGGCGGCGGCGGCACCACCACGCCGCCCACGACCCCGCCGACCACGCCACCCACCACCCCGCCGACGACGCCACCCACCACCCCGCCGACCAGCCCGCCGACCTCGGCGCCGGCCGGC
Organism: Actinoplanes sp. KI2; assembly: GCF_025630775.1. Taxonomy (GTDB): domain Bacteria; phylum Actinomycetota; class Actinomycetes; order Mycobacteriales; family Micromonosporaceae; genus Actinoplanes. The sequence goes on from NZ_JAOSZE010000060.1 coordinate 13,261, forward strand.
GGCTGCACGGCCATGTACAACGTGACGGGAACCTGGAACGGCGGGTTCCAGGGCCAGGTGATGGTGCACGCCGGCACCTCGGCCATCGGCAAGTGGACGGTGACCTGGACCTGGCCCGGGTCGCAGACCCTGACCCAGCTCTGGAACGGGACGGCCACCACCAGCGGATCGCTGGTGACGGTCAAGAACGCGAGCTGGAACGGGACGGTGGCCGCGGGAGATTCCACCACGTTCGGGTTCCTCGGGTCCGGCGCGACGCCGGCCACGGTGAACAACCTGAGCTGTAGTACCGCCTAGATAAAACCGGGCGGCGGCGCCTCCCGCGCCGCCGCCCGATCCCTTCCCGGTTCAGAGGAAGTCTTCGTCGGACACACTTCGGTGCTGACCCCGAAAGTTCCGGTAACTTGCGGAAATCTTCGTTCCCCGACGCTCCCAGGTCAATGGTCATTTCCATGGAAGATCATTAACTTGCATGTCTTGACGGCATAGATCGGCACCTCTACGTTCGGGGTGTTCTCCTGACATGTTTCCGAAACTTCCGAGCCACCACGGAGGATTCCGCGTGTCCCGCTTCTTCCTGCGCTCCCTGGTTGCCGCGGCCTCCGCGGCCGGGACCCTCGCCACCCTGTCAACACCAGCCCTGGCCTGCGATCACCCCACGCCGGTCATCGTCGACACCGCCCGCGGGCACGGGAACGTCGTCAGCTTCACCTTCGACGACGGGCCCAACCCGCCGGACACCTACCACCTGCTGGCCGTGCTGGCCAAGTACCACGTCAAGGCCGTCTTCTGCCTCGTGGGCGACCAGGTGAAGGCTCACCCCGAGGTGGTCCGCGCGATCGTCCGTGGCGGCCACACCCTCTGCAACCACTCGATGCACCACGACAACATGTCGACCTGGACGCCCGAGCAGATCTCGGCCGACCTGACCGCCACCAGCGCGCTCATCCACCAGGCCGCGCCGCACGTCAAGATCGAATACTTCCGGGCGCCGTACGGGGCCTGGGGCCAGTCCCCGCAGGTCGCGGCCGATCTCGGCCTGCAGCCGCTGGGCTGGCGTTTCGACATCGAGGACTGGGTGCCGCCCGGCACCGACGTGCTGGTGCAGCGGCTGCGCGACCGGATCACGCCGGGCGCGGTGGTGCTGATGCACGACGGCGGCGGCGACCGCAGTCAGACCGTCGAGGCGGTCGACCAGTTCATCCCGGAGATCCGCGCCGAGGGCTGGCGCCTGACCCTGCCGCAGCGCCGCGGCTGAGGGGAGACCATCGTGTCCACCAGACGTGAACTGCTCGCCCTGGCCGGCGGCGCGGCCGTCGGCGCCGCCACCGCGGGCGCGGCGACGCCGGCCTTCGCGCACGACGACGGCCCGGACGGCTGGGTCACCACCTGGGCCGCCGTGCCCACCACCATCCCGGTACGCGGCGCGCCGACCGTCCTGACCAACCAGACCGTGCGGCACGTCGCGCACTGCTCGACCGGCGGCGACGAGCTGCGGATCCGGCTCACCAACGAGTTCGGCGAGACGCCGCTGCACGTCGACGCGGTGCACGTGGCGCTGCGCGACGGCAGCGGAGCCAGCACGGCAATCGTGCCGGGTACCGACCGGCGGGTCACCTTCAGCGGGCGGCCCGACCCGACGATCCCGGCCGGCGCGCCGATGGTCAGCGACCCGGTGCGGCTGCGGCTCCCGGCCGGCGGCGACCTCGCGATCAGCCTGTACTTCGCCGGTGCCACCACGGTCACCACCCTCGCGGCGTTCTCCTTCCAGGACAACGTGATCGCGGCCGGGAACGTGACGTCGGCGCGCACGGTCACGCCGGTCGCGACCCTCGCGCAGGACCTTTTCCTGTCCGGGGTCGCGGTGCGCAAGCGGGGCGGCGCGTCGATCGTGACGCTCGGCGATTCCATCACCAACGGCGCGAATACCCAGAACAACCTGAACCACCGCTGGCCGGACCTCCTAGCTGCCCGGCTGCGGGCGGCCGGGATCGACCGCGGCATCGCCAACCTCGGCGTCTCCGGGAACCGGCTGCTGCACGACCCGAACCCGCCGGCCGGCAGCAACGCGGAGACCTTCGCCAACTACTTCGGGGTCAACGCGCTGCGGCGCTTCGACCGGGACGTGCTCGCCCAGCCCGGCCGCCGGTACGTGATCGTGCTGCTCGGCGTGAACGACCTCGGGCACCCGGGTACCGTCGCGCCGCTCTCCGAAGTGGTCAGCGCCGACGACCTGATCGCGGGGCACCGGCAGTTGATCGCGCGGGCGCACGACGCCGGCCTCGCCGCGTACGGGGGGACGATTCTGCCCTTCAAGGACGACACGCTGGGGTTCTACTCGGTCGAGAACGAGGCGAAGCGGCAGCGGCTCAACAAGTGGATCCGCACGAGCGGGGAGTACGACGCGGTGGTCGACTTCGACCGGGCGATGGGTGACCCGGCCGACCCGATCCGGCTCAACCCGGCCTACGACAGCGGCGACCACCTGCACCCGAACGACGCCGGGATGGTCGTGATGGCGTCCGCCGTGCACCTGAGGCTCTTCCGATGAGGGCGGCGCTCGCTCTCGTCCTGGTCGCGCCGCTGCTGGCGGTGCCCGGCTCGGCGTCCGCGCATCCCGTGGAGTCGGTCGCCGGCTACGTCAGCACCCAACCCGGACCCGGGCGGTTCCCGCTGGCCGGCGCGCCCGTGCTGGTCGACGACGCCGACTACCCGGGGGTGGTTCGCGTCGCCGGCGATCTGCGGACCGACCTGCACACCGTGACCTCTGCCGACATCTCGGATGAGAAGGACCCGATCATTCTTGGGACGATCGGCCATAGTCCGACACTTGCTAAGATCATCGCTCGGGGCAAACTGGACGTATCAAGCATCCAGGGTAAATGGGAGACGACGATCGAGCAGGTCGTCGATAACCCGCTGCCGGGCGTCCGGCGCGCCTTCGTGATCGCCGGCTCCGATCAGCGCGGCACGATCTACGGCGCGTACGACCTGTCCAAGAACATCGGCGTCTCGCCCTGGTACTACTGGGACGACGTGCCGGTCGCCCACCAGGACAACCTCTACGTGCTGCCCGGCCGGCACACCCAGGGCACGCCCGCGGTGCGGTACCGCGGCTTCTTCATCAACGACGAGAACCCGGACACCGGCACCTGGGCGCCCGAGACGTTCGGGCCGGGCAAGGCGCCCGGCTACCCCGGCGGTCTCAACGCCGGCTATTACGCCAGGGTCTTCGAGACCATGCTCCGGCTCAAGGCCAACTACCTGTGGCCGGCGGTCTGGGGGCGGGCGTTCGCCGAGGACGACCCCGCCAACCACGCCACCGCCACCAGGTACGGCGTCGTGATGGGCACCTCGCACGAGGCGCCGATGATGCGCGGCATCGAGGAGTGGAACCGGCACGCCGTGAACGGGACCGACCCGTACGGCGGGAACGGGCAGTGGAGCTTCCGCACTAACTCGGACGCGCTCAAGGCGTACTGGAAGGACGGCGCCGAGCGGATGCGCGACCAGGGCATCGAGGGGGTGATCACGCTCGGCATGCGGGGCAACGGCGACACGGCGCTGCCCGACGGCGACGGCATCGACCTGATGAGCTCGATCATCGACAGCCAGCGGGAGATCCTCAAGGAGACCGGCCTGATCGACCGGCCGCAGGTGCAGACCCTCTACAAGGAGGTCCAGCGCTACTGGGACAAAGGCTACCGGCCGCCGGACGACGTGACGGTCGTGTTCTGCGACGACAACTGGGGCAACATGCGCAAGCTGCCCGACCCGTCGTTGCCCAAACGCTCCGGCGGGTACGGCATGTACTACCACTTCGACTACGTCGGGGGCGGCCGCAACTACAAGTGGGCGGACACGGCGAACCTCGCCAACACCTGGGAGCAGCTGCACCTCGCGTACACCTCGGGGGTGGATCGCCTCTGGGTGGCGAACGTCGGCGATCTCAAGAACTCCGAGCTGCCGACCCAGTTCTTCCTGGACTACGCGTGGAACCCGAACGCCTGGCCGGTCACCCGGCTGGGGGAGTGGACGCGGCAGTTTGCCGCCGAGAGCTTCGGGCCGCGCCTCGCGCCCGCGATCGCCAAGATCCTTGACCGGTACGGGCATCTCCAGTCCCGCCGCAAGCCCGAACTGCTGAACCGGCGGATCACCGTGGACCCGGCGAAGGACATCGCCACCGACTCGTCCGCCGTGGTCTACGACGACCAGCAGACGCCCTTCAGCCTCACCGACTACGACGAGATGAACCGGGTGACCGACGACTGGCTGGCCCTCGCCGCTGTTACGGAACGGCTCAAACGGCAGGTGCCGGCGGCCTGGCAGGACGCGTTCTACCAGCTCGTGTACTACCAGGTGAAGGACACCGCGATCGTCTACGACCTGCGCCGGGCGGAGTTCACCAACATCGCGTACGCGCAGCAGGGCCGGGCCGCCACCAACGCGCTCGCCGATCGGGCCGAGGCGCTGTTCGCCGAGGACCAGGCGATGAGTGACTACTACAACACCACCCTGGCCGGCGGGAAGTGGCACAACTGGCAGCTGCAACCCAAGATCGGGTACGGGAACGTGGCCCGGTACGGCCCGAACGCGCCCTGGCAACAACCGGAGCTCAACAACGTGGCGCTGCCCGACGAGATCTTCCCGTACCTGCAGCGGATCACGGTGCCGTCCGGGTCGTCGATGGGCGTGGCGCTCGACGGCGGATCGTCGACCACGCTGCCCACGTTCAGCCCGTGGCAGAGCCAGTCGGGGCAGTACATCGACGTCTACAACAAGGGCACGACGCCGTTCTCGTACCGGATCAATAGTGGTGTTCCGTGGCTTTCTGTCTCCCGGCCTGCGGGCACCGTCACCGATCAGACCCGCTCCTACGTGACCGTCGACTGGCGGCGGGCGCCCCGGGGAACGCGGAGCGTGCCGATCACCATCACCGGGGCGGGCTCGTCGGTGACCGTGCAGGCGCCGATCTCCTACCCATCCGTGCGGCCCGCCGGGTTCCTCGAGGCCAACGGGTACGTGGCGATCGAGGCCGACCACTACAGCCGGGCGACCGGCTCCTGGCAGCTGCTGCCGGACATCGGCAAGACCGGCAACGGCCTGACCCCCGTCGGCGACGTGACCGGCTCGAAGCTCGACTACACGATGACGCTCACCAGCAGCGGGCCGGTCAAGGTCACGGCGTACCTGTCGCCGCGCAACAACACCCGGCCCACCGACGGGCTCAAGTACGCGGTGTCGATCGACGGCGAGACGCCGCAGGTGGTCAACGTGACCACGGCGACCGGCGCCAACGACACCACGATGAACAAGCAGTGGGAGCGCAACACCTCGCAGAACATCAACGTCACCACGACGACCCACACCGTCGCCGCGGCCGGGACACACACGCTCACCTTCTGGGCCGTCGACCCGACCGTGATCGTGCAACGGCTGGTCGTCGACACCGGCGGCGTCAAGTACAGCTACCTCGGACCGCCCGAGAGCCGGAGGGCCTGACCATGCGACGCAGAGCAGTTCTCGGGCTCGGGGGAGCGGCCGTGCCGGCCGCGCTCCTCGGCCCCGGCGCCCCGGCCGTGGCCCACGCCCGGCGGTGGCTGCACACCTGGGTGGCGATGCCGCAGCTGACCGAGCCGGGCAACCTGCCGCCGGCGCCGTTCACCGGGACCTCCTCGGTGCTGGTCGACACCACGCTCCGCCAGACGGTGCACGTCACCGTGGGCGGGTCGAGGCTGCGGGTCCGCTACTCCAACGCCTTCGGCGGGGCGGCCCTGCCCATCACGTCGGCGGCGGTGGCGCTGCCGGTGGACGGCAAGGCCGGGGTCTCGGCGATCGTGCCGGACTCCTCGCGGGCCCTGACGTTCGGCGGCCGGTCCTCGGTGGTCGTGCCGATGGGTGCCAACGTGGTGTCCGACCCGATCGACCTGCCGGTGTCCTTCGGGGCAAATTTGACAATCACGACGTATCTCGCGGCCGGGCAGGCGACGTTGAACCTGACCTCGCATCCCGGCTCGCGGACCACGACGTACCTGGTGAACGGGAATTTCGTTGCTTCTCCGGACCTGTCGGGTGCGGCGACCGTGGCGCACTGGTACCTGATCAGCGGGGTCGAGGTGCTCGGCGGTGCGCCGGCCATCGCGATCGTCGGGGACTCGCTCACCGACGGGCGCGGGTCCACGACCGACGGGAACGACCGCTGGCCCGACCAGTTGTTCGCCCGGCGGCCGCGCACCGCCGTGCTCAACCAGGCGGCCGGCGGCAACCGGGTGCTCAACGACGGCCTCGGCCCGAACGTCCTGGCCCGCCTCGACCGGGACGTGCTCGCCACCAGCGGCGTCGACCGGATGATGATCTTCGAGGGGGTCAACGACATCGGCACCGCGGCGGCCACCGACGCCGCCCAGAAGCAGGTCACCGACGATCTGCTGTTCGCCTTCGAGCAGGTGGTGCTGCGGGCGCACGCGCGGGACATCACGGCGTACGGCGCGACGATCACCCCGTTCGGCGGGAACACCGGCTACGACGACCCCGACGGGCTGCGCGAACGGTCCCGCCAGGCGGTCAACGCGGTGATCCGCCGGGGCCGGCTCTTCGACGAGTTCGCCGACTTCGACGTCGCCGCCCGCGACCCGGCGAACCCGCGCCAGCTCAACCCGGCCTACGACGTCGGGGATCACCTGCACATGAACCCGTCCGGCTACGGAGCCCTGGCGGCGGCGGTGCCGTTGCGCTGGCTCACCTGAGGTGCCGCCGCGGCGGCTCACCTCGAGATAGACGTCCCGCGCGATCCCCGGGCTTACGCGGACCCGGGGCTCGCGCGGGACCCCTTCGATGGCTCCTCGACGCTGCCGCCTCGCGGCGGCGGGCCGGTCAGGTGCTGGCGATCCAGGTGGGATGGGCGGTCACGAACGCGGCCATCGTGTCGTCCTTGGCGGCGCGGAACATGTCGAGGCTGTCGGGGGTGAGGCCCTCCGCCGAGCCGACGCCGGGCGGAGCCTTGACCGGGTTGAACTTACCGGCGTTGGTCTTCAGCGTGATGATGGTGTCGGGGTTGACGTTGCGCATGCCGAAGGCCCAGTCCTCGAGCGAGATGCCCTGCCGGAACACGGTCATCGCCCTGCCGATCGCGGTGAGCAGGCTGGGCAGCTTGGTCGGCGAGTTGAGGCCCTCGCTCACCGAGGTCTTCAGGATCGCCTTGAGCAGCTGCTGCTGGTGCCGCTGGCGGCCGTAGTCGCCGTCGTGCTTGGCGAGCAGGTCGCGCTGGCGGGCGAAGTCGAGCGCCTCGGCCGGGGTGAAGCAGTGGTTGCCGACGGTGTACTTGTTCGGGGTCACGCCCGGCACCTTGTGCTTGATGATGCCGGCGCCATCGGTTATGTACGGCACGGCCTGCTTGCCGTTCGCGTCGTGACCGATGTGGATCGACGTGACGTTCTCGTCGACGTTCATGCAGACCTTCCCGAGGATCTTCATGATGTCGGTGAAGCCGGAGTAGTTGACGACCGCCTCGGCGTCCGGGGTGATGCCGAACTGCTGCTGGATCGTCTTGGTCAGCAGCGCCATGCCCTGCGTGATGGCCTCGTCGCCGTCGAGACCCATGCTGCCGAACGCGAACGCGGAGTTGATTTTGTCGTGGTGCTCGGCGTTCCGGTACTTCCCGTTGTTGTACTGCGGGATGTCCACCAGGGTGTCGCGCGGGACGGACAGCATGTACGCCTGCCGATGGTCGGCGGCGATGTGCAGGATGATGATCGAGTCGGTGTGGCTCGCCAGGTGCGTCTTGGACCAGCTGGGCCGGGTGTCCAGGCTGGCCAGCAGGATGTTCTTGGCGCCCTTGATCTCGGCGTGCTTCACCGCGAGTCCCGGGGGGAGCTTGTGGTCGCCGAGCGCGTTGTTGACCTTGCCCTCCGCGACCTTGGCGATCGCGATGGTGCCTCCGCTCAACACCACCAGGACGGCGCCCAGGGTCAGCGAGACCTTCGCCCACAGCGGCGATTTGCGGCGTTTGTCCCGGGGCTCCTTCGGCACAGGACCACTATGCTCCCGGTCCGCAAGGTCTGCGCCGGTTATTCGAACCGGCTGACGTCTTGGTCGAGCCGGCTGACGTCTTACTCGAACCGGCTGACGTCGCCGGCGCCGACCCGGATGATCTCGGGCTCGCCCTCGGACAGGTCGATCACCGTGGACGGCTCGGTGCCGCACTCGCCCGCGTCGAGCACCGCGTCCACCGAGTGGTCGAGCAGCTCCTTGATGTCCCAGCCGCTGGTCATCGGCTCGTCGTGACCGGGGAGCAGCAGCGTGCTCGACACCAGCGGCTCGCCCAGCTCCTCGAGCAGCGCCTGCACCACGACGTGCTCCGGGATGCGGACGCCGACCGTCTTCTTCTTCGGGTGCAGCAGCCGGCGCGGCACCTCCTTGGTGGCCGGCAGGATGAACGTGTACGGGCCGGGCGTGGACGCCTTCACCAGGCGGAACGAGGCGTTGTTGATCTGTACGAACTGGCCCAGCCGGGCGAAGTCGTGGCACATCAGCGTGAAGTGGTGCCGGTCGTCCAGGTGCCGGATCTCGCGGATCCGGTCCAGGGCGGCCTTGTTACCCATCCGGCAGCCGAGCGCGAAGCACGAGTCGGTGGGGTAGACGATCAGGCCGTCCTGCCGCACGATGTCGGCCACCTGCCGGATCGCCCGGGGCTGCGGGTTCTCCGGGTGCACGTCGAAATACTTCGCCACCGGAGCAGCTTAGTGACCGCCTCGGGCCGGCGCGGGGCTTATGGCCGTGCCGCGCCGGTGTTTCCACTGGACGGGTCGGCTATCGCCGCTGGGCGTCGTCCGGGCCGGCCGGCTCGTGCTCCGCACCGGGATCTCGCTCCGCCTGCGCTTCGTCCTGCTTCTCGGCTCGCCGGCCGGCTTCGACCTTGTCGAGGCCCGCGTCGAGATCCCGCGAGGACTCGTCGGCGATGAGCTTGGCCTTGCCCGGTGTCGTCATGGCGGTGGCATGCCCGCGCGGGGCCGGCCCAAACGAGGGTGCGCGGTGGCCGATTGCCGCCGCGGCCTGCCGACCGGTCGACGGTGGGCTGCGGCCGGGTGCCGCCGCGCCCTGCCGACCGGCCGCCCGGTCAAAACGACCGGTGTGCTGCGGCCGGGTGCCCGTCGGGCGTCCGGCCGAACGCGGTCAGGCGGCGTTCCGCAAGCCCCGGTCGGCGAGTGCGGCCAGCCCGGCGACGCCGCATGCCGCGGCGCTCGCCCCCAGCACCAGCGGCGGCGAGACGACCTGGGCCAGCAGCGCGCCGCCGGCCGCGCCGAGCGGGGCCGCGGTGGCCAGCAGACCGCGCTGCAGGCCGAAGACGGCGCCGTGCGCCGACGGGTCCGTCCAGCGTTGCAGGGCCGAGGTCTCGATCGTCGTGTATGGACCCCAGATCGCTCCGCTCAGCAGGAACAGCGCCGCGGCGGTCCCGGCGTCGCCGATGATCGGCAGCGGGAGCATGGTGGCGCCCCACAGGGCGGCACCGATGGCGTTGACCCGGCCTGGTCGACGGCGGGCGAGACGGGCCGCGGCGGCCAGCGAGAGGATCGCGCCGAGGCCGAACGCCGACCAGATGAGGCCGTACGTGCCGGCGTCGCCGCCGAGCCGGTCGCGCACGTACGCCGGGGTGACCGTTTCGAACGGGCCGTACAGCAGGTAGTAGGCCGTGGAGAGGGCGATCAGCGCCAGCACCCGGCGCGGCGGCCGCCGAGGCCCGTGCGGCGGGCCGGCCGGCGACGGGGCGGTGGCCGCCGCGGGCAGCCGGCGGACCACGGCGAGCGCGGGCAGCAGCAGCGCGGCCGGCACGGCGACCGCATACACCGGGCCGAGCAGCTCGAACGACGGTCCGACCAGCACCCCCGCGGCGAGCAGGGGCAACTGGTCGCTGAGCCCGATCACGATGTTGGCCTGCCCGAGGCGGCCCCGGCCGACCAGGCGGGGGGTCGCCCAGCGGACCGCGGCGTAGCTGGCCGGGCTGGTGGCGCCGCACAGGGCACCGGCCGCGACCACCGCCGGCAGCGGGAGAGCGCCGGTTGCCGCCCCGGCGCAGATCAGCAGAAGCAGCGCGACACAGCGGACGGCGAGGTCGGCGCCGGCGACGCGGCGTGCGCCCCACCGGTCGATGGCGCGGCCGGCGACCGAGGCGGTGAGCAGGGTGGGCAGCCGCAGCGCGAGCACCACCAGTGCGGTCTCCGAGCCGGTCCAGCCGCGCGGGCCGGCGGCCCACAGCACGAGCAGCAGGACGATGTTGTCGGCGGCGCCGGCCAGGAAGTTGAGACTGCCCGCGGCCCAGACCGACGCGGGCAGACGGGCGGCCGCCGCCGGCGCGGCGCTCACGGAGTCACGCAGCGGTCCCGCGGTGCGGCGTTCACGCAGCGGTCGGGCGGTGCGGCGGTCGGGTCGCGGCCGGGCGGTGCGGCTGTCACGGCGTCACGCTGCGGTCCGGCGGTCCGGCGGTCCGGCGGTCCGGCAGCGCGGCGGTGCGGCGGTCATGGCGTCACGCTGCGGTCGACCGGGCAGTCCGCGCCGCACGCCGGCCAGGTGCACACCCGGCAGGCCGCGTCCGCGTGGGCGCGCAAACGCGGCTGGGACAGCAGCGACTGACGCAAACCCTCGACGAGCCCGGCCCGGACCTCCGGCGGCAGCGTGCCGAGCAGGGCCGCGACCGCGGCGTCGCGCCGGTCGGCCCAGGTTCGCAGCAGGGCCGCCCCGCCGGTCGCCAGGTGCAGCGGCACCCCGCGGCCGGTGGAGGCGCCCCGGGTGAGCAGCCCGCGGGCGGCGAGCCGGTCGACCAGCCGCACCGTCCCGGACTGGGTGAGCTCGATGCGCGGCCGCAGCCAGTCCTGCGAGCAGCCGTCGTAGGCCGCGACGAGGGTGAGGGCGGCCAGGTCGCGCGGCTCGACGCCGAGGTCTCGTAGCTGGGCCCGGAGCCGGTCCTGCACCGCGTTGATCCAGGCGACCACGACGTTGCCGGTATGCATGACTCATGCATATCAGGAATCGACGGTGATCGCCGGACCCGCCGGGACAACCCGGCGGCCCCGCGCGGAGGGTGAGTAGGCAACCAGCAGGGCGGGAAGGCGGGGACTCGTGTCTGCCTCGTACGATATGGGGCTTTTGGTCCTGGGGCGGAAGTGTGGCGTGAGCCGGGCAGCGGGACGATGCTGGAACGCGTGGAAACTGAACTCTTCATCGGTGGTAAGTGGGTCCCTGCTTCCTCGGGGGATCGGTTCGACGTGCTCGATCCGGCGACCGGCGAGGTGATCGCGTCGGTGGCCGACGGCGGGGAGAGCGACGCCGGCGCGGCCGTCGACGCGGCGGCCGCGGCCGGCCCCGGATGGGCGGCCACCCCGCCCCGGCAGCGCGGGGAGGCGCTGCGCCGGGCATTCGAGCTGATGACGGCGCGGGCCGACGAGCTGGCCAAGCTGATCAGCCTGGAGAACGGGAAGGCGCTGGCCGACGCCAAGGGGGAGGTGACCTACGCGGCGGAGTTCTTCCGATGGTTCGCGGAGGAGGCGGTACGCGGGGAGGGGCTGGTCAGCACGGCGCCGAGCGGGGCGAACCGGATTCTGGTGGTGCGCCAGCCGGTCGGGGTCTGCGTGCTGGTGACGCCCTGGAACTTCCCGGCGGCGATGGCCACCCGCAAGATCGGCCCGGCGCTGGCGGCGGGGTGCACGGTGATCCTCAAGCCGGCCAGCGACACGCCGCTGACCGCGCTCGCGATGGCGGCGATCCTGGCCGAGGCGGGGGTGCCCGAAGGGGTCGTCAACGTGCTGCCGTCGCGCAGCTCGGGCAAGGTCGTCTCGAAAATGCTCAAGGATCCGCGGGTACGGAAGGTGTCGTTCACGGGATCGACCGAGGTGGGGCGGATCCTGCTCGCCCAGGCGGCGGAGAACGTCGTGAACACGTCGATGGAGCTGGGCGGCAACGCGCCGTTCCTGGTGTTCGCCGATGCGGATCTCGACGCTGCGCTGGACGGGGCGATGATCGCGAAGATGCGCAACGGCGGGGAGGCGTGCACCGCCGCCAACCGGTTCTACGTCGAGGCGTCGGTGGCCGACGAGTTCTCCCGGCGGCTGGCCGAGCGGATGGCGGGGCTGGTGGTCGGGCCGGGGACCGACGAGAAGACGCAGGTCGGGCCCCTCGTGAACGAGGACACCGTGGCCAAGGTCGACGGGCTCGTGAGGACCGCCGTCGACGGTGGGGCGACTGCCGTGATCGGGGGCAGCCGGCCGGACGGGCCGGGGTTCTACTACCCGCCGACGGTGCTGACCGGGGTGCCGGCCGATGCGCCGATCCTGCACGAGGAGATCTTCGGGCCGGTGGCGCCGATCGTCACCTTCACGTCCGAGGACGAGGCCGTGCGGTACGCGAACGACACCGAGTTCGGCCTGGTCGCGTACGTCTTCACCAGGGATCTCGCGCGCGGGCTGCGGGTCAGCGAGGCGATCGAGGCCGGCATGGTCGGGCTGAACCGGGGCCTGGTCAGCGACCCGGCGGCGCCGTTCGGCGGGGTCAAGCAGAGCGGCATCGGGCGCGAGGGCGGCCACGAGGGGCTGCTCGAGTACCTGGAATCGAAGTACATCGCGGTCAACTGGTAGTTCGCTGGGAGAGGGGCCGGAGGCATTGCCTCCGGCCAATCTTTTACTGCTATTGTGCTAGGAACCTAGTGGAATGGCAGTAAGGATGATCGAGTTTCACCTGGACGCCCGCTCGGGCGTCGCGCCCTACATGCAGCTCATCCGGCAGGTCCGGCACGCCATGCGGCTGGGCCTGCTCCAGGAGGGCGACAAGCTGCCCACGGTCAAGGACGTCGTGGCCCGCGTCGCGATCAACCCGAACACGGTGCTCAAGGCGTACCGAGAGTTGGAGTACGAGGGGCTCGTGCAGCCCCGGCCCGGCCTCGGCACCTTCGTGACCCGCACCCTCGGTGGCGAGTCGGAGCTCGCCGCGTACGAGCCGCTGCGCCGCGACCTGGACGGCTGGCTCGCCAAGGCGCGCGACGCCGGGCTCGACGACGAGAGCATCGAGGCCCTGTTCGTGAGCACCTTTCGTCACTTTTGCCGAGAAAGAGCGGGACGATGACCAGCGCGGTGGTGACTGAGCACCTGACCAAGAAGTACGGGCGGCGGACCGCACTGTCCGACTGCACGCTCGACATCCCGGCCGGCCACGTGGTCGGCCTGGTCGGGCCGAACGGCGCCGGCAAGTCGACGTTGCTCCAGATGATCTGCGGGTTGCTGCAGCCGACCGCGGGGCGGCTGTCAGTGCTCGGCGGCGACCCGGTCAGCGGCTCGCCCCGGGTCGGGTTCGTCGCCCAGGACACGCCGGTCTACGCCGGCCTGACCGTCGAGGACCACCTGCGCTTCGGCGCGCATCTCAACCCGTCCTGGGACGAGGCGATCGCCCGCGGCCGGATCGAGGCGCTGGGGCTCGACCCGCGGCAGAAGGCCGGCAAGCTCTCCGGCGGCCAGCGCGCCCAGCTCGCCCTGACCGTGGCCATCGCCAAGCGCCCCGACCTGCTGCTGCTCGACGAGCCGGTGGCCGCGCTCGACCCGCTCGCCCGGCGGGAGTTCCTGCAGGGCCTGATGGAGTACGTGGCCGAGTCCGGCACCAGCGTGGTCATGTCCTCGCATCTGGTCGCCGACCTGGAACGCGTCTGTGACTACCTGATCGTGCTGGTCCAGTCCCGGGTGCGGGTCACCGGCGAGGTGGAGGACCTACTCAGCACCCACCACCGGCTCACCGGCGCGCGGATCGACCCGGACGCGCTCGGGCCCGGCCGCCAGGTGGTGCAGGCCCGGCACACCGACGTGCAGTCGACGCTCGTGGTGCGCAGCACCGCTCCGATCGACGACCCGGCGTTCAGCGTCGACGGCATCGACCTGGAGGACCTCGTGCTCGCCTACCTGACCGAGGCCGGGCAGTCCGGCCGTGACCGCGTACTGGAGAAGCAGCGATGATCTGGCTCACCTGGCGTCAGTTCCGGATCCAGGCCCTGATCGGCGGCGCGGTCACCGTCGTGGTCGCCGCCGTCTTCCTGGCCACCCGGGGATCGCTGTTGCAGGTGGCCCGGGACATGGGCTACCAGGGCTGCACCGCCGACTGCGACCAACTGGCCAATCAGTTCCTCCAGCGGGTCGACGGGACGCAGTACAGCGCGCTGCAGAAGTACGGCAGCATCCTGCTGATGGTCATGCCGGCCCTGGTCGGCCTGTTCTGGGGCGCGCCGCTGGTCGCCCGGGAGCTGGAGGCCGGCACCCACCGCCTGGTCTGGAACCAGACGGTGAGCCGGGGCCGCTGGCTGGCCGTCAAGCTGGGCGGGATCGGCCTGGCCACGGTCGTCGTGGCCGGGCTGCTGACCTGGGCGATCACCGCCTGGGCGAGCCCGATCGACCGGGCCGGCGACTGGATGAGCCCGGACACCTTCACGGTCCGCGGGGTGGTGCCGATCGGGTACGCGGCGTTCGCCTTCGTCGCCGGGGTGACGATCGGCATGCTGATGCGCCGGACCGTGCCGGCGATGGCGGTGACCCTGGTGGTCGTCGTGGGCGCGGTGTTCCTGTCGATGTTCGTCCTCCGCCCGCACCTGGTCGCGCAGACGACCTATCAGGGCGCCCTCACCGCCGACCGGATCCACGGGATCGGCCTCAGCATCAACGACCCGCAGCGGCGAGTCCGGATCGAAACTCAGGCGCCGGTGAAGTCCGCGTGGGTGCTGAGCAACGATGTGGTCACATCTTCGGGCGCGTCCTGGCACGGCCCGTACGACCCCACCAGGTGCGGCCCCGGGGTGCCGGGCGGCCCGGAGGGCTGCGAGCAGTGGATCGCTTCGCAGAATCTGCAACAAAAGGTGATCTACCTCGGTCCGGATAAGTTCTGGCCGCTCCAATGGCGCGAACTGGGCGCTTTCCTGGTAGTTTCGGCGCTTCTCGTGGCCTTCTGCTTCTGGTGGATACGCCGTCGGGTGGCGTAAGGTTCGCTCGCACTTCGGGTAGTCGGCCGATGCTTACGCACGGGTTGTGAACTATCTTTCACATCCGGGCCGTACCCCGTGTCGAGCGCGCGCCGCGCTGCTCGATACTTGGGGCCACGTCTCGGCGGACGACACAGGTCGGGAACCACCTGAGAGGAATTCTCGGAAATGCGCAAGAAGCTGCTGGCGGTCGCGACGGTCGGGCTCCTGGCCGCTGCCACGATGACAGCGTGTGACGACTCGAACAAGTCGGGTGACACCAGTGGTGGCAGCGACTCCGGCACCGGCTCGGGCCAGGCCCGGGTCGGCATCATCCTGCCGGACACCGAGAGCTCCACGCGATGGAAGAACGACGACCCCAAGTACCTGAAGGCGGCGTTCGACTCCCAGCACATCCCGGTCGAGATCAAGAACGCGCTGGGCGACAAGGCCAACTTCGTGAAGATCGCCACCGACATGCTCAACAGCGGCGTGAAGGTGCTGATGATCGCGAACCTTGACTCGGACACCGGCAAAGAGGTGCTCGACAAGGCCAAGCAGAAGAAGATCCCGACGATCGACTACGACCGGCTCACCCTCAACGGCGGCGCCGACTACTACGTCAGCTTCGACAACGTGAAGGTCGGCACGCTGCAGGCGACCGGCCTGATCAACTGCCTCCGCGACAAGAACGCGGTGAACCCGATCGTGGCCGAGGTGAACGGGTCGCCGACCGACAACAACGCGACGCTGTTCAAGAAGGGGTACGACGACCTCCTGAACCCGCTGTACGACAAGGCGTCGTTCACCAAGGGCCCGGACCAGTCGGTCCCGGACTGGAACAACGACGAGGGCGGCCGGATCTTCGCGCAGATGCTGTCCCAGCAGCCGAAGATCGCCGGCGTCCTGGCGGCGAACGACGGCCTGGCCGGCGCCGTGATCAAGGTGCTGCAGTCGAAGGGCATGGCCGGCCGGGTGCCGGTCACCGGTCAGGACGCCACGGTCCCGGGCCTGCAGGCGGTGCTCGCCGGCGAGCAGTGCATGACCGTCTACAAGCCGCTCAGGCCGGAGGCCGAGCGCGCCGCCGACCTGGCGATCGCGCTTTACAAGGGCGAGCGCCCGACGGTCAAGGACCAGATCAAGGACCCGGAGTCGGGCGCCTACGTCCCGTTCGCCCTGCTGGAGCCTCAGCCGATCACCGCCGACTCGGTCAAGGTCGTGGTGAACGACAAGTTCGTCAGCAAGAAGGACCTCTGCACCGGCAGGTACGCGGCGCTCTGCGTCCAGTACGGCATCGTGTAAGCGAGTAAGCAGCGTCAAGCAGGGGCCAGGCGGATCCGCACCCGGCGGTTCTGCCGGCCCTTGCTTTCCACCTTGACCACCTCGACCCGGCCGACCTGCGCGGTGGAGGCCACGTGCGTGCCGCCGTCGGCCTGCATGTCCAGCCCGACGATGTCGATCACCCGGATCTCCGGCTCGTCCAGCGGCGGCAACGCGTCCTGGGTGCGCACCAGGGTGGGGATCCGCAGGGCCTCCTCGCGCGGCAGAACCCGCGCGACGATCTTGCGATCGGCGGCGATCTCGGCGTTCACCGCGTCCTCGAGGCTCTGCTTGAAGCCCGGCGGCACCTCGGGGAGGTTGAAGTCCATCCGGGCCTCGCCGGGCTGCATGTTGCCGCCGGTGACCAGCGCGCCGAAGTCGCGGAACACCGTCCCGCACAGAATGTGCAGGCCGGAGTGGGTGCGCATGAGCGTGCTGCGGCGTTCGTCGTCGATCGCGCCCCGTACCTTGGTGCCGGCCCGCGGGATCGGGTCGCCGGGCGCCGGTATCAGCGAGAAGTCGTCGCCCTTGCGGGTGTCGACGATCCGCGTCCGGACGCCCTGCCACAGCAGCACGCCGTGGTCCGGCGGCTGCCCGCCACCGCCCGGATAGAAGGCGGAGCGGTCGAGCACGATGCCCGCCTCCGGATCGCCGGGGTCGGACCACACCACGGTGCAGTCCCACTCCCGCAGGCCGGGATCTTCCCAGTCAAGGCGTACGCTCACGCCGGAACCTCCTCGATCACGCTATGCGCGGCCCTTGAGACGTCGGCCCATCTCCCGCGCGATCTCCTTCTGGGCGTCCCGCTCCGCCATGACCTGCCGTTTGTCGTACGACTTGAGACCGCGCGCCATGCCGAGCTCGACCTTCGCCCAGCCGTTGCTGAAATACATCGACAACGGCACGAGGGTCAGGCCGTTCCCGTCCCGCAGCTGGTTGAGGATCTTCGCGATCTCGATGCGGTGCAGCAGCAGCTTGCGGGTGCGGCGCGGGACGTGGTTGGTCCAGCTGCCGTAGCCGTACTCGGCGATGTGCAGGCCGTACAGCATGATCTCGCCCTCGTGCTCCTGGGCGAACGCGTCGACCAGGGACGCGCGGCCCTCGCGCAGCGATTTCACCTCGGTGCCGGCCAGCACGAGACCCGCCTCGTACGTCTTGAGGATCGCGTAGTCGTGCCGCGCCTTCTTGTTCGAGGCGATCAGCTTCCGGCCTTGTTCCTTTGCCACCGGCCTACGGTACCGGCCGCCTCATCGCGTACGTGACGCTGCTGAGCCGGTGCGGCTCGTCCTTCACGTGGATCGCGGCCCGCGCGTACGCCTGCCAGCCGGCCGCGCCCGCCCGGTTGAGGTGGCGCAGGTCGTCGAAGCGCTCGTCGGTGCCCCAGCGGAGCACGCCGCCCGGGTGATGGAACGTGGCCGTCCAGTCCATGAAGCGATCGGTGCCGAGCGTGCCGGCGGCGCGGTACTCCAGACGCGCGTACTCCCAATTGGTCACCCGTTCGATTATGCCGGTACCCGTTTCACCGTGCTGTCCGAAACCGACAGGGGAACGGTGCTGCCCGCCATCCGACAGTGACCTGGACAACTCTTCCCTGAGAAAACCCTGAGCTTGGCGAATTCAGGGTTGGGGCCTTCGCAACGCCCGGCATACCCTTCCGCCGAAAGCACCATCGAACGTCGGGGGGCGACGCGGCAATGGCAACGGGTGGGATAGCGCGGCTGGTCTGTGGCCGCTGGTCGAAGTGGATCGTGCTCGCCTTGTGGGTGGTCGTGCTCGCGATCGCCGGTCCGCTGGCGGGCAAGCTGAGCGGGGTCGAGAAGAACGACAACTCGGCCTGGCTGCCCAGCGGCGCCGAGGCGACCCAGGTGGCCGACCTGCAGAAGCAGTTCGCGCCGGACGACATCGCCCCGGCGGTGATCGTCTACGAGCGCACCGGCGGCATCACCGCCGCCGACCAGGCCAAGGCGGCCGCCGACGCGAAGGCGTTCGCGACCGTGGACGGCGTGTCGGGTCAGGTGACCGGGCCGATCCCGGCGCAGGACAAGCAGGCCCTGCAGACGATCGTGCCGATCAAGGTGGACGCGGCCGGCTGGGAGAAGATCGCCGACACCGTCGCCTCGCTCAAGACCATCGCGAACAACAGCCTGCCCGTGACGAACGGCTCGGCCGCGATGGTGGTCTACCTGACCGGTCCGGCCGGGAACGCGGCCGACTCCGCGTCGGCGTTCCAGGGCATCGACGGGACCCTGCTGTACACGACGCTGATCGTGGTGGCTGTGATCCTGCTGGTCACGTACCGGAGTCCGGTCCTGTGGCTGTTGCCGATCATCACGGCGGGCGTGGCGCTGACCACGGCGCAATCGGTGATCTACCTGCTCGCCGAGCACGCCGGCCTGGTGGTGAACGCGCAGAGTGCCGGCATCCTCACGGTGCTGGTCTTCGGCGCCGGCACCGACTACGCGCTGTTGCTGATCGCCCGGTACCGGGAGGAGCTGCGCAAGCACGAGGACCGGCACGAGGCCATGATGCTGGCCCTGCACCGGGCCGGGCCGGCGATCATCGCGAGCGCCGCGACCGTCGCGATCGGCATGTCGATCCTCACGCTCGCCGACCTCAACTCGACCTCGGGGCTCGGCCCGGTGGCCGCGCTCGGCATCGCGGTCGGCCTGCTCGCCATGATCACGTTGCTGCCGGCGCTGCTGGTCATCTTCGGGCGCTGGCTGTTCTGGCCGGCCCGCCCGAGGTACGGCACGGCCGAGCCGACCGCGACCGGCTTCTGGGCCCGGCTCGGCGGCCGCATCGCGCACCGCCCGCGGATCGTCTGGATCGGCACCGCCGCCGCGCTCGGCGCGCTGGCCCTCGGCCTGTTCCAGCTCAACGCGAACGGCCTGTCCACGGCCGACAGCTTCACCACCAAGCAGCCCTCGGTCTCCGGCGAGGAGGCGCTCGCCCGGCACTTCGCCGCCGGTCAGGGCCAGCCGGTCACGGTGATCGCCAACGCGGCCCAGGCCGACCAGGTGCGTCAGGCGCTCGCCGCGGTGTCCGGGATCAGCGCGGTCGCCGACCCGATGGTCAAGGGCAACCTGGTGCGGCTGGACGGCACGCTGACCGCCGCGCCCGACAGCAAGGCCGCCCAGGCGACCGTCGAACGGGTGCGCGTCGCCGTGCACGCGGTGCCCGGCGCGAACGCCAAGGCGGGCGGCACGACCGCCATGATGGTCGACATCAACGCGGCCAACCGGCACGACAACAAGCTGATCATCCCGCTCGTCCTGCTGGTCGTGCTGGTGATCCTCGGCCTGCTGTTGCGGGCGATCGTGGCGCCGGTGATCCTGATCGCCACCGTGGTGCTGTCGTTCGCGGCGGCACTCGGCGTCAGCGCGCTGGTCTTCCGGCACATCTTCCACTTCGCCGGCGAGGACACCTCGTTCCCGCTGTTCGTCTTCGTCTTCCTGGTCGCCCTGGGCATCGACTACAACATCTTCCTGATGACCCGGGTGCGGGAGGAGGCGCGGACGCACGGCACCCGGCGCGGCGCCGTGATCGGCCTGGCCGCCACCGGCGGCGTGATCACCTCGGCCGGTATCGTGCTGGCCGGCACGTTCGCCGCGCTCGCCAGCCTGCCGCTGGTCGCGTTCGCCGAGATCGGCTTCGCCGTGGCGTTCGGCGTCCTGCTGGACACGCTGATCGTCCGCTCGGTGCTGGTCACCGCGCTCAACCTGGACATCGGCCGGCACATGTGGTGGCCGAGCAAGCTCGCCCAGGTGCCCGACGAGCCCGGCGCCGAGTCCGGGACCCCGCCGGCGTTGTCAGCATCTGAACCCGAACTAACGCACTGACTGCCGCTCCTTGCAGGGTCGGGAGACACCGACCCTGCAAGGAGGCGAGGCCGATGAAGGCCGTCCGGGTTCACTCCTACGGAAAGCGCCCGTCCGTCGACGAGGTCCCCGAGCCGCGCGTGACCGGGCCGCTCGACGTGCTGGTCCAGGTCGGCGCGGCCGGGCTGTGCCGCACCGACCTGCACATCGTCGAGGGGCAATGGGCCGAGAAGTCCGGCGTGCAGCTCCCGTACACGATCGGGCATGAGAACGCCGGCTGGGTGCGCGAGGTGGGCAGCGCGGTCACCAATGTCGCCGCCGGCGACGCGGTGATCCTGCACCCGCTGGTCACCTGCGGGCTGTGCCGGCCCTGCCGCTCCGGCGACGACGTGCACTGCGAGAACTCCCGCTTCCCGGGCATCGACTCGGACGGCGGGATGGCCGAATACCTGCTGACCAGCGCCCGCTCGGTGGTCAAGCTCGCCGACGGCCTGGAGCCGGCGGCCGTCGCCGCGCTCGCCGACGCCGGGCTGACCGCCTACCACGCGGTGCGCAAGGCGGTGCCGCTGCTGTACCCGGGGACCACCTGTGTGGTGATCGGAGCCGGCGGGCTCGGCCACATCGGCGTCCAGTGCCTGCTCGCGATGACCGCCGCCCGGGTCGTCGTGGTCGACCCCAACCCGGCCGCCCGCGAGCTCGCCCGGTCGCTGGGGGCGCATGAGGTCACCGACCGCACCGACCACCTGGTGGACAGCGCGCACGTGGTGCTCGACTTCGTCGGGGAGCAGGGCGCCGAGAAGGTCGGCCTGACGCTGACCCGCCGCGCGGGCAGCTACTTCGTGATCGGCTACGGCGGGACGGTGGACATCCCGACCATCGACCTGATCTCCACCGAGCGCAACATCATCGGCAACCTGGTCGGGTCCTACAACGACCTCGACGAGCTGATGACGCTCGCCGCCCAGGGCAAGGTCACCCTGCACACCCGGACCTACCCGCTGACCGCGGTGAACGAGGCCATGGACGATCTGGAGGCCGGGCGCCTGCAGGGACGCGGGATCCTGGTGCCCTGATGTACAGCAAGGACGGACAGAGCTACTTCGTGGTGGACGGGCACACGCACTTCTGGGACGGCAGCCCGGCCAACCAGATCAACCGGTACGGCGAGGGCTTCATCAAGTGCTTCTACGACTACCACTCGAACCTGTCGCCGGAGTCGTACCGCTGGACCCTCGAGGAGTTCGAGCGGTACCCCGAGGAGCGCCTTCTGCATGATCTCTTCGAGGTGGGCTACGACGACGTCGCGATCCTGCAGTCGACCTATCTGAGCGACTGGTACGTGAACGGCTTCAACACGACGCAGCAGAACGGGGAGATCGCCGAGCGGAACCCGGGCCGGTTCATCGTCAACGGGCGCTTCGACCCGCGGGACGGCGAGGCCGGGCTGGAGCGGTTGGAGCGTCTGCACGAGCGCTGGCAGCTGCGCGGGGTCAAGCTCTACACGGCCGAGTGGAAGGGCGACAGCAAGGGCTGGAAGCTGAGCGACCCGTGGGCGTACCGGTATCTGGAGAGGTGCGAGGCGCTCGGGATCCGCAACATCCATGTGCACAAGGGCCCGACGGTCTACCCGATGAACCGGGACGCGTTCGACGTCGCCGATGTGGACGACGCCGCGACCGCGTTCCCGGGGCTGCGGTTCATCGTCGAGCACGTCGGGCTGCCGCGGCTCGAGGACTTCTGCTGGATCGCCACCCAGGAGCCGAACGTGTACGGCGGGCTGGCGGTGGCGATGCCGTTCATCCACTCCCGGCCGCGGTACTTCGCGCAGATCATCGGCGAGTTGCTGTACTGGCTCGACGAGAACCGCCTGCTGTTCGGCAGCGACTACGCGATCTGGCAGCCGAAGTGGCTGATCGAGAAGTTCGTCGACTTCCAGATCCCGGAGGACATGCAGGGCGAGTACGGGGTGCTGACTCCCACGATCAAGAAGAAGATCCTGGGGTTGAACGCGGCCCGGCTCTACGACCTCAAGGTGCCCGGCGAGCTGGACATCGCGGACCCCGGCGGCGGATCGGCGATCGGCTCGACCCCGGCGCCGGCGGCGACCACCGCATGAGCCCGACATCGTCGCAGGTGTGGGCGGCCCTGTCCGGGGTGCGTGACCCCGAACTGGACCGCCCGATCACCGACCTCGGCTTCGTGGCGTCGGTGCGGGTGGCGCCGGTCCGGGTGCAGTTGCGGTTGCCGACGTACTTTTGCGCGCCGAACTTCGCCTGGCTGATGGTGGCCGACGCCCGGGACGCGGTGTCCGCGCTCCCGGACGCCGGCCCGGTGTCGGTGGTGCTGCTCGATCACTTCGCGTCGGAGGAGATCAACGCGGCCGCCTTCGACGCGGCGTTCGACACCGACGGCACCGATCCGTCGCTGTCCTCGCTGCGCCTGATCTTCGACCGGAAGGCGCACGTGGCGGCTCAGGATCGGCTGGCCCGCCGGTTGAGCGGTGACCTGTCCCGGCTGTCCCTGGCGGAGGCGGCACGGCAGGCGCCGGACGCGGCCGCCGCCGTCGTGCGTCGCCGGGCCCGGCTCGGGATCAGCAGCGACTACGCCCTGTGTGATGACACCGGGGCGCCGCTGACCCCCGAGGCGCTGCCCGGGTGGCTGCGCTTCGCGCGAACCGTCCGGGTCAGCATCGACGGTAACGCCGGTCTCTGCCGGGGCCTGCTGGAGACCCGGTACGGGCTGACGCGCGCCGAGCCTTAGCGGTACGGTTCCCCCGCTGTCGTCATGGGGGGAACTGCAATGGAAGTGCGCGACCCGTTGCCGCGGTTCGCGGCCGGCCCTGTCGCGGCCGTGGCCGGCGTCTGCGTCGTGCTGCTCGCCGCCACCGCCGGCCGATATGGATACCACCGCGACGAGCTGTACTTCCGGATCCTCGGCCGGCACCTGTCGTGGGGCTATGTCGACGAGCCGCCGCTGACGCCGCTGCTCGGCCGGGTCAGCACCGCCGTCTTCGGCGACAACCTGGTGGCCTTCCGGATTCCGGCGATCCTTTGCGCCGCCGCCGCCGCCGCCGTGGTCGTCGTCGCGCTCATCGTTCGCGAGTTGGGCGGGGGCCGGGCCGCGCAGGTGCTGGCCACCGCCGGCCTGGCCACGACCGGCGCGGTCCTGCTCGGGCACACGCTGGCGACCGCGACCGTCGACGTGGTGTTCTGGCTGCTGACCATCCTGTTCGCCGGTCGGGCCCTGCTGCGCGGCCGGCCCCGCTGGTGGCTCGCCGTCGGCGTCACCGCCGGGCTCGGGTCGTACAACAAACAGCTCGTCGCGCTGTTGCTGGTCGCTCTGGTGGCCGGACTGCTGATCGCAGGGCCGCGGCGCGAGCTCCGTGAGCCGTGGCTGTGGGCGGGCCTGGCGATCGCCCTGCTGCTGGCCGCGCCGAACATCGTCTACCAGATCACCCACGGCTGGCCGCAGCTGGAGATGGCTCGCGCCATCGCCCGCAACAAGGGCCACGACGACCGGGTGACCTTCGTCCCGCTGCAGCTCGCGTTGGTCGGCCCGTCCGCCATCTGGATCATCGGGCTCGTCCGGGTCCTGCGCGACGAGGCCTGGCGGCCGGTGCGGGCGCTGGCCTGGGCGTACCTGGTGGCGTGCGTTCTGACCCTGGTGAGCGGCGGTCAGCCGTACTATCCGGTCGGGTTGTTGATCTTCTTGTTTGCGGCCGGCTCGGTCGTCGTCGCGCGCTGGGCCGGTCGCCGCCGCGCGCGCTGGGCCTGGCCGGTCGCCGCCGTGGTGCTGTCGGCCGCCGCGACGCTGGTGGTGGCACTGCCGCTGATCCCGGTGACCTCGGTGGGCTCGACCGGCGTGCCGGCGGCCAGTTCGGTGGTCGGCGACCAGATCGGCTGGCCGGTCTACGTGCGCGAGGTGGCCGAGATCGTGGCCGGCCTGCCCGCCGCCGAACGAGCCCACGCCGTGCTGCTGACTGCGAACTATGGCGAGGCGGGCGCGCTGGACAAGTACGGCCCCCGCTACCACCTACCGGCGGTCTACAGCGGGCACAACGAGCTCTACAACTACGGCCCGCCGCCGGACTCCGCGACCGTCGCGGTCGTCGTCGGCCTGGACCAGCCCTTCCTCGAGGGCGCCTTCGCGACCTGCGAGACCATGCGCGAGCTGGACAACCGGGTCGGCGTGGAGAACGAGGAGCAGGGCGATGTCACCGTCCGGGTCTGCCGCGGGCCACGGGAGCCGTGGCCCGCGCTGTGGCGGCGCTTCCAGCACTACGACTGAGGTCCTACCTGACCGCCAGCTCACCGAGCTCGGACCAGTCGTCCTGGCCGACGGTCTGGCTGATGATCTTCGGGGTGGCCACCAGGTACTGGGGGAGGTCCTGCTGGGCCTGCTTGAAGTGGGCCGAACCGACGTGCGCCGCGCCCGCGTCGCCGTCCCGGAACGCCTCCACCAGCACGTACTCCTGCGGGTTGTCCAGGCTGCGCGACCAGTCGAACCACAGGCAGCCGGCCTCGCCGCGGGTGGCCCGGGTGAACGGGCCGGCGATCTCCGGCCACTGCTCGGCGTGCTCCGGCTTGATCAGGAACTTGGCGGTAATGAAGATCATCGTTGTTCGCCTTTCGCGCGATCAGCCATCGGGGTTCCCTCCCCGGCGGCGCGGACGGACGCTGGGTGCATGAGCGGCAAGGGCGCTGGTCACCTCCAGTCGGTGGAACGGGCGATGTGCGTACTCGACCACATCGCCGCCTCGCCGGGTCCGGTGCCGGCCCGCGACGTCGCCCGGTCGCTCGGTCTCACCCTCCCTACGACTTACCACCTGCTGACCACCCTGGTCACGGGTGGCTACCTGGTTCATCTTCCCGAAGAGCACGCGTACGCGCTCGGTCACCGGGTCGACGACCTGGCCCGCGGCCTGTACCGGCAGATCGCGGTGCCGCCCGCGGTGCAGCGGGTCGCCGAGGTCGTGCACCAGCAGGCGCAGGCCGCGGCGTACTACGCGGCCCTGCGGGACGCCGAGATGATCGTCGCGCACGTCGCCGAGTGCCCGAAGCATCCCCGCATCCGGCCGATCGGCATCGGCTTCCATCAGGCGCCGCACGCGACCGCGTTCGGCAAGCTGATGCTGGCCACGCTCGCGCCGGCCGACCGGGAGGCGCTGCTGGACCACACCGGCACGCCGCGGGTGACGCCGGCCACGGTGACCGACCGGGCGCTGCTCTCCCGCCAGCTGCGCCAGGTGCACGACACCGGCCTGGCGGTCGAGGTGGACGAGTTCCAGTCCGGGCTCAGCTGCATGGCGGCGCCGGTGACGGACGCGGCCGGGCGGTTCGTCGGCGCGGTCGCGATCTCGATGCCGACCACCCGGCTGCGCGCCGACCGGTGGACGGCCGAGCGCGCCGTCCGCCTGGGCGCCGTGCGGGCGACCCGCGCCGTCGCGCTGCACCCGAACTGAACCCGGCCGGGCAGCCGTCGCGCAACCCCGGCCGACTGCCATGGATTGCGTGCAGCCGACGGCGAGGAAGCGGGACCATGGGTAGCCGGTTGATGCGTTTCCACCTGGCCGTCGCGGCCCTGGCCCTGACCGGATACTTCCTCGTGCCGGACGGCAGCACGCTGCAGATGATCTGGCAGGTCGCCATCGGGTGGTACGCGGCCGGGATGATCGTGGCGGGCATCCGGCACCGGCGCCCGCCCATGTCGGTGACGTGGTGGCTGTTCGCGCTCGGCGTCTTCGGCAACTCCAGCGGCATCCTCGTCGAGTGGATCCTGACCCGGACCAACACCGAGTGGGGCTTCCCGTCCTGGGCGGACGCCGCGTACCTCTCGCTCTACCCGGCCGTGGCGATGGGCATGCTGCTGCTGATCTGGAAGCGCACCCCGCACCGCGACTGGGCCAGCCTGCTCGACGCCACCACGATGACCACCGGCCTGGGCCTGCTCGCCTGGATCTTCATGGTCAAGCCGGCCGCGGCCGACGAGTCGATCGGGCTGTTCGGCCACATCATCAGCGTGGCCTACCCGGTCGGCGACATCGTGCTGCTGGCGATGACCGTCCGCCTGATGATCAGCGGCAGCGCCCGCAACGCCGCGTTCCGCCTGGTCTGTGCCGCGCTGCTGTGCTTCCTGGCCGGCGACGTCGCCTGGGCGGCGATCAATCAGGTGGCCTGGGAGCCCGGCCCGATGGCGCACAAGCTGCTCAGCGTGGTGTTCCTGGCCGGGTTCCTGTGCTTCGGCGCGGCGGCGGCCCACCCCGACATGCGCTCGCTGTCTCGCCCGGTCGCGCCGCGCTCGTGGCGGATCGGCCGGCCGCTGCTGCTGGCGCTCACCGTGGCGTCGCTGGTCGGGCCGGGGCTGCTGGTCGTGCAATCGGTCCTGCACCGGGTGCGCGGCGACGACGTGCTCTCCATCGCGCTCGGCTGCGTGGCGCTGTCCCTGCTGGTGGTGACCCGGATGTCGCAGCTGATCAGGCAGCTGGACGTGCAGACCGAGAAGGTCCGCGAGCTGGCGATCACCGACGAGTTGACCGGGCTGCCGAACCGGCGCGCCTGGAACATCGAGCTGCCGCGCACCATCGAGCGGATCCGGCGCACCCGCGACCCACTGACCGTCGCGATCATCGACATCGACCATTTCAAGCTTTTCAACGACGCGTACGGGCACCTGACCGGTGACCGGCTGCTGAAGGAGGCGGCGGCCGCCTGGCAGGACCAGCTGCGCACCGCGGACCACCTCGCCCGGTACGGCGGCGAGGAGTTCGTGGTGATGCTCCCGAACGCGACCGTCGAGCAGGCCTCCGAGATCGTCGACCGGATGCGGCTCGCGACCCCGCTCGGGCAGACGTTCTCGGCCGGCATCGCGCTCTGGAACGGGGCCGAGACCTCGGACGCGCTCACCGCCCGCGCCGACAAGGCGCTCTACGAGGCGAAGCGCGCCGGGCGCAATCGGATCGTCGAGGCCGGCCCGGCGGAGGCGCTGGCCGCCTAGCTTTATTACGTCCCGCGTAGTACGTTCGGCGTTATAACGCGGAACGGAGTACGGGATGGCTGACGAACTCGGTCGCTGGGCGGAGCCCGGCCTGCTGGTGCTGGCCAGCCTCGCCGACGGCGAGAAGCACGGCTACGCGATCACCACGGACATCGCCGCCGAGGTCGGCGTGACCCTCGGCCCGGGCACGCTGTACGCGGCGCTGGCCCGCCTCGAGGAGCGCGGGC
Organism: Actinoplanes sp. KI2; assembly: GCF_025630775.1. GTDB lineage: Bacteria > Actinomycetota > Actinomycetes > Mycobacteriales > Micromonosporaceae > Actinoplanes. The sequence continues at coordinate 40,596 of NZ_JAOSZE010000060.1, forward strand.
TGATCGAGGGGCTGCCGGCCGAGGGGCGGCGCAGGCCTTACCGGCTGACCGCGGCCGGCGCCGCCGAACTGTCCGCCCAGGCGACGCGGATGCGAAAGCTCGCGGCGCTCAGCCTGGGCCGGCTGCGGGTGGAGACGGCGTGAGCGGCGCTCAGCCTGGGCCGGCTGCGGGTGGAAACGACGTGAGCGGCGCTCAGCCTGGGCCGGCTGCGGGTGGAAACGGCGTGAGCGGCGACGGCCGGCTGGTTCGGGTCTTGGTCGCCTGCTACCCGGCCGGGTGGCGCCGCCGGTACGGCGACGAGTATGCCCAGCTGCTGTGCGACCTGCGGATCCACCGCCGCCCCGGGCTGATCGCCGACTCGCTGCGCGGCGCGGTCCGCGCCCACGGAGGTGTGCTGATGAGAAATGCCGCACCGATGACGGTCGCCGTGTGGGCGGCCGGGCTGTTCACCGTCGCCGGTATCGGGTTCGCCAAGCTCGCCGAGGACATCGCCGGGGCCGGGCGGACGGCGTACACCATCGTGGTGTTGGCGGCGGGAGTGGCGCTCCTGGCCCTGGTGGCCGCGGCGGCGCCCAGCGGGATGGCGCTGCTGCGCGGTCGCGACGCCGGCGCATGGAAGTACGTGGCCGTGCCGTTCGCGGGCACGGCCCTCTGGTTCGGTGTCCTGGGTGTGGCGTCGGCGATCGGCGGCCCGCCCGGCTTCCTGCTGCTGGCGGCGGCCGGGATCGCGGTGGTCGCCGCGACGGCCTGGGCCGCCGGCACCGTCCTGCGCCGGGTGCCGGCCGAGCAGCCGCCGCGCCTGCGGCCGGTCGCGCTGATCACGGTTACCGGCGGCATGGCCCTGGCCACGGTGGCCGCGCTGATCTGGGGACTGCAGGTCCGCTCGACCGGCGGCCTGGGCTTCCTCGCGACGCCGCTGCTGCCGAGCTGGCTCGGCCTGATGGTGGCGCTGGGCGCGGCGACCGTGCTCGCCGGGGTGGCCGGCCGTCGCCAGCTGCGGGCCGCGTCATGATCCAGGCTGAGGAGTTGTCCAAATGGTACGGACGGCGACCGGCCGTACAGGGGCTGAGCTTCGCGGTCTCGCCCGGCCAGATCTGCGCGCTGCTCGGCCCGAACGGCGCCGGCAAGACGTCGACCATGCGGATGCTGGTCGGGCTGTCCCGCCCGGACGCCGGCGCGGTGCGGATCGCCGACCGTCCGGTGAGCCTGGGCGCGCCGGTGCTGCGCCGGGTCGGCGTGCTGATCGACGGACCGGCGTTCGTGCCGCACCTGACCGGCGCCGCCAACCTGCGGCTGCTGTGGCAGGCGGCCGGCCGGGACTGGCCGCCGCCCGGGCTGGACGACGCGCTCGACCTGGCCGGCCTGGGCGCGGCGCTCGACCGCCGGGTCAAGGGCTATTCGATGGGCATGAAGCAGCGGCTGACGCTCGCCCAGGCGCTGATGCGGCAACCGGACGTGCTGGTGCTGGACGAGCCGGCCACCGGGCTCGACCCGGCCGAGGTGCGGGCGCTGCGCCGGCACCTCGCCGCCCGGGCCGCCGCCGGGGCGACCGTGCTGATCTCCAGCCACCAGCTCGCCGAGGTGCAGATGCTGGCCAGCCATCTCGTCGTGATGAACCGCGGGACGCTGGTCGCCGCCGGGGCGCTCGACGACCTGCTCGGCGGGGTCGGGTCGCTCGAGGACGCCTACCTCACGATGATCGAGGGGAGCGACCGTGCTGCGCGTTGAGGCGTTGATCGAGGGGAGCGGCCGTGCTGCGCGTTGAGGCGTTGATCGAGGGGAGCGGCCGTGCTGCGCGTCGAGGCGTTGATCGAGGGGAGCGGCCGTGCTGCGCGTTGAGCTCACCGCCCAGCTGATGCGGCTGCGCACGCTGATCGCGCTGCTCGGCCTGGCCGCGATCCCGGTGGCCGCCGGGGTGTCGTTCGCCTCCTCGGCCGGGCACCGCAACGGCAACCAGGGCGGCCTGTTCGGGGCGTCGCCGTACTCGGCGCTGAACCACGACATGGCCGGCCTGGAGTTCGCCGGCCCGCTGCTGCTGCCGATCGTGGTGGCGCTGCTGGCCACCGCGATCGCCTCGGCCGACCGGGACTGGGGCGTGCTGCGCTACCTTTACGTCGCGCCGGTCACCCGGGCCCGCCTGCTGGCGGCCAAGCTCGCGGCCGCCGCCGTTGCGACCGGCGCCGCCCTCGGCTGCGTCCTCGCCGCCGGGCTCGCGGTCGGCTCGATCATCTTCGGCTGGCACCCGTTCCACGTGATCGGCGCGCCTAACCTCAGCACCGGCGAGACGACCGGCCGGGTCCTCGCGGCCACCGGCTACACGCTGCTGTGCCTGCTCGCGATGGCGGCGATCGCGCTGACCCTCGGGCTGCTGCTGCCGCGCGGCGCCGAGGCCCTGGCCGCGTCGGTCGGGTTCGTCGTGGTGGCGAGCATCCTCAACGGCCAGTCCGGCCTGCATGCGCTCGCGGTGGCGCTGCCGGTGCACTACTGGCAGAACTGGGTCGGGCTGTTCGACCCGGCCGGGGCGTCCGGGCTCATGCTCGGGGTCGCCGTTCAGGCTGGTTGGATCGCGGGGTGCGTGGCGGCCTGCTGGGTCATCCTGCGGCGCCGGGACCCGGCAGCCTGACCCTGTCGCGGTTCTCCTTCACGACGACCAGGGAGCCGCCCAGGTGCACGACGAACACCGCGAGCGAGGCGATGGCCGCCGCCACGGCCATGTCGCTCGGGTGATCCAGGCCGACCACGACCGCGCCCGCGGCGAGCGCCAGGCCGACGCGACGGTCGAAGAACAGGAGAATGGCGTACGCGATGGCAAATGCGGCCGTGGCCGGCGGGACCGTTCGATGCTGGTCGAGGTGCGCGAGGCCGCGGGCCAGGCCGTAGGCGACCAGCGGGGCGGCGGCGAGCAGGACGACCGGCCGGACGCGGCGCCGGCGCAGAGCCAGCACGGCGACGACACCGGCGATGGCGTAGACGACGTAGGCGAGATCGGCGGCGGTGGAGTCCAGCACCGCATCGATCTCAGGGGAGACCTGGAACCACACGCCGACACTCTGGTGACGTGAACCTAAGAATTTGCTGAATGCCTAGGTCGTGGCCGTTCGGGTGCGGTTCATCCCCCGTCGGGCACGATCCGGTAGCCGGCGCCGCGCACGGTCTCGATCGATGCCCGGCCGAACGGATGGTCGATCTTCTTGCGCAGGTAGCCGATGTAGACCTCGACGATGTTCGGGTCGCCGGCGAAGTGCGCGTCCCAGACGTTCTCCAGGATCGCCCGCTTGGTGACCGCCTGACCCTGGTGCCGCAGGAGAAACTCGAGCATCGCGAACTCCCGCGGGGTCACCGCGACCGCCTCACCGCCGCGCCACACCTTCCGCTGGCCGGGATCGAGCGACAGGTCGCCGGCGGCGAGCACGGCCGGCCGCTCGGGCGCGCCGCGCCGGATCAGCGCCCGCAGCCGGGCGATCAGCACGACGAACGAGAACGGCTTGGTCAGATAGTCGTCGGCGCCCAGGTCGAACGCGTCGGCCTGGTCGTACTCGCCGTCCTTCGCGGTCAGCATCAGGATCGGGGTCCACACCTCCCGCGCCCGCAACTGCCGGCACACCTCGTAGCCGCTCAGTCCCGGCAGCATGATGTCCAGCACGATCACGTCGTACGCCCCGTGCGGCGTCTCGGTGGCCTGCCACAGCCCGTCGACCCCGTCGTGCACCACGTCGACGACGAACCCGGCACCGGTCAGCCCGTCCCGCAGCGTCTCGGCCAGGCCGACCTCGTCCTCCACCACCAGCATCCGCATGCGTCAAGCGTGACCCCAGTCCTGCTGAAAATGTGCTGAAGGACCCGGCGCGGCGAGCCGTGCCGCGGATACCGTGGCGGCCATGCTCGTCTCCGTCCGCCGCCGCCTGGGCGTACGGCTGCGGTCCGCCCTCGCCGCGGCGGTCGTCGTCGCGATCGTCTCGCTGCTGGCCGGGGTGGTGCTGCTGGTGACCGCGCGCAGCATCCTGCGGGAGAACATCGGCACCGCGGCCAACGACCGGGCCGCCCAGGTCGCCGCCGCGCTGAAGGCCGGGTCGGACCTGCCGACCCTGCTGCGCCCGTCGGCCCGCGACCGCACGGTGGTCCAGGTGGTCGACCCGTCCGGCGCGGTGGTGGGCGCGTCGGACGCCCTGGCCGGGCAGAGCGCGATCTCGTCGATGCGGCCGTCGGCGGGGGCCCGGTCGAAGGAGGAGCGGCGCCTGCCGGGCGACCACGACGAGCCGTTCTGGATCGTCGCCGAGGGCGTGACCACCTCGGCCGGCGCCCGTACAGTCCTGGTGGCCGAGTCGATGGACACGGTCGACGACGCGATCGGTGCGTTGATCGTGGCGCTCCTGCTCGGCCTGCCGCTGCTGACCCTGGCCACCGGCTGCGCCGCGTTCCTGTTCGTCGGCCGCACCCTGCGCCCGGTCGAGGCGATGCGCCGCCAGGCCGCGTCGATCACCTCCCGCAACCTGCACGAGCGCCTGCCGGTCCCGGCCGCCGACGACGAGATCGCCGCACTGGCCTCGACCATGAACACCATGCTCGACCGGATCGAGGCGTCCTCGGCGGCCCAGCGCCGTTTCGTCGGCGACGCCAGCCACGAGCTGCGCAGCCCGCTGGCCACCGTGCAGGCCAACGCGGACCTGCTGGAGGCGGCCGAACTGCCGTCGCCGGCGGCGCGGTCGGTGGTGCGGATCCGTACCGAGAGCGCGCGGATGGCCCGCCTGGTCGAGGACCTGCTGCTGCTCGCCCGGGTGGACAACGACGAGCTGCGGCTGCACCGCCAGGACGTCGATCTCGACGACCTGGCCTACACGGAACACGAACGCCTGGCGGAGATGAAACCAGAGCTTGCGGTACGCGCTGCCGTCGAGCCGGTCCGGGTGACCGGCGACGCCGACGCGCTGTTGCGAGTGGTCCGCAACCTGGTCGACAACGCGGCCCGGCACGCCGCACACTGCCTGACGATCACCGTCGGCACCCACGACCACTGGGCCGAGATCGTGATCGGCAACGACGGCCCACCGATCTCCGCCGCCGACCGCGACCGCATCTTCGACCGTTTCGTCCGTCTGGACGACAGCCGCTCCCGGGCCGGCGGCGGCACGGGCCTCGGCTTGTCGATCGCCCGCGACATAGTCCAGGCCCACGGCGGCACCCTGACCGTCGACGACCTGACCGAGGGCGCAGCGATGCGGATCCGGCTGCCCCTACCATTCAACGAATCTTCAGGTGCGCGCTTATAGGTTGGGCCGCCATGACTGCTCTCGACCCACGCCAGCTGACGACGGCGCTGGGCCTGCTCGGCATAGTCACCGCCTCAGCCATCCCGATCGGCCTGGAGCTGCTCCGGTCCCGCGCCCGCTCCCTTGCCCACCGCCACTCGCCGTCCGATTTCCTCTCCCGTCAACGCTCGCGCTCCGGTTCGCGGTCGTCCGAGCGTTCGCGCTGCGGTTCGCTGTCGTCCGCGCGTTCGCAGCCCGGTTTGCTGTCGTCCGAGCGTTCGCAGCCCGGTTTGCTGTCGTCCGCGCGTTCGCAGCCCGGTTCTCGCTCCCTCCGGCGCTCGCCGTCCGGTTCTCTGTTCTCCCTGCGCTCGCAGGCCCGTTTTTCCTCGCGCCGGCGCTCGCTCTCCCACGGCTGCGACCGTCTGCGCGGTTGACCGTCTGCGCGGTTGACCGGGTGCGCGGTTGACCGGGTGCGCGGCTGACCGGGTGGGCTGCTAGCCGCGTCCTCAGGTCGGGGACGGCGCGACCGATACGGGTGCCATGCGCGCTCACCCTGCCCTGCTCGGACTCGCCGCAGTGGCCGCACTGAGCGGCTGCGCCGCCACGGTCGGCACCACTACCGGCACCATGGCCGTCGCCAAGCCGGCCCCCTCGGTCAAGGTGTCGCCCAGCCCGATGCGGGTCATCACCATCGCGATCCCGAAGGCGACCTCGGCCCCGCCCACGCTCCGCAACACCGGCACCTCCTGGACGCCGATCCTCACCTCGCTCTCCGCCTACGGCCAATGGCTGCTCGCCAACCCCAACCCGGCCTTGGTCGGCACGGTCGCCACCCCCGGCTGCGCCGCCGCGAACCTGCTCAGCGACCAGATCGCCGGCCTGCTCGGCAGCCGCACCTACGTCAAGACCGCTCCGGCCACGATCACCAGCGTGCTCGGTCCGTCCCCGGCGCCCGCGTCCAGCCTGCCCCTGGGGACCGGCAGCCAGGTGGTCCTGCAGGTGATCGCCTCCCGTCCGGCCGAGCCGGTGGTGAGCCGCGCCAACGGCAAGACGATCAGCACCTTCGGCGCCTACCCGCAGTCCGCTCTGGAGGTGACCCTCAACCTCGGAGCCGACAAGCACTGGCGCCTCTGCTCAGTCGAGGACACGGCTGACGCCGGCGCCACCGACGACCCCTCCGTCCCGCTGATCTGACCCGCTCGGCCTGCGTGTGCCGGCCCTGTCCGCATCCTGTGCTGACTGCTCGGCCTGCGCTGACTGCTCGGCCTGTGCTGACTGCTCGGCCTGTGCTGACTGCTCGGCCTGTGCTGACTGCTCGGCCTGTGCTGACTGCTCGGCCTGTGCTGACTGCTCGGCCTGCGCTGACTGCTCGGCCTGCGCTGACTGCTCGGCCTGCGCTGACTGCTCGGCCTGCGCTGACTGCTCGGCCTGCGCTGACTGCTCGGCCTGCGCTGACTGCTCGGCCTGCGCTGACTGCTCGGCCTGTGCTGACTGCTCGGCCTGTGCTGACTGCTCGGCCCGGTGCTGCTGCTCGGCCTGTGCTGACTGCTCGGCCCGGTGCTGCTGCTCGGCCTTTCCTGTCTGCTTGGCCCTGTGCTGACTGCTTTTGCTGTGTGCTTGGCCCTGCGCTGCTACTCCCGTGCTGCTGGTCGGCCTCTGCTGTCTGTTCGGCCCTTTGCTTGGTGCCTCTCCTGTGGGTGCCGGCCGGGCAAGACGTGCTGATACGGCCGTTGCCGGCCCGCCGGGCGCCACACTGTGCATCCGGCGAGCCGGTTTACTGCAATCGGGGCGTTCTTATGCGAGTTAACTGGTGCGTTTGTCTTCGATGTGGGTGATGGTCAGGTCTCGGGCGTCCTGGTCGCGTTTTGAGCGGCCGGTGAGACCCACCGCCAGGTTGAGGTTGTCGTCCTCCTGAGAGATCTCGCTCGGGGCGACGTAGGTCAGCACGTCCGAATGGTGGCCCGTGACCACCCAACCGGGAGCTGACTCCAGGGTGATAGTGCCGAAATCCGCGGAAGGGCTGCCCGGCTGGACCGGCCCGAACTCGCGGAGGACCGCCACGGCCTGCTCGGCCAGGTCGTCGCCGGGCTCGACGAGGATCACGCAGGTGCCGTGCTTGAACAGCACCCACGACTTCTCGTCGCCGACGATGATCTGCCGCCAGGTCACCACCAACGGATCTGTTTCCGCCATGCGGTCCGCCTTTCATTGCTTGAGGTGCGATCGCAGTATGCCCGCCGGGTACGACAGTTTTCCGCCTCGCCGACCGCGACGCCTCCACAATGGCCGAACCGTGAGGTGGATCCGTGGCGCCGTGGCCGAGAGCCGGCCTCCACAAGCCGACGGGCGCCACGGACTGTCCTTGTGTGGCCGACCCCCGGCGTACGGGAATGGCTGCCGACGCCCGATCACTCAGAGGGAGCACGATCCTGGCGGCCGCGCGGAGCGCGAGGCGCCGCGCGGCCGGGGACATGGTCAGTTGAGGGTGGCGGATACGGACGGGTACCAGCGGTTGGCGATCTTCACGTTGCCGGCGTCGTTGGGGTGGACTCCGTCGTAGGTGTCGGTGGCGTCGTCGAAGCCGGTCCACTGGTCGACGACGGTGATCGGCGAGGCCGCGGTCGTCAGGGAGGTTGCCCACGCGGGGATCGCGGCGTTCAGGTTGACCACCCGGGCGGCGCATTCGGCGCAGGTGCTCGGGTTCATCGGGATGATCTGGGCGACCAGGATCTTCATGCGCGGGCTTGACGCGCGCATCTGTCCGACCAGCGTGGTGTACGCGGCGAGGATCGTCGAGGTCGGGATGTTGCTCCAGACATCGTTCGTGCCGAAATGCATCATGACCACGTCGGGCTTGGTCGCGGATAGCCAGCCGACCAGCAGGTTCTGGTTCGCGACGTTGGTGACCAGATAGCCGCCGTGGCCCTCGTTCTCGCCGTCGTAGGTGAAGCCGCAACCCTGCGGGGGGAGCGTGCCGACGAAGTCGACCTTGGCGGCCGGCAGCATCTGCCAGAGCAGGGCCCGCCAGCAGCCGGGCGAGCCGGTGATCGAGTCGCCGAGCGCCATGATCTTCACGGGCGCGCCGGACGGGGGAGTCGTCGGGGCGGTGGTGGGCGGTGTGGTTGGCGTCGTAGTGGGTGCGGTTGTCGGTGTGGTGGTGGGCGTTGTGGTCGGCGGGGTGGTGGATACCGCGCCGGTGCAGGTCACGCCGTTGAGGGTGAAGGACGACGGGACCGGGTTCGACCCGGTCCACGAACCGTTGAAGCCGAACGACGCCGTCCCGTTGGTGGCGATCGCGTTGTTCCAGGCGGCATTGCGCACCGTGACGGTGGAGCCGGACTGGGCCACTGTGCCGTTCCATAGTTGGGTGACGGTCTGTCCGGCCGAGAAGGAGAAGACCAGCGACCATCCGTTGATCGGGTCGCCGAGGTTCGTGACGTCCACGGCGGCGCCGAAGCCGCCCGGCCATTGGCTTGAGATCGTGTACTTCACCTGGCAGCCGGCCGCGGCCGAGGCTTGGCCGGCGGTGACCACTGCGCTGCCGGCCAGCAGTGTCGCAGCGGTGGCGAGGATCGCCAGTCTTCGTCGGGTCATGGTTGTTCCTCCCGGAGGACGCGGGATGTGGGTGGGGAACTGGACTTGCCGGGGGCGAATCGTGATGGGAGCGCTCCCATTGATGACTGTAAATCTTAGTGGCCGAGCGTGGCCAGTGGGCGCGGCGACCCGCGGGGGCGTCTGTATGGGTAGGGCCGGTGCCTGCACGGGTGGGTCGTGGAGCGGACCGGGGGTCGGGGCTGGTGCTTGCAGGTGGGTCCTGGAGCGGACGGGGAGTGGGGGGCAGGCGCCTGCGCGGCTGGGTGGTGGAGCCGGCGGGGAGTCGAGGTAGGTGTCTGCGCGGCTGGGTGGTGGAGCGGGCCAGGAGTCGGGGCGAGGCGGCGGGGCATTGCGCTCAGCGCTCCGCGGCCAGTTGCGGCACGGCGCTACGCGTCGGGGGATCGGCGGGTCGGAGGCGGGCTGCCAGGCGGGGCTCTATCAGGAAGGTGGCCAGGCCGCCGGCGGCGATGGCGGTCGCCAGCAGGGCCGACTCGCGCAGGAAGCTGGTCAGCATGAGGCTGCCGATCAGGGCACCGACGGTGATGCCGACGTTGAACGCCGTGGACGTGCCGGCCGCGGCCATGTCGGTGCTGCCGGGCGCTACCTGCAACACGCGGGTGCCGAGCACGGTCACCATGCCGGACAGCGCGGTGCTCGCGGCAGCGATGGCGGCGATGGCGAGCGGCGGGTCGGCGGAGAACGCGTACAGGGCGGCCAGCGCGGCGGTCTCCAACGCGGTGAGTGCCACCAGGGCGTGCCAGGTCCGGCGCTCCGCGACGAAGCCGGCGGCCGTCGCGCCGGCCAGCCCGGCGATGCCGCGGATCAGCAGGATCGGGCTGATCGACGCGTCGCGGACACCGGTGACTCCGGTGAGGAACGGGGTGATGACAGTGATCGCGATGAACGCGCCGGTCACCGTGACGGCGACGGCGACCACCAGGGTGCGATAGCGGGTGCGGTCGGGGGCAGTGCCGCGGTCGGCATGGCGGGAGCCCGGTGGCGCCGACGGCATCAGGGTGATGATCACGGTGGCGATGGCCAGGCCGACCACGGACAGCGCCAGGAAGGGGACGCGCCAGCCGGCCTGCTGGCCGAGCCAGGTGCCGGCCGGAACGCCCAGTAGCGGGCCGGCGGAACTGCCGGCATACAGCACCGCGATAGCGCGCCCGCGGGACTGCAGGGCAAAGAGCGACGCCGCGGCCGGGGTGACGACCGCCCAGAAGACCGCCTGACTGAGTGCGGCGAGGACGCGGCCGGCCAGCAGGGTGGGATAGGCGGGGGCGAGCGCCGAGATGGTGGTGGCGACGGCTGCCGTGAGGATGAGCGTGGCGAGCAGGCGGCGGCGTGACCAGCGGTGGGTGAGGCGGGTCAGCGGGATCGTGGCGATGACGACCACCAAGCCGTACGCCGTGACCAGCAGGCCGACCGAGGAATCGGTGACCTGGACACCGTCGGCGATCTGTGGCAGGAGCCCGATGGGCAGGGTCTCGACGGTGACGTAGAAGAACGTGGAGACCGCGAGGGCCGTCAGGACGATTCGTTCTCGCATGCTTCCTCCTTGCCGTCATTTTGGTGGTAGCCACGATGGACGCTACCACCGTTCTTCGTTATGGTGGAAGCATGGAACGGCGGAACGCGGACTGGACGAACCCGGACTGGCGGTTCGTGGGCGGGCACCGGGCGCTCGACCTGGCTAATTCGGTGGCGCCGCGCCCGCCGGGGCCGGTGGAGCGTGACTATCTGTCCGATCCGGACGCCCTGCTGGAGTGGGCAGAGCGCGCCGAGATCGTCGACGCGGCCGAGGCTGAGAGGGTCTCGCGAGCGTGGCGGCCGGAGTTTGTCTTCGCCGAGGTGCTCGAGTTGCGGGCGATGGTCGACGACGTGCTGGCCGGGCGGCGGCTCGATGAGCTCGGCCGGCGCTGGGCCGAGGCGATGGGGCGGGCCGAGCTGGTGCCGGGCGACAGCGGGGCGGCCACGCTGGTGGTCGGGGCCGATCCCGGGATGATGATCGGCGACCGGCTGGCCGACGCGATGGTCGACCTGGTGCGTAATGTCGACCTGAGCCGCCTTCGGGAGTGCCCGGTGCCGGAGGGCGGGTGCGGGTGGCTGTTCCTCGACCGCAGCCGGAATCAGTCCCGCAAATGGTGCACGATGGACGATTGCGGCACACACGCGAAGTCCAAACGCTTGACCGAACGCCGCCGCGCAAGCCGCTGACCAGGACGGCCGCGGTGCGGGGACGGCCGCGGTGCGGGGACGGCCGCGGTGCGGGGGCGGCCGTGGTGCGGGGGCGGCCGTGGTGCGGGGGCGGCCGTGGTGCGGGGGCGGCCGTGGTGCGGGGGCGGCCGCGGTGCGGGGACGGCCGTGGTGCGGGGACGGCCGTGGTGCGGGGACGGCCGTGGTGCGGG
>NZ_JAOSZE010000061.1 GCF_025630775.1 Actinoplanes sp. KI2
TCTAGGTCAGCGGTACGCAGCCGGGGATGTCGACGCCGTGCTCGTGCATCCACCGGGTCGGCTCGATCGGGTGCTGGTAGTAGCCCTGGTGCACCTCGAAGTGCAGGTGGGGGCCGGTGGCGTCGCCGGTCTCGCCCTCCTTGCCGATCTGCTGGCCGGCCGCGACGTGCTGCCCGACCTTCACGGTGATCAGCGACAGGTGGCCGTAGTGGGTGAGGTACCCGTTGCCGTGGTCGATCAGCACCGCGTTGCCGTACCCCTCGGCCACGCCGGCCCGGACCACGACCCCGGCTCCGGCCGCGACGATCGGCGAGCCGTTCGGGGCGGCCAGGTCGACACCCTCGTGCATCCGTCCCCAGCGCGGACCGAAGCAGGAGGTCACCGTGGCGGTGGGGTCGGGGTTGACCCAGGCGGCGCGGGCGGCCGCGGCGGCCATGCCCGGGCGGGCCTTCGGCTGTACGCGGTCGGCGGCGGCCCGGAGCGGTAGCGCGGGTGGGCTCCAGGGCGTCGCGGTGGGCTCGCGGCCGGTGTCGGTGCTCGGCGCGACGCTCGGGTTCGACTCGGCGGCCGGCAGCGCTTCCGACGCGTGATGGGTGGCGGCCGCGGCGGCGCTTCCGCCCGCGACGCCGACGACGAGGGCCGCGCCGAGGGTGGCGGTCAGCGCGATCTGGCCGTGCTTGTCGGAGAGGGGGAGGACGGCGGCGAGGTGGGTGCTCGGGAGGGCGGCGGCGAAGGAGGCGCGTGGGGCGCGGTGCCGGTGCAGATTTTCGCCGCGGTGCCGGCCGACGTGGCGTGGCGGGGTGAGAGGCACGCGGCGAACCCTCCAGGCAGACGAAACCGACCGACTTCTGCCTGGTCGGTTTCACCCGGGAGGGTGTTGAGAGGAACGAGACGCCGCCACCGAACGGCAACCGGGAACGACCCGGGGGAGATCAGGACGCGGCGGCGGCCATGCCGGCGTACACCGACTCGACCTGGAGCTTGATGTCGACGCCGCGATCGCGGAGGTACGGGATGGGGTCGCAGGGCTGGCCGTTGACGTGCACCTCGAGGTGCAGGTGCGTCCCGTACGACGCGCCGGTGTTGCCGACCTCGCCGATCACCTGGCCGGCCTTGACCTGGTCGCCCACGTGCACCAGCACGCGCCGGGAGTGGGCGTAGATGACCTCGGTGCCGTCCTGGTTCTTCACGGTGATCGTGTAGCCGTAGCCGCCGTAGTAGCCCGCCTGGGTCACCTGCCCGGCGTGCACCGCCTTGTACGGCATGCCCTCGGGCGCGGCCAGGTCGACGCCAGCGTGCAGTTTGCCCCAGCGGATCCCGTACGGCGAGGTGAAGGTGTAGTCGTCGAGCGGGAGAAGCCAGATGTCGTTGGCCGCCTCGTCGGCGCTGACCTTGGTCTTGCTGACCGCGCTCCGGTCCTCGCCACGGGAGGCCGCGTTGTGGCTGTCGCGGGCGTTCAGGGCGTCCGCGGCGACGTGCGCGCTCTCCAGGCCCTGCAGCACGTCGGGGTTGACGGCCTTCTGGTCGGGCAGGTTGGAGGCGGCGCCGATGGCGACCACTCCGGCGCCGATGAAGGCGGCGGTGGTGACAACCGCATAGCGGCTGCGGGGAGGGGTGGGTACGCGGCGTCGGCCGCGATACCGGTCGGGCTCAGACGACAAGCGCTGGCGCACGAACAACCCTCCGTCGGTGGCATTACGTCGGACCTGGCCGTTCTCCAGATAATTCCTGGTGAACGTCGGTGGTCCGTGCTGTCGGATCGGCGTTAACCGGTTGACAGCCGGGAGCCACGGTAACGAAACGGCTGCCGTGTCACAAGTCGCAGCGCCAAATCGCTGACAGTTCCTCGTCCGTATTGCGCGGCTAATGCCCGAATTTGGGGACGTGCCATGCACGCTCTGTAATGGACGGGGAAACGTAACGTCAGATCACTCTGAATACATTTCTGGTCACCCAAGGTGATCGCCAGTTGCCGGAACCTCACTACCCAGGCCCGGGGTGGCAGGTTACCGTTCGTTCAGGACGATGGCGTTCGCCGGACACGGAGGGTCGTTATGCAGGCACGGATCAGGGTGGTCGTGGCCAAGCCCGGGTTGGACGGGCATGACCGGGGCGCCAAGGTGGTGGCCCGCGCCCTGCGTGACGCGGGTATGGAGGTCGTGTACACCGGTCTGCACCAGACCCCGGAGCAGATCGTCGAGACCGCCATTCAGGAGGACGCCGACGCGATCGGTTTGTCCGTCTTGTCGGGAGCGCACATGACGCTGTTCCGCCGCGTCGTCGAACTGCTGGCGGAACGCGATGCAAGCGACGTCGTGGTATTCGGCGGAGGCATCATTCCGGCCGACGACATTGTCGAATTGGAGGCCCTGGGGGTCGCCAAGATTTTCACTCCGGGGGCGACCACCGCATCCATCATCGAATGGGTACGCGCCAATGTGACGACGCCGGTCGCATAACGCAAGGGGAGAGGCCGGACGCACCCCTCACACGTCCGGCCTCTCTATGCGCGATGCCCCGCCGCCACCCCTCGACCGACAGGGCATCGGCCGTCTCGCATTCGGTTCGCCGTAGCGCACCGACATCACTCTCAACGACGCCTTACCTGCCCGGTTACGACCGTCGTCCGACCTTTTTCTCGCGGCCCGCGGGCCGCGCCGTACGGGAAGATCGATGTGTTTGTTGTGCTCCGTGGGGCCGGTGGTGTGCGGTCTTGCACACCTCGCACCCGCCGCTGCATGGCGCTCCCGCAGGTCGCTAGTCTGCGGATGAAGGCCCCGTAGGGCCGGGTCAATCTTCACGCCGGCGACGCCAGCACGGCCGCCGCGCACACAGGTCGGGACGCAATGGTGCGGCTTGCCGGCGCTTGGCGTCGCGAGCGAAAGGAGACACGTGGACCTGTTCGAGTATCAGGGGCGTGACCTGTTCGAACGGCACGGGCTGCCCGTGCTGGGCGGCGGTGTCGCCGAGACCCCGCAGGAGGCCCGCGCGATCGCGGAGCGGCTCGGCGGCAAGGTCGTCGTCAAGGCTCAGGTGAAGGTCGGCGGCCGTGGCAAGGCCGGCGGCGTGAAGCTGGCCGACGGGCCGGACGAGGCCGAGGCGCGCGCCGCCGACATCCTGGGCATGGACATCAAGGGCCACACGGTCGGAAAGGTGATGCTGGCCGAGACGGCCGACATCAAGGAGGAGTACTACTTCTCCTACCTGCTCGACCGCGCCAACCGCACCTTCCTCTGCATCGCCAGCGTCGCCGGCGGTATGGAGATCGAGCAGGTGGCCGAGGAGCAGCCCGATCGAGTAGCCAAGATCGCCATCGACGCCAGCAAGGGTGTCGACCAGGCGAAGGCCCGCGAGATCGTGACCGCCGCGCAGTTCCCGGCCGAGGTGGCCGACCAGGTCGTCGACATCGCCGTGAAGCTGTGGCAGGCCTTCGTGGCCGAGGACGCCACGCTGGTCGAGGTCAACCCCCTCGCGAAGGTCGGCGACAGCCGGGTGCTGGCGCTCGACGCCAAGGTCACGCTGGACGAGAACGCGTCGTTCCGGCACCCCGACCACGAGGCGCTGGTCGACCAGTCCGCGGTGGACCCGCTGGAGCAGGCGGCCAAGGCCAAGAACCTCAACTACGTCAAGCTCGACGGCGAGGTCGGCATCATCGGCAACGGCGCCGGCCTGGTCATGTCCACCCTCGACGTGGTGGCGTACGCGGGCGAGCGGCACGGCGGCGTCAAGCCGGCCAACTTCCTCGACATCGGCGGCGGCGCGAGCGCCCAGGTGATGGCGAACGGCCTGGAGATCGTGCTCGGGGACCCGGCGGTCAAGTCGGTCTTCGTGAACGTCTTCGGCGGCATCACCGCCTGCGACGCGGTCGCCAACGGCATCGTCCAGGCCCTCGCCCTGCTCGCCGAGCGCGGCGAGACGGTCACCAAGCCGCTCGTGGTGCGCCTCGACGGCAACAACGCCGAGGCTGGCCGCGCCATCCTCGACGGCGCGAACAACCCGCTGGTCCAGCGGGTGGACACGATGGACGGAGCGGCCGAGCGCGCCGCCGAGCTCGCGGCTGCGGGGAAGTGACGTAATGGCGATCTGGCTCACCAAGGACTCGAAGGTCATCGTCCAGGGCATCACCGGCTCCGAGGGCTCCAAGCACACCAAGCGGATGCTCGCCGCGGGCACCAACGTGGTCGGCGGCGTGAACCCGCGCAAGGCGGGCACCACGGTCGACTTCGACGGCACCTCGCTGCCGGTCTTCGCGACCGTGGCCGAGGCGATGAAGGAGACCGGCGCCGACGTGTCGGTCATCTTCGTGCCGCCGGCGTTCACCAAGGCCGCCGTGGTCGAGGCGATCGAGGCCGAGATCCCGCTCGCCGTGGTGATCACCGAGGGCGTGCCGGTGCAGGACTCGGCCGCGTTCTGGGCGCTCAACGTCGAGCGGGGGCAGAAGACCCGGATCATCGGGCCGAACTGCCCGGGCATCGCGTCGCCCGGCGCGTCGAACGCCGGGATCATTCCGGCCGACATCACCCCGGCCGGCCGCATCGGCCTGGTCAGCAAGAGCGGCACGCTGACCTACCAGATGATGTACGAGCTGCGGGACATCGGCTTCTCGACCTGCGTCGGCATCGGTGGTGACCCGATCATCGGCACCACCCACATCGACGCGCTCAAGGCGTTCCAGGACGACCCGGACACCGACGCGATCGTGATGATCGGTGAGATCGGCGGCGACGCCGAGGAGCGGGCCGCCGAGTTCATCAAGGCGAACGTCACCAAGCCGGTGGTCGGCTACATCGCCGGCTTCACCGCCCCGCCCGGCAAGACCATGGGCCACGCCGGCGCGATCATCTCGGGCTCGGCGGGCACCGCGGACGCCAAGAAGGCGGCCCTCGAGGCCGTCGGGGTCAAGGTCGGCAAGACGCCGAGCGAGACCGCGCGGCTCATGCGCGAGGTCATGAGCTGATTGAGGTACGTGTGATTTCGGCGCGCCGCCCCTTGTTCGGCGGCGCGCCGTCGCATCTGCGTCGCCGCTCGCCCGCCGGCGTGGAAAAGTAGGCGGCGATGCCGACCCCTGCCGACCGTCCCGAGGACTCGGACGACCCGTTCGCGGTCGCCGAGGCGACGCTCGACGCCCGGCCGACGGTGCCGCTCGAGCGCCCGACCGGGCCGGTCGAGGTCGAGGAGCGGCCCACGGTTCTGGTGGACGAGCAGACCCTGGGCCGGCGCCCGACGGTCAAGGTGCCCGCCCAGCGCCGCCCGCCCCGGCCCGCCCGGCGCGCCCCGCTGCCGGTCGCGGTCGCCTTCGCCACGGCCTGGGCCGCGGCCCTCTGCTACCTGCCGGTGGCCGCCGTCATCGGACTGGCCCGCACCCTCGAGGGCGAGGGCGGGCTCGGCGGCGCCGCGCACGCCGGGCTGGCCGGCTGGCTGCTCGGCCACGGTGTGCCGATCGGCACCTCGATCGGCCCGCTCGGGCTGCCGCCGTTGCTGCTCACCATGCTGATCGTGTGGCGGCTGAACCGGGCCGGCCTGCACGTCACCCGTGCGATCGGGGCCCGGCGCTCCGGCAAGGTCGGTGACACGCTGCTGGCGGCCTTCGGCATCGCCCTGACGTATGCGCTGCTCGGCTCGGTGGCCGCGCTGGCCGTCGACGGCAAGGGCACCGAGGTCGCCCCGGCCCGGGCCGCGATCAACTTCTTCGTCCTGGGCCTGCTCGGCGCGCTGGCCGGGGCGCTGCGCGGCACCGACGCGCTGAGTGCCCTGGCCCGGCACACTCCGGGCGCGCTGCGCGCCGGGGTGCGCACCGGCGCGATGGCGGCGCTGTTCCTGCTGGCGGCCGGCGCCGCGGTCACCGGCCTGTCGGTGGCGATCGGCGGCGGGCAGGCCGCGGACACCATCGCGGCGTACCGGACGGGGGTCGCCGGGCAGGCCGGGATCACCCTGCTCAGCCTCGCGTACGGGGCGAACGCGGCGGTGTGGGCCGCGGCGTACCTGCTCGGTCCGGGCTTCGCGCTGGGCACCGGCTCGGCGATCCGGCTGACCGAGGTGACCGCCGGGCCGCTGCCGACGCTGCCGCTGCTGGCCGGCCTGCCGGACGGCCCGATGGGCGCGGCCGGCACGGCGCTGCTCGCCGTGCCGGTGGTGGCCGGGGCGGCGGCCGGCTGGCTGCTCACGCTGCGGCTCAACCGCGCCGGCGACCAGGACGGTCCGCCGTGGTCGCAGGTGCTCGGCGGCGGGCTGCTCGCCGGGCCGGCCGCCGGGCTGGTGCTCGCGGCACTGTGCCGGGCGTCCAGCGGGCCGCTGGGCGACGGGCGGCTGGCCACCATCGGCGCCGATCCGTGGCAGGTCGGGCTGATGGCGACGGTCGTGCTCGGCGTCTCGGCGGCGATCGGGGCGGCCGCCGCGCGTACCTTCGGGCCCCGCCCCAAGGCGTAGTAGCGCCGCTCACAGCGATAGGGTGCTGGGGTGACCGACCCCGCGCCAGCCCGCCTGGTCGTCCTCGTCTCCGGATCAGGCAGCAACCTTCAGGCCCTGCTCGACGCGACCGCCGACCCCGCCTACGGCGCGCGGGTCGTCGCCGTCGGCGCCGACCGGGACGGCATCGCCGGCCTCGACCGGGCCGCCGCCGCCGGGCTGCCCACGTTCGTCGATGCGGTAAAGGCGTACGAGACGCGCGCCGACTGGGACGCCGCCCTCACCGCCCACGTCGCCGAGCACAAGCCCGACCTGGTGATCTCGGCGGGTTTCCTCAAACTGGTCGGCCCCGCGTTCCTGGCCGCGTTCGGCGATCGCTACCTCAACACGCACAACGCGCTGCTGCCGTCCTTCCCGGGCATTCACGGCCCGCGGGACGCGCTGGCGTACGGCGTGAAGGTCGCCGGGGCCACTCTCTTCTTCGTGGACGCCGGTGTCGACACCGGCCCGATCATCGCCCAGGTGGCCGTCCCCGTGCTCGACGACGACACGGAGGAGACGCTCACCGAGCGCATCAAGGTGGCCGAGCGCGCCCAACTGGTCGACCAAGTCGGCCGCCTGGTCCGCGAGGGCTGGACGATTGAGAACAGGAAGGTACGCATTCCATGACCGGCCGTCGCCAGATCAAACGGGCGCTGCTCAGCGTCTACGACAAGACCGGCCTCGTCGAGCTCGCCCGGGCGCTGCACGCGGCGGGCGTCCAGCTCGTCTCGACCGGCTCGACCGCGTCCACCATCGAGGCCGACGGCCTGCCGGTGACCCGGGTCGAGGAGCTGACCGGCTTCCCCGAGTGCCTGGACGGCCGGGTCAAGACGCTGCACCCGCGGGTGCACGCCGGCCTGCTCGCCGACCTGCGGCTCGACACCCACCAGCGGCAGCTGGCCGAGCTCGAGGTCGAGCCGTTCGACCTGCTGGTGAGCAACCTGTACCCGTTCACCGAGACGGTGGCCTCGGGCGCGAACGTCGACGAGTGCGTCGAGCAGATCGACATCGGCGGTCCGGCGATGGTGCGGGCGGCCGCGAAGAACCATCCCTCGGTGGCCGTGGTGACGGCCGTCCAGGCGTACCCCCTGATCCTGGAGGCCTTGCAGGACGGCGGCTTCACGCTCGCGCAGCGCAAGCACCTCGCGGCCCGGGCCTTCGCCGACATCGCCGAGTACGACGTGGCCGTCGCCAACTGGTGCGCGACCACGCTCGACCCGCAGGAGTGGCCGGAGTTCGCCGGTCTCGCATTGAAGCGGGAAGCCGCGCTGCGCTACGGGGAAAACCCGCACCAGCAGGCCGCGCTCTACGTGGACCAGGCCGCGCCGGCCGGGCTCGCCCAGGCCGAGCAGCTGCACGGCAAGGAGATGTCCTACAACAACTACGTCGACGCGGACGCCGCCTGGCGCAGCGCCAACGACTTCCCCGACCCGTGCGTGGCGATCATCAAGCACGCCAACCCGTGCGGCATCGCGGTCGGCGCCGACGTGGCCGAGGCGCACCGCAAGGCGCACGACTGCGACCCGGTCTCGGCGTTCGGCGGCGTGATCGCGGTGAACCGCGAGGTGACCGTCGAGCTGGCCGCCCAGGTCGCCGAGATCTTCACCGAGGTGATCGTCGCGCCGTCGTTCGCGGCCGGCGCGCTCGAGCTGCTGCGCGAGAAGAAGAACCTGCGCGTGCTGCTCGCCCCGGCGTGGAACCCGCCGCCTGCCGAGATCAAGCAGGTCGGCGGTGGCGTGCTGGTGCAGATGTCCGACCGGATCGACGCCCCCGGCGACGACCCGGCCAACTGGGAGCTCGCCACCGGCGCGCCGGCCTCGCCCGAGGTCCTCGCCGACCTGGTCTTCGCCTGGCGGGCGATCCGCAGCGTGAAGAGCAACGCGATTCTGCTGGCGCACGAGGGTGCGGCCGTCGGTATCGGGATGGGCCAGGTCAACCGGGTCGACTCGGCGCGGCTGGCGGTCGAGCGGGCCGGGGCCGAGCGGGCCAAGGGCAGCGTGGCGGCCTCCGACGCGTACTTCCCGTTCCCGGACGGGCTCGAGGTGCTGATCGCCGCCGGGATCACCGCGGTGGTGCAGCCGGGCGGCTCGATCCGGGACAGCCTGGTGATCGAGGCGGCGGCGAAGGCGGGCCTGACCGTCTACCTGACCGGCACCCGGCACTTCTACCACTGATTCCCCGATGACCGACCTGGTGCAGGACCAGACCTTCGCGGGCGCCGACTGGGCGCTCGAGGAGGTCGCCGGTGTCCGCTACGAGGACTGCGCTTTCCACGACGTCGACTGGTCCGAGGCGCGGCTCACCGGCTGCGTCTTCACCCACTGCACCTTCGGCAACGTCCGGTTCAACGCGGCCACCCTCGACCGGGTGGCGATCCTGCAGTCGACGCTCGAGCGCTGCAACTTCTTCGACGCCGCGCTGATCGGCTGCAAGCTGACCGGCAGCCAGTTCGTCGACTGTGGGCTGCGGCCGCTGACCGTGGACGGCGGCGACTGGGGCTTCGTGGCGCTGCGCGGGCAGAACCTGACCGCGGCGAAGCTGGGCGGCCTGCGGTTGCGGGAGGCGGACCTGACGGGCGCCGATCTGACCCGGGCCGACCTGCGCGGGGCCGACCTGGCCGGGGCGCGGCTCAAGGACGCCGTACTCAAGGGCGCCGATCTGCGCGGCGCCGATCTCGACCGGATCGAGCTGCGGGGCGTCGACCTCGGCGGCGCCAAGATCGACCTGGCGCAGGCCGCGCTGTTCGCCTCCGCGTACGGCGCGATCGTCTCGGCCTGAGCCCGAAGTGGCTTACTTCGCGTTCAGCCGACCGGCGGGAAACGCCCCGTTAACCGACTGATACGGTCCGGAAAAGTGGCCCCGGAGACTGGGAGTGAGAGAGCTATGGGCAAGAAGGTAACCGTCGTAGGCGCCGGTTTCTACGGCTCGACGACGGCGCAGCGTCTGGCCGAGTACGACATCTTCGACACCGTGGTGCTCACCGACATCATCGACGGCAAGCCGGCCGGCCTCGCCCTCGATCTCAACCAGTCCCGGCCGATCGAGGGCTTCGAGACCACGGTCGTGGGTGTCACCACCGGCCCGAACGGCGAGGGCTACGAGGCGATCGAGGGCTCG
This sequence comes from Actinoplanes sp. KI2, assembly GCF_025630775.1. GTDB lineage: Bacteria > Actinomycetota > Actinomycetes > Mycobacteriales > Micromonosporaceae > Actinoplanes. The sequence continues at coordinate 9,565 of NZ_JAOSZE010000061.1, forward strand.
GACGTCGTGGTCGTCACCGCCGGCCTGCCGCGCAAGCCCGGCATGAGCCGGATGGACCTGCTCGAGGTCAACGCGAAGATCGTCCGCCAGGTCGCCGAGAACATCGCGAAGTACGCGCCCAACGCCGTGGTCATCGTGGTGTCCAACCCGGTCGACGAGATGACCGCGCTGGCCCAGATCGCCACCCAGTTCCCGAAGAACCGGGTCTTCGGCCAGGCCGGCGTGCTGGACACCGCCCGCTTCACCAACTCGATCGCCGAGACCCTCGCGGTGCCGGTGAAGAGCGTCAAGGCGCTCACCCTCGGCTCGCACGGCGACACCATGGTGCCGGTCCCCTCGCGCTGCACGGTCGACGGCAAGCCGCTGTCCGACCTGCTTCCGGCCGAGAAGATCGAGGAGCTCGTGGTCCGCACCCGCAACGGCGGCGCCGAGGTGGTCGCGCTGCTCAAGACCGGTTCGGCGTACTACGCGCCGTCGGCGGCCGCGGCCCGGATGGCCAAGGCGGTCATCGAGGACTCCGGCGAGACCCTCCCGGTCTGCGCCTGGGTCGACGGCGAGTACGGCATCTCCGGCGTGTACCTGGGCGTCGAGGCGCAGATCGGCCGGGACGGCATCAAGCGGGTCGTCGAGGAGAAGCTGACCGACTCCGAGGTCGCCGGTCTCAAGGAGGCGGCCGAGGCGGTCCGCGCCAAGCAGGCGGACGTCGCGAACCTCTGACAGCTCTTACGGAAAGGGCCGGGGCGATGCGCCCCGGCCCTTTCTTGCTGCAGCTGCCGGTCTTGCTGCAGCTGCCGGTCTTGCTGCAGCTGCCGGTCTTGCTGCAGCTGCCGGTCTTGCTGCAGCCGCCGGTCTTGTTACAGCCGCCGGAACGCCTCGCCCAGATGGGAGACGGCCAGTGTCATGCCTCGGGCGGCCGCCTCCCCGACGACCCGCCTGCGGGTGGCCCGGGCCTGATCGGGGTCCATGTCGCTCGCATAGGCCAGCTCGGGGTCGAGCAGCTGAATCATGTGGACGGCCAGGTCACCGGCGACCAGCAGGCTCTCGTCGCCGTCCTCGGCCAGCACCGACTGATGGCCGGGGGTGTGACCCGGCGTAGCGACGACGCGGACCCCCTCGGCGACCGGCGCGTCGCCGGCCAGCACCTGCAGGCGGCCCTGGGCCAGCAGCGGCTCGATCAGCACGTCGTACTGGCCGGCCTGGTCTCTGTTCGCCTTGTACACATCCACATCGGCCTGCTGCACGACGACGCGGGCCCCGGTGAACGGGGAGTCGTGCGGGACGGCCCAGCCCACGTGGTCGTTGTGCAGGTGGGTCAGGACGATCGCGGTGACCTCGGCGGGGGCGATGCCGGCCGCCGCGAGCTCGGCGGGGAGGTGGCCGGGGACGGGGGCCCAGTCGGCGGCCAACGAGCCGGCCGGCCCGATGCCCGCGTCGACCAGGGTGACCGGGCCGTCGGCCACCCGAATCGCGTAGCTGCGGAAGCGCAGCCACCACTCGCCGGACGACGTCACGGCGGCCGGATCGGCCGCGTCGGCGGTGGCCCACTGCTCAGGCGTCGCATCGGGGAACGCCTCGGCACGAGGCAGGAAGAACGGGCCGGCGGCATCCTCCAGGGCGACGATCGTGAGCTTTCCGGCGCGGTGGGTCAGCGGCATGGGGAGATTCTGTCGCGTGCGTGGCTCGTCGTGCGTGTCCATTTGCCAAGCTGTGGATAACGCCAGGTCGGGGGCGGTCGACGATCTTTCCCGGCCGGGCAGTACGCTCGTACTGCTAAACACGATTTTCGGGAGAGGAGCGCCGGCCGATGGCGAAGATCAAGGTCACAAACCCGGTCGTGGAGCTCGACGGCGACGAGATGACCCGGATCATCTGGAAGCAGATCCGGGAGCAGCTGATCCTGCCCTACCTCGATGTCCCCCTCGAGTACTACGACCTGTCGATCCAGCACCGCGACGAGACCGACGACCAGGTGACGATCGATGCGGCCAACGCCATCAAGCGGCACGGCGTCGGCGTGAAATGCGCCACGATCACACCGGACGAGGCGCGGGTCGACGAGTTCGGCCTCAAGAAGATGTGGCGCTCGCCGAACGGCACGATCCGCAACATCCTCGGCGGCGTGGTCTTCCGCGAGCCGATCATCATGTCGAACGTACCGAGGCTGGTACCCGGCTGGACCAAGCCGATCATCATCGGCCGGCACGCGCACGGCGACCAGTACAAGGCGACCGACTTCGTGGCCCCCTCGGCCGGCACGCTCACCATGACCTTCACGCCGCAGGACGGCTCGGAGCCGATCGAGCTGCACGTCGCCGACTTCCCGGCCGGCGGCGTCGGCATGGGCATGTACAACTTCGACGAGTCGATCCGCGACTTCGCGCGCGCCTCGTTCCGGTACGGCCTGGCCCGCAACTACCCGGTCTACCTCTCCACCAAGAACACGATCCTGAAGGCGTACGACGGCCGGTTCAAGGACCTGTTCGCCGAGATCTTCGAGACCGAGTTCGCCGAGGACTTCCGCAAGGCCGGGCTCACGTACGAGCACCGGCTGATCGACGACATGGTCGCCGCCGCGCTGAAGTGGGAGGGCGGCTACGTCTGGGCCTGCAAGAACTACGACGGCGACGTGCAGTCCGACACCGTGGCCCAGGGCTTCGGCTCACTCGGCCTGATGACCAGCGTGCTGATGACGCCGGACGGCCGGACCGTCGAGGCCGAGGCCGCGCACGGCACGGTCACCCGGCACTACCGCCAGTGGCAGAAGGGCGAGAAGACGTCGACCAACCCGGTCGCGTCGATCTTCGCCTGGACCGGCGGCCTCAAGCACCGCGGCGTGCTCGACGGCACCCCCGAGGTCAGCCAGTTCGCCGAGGCGCTCGAGCAGGTCTGCGTCGAGACGGTCGAGGGCGGCCAGATGACCAAGGACCTCGCGCTGCTGATCTCGCGCGACGCCCCCTGGCTCAGCACCGACGAGTTCATGAACGCCCTGGACGAGAATTTGGCGCGCAAACTCAGCTGAGCTGGCTGGTGCTGCGGGGCGTTTGGTTGCGGTCGACCAGGTGAGTCGCGTGGGGGTCTGTCCCGTGTGGCTGTGCCGGCTGGTGTCGCGGGGCGTTTGGTTGCGGTTGGCCGGGTGAGTCACGTGGGTTGACTGTCCCGTGCGGCTGAGCTGGCTGGTGTCGCGGGGCGTTTGGTTGCGGTTGGCCGGGTGAGTCACGTGGGGGGACTGTCCCGTGCGGCTGAGCTGGCTGGCTTCGCTTCGCTCCGCGGGCGATCGCCCCCTTGAGGCTGATGAGGAGAGGCCGGTTTTCGGTACCGCAAACCCCGCGGTGCCGAAAATCGGCCTCTCCTCATCAGCGGGGCGATCGCGGGCCGTTCCCTGATGGGGAGTCCCCAGTAAAAGGGGGTCTGGGTGGCGTAAAAGGTGGGATCTTTGTCGTTGCGGTCATTGTGGGGCGCCGCGACGATCGAGGCATGGGTCACCACGTGCAGGTTGTGCTCTTTGACGGGGTGCAGAGCCTTGATGTGACGGGTCCGGTGGAGGTTTTCAGCTACGCCGGTGGCTATCGCGTGACGACCGCCAGCATTGGCGGTGCGGCCGTGCGCACGTCGAGCGGGCTGCACATAATGCCTGATCACGCTTTATCGGATAAGTCGGACACGCTGATCGTTCCGGGCGGCGAGGGCACCCGTGAGCCGCCCGCCGACCTGGTCGCCTGGCTCCGCGCCCACGGCGACAAACCCGGGCGCGTCATGTCCGTCTGCACCGGCGCCTTCCTTCTCGCCGAGGCCGGCCTCCTCGACGGCCGCAGGGCCACCACCCACTGGCTGTACTGCGAGACGCTGCGCAGCCGCCACCCCAAGGTCGACGTCGACCCCGAGCCGATCTTCATCCGGGACGGCCGGATCGCCACCTCGGCCGGCGTCACCACCGGCATCGACCTCGCGCTCGCCCTGGTCGAGGAGGACCGCGGCCGCGACGTCGCGCTCGCCATCGCCCGCGGGCTGGTCATGTTCCTGCGCCGGCCGGGCGGGCAGAGCCAGTTCAGCGCCCCGCTCTCCGGCCAGGTCGCGCACCGCGAGCCGGTGCGCGACGTCCAGCGGCTGATCGCCGAGCATCCCGAGGCCGACCTCTCGGTGCCCGCGCTCGCCGCCGCCGCGAGCCTCTCGCCCCGGCAGTTCAGCCGGGCGTTCACCGCCGAGACCGGGGTTTCGCCGGGTCGCTATGTCGATCGCGTACGCCTGGAAACCGCCCGCCGCCTCCTGGAGGACACCGCCGACGGGGTGGCCGAGGTGGCCCGCAAGGCCGGCTACGGCACCGCCGAGGCCATGCGCCGCGCCTTCCGGCAGGCCCTCGACGTCTCCCCGGCCGAGTACCGCCGCCGCTTCTAAAGGAGCCGAACCATGAAGACCACGATCCTGCTGTACGACCGGATGACCGCCCTCGACGCGGTAGGTCCCTACGAGGTGCTCAGCCGATTCCCCGGCAACGAGGTGCTGTTCGTCGCCGATCGGGCCGGCCCGGTGCGCACCGACACCGGCTTCCTGACGCTGGTCGCCGACGCGTCCCTGGACGAGGCGCCCGCGGCCGACATCATCCTGGTGCCGGGCGGCTTCGCGCCGCCGCTGCGGACGGGCCCGGTGCACGAGTGGCTGCGCGCCGCGGACGCCGCCTCGACCTGGACCACCTCGGTCTGTGTCGGCTCGCTCGTCCTGGGCGCGGCCGGCCTGCTGGCGGGGCGCCGGGCGACCTCGCACTGGATGACGCTGGACAACCTGACCGGGTACGGCGCGATGCCGGCCGCCGAGCGGGTGGTCATCGACGGCAAGTACGCCACCGCGGCCGGCGTCTCGGCGGGCATCGACCTGGCGCTGACGCTGGTCGGCGAGATCGCCGGCCCGGAGGCGGCGATGGCCATCCAACTGGGCATCGAGTACGACCCGGCGCCGCCCTTCGAGGCCGGCTCGCCGGCGAAGGCGCCGGACCCGATCGTCGCCTTCCTCCGCGAGAACCGCGACCTAGTTGTCCGACTTTAAACCTATGCGGCAAATCGCACGGTTATTCCCGTAACCTGTGGTTCTGGCCGTCGTTTTTCCCAGCGAAACGGACGCTGGTCGTGTCGCCGAGGGCTCTTCGCCCAAACCGATGGCCGCCTTGTCCCGGGCGCCGCTCGGTTCCCCCCGGATTGCCGGACGCGGTCAGCGCCTTCCTGCGGGGGGCCTTGTCCCAGGCCCCCCGCCCTCTACTGGCTGGCTCCGCTTCGCTCCGCGGGCGATCGCCCCTTTCAGGCCGATGAGGAGTCAGCCGATTTCCCGGCGTCGCACACCCCGCGACGACGGGAAATCGACTGCCTCCTCATCGGCGGGGCGATCGCGGGCCGTTGAGTGATACGGGGCACCCTGCAGATCGCGACTGAGGTGGGAGGTCCCGGAGATCGCGGTGGTGGTGGCTATTGGCCGATTCGGCCGTCTATTCGCTCGCGTAGGAAGTCGGCGTGGCCGTTGTGGCGGGCGTACTCCTCGATCATGTGGACCAGCACCTCGCGCAGGGCCAGGCCGCCGTCGCCGACGTAGCCGAGGTCGTCGATCGAGTCGACGTAGTCCTCGGCGAAGGCGATCTCGGACCGCCAGGTCGCGAACGCCTCGTCGACCACCGCGGGGTCGGCGATCGCACCGTGGAAGTCGAAATCGTGGTCGTCGGGCAGGCGGTAGTGGCGCTGCGCCTGGAAGCCTGCCATGTGCACCCGGAACCAGTTCTGCTCGACCCGGGCCATGTGGCGCACGAGCCCGAGCAGCGACATCGGCGACGGCTCGACCGCCCTGGCGGCCAGCTCCGAAGCGTCCAGGTCGGCGCATTTCAGCTCGAGCGTCAGCCGCTGGTCGCGGAGGTAACCGATGAGCGTGTCCCGCTCGCCGGTGAAGCCGCCGTCGGTGCGCGGGTCGTCCTCCGGCGTGACGAACATGTTGGACCAGGCGAATCCCATAACTCCGACCCTCTAGGAAGGAATCATGGTTGGCAACCGTGCTTTCAGAGGGAACGAAGGGTCTTCGCGGCCCTTTCCGGGACGACGTCGTTGACGAAGGCGCCCATCGCGGACTCCGAGCCGGCCAGGAACTTCAGCTTGTCGGCGGCGCGGCGGATGCTGAACAGCTGCAGGTGCAGGTAGCCCAGCTCGCGCCCCTCGCCCACCACCGCCTGGTGCCAGGCCGAGATGTACGGCATCGGCTTGCCGAACAGCGCGTCGAAGCGCCGCAGCACGTCGAGGTAGAGCGGCCCGAACGCGTCCCGCTCCTCGTCGGAGAGGGCCGGGATGTCCGGCACCTTGCGGTGCGGCGCCAGTTGCACCTCGTACGGCCAGCGGGACGCCGCCGGGACGTAGGCCGTCCAATGCTCGTTGGACGCGACCACCCGCACGCCCGCCGCCCGCTCGGCCGCGAGCACGTCGGTGTACAGGTCGCGACCGGTCCGGTCCCGGTAGCGGCCGGCCGCCCGCAGCATCTGCTGGGTGCGCGGCGGCACGGTCGGGTACGCGTAGATCTGCCCGTGCGGGTGATGCAGGGTCACGCCGATCTCGACGCCCCGGTTCTCGAACGGGAAGACCTGGGCCACGCCGGTGAGCGCCGACATCTCGGCGGTGCGGTCGGCGAGCACGTCGACGACCGTACGCACCCGGGACGGCGCGAGCTTGCCGAACGAGCCGTTGTGGTCGCTGGTGAAGCAGATGACCTCGCAGCGGCCGACCCCGGCGCGCACCGGCACCTGGTCGGTCAGGGACGTGATCTCGTCGGGTTGGAGGCGGTCGCTGAACGACGGGAACTGGTTCTCGAAGACCACCACGTCGTAGTCGGGCGCCGGGATCTCGCTGGCGAACGACGGGCTCGACGGGCAGAGCGGGCAGGCGTCGCTGGGCGGCAGGAACGTCCGGGTGTGTCGGTGCGCGGCGACCGCGACCCACTCGTCGATCAGCGGGTCGTAGCGCAGCTGAGAGGTGGGCGGCGGGGGCGGCAGCTGCCGGGTGTCCGGGTACTCCGCCCGGTGGACCTGCGCCTCCTCGTTGAAGTAGACCAGCTCGCGGCCGTCGGAGAGGCGGATCGCCTGGCGGCTCTTGAAGGTCACTGCGCGCTCACCATCACCAGCTCGGGCACCGTCTCTTCCAGCAGGGATCGGGCCTGCTCGTCCAGGCCGTCGTCGGTGATCAGCACGTCGGCGCGCTCCAGCGGGACGATCGAGGAGATGCCGACCGTGCCCCACTTGGTGTGGTCGGCGAGCACGACCAGGCGCTCGGCCGCCTCGACCAGCGCACGGTTGACGTCCGCTTCCATCAGGTTGGGGGTGGTGTAGCCGGCGCGCTCGCTCATCCCGTGCACGCCGAGGAAGAGCATGTCCAGGTGCAGGGTGCCGATCGCGGCGACGGCGACCGGGCCGACCAGGGCGTCCGACGGGGTCCGCGTCCCGCCGGTGAGCACCACGGTCTGGTCGGGGCGGCCGGCGCGGTAGAAGACGTCGGCCACCGGGATCGAGTTGGTGACGACGGTCAGCGAGGGCAGGTCGACCAGCCGCTGGGCGAGGCCCGCGGTGGTGGTGCCGGCCGAGAGCGCGATCGCGTCGCCGGGCGAGACCAGCGAGGCGGCGTGCATGGCCATGGCCGCCTTCTCCGCGCGCTGGCGGACGGACTTGGCGGCGAAGCCGGGCTCGTGCGCGGAACCGGGGCTCACCGTGGTGGCGCCACCGTGTACCTTCGCCAGGAGGCCCCGGTCGGCCAGCGACTCCAGGTCACGGCGGATGGTCATGTCGGAGACGCCGTACTCGGTGGCCAGCTCACTGACCCGGACGCCGCCGGCGGCCCGGACCCGGTCGAGGATGGCGGCCTGGCGTTGTTGGGCAAGCATTAAGGCATCCGCACTATTTCGAACACGCCCGAACATTACCTTGCGATCGGGCGTGATGGAAAGAGTGGGTTGGCTAGAGGGGTCTCAGATGCCCCGCCCTCGCTTGTGCAGCGCCGAGAGAACATTTTCGACCTTGACCGCCCCGGTCATCGCGGCCAGGGCGATCGCCGTCCGCGGCTCCTTCCAGTTCGCGCGCACGGCCTCCTTGCTGAACTTCCAGGCCTGGCTGCGGTTCCCGCTCGCGGCCGACCAGCAGGCGAGCTGCCCGTAGACGCGGGCCGCGCCGGGCTTGCATCCGCCGATCTCCGGGTGCCGCTGCATCATCCATCGCAGCGACGAAATCTTGGTGGCGTACTCGTACGCATAGTGCGAGCTCCGCCCCCAGAGCACGCGCACCAGCGGCTCGTCCAGGTGCACGATCGGCGCCCGGCGGGCGGCCCGCAGCAGCAGGTCCCAGTCCTCGTTCTGGCTGCCCGGCGCGTCCTCGGCGACCAGGCCGATCGCGTCCGGGGCCAGCGCCTCGCGGCGGATCAGGAACGACGACGAGTGCAGCATCGCCATCCGGGAGCGGGCCAGCTCGTCGACGGTGACCCGGCTGCGCCCGGCCAGCCGGGGCGTACACCGGCCCTCGTACTCGACCTCGATCGCACATGTCGCCATCTCGGCGTCCGGGTCGGCCAGCAGCGCCGCCACCTGCCGGCGCAGCTTGTCCGGCTGCCAGCGGTCGTCGTCGTCGCAGAACGCCACGAGCTCGGTGTCCAGCGCGAGGATGCCGGTGTTGCGGGCACCGGCCAGCCCGGCGGTCCGCGAGTTGGTGAGCACCTGCACCCGGACGCCCACGGTGGCGGCGAGCAGGTCGTCGGGCTCGGCCTGGTCGTACACGAGGAGGACCTTCAGCTCGCCGGGGTAGCGCTGCTCGCGTACCGCGGCGATCGACTTGCGGACGAGCTCCGGCCGGTTGCGGGTGGGGATGACGACCCCCACCGACGGCCAGTTCACCGCGCCACCTCGAGCGGGTTCAGCGGGTAGCCGTAGGCCCGCAGCATCGGGGCGCAGACCGCGCCGACCAGCCGGCGCTGTCGTAACGGGAGGGCGTCCATCCAGGCGTCGTCCCGGCGCAGCGCGAGCCGGCCGACGGTGAACCGCATCGGGTTGCCCGCCGCGCTGTGCCCGACCCGCAGGTCGGCCTGGCCGTCGTGCACGAAGTCCAGGTCGGCCGGGGTGACATCGAGGCCGGCGAAGGTGGCAATGTCGGCGAGCGCGGCCCGCGGGTCGGTCACGAACTCCTCGTACCGGATCCGGCGCACCGCCACGCCGCGGCGGGCGAGCAGGCCGAACGCGGCGTTGTGCGCGGTCCACAGCAGCGCCGAGCGGGCGGGGGAGTAGCGGGTCATCTGCTGGGCGCCGTCGGTCTCCGGCCGCTCCACCGTCTTGGTCCACGAGTACGCGACCCCGCGCGCGTCCCGCACCACGTGCACCACCCGCAGGTCGATCTCGCCCGACCAGCGCAGCACGTGGGCCAGCGCCGAATGCTTGGACGAGTCGACGATGATCCGCGCGCCGGAGACCTCGTGCGCGGCCGAGTAGATCCGGGAGTAGTACTCGGCGTACTCGTGCACCTCCTCGGGGGCCTCGACGGCGGTGGCCAGCCGTGGGATGTGCCGGGTGCGCTCGACCGCGTCGCGCAGGTAGTGCACCCGGTCGACGTCGACGTTGTGCCAGCCGTTGAAGGCGAGCGCGCCGACCCGCCGCCAGAATCCGCAGCCCGAGAAGCGGGCGCCGCAGCCGCAGCGCTCGTCGTCGCGCAGATCTCGCTGCCAGAGGTGGACGACCTCGCCGAGTGCGCACACGCCGGGAAGCTCGCCGAGCAGACGCTCGACGAGCGTTGTCCCGCTACGTCCTAATCCGCCCAGAAATAACACCCGTGCCACTTTGGCCCACCTTCGCTCGTTTCGCTCGTATAACGAGGCAAACACCGTGAAGGAGGCGACAGGTGCCGATCGAGGCTTTCGAGCGGGTCGACCTGGATGGAACAGGTATCGACCGCATCACCGAGGCCGAGGTCGTAGCGGTGGTGCGAGATGCGCTCGCCCATGGCCGTGGGGGGCGGATCGTCACTCCGAACATCGACATCCTGCGCCGGGCGCAGACCGACACCGAGGCGCGCGAGCACCTCGACGACGCCGACCTGATCGTGGCGGACGGCATGCCACTCGTCTGGGCGAGCCGGCTCGGCGGCAACCCGCTGCCGGAGCGGGTGGCCGGCAGCAGCCTGATCTGGTCGCTCTCCGCCGGGCTGGGCCTGGACCGGCGATCGATCTTCGTGATCGGCGGCGATCCGCCTGGCGACGGCGCGGTGCGGGCCGCGAGAGGCGTGGCGCCAGCCGGCGACGGCGCGATGCGAGCCGGCGACGGCGCGGCGCGGGCCGCCGACCGGCTGGCCGCGAGCTGTCCCGGGCTGCGCGTGGCGGGAACGCTCTGCCCGGACTTCGGCTTCGAGCGGGATCCGGCCACGTACGAGCAGTTCTGCGCGAAAGTGATCGACGCGGCGCCGGACCTGGTCTTCGTCGGGCTCGGCTTCCCCAAGCAGGAGCGGATGATCGCCAAGCTGCGGCCGGCGCTGCCGGCCACGTGGTTCATCGGATGCGGTGCGGCGGTCAACTTCGTGGCGGGGGACACCGCCCGGGCGCCGCGCTGGATGCAGCGGACCGGCCTGGAGTGGGCGCACCGGCTGGGCAGCGAGCCGCGCCGGCTGGCCGGTCGCTATCTGCGGCGCGACGCACCGTACGCGCTGAAGCTGCTGGCCCAGGCGCCGGCCCAGCGGGTGCGCAGCCGCTAGCAGTACGGGCGTACTGTATAGGCATGTTCGAGCGTCTGCACCATGTTCAACTGCTCTGCCCGCCCGGCGGCGAAGACGATGCCCGGGCGTTCTACGCCGGGGTGCTGGGCATGGCCGAGCTGGTCAAGCCGCCGGTGCTCGCGGCCCGAGGCGGGTGCTGGTTCCGCGGCGGGGGCTGGGAGGTGCACGTGAGCCCGGTGCCCGGCTTCGCCCCGGAGCGCAAGGCGCATCCGGGCGTACTCGTGAATGGTCTTGATCTGCTCGCGGCGCGGCTGGAGGCCGCCGGTCACCCGGTCGAATGGGATCCGCACTTCCCGGGTCACCGGCGGCTCTACGCGCACGACGCGCACGGCAACCGGCTGGAGTTCCTGGAGCCACTGCGCACGGAAAAGGTCAGGGATTGAAGTAGCTGTCCCGGACCAGGGACTGGAACGCCTTGAATGCGGCCCGGTCGCCGGTCAGCTGGAACTGCTTGGTCGGGCCGCTTCCGTCGGGGTCGGACTCGAAGTAGGCGACCGCCTTGATCTGCGGGTTGGCCTTGAAGGTCCGCTCGGCGTCCGCCAGCCAGGCCGCCCGGCGCTGCGACCCCCACGCCTTGGCCACCCCGAACTCGCCGATGATGATCGGCTTGGGGTGCTGCGCCGCGAACTGCAGGAACGGGCCCATGAGCTCGCCGATCGGCTGGAAGTTCACGCCGGCGTAGACGTCCACGCACGTCCAGTCGACCTGGTCGTCGCCGGGATAGAAGCCGGGCGCATCGCCGCGGAAGAACCCCTCCGCGGTGGGGCACCACACCCAGGAGACGTTGTCCGCGCGCTCCTCGCGGAAGATCGCCCGGACGTACTTCCACGCCGCGATGTAGTCGCCGGCCGACCACATCGTCGCCCGCAGGTTGGGCCGGTCCATCTCCCAGCGCATCCGCAGCAGCACCGGCCGATGGATCTTCCGGATCGCGACGGCCTGCCGGCGGATCAGGTCGTCGTACTCGCCGTCCAGGATGGAGCGGTTGTCGCCGGTGGCCCAGCTGATCATCAGCGTCGCGCCGGTGGCGAGGAACTCCAGGTCCGAGGGGGTGCCGACCGGCTGCTCGAAGCGGCGGTACGTGTTGATGATGCTCAGCCGCCGGCCGAGGTCGCTCTCCAGCGTGTCGACCGCGGCGAGCCGGCCCAGGTGGGTCAGCTCGTCCGGCTTGATCCAGGCGCCGACCAGCGCACCCTTCTCCGGGGCACGCACCGGGCCGCTCTCGAACGGCCCGGGGTCGACCGCGACCGCGGCCGGCTTCTCGGTCAGATCGGGCGGCGGGGGCGGGGTCTGCTTCTTGGGCTCGGACGAGCAGCCGGCCAGCAGCACGACCAGCACCGCGGCCGCGGCCGCCAGCGTCCTACGCATGGGTGCGCCGCGCGGTGTAGAGCACGTTCACCGCGTACCCGTCGCTGCCCGGCACCCGGCGCACGGCGGCGTCGGCGGCCCGGACGAGCGGGTTCCCGTGCAAGGACGGCGTGATCATCGAGAACCCGCGGCGCTCGACGATCTCGAAGCCGTGCCGATCGAGCAGCGACTCCACCTGGTCGTGGGAGAGCTCGGCGAACCAGCGGTCGCCGCGGTGCCGCCGGGCCCGCAGGTGGCGCAGCGAGCCGGCGTTGCCGTGGTTCTCCACCACCAGCACGCCGGCCAGCGGGTCGGGCAGCGCCTTCGCGGCGAACGCCAGCGCCCGGTCGCGGACCGCCTCGTCCACGTTGAGCAGCAGGCGGAACATGGTCACGATCGCCGGGAAGCCGGCCTCCGCCGGGGACGGCACAGGGCCGTCCGCGGCGATCTGATGCCAGTGCGCGTGCGAGCCGACCTCGGCGGCCTTGGCCATCATCGCGGCCGACGTGTCATACCCGTGCGCCTCGCGGACCAGCCCGTGCAGCGTGCGGATCGCCCGGCCGGTGCCGCAGGCGAAGTCGTGCTGCACCGGCGCGCGCGGGCCGAACTCGTGCCGCACCAGCGTGCGCAGGTAGTCGCGCTGCCGCTGGTTGATCTGCGACGCGTAGCTGTCCGGCGCGTACGTGATGTTCTCGTACTTCTCGACCGCCTCGGTGTCCTGGAAGACCTTGGTGTAGTCCGTCGTCAACGGGTTCTCCTTGTGCTCGTGAACGCGTCCAGCGCGAGAGGGCCGCGAAGCAGCCAGACCCCCGCCAGGAAGGTCGGTACGGCCAGTGCGAGACCGGCGAGAGCGCCCACCAGCAGGGGCAGCACGCCGAAGCAGGCCAGCGACAGCAGCGCGGCGGCCCGGGTACCCCGGCCGAAGGGGTGCAGGCCGACGGCCCGGCCGACCTGAACCAGCGGCAGCACGTTGTTCGCGACCATCGCGCAGGCCAGCCCGATCGCCGCGCCGAGCGCCCCGAACCGGGGGATGAGCAGCACGTCCAGGCCGATCGTGACGCCCAGCGCGATCAGCACGTTGACCAGGTTCCAGGAGGTACGCCCGGCCATCGCGAGCACCATGTCGACCATGCCGCAGCCGGTCGCGACCAGCATCGCGCTCGCCAGGATGACCACCACGGCCCGCCCGGCGGTGTAGCCGTCGCCGAACAACCGCAGGTAGAGCGGCGCGAGCTGGATCACCACCAGGTTGATCGGCCAGGTCACCAGCACCAGCCAGCCGGTCGCGGTCTGGTAGAGGTGGTTGGCGTTCGCCCGGTCGCCGATGGTCAGCGCCTCGGCGAGCCGGGGCTGCACCGATTGCGAGATGCCCTGGTTGGCGAACTGGATGAGCACGACGAATCGCCCGGCAACCGCATAGATCGCGGCCGGCGCCAGCCCGCCCAGCGCCGCCACCAGCAGCACGTCCACCCGTTGCAGGGCGAGCTGGGCGACGCTGGCGAGGGCGCGCGGCCCGGTGAAGCGCCAGAAATCCCGGCGCAATCCGCGCCGCTCGACCCGGCGGGTGGTCACCCCGGGCGGTTTGCTCGCGAGATAGAGCTTCCGGATCGCGTACGCCGAGAGCACCGTGACGGGCAGGTAGGGCGCGGCCCACGCGAACGCGAACACCGGCAGGGTGCCGGCCGTCCACAGCGTGGCGACCCCGGCCGCGGCCACCAGCAGCAGTTGCAGGGCGCTGCGGACGATGCGGTCGTAGAGCACGGTCGGGCGCATCATCCGGTAGCCGCGGGTGGCCGTGAGCAGCGCGTCGGTCAGCGCCTGCAGGGGCAGAAACAGCGCCAGCACCCGCAGCCCGGCGGTGTGCGTGCCGACCACCGCACGCGAATCGTGCGCGGTGGCGTGGGCGATCGCCGGCGCGGTCAGCCACAGGCCCACCGCCAGCAGCAGCGACATGCCGATCACCGGGGCCAGCCCGGTGCGCAGGCAGGCGCCGAGCAGCTCGGCGCGGCCGGTGGCGCGCAGCCGGGCCGGCCAGTAGACCAGGCCGGTCTGGGTGCCGAGCTTCGCCAGCCCGCCGGCGAGCACGAACGCGGCCGTGGAGGCGAAGAACGCGCCGGCCTGATCCGGGCCCAGCGAGCGAGCGACGATCCAGGTGACCCCGAAGCCGGTGCCGCCCGCGAGCGCCGAGCCGACCATGTTGGCCAGGCCGCCGCGGGCGACGGCCTTGGTGCCCTCCTCCGCTAACCAATCTGCCTTCAGTCCGGTTAAGGGCGGCGGCGGGGTGGTTGGACGGGCGGTCATGTGCGGCGCCAGACCGGCGTTCGGCTCAGCCAGCGCGCCAGCGCCTCGTCGTGCGACTGGTAGTAGTCGGACAGCTCACGACGCAGCCCGGGGTCCATGTCGGCCTGCCGGGGGCGGGCGTTGTGCCGCTCGAACGGCGGTCGCTCCAGGTAGGTGGGCAGGCCGAGGAACGCGCAGACCTCGTCGTAGACCTCCTCCGGCTCGGTGAAGAACCGCTCGCTCTCCACCACGTGGATCCGCTCCCGGCCCACGTGCTGCGCCATCATGCCCAGGTAGCGGGCGTACTCGCCGCGCGCCCGGTAGGCGTGGTGCTGGTGGGCGAAGCTGTAGTACGACGGGTCGGCGGCCAGCCGCTCCTCCTGCCGGTGCAGCCGGGCCGGCTCGAGCGCGAGCGCCGCGCCGAAGTCCCGTTCGGTCTCGAAGCCGCGGGCCACCTCGTGGTGGTGCTGCGAGTACGCCCGCTCGACCGGGTCGCGCACCAGCACGAGCAGACGCGCGTTGGGCAGGTCGACGGCGATCCGGGCGGCGGCCTGCGGGTGGTACATGTAATACGGGCTCGACTCGAAGGTCTGCACCGGCACGCCGTACCGCTCGGCGACCTTCGCGCCGCGGCGCACCATCGGGAAGTGGGCCTTGTACCAGGACGGACCGCGCTCGTACGACGTGTCGAAGTAGTGCACGCCCTTGTGCAGCACGGCCTTGAGCACCACCGGGTGCGCGGCCAGCGCCCGGTACATCGAGGTCGTCCCGCAGCGCTGGCCGCCGCAGATGAGGAACGACGGGATCATCCGGCCCGGCGCGGTGAGCCGGCCGTACGAGCGGGTGCCCAGGTGCACGACGCGCTTCATCGGGGCCGGCATGTTGCGTACGTCCATCGTGCTCTCCTCAGAGCTCCTCGACCCGGCGGACGAGCACCGGCAGCAACCAGGTGCCCAGCACGCCGAGGCGGGCGCCGGCCTCGGCCTGGCGGTCGGTCAGATAGCGGGCGGCCAGGTCGACCAGGTACAGCAGCGCGGTCACCTCGCGGCCGGCCGGCGGCACCCCGAACGGGACCAGCAGCTCGCCGGCCCGGCGCACGGTCTGCTCGACCGCGTCGGTGGCGTCGTCGGTGGCCTGGATCCGTCGCTGCAGCTCGTGGTGCACGGCGTCGAAGCCCATCGGCACACCGGTGGCGAACCGCTCCCAGTCCCAGACCAGCAGCGTCTCGGCGACGTTCGCCATGTTCCACGGCGCCCAGTCGCCGTGCCACGACCCGTACCGGAAGACGGTGTCGCCGGCGTGCTTGACCAGCAGTTCGGCCGCCGGGCCGAGGCCGGCGCCCTCCGGCCGGCCGGTCACCGCGGCCAGCCGGCCGCGCAGCTCCTGCCAGTACCCGCTGGAGTCGAGCGGCCCGGTGGTGTAGCCGCAGCAGCCGGCGACGTCCAGCATGGCGGCGACCAGCCGGCGCTGGGTCAGCCGCGCGCGCGGCAGCCAGACCGGCAGCGCCGACTGGATCAGCACCTCCAGCCCGCGCCACTCGCCCGCGTGCAGCACCCGCGGCACGGCCAGCCTGGTCAGGCCGCTGGCGCCGAGCGCGTTCAGCGCCGCCGTCTCGGCCCGGATCAGCCGGCAGGTCAGCGGGCCGGTGCCGAGCTTGCCGAAGCCGAACGTCTCGCCGTCGGCATCGATCAGCTGCAGCACCGGCTTGCGGTTGGCCCGAGCCGGTCCGATGTGGACGCTGACCGACAGCTCCCGGCCGAGCTGCTCGCTCAGGTGGCCGTCGATGCTGGACGAGAACGGGCCGGTCACCCGGACCCGGTCGCGCAGCAGCACCGCGGACGCGCCGGTGCGAACGGCGGCGACCACCGCGTCCCGCTTCAGCCGGGCGGCCCGGGACTGCGGCTCGGCGTACCGGCGGACCGCTGCGGCGGCCACCCGGCGCGAGGCGGACGGGACCAGCAGGCGGGGCCGGCGCGCGTCCGGGACGACCAGGTACTCGGCGATCGGGGTGCCGGGCGACCCGTCCGTGCGGCAGGGCCACGGGTAGAGCAGGTCGAGCACCTCGTTCAGGTACTGGGTGCGCAGCGCCGCGTCGCCGGCGGTCAGCTCGGCGGGCGCGGTCTTCACCGGACTCATGTCGGATCCCCCTCCATCGAGTTGCGCCAGAGCAGCGCAACGGCCAGAACCATGAAGGCCAGCGGGGTGACCAGCGAGTTGTACCAGAGCATCGCGGAGAACGAGGTCACCAGCGCGGCGCTCGCGGCCACCCCGATCGCGCTGCGATCGCGCCGGAAACGCCACAGGACGTACGTGAAGAAGCCCAGGTAGCCGGCGGTGCCGACGATGCCGTGCGAGTAGAGCAGCTGCCAGAGCTGGCCGTTACCGCCGACCGTGAAGTTCCCGCAGCGCTCGCAGCTCGAGGTCTCGCCCACGGCGATCGACTGCCGTCCGCCGGCGGTGTTCCGGGTGCCGCCGTACCCCACGATCGGGGAGCCGCCGATGCCGTCCAGCGCCCGGTCGACCAGGAACGAGCGGACGCCGTTGGACTTGCCGTTGTCCAGCCGGGCGCCGACCACGTCGCCGAGCGGCGTGACCGTCAGGGCCAGGCCGAGCAGCGCGATGGCCACCGCGAGCACCCCGGTGATCCACATCTTGCCGGCCAGCACGTACCGGGCGGCGACGTAGACGATCAGGAGGCCGAGGCCGATCCACAGCCCCCGGTTGAGCGAGACCACCGCCGGCACGATCGAGACCAGCAGGCACACGATCGCCCAGAACCTGACCGATCGCTTTCGACTCTGCCCGGCCGCGACCACCAGCCAGCCGGCCAGCAGGCAGAAGTTGTTGCCCCAGGTGTTGGTGTATCCCCAGGGTGCGGCCGGGCGCGGCCGGTCACCGCCGACCAGGTCCATGATCTGTGCGGCGTACGGGTGCACCAGCGACTGCACGAAGCCCTTGTTGCGCACCGCGGCCGGCAGCAGCATCTCGACCGGCGAGGTGAACTGGAAGTGCCCGGCCACCATGCCGAGCAGCCCGCCGGCCACGGTCACCACGAACAGCCAGCCGAGGTATTTGACCAGGCGACGCTTCGGCAGCTCGGCCTCGGTCAGGTTGCCGGCGTACAGGAGCAGGACGGTCAGCGCCGCGTACATGACCAGCTTGTAGGCCGCCCCGGGCAGCCGGGCGGTCGCGTGCTCGGCGATCGTGCCCGGCGGGTCGACGCCGAGCGCGCCGAGGCTCACCACGACCGCGATCAGGAACAGTGCCCACCAGAGAAAACCCGGTGGCAGGCGCAGCGGGCGCCCGGCGAGGCGGCGGCGCAGCAGCAGGAAGAGCATGGGCACGGCCATGACGGCGAAGATGAGCACGCCGAGGCCGAGCGCCCACCAGAGCGGATAGAGCGCCAGGATGCTCACGACCGGCCAGGCCGGCAGGGTCAGGGGCTTACCGGCGCCGTGCGCGGGGCCGGCGGTCCGTCCGGTATCCGCGGTGGCTGTGGCGGCCCTGGCGGCCGGCGTCACTTCCCGTCGCCGTCCTTGGCCACCGTGGACATGTCGATCACGGCGGTGACCTCGTCGGCCGACTCCGCGGTGCGCGGGCGGACCTGCGGCTTCTCCGCGGTCTTCTCGGCCGCGACGGCCGCGGAGGCTGCGGCGGCTGCGGAGGTCGCCGCGGCTGCGGAGGCCGGCGCGGCTGCGGAGGCCGGCGCGGCGGCTGCGGAGGCCGCTGCGGAGGCCCTGGCCTTCTCCGCCGCCGACATCGTGTTGGTCGGGAAGCGCATCGGCTGGGTGAAGTCCGGATCCGTGCCGCTACCGGGCCCCTCCGGACGGGCCGCCTTGCTGTCCCTCTCGGCCGCGGACAGGACGACCGCGGGGCCGCTCGGCTCGGGGCCACGCAGGTTGGTGAGGCGGGGGAGGACCACCGCCCCCAGCAGCGGGGTGCCCACCCGCTGCAGTTGCTCGGCCGCGTCCAGCAGGGCCGGCCGGCGCGACTTGCGCAGCTCCACCGCGAGCAGGGCGGCGTCGGCGAGGCTGGCCAGCCCCTGCGCGTCCGCGCTGCTGCTGGTCGACGGGGCCTCGATCACCACGTACCCGCCCTGCCGGCGCAGCGCCTCCAGGGTGTCCTTGAGCCGCTGCGACTGCATCAGGCCGGCCGCGGTGGCCGCACCGCCCGTGGTGATCACCCGCAGCGACGGGATGCGCGGGGTGCGCTGCAGCACCCGCGCCAGGCCGACCCGCCCGGCCAGCAGGTCGGACAGGCCCGGCACGGCGGAGACGCCGAGCATCCGGGCCAGTGGTGCGGCGTCCACGACGCTGTCCGGCAGGTGCGCGCCGATCAGCACCACGTCGCTGCCGGTACGGGCGAGCGCGGCGGCCAGGTTCGCGGCCACCAGGGTCGCGGCCGACCCGCGGCTGGTGCCGGTCACCACGATGACCTGGTCGCTCGGGCTCAGGGTCGCCAGGATCTCGTTGCGCAGCCGGTTGAAGATCCGGCCCCCGGCGCCGTACGGCTGCAACACGTCGTCGAAGTGCGGCGTGGTGCGTTCGTCCAAGGCGGCCAGCACGTGCACCCGGCCGCGGTCGCGCACGTCGGCCGCCGAGCGCAACCGCCGGTCGAACCGCTCGCGGAGGAACGCCAGCGCCGCTCCGAGCAGCAGCCCGACCATGCCGCCGGTGGCCAGGTTGATCATCGGGTTCGGGCTGCTCGGGGTGTCGGGCAGGCGGGCGTCGCTGATGATGTCGCCGGCGCCGACCGTGGTCGTGGTCAGCTCGTTGAGCCGGCTGGTCAGCCCGTTCAGCTGGTTCTGCGAGTTGTTCCGCAGGCTCATCAGGTTGCCCTCGTCCGGGCTGCCCCGGAAGGTGCGGGCCAGCCGGCTGTTGATCCCGGTCAGCGTCGTGGTGAGCTGCTTGATCTTCAAGCTCAGCGTCTTGATCTGCTGGTTCAGCTCGCTCTGCGCGGTGTTCTGGCGGTTGCGCAGGTAGGCCTCGGCGAACGCGTGCGCGCCGGACTGGGCCTCCTGCGCCGTCCCGGCCTGGAACGTGATGACCAGCACGGTGGTGTTCGCCGGCACCTCGACCGAGGCGTCCTTGGCCAGGTCGATCGGCGATCGGCTGGTCCGCAGCAGCTGCGCCGCCCCGGTGGCCACCGCTCCGGAGCGCACCAGCTGCGCCTCGGTGTCCAGGTTGACCGCTCCCTTGGTGCGGCCGCCCTGCGCGTTGGTGTCCTGGTCGAGCGCCTGCACCAGGACGGAGGCCGACGACTCGTACGTCTTGGGCAGCGTCCTGGTCAGCACGACACCCGCACCCAGACCCGCACCGGTCGCGATCAGGGCGATCCACCAGTGACGGCGGAAGATGCCGAGATAGTGCGAGACATCGGCGGGGCGAGACGCTTCCATTGGTGGCGGCCCTTTCGGGGGTCGAGTGAGTCGTTGATGCAAACGGGCGTTTTGTCCCCAGGGGGGTAAACGGCTCACTCCCGCCGACGTAATGGGCCTAGGTCAGTTTCGGCTCCACCCAGCCGTTCTCCACGAGGTAGGCGAGTACCAGCTCGATCGCCTCGGGCACCGTGATGGTGGTGGTGTCGATGGTCAGCTCGGCGTGCGCCGGCTCCTCGTACGGGTCGTCGATGCCGGTCAGCCCGCGCAGCTGGCCGGCCCGCGCCCGGGCGTACAGGCCCTTGCGGTCGCGCTGCTCGCAGACCTCGAGCGGGGTGTTCACGTGGACGAGCACGAACCCGGCGCCGGCGTCCTGGGCCATTCCGCGCACGGCGGCGCGGGCCGACTCGTACGGTGCGATCGGGCAGGCCACCGCCATGCCCCGATGCCGGCCCACCTCCGCCGCGACCCAGCCGATCCGGCGGACGTTGCGGTCGCGGTCGGCCTTGCTGAAGCCCAGTCCCGCGGAGAGCTCACGGCGCACCACGTCGCCGTCGAGCAGGGTGATGGTGCGCTCGCCGGACTCGCGCAGCGAGTCGGCGAGACCGCGGGCGATGGTCGATTTGCCCGAGCCGGAGTACCCGGTGAAGAACACCACGAGGCCGCGGTGCCGGCGCGGCGGGCGGGCCCGGGTCAGCTCCTTGGCCACCGCGGGCGGGGTGTGCCACTCCGGCAGCGGGAAGCCGCGGTCCAGCACGTCATTGATCTCGGCGGGGGTCATCGCGAGCCGGCGGTTGCGCGGCGGGATGTCGTCCCGCCAGCGCCACTGGCCGTCCCGGTTGTCGTAGGCGAGCTCGCGGGGCACCAGCACCCGCAGGCCGCCGCCGGAGAGCATCTCGCCGGTGGAGAGCATGTGCGTGACACCGTACGCACCGGCGACGCGCGCCCGCAGCAGCGCGTCACGCATCTCGTCGCCGCGGTTGAGCAGCGAAACCGCGACGATCGTGGCCGGCGGCATCCGGTCGCGGGCCGCGAAGACCGCCCGGACCAGCGCCTCGGGCGGCACGCCGTCCGGGCCGGGGCCGCTGACCGGGATGAGGATCAGCAGGTGCGCGGCGAGGGTGCGAGCCGCGTGCGCGATCTGGGCCAGCTGCGGCCGGTGCAGCGGCCGGTCGGCGATCACGCCGAGCACCCGGCCGGGCGGCAGTAGCGCCCGGACCTCCGCGGGGGTGCGCCGGAGCCGCTGGAACGGGCCGTGCCCGCCGTCGCCCATCCGGCGGACCGTGCCGCCCACGCCGTACGTGCGCTCGCCGGTCGACCAGGCGTCGGTGACCTCCAGCGCGGCGACCGGCGCGCCCTCGGGGTCGGTCAGGATGATCGTGCGGTGCAAAGGGTCCTCGAGCACCAGGTCGCTCGCCAGCTCGGCGGGCACCTCGAGGGTGACCGGGACCGGCCACTGGGTGCCGTCGGCGAGCCGGCCACGGCGGCGCAGCGAGTTCAGATCGGCGCGGCCCAGGAAGCCGGTGAGCGGGGCATACGCGCCGGAGAGCAGCAGTTCGAGGTCCGCGAGCTCGTGCGCGTGCGGCGTGTACGACGGGGCGTCGCGCAGCACGTCCTCGGGAAGCACCGAACCATTCACCTTTGCATCCCCCTGCGGCCGATTAGGGGACAGTTTCTCAGTCCGCCTGATCGCGGTCGAGACGGGTCTCCGGTTAACTCTTTTGTCTGATTAGTTCTCGTCCGGTTATGGACAAACAAGACATTCGTCATAATACTGGCTCCTCGTGACTCGACGCCCGCGCCGCTTCCGGCTGCTTCCCCGCGCCGTCGTCCCGGCGGCACTCGTCCTCGCGCTCGCGACGACCTCCGCCTGGGCGTCGACGCCGTCGCCGTCACCCTCGACCCCGGCGGCCGAAACCACCTCGGACGGGCCGCCCGCGGTCGTCGATCCGCAGCCCTCGTCCGAGCCGGACGTGGCATCTCCGCGGGGCGCCTGCCGCACCGGGGTCAAGCTGGTGCCGACCTGTGGCGTCCTCTGGGGCGCCGCGCCCGGCGCGCACACCGACACCCGCGGCGCCGACGCGCTTGCCGAGTTCGAGCGCAAGACGGGGCGTACGCAGGCGATCTACCACTCCTACCACGGCGGGATCCGGCAGTTGTTCCCGACGCCGCAGGAGATAGCGATCGCCCGCGAGCCCGGCCGGCATCGCATCCTGTTCCTCAACTGGAAGCCCGAGTCGGCCTCCTGGGCGGCGATCGCCCGCGGCGACAAGCCCACCGACGATTTCCTCGACCGGCTCGCCGCGCACATCAAGCAGACGTTCCCCGAGCAGTTCTTCCTCGCCATCCACCACGAGGGCGAGAACGAGGTACGGCCCGAGGCCGGCTCCGGCTACACCGCCCAGGACTACGCGGCGATGTTCCGGCACGTGGTCCTGCGGCTGCGGGCGCACGGCGTGACCAACATGGTGACGGTGCTGGTGCACATGACGTACGTGCCGCACGCGACGCAGAGCTGGTTCAACCAGATGGACCCCGGCGACGACGTGGTCGACTGGATCGGCTTCGACACGTACGCGTACAGCGACCCCGGATACGGCCACGGCGACTTCAACGAGATCTTCAACCGGCCGATCGACGTCGCCGGCCGGCGCAGCTGGCCCGGCTTCTACACCTGGGCGGTGACCCGCCACCCCGGCCGGCCCATCATGCTCGCCGAGTGGGGCGTGTGGTCGTCGAAGGCCAATCCGCGGTTCCAGGCGGACTTCTACCGCGACCTCGGCACCGAGCTCGTCCGCTTCCCGATGGTCCGGGCGATGGTCCAGTTCGATACCCCGCACAACAAGAAGGGCCAGGACTCCTCGGTCGACAGCACGCCCGCCGCCCTGCAGGCGTACCGCAACCTGGGCAATCTCCCGATCTTCCAGGTGGCCGTGACGTCGTAGACCGCGCTCAAGTCGCACAGGCAGTGCGCGTGGTGGCGGCCGCCGGCTGGTCTGGTTTCCGGTAGGCCGAGGGTCTCCGTGGCGAGTGGAGACCCTCGGTCGACCCCGAGGCGAAGCAGCCGGTGGCCTAGCTGGTCTCGCCGGCCATGCTGAAGCTGCCCAGCCGGTTGATCGCGTAGAGCGTGCCGCCGACCGCGAAGATCGCGCTCATCACGACGGCCACCCACAGGTCCACCTTGCCGGGCAGGATGGCGGTCGGTGCCATCTTGTCGGCGATCGTGATGACGTACTGCTCGATGGAGAGCACCCTGGTGCCACTCACGAAGCGGCCCAGCAGGCCCTCCCACACCAGGATGTAGACCAGGCCGAGCAGCACCGGCCGCCGGGTCAGCAGGCTCAGCAGCAGGAACAGTGCGGAGTACGCCACCGCGCCGATCGCCGCGGCCACGGCCAGGGCCACTCCGAAGTGGACGTTGTCGGCCAGGACGCCGGTCACGAACAGCGGCACCGCGGCGACCACCGCCGAGACGCCGGCCGCGACCAGCAGCTTGGCCAGGATGATGTCGCGCCGGGGGAGCGGCTTGGTGAGGATGTGGATGATCGTGCCGTCGTCGATCTCGGAGCCGAGCACGCCGGTGCCGACGATCAGGCTGGTCACCGGCAGGACCACGGCGAAGCCGAGGCCGACGATGACCGCCTGACCCCACTGGTCGGGGTGGACGTCGTACGAGCGGCAGAGCGCCGCCAGCCCGATCAGCAGGAGCGGCAACGGCAGCAGCAGGAGCAGCCGGCGGCGGCCGAGGAGGCCACGAGCGGTGATGTAGGCGACCGTGGACATCATGCCTCCAGCAGGTAGGAGAAGACGCTCTCCAGCGACTCGTCGGACGGCAGCAGACGCCGCAGCCGGATGCCCTGGCCGAGGGCGATGCGGGGCAGCGCGCGGGTGAAGCTGCCGTAGTCGGAGGCGCGGACGCTCAGGCCGCCCGGCTCGATCTCGACCCCGCTCACCGATTTCTCGCCGATCAGCGCGACCGCGAGCCGCCGGTCGTCGGAGCTCTGCACGGCGAAGACGTGCGGCCGGTTGGTCATCAGCCGGCGGATGCGGCGGTAGTCGCCGGAGGCCGCGAGCCGGCCCGCCACGATCACCTGGACCAGGCCGGAGAGCTGCTCGACCTCCTCCAGGATGTGCGAGCTGAACAGGATGGTGTGGCCGCGGCCGCCGAGCGTGTGCAGCAGGTCCATCATGTGCATCCGCTGCCGCGGGTCCATGCCGTTGAACGGCTCGTCCAGCAACAGCACCTGCGGCTCGTGCACCAGCGCGCCGGCCACCCGGGTGCGCTGCCGCATGCCCTTGGAGAACGTCTCGATCCGGCGGTCCTGCGCGTCGGTCATCTCGACCATCTCGAGCGCGCGGGCCGCGGCGGCCGCGGGGTCGGGCAGCTTCTGCATCTTCGCGCAGGCGGTCACGAACTCGCGGGCGGTGAGAAAGCCGTGCACCGCCTCCCGCTCGGCGACCAGGCCGAGCGAACGGTAGATCGACGGGTTGCGCCAGGTCGGCTTGCCGTCGATGGTGACGGTGCCCTTCGACGGGGAGAGGAAGCCGGCCATCATGTGCAGCACCGTGGTCTTGCCGGCGCCGTTCGGGCCGAGCAGGCCGGTCACCCCGGGCTGCAGGCTCATGCTGATGTCGTTGACCGCCACCACGTTGCCGTACCAGCGGGAGACGTTCTGCAACTCGACGACGCTCACAGCGAGGCCACCTTCCGGTAGCGGGCCAACAGCAGCAGCAGGCAGGCGGCGATCAGGCAGAACGCCTCGATCCCGTAGATCGGGCCGAAGTCGCCGAGGTCCAGGCCCAGGTCGGCGCGGTTGCGCAGCCAGATCTCCACGCCGTTGACCAGCGCGATCGGGCTGGCGAGCCCGGCCAGGTGGTGTGCGGTCTCCGAGGGCAGCGAGCTCAGCACGCCGACCACCGGCGCGGTCATCAGGAACACCGCGACGATGCCGCCGGCCGCGAAGGCGCGCTTGCCGGTGAGCGAGGCGATCAGCAGGCTGATGCTCGTGAAGACCAGCGCCCAGAGCAGGCTGTAGCCCCAGCCGGGAATGAGCAGCCCGAGCTCGTGCCACACCCCCTTCATGCCGGTCTTCGTGGTGAAGGCGCCGGTCAGGAACATCACGAACTGGGGTACGCCGAGCAGCAGCCAGACGGCGGTGACCAGCGCGGCCACCTTCGCCAGCACGTAGTCGGCGGCGCGCAGCGGGCGGCTGAAATACAGCGGCAGCACCCCCGAGCGCAGGTCCCGGGAGACCAGCTCGGGCGCCACGATCGCGACGAAGAAGATGACCAGCAGGCTCATCGTGTTGGCGATCTCGTAGTAGTCGAAGAGCCAGCGACCGATCTGCGAGCGTACGCCCGCATTGATCACCGCGACGAGCAGCACGATGCCGGCCACGCCCCACGGGAAGATCTTGGATTTGGCGCTGCGGCCCAGCCCGAACGAGGCCCGCAGGCCGTGCGTGTAGAGCGCGCCCAGCACGGCGGCCCGGCCGAGACGGGGCCCCTGATACCGCTGGTATCCGATGTCGTGGATCACGCCGGCGTCAGACATCGGCCGTCTCCTTCTTGGTGAAGAGCTCGGCGACGCGGTGGCGCCGCTGGTCCAGGCGGTGCAGCGGAAGGTCCAGCTCGGCGACGGCCTGGAGAATCCGGTCGTACGCGTCATCCGACTCCAGCGGCACCAGGAGCACCCGGCCCTCGGGGGTGACCTCGAACCCGAGATCGCGCAGGCACGCGGCGAGCTCGTCGGTGCCCTCGCTGACCTCGACGGCGAGCACGTCGGACGCCGCGGTCATCGACGAGATGCGGTCGGCGCGCAGCAGGCGGCCGCCCTCGATCGCGATGAGCGAGTCGCAGATCCGCTCGACCTCGCCGAGCAGGTGCGAACAGACCACCACGGAGATGCCGAACTCGTTGCCGATCCGCTGCACCAGGGTCAGCATGGCGTCGCGGCCGGCCGGGTCGAGGCCGTTGGTCGGCTCGTCGAGCAGCAGCAGGTCGGGGTCGTGCACGAGCGCCTGGGCCAGCTTGACCCGCTGCTTCATGCCGGTCGAGTAGCCGCCGATCTGGCGGTACCGTTCCTCGTAGAGGCCGACGTGGCGCAGCGCCTCGGAGGCCCGCTCGCGCGCCGCGGTCTTGGGCAGCCCGCTGAGCCGGCCCACGTGGGTGACGAACTCGGAGGCCGAGACATCCGGCGGGAGGCAGTCGTTCTCCGGCATGTAGCCGACCCGGGCGCGCACCTTGTCGGTCTCGGTGACCGGGTCGATATCGAACACCCGTACGGCGCCCGAGCTGGGCGCGAGGAGCCCCAGCATGATTTTGATGAAGGTGCTCTTGCCGGCGCCGTTCGCCCCGACGAGCCCGATGACGCCCGCGTCGACCGCGACGGTGAGGTCGGACAACGCCGTCACCCCGCCGCCATAGGTCTTGGTCAGCGCCTGAGTCGCGATGATGGTCACGGGCCCAGCCTAGGAACTGACCGCACCTCGGCGGATCCGGAGAATCCCTGAGGGTCCTCTCGGGGTCTCTCAGCCCGCTCTCAGCTTACGGCCCGTGACCAGATCATCTCAGCCGGTGTTGCGCATGCCGGCGGCGATGCCGTTCACCGAGGTGAGCAGGGCCCGCTCCAGCGCCGTCGAGTCCGACGGCGCGCGCCGCGCACCCGGCGCGGTGGCCTGCTGCCGCTCGCCGTCGCCCAGGTCGCGGTACTGCCGCAGCAGCGCGACCTGCAGGTGGTGCAGCGGCAGCAGGTAGGTGTCGCGCACCCCCAGCGTCCGCTTGAGCTCGGGCTGCGAGGCCAGCAGGTCGTTTCCGCCGGTGATCGTCAGCACCTCGCGGACGGTCAGCTCGTACTCCGCGACGATCTTGGAGAAGATCGGGTGCAGCTCAGCCGGCACCAGCGTCTCGACGTACCGGCGGGCGATCTCCAGGTCGGTCTTGTTCAGCATCATCTCGACGTTCGACAGGAACGTCTTGAAGAACTGCCAGCTGCCGTACATCTCGCGGAGCGCCTCGGTGTGCCCGGCGGCCCGGGCCGCGGCGAGGCCGGAGCCCACGCCGAACCAGCCGGGCACGATCTGCCGCGTCTGGGTCCAGCCGAACACCCACGGGATCGCGCGCAGGCCGCCCAGCCCGGCGTCGGCGTTCGGCCGCTTGGCCGGTCGCGAGCCGATGTTGAGCTGGCCGAGCAGCTCGGTGGGGGTGGCCGCCCAGAAGTAGGCCGGCAGGTCCGGGTCTTCGACCAGCGACCGGTACGCCGCGAACGCCGCGTCCGAGGCGGTGTCCATGGTCGCGTCCCAGCGCTCGAGGTGCTGCTTGTCGACCGACGGCGTGGTGTGCAGCAGCGTCGCCTGCAGCACCGCGGCCACGGTGAGCTCGAGGTTCTCCCGGGCCAGGGCGGGCAGCGTGTACTTGTCGGAGATGACCTCGCCCTGCTCGGTCACCTTGATCGCGCCGTCCAGCGTGCCGTACGGCTGGGCCAGGATCGCCTCGTGGGTGGGGCCGCCGCCCCGGCCGACGGTCCCGCCGCGGCCGTGGAAGAGGCGCAGGCGTACGCCGTGCCGGGCCGCCACGTCCCGCAGCGAGCGCTGCGCCTTGTGGATCCGCCACTGGCTGGTGGTGATCCCGGCCTCCTTGTTGGAGTCCGAGTAGCCGAGCATGACCTCCTGCACGTCGCCGCGGGCCCGGACGATCTCCCGGTAGGCGGGCAGGGACAGCATCTCGTCCAGCAGGTCGCCGCCCGCGTCGAGCTCGGCCGGCGTCTCCAGCAGCGGCACGATGTTCACCCGCGCCCGGCCGGTGTGGATGTCGACCAGGCCGGCCTCGCGGGCCAGCACCGCGGCGGCGAGCACGTCGTCGACGCCGAGGGTCATCGAGATGATGTACGTCTCGATGACGTCCATCCCGAACCGGTCCTGCACCTCGCGGATCGTGTTGAACACGTCGAAGGTCTTGCGGGCCGCGTCGGTGAGCGGGGTGTCGGCGCTGGCCAGCGGACGCCGGCCGGTCAGCTCGGCGGCCAGCAGCTTGGTGCGCTCGGGCCGGTCCAGCGCGGCGTAGTCCTCGACCTCGCCGACCTGGGCGTACATCTGCTGGAGCACCTCGTGGTGCTTCTCGGCGTGCTCGCGGACGTCGAGGGTGGCCAGCTGCAGGCCGAAGGCGGAGACGGTGCGGATCGCCGTGGCCACCGCGCCGACGGCGGTGAGCTGACCGGAGTTGCGGGCCAGCGAGGCGCGCATCAGCTCGAGGTCGCTGATCAGCTCGTCGTTGCCGAGGTAGTCGCGGCCCGGCACGTGCCGGGTGCCGGCGCCCAGCCGCTTGCGGGTGTTCGCGAGCTTCGCCTTGATCGCCCGTACCTTCAGCCGGTACGGCTCCTCGGCGTTGGTCTTGCGGAACCGGGGCGCGACCTCGGGCAGGTTGTCCAGGTCCTTGGCGAGCGACGCGGACAGGTCGAGGGAGACGCCGCGCAGCCGCCGGGAGACCGACAGCTCGTCGATCAGCTTGTCCATCGCCCGCTCGGTGGCCTGGATGCCCTGCTCGTGCTGGATCATCAGGACGTCGCGGGTGACCGCCGGGGTGACGAAGGGGTTGCCGTCCCGGTCGCCGCCGATCCACGAGCCGAAGGTCAGCGGGCGGGCCGTGGGCGCGGTCTCCACGCCCAGGTTGCGCAGCGTCTCGGCCAGATCGGCGAGCACCTGCGGGGCGGCGTCGGCGTACAGGTCGCGCAGGTAGTAGACGGCGTTGCGGGCCTCGTCGGTCGGGTCCGGCCGGTCCAGCCGCAGCTCGTCGGTCTGCCAGAGCAGGTCGATCAGCTCGGCGAACCGGCGGGTCGAGGCGGTGGTGTCCGAGGCGCCGTAGAGCACCTGGGCGGCGGCCTCGTTGTCCAGCTCGTCGGCGACCTGGCGCAGCTTGGAGAGGATCGACCGGCGGGCGGCCTCGGTCGGGTGCGCGGTGAAGACCGGGCGCACCGCGAGCCGGCGGGCGGCCGCGGCGATCTCGTCGGCCGGCACCCCGCGCTCGGCGATCCGCTTGGCCGCCTGGTCCAGCCAGCCGCCGTCGCGAGCGCGGCGCCGCCGCAGGTCGCGGGCGCGGTGCACCTGCTCGGTGATGTTCGCGAGGTGGAAGTAGGTGGAGAACGCGCGGGCCAGCTTGGTGCCGGTGGTGACGTCCATCGCCGCGAGGCGCTCGGCCGCGGCGGGCGCGTCCTGCCGGACCAGGGCCCGGACCTCCTCGACGAGGTCGAGCAGGGGGCGGCCCTCCTGGCGGGCCAGGGTCTGACCCAGCAGCGTGCCGATGCGCCGGATATCGGCGCGTAGCGCGGCGTCCGGGCCGTCGGGGTCGAGGTGGCCGTGCTGGTCGGTCATCGGGGAGCTCCTTACCCGTTGAGTGCTCCAGGACGGCGCTGTCCCGACCCGCCGATGGTATCGGCGCGACCCGAGGACCGGGTGAATTGAGGCAAGTCTCACCTCAGTGCCCCGGAATCGTCAGGCGGACACGGGCACCGCCGGGCGCAGCACGGTCGCGCGGGAGCGGGCCGCCTTCTTTCTCTTGAACAGCAGCCGCGACGGCGTCTCGGCCGGCTTGACCTTGCGGACGAAGGCGTGCCGGGCCGCGGCGAAACCGGACCGGTCGGCGTACATGTCGCGGCTCATCTCGGCCAGCTCGCGCGCCTCGTAGACCTCCAGCGGGACGCGCTCGGCGGCGAGCCGCCGGGCCTTCTGCTGACGGCGGTTGCGCGCCGTGCGCCCCTCGCTCTCCCGTTCGGCGAGGGCCTGCAACCATTCCCCGTACGCGTCGAGCCCGCCCGGCCCGACCTCGTCGACCAGGCCGATCGAGCGCGCCCCCGAGCAGCTCAGCGGCAGCTTGTCGTCGACCAGTTGCTGTGCCCGCACCGGCCCGACCCGCCGGGGCAGGGTGAAGGTGTGCAGCTCGGAGCCGTAGAGCCCGATGTCGTAGTACGGGTTGAGCACGATCCCGTCGCGGGCGGCCACGATGTCCGCGCCGAGCCCGAGCATCACGCCCCCGGCGCCGGCGCTGCCCGCGTACGCGGCGATCACCACCTGCCGGGTGCACGTGATGATCTCCCGGCACACCTCGTTGATCGCCCGGATGTTCGCCCAGGCCGCGCTGGCCGGGTCGGGCGACGCCTCGATGACGTTGAGGTGGACGCCGTTGCTGAACGCGTCCGCCCCGCCCCGCAGCACCAGCACCTCGGTGTCCTGGCCGGCCGCGTGCCGCAGCCCGGCGAGCAGCCGGCGGCAGTGCCCGGGCGCCATCGCGCCGTTGTAGAAGTCGAATGCCAGCCAGCCGACCGCGCCGGTGCGCCGGTACCGAATCTGCCGGTAGGCGGCCGGGTGCTCGGGCTCGGCGCCGGGCGGCAGCGGCGAGTGCGGCACCCCGCGCAGCCGGGCGCCGAGCAGCGTGGTGGCCGGCAGCTTGATCCCGGCCCGCCCGTCGCCGAGTTCGGCGGCCCGCAGGTGGCCCAGCCAGACGCTGCCGTCGCCGGTGCCGACCAGCACCGCGCCCTGCCGGCGGCTGAGCAGCTGACCGGGCCGGCCGGCGTGACCGAGGCCGGGCGACGCGTCGTACGCGAAAACCGGCAGCCCACCCAGCTCGGCCCGGACGCCCGGCGCGCCGTCGGCGGCCCGGATCTTCCGGACGATCTGCTCGGTCGGGTCGCCCCAGTCGAAGGCCCGGTCGGACTGCCGCATCAGCGGGCGCAGCCGCGCGCCGGGCACCTCGGTGGGCGCCCGGTCGGCCGGCACCGGGGTGAACGCCGGGTCGCCGGCCTTGGCGACCACCTCGAAGACGCACTCCATCGCGGCGTCGGCGACCGGCCCGTTGTACATCGACGACTTGCGCGGCGGCACGGCCGGGACGGCGAAGGTGCGGGTGGCCCAGATCGGCCCGGCGTCCATCTCCTCGACGGCCTGCAGCGCGGTTACCCCCCACGTCCGGGCGCTCTCGCTGATCGCCCAGTCCAGCGAGGACGGACCGCGGTCGCCGACCGGGCCGGGGTGGATGATCACCGTGCGCCACCGCCGCCAGACCCGGGCGGGCACCCGGTCCTTGAGGAACGGGCAGATGATCAGGTCGGGGTTGGCCCGGGCGACGTCCTCGACCATGCCCGTCTCGCTCGTCGCGAACAGCACGCCGACCTCGTGCCCGGCCTCGCGCAGGGCACACCAGGCCCGCTGGCTCAATCCGTTGAACGCCGTAACGAGCAGCAGGATCCGCACGTTTGCCCTCCTGGGAACGTTTTGGGAACGCGGGACCTGCGAGTTTTCTCCGCATATCGACGGCTATGTCGGACATGTTGTCCGACCCCGTTCTGTCAGAGGTCCGGACTAGACTTCCTCGCATACCCCCGCCCGTCTGGGCGCTTGGGGTTATTCGACGTGGGGTGACCATGCAACTCTCCGGCCTGATTCCCGCCGCCCTTCGCGACCGAGGGCTCGCGCGTGCCCGCGACCTGGCGCGCAAGGCCAATCCCGGTGAGCTCAGTGTCGACTCCGACTCGCTCGACCTGACCGCGCCGGCCTCGCTGCGCCCGTTCGTGGTGGCCGCCGTCGCCGGCGAGGCCCGTCTCGGCGGCGCGGGCCGCCCCGTGCTCGCGGTCACCGCCACCAGCCGCGAGGCCGACGACCTGGCCGACGCGCTGGGCTGCCTGATCGACCCGGCCCGGGTGGCGGTCTTCCCGTCCTGGGAGACGCTGCCCCACGAGCGGCTCTCCCCGCGCTCCGACACCGTCGGCCGCCGGCTCGCCGTGCTGCGCCGGCTCGCCCACCCCGAGGGCCAGCCGCTCGAGGTGATCGTGGCGCCGGTGCGCAGCGTGCTGCAGCCCCAGCTCAAGGGCCTCGGCGACCTCGAGCCGGTCGAGCTGGTCACCGGCGGCGAGGCCGAGCTCGAGGCGGTGGCGCGGCGCCTGACCGATATGGCGTACGCGCGGGTCGACCTGGTCACCAAGCGCGGCGAGTTCGCGGTGCGCGGCGGCATCCTCGACGTCTTCCCGCCGACCGACGAGCACCCGTCCCGGGTCGAGTTCTGGGGCGACGAGGTGGAGGAGATTCGCACCTTCGCCGTCGCCGACCAGCGCACCATCGACCCCGTCTCGCGGCTCTGGGCGCCGCCCTGTCGTGAGCTGCTGCTGACGCCTGACGTGCGCGCGCGGGCGGCTTCGCTGGCCGCCGCGCATCCGGAAATTTCCGAGATCCTGGAAAAATTGGCCGAGGGCATCCCGGTCGAGGGCATGGAATCGCTGGCCCCGGCGCTGCTGCACGGCACCGACAGCATGGAGCTGCTGCTCGACTGCATGCCGGCCGGCACCCACGTGCTGCTCTGCGACCCCGAGCGGATCCGCACCCGCGCGCACGACCTGACCCGTACGTCGGACGAGTTTCTCGAGGCTTCCTGGGCGGCCGCGGCGGTCGGCGGCCAGGCGCCGATCGACGTCGGCGCCGCCGCCTTCAAAACCCTTGCCGACGTACGCGCGCACGCCGCCACCCTGTCGCAGCCGTGGTGGACGGTGTCGCCGTTCGGCCTGGCTTCTTCCGACGACGCGCCGGCCGACGATCAGCCGTGGCTCGAGGCTGCGCCGTCGGTGGAGGTCTCGCCGGATCTTGGGGACGCGATCGCGCTCTCCGCGCAGCCGGTGGCGCTCTATCACGGCGACACCTCCCGGCTCGTCTCGGACATTTCCGAATGGTCGAGCGCGGGGTGGGCGATCGCGCTGGTCTTCGAGGGCCACGGCACCGCCCAGCGGGCCACCGAGGTGCTGCGCGACTCCGGCGTCGGCGTCACCCCGGTCGACTCGATCGAGACCCCGATCGAGCCCGGCCAGCTGCTGATCACCTGCGGCGGGCTCAACCACGGCTTCGTCGACGCCGGCTCCCAGCTCGCCGTGATCACCGGCAACGACATCAGCGGCGGCCGCGGTGCCTCCACCAAGGACATGCGGCGGATGCCGTCGCGCCGGCGCAACACGATCGACCCGCTCGAGCTCAAGCCCGGTGACTTCGTGGTGCACGAGCAGCACGGCATCGGCAAGTACGTCGAACTGGTGCAGCGCACGGTCAACGGCGCCGACCGGGAATACCTGGTCATCGAGTACGCGCCGTCCAAGCGCGGCCAGCCGGGCGACCGGCTGTACGTCCCGACCGATCAGCTCGACCAGCTGTCCCGCTACGTCGGCGGCGAGCAGCCCTCGCTGCACAAGATGGGCGGCGCCGACTGGCAGAAGAGCAAGGCGCGGGCCCGCAAGGCGGTACGCGAGATCGCCGCGCAGCTGATCCAGCTGTACGCGGCCCGCCAGGCGTCCAAGGGCCACGCGTTCGGGCCGGACTCACCCTGGCAGCGCGAGCTGGAAGACGCGTTCCCGTACACCGAGACCCCCGACCAGCTGGCCGCGATCAGCGAGGTCAAGCACGACATGGAGCTGGCCGTCCCGATGGACAGGCTGATCTGCGGCGACGTCGGCTACGGCAAGACCGAGATCGCGGTGCGCGCGGCGTTCAAGGCGGTGCAGGACGGCAAGCAGGTCGCCGTGCTGGTGCCCACCACGCTGCTCGCCCAGCAGCACTTCAACACCTTCACCGACCGGATGGGCCAGTTCCCCGTCAAGATCAAGCAGCTGTCCCGCTTCCAAACCCCCGCCGAGGCCCGGCAGACGCTCGACGAGGCCGCCGCCGGCACGGCCGACATCGTGATCGGCACGCACCGCCTGCTCGCCAACTCGACCAGGTTCAAAAACCTCGGCCTGATCATCGTGGACGAGGAGCAGCGCTTCGGCGTCGAGCACAAGGAGCAGCTCAAGGCCCTGCGCGCGTCGGTCGACGTGCTCACCATGTCGGCCACCCCGATCCCTCGTACGCTCGAGATGGCGATCACCGGCATCCGCGAGATGTCCACCATCGCCACCCCGCCCGAGGAACGCCACCCGGTGCTCACCTTCGTCGGCGCCCACGACGAGAAGCAGGTGGCCGCGGCCATCCACCGCGAGCTGCTGCGCGACGGACAGGTCTTCTACCTGCACAACCGGGTCGAGTCGATCGACCGGGCCGCCCGCAAGCTGCGCGAGCTGGTCCCCGAGGCCCGGGTCGCGGTGGCGCACGGCCAGATGAGCGAGGACCAGCTGGAAAAGGTGATGGTCGGCTTCTGGGAGAAGGAGTTCGACGTCCTGGTCTGCACCACGATCGTCGAGTCCGGCATCGACATCCCGAACGCCAACACGCTGATCGTCGAGCGCGCCGACCTGCTCGGCCTGGCCCAGCTGCACCAGATCCGCGGCCGGGTCGGCCGGGGCCGCGAGCGGGCGTACGCGTACTTCCTCTACCCGCGGGAAAAGCCGCTGACCGAGCAGGCCCACGAGCGCCTCGCCACCATCGCCCAGCACACCGAGCTGGGCGCCGGCATGTACGTGGCGATGAAGGACCTCGAGATCCGCGGCGCCGGCAACCTGCTCGGCGGCGAGCAGTCCGGCCACATCGAGGGCGTCGGCTTCGACCTGTACGTCCGCATGGTCGGCGAGGCAGTCCAGGCCTTCAAGGGCGAGCGCCCCGAGGAGGAGCCCGAGGTGAAGATCGACCTCCCGGTCGACGCCCACCTCCCGGTCGAGTACATCGCGGTCGAGCGCCTCCGCCTGGAGATGTACCGCAAACTGGCCGAGGCCCGCGACGACAAACAGCTCGACGAGGTGGTCGCCGAGATGACCGACCGCTACGGCGAGCCCCCCGAGCAGGTCGCCAACCTGATCGCGGTCGCACGCTTCCGCCAGGTGGCCCGCGCGTACGGCCTGACCGACGTGTCGATGCAGGGCAAGCACATCCGCTTCTCCCCGCTGCCCCTGCCCGACTCGAAGCAGCTGCGCCTGAAGCGCTACCACCCCGACGCCGTCTACAAGCAGGCGACCGACCAGGTCAGCGTCCCCCGCCCGGCCACCCGCCGCATCGGCGGCGAGCCCCTGCGCGACCAGGCGCTGCTGCAGTGGTGCGCCCAGCTCCTCAAGGACGTCCTGGGGGAGGTGCCCGCCAAGATCCCGGCCTGAACCGCGTCACGGGCTCGCCGACCACCGGGCGCTCCGCGATCGAGGCTTGCCGAGCATCACGATGCGGCCCTTCTTCCGAAGAGTCTCCAACGCGTGTTGCACCTGGACTTTGGTCAATCCCGTGGTCTGCTCCAGCTCGGCTCGGAGGCGAGGCTCGCCCGCCAGCGCAGCCAGGATATGCCGCTCGTTGGCGGTGAGGTCGCCGTCGTGTAGCGGGTCATCGCCCGAGCCGGCTCGGGCCAGCGTCGTCAGTTGATACGTCGCGGAGCCGCGGGTTCCCGCCTGCTCGACCACGCCGGCATCGACGAGTTCCTTGAGCTCGCGAGTCGCGATCCGGCTGTCCTGCACGCCGGTCGACGACCGGAAAGTGCTGTTGGTCAGCGCGGCGCCATTCCGCATGATCACCAGCGCAGTCATCTGCGAGCGGGACAGCGGCGGTACGGGAAGAGAAGCGAGCCAGGTGAGCGCGTCCTCGTCCAGGAGGGTGTGGTTCGGGAACTCGACGGCGAACGAGGAGATGTCGTCGGTGAACCGCGGGGGCTCCATGCCTGCCTCGCCCAGCGCCACGAGGATGCGGGTGATACCGGTGCCTCTGTTCTCACAGACCATGTGCCCGTCGCCGAACGGGGTGTCCTCGAGGATCTTGAGCAGCGCACGGTTCCGCGAGGACGTGACCGTGGACGCGCCGAGTGAGCCGACGTCGACCGGACCGTACAGTCCGCCCGGGTTCCGGATGAGCAGTCGGTCGGGGTACATCTCGACCTGCACCTGCATGCCGCGGGCGAACTCCGAATAGTCGCGGTGGACGAGCGCGTTGACGAGCGCCTCGCGGAGAACCTCCTCCGGGTACTCCCATTCGTCGACACGGAAGATGCCGGAGACGATGCTGCGTCGGCGCATGTTCCGTTTGAGTACGCGGATGCACTCGGCGACGATCGCGGGGATCGGGCCGTCGATCGAGCGATTCTCCGTGAAGCGCTCCCCGAACTTTCCCAGGACGCCGGCCTCGGTGGCGGGGAAGGCGACGACCGTGAGGTCGAGTTGAGGCTCGAATGTCTGCGGATAGAAGCCGAAGACGAGCAGCCCCGCCAGGGTCGGCACCACCCTTCCCTCGTGCACGGTCAAGACATTTAGCATCGTGAGTGCGCGCTGGTCGTCCACCCGGCGAAAGATGTCGCTCTTCGTGTCCCGAACGCGTCTGAGGAACGCCGTGACAAGAGCGGGGTCCAGGTCCTCCAACGTTGCCGCGGGAATGGGCGTCAGGTCGTGGCGCGGCTCCGTCCGGTTGGCCAGGAGAACGGCGACCTCATAGTCGGTCAGTTTGCGGTCGCCATCCGCGATGCGGATCCGCGAACCCGCCCACGGCCCGAGGGCCCGCTTGTGACAGGGGCGCTGGTCGCGCGGGACGGGCGGGACCGTGCACAGCACCACGCTCCGACGGTCAAGAGTCAAGGTCACGATCTCGGCTCGGACTGGCGGCTCCATTTCGGAGCAGACAGCACCCACCTGGGCTTCCGTCATGCCGGGGTCGTCGACTCCGGTAACGGTGAAGCCGCTTTTCTCGTCGACGCCGAGGAGGATCTGGCCACCACCGGCGTTGGCGAAGGCGCTGATCGACTCCCACAGCGTGGCCGGCAAGCCGCCCTTCGCCCGCTTCACCTCGCAGGTGAGGTGGTCGGCGCCGTGCGCGCGCAGCGACTCGATCAGTTCGGTGAGCTCCGACTGTTCCACTGGCGGTCTCCGATTCGGCTGACGCCATCGCTGCGACACAGCTTCCCACACAGCAGCGCCGACGTGCAACACAGACGCACTGTGGTACTACACAGGAGCCCACCTGTACTACACAGAGGCTCCTCCGGGCGCCGGACACCAGAGGACGAGCTGATTGCAGGTGCGCATCGGGAGGTGCGTTTGCCGGCATCGAGCGGGCAGAATCTCCGCGGCCTGGTTCTTGGAGACGGGGGAGTTGCGCAGTGGAGACCGTGGGTGCGGAGACCACCTGTTATCGCCATCCGCGGCGGGAGACGTACGTCCGGTGCAGCCGGTGCGATCGGTTCATCTGCTCGGACTGCATGCGCGCGGCGCCGGTCGGCCAGCGCTGCCCCGAGTGTGTGAAGGGCGAGAACCGCACCATCCGACAGGCCCGCACGATCTTCGGGGCGCCGGCCGGCGTGACCACCGCCTACGTCACCTACTCGATCATCGCGATCAATCTTCTCGTGTACCTGGTCGAACTGCTCCGGCCGGCGATCATCGAGCGGTTCGACACGCTCGGGACGGCGCTGGTCGACAGTGCCGGCCACTACTACATCGACGACGGGGCGTACCCGGGGTACCACCAAATCGGCGTGCTGCACGGCGAGGTGTGGCGGCTGCTCACCGGCGCGTTCCTGCACGAGTTGCCGGGCGGCGGGTTCGGGCTCACCCACATCGCCTTCAACCTTATGTGGATCTTCACGCTCGGCGTGTTCCTGGAGCGCGAGCTGGGCTGGGCCCGGTTCCTCGCGGTCTACCTGCTCGCGGCGCTGGGCAGTTCGGTGTTGGAGGTGGTCCTCGACCCGCACCAGCGCTCGATCGGCGCGTCGGGCGCCGGGTTCGGCCTGGCCGCGGCGTACTTCGTGGTCACACGGAAGCTGCACCACTACCCGATCGACCGGAACCGGCTGATGCTCTCGTTCGTGCTGTGGCTGGTGCTCGCCGCCGGGTTCACGTCCTGGCAGGGGCACCTCGGTGGCTTGCTCACGGGTGCGGTTGTCGCGCTCGGGATCGCGTACGCGCCCAAGAAGCACCAGACGCAAGCGCAACTGATCGTCCTGGCGGTGGTCACGCTGGTATTGATCGCCGCGATTGCGGCCAAGGCGACCGGTTGATCGATTTCCGGGGGTCGGCGACGTGCGTCACAGAGGACGTGAGAGAGTCATGGCCATGCGCCGTGCTCGCCGACTCGTATCCGTCGCCGTCGTCGCCACCCTGGCCGTGACCGGGCTTTCCGCCTGTCGTTCCGCTCCGACGATGGCCGCCTACGTGGGCGACGTGCAGATCGCCGACACGCGTGTGCAGGCCGTGTACGACGAGGTGCACAACGCGCCTGCCGCCGGCGGGTCGGGCGCGGCCCAGGTCAGCCGTGCCGACGTGGTGGCCGCGCTGGTCGGTGCCGAGCTGCTGCCCGAGGTGGCGAAGCAGCACGGCGTGTCGCTGCCGGCCGAGCTGCCGGTCGAGAGTTACGCGTCGGCCCTCGGCCTCCCGGCGAACGCCGAGTACACCCGCCTCTACGTCCAGGCGAGCATGTACGCCAACCAGCTGCTGCAGAAGGTGACCGGCGGTCCCGCGCCGACCGACGCCGACCTGCGCGAGGTCTACGACGCCCTGATCAAGGCCAGCGGCGGCAGCAGCGGCGCCACCACGTTCGAGCAGTTCAAGGGCAGCCTCAACGACAACAGCAAGCAGGCCGTGCAGGCCGCCGTCGGGGTGCGCAACGAGATCGACAACGCCGCCGCGAAGGCAGATCTCCGGATCAACCCGCGGTTCCAGCCGGCCGCCCTTCCGCTGCTGCAGACCCAGCTGCAGAACGGCGAGGTCGTGGTCCTGATGACGGCCCCCCTCGCCCCGGACGACAAGGCCCCGGTCAGCCCGGCCCCGGTCAACGCCGCCCCCTGAGCATGACCGCGCGGATCGTCCTGCTCGTCACCTCTCCGCGCCTCCCGGCCGGCCTGCTGACCGCGGCCGCGTGGGACGCCGTCCGGGCCTACCCGGTCTTCGCCGCCGCCGAGTCCGAGCAGGCCGCCGTGCTGCGCCAGTCCGGCGTGCCGGTCACCGTGATCGAGCCCGATCCCGAGCGGCTGCTCGCCGAGCTGGGCTCGCTCGAGGCCGTGATCTGGCTGGCCGGACCGGCCGGTGACCAGGACTTCGCCCGCCAGCTGGGTTTGCGGTTGACCCGCCGGCCCGATCTGGCCGAGCTCGAGCTGATGTACGGCTCCTGGGACCCGCCCGGCGCCCGCCTGCTGGACGCGGTCGCCGTGATGGATCGCCTGGTCTCGCCGGGCGGCGACCCGTGGAAGCGCGCCCAGAACCATCGCACGCTCGCGCCGTACATCCTGGAGGAGGCGTACGAGGCGTACGACGCGATCGTCGACGAGGACATGGCCGCCCTCCGTGAGGAGTTGGGCGACGTGTTGCTGCAGATCGTGCTGCACGCCCGGCTGGCCGAGGAGCTGCCGGACGGCGCGGCCTGGGGCATCGACGACGTGGCCGGCGGGCTGGTGGAGAAGATGGTGCGGCGCAACCCGCACGTCTTCGCCGGCGCCGAGGTGACCGGCCTCGACGAGATCACCGACAACTGGGAGCGGATCAAGAAGGCCGAGAAGTCCCGCGACTCGATCCTGGACGGCGTCGCGCTGAGCCAGCCCGCGCTCGCGCTGGCCGCTCAGATCCTGCAGCGGGTCGAACGGGCCGGCCTCGACGTGCCGCTGCCCGACGGCGACGGACTCGGCCCGGCGCTGCTCCGGCTGGTTGCCGAGGCTCGCGCCGCCGGCGCCGATCCCGAGGCGGAGGTACGCCGCGCCACTCTCGATTACGCGGAGGTCGCGCGGAGCGCCGAGCGGGAAAGTGTCAGACCGGCCGAGTAGCTTTCACGGCATGCCGGAGTTCGTTCCTCTCGCCGAGAGCATCGTCGACGCCATCCTGCGCAGCGATCCGGGGCTCGCGTCCGCCACGGGCGACCACCGATTCGACGACCGCATGCCCGACCTCTCCCCGGGCGCCGTGTCCGAGCAGGTGGCCATGCTGCGTGACGCGGCCGACGCGCTCTCCGGCATCGACCCCGAGGCGTTCGGCCCCGAGGACCAGGCCGACCACGCCATCCT
The DNA here is from genome assembly GCF_025630775.1 of Actinoplanes sp. KI2. Classification (GTDB taxonomy): domain Bacteria; phylum Actinomycetota; class Actinomycetes; order Mycobacteriales; family Micromonosporaceae; genus Actinoplanes. Next base: position 49,224 of record NZ_JAOSZE010000061.1, read on the forward strand.
CTCGGCCATCGTCGAGCGCGGGCTCTTCGAGCTGACCGACGTGCGCGAGCACGAGTGGAACCCGCTGCACCACAACCCCGGCCCGCTGCTGCATGCGCTGATCGCCCGCCAGTTCGCGCCCGCCGAGGAGCGGCTGGCCAGCCTGGGCGGCCGGCTGGCGGCGATCCCCGACGCGCTGGCCACCGCTCGGGCGGTGCTGCGCGACGTGCCGCGCATCCACGCCGAGACGGCGATCGGCCAGTTCGCCGGCACCGCCGCGCTGATCCGTGACGAGCTTCCCGCCCTGCTCGCCGAGGAGCCCGGCATGCGCCCGGCGGTCGAGCCGGCCGCCGCGGCGGCGTTGGTCGCGCTCGACGAGTTCGACGGCTGGCTGCACGGCCTGCTCGACGGTGGCGACCCGGGCCGCGACCCGCGCCTGGGCCGCCCGCTGTGGGAGGCACGGCTGTGGCACACGCTCGACACCGAGCTGCCCGCCGCCGAGGTGCTGTCCCGCGCCCGCGCGCGGCTCGACCGGGTCGGCGCCGAGCTGCGGGCGGCCGCCGCCGAGCTGATCGGCGGGCCGGAAAGCGACGAGACGGTCCGCCGCGCGCTGAGCCAGCTCGCCGCCGACCACCCCGGCGACGCCACGATCGTCGACCTGGCCCGCGTGACGATGGACGAGGCGACCGAGTTCGTCCGCAAGCACGACGTGCTCACCCTGCTCGACGACCCGTGCGTGATCGAGGAGATGCCCGAGTTCGCCCGCGGCGTCGCGGTGGCCTATTGCGACCCGCCCGGCCCGCTCGAGACCGCCGACGTGCCCACCTTCTACTGCATCTCGCCCACCCCCGCCGGCTGGTCGCCGGAGCGAGTCGAGTCGTTCTACCGGGAGTACAACGACCACATGATCCGCGAGCTGACCGTGCACGAGGCGATGCCCGGCCACTTCCTGCAGCTGGCACACTCCCGCCGGTTCCGTGCCGAGACCCGGGTGCGCGCGCTCGGCTGGTCCGGCCCGTTCGTGGAGGGCTGGGCGGTCTACGCCGAGGAGCTGATGGCCGGCCTCGGCTTCGGCGGTCTCCCGGTGCGGCTCCAGCAGCTGAAGATGCAGCTCCGCATGTCGCTCAACGCGATCATCGACCAGCTGGTCCACTGCGAGGAGCTGCCCGAGGCCGAGGCGATGGGCCTGATGACCGGCGCCGGCTTCCAGGAGGAGGGCGAGGCGGCCGGCAAGTGGCGCCGCGCCCTGCTGACGTCGACCCAGCTGAGCACCTATTTCGTCGGCTACACCGAGGTCGCCGCGATCGCCGCGGCCCGCCCGTTCGGCGCCACCCCCAAAGCCTGGCACGACGCGATGCTGGCGCACGGCTCCCCGGCCCCGCGCCACCTGCGCACCCTCCTGGGCGTCTGAGGCCGCCGCGACGCGGGCTCCCGGGGCGCCTGCGCACGCTCCTGGGCGTTTGCGGGCGGCGCCGATGCCGGGGGCTCCCGGCCCGGGGCGCCTGCGCACGCTCCTGGGCGTTTGAGGGCGGCGCCAATGCCGGGCTCTCGGCCCGGGGCCACCTGCGCACGCTCCTGGGCATCGGAGGGGCGGCGCCGCCGCGCGGCTCCTCCTCCAGCGCCATTGCGAGCGTGACATGGGAGGTCGACCGTGGTCGGCGTTGGCGCACGGCTTCCGCGCCATTCGCTGGGCGTGCCAGGGCGGTGGCGATGCCGGAGCGCGGCTCTCCACCTCGGCGGGGCGTGTCAGGTTGCCGGTGGGGGCGCCTCGCCTACTTGGTGCGCTTGTCGTCCAGTTTGGCGGTGGAGGGGAGGTCGAAGGCGTCCGGCGGGGCCGTTTCCGCGTACGCGGTCAGGGCCTGCTCGTAATGCGTGCCCGCGATCGTGGCGGCGAAGCTGCCCAGCGCCCCCTCGTTGGTAACGCAGAGGCTGAACCGGCGTGTCGGGGTGCCGTCGACGTTGTCCAGGTCGAGGCAGATCGCGTGGCGGCCGGCGATCGTGGTGTCGTGCTGGATGGCGTCGACGTCCTCGTCCAGCGCGGCCGTGTTGAGTATCGCCAGGGCCGCCTCGGGTGTGATCAGCGCGCTGCCGGCCAGCGGGGCGGTCGTCGCGGGCGCCGGGTCGGTCTCGGTGCAGGCCGGGGACTTGCCGTCGGGTTGGCCGCCGGCCTTGCCACCGGCTTGGTCGCCGGCCTTGCTGCCGGTCGTGCCGTCGGGTTGGCTCGCGGTCGCGCTGCCCCCGCTGCTGGTCGCGCCGCCTCCGCTGCTGGTCGCGCCGCCTCCGCTGCT
>NZ_JAOSZE010000062.1 GCF_025630775.1 Actinoplanes sp. KI2
AAATGCCGGATCACCACCCGCCGTCAATCGCCCGCTACGTCGCGTCATCGTCATGAACCGGGGCCGCCGGCCCGCCTCGGCGACCAGGTTCGCGATGCCCCAGCGGTTTACGTCCCTTCCCGATGCAGGAACCGCTGGACACGCTCGATGATGGCCGGCCAGTCAGGGCCGAACCAGACAAAGTGCGATGCCGCTCGGCTTTCCACCAGCGTGGCCTGCGGGATGCCGGCGACGAGCGACTCCGCGTGCGCGAACGGCACTCCCCCATCGGTGCGGCTGGCGATGACCACGGCGGGCTGGCGGACATGCGGCGAGAGGTCGGCGACCGCGCGCAGGTCATTGACGAAGCCTCGCCCTGAGCGGAGCGAGCCGAACAATGCCAGGAGCGTTTTCCGGTCGGCCGGCGTGAGGGTCCCGATGACGTGCCGGGCCAGCAATGTCGACAAGCTGCCCATCAGAAGCTGCAGCGCACCCCGTTCGGACCAGCGCATGAGCAGTCGGACAGCGGCCCAGGTACCGGCTTCCACCCCGGGTGCGAACGTCACCCGAGAGCCCAGGCGGACCAGCGGAGCGGGCCACGGCAGCCGGCCGACGGCGCTGATCAGGATCAGCCGCTCGACCAGGTCAGGATGCTTGGCCGCCATGGCGACGGCCGTCGGGCCACCGGCGGAGACACCGACGACCGCCGCAACCCGGGCGATGCCCAGCCGCTCGCACAAGGCCCGCACCACATCGGCATATGCCGCTGGAGAGGGTCCGGCCGAGAGCGGGGTGCGGCCATACCCTGGTCTTGACGGCGCGAGGATCGTGTAGCCCCCGTCGGTGAACATCTGCTCACCCAAGGCCAGACCCGCCCGCATGTGGCCGCCATGGAACAGCAGCACCACCGGGCCGTCACCGCGTTCCAGGCGATATTCGATCGGGCCGCAATCCAGCACGGCCACCGTGGTCGGCCGCTCGACGGTACGCACCGTTCGCCTCCGAACATCAGCCAGCGTTGACATCGCCGACCAGGCTTCCCGGCACTCCGACCCGAGGCTATCCCATGGGCGCCACCCCGGACAGACGCTCGGTGACAGGTTGGAGTCCGGGCCAGTTCGGGCCTTGATCCGTGGGTCACCGGCTTGCGGCGTTGGCCGGGATCGATGCGAGCAGCAGCGCACACATCGATAACGATCTGAACGATCACCGGTTTGAGCAAGCTGCCGGTGGCCAGATAACCGGTGGCGAGCAGCCCCTCGAGCGCGGACCCCCACGCCGGCCACGCCCTGGTACAGGGCGTGCCAGGCCAAAGCTGGCCATCGCCGCGGCGGCCGATATGTACACCGACCGGCCCCCGGTGACCCCGACGGAGATCAGCGGGCCACCACCGGCGGCGGTTGCACAACACGATCGGCAGACCCTGATGGCCGGCGCCCGTTCGGCCGGACGAGTCGCAGGCGGCCTGCGACGATCCGCGCGGAAAGGTTGTCTACGGCAATGTTTGCCTGGTGCAACGGTGGGTAGGCGTGTCTCATGCACTCCCCCGGACATGAGTCTTTGATCTTGTTTGGCCGGCTGTGCCCGGGCTGGGTGCGGCTGGTGGACTTGCGGTGGGCTCGGCTGTTCGGCTACACGTCGGCTGCGCGGAGCGCATCGTGAGCATCACCGAACCAGTACCGGTCGAGCCGGCCCAGCCGGACACGGTCAAAGCGCTCGTGCTGGCCAGCCGGGCCTTCGTGGGCGTCGCGGCCAGGTCGTTCGCGGTCGTCGACCCCGACGTCACTCTGCCGCAGTTCCGTGTCCTGGTCGTGCTGGTCGCGCGCGGCCCGCAACGCAGCAGTGACATCGCCGACGAGTTGCAGGTCAACCCGTCGACCGCGACCCGGATGCTGGACCGGCTGATCCGCAAGGGCCTGGTCCGGCGCAGCCGCTCGGCCAGCGACCGGCGCGCGGTGCAGGTCCGGGCCACCGCGGAGGGTCGGCAGATCGTCGAGCAGACCATGGCGCACCGGCGTGCCGAGCTGCAGCGCATCGTCGAAAACACCTGCGGTCTGTGGCAGCCGGCGGTCGTCACGGCACTGACGACTTTCGCCGAAGCGGCCGGGGAAAACGACGACCAGCAGTGGTGGCTGGGCTGGAACGAGCAGTACTCAGACGCACCTACGGGGGCAGAACGGTGATGATCGCTGTGCGGCCCGGCCGCGACGGGATGCCCGCGCATTGGCAGCTGGTCCACCGCAGCGCCGCAGGTCTAGAGGTGCTCGCCACCGCGCCGATTGCCCGCACTCCGGGGCTCGGCTGGCAGCAGGCGGTGCAGCGGCTACGCGACAGCGACGGCACCCTGCGCGTCACGCCGGCCATGGACGGGTGCTTCCGATGGTCGCTCACGGACTCGGCCGGCGAGGTCATCGCGCAGTCACCGCCCGTCAACGGCGACAGCGGCAGCTGCCGGCACGCGTTCCTGGTGGCTCGCCGCGCCGCCCGCACGGTCCTTGGTGGTGAGGTGCCCGAGCCCGGTCGGTCCACGCAGCCGAACATTCCGATTACTGATTCCGTCAGCTGACCATCGCTGGAGGATTTATGCATGCGCTCACCGTCAAGCCCAGCCGCCCGGGCCGCGCCGGCGTCAACGAGAGTCCCGACCCCGGCAAGCTTCTCGGCGAGAGCGTCGAGAGCCTGGTCAACGCCGCCTGCCCGCTGAGCGGTAAGTCCATCCCTACCCGCGGCGGGGCGAGACCGAGATGACTGTCAGGCCGCGGACCTGCGCCGAGCCGGCGCGCACCTTCACCATGTCCCAGGAGCGTGACGGGGCCATCCTACGCATTGCCCTGACCGGTGACCTCGATCTCTGCGTCGCCGAAGCGGTGGTGGTCTTCGCCGCAAAATCGGCCGTTGTACCGGGCGTCCGCGCCCTCGAGCTTGATCTGCGGGCGGTCTCGTTCCTGGACGCTGCCGGTGTTCGGGCGCTGCTCGGAGTCCAGGCCGCCGTCGGCCGCCGGCGTATCGCCTGCCGGATTACCGGCGCGCACGGGATTGTCGCGCGGGTTCTCCGGATCAGCGGAGTCCAGGCCGCCCCGCCCGGGTGCCCGCCGGCTCAGCGGCCGCCAGCGCCCCGGCCCAGCCGCCGGGCGCGGCGGCACGCCTTGAAACCGAGGAGGTAGTTGTGCGTTCAACAAGCAGGCGGTCCCGGGCTCGATGGGATGTTGACCGGCTGGTCGGCAATGTCCGGACCGGACGGTTTGAGCGCAGCCTGTCGGCGCTGACCGCGGCCGGCGCCCTGGTCACCGCGGCGGAGATCTTCTTCGAGCACGATTCGGCGAGCTTCGGCAACAAGATGATGTGGGTGCCGGTGACGCTGGGTCCGGTCGGCGCGGCCGCCGGCGTCGCGGGCTTCTTCAGCAAGCGGATGGCCAAGACGGTCCTGCCGATCGCGTCCGCCGCCATTGTGCTCAACGGCCTGCAGGGAACCTACCTGCACGCCCGCGGGATCGCGCAGAAGCCGGGCGGCTGGGCCAACGCCCGCTACAACATGGAGATGGGGCCGCCCTTGCTGGCGCCTCTGCTGGTCACCATGGTCGGCGGCATGGGACTGCTCGCGGCGGTGCTACGCCGTGAACGCTGAGCACACCCGATTCCCCGGCTTCGACGTCCCGGCCCAGCACCGGCACTGGGACCCGGTCACCGCGGGCGTCGTGCTCGGCCGGATGAGCAACGTCCGGGACTTCCGGTTCTTCACCCCCGAGGAACAGGCGGTGGCCGCCGTGCTCTGTGACCGGCTGCTCGGGCAGCGCGGCGACGACCGGATCGCCGTCGCCGCCATGATCGACGCCCGGCTGGCCGAGGCGCAGACCGACGGATGGCGATACGCCGACCTGCCGGAGGACGGCCAGGCGTGGCGAGCCACCCTCGCCGCGCTGCAGGACGACGCCCGCCGCGCGCACGGGCAGGATTTCGCCCGCTGTTCGGAGAAGGAGCAGGACGAGCTGATCCAGGCCGTCCAGGACCTCGGTACGCGGCGGTGGCACGGAATGCCCGCGGGACGGGTCTGGAGCCTCTGGACGCGGTACGCGTGCACCGCCTTCTACGCGCACCCGGACATCTGGTCGGAGATCGGCTTCCCGGGGCCCGCCTACCCGCGCGGCTACAAGAACATCGGCGTGGACCGCCGCGACCCGTTCGAGGTGCGCGACGCCCGCCCCGACGAGGACCCGCTGCGATGAGCACGGTACGTGACCGCAACGCCTCCGCCTGGCTGCTGCCCAACGACGGCAGCCGGACCAACCATCGGCTCCGCGCCGACATGCGCCGCTTCGACGACACCGACGAGGTGGACCTGGTCGTCGTCGGCTGCGGCGCCGGCGGCTCCGTGCTGACCCAACGGCTGGCGCGCGGCGGATGGCGGGTGGCGGCGCTGGACGCCGGGCCGTTCTGGGACCCGGACCGCGACTGGGTCAGCGACGAGGCCGGCTCGCACCACCTGTACTGGACCGAGCCACGGGTCATCGACGGCACCGATCCGGTGCCGCTGGGCTCCAACAACTCCGGTCGCGGAGTGGGCGGGTCGATGGTGCACTACGCCGGATACACGCCGCGCTTTCATCCGAGCGACTTCGAGACGTACACCCGCGACCGGGTCGGCGCCGACTGGCCGTTGTCGTACCGGAATCTCCGGCCCTACTACGAGGCGATCGAGCAGGAACTGCCGGTCGCGGGCGAACGGTGGCCCTGGGGCGACCCGCACACCTACCCGCACCGGCCGCACCCGGTCGGCGGCAACGGCGAGATCTTCCTGCGTGGCGCCCGGGCGGCCGGCATCACCGCCAAGGTCGGTCCGGTGGCGATCGCCAACGGCCGCTTCGGCAACCGGCCGCACTGCATCTACCGCGGCTTCTGCCTCCAAGGCTGCAAGGTCAACGCCAAGGCCTCGCCCCTGATCACGCACATCCCGGACGCCCTCGCACACGGTGCGGAGGTCCGCGCCGACTCCATGGTCACCCGGATCGAGGTCGACCAGCGGACCGGACTGGCGACCGGGGTGCACTACGTCCGCGACGGCATCACCCGGTTCCAGCGGGCCCGGATGGTCGCGGTTGCCGGCTACTCGATCGAGACGCCACGGCTGCTGCTCAACTCCGCGTCGGCACGTTTCCCGGACGGCCTGTGCAACGACTTCGACCAGGTCGGCCGGTACCTCATGGTGCAGGGCGCACCGCAGACGGCCGGCCGGTTCGACGCCGAGATCCGGATGTACAAGGCGCCGCCGCCCGAGGTCAGCACCGAGCAGTTCTACGAGACCGACCCGGCCCGGCCCTACAAACGAGGGTTCTCGATCCAGACCGTCTCGCCCCTGCCGATCACCTGGGCCGAGCACGTCGCCGCCCAGGGGCATTGGGGCGACAACCTGCGCCGCTACATGAGCGACTACGTGCACTGGTCCTGCCTGGGCGCGTTGTGCGAGTTCCTGCCCCGGCCGGACAACCGCGTGACGCTGGCCGACGAGAAGGACCGCCACGGCCTGCCGGTCGCCAAGTTCTCCTACAGCCAGGGCGACAACGACCGGCAGCTGATGCGGGCCGCCCAGCAGGTCATGGAGGACATCCTGCACGCCGCGGGCGCCGGCGAGGTGATCACCATCCAGCGGTACGCACATCTGGTCGGCGGCGCTCGGATGGCGGCCGACCCACGGCACGGGGTGGTCGACGCCGACTGCCGCACCTTCGCCGTACCCAACCTGTACATCACCGACGGCAGCGTGCTCCCGACCCAGGGCAGCGCGAACCCGGCTCTGACCATCATGGCCGTCGCCGCGCGAGCCGCCGACCGACTCCGAGGGAGCAACCGATGAGCAAACCCACCGTTGCCGACCACCTGCTCGGCCGCCTCAAGGAATGGGGCGTGGACAAGGTCTTCGCCTACCCCGGCGACGGCATCAACGGCATCCTTGCCGCCTGGGGCCGCGCCGGCGACCAGCCGATGTTCGTGCAGGCGCGGCACGAGGAGATGGCCGCGTTCGAGGCGGTCGGCTACGCGAAGTTCACCGGCAGGTTCGGCGTCTGCATGGCCACCTCCGGGCCCGGCGCGATCCATCTGCTCAACGGCCTGTACGACGCGAAACTCGACCACGTCCCGGTGGTCGCCATCGTCGGGCAGACCGCCCGCTCCGCGATGGGCGGCTCCTACCAGCAGGAGGTCGACCTGCTGAGCCTGTTCAAGGATGTCGCGAGCGAGTACGTGCAGATGGTCACCGTTCCCGAGCAACTGCCAAACGTGCTGGACCGGGCGATCCGCGTGGCGCTCACCGAGCACGCCCCGACGGCCGTCATCATTCCGTCCGACGTGCAGGAGCTCGAGTACTCGGCACCGACCCACGAGTTCAAGATGGTGCCCTCCAGCATCGGCGTCGACTGGCCCACGGCGGTTCCGGACGACGCGGCTCTCGCCCGCGCCGCCGAGGTGCTCAACGCCGGTAGCAAGGTCGCCATCCTGGCCGGGCAGGGCGCCCGCCACGCCCGCGCCGAGGTGGAGCAGATCGCCGAACTGCTCGGCGCCGGGGTGGCCAAGCCGCTGCTGGGCAAGGACGTGCTCGCCGACGACCTGCCCTACGTGACCGGCTCTATCGGGCTGCTCGGCACCCGGCCCAGCTACGAGATGATGATGGACTGCGACACGCTGCTCACCGTCGGCTCCAGCTTCCCGTACACGCAATTCCTGCCGGCCTTCGACCAGGCCCGGGCGGTGCAGATCGACATCGACGGCAAGTACATCGGCATGCGCTACCCGTACGAGGTGAACCTCGTCGGCGACGCCGCCGCGACGCTGCGCGCCCTGATCCCGCTGGTGGGGCGCAAACCGGACCGCGCGTGGCGGGAGACGATCGAGCACAACGTGTCCCGCTGGTGGCAGGTCATGCAGGCCGAGGCCATGGTGGACGCCGACCCGATCAACCCGATGCGGCTGTTCCACGAGCTGTCGCCGCTGCTGCCGGACAACGCCATCGTCACCGCCGACTCCGGCTCCGCGGCCAACTGGTACGCCCGCCAACTACGCTTCCGCGCCGACATGCGCGGTTCCCTCTCCGGCAATCTGGCCACCATGGGACCCGGCGTCCCGTACGGGATCGGTGCGAAGTTCGGCCATCCCGACCGGCCCGTGATCGTCTTCGCCGGCGACGGCGCCATGCAGATGAACGGCCTCGCCGAGCTGATCACCATCAAGCACTACTGGCAGCAGTGGCAGGATCCGCGCCTGATCATCGCCGTGCTGCACAACAACGACCTCAACCAGGTCACCTGGGAGATGCGGGCGATGGAAGGCGCACCCTCGTTCCTGCCCTCCCAGACACTGCCCGACGTGGACTACGCCGCCTTCGCCGCCGGTCTGGGCCTACGCGGCGTCACCGTCGACAAACCCGACCAGATCGCCGACGCCTGGCAGCAGGCCCTCGCCGGAGACCGGCCCACCCTCCTCGACGTGCGCACCGACCCGGACGTGCCGCCCATCCCGCCGCACTCCACCTTCGAGCAGATGAAGGACGCCGCCGGCGCCCTGCTCAAGGGCGACAGCAGCCGCTGGGGCATCATCCGGGAAGGTGCCAAGACCAAAATCCAGGAGTTCCTGCCGCACGAGCACTGACAACCGAACGGCGCCCTGCCAGCACGGTGGGTGTCACCAAGACCGACCGATGGGCTTGAAGCAGATCCAGAACGAGGTCGGCGCCTCCGAGCAGCGGCCGGCCGCCTGCGCCACCACCAAAGCCGGTCGGTTCGAGGTTTAAACGGCCGCTCACCGGGGACGCGACGAGCGCCCCACTTTACCAGCGGAGGAACCGATGTCCGATCAGCCCGCTACCCCGCTGCTGGCGGGCCGCCACGCCGCACGCGATCGGCGCACGGTCGGCTGGGCGGCGGCCGGCCTCACCGCCGCCGGTCTGCTCGCCGGCCTGACCGTGGCGCCGCCGGACGCCATCCAGGGTCAGGCGCAGCGCCTGATGTATCTGCACGTGCCGGCCGCCTGGACCGCGTATCTGGCCTTCTTCGCCGTGCTGATCGCCAGCGGCGGCGTGCTGATCTGGGCCGACCCGCGCTGGGACCGGGCGGCCCGGGCCGCCGCCGAGCTCGGCCTGGCCGCCACCGCGGTGGCCTTCCTGGCCGGTTCGCTGTGGGGCCGTCTCGCCTGGGGCGTGTGGTGGGCCTGGGATCCGCGGATCGTCAGCACGGTCGCCATGTTCCTGGTGTACGCGGCTCAGCTCACCGTGCGCCGCGCGTACGGTGAGCGCCGGGCCGCCTGGCTGGGCGTGGCCGGCTTCGTGATCGTGCCGGTCGCGCACTTCTCGGTGGTCTGGTTCCGCTCGCTGCACCAACCGGCCACGATCCTGGCACCGCGGACCGCCCCACCGATCGACGGCCTGATGCTGACCGCGCTGGTGATCTGCGTCCTCGCCGCCACCGTGACCGCGGGCTGGCTGTTCCTGTGCCGGCTGGCCGTCCTCGAGCGCCGGGCCGGCGTGCCCGAGGTGACGTCCCGGCGCGCGCGGGTGCGGCCGTGACCGCCCGCCGTGCCCGGCTGCTGCTGCTCGGCCTGCTGCTCGCCGGGATGGCGCTGCTGGTCACGGCGGGCTTGCAGCACACGCTGACCTTCTACCGAACGCCGGGTGAGGTGCTCGACGGGGGCCCCGGCCATCGGGTACGCCTCGGCGGGCAGGTGCTGCCCGGCTCGCTGCGCACCGAGAACGGCGCCACCTGGTTCCGGATCGGCGACGGCGCCGCGCAGGTCGACGTCGAGGAGGACGCCGACCTGCCGGGCACGATCCGGGAGGGACAGGACGCCGTGGTCGTGGGCGCGCTCGACGGCCAGGGGGTGTTCCGCTCGGACACGGTGATGGTCAAGCACGGCAATGAATACCGGCCCGCCGAGGCCGCCCGGTGATCGGCCACCTGGGCAGCGTCTGCCTCGCGCTGGGGCTGGTGGCCTCGGTCGGGTCGGCCCTGCTGTGGCTGCGGGTCGCGATCGCCGGTGCGCCCGCCCGGCCGGCCCGGATCGCCGGCTGGGCCACGCTCGGCGCGGCGGCGCTGGCCTGCGGCGCGTTGGAGGCGGCGCTGCTGACGCACGACTTCGGCGTCCGGTACGTGGCCGAGAACGGCGGCCGGGACGTGCCGCTGTATTACACGGTCACCAGCCTGTGGGCCGCCCTGGACGGCTCGCTGCTGCTATGGCTGCTCATCCTGGCCGCCTGCGCGGTCCTGCTCGGGCGCCGGGCGGCCGGACCGGACGAGCTGCGGCCGTGGGCGCTGTCGGTGGTCGGCGTGGTGGCGGTGTTCTTCTTCGCGCTCACCTACTTCGCCGCCAACCCGTTCGCCGCGGTGTCCCCCGCGCCGGCCGACGGTCCCGGGCCGAACCCGCTGCTGCGCGAGCATCCGGCGATGGGGGTGCATCCGCCGCTGCTGTACGCCGGGTACATCGCGCTCGCCGTGCCGTTCGCGTACGGGATCGCCGCCCTGCTGACCGGCCGGAGCGACCGGATCTGGCAAGCGGTGGTGCGCCGGTGGACGCTCGGCGCATGGGCGCTGCTGACCGCCGGGATCACGATGGGCGCCTGGTGGTCGTACGCCGTGCTCGGCTGGGGCGGCTACTGGGCCTGGGACCCGGTGGAGAACGCCTCGCTGATGCCGTGGCTGACCGCGACCGCGCTGCTGCACACGCTGATCGCCGGGCGGCGCACGCCGGCGCTGCGCGCCTGGACGGTCTCGCTGTCCTGCGCGACCTTCCTGCTGGTGCTGACCGGCACGTTCCTGACCCGCTCGGGCGCGGTGGCCAGCGTGCACGCGTTCACCGCCTCGCCGCTGGGCCCGATGCTGCTGGGCTTCCTGCTGCTGTCGGTCACCGCGGTACTCGGGCTCAGCGCGTGGCGCTCCCGGGCCGGGTCGTCCGGTGCGCCCTCGCCGCTGCTGTCGCGGGAGTCGGCGCTGGTCGGCAACGCGGTCCTGCTCGTGGTGATCACCGCGGTCGTGCTGACCGGGACGCTGTTCCCGCTGCTGGCCGAGGCGGTGCAGGGCGGCCAGGCCACCGTCGGCGCCGGCTACTTCAACCGGTCCGCCGTGCCGGTCGCCCTGCTCGTGCTGCTGCTGATGGGGGTGGCGCCGGTGCTGCGGCCGGGCCGGGCCGCCTCGTTACGGCCGCTGCTGGTGCCGGCGATGATCGGGCTGGGCACGGCCGCCGTCGCCGGGCTGCTGAGCCGGCCCGGGATCCTGCCGCTGGCGACGTTCGGGCTGGGCGCGTACGTGCTGGCCGGGCTGGTCGCGGCGGTGCCGCGGCGCCGCGTCGGGTGGCTGTTCGCGCACGGTGGACTGGCGATCGTCGCGGTCGGCGTGGCGGCGTCCTCGGCGTACACGATCGGGGTGGAGCGTCAGTTGCACCCAGGCCAGACGGTCCGGGCGGGTGGTGTCACCGCCCGCCTCGCGGCGGTGGATCCCCGGACGGCGACCGTCCGGCTCGAGCTCTCCGGGGGCGCGAGCGGGGTGAGCGAACCCGCGCTGCGCTACTACCCCGCCCGGGACACGACGGTGAGCGTTCCCAGCATCCGCTCGAGCCCATTGCGCGACGTGTATGCCACCGTGCTCGCGGTGGCCCCGGACGGCAGCGCCGCGACGGTGCGGCTGGCCGTGAACCCGCTGGTCGGCCTGATCTGGGCCGGTGGGGCGCTCGCCGCGCTCGGCGGCGCGCTGTCGGTCCTGCGCCGGCCGGCCCGCCGCAGCCCGGTCCCGGCGGCCGAGCCCGTTGCGGCGGTGAGCACGGCATGAACAAGCGGCTGATCCGGCTCGGCCTCGTCCTGCTGGCAGTGGCCGGGCTCGGCGTCACCCTGGCCGCCGGCCTCCGGTCGACCGGCGGCCGGCGTGACATCCCGCAGGCGCAGCCCCGCGACGAACCGGCCCCGGCCCTGCGCGGCACCACCCTGACCGGCAGCTCGTTCGATCTCGCCCGGCAACACGGAAAGGTGGTGCTGGTCAACGTCTGGGCGTCCTGGTGCGACCCCTGCCGGCAGGAACTGCCCGCGCTCGCGGCGGCCCAGCGGCAGTGGGCCGCCCAGGGCTTCACGGTGGCCGGCATCGACATGCGCGACAACGTGGAATCCGCCCGGCGGATGCTGACCGAGGCCGGCGCGCAGGACCTGACCAGCGTGACCGATCCGCAGGGCGCCGCGGCCGTGGCCTGGGGCGCGCGCGGCGTCCCGGAGTCCTTCCTGGTCGACCGTTCCGGGCGGGTGCGCTGGTGGGTGCAGGGCGAGGTGGACGCCGGATGGCTGCGGCAACAGGTGCCGGAGTTGCTGGGCTCATGAGGGCGCGGCGTTTCCTCCCGTACGCGGTGCTGGTGGTCCTGCTCGCCGGGTTCGGCGCCGCGGCCTGGCGGTCGGCGGCGCCGCGCGCCGAGACCGGCACGAGCATCGCCGCGCAGCTGCTGTGCCCCGCCTGCCAGGGCGAGTCGGTCGCCCAGTCGCAGTCGCCGATGGCCGCCGCGATGCGTGACACCATCGCCGCGCAACTGGCCGAGGGCCGCTCACCCGGCCAGATCCGGCAGTACTTCGTGGACCGGTACGGGACCGGCATCCTCGCCGATCCCCCGCACGGCCGTCTCGGGGCGGTGCTCTGGCTCGTGCCGCTGCTGGTTCTCGGGCTGCTCGGATACCTCGGGTGGCGCGCGCGCCGCACCGCCGGCCCGGCCCGGGCGACGGCCGCCGCACGGCGCTGGTCGCCGCGGTACTGGGACATCGCCGCGGCCGGCCTGGTCGCCATGGTGGCCGTCGTCGCGGTGGCCAGTCCCCGGTCCGCGCCGCCCGCCCCGCCCTCCGGCGCCACGGAGACCGATCTCGGCCGGTCACTGGAGGCGCAGGGCCGCTACGCCGAGGCGGCCGACGTCTACCGGGACGCCGTCACCCGGCAACCGGACGACGACATCCGGCTGCGGCTGGCCTTCGATCTGCTGCGCGCCGATCAGGCCGGCGAGGCGGGCAGGGTGGCCCAGCAGGTGCTGACCGACCGGCCCGCCGACACCCAGGCGCTGCTGCTGCTCGGCCTGGCCCAGCGCGCGACCGGATCGCCCGCGGCGACGACGACCCTGCGCCGGTTCCTGGCGGCGGCCCCGAACGACCCCGCCGCGGCCCAGGTCCGGCGGCTGCTCGCCCCGCGCGGCTAAGCGGCGTACGCGATGGTGGACAGCAGGGCGTTCGCCGCCTGACGCGAGTCCAGCCGGGTGTGCTGGGCGACGATCGGCCGGTCGCTGCGGATGACGCTGGCGTAGTCGGCGTCGCGCGGCACCGGCGGGTCGGTGAGGTCGTTGAAACGCTGATGCAGCGTCCGCCGCGCGGGCACCGTGACCCGCCACGGCCCGAGCGGCTCGGCGTCGGCGAGAAACACCGTGATCTCGACGTGCGCGTCCTCGTCGCCGGTGTTGAGCAGGCAGACGGTCTCGTGGCTGAGCATCTGCGGCTGCGGCCCGGTGGAGGAACCGGGGATGTAGCCCTCCGCGATGACCCAGGTCGTGGCGCCCAGTGGCTCCATAAATTCTTTCCTTTCTCGACGGCGTGCTATTTGCGGCGGCGGGTCACGAACAGCGCGACCCAGATGCCGGCCGCGGCCAGGCGGGCGCCCCAGCCGGGCGGGTGCTCGGGCAGCGGCAGGACCTGCCCGGCCGGCGGCTCGTCCTGCATGACCATTACCCCGGCGTACGCGACCCGGGCCGCCGCGAACGCCTCGTCCCGGCTCAGGTACACCTCGTTGCTGGTCAGCTCCTCGTCCGCCGCCGACCACCGCCAGCGCCAGGTCTCGTCCTCGTTGCGCCACAGGTGGATCGCCGCGTCCGGCGGCGTCGGCTCCGGTGCGCTGGCGGCGTGCCGGGCAAATCCCGTCCGCAGCTCCGCGGCGGTCAGCTCGGCCAAGGTCTGCGCGGTGCCGGCTCGCAGCGCACGGGCTACCACGAAGGCGATAGCGCCCACCACAACCGGCAAGATCAAGACCAGGATCTGCAGGGTACGCAGGATGGTGGCGATCGGCCACGCGGTCAGCCGGGCGAGGATGTCGTCGGCCCCGGCCACCAGCAGGACCGCGAAGAAGGTGAGCGCTCCGGCGCCGACGGCGACCCGCCCCGGCCGGTCCCGGGGCCGTTCGAGCACGTGGTGGAAGTCGCGGTCGCCCGTTGCCCAGCGATCCAGCCACGGCCACGCGTACAGCAGCAGGAAGATCACCGCCCCGAGAACGGCGCCGGGCAGGAACGGCGACGGGACGAGGTGGCCGAAGATGTGGAACTCGACGTTCGGGAACAGTCGCAGGGCGCCGTCGCCCCAGGCCACGTACCAGTCGGGCTGGGCCGGGGAGGTGGCCTGGGCCGGGTGGAACGGCCCGTAGATCCACACCGGGTTGATCTGCACCAGGCCGCCGAGCAGGAAGACCCCCGCGAGGACCGCGGTGGCCAGGCTCAGCGAGCGGGCGGCGTACGCGGGCCACAGCCGGGAGCCGGTGACGTTGGTGTCGGTGCGACCCGGGCCGGGGAACTGGGTGTGCTTCTGCCGGATCAGGATCGCCAGGTGCAGCGAGATCAGCACGGCGAACACGCCGGGCACCAGGAAGACGTGGCTGATGTAGAGCCGCGGGGTGAGCTCCGGCGTGGGGAACTCGCCGCCGAAGGCCAGCAGGGCGATCCATCCGCCGACGATCGGCACCGACAGCACGACCGAGTTGATGATCCGCAGGCCGGTGCCGGAGAGCAGGTCGTCGGGCATCGAGTAACCGGTGAAGCCGTTCAGCAGCGCCAGCGCGAGCATGGTGACCCCGATGAGCCAGTTGATCTCGCGGGGCTTGCGGAAGGCGCCGGTGAAGAAGATCCGCAGCAGGTGCAGCACGATCGCGCCGACGAACAGCAGAGCGGCCCAGTGGTGTGCCTGGCGCATCAGCAGGCCGGCGCGGACATCGAAGCTGAGCCGGACGGTCGAGGCGAAGGCGCTGGACACCTTCGAGCCGTCGAGCGGCTGGTAGGCGCCGTGGTACACCGACTCCGCGGTGCTCGGCTCGAAGAACAGGGTCAGGTACGTCCCGGTGAGCACCAGCGCGATGAAGCAGTACAGCGCGATCTCGCCGAGCATGAACGTCCAGTGGTCGGGGAAGACCTTGGCGAGCGCGGTCCGGCCCAGCGACGTGGTGCCCAGCCGCGCGTCCAGCTGCCGGTAGAGCCGCCGCGTGATCATGTGCGACTCCAGAAGCCGGCTCCGGGCGGCCCGGTGAAGTCGCCGGTGGCGCGCAGATAGCCCTGCTCGTCGACCTCGATCGGCAGGCCGGGCAGCGGCCGCGCGGCCGGCCCGGCGATCGGTTTCGCGCCGGCCTTGAGGTTGAAGGCGGACTGGTGGCACGGGCAGAGCAGGTGGCCGGTGCTCTGCTCGTACAGGGCGACCGGGCAGCCGGCGTGGGTGCACAGCAGCGAGTAGGCGACCGGGTTGCCGTCGATCCGGACCACGAAGGCGGGGGCGTCGCCGTCGCGGGCGTGCCCCTCGGGGACCACGATCTGGATGTTCTCGGCGGTGACGTCGGCCGCGCGGACCGGGACGCCGTCCGGGGTGACCAGCCGCAGGCCGCCGGTTTGCCACGCGGTGTGCCGCAGCTGGGTGACCGGGTCGGGCCGGCGGAACGAGAGCAGCGAACGCAGGGGGAACAGCGCCGCCACCGCGATCGAGCCGGCCGCCAGCACCAGCATGCCGACCAGCCCGCGCCGGTGGATCGGGCTCTGCGGGCCGCCGGCCGCCTCGGCCAGCAGCTGCCGCTGCCGGGTGGGCGCGCTCAACGGCGGCCGCTGTTCGACGAACCCGCCGCTGGGAAGCAGGTGCCGGCCCCACAGGAACAGCCCGGCGGCCAGGCCGGCGAACGCGACGCCCAGGCCGAGGCCGAGCAGTTGGGTGTTGCCGCCCAGGCCGTACGCGACCGCGAAGCCGGCCGCGCCGAGCACCGTCACACCGAACGCGATCTTGATGCCGCGGACCAGTCCGCGCTCGCCGCCCATGGGTCCCGGGTCGTCGCCGCTCATCCGGCCCTCCTCCCCCGCCGGTGGGCCGGCCGGAAGCCGTTCATCCGGCCCTCCTTCCCAGCCGCCGGGCCAGCAGCACGACCGCGCCCAGCCCGAGCGCCAGGGCGACCGCGCCCTCGGTGAGCGGCCCGAGCCGGCCCAGCCGCCAGCCGCCGCGATCGAGGTTGCCGTCGTGGTTCTGCAGCACGCCGACGTACCCGGCGATGTTGTCGATGTCGGCGCCGGACAGCTCGCCCGGCAGGAACGCCGGCATCAGCCCGGGCCCGACCCGGATCGCCTCACCGATCTGGGTCGGCGTCGCCCGGTACAGCGACGGGGCGACGTGCCCGTTGCTGAGCGTCGCGCCCACGCCGGCCGCCGAGTGGCAGGCCGAGCAGTACGTCAGGTAGAGCTCTCGCCCGCTGCGCGTGTCGCCCGGCCGCACCACCGGGATCGGGACGCCGCCGCCGGGCGGGAAGGTGCCGACCTGCTGGACCAGCGCGTCGATCTCGGCCGGGGAGAACACCGGTATCCGGTGGACCTCCTGGTTCTGCCCGGTCCGCAGCGGCATCCGGCCGGTGCTGAGCTGGAAGTCGACGTCGGCGGGCGCGACGCCGGTCAGGGCCGGCCCGCGCGTGGTGCCCTCGCCCTGCATGCCGTGGCAGCTGGAACAGCTCTGCTGATAAAGCTCCCAGCCGGGCGCCTGGGCAGCCGTCGACGGCGCGGGTGAGGCTGTCGACGGCGCAGAGGAGGCCGTCGGCGGCGCGGGTGCGGGCGGCGCCGTCAGCGGCAGGCCGAGCACGCCCAGCCCGGCCGCCGCGGCGAACAGCCGGCGACGGATGCTTCTCATGTGGGTACCTCCTCCGCCGGTAGCAGGTCGCGGGCCGCCGGCAGCCTCCGCTCGAGGCCGCTCATCCAGCGCAGGAACAGCACGACCGCGGCGAGCAGCATCAGCACGTCCATCGGCACCCACATGACCAGCCCGGCCAGCTGCTGGTCGGCCAGCGGCACGCCCGGATAGATCGGCTGCGCCGCCAGCGTCAGCACCGCGCCCAGCGCGGCGGCCGGCATGCCGGAGGCGAACAGCAGTAGCAGGCCGACCGGCGGGCTCAGCCGGTACGCCCGGGCGCCGACCACCGTGGACCAGAGCACCCAGGAGACCGCCACCAGGCTCAGATGTTCCAGGCCGTGCACGGCCACGTTGCGCTCCACCCACACGTACGGCGAGGGCAGGTGCCAGAACCACAGCACGACGGTGTAGAAGCCGGCGGTCAGCAGGGCGGTGTTCATCGGCCGGCGCAACCACCGGCCCCGGAAACGCAGCCGGGCCACCGCCGCCCGGATCCGGCGCGGCGCGGCGACCAGCAGCGGCAGCGCGGCCCCGCCCGCGGCCAGCAGCGGGCCGCCGACCAGCATGAGCAGCATGTGCTGGGCCATGTGCCCGGCGGCCGAGCGCTCGGCCGCCTCGTGCACCGGCCCCTGCTGCGCGACGAGCAGGGTCAGCAGTCCCAGCCCGAAGGCCGCCGCCCGCCATCGCGGCACCACCGCGCCGGCGCCGCGCCGTGCCCACAGTTCGTGGACGCCGCGCCCGTAGGCGGCGGCGAGCCCGGCGACGGTGAGGACGCCCAGCAGGTCGGCCCATCGCTGGGCGCCGGTCAGCGCTGACATGGCGACAGCACCAGGACCGCGGCCCCACCGGCCACGATGATCGAGAAGAAGAGGGCGTTCGCGCACAGGCCGACCAGCGCGACCATCCCGGCGCGCTCCATCCGGGGGTCGTCGGCCGAGCGTCGGGCCGCGTTCGCCTGCCGCCAGGCCCGCCAGGCCACGGCCAGCGCGGCGAGGGTGACCAGCGCGGGCAGCACCACCCCGGCGCCGATCACCGCGCGCAGCGGGATCCCCTGGATGCTGGTCCGGCCGGTCTGGCAGGTCAGCTCGTCGGAGCCCCACGCGACGAACAGGTGCACCGCCCACGAGACGGCGCCGCCGAGCGCGCCGAACCACATCAGCAGCCCGCCGAGCCGGCGGGTTTCCTGGTTGGTCTGCGTGCTCATCACAGCCTCGGGGACAGGTAGAGGGAAATGAAGATCGCGACCCAGACCAGGTCGACGAAGTGCCAGTAGATGGCGGTGAGCCGGACCCGCTCGTGCCGGCGGTAGCCGAAGCTGCCGCGCAGCGAGGCGGCCAGCAGCCAGCCGACCATCAGCAGCCCGACGAAGACGTGGAAGCCGTGGAAGGTGGTGATGCCGAAGAACAGCGAGCTGTACGCGTCCGTGGTGAACGTGTGCTTGTGCAGGTCCTCGGCGTACTCCCAGACCTGCCCGAGCAGGAAGGTGGTGCCCATCAGCAGGGTGAGCAGCAGGCCGACGCGCAGCCGCCAGCGCTGGCCCTTGCGGATGCCGCGCTCGGCCCACATCACCGGCAGGCTGCTGGGCAGCAGCACCGCGGTCATCACCCAGATCTTCATCAGCTTGGGGTCCTCGCCCGGCGGCGGCGGCCACTGCGGCCCGGACTGGAACCGGATGTAGAAATAGCTGCCCAGCGCGGCCGCGAAGAACGTGGCCTCGGTGGTGACGAACAGGACCATCCCCCACCAGCCGGTGGTCCGGCCGGACGGAATCTCGGTGGTGATCGCCGGCGCCTCGGTGGCCTCGCGTACGGCCGTCATGGTGTTGTCGCTCCCGCCTGCTGCGGCGTCCGCTCGGGCGGCCACAGCCAGTGCGCCATCGAGCCGAACATGATCAGGCCGCCGATCACGGCCACCCAGTACCAGGCCCAGAGCAGGCCGAGCACGACGACGAGGATGCCGAGCGCGGTCACCAGCGGGGTCAGCGACTCCTCGGGCATCTCCATGTCCCGCTCGTGCCGCCCGTCGAGCTCGCTTGTCTGCATCGCCTTGTGCCCGGCGAGCACCTCGCCCCCGGCCAGCTCGGCCAGGGTGCGCTCGTCCCACATCGGATGCACGCTGTGCACCTCGGGGATCACCGCGAAGTTGTACGGCCGCGGCGGCGAGCTGGTCCCCCACTCAAGGGTGTCGCCGCCCCACGGGTCGTCCGGCGCCGGCGCGCCCCGCCGGATCGCCAGCACCACCGACAGCAGCACCAGGAACAGCCCGACCGCCAGGACGTACGACCCGATCGTGGAGATCAGGTTCCACAGGTCCCAGCCCAGATCGCCGGGGTACGTGTAGATCCGCCGCGGCATGCCCAGCAGCCCGGAGACGTGCATCGGCATGAACGTCACGTTGAACCCGGTGAACACCAGCCAGAACGCCCACTTGCCGAGCCGCTCGCTGAACATCCGCCCGGTGAACTTGGGCAGCCAGTAGTAGACCCCGGCGATCATCGGGAACACCGCGCCGCCGAACAGCACGTAGTGGAAGTGCGCCACCACGAAGTACGAGTCGGTGACCTGCTGGTCGAACGCGGTGATCGCGAACATCACCCCGGTGAACCCGCCGAGCACGAACGTCACGATGAACCCGACGACGAACAGGAACGGCGTGCCGGCCCGGATACGCCCGCGCAGCATCGTGAACAGCCAGGCGAAGATCTGGATGCCGGACGGAATGGTGATCAGCGTGCTGGCCGCGCTGAAGAAACTGTAGGACAGCTGCGGCAGCCCGGTCGCGAACATGTGGTGCACCCACACGCCGAACGAGATGATCGAGATGGTGACGATCGACAAAACCATCAGGGGGTACGCGACGACACCGCGCCGGCAGAACGCGGGCAGGATAGCGGACACCATGCCGAGCGCGGGCATCACGATGATGTAGACGTCCGGATGCCCGAAGATCCAGAACAGGTGCTGCCACAGCAGCGCGCTGCCGCCGTGGGTGGTGTCGAAGAAGTGCGCGCCGAAGCGCCGGTCGGTGAACAGCATCGCGTTGGCCACGTTCAGCGCGGGCAGTGCGAAGATCACCATGAACGAGGTGGCGACGATGGCCCAGACGAACAGCGGAACCCGGTTCAGCGACATCCCCGGAGCGCGCATCTTGAGCGCGGTGACGATGAAATTGATCGCCCCGGCCGTGGTCGAGACGCCCAGGAAGAGCAGCCCGAGCGCGTACACGTCGAGGTTGTGACCCATCGAGTAGGGGTGGTCGGTGAGCGGCGTGTAGGCGAACCAGCCGGCGTCCGGCGCCGCCTTGACGAACTCGCTGCCGAACATCACCACGCCGGCGAAGGCGAACACCCAGTAACCGAACGCGTTGAGCCGCGGGAAGGCCATGTCCCGGGCGCCGATCATCAGCGGCACCAGGAAGTTGCCGAAGCCGAAGAACATCGGCGTCGCGAAGAAGAAGATCATCACGGTGCCGTGCATGGTGAACAGCTGGTCGTACTCCTCGGGGCTGAGCAGCTTGCGGTTCGGCCCGGCCAGCTGGGTCCGCAGGATCAGCGCGTTGATCCCGGCGATGATGAAGAAGACGCCCGCGGTGACCATGTAGCGGCGGCCGATGCGCTTGTGGTCCACCGTGGCGAACCAACTGTGCAGCGAGGGCCGTTCGCCCCAGTCCTGCTCCAGCTCGGCGATCTCGGTAGCTGTCATCCGGGCCGCCCTTCTACCGCAGGGACTGGAGGTAGGCGATGAGGTCGGGGAGATCCTGCGTGGGCACCGGCTGCGGCGGCATGGCGTTGCCCGGCTTGAGGGTCTGCGAGTTGGTGATCCACCGACCGAGGTGGGTGGCGTCGTTGGGGGCGGCGCCGCCGCCGATGCTCCACCGGGACCCGATGGTGCTCAGGTCCGGGCCGACCTTGCCCTGGGCGGTGGTGCCGCGCACGGTGTGGCAGGCGGCGCACGACCCCTGCTCGAAGACCGCCCGCCCGCGTTGCTCGGCGGCGCTCAGGGTGGTCGTCGAGGGCTGGGCGAGCGCGGACACCCAGCCGTCGAACCGGGCGCGCGGCTCGGCGATCACGAGCAGGGCCATGAAGGCGTGCTGCTGGCCGCAGTACTCGGCGCACTGCGCCCGGTACGAGCCGGCCCGGTCGGTGTGCAGCCAGGTCTGGTTGGTCTTGCCGGCGATCAGGTCGGTCTTGGGCATCAGCTGCGGCACCCAGAAGCTGTGGTTCACGTCGGCGGTGCGCAGCGTGATCCGCACCGACTCGCCGACCGGGATGTGCAGCTCGTTCGCGGTGACCGCGCCCGGCCGGTCCGGGTAGTGCACCTCCCACCACCAGCGATGCCCGATGATCTCCACGTTGACGTCGGCGCCGCCGGGCGCGGACGCCAGCGCGTTCAGGTCGCGCAGCCCGACGCCGTACACGATCACGAGGATGACCAGCGGGATCGCGACGCCGAGCACGGTCACCAGGCCGAGCGCGTCGCCGCCCTTGATCACGGCTTCGGCCCGGCGGCGCCGCCAGAGCGCCCAGCCGAGCATCGCCATCACCTCGGCGAAAACGCCCATCGAGATCCAGAACATCAGCCACCAGAGGCCCTCGGTACGGCGCGCGCCCGAGCCCACGGCGTTCAGCGTCGACTGCTCACCGGTCGAGCAGGCGGCCAGCAGCAGGACGGCGGCGAGCGCGGCGGCCGTCCCGTACCTGCCCCTTCGCACCTGATCCCCCTCCCGCCGTGCGGACTGGCGGGGCGGTTTCCCCCTTCTCACCGGCCTAAACCGGGCATGACCGGGTACGCCGCGCCCGCGCCGAACTCGGTGTTTCGTGCTGGTCGCCGCGCCCCGCGGGCGAACGGATACGACGTTGCCGGACGAAGACCAGCAGGACGAACAGGCTCGTGACGGCGGCGTAGACGCACCACAACGACACAAACGCGGAGGCCCGCACGATCAAGGTCACGGCCATTCCGGCCAGATTCGCCACCCCGAAGATCATCATCCATGGGTAGCCGGAGATCAGTGCGGCGCCACACGTCGCCGCGACGTACGCGACCGCTGCTACGCCGAGGAACCTGCCGTCGGTCTGATAGGCGATGCAGTGATGGTCCTGGTGGAATGTCACCGCGTGCGCACAGTCGGCCCAGAACAGGTACACCGCAGTCAGGCAGCCGAGAACCACGAAGGGAACGAGCCGCCACCGACGCGAGGGCGGCTCGATCAGCAGGATGCTGATCGGCACGAGCGCTGGGAGTACCCCCTCGGCGTAGAGGACGTAGGCGTAGGCCGCCGCGTCACCGGCGGCCTCGCCCAGTTGCCCGTCCACCCGTAGCCAGACGAATCCCTCGACGAATTGGTGCACCGCGAACAGCGCGGGCAACAGCCCGAACAGCAGCTCTCCGCGCCGGCGCACCCGCAGCAGGGTGGCCGCCGCGAGCGTGGCGACGCTGCCGGCGGCAACGAAATCAGCCGACGCAGAGAAACACATACGGCCGCCTACCCCGGCGTCCGGCCTCCAAACGGGGTAGCCGCAGCGGTTGAGGTTCGGCACTCGCGGTGTCGGTCACTCGGGCGACGAGGCGGAAGCCGCGTCCAGCCGCTCCCGTTGCGGAACGATGGTGTACTTCGGGGCGGTCGCCGAGGTCGAGCCGGCGTGGAAGTAGCCGAGGCGGGTGAACAGCGAGCCGGCCGCCAGCGCGAGGCCGCCGGCCACGTCGAGCGTCCGGTTGCGGCGTACCGCCGAGACCGCGAGCAGGGCCGCGCCCGCGCGGGTCGACCAGCGGGACGCCCGCAGGTAATGGCCGGCGCGGCCCTGCGACAGCGGCTCCGCGACCAGGCCGAGTCGCCGGTGGATGGTGTGGTCGGCGAACTGTTCGGCCACGGCTCCGGCGATCCCGGCCAGCCGGGCGGGACCGGCCTCGGCCGGCGGTGAGGTGACGGCGGCCAGGCCGCCCGAGGCGGCGAGTGAGCTCGCGCCGAACAGGTACGGCAGTTCCCGGTGGGCGCCGTGCCAGACCGGCACCGCGGTGTTCGCGATCAGAGCGCCGGTGTAGGTGGTGAGTGCGGGCGCGAGCGCGGCGGCGGCCAGGCCGCCGGGCCGGGCCAGCGCCGCGGTCAGCGGCCGGAGCGCCGCGGGCAGCAACTCGCGGGCCTCGCCGGCGGCGGCGACCGCGGCCAGCGGGACGAACCCGCCGAGGATCCAGGTGCCGACGGACATCGGCGACGTCGGCTTGAACACCCGGAGCATGTGCACGAACCGCCCCGGCCGGCCGAGGTCGTGGATCAGGGCGGTGATAGAGAGACCGGCGGCGGCCGCCGCGGTGAGCCGCGCCGAGCGCCGCATCGTCGTGCGCCCGGTCAGGTCGGCGCCCGCGGCGAGCAGCGCGGAGCCGCCGGCCAGGCCGCCGAGGAAGAGGTAGCCGCCGATGTCGCGGGCCGTCCAGGTGGGCGCCTTGATGACTGAGCGGCCGTAGTACGAGCGGAAATCGGCCGGCGGAACCATCTCGCCGCCGCGGCCCGCCCGCCGGCCGCCACGGGATCCGATGCGGGACTCGCGTCCGGGTGCGGTGCCGTGCGGGCCGTCCCGGCGGACCTCGGCGCCATGCTGCTCGCGGGCGCTCATCGCCGTCCTCCCCAGAACGCCGCCACGACCGTCGCGGCCACGCCGGCCGCGGCCAGCGCCGTGTGCTTCCAGGTGCGGGGCAGATCCCGGGTCGTCACCACCGGGTCGGGCGGGAAACCGTAGGTCTCCGGCTCGTCGAGCAGCAGGAAGAACGCGCCGGCGCCGCCGACCCCGTCGTCCGGGTCCGCGCCGTAGAGCCGGGCCTCGGCGACCCCGGCGTCGTGCAGGTTGCTCACCCGCTGCTTGGCGCGTTCCCGCAGCTCGTCCAGGACGCCGTACTGGATGGACTCGGTCGGGCAGGCCTTGGCGCACGCGGGTTCCTGGCCGGCGCCCAGGCGGTCGTAGCACAGCGTGCACTTGAACACCCGGCCGTCGTCCTTGCGCTGGTCGATCACGCCGTACGGGCAGGCCGGCACGCAGTAGCCGCAGCCGTTGCAGATGTCCTCCTGCACGACCACGGTGCCGAACTCGGTGCGCATCAGCGCGCCGGTCGGGCAGACGTCCAGGCAGGCGGCGTGCGTGCAGTGCTTGCAGACGTCGCTGGCCATCAGCCACCGCAGTTCCGTGCGCCCGTCCGCGGTGACCCCGCCGGCCGGTGGTTGGCCGGCGAGCGCGCCGGGCTGGATGCTGCCGGTGTCGCTGCCCAGTTCGGCGCCGTGCTTGACGCCCAGCCCGGCCGCCACGACCAGCGCGTCCTGCCGGGTCGCGGTGGGGCCGGCCGGCATCGCGGCGACCGCGTTCTGCTGCCGTCCCAGGGGTTTGTCCTGCTCGATGAAGGCCACGTGCCGCCACGTGTCGGCCCCCAGCATGCCGGTGTTGTCGTAGGACATGCCGAGCAGGGAGAGGCCGTCGTCGGGGACGGCGTTCCACTCCTTGCAGGCCACTTCGCACGCCTTGCAGCCGATGCAGACGCTGGTGTCCGTGAAGAAGCCCATCCGCGGCGGCTGGTCACGGTAGCCGGTCGGCCCCTCCAGCAGGTCGTCACTCATCCGAGCCCTCCCCAGCGGTCCGATGAATCGTGCCGGTCTTCTCGGTGATGCCGGCCCGCTGCCGGTACTGTTCGACCAGGCGCAGCCGGTCCGGGCCGCGTGGCCGCCGGCCGGGCCGGATGTCGCAGGTCAGCGCCTTGGCCTCCTGGATGTGCACGTTCGGGTCGAGCGCCATGTGCAGCAGGTCGTTGGCGCTGTCGCCGGCGGTGAGGCCGTTGGTTCCCCAGTGGTAGGGCAGTCCGACGTGGTGCACGATCCGGTCGTCCACCCGCATCGGCAGCATCCGGTCGGTGACCAGCACCCGCGCCTCGATCGCGTTGCGGGCGGTGACGATGGTGGCCCAGCCCAGGTGGTCCAGGCCCGCCTCGGCCGCGAGCTCCGGGGAGACCTCGCAGAACATCTCCGGTTGCAGCTCCGACAGGTACGGCAGCCAGCGGCTCATGCCGCCCGCGGTGTGGTGCTCGGTGAGCCGGTAGGTGGTCAGCGCGTACGGGAACACCTGGCTGCCCGGCTCGTCGCCGCTGGGCTGATAGGGGTCGATCTTGCGCTTGGTCAGCTGGCGGGCCGGGTTGTGCTGCTGGCCGTAGAGCAGGTTGCGGGCCGGCGACTCCTGCGGCTCGTAGTGCGTCGGCAATGGCCCGTCGGAGAGGCCGGCCGGCACGTAGAGCCAGCCCTTCCCGTCGGCCTGCATGATGAACGGGTCGACGCCGGACAGCGCGTCCTGCCGCTTCGCGCCCTCGGGCGGCCGGTGGCCGGGCTCCTTGGTGGGCTGGAAGTCGGGCACGTCGTGGCCGGTCCACTTGCCGTCGTCCGGGTCCCACCAGACGTACGCCTTGCGCTCGCTCCACGGCTTGCCGTCGGGGTCGGCCGAGGCCCGGTTGTAGAGCAGCCGCCGGTTGGCCGGCCAGGCCCAGCCCCACTCGGGCGCGACCCAGCTCTGCTCGGTGTGCGGCTTGCGGCGGGCCGACTGGTTGGTGCCATCCTGGTAGACCCCGCAGTAGATCCAGCAGCCGCACGCGGTCGACCCGTCGTCCTTCAGTTGTTCGTACGAGGAGAGGCACGACCCGTCCGCCGCCCAGCCGTTGATCTCCTGGAGCACCTCCTCGGCGCTCGGCTCGGCCTGTGCACCGGAGGTGGTGTACGCCCAGGTCAGGTCGAGGATCGGCCGGTCCATCGGGTCGGTGGAAGCGCCGAGCCGGTCCCGGATCAGCCGGCCGAGGTGGAACCAGAACCACAGGTCGCTCCGGGCGTCGCCGGGCGGCTCGACCGCCTTAGGGTGCCACTGCAGCATCCGCTGGGTGTTGGTGAAGCTGCCGTCCTTCTCGGTGTGCGCGGCCGCAGGCAGGAAGAACACCTCGGTGCCGATCTCGTCGGTCCGCAGCTCGCCGGACTCGATCTCGGGGCCGTCCTGCCACCAGGTCGCGCTCTCGATCAGCGAGTAGTCGCGGACGACCAGCCAGTCCAGGTTCGCCATCCCGAGGCGCTGGGCCTTGCCGTTCGCCGAGCCGACCGCCGGGTTCTGCCCGTTCAGGAAATAGCCCTTGCAGGTGCCGTCCAGCTGGGCCAGCACCGTCTGGTAACTGCTGTGATCGCCGGTGATCCGTGGCAGGTAGTCGAAGCAGAAGTCGTTGTCCGCCGTGGCCGCCCCACCCCAGTACGCCTTGAGCAGGCTCACCGCGTAGGAGCGCATGTTGCCCCAGTAGCCGGTCTCCGACGAGTCGTCGGCCACGTACTCGTCCAGGCTGCCGTGCGAGTCCGGGTGCGGCATCGGCAGGTAGCCGGGCAGCAGGTTGTAGAGCGTCGGGATGTCGGTACTGCCCTGGATGCTGGCGTGACCGCGCAGCGCGAGGATGCCGCCGCCGGGCCGCCCGATGTTGCCCAGCAACAACTGCAGAATCGAGGCCGCGCGAATGTACTGCACGCCGACGGTGTGCTGGGTCCAGCCGACCGAATAGACCCACGCCGTGGTCCGGTCCCGGGTCGAGTTCTCGGTGACGGCCCGGGCCATCTGATCGAAGATCTCCTCCGGGATGCCGCAGACCCGCGACACCATCTCCGGGGTGTACCGGCCGAAGTGCCGCTTGATCACCTGGAACACGCAGCGCGGATCCTCCAGCGTCTCGTCCCGGCGGATCTGGTGCAGATCCTCCAGAGCGGCGCCGTGGCTGCCGTGCTCGTGCCCGCGCCCGGTCGAGTGCCGCTCGTGCGAACGCTGCTTGCCGGACTGCTCGGCGTCCTTGCCCTCCTTAACGCCCTGCTCCCGCTTGCCGGCCGAGCCGGCCACGCTGACCCCGTCGTACTGCCAGCTGTCCGTGGCGTAGCTGCCGGTGTCGTCCTGCCAGCCGGAGAACAATCCGTCAAGATCCTCGGTGTCCTTGAAGGTCTCGTCCAGGATCGTGGCGGCGTTGGTGTAGGCGACCACGTACTCGCGGAACTCCAGCCCGTTGCTCAGCACGTAGTTGATCAGGCCGCCGAGCAGCGCGATGTCGCTACCGGCCCGAATCGGCACGTGCACGTCGGCGACCGCGCCGGTGCGGGTCAGCCGCGGGTCGACGTGGATCACCGTCGCGCCGCGCGCCTTGGCCTCCATCACCCACTGGAAGCCCACCGGGTGGCACTCGGCCATGTTGGAGCCCTGCAACACGATGCAGTCGGCGTTCTGCAGGTCCTGCTGGAAGGTCGTCGCGCCGCCGCGACCGAAGGAGGTTCCCAGACCGGGAACGGTGGAGGAGTGTCAAATACGAGCCTGGTTCTCGATCTGCACGGCCCCGAGCGCGGTCCCGAGCTTCTTGATCAGGTAGTTCTCCTCGTTGTCCAGCGTCGCCCCGCCCAGCATCGCGATGCCCATCGTGCGACGCAGCCGCCGGCCGCGGTCGTCGTTCTCGACGAACGTCTCCCGGCGGGTGGCGATCACCCGGTCGGCGATCATCTCCATCGCCGTACCAAGATCAAGATCTTCCCAATCCTTGCCGTACGGGCGGCGATAGCGCACCTTCGTCTCGCGCAACGGGTTGGTGACCAACTGCTTGGTCGCCGCACCCTTGGGGCACAGCCGGCCCCGGCTCACCGGCGACGCGGGGTCACCCTCGATCTGCACCACCTGCTCGTCCTTGACATAGACGAGCTGGCCGCAACCCACCGCGCAGTACGGACACACGCTGCCGACCACCCGGTCGGCCGTCTCCGTCCGCGGGGTCAACCGGTCGGTGGCACGCGAGCGCACCGCGGCGCCGCGACCCGACCGGTCACCGGCCCGCACCGAGGCGATCGCCTGCCGCAGCACCGGCCACGGCAGGAACGTCTCCCGCAATCCCATGGTCACCCCCTGGTCCGCGGACCCGCCTACCCCGTCCCACCGGCCTCAAACACCCCGGTCGACAGGTGAGGCTCGCGGTCTCTTGGGTACTCGGCACGCCATGTCACGGGCCAGTCAAGACAACACCGTCGTGGCCGGCGCTCGAAGTCGGCACCTCCCGCCGGCCACCGTCCTGGCACGTCTGAACCAGGAGCTGGACGGCCTGCGCCGGGCACGGCGGTCGCGGTCGGTGATCGAACAGGCGAAGGGCGTGCTGATGGGCCGCCTCGGCTGCTCGGCCGACCAGGCGTTCGAGCAACTGACCCGGATCTCCCAGCAGACGAACACCAAGGTCGCCGAGGTGGCGGCCGGGCTGCTCGGCCTGACCGCGCCGGCCGCGCCTGCCACCGTGCCCGACCAGGAGTCCGCCCGGTACCACCTGGCGTGCGCGGCGATGGCGGCGGCCCCGCATGCCGACGCGGTGGCCGAGGCCCTGCTCACCGAGGGCTTGCGGCCGCTCGGCGCGGCCGGGGTGCTGCTGGCCCGGCGGGAGGCGGACGGCACGGTCCGGCTGGTCGGGTCGTACGGTGTGCCCCGTGGCCTGGTCAGCGCGTGGCAGCGGCTTCCTTCCGGGCTGCACGTCGGTTTCCTGGCCGCGGTTGCCGAGGGCCGCCCGCTCTGGCTGACCCGCGACGAGGCCGATCGCGCCGGCCTGGACCTGCTTGGCACCTATCCGTTCCGGGCCTGCCTACCCCTGCGCCGCGGCGACCGGGTGGTGGGCGTTGCCGTCGCGGTGTGGCCCGAGGATCCCGGCCGCGACCTGCCCGGCCGGGCCCTCGTGACCGCTCTCACGGCGGCCGCCGGGCGCCGGCTCCGGCAGCTGGCCGCCGACGAACGGGTCCCGGTCGCCGCACCGGCCGCGCACTGGCTCGACGCGGTCCTGGAGGCACTCGCCGGATCCTTCGCCCTGCTCAGCCCGGTGACCGACGAGTCCGGCGCCATCGTCGACTGGCGCTTCGACAAATGCAGCCCACAGGCCCGCGACGCGATGGGCCGTCCCGCCGAGCAATTGGTCGGCCGGCGGCTGCTCGCGCTGCAGCCGCACCTGGCCGGCGGCGACATCCTGCGCGGCTATCAGGACGTCCTGCGGACCGGGCGGCCGTTCACCCATGGCCCGGCGCGGGAGCCACTGGCCGGCCCCGGCCGCGGCGCCGGCACGACGATCTGGATCCGGGCGGCCCGGCTGGGCGACGGCATCCTGGTGACCTGGCGGCACGACGACCGGCGTACGGCGGTGCTGGAGCGGCTCCGGCTGCTGCAGGAGGTCACCGGCGCACCGGCGGACGGCCCGCCGCCTCCCGAGGCGGCGCCCGGCCGATCCCCGACGGCGTCCGACGACGCCTCGGCCCTCGCCGACACGCTGCGGCATCTCACCGGTAAGGTCGAGCGGCTCCGACACGAGCAGCAGGTCCAAGCGCTCGTCGACCGGGCGAAAGGCCTGCTCAGTGCCCGGCTCGGCTGCTCGATCGAGGCCGCCCTCGAGCATCTGGGCGCGGTTGCCCGGCAGCGCCGGGTGAGCCTGCTGGAGGCGGCGGCTGCCGCGGTGGGTGCCGTGCTGCCGGCCGGCCCGCCGCCGGCGTCGGCCGACGAGGACTTCCACCCGGAGATCTACCTCGGCGCCGCGCACCCGTCCGGGCAGCCTTTCCTGGCCGCGGTCGAACCCGGCGAACAGGTGCTGGCGGAACTGCGGGGCGCCACCGACGGCGACGGGGTGGCATCGATCCTGTGGGCCGCCGGGCTGCGCCGGCTGGGTGCCCACGCGGTCGTGCTGGGTGTGCTGGAGCCGGACGGCGCCGTGCGGCTGGCCGGCTCGTACGGCCTGCCGGCCGACCTGATCGGCACGTGGCGCCGCACGCCGAGCTCGCTCAATGTCCCCTACCTGCGCGCGGTGGCCACCGACCAGCCGCTGTGGATCACCCGCCGGGAGGCGGCCGCCCACGGCTACCAACTGCTCGGCGCCGGAGAGCGCCGGGCCTGCCTGCCGCTGCACGAGGCCGGCCGGATCTTCGGCGTCGCGTCGATCCTCTGGCCCGAACCGGCCCGGCTGGACGACCGGACCCGGACCGAGGTCACCGCGCTGGCCGAGGCGGCCGGCCGGCGACTGTCCGAACTGCTGCGCGCGGCCCCGCACGGATCCGCGGCCTCGCCGGCGGCGCACTGGGCCGAGATTGTCGTCGGTGCGCTGCCGCCCTGTTACGCGCTGCTTCGCCCGGTGCGTGACCGGGCCGGCGAGGTGACCGACTGGCGGTTCGAGATCTGCAGCCCGGGCACCGTCGATGTCGCCGGGCGGACCCCGGACGAGATCGTGGGCCGCCATCTGCACGAGCTCTACCCGCACGTGCTCACCACCGGAATCGCGGACGGCTACCGGGCGGCGATGCGGTCCGGCACCTCCGCCGGTTGGGGACCGGCCGAGTTCGACATCGAGACGGCCTCGGGTCCGGTTCCCGTCACGATGAGCGGACGGGCAGCGCGGTTCGGCGACGGCCTGCTCGTCCACTGGCGCCGCGAGCGGGACGACGACCTCGACCGGCGAGTGCGGCAGCTCGAGGAGGCCACCGGCACCGGCTGGGCCGAGTGGGACCTCGCCGGCGGCGACGCGGTCTGGTCCGCGGCGGTCTACGACCTGCTGCGCCGCGATCCGCGACGTGGCCCGGTCAAGCTGGGCGCGCTGCGCCGGTACGTCGATCCCAAGGATGAGACGCTGATGATCGACGCCGTGCGGCGGCTCACCCGCCTCAAGCACCCGGTCGATGTCGTAGTGCCGCTGCGGCGCAACGGCACGGTGACGCCGATCCGGTTCGCCGCCCGGCCATCGCTCGACGGGCAGGGCCGGGTGGCCGTGGTTCGAGCGGTCTTCCAGCGCCTCGGTGACTGATGTCCTCTTCGTGCCGGCCAAAGGCGCACGCGTCACCGGCCGGTCGGCGACACTGTCGGCGGTGCAGCGGCAGGCGAACAGCCGGTGCAGGCCGAGGCGGCGGAACAGGTCGAACAGCTCGGCCGGAATGTTGATCACCACGAGGATGGTGCCGCTGTGGCCGCCGGCCCGGTACGCGTCGACCAGCGCCCGGATCAGCGGGCCGTCGGCGGCGCCCAGCCCGGCCAGGTCGACGACCAGACGCCCGGGCCGCACCCGCACGGCGGTGTCGACCAGCACGTCGCGCAGGTGCGCGGCAGCGCGGGTGTCCAGGTCGCCGCGGACCGAGATCAGCGCCGCCGCCTGTCCGACATGGATGCCGACCGCCGGGCCGGCCGCGACCGGAACGCCGTCGGCCTCCCCCTCGAGCCGCCGTCGCAGCGACTGCAGTGTCCGCTGCAGCAGGCGGGAGACGTTCATCTGCGACATGCCGAGGTCCCGGCCGATCTGCTGCTGAGTGGCGTCGCCGAAGAAGTACCGGGTCAGGATGTAACGCTCCCGCTCGGGCAGCCGGAGCACCAGTTCACGCAGGGCTACCCGGTCGGCGGCCAGCGCCAGAAGCCGGTCGTCGTCCCCGATAAGGTCGAGGCGCTCGGTGCCCTCGCCGTCGGCCGACACCGGCGTGTTCAGCGATGCAGGATCGTACGCGTTCCCCGCCGCCAAGGCCTCGATGACCTCGGCGGGATCCATCCTCAGGTCGGCGGCGAGGTCCGCCACGGTCGGCGTCCGTCGCAGCCGATGCGTCAGCGCCGCGCGGGCCTGGGACAGCTCGAGGTGCCGTTCCTGTAGTGCCCGGCCGACGTGCACGGCCCACCCGTTGTCGCGGAAATGCTTCCGGAGCTCGCCCAGCACGGTCGGAATCAGGTACGCGAAGAACGGCTTGCCCAGTCCAAGGTCGAAGCCGTTGACCGCCTTGACGAGCGCCACCGCGGCGACCTGGGCAAGGTCGTCGTCGGACTGGCCGCGGTTGCGGTAGCGGTGCGCCAGGCGGGTGGCAAACGGCAGGTTGAGCTCCACGATCCGGGCCCGGATCCGCCGCTCCCACTCCGACCCGCTCCCGTCCTGCAGTGCCGCGAAGAGCGCCGCGGTGGCCGTCTCGACGGCGTCGACCGGGTGCCTTCTCGGCTCGCGAACTGCACAGTTGGTTGTCACACGTCCCCCAACGGCGTCGTTGGCGGCCCCGACCGAAGGGTCGCGCCGCGCAGAATGAACCGACAAGCCGGCGAGATGCCAGCTCTGTTCGGCTCGCCCGTCAGGTGGGTTCGACGAACCCGTGGCGCCGTAGTCTCGACGCCGCGCGCGAGTAACCGGACAGCAAGTGCCCCGCCCCTGCGGGACTAAACCTCGGTCTCGTAGGGGCGGGGCGGTGACGGGCGCAACGACCGTCTCAGCTGGCGCGCCGGGCCGTGGTCGTGGCGCGCGACCCCGCGGACAGGATCATGGCCGCGGCGATCCCGACCAGCGCGATCACGCCACCGGTGATGACGTTGTTGATCACGAGTCCGGCGGTCGCGCCGCCCTGCAGGATCACCCACTGCGAGATCACCACCCAGGCGCCGATCACGGCGGTCGCCCAGCTCAACCGGACCATCCGGATCGGCGCGAGGGTCAGCCCCAGCGCGATCACGCCGACCGCGATGCCCAGGATCAGGTTGTTGCGCATCACGTCGGGCGCGGTCGTGTTGAAGTGGATCACCCACGGCGAGATCGCCAGCCACAACCCGGCCAGCAGCACGACGCCATCAGTGATCACCGCCGGCCCGCTGGCCGACACCCGTTCGTAGCGCTCCCGCATCTCGAGGAGATCGGGATGGTCCGCCATCGCGTACCGCGACGTTTCCGTCATTTCACTCACCTCCTGTGAGGATGGAACAGAACGTCCCTACCCACCGGATGCCTGCGTAACAGTCGCCGATACATTGCTCCGGCGACATCCGCCACACCGAGCCCCGGTCAACGGGTGAGCAGCAGCAACGCGCCAGCCGAAACGAGGCCGCCGGCCGCGGCAACCGCCCCGGCTGCGATCGTGGCCCGCCAGCCCAGCGCCCGCCCCATCAGCACCATCCCCGGGATACCAACCGCCGGCAACGTAACCAGAAGGGCGCCGATCGCGCCGGTGGCTCGCCCGGACAGCGCGAGTCCCAGCAGGATCGGAATCTCCCCCGCGGTCGATATCGCCACGAGGGTGCCAGCGACCGCTGCGACCAGCACCACCACCGCGACCGGGCCGAGCCGGCCCTCGATCGGGAAAAGCCACCCCCGGAAAGCGCCCAGCAGCAGAACGACCAGCACGTATTCCGGCACCAGGACCAACGACAGTCGCAGCAGGGCGGCGAGATAGCGGCGCGGCGACGGCAGCGGATCGTCGGCCTCGTCGGGCAACAGGAGTTGAGACGATGACCGGGTCTCAGCGAGCCGCGCGGTCAGCGCCGCTCCGCCGGCCACGACGAGCGTTCCGACCGCCACCCGCACTGCCGTCCACAGTCAGGGCGCGACCAGCAGCAAGAACACGATCACGGCCGGGTTGAGCAGCGGGTTGCCCAGCCAGTAGGCCATGACGGCGGCGGTCGACACGCCTGGCGCCGCATGCTGACCGCTACCGGCGCGGTGCAGCACGTGCACATCATCGACGGCGTCGCGGCGACCGCGCCGGCGATCGCCGAGCGCAGATGCCCCGCCGGCTCAGAACGCGCCGTAGCTGCGACCGAGGCACAGGGTCTGCGGGGCGGCGGCGATCAGCAGGGCGGCCACGAGCGCCCACCACACCACGCGCAGGTACGACGAGGCGAAGCTGGTCGCCGCCGGCCACGACGGGGCGGCACCCGGGTGGACACCGCCGACGGTGAGAATGCTGGAGCCGGGCCACGTGCGTTGGCCGGCGAGGCCGGGCACCTTACCGGCGTACGGCAACCACTTGGCCCACAACAACAGCGCTACGGCGACAACGGCCGCGCCGAACAGGCCCACCAAACGAGCCCGCCGGGACACGGCGACCCGCACACTCGACTCGGTCATTCGCACTCCACGATGGCGGTCATCGGGCGCGTCTACCCCGCCGTCCGGCAGATACGCAGGCGAGATCGAGGCTTCTCGGTCAGTTCTTCGACTCGCACCGATGGGCGTACCAAGTGCCGGCGACAACCACGGTGATCGCCGAGCCCACGAATGCCAGCGACGGCACCGGGCCGCCCACCGCCATTCCGACAGCCAGGCCGCCCCACATCACCGCCAGCAGGACGAGCGTCCACCACACCCGAGCACGGGACCGGATCCGCGCCAGCGGCGCCCACTGATCCGGCACTTCGGCGACGAGTTCGACGAACGCGTCGGCCGGTCGCTCGTCCACCGCGTCGGGGGACACGCTCAACGCGTTGCACACGTCGAACGTGCCCCTCGTGCGCCGGGCCAGCTCGCCGGCGGTCCGCCGGACATGCCAGGAGCGGACCGTGCCGTGCAGCAGAACGACCTTGTTCTGTGCCGCGACCCGGACCGCCTCCCGGTTGGTGCGGAAGTCGGCCGCCAGCGACCGGACCACCGCCAGCGCCAGCCGCCGATCGCGGTCCGCGTCCGCCGATGACCCCGCACGCCGATGTGCGAAGAAGTTGTCATCCGGTACTGGCTGCACCGCTCCCCCTTTCCCGCCGCGCTCGCGTCGCCCGAAAAGAGCGAAACGTCCGCGGCGGACGTGGACCGCGGACGCTTCGGGCCGGCCGTCGACCGCCACCGCACCTACCCGCCCGCACGCGAGATATAGCCGGGCGCCTTGAGCCTTGTATTGGACCGCCACGGAGGTAAGGGGCTGCAGGGCGCCGGTGGTCACGATGGTGTCCTGTCTGGTGAGCCGGACGGGAGCGGTCGCTGGGTGATGGGTGCCTGGTGGGGGTTGAGGATTAGTTGTTGGCGGCGGCGTCGGGTGGTCAGAGCCCACGCCCAGGTGGCTAGGACGGCGGCGCTGGAACAGATGGTGGTTGGCCCGGTCGATGACCACGACGTCCGCCGCAGTGTGGCGTAGGCCGCGAGCAACGCGCAGGCCGCCGAAGCCACCACCGACCACGACGACCCGGGGGCGCCCGGGCGATACGGTGAACACGTCGGTCCGGCGAGAGGTCGTCATGACGGGCTGCCGCCGAGGGCGATGACGACCTTGACGTCCTCGTCGCCGGCGGTGAACGCGTCGGCGGCCCGTTGCAGGGGGACGCGGCGGGTGACGAGTCGGGTGAGCCAACCGATGTCGGCCTTGGCGAGGGCGTGCGCCGCGGCGGTGTAGTGGCCGAGGTTGGCGTTGACCGAGCCGATCACCACGTCGTTCTCCAGCACGATCTCCCGGTTCGTCGAGCCGATGTCCACCGAGATCTTGTGCCCGGGCGACGAGACCCCGGTCAGGCAGACGATGCCGTACGGGGCCGTATTGGCCATGGCCGCCAGGACGACCGAGCCGACGCCGGTGGCCTCGATGACGACGTCCGGGTGTAGTTTCCCGGCGACCGTGTCGACATCTTCGCTGTGGTAGGTGGCGCCGAGGTCGCGGACCAACTGTGGCTTGGGGCCGTCGGTGACGCGGTCCAGGACATGGACGTCCAGGCCGCGTTGCGCGCCGAGCAGCGCCGCGAGGAGGCCGATGGGGCCGGCGCCGGTGATCAGCGCGGTCTTGGGCTCGAACCAGGCGCGGGAGCCGACCGCCTCGACCTCGGCCCACGCCTTGGCGACCACGGAGGTCGGTTCCATCAGCATTCCCACCTCGGCCAGGTGCGGATCGAGTTTGACCCCGTAGTCGACCTCGACGGTCCACACCTGCGAGGCGTAGCCGTGGCGCTGCTTGATGCCGCGCTCGGTGTAGCGGCCGTTGCGGCACATGTCGAACTGTCCGTGCGCGCAGGCGCCGCAGGGCACCGGGTCGGGTCGGCGTACCACTCCGACAACCAGGTCACCGGCGGTAAAGCCGCTGCCGGTCGGTGCGCTGCGTACGCGGCCGAGGGATTCGTGGCCGATGATCAGCCGGTCGCTACCGGATGGTGCCCACCCGTAGTCACCACGGGCGATCTCCTTGTCGGTGCCGCACACTCCGACGGCGAGGCCGTCGACGAGCAGTTCGCCGTCGCCCTGGACGGGCTCGGGGACATCGGTGACCTCGAGGGATCCGGCCTGCAGGGGTATGACGGTCAGGGCGCGCATCAGCGCTCACCTCCCACGGTGGTGTCGCGGGCGGACCGCGACGAGGACAGATGGCGGGCGGCGTTGACCAGCCCGACGTGGCTGAACGCCTGCGGGGTGTTGCCCAGCTGCCGGCCGGTGGCCGGGTCGTACTCCTCGCTGAGCAGCCCGAGGTCGTTGCGCAGGCCGAGCAGCTTCTCGAAGACTTCGACCGCCTGCTGCTCGCGGCCGATGCCGTACAGGGCTTCGGCCAGCCAGAACGTGCAGGTGATGAACGCGCCCTCGCGGCCCGGGAGGCCGTCGACGCCGCCGTCGGCCTGCGGGTCGTAGCGCAGTAGGAACCCGTGGGAGCACAGTTCCTTCTGGACGGCGTCGACGGTGCCGACCACCCGCGGGTCGTTCCAGGGCAGGAATCCGACACGGGGGATCAGCAGCAGGGCGGCGTCCAGGCCGCGGGAGCCGTAGAACTGGGTGAAGGTGTTGCGGTCGGGGTCGTAGCCGCGTTCCAGTATCTGCGCGCGGATGCGCTCGCGGGTGGCCCGCCACTGATCTACCGGCCCGTCCAGGCCGAACCGTTCGACGGCCTGAACCGCCCGGTCCAGCCCGGCCCACGCCATCACCTTGGAATGCACGAAGTGCCGCGGGTCGCCGCGGACCTCCCACAGGCCGTTGTCCGGGTTGTCCCAGTGGCCTTCCAGGTAGTCCAGCAGCGCCCGTTGCAGGTCCCATGCCTGGTCGTCGACGTGCAGGCCGGCGGTGCGGGCCTCGTGCAGGCCGTCGAGGACCTCGCCCCACACGTCGAGCTGGAACTGGCCGCTGGCGGCGTTGCCGACCCGTACCGGTGTGGCGCCCTGATAGCCGGACAGCCAGTCGAGGGTGTACTCGGTCAGGCGGCGGGTGCCGTCGATGCCGTACATGATCTGCAGGTCGGCAGGGTCGCCGGCGACGGCCCGCAGCAGCCACTCGCGCCACGCCTTGGCCTCGGCCACGAAGCCCGTACCGAGCAGGGCCTGCAGGGTGAAGGTGGCGTCACGCAGCCAGCAGAACCGGTAGTCCCAGTTGCGCGGTCCGCCGGGCTGCTCCGGCAGTGATGTGGTGGCGGCGGCGACGATGCCGCCGGTAGGCGCATAGGTCAGCGCCTTCAACGTCACCAGCGACCGGCGTACGGCGTCCGGCCACCGTCCGTCGTAGCGGAACCCTTTGATCCAGGACGCCCAGAATAGTTCGGTGTCGGCCAGCGCCTTCTCGGCGTCCACCGGTTTGGGGTGCGGTTCGTGCGACGGCCGGTACGTCAGCACAAACGGCACCCGCTCGCCCGGATCCACGGTGAAGTCGGCGTACGTCGTGAATTCCTTGCCGTGTACTGCGACGGGGGTGTGCAGCCACGCGGCGTCCGGGCCGGCCACGGCAGCGAGCCGGCCGTCGGTGTGGCGTACCCAGGGCACGATCCGGCCGTAGTCGAACCGCAACCGCAGCGCCATCCGCATCGGCACTCGCCCGCTCACGCCCTCGACGAGGCGGACCACGTCGGCCGCCTCGCCGCGCGGGGGCATCGTGTCGATCACCCGGACCGTGCCCTCGGGCGTGTCCCATTCCGATTCCAGGATCAGCGAGTCGCCGCGGTAGCGGCGCCGGGTCGCCGGCCCGCCGGACGCCGGGCCCAGGCGCCAGAACCCGTTGCCCTCGTCGCCGAGCAGCGCGGCGAAGCACGCCGGCGCGTCGAAACGCGGCAAGCATAGCCAGTCGATCGACCCGTCGCGGCCGACCAGGGCGGCGGTATGCAGGTCGCCGAGCAGCCCGTAGTCCTCGATTCGTGACACCACGCAGCCTCCATAAGCGGCCCTTGTCCAGATATCTCTGCGATACCCGTGCATAAGACACCTATGCACGGGGCATGAGATTTCCGTGACCACCCCTTCCGCATCCGACGACTCCGACCTGGTCGAGGCGTTCCTGACGGCCAGCCGCGCCCTGGTCGGCGTGGCGGTACGGTCGCTGAACGCCGGTGACGACGAGGTCACCCTGCCGCAGCACCGCGCCCTGGTCCTGCTGGCCGCCCACGGACCCCAGCGGATGGCCGACCTGGCGACGCTGCTCGGCGTGAACAGCTCGACCGCGACCCGGCAGTGCGACCGGCTGCAACGCCGTGGACTGATCCGGCGCCAGCCGTCGACGCAGGACCGGCGGACCGTTCGGGTGTCGCTGACCGACGCCGGTCAGGAGCTGGTCCGGCGGGTCACCGCCGCCCGCCGGTCCGAGATCAGCACCATCCTGCGGGCCATGCCCGTCGCGTCCCGCGAGCAGCTCGTCACCACGCTGCTCGGCTTCGCGGAAGCGGCCGGCGAGGTCCCTGATCAGAACTGGTCGCTGGGCTGGGGCACCGATCAGGTCCACGGCGAGCCGACCGCGGCAGCCCCGGCCCACCCGACCGAAGGAGCCGCTTCGTGAGCTCACTCAACTCCTGGCTACTGCTGTTGATCTTCGTGGTGTGCGCCGCGGCGATCTGGGTCGCCGGGATTAAACTGTCGGACGCCACCGACGTCCTGTCCGAACGCCTGCACCTGGGTTCGGCCCTCGGCGGGGTCATTCTGCTCGCGGTGGCGACCAACCTGCCCGAGCTCGCGATCACCGCCAGCGCCGCGCTCTCGCACCAGCTCGACGTGGCCGTCGGCAACATCCTCGGCGGCATCGCGCTGCAGACCGTGGTGCTGGTCGTGCTGGACGCCGCCGGGGTACGCCCCCGCAAACCGCTGACCTACCTGGCTGCCTCGCTGACCCTGCTCCTGGAAGGCGCCCTGGTGGTCGCGCTGCTGCTGGTCGTGGTCATGTCCACCCAGCTACCCACCTCGCTGATCGCGTTCCGGCTCACCCCCGGCGCCGTCCTGATCGCCGTCCTATGGGGCATCGGACTGCTCCTGCTACGCCGGGCCGGCAAGGGCCTGCCCTGGCACGAGGGCGGCGACGCCCCCGACACCCAGGAACAACCGCAGGGCCACTCCAAGACGACCAAGGAGAGCCAGGCCAGCGCCAAGGGCATCAGCAC
Source organism: Actinoplanes sp. KI2 (assembly GCF_025630775.1). Lineage (GTDB taxonomy): Bacteria > Actinomycetota > Actinomycetes > Mycobacteriales > Micromonosporaceae > Actinoplanes. The sequence continues at coordinate 37,937 of NZ_JAOSZE010000062.1, forward strand.
CGGCCGCGCCGCGACCGTCTTCGGCATCGCCGCCGCCATCACCCTGCTCGCGGGCGTATTCGTCGAACGCAGTGGCGAGGCACTGTTCGGCCGCCTCGGCATGTCCGGTGTCCTGTTCGGCGCTACCGTCCTCGCAGCGGCGACCTCGCTGCCGGAAGTGTCCACCGGCCTGACCTCCACCCGGATGGGCGACTACCAGCTGGCCATCAGCGACATCTTCGGTGGCAACGCCTTCCTGCCCGTGCTCTTCCTGCTCGCCACGGTGCTCTCGGGCCAGGCCGTGCTGCCCCGGGCGCACAACAGCGACATCTACCTCACCGCCCTGGGCGGCCTGCTCACCGTGGTCTACATGGTTGGGCTGGTCTTCCGCCCCCAGCGGCAACGGCTACGCATGGGCGCCGACTCCCTGACCGTCCTGATCCTGTACGCCATCGGCATCGCCGGCCTCGCCTTCATCAGCGGTTGAACCCAAGGACCCAGCACGGATCAGGACCCAACACCACCATGACCGTGGTCTACCTGCCCGGCCCCGGCCAGGTTGCACCGGCCGCGGTGCGCCGCGCGGTCGCCTACATCGACGCGCACGCCGCCGAACCGGTCAGCCTGGACAAAATTGGCGAGGCTGCCGGCCTCGGTGTCCGCGCGTTGCAAGCCGCGTTCCGCCGGCACCTGGACACCACCCCGCTGGGCTACGGCTGTTGTGAGGCCTGGGCGTGGGCGCCGAGGTCGGCCAGCGAGAGTTGGTGTGCTGGTGGCTGGTCGAGCGCGATGGTGCTGGTGATGTGCCGGCCGGGGGCGACGTGCAGCAGTTCGCCGGGCTGCAAGGCTCGCCAGCCGGGGTCTTCGTCCATGCGTTCGGAGGCGACCACGACTGCCGGGGTGGTGGTGAGGTCGGCGGAGCGCACGCGTACGGTGCCGGCGGCGCTGGCGTGTTCCAGGTGGTGGGTGCCGGTCGGGCCACCGGCGGCGCGGTCCAAGACGTACAACTGGTGGGTTTCGGGGTAGCGCAGCGCCCACAGGTCGGTGGCGGTGGTCATGACAAGGTTGACGGCGTACACGGGAAGGTTGGCCGCGACCCAGCCGACCGCGCGGGTGATCGCTTCCCCGAGGTCGCCGGTCTGTTCGGCGTGGCTGGTGATGAGGGCGAACAGCCGTTCGGAGTCGGTGTCGCCGTGTACGAGCTTCATCGCGCCGCCGAGCTGGTCCTCGAGCTTCGGCAGGTCGCCGACGACGCCGTTGTGGGCCAGGAGCCGGTCGTGCTGGCAGAACGGGTGGGTGTTGTCGGGGGTGAGACCGCCGGTGGAGGCATACCGGATGTGCGCGATGAAGGTGGCCGCGCGCAGTTCGCGGGCTTCGCGGGCAAAGGCGGTGTCGCGGTAGGCCGCGACGGGCGCCTTGTGGACCTCCGGCGTGCCGTCGTCGCGGAAGATCCCGAGGCCCACGCCGTCGGGCTCACGACGGCTCTGCACGGCGAGACTGTCGGCGGCGTCCAGCAGCCAGAACGTGGCTTGGACGCGACGTGGTGCGGCGGTCATGCCGAACAGCCGGCACATGCTCAGGCCTCCTTCACGGGGTGCCGCCGCAGGGCCCGTCCGGCCGGTCCGGCGTTGCGGCTCAGGTGGTCGGTGATGACGGCGCGGTGCTGGTCCTGGTGGTGGCCGCGCAGGGCGTGCAGGCCAAGACCGGCGGCGACCAGGACGAGCCCGAGCAGGGTCTGCCACCAGCCGATGAACACGAGTTGGGCCAGCGCGGCGAGCAGCCCGAGGGCGGGCAGCAGCGGTCCGGCGGGCAGCCGGATCCCGGCGCGGTGCTCCCGCCGCTGCGCCTGGAACGCGGCCGCGTTCACCAGGACCATGGCCACGATGGCGGCGACGTTGCCGAGCGCGACGATCACCTGGATGCCGCCGGTGAGGACAAGGATGACGGCGGTGACGGCGCCGGCGAGCACGCTGACGGCGGGGTGGCCATGCCAGAGGCGACCGGCCACGGTGGGGACCTGCCGGTCGGCGGCGAGCCTGACCATGATCTCCGAGGAGCCGAGCATGTTCGCGTTGGCCGCCGACAGGGTGGAGATCAGGGCGCCGATCGGGATGAGGATGCCGCCCCAGGTGCCGATCAGGTGCTTGGCGGCGGTGCCGACGCTGGCCTCGTCGTAGGTGCTGATCTGCCCGGCGAGCAGCGCGACGACCACGCCGAGGTAGATCAGCGCGACGATGCCCATGCTCAGCAGGATGGCCAGCGGAATGGTGCGCTGCGGCCGGTCGACCTCGCCGGCCATGTTGGTGACGACGTTGAACCCGAGGTAGGCGATGAACAGCAGGGCGCTGGTGGTGACCACCGAGCCGGCGCCGTGCGGCGCGAACGGGGTGAACCGAGCCCGGCCGAGGTGCAGGAACGCGAACACGATCAGCAGGACCAGGATGGCGACTTTCACGACGACCAGCGCGGTCTCGGCCCGGCCGATGAGACTGGCCGGACCGAGGTTCAGCAGCGCGATCACCACGACCGCGGCCACCGCGACCAGGGTGGCCGGCAGCGCGGAGACGAAGAAGTCGTGCAGGTAGCTGCCGAAGGCATTGAGCACGAACGCCACGCCGATCACGCCGCCGAGCCAGAAGGCCCACGAGGTGAGGAACCCCCAGCGCCGGCCGAGGGCCTGCCCCACGTAGGCGTATCCCGATCCGCCCGGTGGCGCGAGGCTCGCGACCACCGCGAACGACAGCGCGGACAGCAGCACCAGGACGCCGGCGAGGACGAACGCCGCCATGGCCGCCGGGCCGGACCGCTGCACCGCCAGACCGGACAGCACGAACACCCCGGCGCCGACCATGGTGCCCACCGCGAACGCCACGCAGGACACCAGGCCGATCGACCCGGTCCGGGGACCGGCGCTGCTGTGTCGTGTTCGAGTATCACCGGCCACGGGTTCCTCCTGGGCATCTCATTGATCTGTCTCGCCTTCCCGGACTCCGGACACGCAAACGGATCAGGCCCAGCCGGACGATCGGATGGCCCACGCCGGGGGCGGGCTCTCACTCGAACTGAGGCTGCCGTCCGCGCAAAGCCGGTCCCGGCGGCGGAGAAACCCGTCTGCTACCTGTTACCGGCCGACACCGGGGGGTAGGCGCTGTGTCCACCCTTGTTGTGTTGGAGGTGACATTCGTGTCAGAGACAACCCGATTCGCGATGGCCGATCATCCCGATCTCCTGGAGCTGCGCGAACGCTACGAACGGGTGTCCGCGAGCGGCCCGGCCGTCATCACCGACGGCCTGGTACTGCTCGCCGGACTGTGGCTGGCCATCTCGCCGTGGGTCATCCACTTCAACGGCACCGACCCCGCCATCACAGTCAACAACCTGGTCCTCGGCCTGGCGGTCGCGGTGGTGTCGCTCGGGCTGACGCTCATGCCCCAACGCATGGTCCGGCTGAGCTGGGCCACCGCGATCATCGGAGTCTGGGCAGCGGTCTCCCAGTGGATCATCCACCAGTCCGGCGCCGTCGCCGGGATCTGGGTCAACAACCTGATCACCGGCGTCATCATCGCCGTGCTCGGCGTTGCGGCCGGCGTTATCCTGTTGGGCGGCTCCACCAAGACAGCGAACCGGCGACGCTAGGTAACTACGATGGCGGGTGCTCCGGCACCCGCCATCGCCATGATCGGACGCAGATCACTGCCGGCCCGCGTTTGGCCCGCCCGCGGGCGGGGATCCCACCGGTAAAGCCGGGCGTCACGGCGGGCCGGCCGCATCCTTCGGGAACTACCGGCGGGTAGAAGCTGGGCCGGCATCGCGCCAACGATCAGGACCGGCGACGTCGCCCGGACCCGACGCCGCGCTCAGCCGTGCCGCACCGCCAGGCCATCCTCGGAGAGCCCCATGACAGTTGAGCAGGCAACGCCAGACGGGGTCGACCATGTCGAGGCAGCGACCATGGCACTGTTCGCCCGCATGCACGCCCCCGGCATCGGACCGCAGGAGCGTCGCCGGGTAAGGGAACAGATCATCGCCGACAACCTCCCGTTCGCCACCCGATTGGCGCACCGCTACCGCCTCCGCGGGCAGGACGACGACGTCCTCGAGCAGGTCGCCGCGCTGGGACTGGTCAAAGCCGTCAACGGCTTCGACCCGCGGCGAGGCAAACCCTTCTTCGGCTATCTGATCCCGACCGTGACCGGCGAGCTGAAGCGACACTTCCGCGACAAGGGCTGGCGCGTGCACGTCGGCCGCCAACTGCAAGAGCGATGCCTGGAATTCGGCCGCGTCCGCGCCCAACTGCACCAGACCCTGCGCCGCCAGCCGACGATCGCCGAGCTCGCCCAGGCACTGGGCGGCCCCCAGGACGAAGTCGTGGAAACCTGGATCGCGGCCAGCGCCTACGACGTCGACTCGCTCAACGCGCGCGTGTCCGACACCGACGACTCCGCCGAACTGCAGGACCTGCTCGGACAGGACGACGCCGACCTCGCCGGCGCATGCGACCGTCTCGCCCTGCGCGAACTGCTCCGCCGACTCCCCGAACTCGAACAGTACGTCCTGACCCGCTACTTCTTCGGCGACGCCACCCAGGAACAGATTGCCCACTCCCTCGGCGTATCCCAGATGCAGGTTTCCCGCCTGCTGCGGCGCACCCTGCACACGCTGCACCGGCAACTCGACGGCGATGACGACACCCCTGCACCGGCCACCACAGCCCAGATCACCGCCGCCACCACAGCAGGCCATACCGCCGTCACCGTCACCGGCGACCTCGACCAGGCATCGGCCGCGCGACTGCGTGACACCCTCGTCGACACCGCCGTGCGGACCCGACCCCGGCGACTCATCGTCGACCTGACCCGAGCAGGCCAGGCCGACGGCGCCATCGTCCGCGCTCTCGTCGACGGCCACCGCGCCACCGGACACAGCGGTACCACGTTCATGGTGACCGGCATCGACCCCGTCCTGTTCGAGCGCCTCCGCCGACTCGGCGTCACCCGACTCTTCCCCTGCCGACCCTCCCACCGGGCCACAGCACACAACGCCACCGAGCCCATCGCCGACGCACACCGCCGACCGGCGACACCACCGGCGTCACCGCAGGCGAGCCGGCCAGACGCGCCCAGACAGCTCACGCACCACCTCACCGCGTCCAAAGACGGCACCGCCGACCCCACCGATCACGGCGACGGCCACCGCCCGGTCGACATGGGCCTCTGCACCCCTGCCCGAGGCCCCGCCGGTCACCGCCATCCGCGACCCACCCACGACCCCGATGAGGACCGCCCGGATCCTCGACAGGCACCAACCCCCGAACCCAGCCGTGACCGCCACGGTGCCGTCCCGAGCGGCAATCCGGACTGGTACGGCTCTCGACGGCCTGGTACGCGACGACCCCGCAGGGATGGCGCACAGCCGCCCTCACGGAGGCAGCCGTGGCCACGTCGCTCGCCGCAACCAGCCGTCGGCTCAGAACCCGAGCACGCCCCCATCGACCATGATCCGAAGAAGCCCTCAACCGGAGCAGAAGCGCCACCACCCGGGCCACCGGGAAGATCACCCTAAATACCCCACCAGGGGCCCGAGGTGCCGGCCGCGATCACCGGCGAACTCCCCTGGCGACAACGGCCGGCCAGCCGGCCCCGCAGGGCCTTTACGAACCTCATGCGACCACCCCTGCGCCTTGAGCAAGGCCAAAGTCAACAGCGAAGGTCTCGGCGGCCTGGACTGACGAAGTGGGGAGGTGCCGCGGTTAGCCGCTCGATGTCGCAGTTCGTGCTGCCGGACCGGCGGCAGCCCTGGCTTCCACGCGAGGGCGTGGAAGTGATGCACGTCCAGGGCCATGACCGACTACCCGCCACCGCCACCTGAGCAGGGTGGGCGACGTTGTCTCGGCGAGAACCGCGCGACTGGCACGTGCGGGGACGGCGTATCCCGGCTGATAGTCGACGGCGAGCTCGACCACGACACGAGCGCCCTCCTGACCGGCCTGATGGCAAATGCAGCCGGCGGCAATCGAGCGCGTCTGATCGCGGCCCGCGTATGCGTGTCCTATGCGCATGCCATGCAGCAGCGGGCGAACGGCCGCACGGCAAGGCGTTCCTCAGCGATCGGCTGCCTGCATCGTTCGCAGATGCCGTAGGTCGCCTCGTCCACCCGGCGCAACGCGCCGTTGATCTCGCCGATCCGCTCTCGCGACGCGGCCAGCAGCGCGGTCAGCTGGGCACGTTCGAAGCCAATGGTGGCGCCCTCCGGGTCGTGCTCGTCGTCGGCGTTCGAATCTTGCGATGCCGCGAACAGCGCCCCCAGGTCCGCGGCCAACGTCGCTGCCTCGGCCTCCGCGCTCGCTCGCAGTTGCAGCAGCTCATCCCGGACCATTCCCTCAGCGTAGGCCGCGGCAGTGCCAAGCCTAGCCAAGCGTGCCGTTGTCGGATCAGTCATGGTTTCGAGCGATCATCAGGGGACAATCGGCGTGGTGCAGCCTGGCTGGTTCGGCGCTGAGCATGGGCCGTGATCGCCGCGATCACGGCCCCCGACGATCAGCAGGTCCGCGCGGGCGGCAGCCGCCAGCAGCACCGGCACCGGCTCGCCGACGACCGCGGAGCCCCATACGCGGACGTCCAAGGCGCAGCTGCGCGCCTGGGTTACGACGGCGTCCAGGATCGCGGTGACCTGCTCGCCGGCGTCACCAGTTGGCAGGCGGGTCGCTGGCAGGAAAGGAGTCCCGCCCCCAGATTTCGACGATGTCGCCTTCATCGGTTCGCGGGTCCTGGGTCGGGGCCTTGGGCGGTGACGGTCCTGCCGTCACGACGACGGCTTCAGCGCGCGTCGGCTGCGTGGGAGTTCCCACCGTGGTTCCTCCTGTCTCTGCAGAGCGAGGCGGCTGGGATCGGGCTATACCTGGCAGACAGCGCACCAGCGGGTGGTGGGCCGGTCCCGCATGCGGTCGGTCGCGATCATGTACCCGCACTGCTGGCACATGCCGTAGCTGCCGGACTCGATGCATCGCAGGGCGGCCCGGACGTCGTCGACGGCATGTCGTGCCGCGGCCAGCCGCACCCGGGCGAGCTCTTCGGAAAGTCCGGTCTCGTCGGCCTGATCCGGGGTCGGGAGCGCGCACCGGGCGAACGCCTTGTGCAGCTGGTGCACCGTCAGATCCCAGGCCAGCGCCTTGATGTCGCGTTCCTTGTCAGTTACGCCGATCGGCGGTGGCGCCGTACGTGTCGACATCGATCATTCTCCTTCGGCTCAAGCCGATCTGGTAGCGCGTTGCACGGGAGTCAGGCGGTGGAGGATGGCACGACGGTGACCGGGCAGCCGGCGTGGTCGACGAGGGCACGCGATGTTGAGCCTGTGATCAGGCCGCGGAACCCGCCATGGCCGCGGGAGCCGACAACGATCATGCCGGCGCGCAGCCGGTTCGCGGCGTCGATCAAGGCAGCCGCCGCCGTGGCGCCGTCGGCGGAATCGCGGCGGTATTTGACGTCACTGTACTGCCGGGCGAGCTGTTCGACCTGTGCCGTGACCGCATCCGGCCCGGTCTCCGACGGAGCCTGGCCCTGGGAGATGATCACCAGTTCGGCGTCCTGCCGGCGGGCTTCGGCGAACGCGACGTCCGCAGCGGCCAGCGCGTGCGGCGAGCCGTCCATGCCGAGAACTATCATCGCGCCCTCGGCGGCGTTCGCGTCCCGTACCACGGTGACCGGGCAGGACGCGTGACCGGCGAGCTGTGTGGCGGTGGACCCGGCGAGCAGACCGGCGAATCCGCCGGTGCCACGATGGCCGACCACCAGTAACTGCGCCTCACGTGAGGCATCGATCAGCACCGCGGCGGCTGAGCCGTCGACCAGCCGGGTGGTCACCGGCAGATCCGGGAACTCGTTTCGCACGGCGGCCGCCGTCGCGGCGAGCATGTCCAGCAATGCGTCCCGCGGGGCGCGGTCGACGTCCAAATACGGCGGATACATTGGAGCCATCAGGACCGACCAGCCGAACGCGTGCACGATTCGCAGCTCGCTACCGCGCCGTGCGGCCTGCCGGGCGCCATACCGCAGGGCAGCGGTGGCAGCAGCCGATCCGTCGAAGCCGGCGACCACGCGGGTGTTCATTGCGTACCTCCTCGTAAGGCTGCTCGATGGTGAGCGGATGTTCGCGCGTGCCGGAACGGCTGACGATGGAAGTTCCGGCGGGTCGCGCGTGGCTGCCTCCACTGTCGCGCCGCTGGCCGAAGGTCGACAGGTATCGCAGCGGTCATTGTTCGGCCCGCAACATTGCCGGGCGTCGGCAGGTAAGCGTGCGGCCGTGCCGGTTCTCGCGTCCTGTTCCCGATGGCCCGGTTGGACCTGGCAATGCTCGGCGCAGGGCTCAGGTCGCTCCGCTTGTACCGCTTCGGTTCCAGGCTGGCTACGCGGAGCGCGCGTTCGACGAGCTGTAACTGGGTTCCGCTCGACGCGTATGCCTGCTTGACCTGCCCACCGTTGCGCCTGCCTCTCGGCACCTGTGGGCGGCCGCCCGGCGCCACGGGATGACGCTTAGGAGTGCCGCAATTGGGACAGCATCATGCCGACCGGGATGCTTGCCGCCAGCACGAGCAGCACCATCCGGTAGGCACGGTCGAAAAGCATTGGCGCCCGGGCCGGAGCCGAGTGAGCTGCCATACCGGCAGCGGGTCGCGCGGCGTGCCACGCGATCGCCAAGGCGACGAACAGAAGGATCGAGCCGAGATCAACCAGCCAGGGTTCACCGGCCAGGGTTGCGGCGATCACCAGGAGGTTGCCGACGTTCCAGCATCCGATCTGTGCCCAACCGCGGCGCGGCTGTCTCACCTCGGGTCGCCGCTGCCGGGCATTTCCCATGGCCCACTGCGCCACGCCACCGACCAGCACCAGATAGGCCGCGAGCCAGCTGCCGTGCGCCAGATCGAGCGGCCCGGTGACCGCGGCGACAAGGCCACCGAGCACGATCGAACAGAGGCCGATCGCGGTCAGCACGGCTGCCGGTTTCGGTTGCCAACCGTGCCCTGGGTGGGACCGCGCTGCCGCGTTACCACTGGGCGCCGGCGCGTCGTGCATCCCGGCCGGTTCCGACGACGCGGTCACGCTCGGGCCGCCGTGACAACGCTCAGCAGTACCGCGGAGTCGTCGATGGCGGCCAGATCATGGCGGGTCGGCGGGATGTCCAGATGGTCACCGGTGGCCGCTTCCCAGCAGTCGTCTCCGGCACTGAGGCGCACCCGCCCGGCCAGCACGTGCAGCGTCGCCTCCCCGGGGCTTTCGTGCTCGCCGAGCGCCCGGCCGGCGACCAGGGCAAGTAGCGTCTGGCGCAGCGCATGACCGCCGTGGACGGTTCGCGCGCTACGGCCGGCCGGCGAGGCATGAGCCGCGGCAATCTGCTCGGCCGCCAGAGCGGACAACGACACAACGCCCATCATGATTCTCCTGCCGGGCCGAGGTGAGCCATACACAAGTCTGGTTCGACAAAGGGGTGGAGTCGCTCGACCGTGATCGGTGACTCCCACGCTTGCATCGCTCCCTGCATCAGGCCCAGGTGGGCCGGACAGACCACGTCCGACCGGCTGACCGCGAGCTCGAGGAACGGGCACTGCCGCAGGCCGACCCGCCGCCCGTCGCTGTCGTCGCGCTCGGGTGCGAAACCCAGCTCGTCGAGCAGCCGCATCAGTCGATCGACGGGCTCGGCCGGTCCTGATGCTTTTCCAGGCCCGGCGGCCGTGGACGCCTGGCGCAGTCCCCACTGCTGCCCGGCCCGCAGAATTCGGTCGCCTGGATCGGCGTCGGTGTCGATCGCCCCGGCGAGCACCTCGGCGAGGACCCGGAAATGCCGCGTACCCATCGGATCCATGCGCCGCACCGCTTGGAACAATTGGGGTGGACGTCCCGGGCTGCCGGAGTCGGCGGTCGTGCGCTCGACCTGGCCGTTGCTGACCAGAGTCTCCAGATGGAATCGTGCGGTGTTGACGTGGATTCCCAGACGTTGGGCGATCTCGGCGATCGCCATGGGCCTGTCCGCGATTCTCAGCAGCCGCAATACCTGTCCACGACGTCGGGAGGCTTGCCGATCCGGCTGCGGTGTCGTCATCGCGACCCCTGGGTCTCTGCTGGGCGGCGCGCACGATGCGTCGAGTCCGGTTGGGCGATCGCGTAGGTCACGGCCTAGAGTTTACACAACAGTGAGTTGTATAAACCTGAGGGCAGGAGAACCGTGTTGTCGTCGACGACCGCAAGCAGCCCCGACGTGCAGGAACTGGACGTGCGCGGGATGCGCAAGCCTGACAAGCACCCCATGATCTTCACGACCTACGCCGCATTGCCCGTCGGCGCATCGTTTGTCCTGGTGAATGACCACGATCCGCAGCATCTGCACGAGGAGTTCGAGGCGGACCACGCCGGTAGCTACTGCTGGGAATACCTCAACCGTGAGATGCGTGACTGGCGGATCAAGATCACCAAGTTGGCCAGCACCCCGCTCCCGCGGGTACTGGTCGACACCGCCACGATCACCGCTGACACGATTGCCGCCGATGTCACCGGAGCGGTGTGGAAGCTGCAGGGCCGTGAGCGGGACCTCGACGCCAACGTCATCGCCCTGCCCCCGGGGCAGACGATCGATGCCCACGCCGGACCCGACCTGGATGTTCTCATCCACGTTTTGGCCGGCAGCGGCCACTTGGAGACCGAACTCGGCACGGTCGATCTCACACCCGGTGTCCTGCTGTGGATGCCGCGCCGTTCACGCCGGCGCTTCACCGCCGGCGTCGAGGGCCTGCGCTATCTGACTGTGCACCAGCGCCGACAGGCACTGCTCATCGATGCCGGCCGGGCCGCAGGGCCGCGATGAACGCAGGACGATGAGCGTGCCGTCAATGGCGATCCAAGGAACAGCTCGGCCCTCCCGCCGACGCCGGGGGCGATCGGCGGGCCACGGGCGGTGTTCACCTGGTGTCGCTGGACTGGCCGCAGGACGCCTCTTGCCTTGGTGGTGATCGTTCGCCGCCGACCGGCACAACCACCCGGTCGGCGGCGAGGGGGAAGAAGACCGCGCGTCGCGTCCGGCCCTCGGTTCGCGTGGCGAATCGGGCGCAAGCGCCGGCGGAGGGCGAGGCGGATCATTGCCCGCCGCGTGGACCGTAACCGTCACCACCGTCGGTGCGGGCGTGCGCAGACCGAAAGCTGCCCTGCATTTCGGCGGTTGCTGAGCTGACCGGCCTTGGCCGCCAGCGCGGCGAGGACCTGTTGCGTGGAGGCGCGGAAGGCGGCCACGCCTTGATCTTCGAGGGTGATGCCGATGTCGTGCATGTCGATGCCGGCCCCGGCGAGCCGGCGCATCACCGCGGCGGCTTCGTCGACTCCGGTGTCGATGGTGCGGGCCAGCCTGCCGTGGTCGGTGAACGCGGCGATGGTGCGCTCGGGCAGGGTGTTGACCGTGTCCGGGCCGATCAGGTGGTCGACGTAGCGGGTGTCGGAATAGGCGGGATTCTTGGTGGAGGTGGACGCCCACAGCGGCCGTTGCGGGCGCGCCCCGAGCGCGGCCAGCCGTTGCCACCGCTGGCCGGCGAAGCGCTCCCGGAACAGCCGGTAGGCGAGCTTGGCCTGGGCGATCGCCGCCTGGCCGCGCAACGCCAACGCCTCCGGCGTGCCGGCCGCCTCCAGACGCCGGTCGAGCTCGGTGTCGACCCGGCTGACGAAGAAGGAAGCAACGCTGCGCACGCGCGACGGGTCGCCGCCGCGCCCGACGAACGCTTCGAGCCCGGACAGGTACGCCTCGATGACCTGTGCGTACCGGCTGAGCCCGAAGATCAGGGTGATGTTGGTGCTGCGTCCCTCGGCGATCATCGCCCGGACGGCAGGTACACCCTCGGCGGTCGCCGGGATCTTCACGAACAGGTTGGGTGCCGCGATCCGCTCGTGCAGTGCGCGGGCGGCCATCACCGTGGCCTCGGTGTCGCGGGCCAGTTCGGCTGCTACCTCGATGGAGGCGAAACCGTCGATGCCGCCGCTGGTGTCGAACGCTGGGCGCAGCACCGCCAGCGCGGCGGTGATGTCGTCGACGGCCAGCTGCCAGTACGCGTCCTGCAGCGGACGGCCGGCTGGCGGTCAGCGCGAAGAACTGCTTGTCGTAATCGCGCGAGCCGGCGATTGCCTTGGCGACGATGGTCGGGTTGGCGGTCACGCCGCGAATCCCTTCGCCGACCAGGCGAGCCAAGGTGCCCTCACGCAGGTAGCCCCGAGTGAGGTTGTCGAGCCACGGACTCTGGCCGTACTCAGTGTTGAGCCGCTCCATCACGGTCATCGGTTCCCCTCTTCGGCTGGGCGGGTGGGCAGTGGCGTGCTGCCGGCGACGGGCAGGTCGGCTGGCCTGGGCCGGCCGCACTTCATTGGGCCGGCACGAGGATCCCTACCAACATCGCGATCACACCGACGGCGTACATCGTCGGTTGAGCCGTGCCCCAGCGGTGACTGGCCGGGCGGGCCGGCCATCGGCCGTTAGGTGCACGATCGGTTGACCGCTGAATTGCCGATGCAGGGGTCGCTGTACTGGTCGCTCATCGGCTTGAAGGGTCGCGGGCTGCGGCCATGGCGGCCAGGCCCGCGCCGTTGAGCGCTGCGGTTCGTGGTGCGGCCGCCGACCGCACTGGGATGCGGAGGTCCGCGGTGATCTGCAACATCAGGCTGGGAATCAGGGCGCCGTCGCCAACGACCATGAGGCCGCGCGTCAACGCGGCGGTGACAAGCGCCTTGGTGGCAGGCTCCAGGCGCAGTTCGTTGACCATCCGGGTGGTGGCGTGGGCGAGCGCTTCGATGGGGGCGCCACGCTTGAGGTCGCGGGTGCCGAGGTCCATGCGGCGCGCCGCCTTCACCCTGCCGTGCTGCAGGGCTGCCACCTCGATGAGTTCGGCGCCGATGTCGGCGATGAGTAGGGCGCCTGCGGCGCCGCCGGCGCCGATGGCTGCCGCTCGCACCGTGTCGATGAACAACACGCGCGACGGCACGAACACGGCTGTGGCGACCTGGCGCAGAACGTGCTGCTCCGCCATGGTCGCGAGCACGGGCCGGCAGACCACCACGACAGAGCCGGCCGGGATCGGATCGCGGTATCGTCGGATCAGGTCCGCCAGAAGATCGACGCAGCCGAGCCTGTCGGCGACGCGTCCCCTGCGCACCGGTGCGTGACTGGTACCGACGGTGTTGCCGCTCGGGCAGGTCAGGCTTCCCCGGCCCGGCACCCACACCTGCGTTCGGCCGCTGCCGAGGATGGCGGCGACCACGGTGGGCGAGGTCTCAGCGCTCGCCTGGGTCTCGGCGGGAGACTCGGACACCGGGCCATTGCACGGGTAACGGCCGGAGGCGATCGTGGTGAATACGGACATGCCGACCTCATTTCTCGAACTCCGTTGAGACGGTCGTTGCTCGCGCTGTCGTCACTGCCTCCCTTGCCTGCGGGACCGCTGTATCTCCAGCCTGCGCGACCGCTCGGGCAACCACAGGAGCCGTCACAGGAAGACT
>NZ_JAOSZE010000063.1 GCF_025630775.1 Actinoplanes sp. KI2
GACCCTGTCGATCCTCCCCATGATCATCATCTACGCCATCTTCCAACGACAAATCCAAGCAGGACTGACCGCCGGCGCCGTCAAGTAAGCAGCGTGGTTCAGCACGGCCCTTCATCACCTTGTACGGGAAAATTGCGGAAGAGTCAGTCGAAGCTGGCCAGATAGGACGCGGCCATGTCCTTGTCGGCGTGGCCCTGCGCGGCCGCCCGGCGGAAGCGCTCGGCGCCGGCCTCGGCCACGTCCAGGCGTACGCCATGGTCTCGGCCCGCATCGACGATCAGGCGGGCGTCCTTCTCGGCCGTGTTCACCGCGAAGCTGGCCGGCGACAGCCGGTCGTCAAGGATGAGCTGTGCCTTCGCGCGGAGATAGCCCAGGTCGAGCGGGCCGCCAGCGATCAGGTCGAAGAACGCGGCCTGGTCGACGCCGAGGCCCTTGGCCAGCGCCAGCGTCTCGGCGGCGCCGTGGGTCACGGCCAGCACCCAGCTGTTGGCGACCAGCTTGAGCCTGGTGGCGCCGGCGTCGGCGGCGTCGGTGCCGGTCCAGGTGGTGCGGGTGCCGACCGCGTCGAAGATCGGCTGCACCGCTGCCCGGTACTCCTCGGGGCCGGCGGCCAGCACGGTCAGCCGGCCGGCCTCGGCGGGCTGGCGGGTGCCGAGGACCGGAGCATCGAAGAAGATCACGCCGCGTTCGGCGGCGGCCGCGGCCAGCTTCGCGACGTCGGCGGGGGCGGAGGTGGTCGACTGGATCCAGTAGGTGCCGGGGCGCAGCGCGGTCGCCGCCTGCTCGATCACCTCGCGCACGGTGTCGCCGTCGAACAGCATGGTCAGCACGACGTCGGCGTGCCGGACGGCCTCGGCCGGAGTCGCCGCGGTGGGCAGGCCGGTCGCCCGGGCCTTGCCGGGCGTGCGGTTCCACACCGTCACGTCGTGCCCGGCCTTCGCAATGGTGCGGGCCATCGCGGCGCCCATGATCCCGGCACCGAGGACGGCCACGGACAGACTCTCGCTCATGTCCTCATCTTGCCCGGAATCGCCATCTTCGACAGTTCGGTGGCGGGCCGTGCTTCGCCGGGGTAGTAACTGTGGTTGGGGAGGAGGACCCATGAAGAGCCGTCGCATCGGCGACACCACGGTCGGCGCGATCGGGCTCGGCGGGATGCCGATGTCGATCGAGGGGCGGCCCGACGACGAGCGCTCGATCCGGACGATTCACGCCGCGCTCGACGCAGGCATCACACTGATCGACACGGCCGACTCGTACCACATCCACGCCGACGAGGTCGGCCACAACGAGGTCCTGGTGGCGCGGGCGCTCGCCTCGTACGGTGGCGACCGCTCGTCCGTCCTGGTCGGCACGAAGGCCGGGCACCTGCGGCCGGGCGACGGCAGCTGGACGATCAACGGCTCGCCGTCGTACATTTTCCAGGCATGCGAGGAGTCGCTGAAGCGGCTCGGCGTCGACGCGATCGACCTCTACCAGTACCACCGCCCCGACCCGCGGGTGCCGTGGGCCGACTCGATCGGCGCGCTCCGCGACCTGCTCGACGCCGGCAAGATCCGGATGGCCGGGGTCTCCAACGCGAACCCGGGGCAGATCCTCGAGGCCCAGGACATCCTCGGCGGCCGGCTGGTCTCGGTGCAGAACCAGTTCTCCCCGTCGTTCCTGTCCTCGGCGCCCGAGCTCTCCCTCTGCGACTCGCTGGGGATCGCCTTCCTGTCCTGGTCGCCGCTGGGCGGCATCCGCCGGGCGGGCTCGCTCGGCGGCGGCTTCGTGACGGTCGCCGACCGCTACGGGGTCAGCCCGCAGCGGGTCTGCCTGGCCTGGCATCTCGCAAAGTCGCCCGTCGTCATCCCGATCCCCGGCGCCAGCCGCCCCGAGACCATCGCCGACTCCGCCCTGGCCGTCGACCTGACCCTGACCGCCGACGACCTGGCCCTTCTTCCGTGAGGACTGCCGTGTTCGACGCTTCCGCTGACCGCTACTTGTCGATGGAGTACCGCCGGACCGGCCGCAGCGGTCTCCGGCTGCCCGCCGTGTCGCTCGGCCTGTGGCACAACTTCGGCGACGACAAGCCGTTCGAGACGCAGCGGGACATCCTGCGGCGCGCCTTCGACCTCGGCATCACGCACTTCGACCTGGCCAACAACTATGGCCCGCCGTACGGCTCGGCCGAGCGGAACCTCGGCCGGCACCTGCACGCGGACTTCCACCCCTACCGGGACGAGCTGGTGATCTCCACCAAGGCCGGGTACGACATGTGGCCCGGGCCCTATGGGGAGTGGGGATCGCGGAAGTACCTGACCGCGTCGCTCGACCAGTCGCTGCGGCGGATGGGCCTCGACTACGTCGACATCTTCTACTCGCACCGCCTCGATCCCGAAACGCCGCTGGACGAGACGATGGGGGCGCTGGCCTCGGCCGTACGCGCCGGCAAGGCCCTCTACGTCGGCATCTCGTCGTACTCGCCGGCCAAGACCGCCGAGGCGGCCGCGATTCTGCGGGATCTGGGCACGCCGCTGCTGATCCATCAGCCGTCGTACTCGATGCTGAACCGCTGGATCGAGCACGACGGCCTGCTCGACACGCTCGAGTCGGTCGGCGCCGGGTGCATCGGCTTCTCGCCGTTGGCCCAGGGGATGCTCACCGATCGCTATCTGAACGGCGTGCCGTCGGGCTCGCGGGCCACCGAGCACAAGTCGCTCTCCGCCGGTCTGCTCTCGCCGGACAACCTGGACAAGATCCGGCAGCTGAACGACATCGCCGCCCGGCGCGGTCAGTCGCTGGCCCAGATGGCGATCGCCTGGTCGATCCGCGACCCCCGGATGACGTCGGTGGTGCTGGGCGCGAGCAGCGTCGCCCAACTGGAGAACAACGTGGCGTCCCTGAACAACACGTCCTTCACGGACGAGGAACTGGCCGAGATCGACAAGTACGCCACCGAGTCCGGCATCAACCTCTGGGCCCGCTCCAGCGAGGCTTGATCAGTGCAGGTGTTCGGACTCGGCGCGCCGGGCCCGGACCGCCGCCCGGAGAGCCGGCCAAAGACGCAGTTTGCGGCTGCTGTCGCAGGCCGCGAGGAGCCTGGCGAGCGCGTCCCGCTCCTCCGGCGGGACGGCCGCGATGACAATGACGACCGGCAGCACGGCCGCGACGATCTCGGTCAGGATGAGAACCGCCAGCGCGCCCGCGGCGACGATCACAACGTATCCGCTCATGTCGGCCTCCGATCCTGGTGTCCACCCGGGATCACCGCGCATATGCACCGTGAGGGTTGCGACATCGTCGTCCAGGAGGCTCGCGATCACCGACCGTGGATCGGATCGGGAGAACTCGCTACGTCTCCGTGACCCTCACTCCTGAATATGCGCCGCTATGCAGGGATTGGCAATGGCCATGCGCATGAGCAAATTTCATCTTGCGAATCCAGTGACTCAGCGTCAGATGTGCGGCCAGGCTCCATATCGGTCCGTGACTCCGGAGTTCTTGTGCGGGTCTCGTCGTCTGAGTACGTTGAGCAGAAGTTGAATATTCCTAGATCGACTTGACCGTCGGCGTACCGTGCCCGGTATCATTTTCCCCCGTGAACTATGACAACGGGGGCGTGACGGACACTGTGGTTCCCGCGCCGAAACTGGCTCTGGTCGCCACGCTCTGCGGGGGCGGCAGCTGTCCGACTGTTTACCGGACGGATCGGGGCACCCTGGTCGTACAGGGCTATACCGTGTCCGCGGACAATGTAGACATCAACCTGCCGGCCGGTGAGCAGTTGGTCGAGATTCCGGCGGAGCTGCTGGCCGCCGCCCTGCAGGCGGGTGCATAACATAGATTTTGGTGGGCTGGAGGGAGGCGGGCTGCGATGGCCGACTCTCCCGACTTCACCGGCCAGCCCGTCGGGGCGATCCTCGCCCGCTGGCGTAAGCAGCGAAGACTGACCGGTCAGGCCTTGGGCGACCGGGTCGGCATGACCCAGAGCCGCATCTCTCGCCTGGAGACCGGGGTCATCGCCGCCGAGCCCAGCGACATCCGAGCGCTCGGCAGGGAGCTCGGCGTACCGGCCGACGACGTGGAAAAGGTCGTCGCCATGGTCGAGCGCGTCGACGAGCGGCTCACCGACTGGCTCCCGGAAAGCCTGGATCTCGCGGAACGACAGGACGAGACGGCGCGGATCGAGAAGCCGGCCAAGGAGATCCGGGTCTTCCAGCCGGCCGTCGTGCCCGGTCTGGCGCAGACCGACGTCTATGCCCGGGCCGTCCTGTCCGGACTGAAGGATGGGCTGGACGACGCGCGGGTCGCCGACTCCGCGATCGCGGTGGCCAACGCGGTCAACGCCCGCGTCCAGCGCGCCGGGATCCTTCTTCTGCCCGATCGGTCGTTTCATTTCCTGATGACCGAGCAGGTCCTGCGGAACCAGGTCTGCGAGCCGGCGGCGATGATCGCGCAGATCGCCCGGCTCCGCGAGCTGGCCGCCTATCCGAACGTCCGCCTGCGGATCATCGGGGACGACGCCGAGTTGCCGATCGCGCCGTTCCACGGGTTCTACGTCGCCGACGACCGCTGGGTCAGCGTCGACCTCTTCAACTCGACGCTCAAGGCCCGCGGCGCCAAAATCGTCCACACCTACCGGCGGGTGTTCGACCTGCTCGAAGCGGTCGCCCTGCCCGACGCCGGCAACATCCTCAACGACTACGAGAAGCGCTACGCGCGAATGTTGCTGCCGAACTAGGGTTTGGCCTGAAATCTTACGCACTTGTCTCGGCTCACCGCGGTTTTCTACCGTGACGGTATGACGAACCACGAGGACGCCGACTACCTGGTCGTCGCTGACGGTCCGCCGGTCACCCCGGAGCCTGCCGCGCGACTGGTGATCAGCCTGTGCGGCGGAGGCACCTGTCCGACCGTCTACACGACCGACCGCGACACCGTGCTGGTGCAGGGCGGCGCGGTCACCGGCATCGCCGTTCCGAACGGCGAGCTGCTCGTCGAGATCCCCCGTGAGCTGCTGCTCGAGGCGGCCCGCCGGATCGAGCAGCAAGCGGCCTGATCCACCTCTCTCCCCGCTCGATGATGCGCGGCCGACCCCGGCGGTGCCTCGCGACGTGCCGCCAGATCATTGCGGCCCGTTCCGAACGGGTGGCCGGGCGGGGCCGTGCGCGGCGGTTGTGGTCGTTATCGTTCGGGGATGACGGCGAAAGCGATCATCTTTCATGGCACCGGGGGCAACCCGGATGTGGCGTGGTATCCGTGGCTGGCGGGGCGGCTTCGGGAGCGTGGATTTGCCGTTGAGGTGCCGCACTATCCGGGGCTGAATGTGGAGCCGATCGGGGAGTTCCTGCCGAAGGTGCTGAGTGCGCATCGGTTCGACGAGGAGACTGTCCTGATCGGGCACTCGGGTGGGGCGGCGCTGTTGCTGGCGCTGCTGGAGCACCTGGACGTGACGGTGGCGCGGGCGGTTCTGGTGGCCGGGTACTGCACGCCGCCGAACACCTCGGACGAGCCGGTGCTGCAGGAGAAGTACGACTGGGATGCCATTCGCGCGCACGTGCGGGACATCTACTTCGTCAACTCGGCGGTCGACCCGTACGGCTGCGACGCGGGGCAGGGGCGGGCCATGTTCGATCGGCTCGGCGGGACGCAGATCGTGCGCAACGACGGGCACTTCGGCGACTACGACCAGCCCTTCGACGAGTTTCCGCTGGTGGAAGGGCTGGCCGCAGGCGTCGCAAATCAGTCGATCTCGTAGGCGAGGTTCGGGCGCAGCCAGCGCTCGACCTCGTCGACGGTCATGCCGCGGCGGGTGGCGTAGTCGGTGATCTGGTCCTTGCCGAGGCGGCCCACGGTGAAGTAGCGGGACGCCGGGTTCGCGAAGATCAGGCCGCTCACGGCGGCGGCCGGGGTCATCGCGTACGACTCGGTCAGTCCCACCCCGATCGCGTCGGTGCCGAGCAGCTCGAAGAGGTCCTTCTTTTCGCTGTGGTCGGGGCTCGCCGGGTAGCCGAGGGCCGGCCGGATGCCGCGGAACCGCTCGGCGTGCAGGTCCTCCAGCTTGGGCTGGGCGCCGGGCTCGAACCACTCGCGGCGGGCCTGGAGGTGAAGGTACTCGGCGAACGCCTCGGCGAGCCGGTCGGCCAGCGCCTTGACCATGATGGCCCGGTAGTCGTCCTTCTCCGCCTCGTAGCGCTTGGCCAGCTCGTCGGCGCCGTGGATGGCGACCGCGAAGCCGCCCAGGTGGTCGCCCTGGGGTGCGATGTAGTCGGCCAGGCAGCGGTTGGCCCGGCCGGCCGGCTTCTCGGTCTGCTGGCGCAGCATCGGGAACCTCACGCCGCCAGAACGATCGGGCACGGTGAGCACGATGTCGTCGCCCTCGGCGTGCGCGCCCCAGAAGCCGTACTGGCCGCGGGCCTGGAACGAGCCCTCCGCGATGATCTTGTCGAGCAGGGTGTTGGCGTCGTCCCACAGCTCGCGGGCCACCGGTTGCTCGAGGATCGCCGGGAACTTGCCCTTGAGCTCCCAGGCCAGGAACAGGAACGTCCAGTCGACCATCTCGCGCAGCTCGGCGATCGACGGCTCCACCACCCGGACACCGGTGAAGGCCGGCGTCGGGAGCTCGGCGAAGTCGACCTGTTCGCGGTTGGCCCGGGCCTGCTCGAGGGTCAGCAGCGGCTGGGCGTGCCGCTTGGCGTGTTGTTCGCGCAGGCGCTCCTGGTCGGCGCGGTTCGCCTGGTCGAGCTGCTCGGCGCGATCGGGGTCGAGCAGGTCGGAGACCACGCCGACCACCCGGGACGCGTCGAGGACGTGCAGCGTGGAGGCGCCGTACGCCGGGGCGATCCGCACCGCGGTGTGCTGCTTCGAGGTGGTCGCCCCGCCGATCAGCAGCGGCAGCTTGAGGCCGCGCCGCTCCATCTCGGCGCCGACCGACACCATCTCGTCGAGCGACGGGGTGATCAGGCCGGACAGGCCGATCACGTCGGCGCCCTCGGCCACCGCGGTGTCCAGGATCTTCGCGGCCGGCACCATCACGCCGAGGTCGATCACCTCGTAGTTGTTGCAGCCCAGCACCACGCCGACGATGTTCTTGCCGATGTCGTGCACGTCGCCCTTGACCGTGGCCAGCACGACCTTGCCCTGGCCGCGGCCGGTCTCGACGATGCCGGCGGCGCGGGCCTGCTCCTTCTCGTCCTCCATGAACGGCTCGAGGTAGGCGACCGAGCGCTTCATCACCCGGGCGCTCTTGACCACCTGGGGCAGGAACATCTTGCCGGAGCCGAACAGGTCGCCGACGATCTTCATACCGTCCATCAGCGGGCCCTCGATCACGTCGAGCGGCCGCGGGAGCAGCTGACGGGCCTCCTCGGTGTCGTCCTCGATGTAGTCGACGATGCCGTGCACCAGCGCGTACGACAGCCGCTCGGCGACCGGCGCCTCGCGCCAGGACAGGTCGACCTCGCGCTGCTTGCCCTTGCCGGTGACGGTCTGGGCGAAGCTCACCAGCCGGTCGGTGGCGTCCGGACGCCGGTCGAAGAGCACGTCCTCGACCAGTTCCAGCAGGTCGGCCGGGATGTCCTGGTAGACGGCGAGCTGACCGGCGTTGACGATGCCCATGTCCAGGCCCGCCTGCACGGCGTAGAAGAGGAACGCCGAGTGCATCGCCTCGCGGACCACGTCGTTGCCGCGGAAGGAGAACGAGAGGTTGGAAATGCCGCCGCTGGTGCGGGCGCCCGGGCAGCGCTCCTTGATCAGCGGGAGGGCCTCGATGAACGCCTTCGCGTACCCGTTGTGCTCGCTGATGCCGGTCGCGACGGCCAGCACGTTGGGGTCGAAGATGATGTCGTCGGGGGCGAACCCGGCCACGTTCACCAGCAGGTCGTACGCGCGGCCGCAGATCTCGACCTTCCGGTCCCGGGTGTCCGCCTGGCCCTGCTCGTCGAAGGCCATCACGACCACGCCGGCGCCGAAGTCCTTGATCCGGCGGGCGTGATCGAGGAAGACCTCCTCGCCCTCCTTGAGGCTGATCGAGTTGACCACGCCCTTGCCCTGCACGCACTTGAGCCCGGCCTCGAGCACGCTCCACTTGGAGCTGTCGATCATGATCGGGATCCGGGCGACCTCGGGCTCGGTGGCGATCAGGTTGAGGAAGGTGGTCATCGCCTGCTCGCTGTCGAGCAGGTCGGCGTCCATGTTCACGTCGAGCAGGTTGGCGCCGCCGCGCACCTGGTCGAGGGCCACGTCGACGGCGCCCTGGTAGTTGTCGGCCTCGATCAGCCGGCGGAACCGGGCCGAGCCGGTGACGTTGGTCCGCTCGCCGATCATGACGAAGCCGGTGTCCGGGCCGATCTCGAACGGCTCGAGGCCGCTGAACCGGGTGGTCGCCGGTGGCGGGTTGATCGCGCGCGGCGCGGCGTCTCGGACACTTTCGGCGATTCGTCTGATATGCGCCGGGGTCGTGCCGCAGCAGCCGCCGACGATGTTCACCAGGCCGGCGCTGGCGAACTCGCCGATCAATGCCGCCGTCTGCTCGGGGGTCTCGTCGTAGCCGCCGAACGCGTTGGGCAGACCCGCGTTGGGGTGGGAGGCGACGAAGACATCGGAAAGGCGGGCCAACTCGGCCACGTGCGGTCGCGCCTCGGTCGCGCCGAGCGCGCAGTTCACGCCGACGACCAATGGGTGGGCGCGCTCGATCGAGCGCCAGAAGGCCTCCACCGTCTGGCCGGAGAGCGTACGCCCGGAGAGGTCGACGATCGTCACGGAGATCCACAGTGGCAGGTCGGGGGCGACCTCGTGGGCGGCCGCGACGGCCGCCTTCGCGTTCAGCGTGTCGAAGATCGTCTCGATCAGCAGCAGGTCGACACCGCCCTCGGCGAGCGCCGCGATCTGCTCCGCGTACGCCGCCTTGACCTGGTCGAACGTGACCGCGCGATAGGAGGGGTCGTCGACCTTGGGGGACAGCGAGAGCGTGACGTTCAGCGGGCCGACCGAGCCGGCCACGAACCGCGGCCTGCCGTCCCGGGCCTCGGCCTCGTCGGCGGCCTGGCGGGCCAGCTGCGCGCCGCGGACGTTCATCTGCTTCACCAGCGACTCGAGGCCGTAGTCGGCCTGGGCGATGCTGGTGGCGGTGAACGTGTTGGTCGTGGTGATGTCCGCGCCGGCCGCCAGGTACTGCCGGTGGATGTCGAGGATCACGTCGGGGCGAGTGAGCATGAGCACGTCGGGGTCGCCGGTCACGTCCTGCGGATGGTCGGCCGGGATCAGCTCGTTGCGGTAGTCCTCGGGCTTGAGCTTGGCACCCTGCAGCATCGTGCCCCAGGCGCCGTCGAGAACCAGGATGCGCTCCGCAAGCAGGCCTTTCAGCTCAGCAATCCGGGCACTTCTCTCCATACCGACCCACCTCCGTGGTTGCAACGGAGGCGCCCTTGGTCGGAATTCACCGAGCGAGCGTGGCGGGTGTCACCCCGTTGCAGCGCCTCTCGCTTCGGACCATCCAAGGTACCGCAATCTCATTTGGCGTCGGCGTACGCGCCAACTACTGAGACGTCGAGCGGGAATCGGACCGCGGTCTCCCCGAACAGCAGGCGGCCGGCCTCGACGGCGGAGGCGGTCACCGCGTCGGCGACCCGGGCCGACTCCTCCTCCGGGCAGTGCACCACCACCTCGTCGTGCACGAACAGGACGAGTTCGGCCTTACTGTCCTCCAGCGCCGTCCGCAGGGTGGCCAGCAGCACCAGCGCCCACTCGGCGGCGGTGGCCTGGACCACGAAGTTGCGGGTGAAGCGGCCCCGGGCGCGGCCGGACGCACCGCCCTGCGGCATCTCGGCCGAGCCCGCCTCCTCGGGCGGATCCAGACCCGCGTCCCGCCAGGCGGCGGCCGCCGGCGGGCAGGTGCGGCCCAGCCAGGAGCGGACCAGGCCGCCGGCCTCGCCGGTGCGGGCCGCCGCCTCGACGAACTCGAACGCCACCGGGTAGCGCTTGCGCAGCACCGCGAGGGCCGGGATCGCGGCGCCGCCGGTCTGCCCGTACATCGCCCCGAGCAGGGCGACCTTGGCCTTGGCGCGGTCGCCGTCGAACGAGTCGGTGGCGAGCGCCGCGTAAAGATCGCCGGCCGCCGCGGCCGCGGCCAGCCGGCGGTCGCCGGAGACCGCGGCGAGCACCCGCGGCTCCAGCTGGCCGGCGTCGGCGACCACGAACCGCCACCCCGGGTCGGCGATCACCGCGCGGCGCACGACCTTGGGCACCTGCAGCGCGCCGCCGCCGCGGGTCGCCCACCGGCCGGAGACCACGCCGCCCGGAACGTACTCCGGGCGGAAACGGCCGTCGCGCACCCAGGCGTCGCACCAGGCCCAGCCGTGCGCCGTCCAGATGCGGTAGAGCTCTTTGTATTCCAGCAGCGGGCGCACGGCCGGGTGGTCGACCCGCTTGAGCACCCAGGCCCGGGTATTGGGGATGTCGACGCCGTTGCGCGCGAAGGCCCGGACCACCTCGGCCGGGGAGTCGGGGTGCAGGCCGCGCAGGCCGAGCGCCTCGTTGATCTCGGCGGTCAGCTCGGCGAGCCGGCGTGGCGGGCCGACCGGCTGGGGTGGGCCGAGCAGCTCGCGCAGCAGTTGATCGTGCACGTCGGCGCGCCAGGGCAGCCCGGCGTGGCCCATCTCGGCCCCGACCAGGGCGCCGGCCGACTCGGCGGCGACCAGCAGGCGGAACCGGCCGGGGTGCTCGGCGGCGCCGATCCGGGCGAGCTGATCGGCGTACACCAGCTGAACGGCCGCAAGCACGTCGAAGCCGGCGGCGGCCGGCGGAGCGGAGGTGGTCTCGAAGAGCGCGCCCTGGGCGAAGCCCGGCGGGTCCGGCTGGCGCGGCGGCGGGTCGGGCGGCACGGGCAGGCCGAGCAGGCGGGCCCGGGCGGCGGCGAGCGATCGGGGCGCGCCCCAGCGGCCGGCGTGGCCGAGCAGCAGCGCCTCGGTCAGCTCGAGGTCATGGCAGCGGGCCACCCGCACCCCGGCCCGCAGCAGCATCGGATAGAGATCGGCGGTGGCCGGCCACACCCAGCGGGGCTGGTCGGCCGCCTCGCGCTCGGCGATCGCGGCGGCGAGATCGGCGACCGGCCGCGGCGGACCGGCGGGCGAACCATCGGCCCGCAGGTCTTGAAGGCGCCCGTCGGGCGACACCGCTACCAGCACGCCCTCCATTCTCCGGAGCGGGTACGACAGTTTTCCCAGGACGCCTGCGAACACTCACAGCGGCATCTCAACCGCGCCTGGCTAGCCTCGGTGGCATGGCCCGGCTGCTGGTGGTCGACGACGAGGACACCGTGCGCGGCCTGCTCGCCGACGCGCTGCGGTTCGCCGGCTTCGAGGTGGGCACCGCCGCCACCGGCGACGAGGCGGTGCGCGGCGCGGCCGACGACCCGCCCGACCTGATCCTGCTCGACGTGATGCTGCCCGGGATGGACGGCTTCGAGGTGGTGCGGCGGCTGCGGGCCGGCCGGCGGCACGTGCCGGTGCTGTTCCTCAGCGCCCGGGACGCACCCGAGGACAAGGTCAACGGGCTGACCCTGGGCGCGGACGACTACGTGACCAAGCCGTTCCACCTGCCCGAGCTCATCGCGCGCATCCACGCGGTGCTGCGCCGGGCGGCCGGCGGCGGCGAGGGCGCGCTGGCCGCCGGCGACCTGACGCTCGACCCGCTCGACCAGGCGGTCAGCCGGGCGGGCCGGCCGGTGCGGCTGTCGCCCACCGAGTTCCGGCTGCTGCACTGCCTGCTGAGGCACGCCGGGCAAACCGTGCCGAAACGGCGCATCCTCGAGGAGGTCTGGCGGTACGACTTCGCCGGGGACACCAGCATCGTGGACACCTACATCAGCTATCTGCGCCGCAAGGTGGACACCGCCGAGCCGAAGCTGATCCACACCGTGCACGGCGTCGGGTACGTGCTGCGGGTGCCCCGCCGGTGAAGGTCCGGCTGCTGCTGATCACCACGGTCCTGCTGGTCGTGGGGATAGTGGCGAGCGACGCGGTCGTGCTGGGCGCGCTGCGACGGCACCTGGTCGAGCGGGTGGACCGGCAGCTGACGCCGCTCGCCCAGCTGATGGCCCGGGTCGACCCGTCGGCGCTCGGGCCGCCCGGTGCGGACGTCACCCGGCGGGCCGGCGGCGGGCTCGACCTGGTGGCGGACATGGCGATCGTCTACTTCGACCCGGGCGGCCGGGTGATCAGCTCGGTGCACACCAGCGCGGTGGCGCCCGAGGTGTCGGCGGTGCCGCGCCCGCTCTTCAGCACCGGGAACTGGCGGGCGATCGTGGTGGCCCGGCCGGCCGGCGGCTCGGTCGCGGTGGCCGGCTCGCTCTCCGTGGTGGACGGCACCGTCCGCCGCTTGCAGCTGATCTGCGCGATCACCGGGCTGCTGCTGATCGCCGCGCTGGGAACGGCCGGCTGGTTTCTGGTACGGGCGGGACTGCGGCCACTGCGGGCGATCGAGGAGACCGCCACGGCGATCGCCGCGGGCGACCTCTCCCATCGGATCCCCGGCGGGGCACGCCCGGGCGCCGAGATCGGCCGGCTCACCGCCGCGCTCAACGGCATGCTCGCCCAGCTCGACCGGGCCTTCGCGGCGCGCGGGCAGTTCGTCGCGGACGTCAGCCACGAGCTGCGCACGCCGCTGTTCGGGATCAAGGGGTCGACCGAGCTGGCGCTGATGGGCGGCGTGTCGTCGCCGGCGGAGGTCGAGCGGACGCTGCGCCGGATCGACACCGAGGCGGGGCGGCTGGCCGCGCTGGTCGAAGACCTGTTGCTGCTGGCCCGGCTCGACGTGCAGGGGCCGGTGCTCTCCCTCGAGCCGATGGATCTGCGGACGCTCGCGGCCTCGGCGCTGGCCGACCTGCGGGCGCTCGACCCCGATCGGCCGGTGCGGATCACCGGGCCGGGCGGGGCGGGGGAGGGCGCGGCGGCGCCGGTGCTGGGGGACGAGGCGCGGCTGCGGCAGGTCGTGGTCAACCTGGTGGGGAACGTGCACGCGCACACCCCGCCGGGCGCGCCGGCGCGGATCGGGGTGGGGCGGGTCGGCACGGACGCCGTCCTGGAGATCGCCGACAGCGGGCCGGGTATCCCGCCCGGGCAGGAAGATCGTTTGTTCGACCGCTTCTCCTGCGGGGACGCCTCTCGGACCACCGGTCATGGGCTGGGGCTGGCGATCGTACGGTCGCTGGTGGAGGCGCACGGCGGTCGGATCGAGGTCGTCCCCGGAGGCACCGGAGCGACATTTCGGATATGTCTGGCGAGCACAGAGGGCACTCAGGACCTCTGACCCCGTTCGCAGCCGCGGGCGCCAGGCTCTCGGCATGATTGAACTGCGCGGACTCACCAAGCGCTACCGCGACACCACCGCGGTCGACGACCTGACCTGCACGTTCCGACCGGGCGTGGTCACCGGCTTCCTCGGGCCCAACGGCGCCGGGAAGACCACCACCATGCTGATGACGCTCGGCCTGCAACGGCCGACCGCCGGCAGCGCGCTCCTCGGCGGGCGCCGATACCGGGACCTGCCCGTGCCGATGCGGGAGGCCGGGGCGCTGCTCGACGCGCGAGCGGTGCACCACGCCCGGTCCGGCCGCAACCACCTGCTCGCGCTGGCGACCAGCAACGGCCTGCCGCGCCGCCGGGTCGACGAGGTGCTCGACCTGGTCGGCCTCACCGCGGTGGCGGGCAAGGCGGCCGGGACCTACTCGCTCGGCATGAGCCAGCGCCTCGGCATCGCCGGCGCGCTGCTGGGCGACCCGCCGATCCTGCTCTTCGACGAGCCGGTCAACGGTCTCGACCCGAGCGGGATCGCCTGGGCCCGGACGCTGATGCGCGGCCTCGCCGCCGAGGGGCGGACCGTGGTCGTCTCCAGCCACCTGATGAGCGAGATGGAGCAGACCGCCGACCACCTCGTGGTGATCGGGAAGGGCCGGCTGATCGCGGACACGTCCCTGGCCGAGTTCCTCGCCTCGCAGCCGGCAGCGTCGCAGACGGCAGCGTCGCAGACGGCAGCGGGAATGGTCGTGCGGGCCGCGGACGCCGGCTTCGCCGAGACGCTGCGCGGGGCCGGTGCCACGGTGGTCGCTCAGGACGACGGCGGCCTGCTGGTCGGCGGCATCGACGCGTACGGCGTGGGAAAGCTCGCCCTGGCGAGCGGGACCGTCCTGACCGAACTGAGCCCGCGCCGGAGTTCGCTGGAAGAGGTCTTCATGGCGATGACCGCGGAGAGCGTGGAGTTCAGCGGGGGTGCGCGATGAGCGTCCTCCGCGCCGAATGGATCAAGCTGCGCTCGCTGCGGTCGGTGCTGTGGACGACGGCCGCCGTCCTGACGCTGATGGTCGGGCTGGGTGCGCTGTTCAGCTTCGGCAAGGCCCACGAGCTCGCGGTCTCCGGCACCCCGGCCGACCGGGCCGCCTTCGACCCGACCGCGGCCGGCCTCTCCGGCATGCTGCTCGCGCAGATCGCCGTCGGCGTGCTCGGCGTGCTGGTGGTGACCAGCGAGTTCGCGAGCGGCAGCATCCGGCCCAGCCTGGCCGCGGTACCGGTGCGCGGCCGGCTGCTGGCGGCGAAGGCGGCCACGGCGGCCGCGGTGGCGCTGGTGATCGGCTGGGCCGGTGGCGTCGCGGCGTTCCTCCTCGCCCAGCGGGTCATCGCGGGCCAAGGGCTGGCGGCGGCCTCGCTCGGCTCCGGCCCGGTGCTGCGCGCGCTGCTCGGCGCAGGGCTGTATCTGGCGGTGACGGCGCTGTTCGGGCTCGCGGTGGGCGCGATGCTGCGATCGACGGCGGGCGCGCTGACCATCGTGATCGTGGTGCTGCTGCTCGCCCCGATCTTCTCGGCGGCGCTGCCGGAGGCGCTGGCCCGCTGGGTCGCCAAATGGTGGCCGTCGATGGCGGGTCTGCGGGTGGTGACCGTGGTGCCGGATCCGTCAGTGCTCGCGCCCTGGGCGGGGTTCGGCGTGCTCGCGGCGTTCGGGACCGTGATGCTGGCGGCCGCCTTCCTGGTGTTCGCCCGCCGCGACGTCTAAAGCTCGTCGTGCCAGTTTTTGGCATAGACCCGGTCGAGACCATCTTCCCCGTCCGTGTCGAGGTGCTCGGCGCGACACAAGCCGGCTCGCATCGCGACCGTCCTCGATGCGATGTTGCCGGGCCGGACGCGAGCGACGACCGGAAGACCGGCGACGTGCGTGATCGCCCAGGCGACGACCGCGGTCGCCGCTTCGGTGGCCACGCCGTCACCCCAGGCCGGCGGATCAAGGCGGTAGAACAGGTTGAGGACGTCCCGATCGTGGAGCCGCATCAGCTTGAGGCCGCAGAACCCGGCGACGGCCGCGTGCCGATGGCCGTCCCGTCGGCGGATGACCCAGTAACCGAAGCCGTGCCGGTCCCAGTGCTCCGCCCACCGGCGGTAGCGGTCCGCGGCGTCGCTGCGGGTGGCGAGCATGTCGGCGGGGTTGTGCGCGCACGCCTGCCGGTCGCGATGGATGCGGAAGATCTCCTCGATGTCGGCGGGGGTCGGGCGCCGCAACGAGAGCCGAGCCGTCAGCAACTCCTCGCCGTCCATAGTGGAATCATCCCATCGCGGCCGGCCGCTCACGCGCGGTGGGGGTCAGGTCAGCCAGCCGGGGCGGATCAGGCCGGCCTCGTAGGCGTAGACGACCAACTGGGCCCGGTCCCGTGCGGCCAGCTTGATCATCGTGCGGCTCACGTGGGTCTTCGCGGTCGCCGGGCTGATCACCAGGCGGGTGGCGATCTCGTCGTTGGACAGACCCTCGGCGACCAGGACGAGCACCTCCCGTTCGCGGTCGGTCAGCAGGTCGAGCTGGGCCGGCCGGGCGATCGGCCGGCCCAGCGCGCCCTTTCCGGCGAACTCCCCGATCACCCGCCGGGTCACGCTCGGCGACAGCAACGCGTCCCCGGCCGCCACCGCACGCACCCCGCGCAGCAGCTCGACCGGCTCGGTGTCCTTGACCAGGAACCCGGACGCGCCGGTCCGGAGCGCCTCGAAGACGTACTCGTCCAGCTCGAACGTGGTCAGGATGACCACCCGCGTCTCGGCGAGCGCCGGATCGGCGGCGATCCGCTTGGTCGCCTCGAGCCCGTCGACGCCCGGCATGCGGATGTCCATCAGCACCACGTCGGGATGGGTCTGCTGGGTCTGCTTGACCGCCTCGAGCCCGTCGGCCGCCTCGGCCACCACCCGGATGTCCGGCTCGGCGTTGAGCAGCGCCCGG
Organism: Actinoplanes sp. KI2; assembly: GCF_025630775.1. Lineage (GTDB taxonomy): Bacteria > Actinomycetota > Actinomycetes > Mycobacteriales > Micromonosporaceae > Actinoplanes. The sequence continues at coordinate 16,231 of NZ_JAOSZE010000063.1, forward strand.
AAGCCTGCCCGCACCAGTGCCTGGTCGTCCGCCAGCAACACCGAGATCATCCGGCCCTCCCGCCCTCGAGATCGTGGTCGTAGTCGTAGTGGCGATCCGGGCGGGGCGGGTCGTCGGGGGTCGGTAGCAGCACCGACACCAGGAAGCCGCCCTCGACCGGGCCGGCCTCGACGCTGCCGCCGAGGCTCTGCGCGCGCTCGCGCATGCCGGCGATGCCGGTGCCCTCGCCCGGGGTCGCGTCGCCGGTCTCGACGGCCGGGCCCTCGTTGCGGATCGCCAGGTGCAGCGCGGTCGGCAGATAGTCCACCGCGATCGACGCGGTCGCGCCGGCGCCCGCGTGCTTGCGGACGTTGGTCAGCGCCTCCTGCACGATCCGGTAGGCCGCGCGGTCGACCTCGGGCGGCAGCGGCCGCTCGTCGCCGGTGACCTTCGTGGTGATCGGCAGGCCGGCGTCGGCGGTCAGGTCGCCGAGGCGGTTGAGGCTGACCGCGGGCTGACGCGGGGCCGCCTCGTCGTCGGCGCGCATCACGTCGAGCACCGTGCGAACCTCGCGCAACGCCTCCGCGCTCGCCGTTTTGATCGCCGCCAGCGCCTCGCGGGCCTGCTCGGGCCGGCTGTCCATCAGGTGCAGCCCGACGCCGGCCTGCACGTTGATCAGCGACAGGTGGTGGCCGAGCACGTCATGCAGCTCGCGGGCGATCCGCAGCCGCTCCTCCGAGGCCTGCCGGCGCTCCTGCTCCTGTTTGACCCGGGCCCGCTCGGCCCGCACCTTCATCATCTCGGCCATGTGCTCGCCGCGAACCTTGGCCGCCCCGCCGAGGAAGATCAGCACCGCGAACCCGACCGCGAGCAGCACGGCCGAGCGCAGGTCGGCCCGGGCGTCGGCGGGCACGCCGAGCCGGTCGGCGAAGACCCAGCAGACCGCGAGGTACGCCGCGTAGCCCACGCCGGCGCAGCCGATCGCCGCCCGGGCGTGGCCGCGTTTGGCGAGGTTGAACAGCGCTATGCCGGGGGCGACCGCGATCGTCCAGCGCGGCGCGGAGAAGGTGGCGAACACGAGCGATGCCGCCCCGGACACGACGAAGGCCGCGACCGGGAACCGCCACCGCCACAGCAGGGCGCACGGGCCGATCAGCAACAACGCATACACCAGCGGGGTCATCGGCCGGAACACGCCACCCTCGGCGGCGGCGTTGTTGGCGCCGACGACCTGGAAGAAGCCGGCCACCACCGCGGCGCCGACCCCGACCCGGGGATGGAACCGCCCGGTGCGGCGATCCTGCCGCCAGGGTGGCCCCCAGGGGCGTGTCTCTTCCATGCGGCCGAACCTACGGCAACCGGCGATCGGGCCGCATCGGAGCGTGGTCTGATCCCCGGTACGGGCGGCGTACGACCCTGGTCGTACGGGACGGTCCCCGGACGTACGGGAAATGCCGCAGAAGCACCCAGAAGCCGCAGGAAAGATGCGACGGCGAGCCGACGCCCGGAGGGCGAGGCGAGCGGACCGTAGAGGGCATGAGCGAGAACTGGAACGGCCCGGCCCGGATGCGCACCTCCGACCAGGAACGCGAGCAGATCGCCGAGATCCTGCGCGCGGCGATGACCGAGGGTCGGCTGACCCTGGAGGAGGGCGAGGAGCGCCTGGCCTCCGCGTACGCAGCAAAGTATCGCGACGAGCTCGGCCCGCTGACGGCAGATCTCCCCGACGGGGGCCGGCGTGCTCTGGCCGCCACTCCGCAGGCGCGTCTCGCGACACGCCGACACCTGCGCCGGCACACCAGCTTCGTGGTGCTGACGGCGCTCTTTCTGACCGGCCTCTGGGTGCTCTCCGGTGCGCACTTCTTCTGGCCGGCCATCCCGCTGGTGTTCCTGGTCATGGGTCTGGTGCGGCACGCGCGCTGGAGCCGCTACGGCTACCACGACCGGGTGGCGCCCTGGAACGCGCCGAGCCGCCACGTTCCATAGTGGACGGCCGGGTCGTTGATCACCCCTCCCCGCTCTGCGAGAGTGACCGGGTTTGCGCGGGGAGGGTCAACACAGATGATGGGTCCGTCGCACGCCCTGTCGGGGGCGGCAGCCTGGCTGGCCGGCAGTTGGGCGCTGGACACGTTCGCGGGCTACCACCAGTCGCCGCTGGCGGTCGGGCTCGGCGCCACGGTCTGCGCGGGCGGCGCGCTGCTGCCCGACCTGGACCTCTCCGGCAAGGTCACCCGTAACCAGGGCGGCGCCACGGTGGCCCGGACGTTCGGGGTGTTCTCGCTGTTCGTGGCCGAGGTGATCGAGAAGGTGTCGCTCGGCATCTACAGCGCGACCCGCCTGGCCCGCGACCCGCACCGGCACAACGGGCACCGCACCTTCACCCACACGCTGCCGTTCGCCGCGCTGGTCGGGTGGGGTACCACGGCGCTGGCCACGCACTACGGCAAGTGGGCGGTCGTCGGCATCATCTTCCTCATGGCCGGGCTCGCGCTGCGCGGGCTGTTCGACGAATGGGCCGAGCGCGCGGGCTGGCTGATCGTGACGTTGTGCTCGGCGTCGATCGCGGTGTTCACGGCGGCGCGGCTGCCGGGAGATCGCGGCTATCCGATGCTCGGCTTCGCGGTCGGCTTCGGGTGCGTCGTCCACCTGCTCGGCGACATCATCACGTCGGCCGGGGTGCCGATCCTGTGGCCGATACCGACCGGCCGGCGGATGTGGCGGATGGTCGGCGTCCCCAACGGGATGGCGGTCCGAGTCGGCGGCAAGATCGAAACCATCGTCCTGCGTACGGCGTTCACGCTGGTCGCATTGCTGGCGATCGCGGCGATGTTCGCCCCGGGGCTGCTGCATCGGTTCGAGTTGGACGCGATCGCGGACAGCAGCCGCTGACGGTTGTCGCCGGAGCTCGCTAGCGCGGAGTCACACCCTTGACGATTGCGGCTTCCGGCAGGCCGAGTGCTTTGCGTACGTCGGCGGTCAGGCTGGTGGTCACCGGGACCTGTGCCGCGGCCGCCAGATAGGCGGACACGGTGCCGGCCGCGGCGACCCGCCGGTACGCGGCCGCGCGCTCCTGGAGCGCCTTGTCCAGGGCGGTGACGTAGGGCTGGGCCCGGCCGGGCCAGCGATGTGCCCGAAGCCCCTGGGAGAAGGCGACAGTGGCGTCCGCCGCACGCGCCGCGAGCCGCTTGTGCTTGGCGAGGTTCTGCGCGGTCGGCGCCGGTGCGGACATCCAGGCCTCACGGGCAGCGTTCGAGGCGGCACTGAGCTTCAGATACGTCTCTCCGGCCGCCTTCACCGTCAGGACCGGCGTGGCATGGGCGGAGCTTGCCTTGGCGGCGGGCGTCGCGTGGCCGTCCCCGGATCCGCAGCCGGCGAGGCCGGACACCGACAGGCTCGCGGCCACGGCCGCCGCAACAAGGTGGTACTTCATGGGACGCGCCTGGCCTTCCGCTCGTCGAAAGTTCAGCCGCTCCATCGGCAGGTTGAGTCCTCGGATAAGGAAAGGCCGGGGCTGTGGGGTGGCGCTGAACGAACATGTTCGTTACGATCGTGTTCTGATAGCGGCGAACGTGTTCATCGGGAACGTGTTCTGAGGGCACCTGGGGGAGATCATGAAGCAGCCGGAGATTGCGATCGTTGGGGCGGGGCTGGGTGGGCTGATGCTCGCGCGGACGTTGCACGTGCACGGCATCGCCGCGACCATCTACGAGCTCGACAGCTCGCCGACCGCGCGCAAGCAGGGCGGGATGCTCGACATCCACGAGGAGGACGGGCAGGTCGCGCTGCGCGAGGCGGGGCTGATCGAGCAGTTCCGGGCGATCATCCACCCCGGTGGGCAGGCGATGCGGGTGCTCGACCGGACCGGCGCGGTCCATGTCGACGAACCCGATGACCCGCGACGCGGGCGGCCCGAGGTGGAGCGGGGGCGGCTGCGGCAGATCCTGCTCGACTCGCTGCCGGCCGGGACGATCCGGTGGGGCAGCGGCGTCACCGCGGCGCGCGAGTCGGCCGGCGGGCGGCACGAGATCACCCTGACCGGGGGCGGGACGGTGACCGCCGACCTGCTGGTCGGGGCGGACGGCGCCTGGTCGCGGGTGCGGCCGCTGCTCACCGAGGCGACGCCGGCGTACCTGGGCATCTCGTTCGTCGAGGTGGACCACTTCGACGCGGACCGGCGGCACCCCGGGCCGGCCCAGGTCGTCGGCGGCGGGATGCTGTTCGCGCTCGGCGCCGGGCAGGGCTTTCTCGCGCATCGGGAGCCGGACGACAGCGTGCACATCTACGTCGCGCTGCGCAAGCCGCAGGACTGGCTCGGCGGCATCGACTGGGCCGACCCCGTGCGGGGCAAGGCGGCACTGCTCGGTGAGTTCGCGGGCTGGGCGCCCGAGCTGCTCGACCTGATCAGCGAGGGGGACGGCGAGCTGACCCCGCGGGCGATCCACGGCCTGCCGATCGGGCATCGCTGGCGGCGCAAGCCGGGCGTGACCCTGCTCGGCGACGCCGCCCACCTGATGTCGCCGTTCGCCGGCGCGGGCGCGAACCTCGCCCTGATCGACGGTGCCGACCTGGGCCGGGCCATCGCCGCCCACCCCGGCGACCGCGCGGCGGCGCTGGAGGCGTACGAGGCGCCGATGGTCGCGCGGGCCGCCGAGATCGCCACCCAAGCCGTCGACAGCCTGGAGATGTGCTTCCGCGACGACGCCCCGCGCGGGCTGGTCGAGTTCTTTGCCGCGATGGCCGAGCACCGACAGTTCTGAGGTCTTCTCGCGTTCGATTCCCGCTCCTAGCATTTGAGGGGTGGTGGAGTACGGCCTCGGGATCGACTTCGGGACGACTTGCACGGCCGCCGCGGTCAACGTGGACGGTTCGCTGGAGACTGTCCCGCTCGGATTCCCGGGGCCGCAGATGCCCACCCTGGTCTATCGGCCGCAGCACGGCGAGCCGCTGGTCGGCGCGGCGGCGGAGCAGCGCGGCGACACCGACCCGGCCCGGCTGGCCCGGGATTTCAAGCGGCGGATCGGCGACCCGGTGCCGGCGGACCTCGACGAGTCGCCGCTCGCCGCGCAAGAGCTGGCCGCCGTGCTGCTGCGGCAGGTGGCCGCCACCGCCGCCGAGGGGCGGGGCGGGCCGCCGAGCCGGGTCGTGCTCACCCACCCGGCCGTCTGGGGCAGGTACAAGCGGGACCGGTTGCTCGAGGCGGCCCGGCTGGCCGGCCTGCCGGAGGTGACCTTGCGGGCCGAGCCGGAAGCCCTGGCGACGCGCTACGCGGCGACCAGCCGGGTCGGGTTGGGCGAGACCCTGCTCGTCTACGACCTGGGCGGCGGCATCTTCGACGCGGCCGTGCTGCTCCGTACGGCCGACGGCTTCGAGCTGCTCGGTGAGCCGGAGGGCGTCGAGCAGCTGGGCGGGGCCGACTTCGACGAGGCGATGCTGAGTCTCGTGCGGGCGACGCTGGGCGACCGGCTCGCCGGACTCGACCCGGACGATCCGGCGGTGTTCGAAGCGCTGGCCCGGCTGCGGCGCGAGTGCGTGGCGGCCAAGGAGGCGCTGTCCTTCGACACCCGGGCCGAGATCGAGGTGGCGCTGCCGCGGCTGCACACCCGGGTGAGCATCCGGCGGCACAGCCTCGAAGCGATGATCGGGCCGGCGATCCACGAGACGGTCGCGGCCGTCCGGCGGGCGCTGGACTCGGCGTCGGTGCCGGCCGGCCGGCTGCGCCGCGTGGTGCTGGCCGGCGGGTCGTCGCGGATCCCGCTGGTCCACCAGATGGTGTCGGGGGCGCTCGGCCGGCCGGTCACGCTCCTCGACCGGGCCGAGAGCGGGATCGCGCTGGGCGCGGCCCAGCTCTGCGGTGTCGCGGCGCCGGTGATCGCCACGTACGGGTCGGCGAAGTCGTTGGGCGGCCAGGTCGGGGTCGACCACCCGCAGCCGTGCGGGCCGCTGCCCCCGGCGACCGTCGTCGGCCGGGCATCCGTTCCGGGTCGCGAGCCGGATCCGGTGGGTCCGCCGTCGTCGCCCCGCCATCCGGCCTGGAACGCGGAGCCGACGGCGCCGCACCCGCTGCCGTCGCCGCGGGGGTTGTCGACCGCGGTGGTGGCGACCCCGACTCCGGTACCGGCGGTTGCCGAACGACGGTCGTATCGCTGGCCGGTGATCGGCGGGACCGCCGCGGTGCTGCTGGCCGTCACCACGGTCGCCGCGGCCATCGCCTGGCCCGTGGACCGCGACGACCCGGGCGGTCGGGCCGCCGCCGGGACCCCGCCGTCCACCTCGGCCCCGGCGTCCGGGTCCGCGGGCGGCACCGAGGCCGCCGTGCTGTGGCGGGTCGCGACCGGCGCGGGGGCGACCGGGCCGCCGGCGGTCAGCGCCCAGCGGATCGTCGTGGGCGGGCAGGACGGAACGCTGCGAGCCTTCCGGCGCGCGGACGGCAAACTCGACTGGCAGGTCACGCTGGGCGCGGGCCTGCGCGTGTCGACCCGGATCGACGGGGACGTCGTGGTGGCCACCACCGGGGACGGTGAGGTGACCGGGATCGACGCGGACGGCGGCGCGGTGCTGTGGCGGCGGAGCGTCGGCGCGCCGACCGGGGCGCGGGCGGTGGCGAGCTCCCCGCTCGCCTACGCCGTCGGGCGCAACGGTGTGCTCGACGCGTACCGGATCGGCAGCGGGAGTCGGCGCTGGCGCCTGCACACCCCGGGCGAGATGAACCGGCCTCCGCTCGTGGTGAGCGGCATCGTCGTGGTCGCCTCGGGCGACGGGAAGCTGTACGGCGTGAGCCCGACCGGCACGCAGCGGTGGGTCACGAGGGTGGGCAAGGCCACCGACGGCCCGGTCGCGGCGGGCAACGCGGCGTGCGTGACGATCGACAACCGGACCGTACGGTGTGTCCGCGTGGCCGACGGCGCCGAGCTGAGCGGCATCTCGCAGGCCACCCCGATCGTGCGCATCGCCGGTGGCAGGAGCGTGCTCTACACGGCCGCCGCGGACGGCTCGATCGCCGGCTGGGAACCGGACACGGCGAAGGTGCTGTGGCGGTACCCGAGGCCGGCCAAGGCGGGCTTCCCGGCGGCCGGCTCGTCCGAGGTCGACGTGGCCTATCCGGACGGGACGCTGGCCGGGCTGGACGCGCGCAGCGGCGAGGAGCTGTGGCGCAACGCGACCGGCGACCGCTTCGCAATGGAGCCGGCGTCCGACCCGACCGGGATCTTCGTCGTCGGGACGACCGGGACGCTCTACGCCCTGAAGCCACCGCCCTAGAGCCGCCGGGCGCGCAGCGTCTCGGCCACCGACCAGGCCTGGAACGGGCAGCCGGTCGCCTCGTGCGGCGCGTCGCCGTCCGCCGTCTCGGAGACCGAGCCCAGGCCGTACTCGCCGAGGTGGTCGTCGGCGTCCGAGATGGTCTGGTCGGCGGCGACGCCCAGCCGGTGCCAGGCGGCCACGAACGGCCCGGTCAGCCAGGGCCAGACGGTGCCGCTGTGGTACGCCGTGTCCCGCGCCGCCGGACCGCCGCGGTGCACGCCGTGGTAGCCGGGCGCGCCAGGGGCGAGGCTGCGCAGCCCGAGCGGGGTCATCAGCGCCGAGCCGATCGCCTGCAGGGTGGCCGGCTCCGGGCGCAGCGGCGCGTACGGCAGCGACCAGGCCAGCAACTGGTTGGGCCGCAGCGTCGCATCGTCGCCGGCCGGCCCGTCCACCACGTCGTACAGCCACCCCGTCGGCGCCGGGAATCGCCGGGCGAACCCGGTCAGCGCGTCCGGATGCGCCCGCACCGCCGTGCCGGCGCCGGTTCGCGCCTGCCAGGCCAGCTTGATCACGGTGGCCAGCCCGTTCACCCAGAGCGCGTTGACCTCGACCGGCTTGCCCGTCCGCGCGGTCACCGGCACCCCGTTCACCCGGGCGTCCATCCAGGTCAGCGCCTCCCCGGCGGCGCCCTGCCGGAGCAGCCCGTCGATCGGGTCGGCGCCGATGCCGTACCGGGTGCCGGTGAGGTGGTGATCGACCACGTCGAGCAGCGCCGGCAACAACTCGGCGGCCAGGTCGACGTCGCCGGTGGTGGCCACGTGCCGGCCGACCGCGTGCAGGAACCACAGCGTGCCGTCCGCGGTGTTGTACTCGACGCTGCCGGTGTCCGCGGTGTTGGCCAGCATTCCCTCGGAGAGCGTTTCCGCGTACGAGATCAGCAGCTCCCGCCCCTCGGCGGCCCGGTTGGTGGTCAGGAACAGGCCCTCGTAGCTGAGCATGGTGTCCCGCGACCAGGCGCCGAACCACGGGTATCCGGCCACCACGTCGACGCCCGCCGCGGTCCGCACGATGAACGAGTCGGCGGACAGCGCGAGGGTGGCCTGCGCGTCGTCGGCCGGCTGGGCGGCCCGGACCACCGCCCGGTGGCGCGCCCGCGCCGCGTCGACCACCTGGGCCGGTGCGGGCGGCTGGTCGTCCAGGTCGCCGGCCCAGGCGCGGACCTCGGCGGTGGCGCCCGGCTGCCGCAGTTCGGCGTGGAAGCTTCCGGCGTACCAAAGATCCTCTTGGGGTGGCAGGCCGCGGGCCGCCTCCGCGCGGTGCCGCACCCCGCGCCACCACACACCCGCGGTGCGGAAGGCCGGGCCGCGCAAGCGGTACGCCCGCTCGACCACGCATCCGCTCTCGTCGGACTCGACGGCCGGCGCCGGACCGCACGCGGTGCGCTCGCCGTGGCTGTCCCGCCAGGTGACCAGCGCCTCCAGGGAGAGGCTGACCGGGCCGCCGGTGAGCAGCCGGTGCACCACGGCGACCGCGGGCCGGCCGTGCACCATCGCGATCTCCCGCTCCAGCACCACGTCACCGATCCGCCAGCGCCACCGGGGCAGGCCGTCGACCAGCTCGAAACCGGCGAGAAGTTCGTGCCCGCGGGGGGCGATCGTCCCATCCGCCCATTCGTGCGTGGCGAGCCGCACCGACGCGCCCGAGGGCAGCACGACGATCGGGTCGAGCGCGGCCAGCGCGAGGCGGCGGGTGGCCGGTGTTTCCCCGGCCACGATCAGAAGACCGTGGTAGCGGCGGGTGCGCAGGCCATTGACGGTGCCCATCGCGTAGCCGCCGCGTCCGTCGGTCAGCAGCCACTCCCGGGCGGAGCCCTCCTCGACGTTGCCGCAAACCTGGGGGCCGAACGCGAGGCGACGCACGGTAGCCACTAGATGACCTCCAGTTCTCGGGCACAATCGGTGTGGTCGTATCGGTGATGATGATCGAGGTTTGGGGGTGAGTCACGGCGTGGAGCACTTGCGCCTGGCGCAGGCCGACTCCGGTGAGCAGCCGTGGCGCGCGTGGGGCCCCTATCTGGCCGAGCGTGCCTGGGGCACGGTGCGGGAGGACTACAGCGAGCACGGCACGGCGTGGGACTACCTCCCGCACGATCATGCGCGGTCCCGAGCGTACCGGTGGAACGACGATGGCATGGGCGGCATCTGCGACGAGCGGCAGACGTTCTGCTTCGCGCTGGCCCTCTGGAACGGCGTGGACCCGATCCTCAAGGAGCGGATGTTCGGCCTCGGCGGCGACGGCGGCAACCACGGGGAGGACGCCAAGGAGTACTGGTGGTACCAGGACTCGACGCCGACCCACTCGTGGATGAGCTGGCGGTACCACTATCCACAGCGCGAGTTCCCGTACGACGAGCTGGTCCGGGTGAACGGCCAGCGCTCCCGCGAGGAGTCCGAGTACGAACTGGTCGACACCGGCGTCTTCGACGAGGACCGCTACTGGGCCGTCACGGTCGACTACGCCAAGGCCACGCCCCGGGACATGTGCATCGCCGTGATGATCGCCAACCGCGGGCCGGCCGCCGCCACCCTGCACGTGCTGCCCACGCTGTGGTTCCGCAACACCTGGTCGTGGGGCCTGCCGAACCGGCCGAAGCCCTCGCTCGCCGGCCGCCCCGGCCGCCTCGAGGGGACCCATCGCACGCTCGGCCGGCTGCTGCTCGAAGGACAGGACGCGCCGCCGGCCCTGGTCTGCGACAACGAGACGAACGCGCAGCGCCTCTGGGGACAGCCGGGCACGACCATGTATCCGAAGGACGGGATCAACGACCACCTGATCGCGGACGCGCCGACGGTGAACCCGGCCGGCGTCGGCACCAAGGGCTCGCTGCACTATGTGCTCACGCTGGGTCCGGGGGAGAGCCACACGATCCGGCTGCGGCTGGCCCAGTCGGAGGACGGGGCCGGCGGCCTAGACCTGGGCGTGGACTGGGAGTCGGTGATGCGTCTGCGGAAGGCCGAAGCCGACGAGTTCTTCGCCGAGATCATCCCGGCCGCGGCGACACCCGACGAGGCGGCCGTGGCCCGGCAGGGCATCGCCGGGCTGATGTGGGGCAAGCAGTTCTACCACTTCGACGTGAAACAGTGGCTGACCGGCGACCCCGGCTCGGCGCCGCCCCCGCCGGGCCGCCGCTACGGGCGCAACAACGCCTGGCGGCACATGAACAGCTTCGACGTCATCTCGATGCCCGACTCCTGGGAGTACCCCTGGTACGCGGCGTGGGACCTGGCGTTCCACTGTGTCTCGATCTCCCGCGTCGACCCCGGCTTCGCTAAGCAGCAGCTGCTGTTGCTGCTGCGGGAGTGGTACATGCACCCCAACGGCCAGATTCCGGCGTACGAGTGGGCGTTCGGCGACGTGAACCCGCCGGTGCACGCCTGGGCCGCGCTGCGGGTCTTCGAGATCGACGGCGGCCGTGACTTCGACTTCCTCGGCCGGGTCATGCACAAGCTGCTGCTGAACTTCACCTGGTGGGTCAACCGCAAGGACATCGGCGGCAACAACGTCTTCGAGGGCGGCTTCCTCGGGCTGGACAACGTCGGCCCGTTCGACCGGTCCGCCGCGCTGCCGGTGGCCGGGGTGCTCGAGCAGTCGGACGGCACCGGCTGGATGGCGATGTACGCGCTGAACCTGCTCGACATGGCGGTCTGCCTGGCGCTCAACGACCGTACCTATGTGGACATGGCGACGAAGTTCTTCGAGCACTTCGCGTACATCGCCGAGGCCGCCTACCAGCAGGGGCTGTGGGACGAGGAGGACAGCTTCTTCTACGACCAGCTGCGCCTGCCGGACGGGCACAAGCTGCCGCTGAAGGTGCGCTCGATCGTGGGCCTGCTGCCGCTGGCCGCCACCACCCGGCTCACCGCGGCCACCCTCAGCCGGCTGCCCGAGCTGGCGAACCGGCTGCGCTGGCTGCGCTACTCGCAGGAGTACGCGGACGTGATCAGCGCCCGGCGGCTGTCGGCCGAGGGCCGCCAGCAGCGCCTGCTGTCCATGGTGGGACAGGACCAGCTGCTGCGCATTCTCGCCCGGATGCTCGACCCCGAGGAGTTCCTTTCCCCGTACGGGATCAGGACCCTGTCCCGCGCCCACCTGGAGAAACCCTTCACGGTGTCGCTCGGCGGCTCGGATTTCACGGTCGGCTACGAACCCGCGGAAAGCACCAGCGGCCTGTTCGGCGGCAACTCCAACTGGCGCGGCCCGGTCTGGATGCCGGTCAACTATCTGCTCATCGAGGCGCTGCGCGAGTACGCCGCGTTCTTCGGTGACGATCTGCTCGCCGAGTACCCGACGGGCTCGCAGAAGAAGATCCCGCTGGCCAGGATCGCCGACGACCTGTCCCGCCGACTGATCTCGTTGTTCGTGCCGGACGAGGACGGGCACCGGCCGATCTACGGCGCCAACGAGTTCCTCCAGAAGCACCCCGACTGGAAAGACCTGATCGTCTTTCCGGAGTACTTCCACGGCGACAACGGGGCGGGCCTGGGCGCCTGGCACCAGACCGGCTGGACGGCGCTGATCGTCGACCTGATCCTGACCCTGCCCCGCTGAGTCCGGCCCGGCGCGTCACAGTGGACAGGCGCCGAAATGTGTCGGTCCCGCGCCGCGCAGCAGCCGAGTGGCCAGGGTCTCACCCGCCACGCCCCGGCCGATCGCCAGTCCCGCCTGGTTGCTGAACTCGAAGTGCTGGCCGCCGAAGATCCGGGAGCGGCCGGCCTCCGCGGCGGCCGCCGAGAAGCTCGGGTAGCTGCGCGCCGTGCCGCCCGGCGCCGAGTCGGTGGCCAGCGAGAACGGGATCGCGTCGGTGCAGAAGAAGCCTTGCAGGACGGCCGCGCCGGCCCCGCTGTACGAGCTGTGCCCGGAGACGTATTCGGGCGTGCCGCCCACCGCGCCGGCCCGGGCGGTCCAGGTCGGGTCGGCCGTCGTCGACGGGTTGCCGTCCGTGTCGGCCTCGCGGATCGCCGTGGTGGGGCGCCAATGCTGGTACGTGAACTTGGTGGCCACGGTCGTCACGGTCGTGTCGGCCAGGGCCATCGTCAGCAGGGCGGTCAGCCGGGCCTGCTCGCCGAGCGGCAGGCGACGGTCGGCGGCGACGGTCAGCGCGATCCGGAGCCACTCGCCGGGCGGCTGATCGGATCCGGCCGGCAGCGCCCAGAACTGGAACGTGGCCAGCAGGTCCGGCGCGGCGAGGGCGGCGTTGCCGAGCACCTGAACCTCGGCGAACGCGCCCGCGTAGGTGACCGAGTCGAGGGCGGGCGGCGGTCCCGGCACGTACCGGGCCGGATCCGTCACCGCGAACGGCCGGACGTGGCGGTACTGCGTCCCCGGCCACGCGGCCCGGAAGACGCCCGGACCGGTGCCGGCCGGCTGGGTCTCCACCGGGGTCGAGCCGTCGTCGGCCCGCGCGGCGACCACCCGGACACCGACCTGGTCACCCCAGGTCGCCCCGCTGGTCACCCCGTGGCCGGAGCCGAGGCGGGCGAGGTCGGCGGCCAGCGCGGCGTCGTAGTCGGCCGCCCGCGAGACGTCCAGGCGTACCAGGACGGCGTGCGCCGCGGCCACCGCGGCCGCCTGCTCGTCCCCGTCCCGCGGACCGGGCCCGGGCACGAGGGCCGGCGCCCGCTGCGGTCGGGCGCGGGTGCCGGCGATGCCGTTGACCGCGTCGTACATCGCGACGTCGACCATGGCGTAGAGCCGGGCGGCGTCGGCGTCGGAAGCCCGGGTCGCGCGCACCGCGTTCAGCGCGCGTTCGTTCCAGCTCCGCACCGCATCGAGGTCCGGACGCGCGGACTGTGCGGTCGCGGGCACGCCGAGCCCGGTGGTGACCAGACCGAGCACGGCAGCGAACAACAGCTTGCGAGATGGCCGCATGCTCGTACGGTCCTCCCGCCGGGCCGCGCACGGTGCCGCTGTGTAGGAAATCAGACGCTCGGTCCATTGGCCGATCGGGTCTAGCGTTAGGTCCACACACGACTCATGGGGGAATCGATGGGCCTTCATCCGGCTCGTCTTGGCTCTGCCGTAGCCGTCGGCTTGCTGATCGCGGGAGCGTTGAGCACCCCCGCCCTCGCCGCCGGCGTCGGCACCGTCCAGGGCGTCTTCACCACCAGCAGCGGCACGCCGATCGCGAATGCCACCGTCACCGCATACTCCGGGGACGGTGACTGGCTGAACGACACCCAGACCGGCGCGACCGGTCAGTACACCCTGCGCAACATCACCGCCGGCGGCGTTCAGCTCCAGTTCGACAACGCCGGCCTGGTGCACTGGGCGCCCGGCGTGCTCGACCAGGGGTCGGCCACCATCTATTCGCTCGCCGCGGGCGGCACGCTCACCGTCGACGAGCAGCAGCCGGTCACCGGTACGATCGCCGGCCACTTCGAGGCGGCCGGCGCCACGGTGACCGTGTTCGCGGCCGCCGGGAGCCCGGCCACGCTCAACGGGTGGACCGACGCGGACGGGGCCTACTCGATCGCGGCGTTCCCCGGCACGTACCACGTCCGCTTCGGCTGGCAGAGCGCCCAGCAGTTCGCGGTGCAGGCGGCGAGCGAGGCCGCGGCGACCCCGGTCACCGTCACGGCCGGGCAGACCACCACGGTCGACGACCACAAGCTGCCGGTCGGCACCGTCGGCGGGCGGCTCACCGAGGCCGACGGCTCGCCGCTGGCCGACGCCCGGGTGACCCTGCATCACGCGGGCGACCCGATCGGGTTCGCCGTCACCGGCGAAGACGGCACCTACACGCTCGGCGAGGCGCTGGCCGGCGACGGCTACACGCTGTCCTACTCGACCGAGGGCGCCGCCGAGCTGTACGTGCCGGGCACCGTCGACGAGAGCAAGGCGCGGCCGTTCGCGGTGGTCGCCGGGCAGAACACCACAGTGGACGACCGCCGGCCCACGCCGGCCACCGTGCACGGCAAGCTGGTCGACACGGGCGGCAGCCCCAAGGCCGACATGCAGGTCACCGTTCAGCTCCCCAACGACGTCCAGTTCTTCACGCAGACCGCGGCGGACGGCACCTGGAGTGTCGCGGGAGTCTTCCCCGCCGACTACAAGGTCTCCTTCACCACCCCGGACTACCGGCGTACCCAATGGGCGTACGGGAAGGGTACCGAGGCCGAGGCGACGGTGATCCCGGTCGCCGCGGGGGCGGACGTCACGGTCGACGACACTTGGCTGCCGGGGGCCACCCTGGTGGTCGACGCGGTGGACGCGCGCAGCGGCGCCCCGGTGCCCGACTACTGCGTCTGGGTCGACTCGCCCGGCGACGGCTTCGGCTGCGCCACCACCGGCAACCGGGTCACGATCGAGGACCTGCCGGGCGGCTCGTTCACGGCGCAGGCCACGCCGAACGAGGACAGCTACTACCTACAGAGCGCCGGACGTCCGGTCACGCTGACCCCCGGCCGCACCACCCGAATCACCGTGCGGCTGACGCTCGGCGGCAAGGTGGCGTACACCGCGGCCGCCCGGGCGACGGGCGCACCGGTCCCCCACGCCTGCGCGATCTTCGAGGTGCTCGGGCAGGGCGGCCTTCCGGACGGCTACGGCAACTGCACCGACGCCACCGGCAAGGCCACCTCGGTGCACATGGCCACCGGGACGTACGAGATCTTCGGGACGGCGCCGGCCGGCTACGGCGACCAGTGGGTCGGCCGCGCGGGCGGCACCGGCGATCAGACGGCGGCGGCCCGGGTGCAGGTCAAGCCCGGCAAGACGGTGACCGCGCCGGCCATGCTCCTCGACCCGCCGCGCCCGATCACCGGCGTGCTCACGGACGCCGCGGGCGCGCCGCTCACCCAGATGTACGTGGCGTTCAGCGCATTCGGCGACGCCGGCCCGGCCTGGAACACCATCACCGACACGCAGGGGCGATACACCTTCGACAACCTCGGACCGTACGGGTGGCCGCTGCTGTTCTTCGGCAAGGGCTACCCGTCGCAGTGGTCGGGGCACGTCGGCAACCGTTTCCTGGCCGACCGGGTGACCGGCACGTACAACTTCACCCCGGCGAAGGGCGCGGTGCTGGCCGGCACGGTCACCGCACCGGCCGGCTCGACCTGGCGACTGCACATGCTCAACGCGGTCACCGGCGACCTGATGGGCGAGTTCGACTCGTCCGCCGCTGGGCCCGGTGGCGCCTACCGGACCGGGCTGATCGGCCCCCAGCAGGTGAAAATCGACTGGACCTACTACCTGAACGGGATCGACCACCACGGTTCGTACGACGGCACGGTCGGCATCCCGGCCACCGGCACCAGGACGCTCAACATCACCATCCACTGACCGGACGCAGGGCGGGCCCACCCAGGTTGGGCCCGCCCCATGCCGCCCCGCATGCCAGCGGGAGGGAAAGTAGGTCCATGGCTCTCGAATACCGACTGACCCTTGCCGGGGAGACTCCGGTCGACCAGGTGGCCGGGCGCGCGTTTCCGGAGCCGAGCGAGCGTCCGACCGGCACCGCGCGGCGGCTCTTCGCGGAGCACAAGGAGAAGTACGGATTCAACGTCACGATTGTCGCCGGGAAGGACGGCTACCTCGGCCTGGAGACCGACGACGGCCCGTGGGAGTGGGAGCCCGAGTCCTGCGTCCGGGTCGGGTTTCGGCTGGACAAGTTCGCCGATATCCCGTGGGTCGTGACCAACATGCTGACCGTTGTTCGGCGCGTGCTGGACACCGGGGCGGAGGATGCGACATTCGACTTCAACGGGGACATCCTGCTGTTCGCCCGCCGGAAGGGTGAGCTCACGAAGCATCGCCGGGATAGGTGGTGGGAGCACTATGCCGGGGCCGATCAGTTGATTCCGGGGTGAGGTCGGGGCAGCGTGGAGGGCATGCTCGCTTCCGCGCGTACCGTCGCCTTCGTGCCCTCCACCGACCTGGGCCGATCCCGTGCGTTCTACGAGTCGGTGCTGGGTCTGCCGGTGGTGTCGGCGGACGGCTTCGCGGTAGTGGTGGACGGGCCGGGCGGGCTGATCCGGATCACCGACGTCGGCTCGGCGCTGCGCGTCCAGTCGTTCACGGTCCTCGGCTGGGAGGTCGAGGACGTCGCCGCCGAGGTCGACGAGTTGCTGGCCGGGGGAGTCGAGTTCCTCCGCTACCCGGGCCTGGACCACGACGACCGCGGGGTGTGGACGGCGCCGGGCGGGGCGCGGGTCGCATGGTTCCACGACCCGGACGGCAACACGCTCTCCCTCAGCCAGCCGGCCTGAGGCCGAACCCACGCTCGGCCGGCGCGAGCGTTGGACCTCGGTGCCACGATGCTCGCCCGGGCGCCGTTGGTGGGTGTGGTCGCGCCTGCGCCGACCGGGGCGGGACCGGGTCCGCCCAGTGGTAGGTGCGCAGCCCGAGCCGGTCGGCCACCACGTCGATCGCGGGGCGGCCGGACCCGGTGGTCCGATCGCGGACGTACGCGAGCCGGGCTCACGAACGCCGGTAGCGGTAGCCGACCGGCAGCAGGGAGATGTCCCAGCGGCCGGCCACCGCGCCCCACAACCCCCGCGGCGCGAAGAGCGTCACCAGCATGGCCACCGCCCCGAGGATCACCAGGTACCACGCGCCGTAGCCGGCCAGGAACTGTTGCATCGTGACGAACAGCAGCGCACCCAGCGGCGGCCCCTCCAACGTGCCGATGCCGCCGATCAGCACCATGAACAGCATGTAGACGCTGTACTGCGGGCCGAAGATCGAGGCCGGCTGGACGTAGAGGGTGTGGCAGAACACGACCGCCCCGACCGCGCCGGTGCCGAGCGCGGACAGGAGGTAGGCGACCCGGCGGACCCGGCCGACCGCCACCCCCGCCGCGGCCGCCGCCGTCGGTTCGAAGTGGACGGCTCGGGCGTCGAGGCCGAACCGGCTGCGGATCAGGACGGCGATGCCGACCACGCAGGCCAGCGCCAACCCCAGCGCCCACCAGTAGGTGATCGCCTGCCACAGCACCAGCGGATAGCGGTCCACGCCGGGCAGGCTCACCCCGGTGTTGCCGCCGACCCGCGGAGACACCGTGGCCAGCAGATGCAGCACCTCGGCGACCACCCAGGTGGCGACGGCGAAGTAGCCGGCGGTCAATCGGAGCACCAGCAGGGAGACCGGCAGCGAGACCGCCGCGGCGGTGAGGGCGGCCAGCACCACGCCGAGCGCCGGGTCGATTCCCGCCGCCGCGTACAGGTACAGGGCGTACGCGCCGACGCCCAGATACGCCTGCTGCCCGAACGAGGTGAGGCCGGCGAAGCCGGCGAGCAGGTTCCACAGGTTGGCCAGCGCCACGAACAGGAAGAGGTCGATGAGCGCGGTCTCGGCCCGGGCGGCGAAATACGGCACCGCGGCGAGCACGAGCGCCGCCGCGCCGCCGATCGACGAGGTGACCGTGGCGGTCCGGCTCCACCGGCTGATCACCGGAGTCATCGGAACATTCCCTGCGGGCGTACGGCGAGGACGAGCAGGAACAGCAGATGGACGGCGAGGACCGCGTACTGCGAGTTCCATTCGCCGACCAGCTGCTGGGTGAGGCCGAGCGCGATGCCACCGGCCAGGGTGCCCCACAGCGAGCCGAGGCCGCCGATCACCACGGCCTCGAACGCGAAGATCAGCAGCGTGCCGCCGGCGAGCGGGTCGAACGCGGAGATCATGCCGAGGAAGACGCCGGCCAGCGCGGCGGTGGCGACCGCGACGCCGGCGACGGTGGCGAAGACCGGCCGCACCCGCACCCCGACCAGCCGCGCGGTGTCGACGTCGTCCGAGGTGGCGCGCACGCTGCGCCCCCACGACGTGGACGAGAGCAGCACCTGCAGCACGCCGAGCACGGCCAGCGCCACGAGCAGGCCGGTCACCCGCAGCCAGGACACCACGATGCCGCCCGCCAGCTCGACGCTGGCCTGGGCGAGCCGGCCGCCCTCCAGCGAGCGGGTGTTCGCGCCGGCGCCGACCAGCAGCAGGTTCTCGATCACCACCGACAGCCCGAAGGTCACCAGGACCGGGGCCAGGTCGCCGCCGCGCAGCGCCCGGCCGAGCACGGACACCTGCAGCACCGCGCCGGCGCCGAAGGCGAGCGGCAGGATCAGCGGCAACGCCCACCAGGCGGGCACGCCGAGCGCCGACGAGAAGACCAGGGCCAGGTAGGCGCCGCACACCGCGAGGTCGCCGTGGGCCAGGTTGACCAGGCGCATCACGCCGAAGGTGAGGGACAGGCCGCAGGCGATCAGCGCGTACTCGCCGCCCAGCAGGATGCCCTGGACGGCCGCGTTGAGCCAGGTCACGACGCGGTCCCGAAGTAGGCGTCGATCACCTGCGCGCGACTGGTCCGGGCGGACGGCCCGGCGAGGACGACCCGGCCTTCGAGCAGGCACACGACCGAGGGGCAGGCGGCGAGCGCGCGGTCGAGGTCCTGCTCCACCAGGATCATTGAGGTCCCGGCCGCCCGCAGGGACGCGAGTGTCTCGTAAAGCTCGTCCACGATGGCCGGTGCCAGGCCGAGGGAGATCTCGTCGAGCAGCAGCAGCCGCGGGCCGGAAGCGAGGGCGCGGGCGATCGCCACGGCCTGCTGCTCGCCGCCGGACAGCAGCGCGGCGCGCCGGTTCCGGCAGCGGGCGATCAGCGGGAAGACCTCGTAGATCCGGGCGAGCTGCCACGCGTCCGGGCCGGCCTGCACGCCGCCGACCAGGATGTTCTCCTCGGCGGTCAGCGACGGGAACAGCCTTCGCCCCTCCGGGACGAGAGCTATCCCGCGGCGCACCCGGAAATGGGGTTTGGTCCGGGTGATGTCCGAACCGGCGAACTCGATCGTGCCGCGAGCCGGCGTCATCGCGCCGGCGATCGTGCGCAGCAGCGTCGTCTTGCCCGCGCCGTTGGCGCCCACCAGGGCCAGCGAACCGTTCTCCGCAAGCTCCAGATCAACCCCGAAAAGAGCCTGAAAATCTCCATAAAGTACGTCGAGAGCGTCCAGTCGCAGCAGGCTCACAACACGCCCCGCCCGAAGTAGGCCCGGCGCACCGCAGGGTCCTCGAGCACGGCCGCGGGCTCGCCCGAGGCCAGCACGTGGCCATCGGCGAGGCACACCAGACGGGTCGCCACCTGCGTCAACGCCCTGATCACGTGCTCCACCCAGACGATCGCGACCCCGCCCGCGGACAGCTCGCGGACCGTGCCGATCAGCGCCCCGGTCTCCGCGTCGGTCAGCCCGCCGGCGATCTCGTCGAGCAGCAGCACCCGCGGCCCGGCGGCCAGCGCCCGGGCCAGTTCGAGGCGCTTGCGGGAGAGCAGCCGCAGCCCGGACGAGCGCCGGTCGCCCTCGTCGAGCAGGCCCGCCCGCCCGAGCGCGTCGATCGCCGCGCGCTCGGCGGACTTCCCCCGCCGGCCGCCGCCCCGCACGGCAGCGAGCAGCGCGGTCTCGTACACGGTGAGGTCGCCGAGCGGTCGCGGCACCTGAAACGTCCGGGCGAGCCCGAGCCGGCAGCGCCGGGCCGTCGGCATCCCGGTCACCTCGACACCGCACAGCAGCACCCGCCCGTGGTCGCGGCGCTGCGCCCCGGCCACGATGTCGAGCAGAGTGGTCTTGCCGGCGCCGTTCGGCCCGACCACCCCGAGCGCCTCGCCCTCGGCCACCTCGAACGAGACGTCGTCGAGCACGGTGAGCGCGCCGAACCGCTTGCCGACCCCGCGGACCTCAAGGGCCGCCGTCATCGCAGGAACTGGAGGTCGCCCTGGACCGGGATGCTCGGTGCCGCGCTGTTGTCGACGACGATCAGGTCGAACTTGCCGCTCGCGTTGAGCCGCCACTGGCCGATCAGGTCGGGGGCGAGGGCGACGTTCTTGACCGGTCCGCTGGTGAAGTCGTAGGTGCCGGTGATCGACTCACCCTTGAGCTGGCCGATGGCGTGCGCCACCGCGGCTCTGTCCTTGGGGTTGCCGGAGGCCTTGAGGGCGGCCACCGCGATCTCGAAGACCGCGTGGTCCATGCCCATCGGCTGGGTCCACTGCTTGCCGGTCTTCTGCTGATAGCCGTCGGCGAAGGCGGCCGCCGTCGTGCCGTCCAGCGAGGACTTGTACGGATAGTCGCGGTGCCACCAGGCCGGCGCGACCAGGTTGTTGCCGAGCGGGCCGAGCGCCTCGACCGCGCTGGGGAACAGCAGCGCCTTGGCGATGGTGGCCAGTTTCGGGGTGAAGCGGTTCTGGTGTGCCTGCTTCCAGAACGTGATGAAGTCGGGCGGGATCGGGGCGGCCTGCAGGATGTCGACGCCGCCGTTCTTGAAGGTCGAGATGATCGGCGTGAAGTCCTGCGTGCCGTCCTGGTACGCGCCGGGGTCGACGAGCTGGTATCCCAGGTCCTTGACGACGGGGGTGAAGTACTTGCGGTAGCTCTCGCCGTCGACGTCGTTGGGCCAGAGCGCGCCGACCGTGTGCGGGGCGCCGGGAACGCGCTGCCACAGCTTCGCGAACACCTGCGCCTCGGCCTGGGTGCCGATGAAGTGCAGATAGGTGTACTCGAAGTCCTTGCCGCCGCGCGGGTAGTACCAGATCTCCCACGGGCAGATCGTGGCGATGCACGGCACCTTCGCGGCCTCGCACTGGTCGCTGACCGGGTTGGTGGTGTCGGGCGTCGAGGTGGCCAGCACGATGTCCACCTGGTCCTGGCTGATCAGCTCGCCGGCGACCTGGGCGGCTCTGGCGCTGCTCGACTGGCTGTCCTTGTCGACGATCTCGATCGTATATTTCGTACTTCCCACGGTGATTCCGTCTTTGAGGGCGTTTCGGATAACGCCCAAGACGTAGTCGTTCGACTCGCCGAAGACGGCCAGCGGCCCGGTCTTCGGGATGACATATCCGATCTTTATGTTTTTGCCGCTCGACGTGGTGCTGCTCTGGAGGCCTTTGCTGCACGCGCCGGCCAGGCCCGCGGCGGCCAGCCCCGCCGCGCCGAGGAGGGTACGCCGGCTCATCGTCCTACCCATGGTCATCGGTGTACTCGCCGTACGCCGGAAAGGTCTTGAATGCGAACGCACACCGCTTGACCGTCCGCGCCCGCCGCAGGAGGCTGAGTCTCCTGACGTCGGAGGTTGACCATGATCGATGTCGTGCGGACCGACGACCTTCCCCCGGGCGAGCGCTTCGACTACTGGCGGCACGCGGTCTCCGAGGCGTTCGTGCCGCTCGACGCGTCCCGCACCGGCGACGGCGCCTTCCGCGGCGAGCTGCGCGGGGCCAGCCTCGGCCCGCTGCGGCTCTACCAGGTCGACGCGGACAGCCACCAGGTGCGGCGCACCAGCCGGCTGATCTCCGCCGAGCAGGGCGACTACTTCAAGCTCGGCCTGCAACGCACCGGCGGCAGCGTGCTCGTGCAGGACGGACGGGACGCCGTCCTGGGCCCCGGCGACTTCGCGGTCTACGACACCACCCGGCCGTACACGTTCTCCTTCGACGACCCCTGCGAACTGCTCGTCCTGATCTTCCCGCGCGCCCTGCTCGGCCTCTCCGCTCTTGACGTCGGCAAGATCACCGCGACCCGGTTCGCCGGCGCGAGCGGCCTCGGCGGCCTGATCAGCTCGTTCCTGAGCCGGGCCGCGGACGTGCTCGACGAGGTCGACGTGCGGGACAACCAGCGCCTCGGCACCAACGTGCTCGACCTGCTGACCACCGCGCTGGCCGGGCATCTCGACGTGCGGCCGGAGGACCCGGGCGCAGCGCACCGGGCGTTGTTCACCCGGGCGGTCGCCTACATCGACCGGCATCTCGGCGAGCCGTGGCTGACCCCCGACCAGGTCGCCGCCGAGCAGCACATCTCCACCCGCTACCTGCACAAGCTGTTCCAGGCCGAGGGCGCAACGGTGTCCGCGTGGATCCGCCGCCGCCGACTCGAGGCGTGCCGGCACGACCTGCTGCACACCTCCCGCCCGGTGAGCGCGATCGGCGCGCGCTGGGGCCTGCCCGACGCCGCCCACTTCAGCCGTCTCTTCCGGGCCGCGTACGGGTCGAGCCCGCGGGACTACCGCGCGCTCCGTCAAGCGCTGTGCGCTCCTGAGCAAGACGGCTGGCCGCCGGCCGCCGAGGATGACCGTCGTGGGACGGTTGGACGGCCAGGTGGCACTGATCACCGGCGGTGAGGGCAGCGTCGGCCGGGCGACCGCGCGAGCGATGGTCCGCGAGGGCTGCCGGGTGGTGCTGGCCGGCATCGCGCCCGACGGCCTGGCCGCGTGCCGGGCCGAGTTCGGCGACGACGTGGCGGCCGTTCTGCGCACCGACGTGACCGACGCCGCCTCGGTGCGGGCGGCCGTACGCGCCACGATCGCCCGGTTCGGACGCCTCGACATCGTCTTCAGCAACGCCGGCGTGGCCGGGGTGATCGCCCCCGTCGCCGAGTACCCCGACGACGAGTTCGACCGGGTGCTCGCCGTGCACGTCCGAGGATCGTTCCTGACCTGCAAATACAGCCTGCCGACCCTGCCCGACGGCGGCCGCATCATCATCAACTCCAGCGTGGTGGGCCTGACCTCCGACCCCGGAATCAGCGCGTACGCCACGGCCAAGCACGCGCTGGTGGGCCTGATGCGCACGCTGGCCAAGGAGGTCGCCTCCCGGGCGATCCGGGTCAACACCATCCACCCGGGGCCGATCGACAACGACTTCCAGCACGCCATCGAGGTGGCGGCCACGGGCGCGCCGGCCGACCGCGCCGCCCAGGTGTTCGACGAGATGATCCCGCTGCGCCGCCACGCCACGCCGGACGAGATCGCGGCGGCGGTGCTGTTCCTGGCGGGCCCGGACAGCGCCTTCATGACCGGCGCAACCCTGGTCGTGGACGGCGGCATGAGCGCCTGACGCCCGAGCGAGCCCGTTACGGCGCCTGCCAAGGATCGACGAGGGCAATTCCGGTGTTGCTGAAGTCTTTGGTGTTGCGGGTGGCGAGCGCGGCCGCCTGGGAGCGGCAGATGGCGGCGATCTGGGCGTCGAATCCGTCGATCGGGGTCCCCAGTCCTTCCCGGACAGTGACGACGTCCGCGTAGACGTTGGCCGCCGCCAGGTCGAAGGGGAGAACCTGGCGAGGGAACGCCGCGAAGATCTCGTTGGCGGCCTGGTGGAGAGTCTCGCGGCGGCGCCCCTCGGGCAGCCGCGCGATGCCGTAACGGATCTCGGCGACGGTGACGGTTGTCGTGTAGAGGCCACTGCTGGAGTTTTGCTGCGTCCAGGCGAGGACGGCGGCCGCCGGTTCGGCGCGCATGAGCTCGGAAACGACGTTGGTGTCGAGAACGATCATTCCGGCAGGTCCGCCGCGCGCGTTGGCGTGTTGCGCGCCGGCGGTTGCAGGTCGACGCCGCCGAGGCGGGCGAACCGCTCCGTCAGGGCGCTGAACAGGTCGGGCCGGGGCCCGTCGTCGTCGACGGCCTCGGTCAGGATGGCGCGGATCTCGGCCTCCATCGACCTGCCGTGGCGTGCCGCGCGCTGACGCAGTTTCTCGCGTACGGAGTCGTCCAGATCCCGAATGCTGAGGGCCGCCACGGCTCACCTCCACCTACGAACAAGTGATAGCAATGCTAGCACCGCCGCCCCCGTGATCAGGCGCCCACGTAGTCGGCGAGGTGGCGGCCGGTCAGGGTGGTGCGGTCGGCCACCAGGGCGGCCGGGGTGCCCTCGAAGACCACTCGGCCGCCGTCGTGGCCGGCGCCCGGGCCCAGGTCGATGATCCAGTCGGCGTGGGCCATCACGGCCTGGTGGTGTTCGATGACGATGACCGACTTGCCGGCGTCGACGATGCGGTCCAGCAGGCCCAGCAGGTTTTCCACGTCGGCCAGGTGCAGGCCGGTGGTGGGCTCGTCGAGGACGTAGATGCCGCCCTTCTCGCCCAGGTGGGTGGCGAGCTTGAGGCGCTGCCGCTCGCCGCCGGACAGGGTGGTGAGCGGCTGGCCCAGGCTCAGGTAGCCCAGGCCCACGTCGGCCAGGCGAGCGAGGATCGCGTGCGCGGCGGGGATCTTCGCGTCGCCGGCGCCGAAGAACTGTTCGGCCTCGGTCACCGGCATGGCCAGGACCTCGCTGATGTCCTTGCCGCCCAGCTTGTATTCGAGCACCGACGCGTCGAAGCGTTTGCCCTCGCACACCTCGCAGGTGGTCGCGACGCTGGCCAGGATGCCCAGGTCGGTGTAGATGACGCCGGCGCCGTTGCAGTTCGGGCAGGCGCCCTCGGAGTTGGCGCTGAACAGCGCCGGTTTCACCGCATTGACCTTCGCGAACGCTTTGCGGATGGGTTCGAGCAGGCCCGTGTACGTGGCCGGGCTGCTGCGCCGCGAGCCCCGGATCGCGCCCTGGTCGACGGAGACCACGCCGTCCCGCGGGGACACCGAACCGTGGATGAGCGAGCTCTTGCCCGAGCCGGCCACGCCGGTGACGACCACGAGCACGCCGAGCGGGATGTCGACGTGCACGTTCTGCAGGTTGTGCGTGTCGGCTCCGCGTACCTCCAAAGCGCCTTGGGCCTTTCGCACCTCGTCCTTGAGCGCGGCCCGGTCGTCGAGGTGCCGCCCGGTGAGGGTGCCGCTGGTGCGCAGGCCCTTGACGGTGCCTTCGAAGACGACCTCGCCGCCGGCGCCGCCCGCGCCCGGCCCGAGGTCGACCACGTGGTCGGCGATCGCGATCGCTTCCGGCTTGTGCTCGACGACCAGCACCGTGTTGCCCTTGTCCCGCAGCTGGATCAGCAGGTCGTTCATCCGCTGGATGTCGTGCGGGTGCAGGCCGATGGTGGGCTCGTCGAAGACGTACGTGACGTCGGTCAGCGCCGAGCCGAGGTGCCGGATCATCTTGGTCCGCTGCGCCTCGCCGCCGGACAGGGTGCCGGACGGCCGGTCCAGCGACAGGTAACCGAGGCCGATCTCGACGAACGAGTCCAGCGTCTCGCCGAGCGCGGTGAGCAGCGGCGCGACCGACGGCTCGCGGAGCCCGCGGACCCACTCGGCGAGGTCGCTGATCTGCATGGCGCAGCAGTCCGCGATGTTGAGCCCCTTGATCTTCGAGGAGCGGGCCTCGGCGGCGAGCCGGGTGCCGCCGCAGTCGGGGCAGGTGCTGAAGATCGCGACCCGCTCGACGAACGCGCGGATGTGCGGCTGCAGGGCGTCGATGTCCTTGGAGAGCATCGACCGCTGGATCGCCGGGATCAGCCCCGAGTAGGTGAGGTTGATGCCCTCGATCTTGACCTTGGTCGGCTCCTTGTAGAGGAGGTCGTTCAGCTCCCTCTTGGTGTACTTCTTGATCGGCTTGTCCGGGTCGAAGTACCCGACGCCGCGGAAGATCCGGCCGTACCAGCCCTCCATGCTGTAGCCGGGGATCTTGATGGCGCCCCCGTTGATCGACTTTTCCTCGTCGTACAGCTCGGCGAGGTTGATGTCGTTGACCGAGCCGCGGCCCTCGCAGCGCGGGCACATGCCGCCGAGAATGCTGAAGCTGCGCCGCTCCTTGGTCTTCTGGCCGGCCTTCTCGATGGTGACCGCGCCGGCCCCGCTGACCGAGGGAACATTGAACGAGTACGCCTGGGGCGAGCCGATGTGCGGGTCGCCGAGGCGGCTGAACAGGATGCGCAGCATCGCGTTCGCGTCGGTCGCGGTGCCCACGGTCGAGCGCACGTCGCCGCCCATCCGCTCCTGGTCGACCAGGATCGCGGTGGTCAGCCCGTCGAGCACGTCGACGTCCGGCCGGGCCAGCGACGGCATGAAGCCCTGCACGAACGCGCTGTACGTCTCGTTGATCAACCGCTGCGACTCGGCCGCGATGGTGCCGAAGACCAGCGAGCTCTTGCCCGAGCCGGAGACGCCGGTGAACACCGTGAGCCGGCGCTTCGGGATCTCGACGCTGACATCCTTCAGGTTGTTGACCCGTGCGCCGTGCACGCGGATCAGGTCGTGGCTGTCGGCGGCGGTCTGCGCGGCCTTGGGCATCGCGTCTCCTCGGGTCGGGCGCACGGCTCTCCTCCGGGCCGGGCGCTCGGCTTTCTACGGGCCGGGCGCTCGGCTTTCTACGGGCGGACGCTCGGCTTTCCGCGGGCCGGGCGCTCGGCTTGATCTAACCTAACCAGTCGTACTCTTGTCGCGGCTGTCAGCAGGCGCTTCTCGATTCCTGACCGAAGGACGGGCTCACATGAAGACGGCGACGCGCCGGCTGGCGCTGTGGCGGTCCGACCTGGTGGACGGGGTCTGCGCCGTGCCCGAGGAGTGCGTCGGCTTCCTTCGCGACCGGGCGGCCATCTCGGTTGTTCTGGAGCATCGAGCGCGCGGCCGCACCGCCACCCGGCCGGTCTTCGAATCCACCCTCCGGGAGGACGTCGAGTGGCAGCTCACCGGCCTCGCCTGGCCGCTCGACCTGCACCCCGGCGTGCTGGTCACGGTCGTCTGGCCGGTCGGCAAGGCCGAGGTGCTGGTGCGCACCACGGCCCTCGACGAGCCGATCAACGTCGACGGGATCAACTACTTCCACGAGTACGACCCGAAGGTCGTCACCCGCGAGTTCGAGGCCGGCCCCTCCAACCGGGGGCGGGTGCTCGCCGCCGTGCGGAAACAGGGCCGGGTCTTCGAGGACGGCAGCGCGGTGCTCGCCGAGGCCGGGCTGGCCGCGCAGACCGGGCTCGGCCGGGGCGCCAAGGCCGCGTTCCTGCTGCGCAACGCCGTCGACCAGCTGATCCGGGAGGGGTACCTGACCCGGGTCGAGGGCAGCGTCGAGTCCTCCGGCTATCCGTGGTACCCGGCGGTGGCCGGGCAGAAGCCGGTCAGCATGCTCTTCTATGCGCCGCTGGTCGAGCCGGCCGACCCGGACGACGACGAGGCCAGCGAGCGGCGCGACCACCTCGTCAACGGGTTCGTGCGCAAGCTCCCGCCCGGGGCGCACGCATCGGAGAAACAGATCACGCTGCACGAGCAGGTCGACGGCAAACCGCTCGAGCCGGGTTACACCTACGTCAAGAAACACCATCGCGGCACGAGTTCGTGAGGTTCCGGTGATCCAAGGGGGATATCACTGTTGTCATGAAACGACTCCTGGCCCTGGCCGCCGCGCCACTCCTGTTCGCCGCCGGCTGTTCGTCGTCGAGCGGCACTCCCACGGCCGCCCCGACCACCACGGTGACGTCCACCACTCCGGCCGGCTCGCCGGGCGCCGGGACCGGCACGGCCCCGACCACGGCCCCGACCACGGCCGCGGGTACCGGCTCCGGCCGGATTCCCGCCTCCGGCGCGGCTACGAAGTCGGCGAGCACGCCACGGTGTCACACTGGTGACCTCAAACTTTCGCTGGGCGAGGGAGACGGCGCGGCCGGCACCACGTACACGCCGCTGAGGTTCAAGAATGTCTCGGGCCACGCCTGCACGCTGACCGGCTTTCCCGGCGTCCACTGGGTAGCGGGCGCCGACGAGCACCGGGTCAACGCGCCGTTCGCCCGCGCCGAGACCGAGGCGCCGAGCGGCACGATCAAGCTAGCCGCCGGTGGCGCCGCGCATTCCATGCTCGCCACGCACGACGTGGGCTTCTACGACGCGGCCCAGTGCAAGCCGGTCAGCGTCCGTGGCTACCGGGTCTACCCGCCGGACGAGACCAAGTCGGTCTTCGTCCCGCTGGCGACGAAGACCTGCTCGGTGAACGGCATAAATCAGGGCTCGGTCACGGCGGTCGCCAAGGGCGTCGCGCCGTAGATCACCCCGCTCGTGGGTGAACCACGGTCCCTCCTAGATCACGCCCATTCGTGGCCGAACCAGCGGCGGATCCGATTCGCGCCGAACGCTGTCTTGTCGGCGGCCAGGGCGGCCGAAGGGCCCTCCAGGTCGCCGACCGGCGGTTGACCGGCGACGAAGGTGACACCCACCTTGGCCACCCGATCGTGGCCGAACTCCAGATAACAGACGCCGTGCCCGTCGTACACGGTGTCCGGGGTCCGGCCTTTGACCTTGGCGACGATGCGGGCCGCCGCCGCGGCCGCCTGACCCTCGGCGAAGACGCCGGCCTTGGGAGTGCCGATGCTGGTGACGTCGCCCACGGCGTACACATCCGGGAATTTGGTCTCCAAGGTGAGCGGATCGACCGGGACCCAGCCGTCCACGGCGAGCCCGGAGTCGGCCACGACCTGCGGCACGCGATGCACGGGCACGCCGAGGAACAGGTCGTAGGGCAGCTCGCCGCCGCCGCTTTCGCCGCTCCCGGCACCGAGGACGGCGACCTTGCGGGCCGGGTCGAGCTCGCGGACCAGCCGCTCGGGCACCCACTCGATGCCGCGCTCGGCGAACGCCGCCAGCACGGCCTCCGACGCCGCCGGCGACGGCGGGATCGGCTTCCCGAGCGGCATCACCAGGGAAATCTCCGAACGGTCGCGCAGGCCACGAGCTTCCAGCATTTCGTGTACGAGCAAAGCCGTCTCGCTCGGAGCGGGCGGGCATTTGAACGGTGTCGAGGTGACGGCCACGACCACCTTGCCGCCGGCGAAGTCCCGCAGCGCGTCCCGGGCCCGGCACGCGCCCGCGAAGGTGTAGAACTCGTGGCCGCCCTCGACCAGGCCGGGCGTCGCCTCGGGGTGCAGGTCGGCGCCGAGCGCCACGACGAGGACGTCGGCGTCGAAGTCACCGGCGGTGGTCTCGACATGCCGGGTCGCCGGGTCGATGCCGGTGACCGTCGCGCCGATGAACCGCACGCTGGGGCTGACCATCTGGGCGTAGCGGTGCAGCACCTGCTCGGCCTGTCGCCGGCCGAACATCACGTCCAGTTTCGAGAAACCGAAGACGAACCCCTCGGCCCGGTCGATCAGGGTCACCTGCGCATCGGCGCCGCAGCGGCCGGACACCTCCGTCGCCAGCTCGAGCCCGCCGAATCCCGCACCCAGCACCACCACGCGCGTCGCCACGGCAGGGAGCGTATCCCCAGGTGGGCCGTTGTTCATGAATGATCACCGGAAGAGCCGGTGGGCCATCCCTCGTACGGCGGCCGGCCCTAACCCGCCGGTGGATGCGCGCCGGTTCTCCGGTCGGAGCCCGTCTCCGGTCGGGGGCCGTCTTCTACCGGGGGCCGTCTCCGGTCGGGGGCCGTCTTCTGCCGGGGGCCGTCTCCGGTCGGGGGCCGTCTTCTGCCGGGGGCCGTCTCCGGTCGGGGGCCGTCTTCTGCCGGGGGCCGTCTCGGCCGGGCCCGGAGCGGCGGCGGGCTTGCATGATCCAGGTAGGGTCTCGACCGCGGAGCCGATCGGTGATCATCGCTGGCTCCCCGGACCGCTAGGGGGATCCGTTGGACAGACGCAGGCTCGCCTGCCTCGGGGTGGTGGCCGCGGCCGGCGCTCTGCTGTGCGGGTGCACGTCGCAGGCCGAGAAGTCGGACACGCCCGGGCTCGAGCCGCGCGGCACGGTGCTGACCACGGTGAAACCCACCCGGCAGGACCTGACCAACCAACTCAGTCTCACCGGCAAGGTCGAGATCGACCCGGTGTTCGG
The DNA here is from genome assembly GCF_025630775.1 of Actinoplanes sp. KI2. GTDB lineage: Bacteria > Actinomycetota > Actinomycetes > Mycobacteriales > Micromonosporaceae > Actinoplanes. The sequence goes on from NZ_JAOSZE010000063.1 coordinate 45,936, forward strand.
CATCGTCGCGCCGGTCAGCGGCGAGATCCGGTACGTGAACCGGCAGCCGTCGGCCAAACCCGCGACCGAGCCGCTGTGGGTGGGCTCGGTGTGGCGGGACGGGGCGCCGAACCGGGTGTACATCCCGACCGGCTCCACTTTCGCCGGCCGGCTCATGGCCGACCATGCCGCCGTCACGGCCGGCATGCCGGTGGCGTCGGCGAAGCACTCCGGGTACGGCATCGTCGCCGAGATCGACAGCTCCCAGGCGTACCGGATCTCCGGGTCCGTGCAGACCGTGCGCGGTCAGATCAAGAACGGCCCCGGCCCCTTCCCGTGCCGGGCGCTCGGCACGATCGCCGCACTGCCCGCCGGGACGATCCCCGAACCGCCGCCGACCACCAATCCCTCCGCGCCGCCGTCCGCCGGCCCGCCCCAGGGGGCGGTCGAAGACCCGTCGGCCGGTGGCTCGGCCGAAGGCTCCGAGCCGACCGGCATGCGGCTGGTCTGCACCGCGCCCGCCGGCGTCAAGCTGATCAACGGCGCCGCCGTGACGCTCGACGTGATCACCGCCAAGGCCACGCAGGCGATGGTGCTGCCGGTCGAGGCGGTCGCCGGGGTGCAGGGCAAGGGCAAGGTGGACATCGTCGGGCCGGACCGCACCCGCAGAACCGTCGACGTCACGCTCGGCATCACCGACGGCAAGGTCATCGAGATCCGCAAGGGACTGAAGGGCGACGAGACGATCGCCGTCCCGGGCCCGGACCTGCCGACCGCCGCGCCGAACACCGACCAGGGCGGCTCGGGGGCGCCCGGATGAGCCTGGTCGCAGAGCCGCTGGTTGAGCTGACCGGCATCACCAAGGTGCTCAAGGGCCAGCAGGAGCCGCGCACGATCCTCGACGGCGTCGATCTCACCGTGCGGGCCGGCGAGAGCGTGGCCATTGTCGGCCGCTCCGGCTCGGGCAAGAGCACCCTGCTGAGCGTGGTCGGGTTGTTCGACCGGCCGGACGCGGGCCGGTACCTGCTAGCCGGCGAGGACATCAGCCGCCTGCCCGAGCGCCGGGCCGCGAAGCTGCGCAGCTCCCACTTCGGCTTCGTGTTCCAGCGGTTCTTCCTGCTCAAGCACCTGACCGCGGCCCAGAACGTGGCGATGGCACTGGTCAACGGCCAGGGCTGGCTGCCCCGGCGGGAGCGGCGCAAGCGGGTGATGGCGGCCCTGGACCAGGTCGGCATCGCCCACCTGGCGAAGAACCGACCGGCCAAGATGTCCGGCGGCGAGCAGCAGCGGGTAGCGATCGCGCGGGCCCTGGTTCGCAACCCTCGCATCCTGCTGGCCGACGAGCCAACCGGCGCGCTCGACACCGAAACCGGCACGCTGGTGATCGACGCCCTGCTCGGGGCGACCGAGCACGGCTGCGGCCTGATCCTGGTCACCCACGACCGAGACCACGCGGCGCGGATGGGCCGAATCCTCGACCTCGTCGACGGCGTGCTCACCGAGCGGGTGCCGGCATGATCCGACTCTCCGGCCGGCTCCGGTCGTCGCTGATCATCGGCCTGCAGGGCATCCGGGCCCGCAAGCTGCGCACGCTGCTGTCGATGGTGAGCCTCTTCCTCGGGGTGCTCGCGGTCGTGGTGGTGCAGGCCGGCGCGAGCATCGCCGAGCGGGCGCTGCTGTCCGACCTGGAACTCACCAACGGCATCGACGGCACCCGGGTCATGGGCTTTGCGCCGGCCCCCGGGACCGCCGAGGTGGTGACCAGCACCCTGCGCGGCCGGTCCGACGCGGTGGCGACGATGGACATGTCGGCGATCATCGGCGAGCCCGGCGTCACCCCGGTCAACCCGGGCGGCTCCCCGTTGGACGAGAACTGGGGCGACGCCCGGGTCTGCTACGGCGACGGCCACTGCGAGGCCCAGGGCGGCCCGAAGGGCGAGGCCGTCGAGCTGCGACTCATCGCGCTGACCGGGGACGTCCGGGTGTTCCGGCCGTTCCACCAGCAGTCGGGCCGGTGGCTGGACTTCACCACCGTGCCCGCGCTGGCGCCCCGGCTGGTGCTCAACCAGGAGGCGGCGAAGGGCTTCAGCCGGCATCATGTGCCCGCCGAGATGCGGGTCAACGGGGCGGCCAACAACATCACGCCGCAGTTCATCGGTGTGATCGACGACGGCGACTCGCAACCACACGCGTACGCCCGGGCCGACGAGCTGACCAACTGGCTGCCGACGAGCGGGCTGTCCGACCCCAACACCGGCAGCGGGTTACAGGTCATGTTCCAGCCGTCGACCCCGGTGGAGCAGGTGCTCACGGCCAAGCTGCGCGGCCTGGGCGTCGAAACGTCGATCTCCACGGTGGACTCCCACAAGGAGCGCGGCAAAGAGCTGACGCTGATGCGCCTGATCTTCTTCTCGATGGCCGGACTCGTTCTGCTCATCGGCGTGGCCGGCATCCTCAACGTCGGCCTCGCAACGGTCGGCGAACGCGTCGAGGAATTCGCCCTGCGCCGCGCCGTCGGCACGCCGCGCACCCTGCTGGCCGGCATCGTGCTGGCCGAGACGCTGCTGACCGGCCTGCTCACCGCCGCCGCAGCAATCGCGGCAAGCGCCGCCGCACTCAAGGTCGTCTCCATGCTGCTGGGCGATTCACAGCCGCTCCTGCACAACGTCCAGTTCCCCTGGGAGGCCGGCGTGGCCGGCATCATCGCGGGAATCGTGGCCGGCGTCCTGGGCGGCTTCATCCCGGCCCTGCGAGCCGCCGGCATCCCCATCGCCACGGTGATGCGCGCCTGATCCTGCCGGATCGTGCGCACCCATCGCCGTGTCCCGGTTGTGGCCGCCTGTCGCCGTGTCCCGGTTGTGGGCGCCTGCCGCCGTGTCCCGGTTGTGGGCGCCTGCCGCCGTGTCCCGGTTGTGGGCGCCTGCCGCCGTGTCCCGGTTGTGGGCGCCTGCCGCCGTGTCCCGGTTGCGCGCGCCCGTCACCGCGTCCCGGTTGGGCGCCGTTGTCTTGCCGCCTCGGTGGCGGGCTTCTGTCGCTGCGTCGTGGTCGTGGGTGCTCGTCGCCGCGTCCTGGTCGGGTGTCGTCGTCGTGCTGTTCCTGGCGGTCGCGGTCGTCGGGCCGGCCAGGCGGGCGCCGGACAGGATCAGGTGGACGTCGCCGAACTCGTGCCACAGGTAGCGGCCGCGCAGCGCCTCGGCGTAGGCGGCCCGCAGCGCCTCCTCGCCGGCAATCGCGGTGAGCATGCGCAGGTGCGAGGCGCGCGGCTCGTGCAGGCCGGTGAGCAGCCCGTCCACCACCCGGACCCGGCGTTCGGGGCCGATCATCAGGTCGGTCCAACCGCTGCAGGCCGCACCACCGGTTGTCTCCAGCGCCCGCACCACCGTCGTGCCGACGGCGACGACTCGGCCCCCGGCCGCGTGCACGTGCCGGATCAGTTCGGCGGTGGCCTGCGGAATCTCGAACCATTCCGGATACGGCGGCTCGTCCACCTCGGCCGACGCGACCCCCGTGTGCAGCGTGATCGGCGCGACCAGGACGCCCCGCCCGGCAAGCTCGGCCAGCACCCGGCCGGTCAGCGGTCGCCCCGCACTCGGCATTTCGGCGCTGCCCGGCCGTACGGAATAGGAATTTTGATAGGTCTCCAACGGCCAGTCCCGGTCGGTGTACGAATACCGGATCGGCCGCCCGTGCCGCGCCAGATAGTCGACCATCGTGCCCGGCACATCGGCGTCGGCGACCCAGAGCCGATCGGTGAACCGCTCCCGCAGCGTCAGCAAGCCCTCCGGGATCGCGATCGTCCGCGGCGCAGGACCCTCAAACGGCACGGTCGTTCCGTGCGTCTGATCGTCGAACGGCGCGATCGTCCCATGCGTCTGATCGTCGAACGGCGCGGT
>NZ_JAOSZE010000064.1 GCF_025630775.1 Actinoplanes sp. KI2
GTGAGAACTTCCTCTACATCTTCAAGGCGGCCCTTCGGGCCGCGCGCGGGCCACTTCGCCGGCCGTCCGCGCCTTGCCGCTTCGCTCACGGCGCGGCCCGGCAGGTGAGATGGGCGGCACGGCGGAGCACGAAGAAGCCCCGATATCCCGCGTGACGAGATGCCGGGGCTTGCGGTCTCGCGAGGAGCGGCCTACTGCCTCGATGGCCGGCCTTGCCCAAACTCTCTGGCTGCAGTCAGGGGGTCTGAGCGGGATAGCCGGGACACATCCGGCCGCCATCGATGGTCGCGATCTTATGCGGGTTGTGGTCGGTGGTGGCCCCACAGTTCTTGGCCACGTAGCCGTTCATTCGAGGGGGCTCCGGAGGGATGACCGGGGCAACGGCCTGCCGGACAGGGGCTGGCGGCCGCCCGTGGATCGCGAAATGAGCCTCGACCGTGCCGTTCCGGACGGCTGCTTTGATAACCCAGTACCAAGTCCACGTTCCCACGCACGCGAGGACGATGAGTATAATCCAGGATAAAACATCCATCGTTCTCCTCCTTCGTGGCAGGACGCCCCCTCTCATTCTTCGTCCGAGATGCCCGGTCCCTGAGTGTGGATATCCTGCTCGCGTGCACCCGAATGCCAGCCTCCGGCGGGCAGGATCTCCGACCCTGCACCCGGACTATGCCTCCGGCGGCCGAGCTACCCGCCCTGGACCCGGCGGCTCTGGGATGCCAAGCCCGGCGGGTCTCCATCGCACACCGGGAGGCAGCCAGACCGCGCCTGCCCGGGCAAGGTCGGTCAGACGTGGGGTGCTCCACCTTGCCCGGGCAGGCGCGGCCCGGCCGGGCGTTGCCTGCGCGACGGGATGCCCGCTCAGGTAGGCGACCCCTCCGCTTGGGAGAAATCTGGGAGACGATCTTGTCACCCACACCGCCAGAAGCCACACCAGACCGATCAACACCGCCGCTCCTACCAGGACTTTGGAACGCTTGTACTGGTCACCACTTGACTCTGACCCAGCTGGGGGTCAAGGGGTCGCAGGTTCAAATCCTGTCAGCCCGACCGTGTGATGTCTCAAGACATCGGAAACCCCTGAACCCACGGTTGTGGGTTCAGGGGTTCTTCTTTTTCGGTGGGGGCCGGGTGGCCGGCCGGTGGGCTGGTATCGCTTGGCGGCCCCGCTGGACGGGGTCTTTGCGGACCGCCACGATCAGCTCGATGACCTGAGGGCTGATCATCTTCCGGTGGGTGCAACGGTTCACGCCGCTGCTGGCCGATGCCGCCCGGTTCACCCGCCACTCACCAGGCGACCGATCTTGCTCATCGACGAACGTCCCATTCGAGATTGGCCGATCTTGGTGGTGCCCAAGGATCATGCCCGAGTGGTGCTCGATGAGCCGGCTGAAGCCGGTGATGGCGTATCAAGGCCGGCGCGGCTTGGCGAGCGGTGCAACCGTAGGTAGAAATGCAGTGGTGAAAAGAGCCCCGTTGCACGCCATGGTGGCCGGTGGTCTGGCGCTCACGATGGCGGCGTGCTCGTCACCGTCCTCGGGCGCGTCCGAGCCGCCGCGTGCGACGCTGCCGCCGTCCTCGGGCACGGTCGACGTGCCGGCCTTGGTGCCGGCGGACGTGCGCACGCCGGCCGGCACCGCCGCGGCTCCCTTCGACCGGACGAGGACCCTGATGGCGCCGCCCGGCTGGACGATCAGCGTGTGGGCGCGGCTGCCCGGCGCCCGCCTGCTGGCCTGGACCCCCGACCGCCGGCTGCTGGTCTCCCGGCCGAAGTTCGGCGACGTCGTCGCGCTGATCCCCGGCGGCTCCGTCGCGTCGCAGAGCACGTTGGTCGGCGGCCTCGATCAGCCGCACGGCCTGGCGTTCAGCGGCACCACGTTGTACGTGGCCGAGAGCGACCAGCTCGACTCCTTCACGTACCGCAACGGCGCGGTGTCGGGCAGCAGGGTCGTGGTCGATGGCCTCCCCGACAAGAAGAGCCCCGAGCTGGGCGGCGCCTACGCCCACGCCCTCAAAAGCGTGGCGGTCGGCAAGGACGGCGCCCTCTACATCTCGGTCGGCTCGACCGGCAACATCTCAGCCGACGACCGCGACGCCGACCCGGAGCGGGCCTCGATTCTGCGCGTCCCGCCCGGCGGCGGGAAGGCGTCGACCTTCGCCCGAGGCGTTCGCAACGGCACCGGCCTGGCGATCGATCCCGACGGCGGAGTCTGGACGGCCGTCAACAACCGCGACAACATCGGCTATCCGTACGCCGGCGACGACCGGGGCAAGGTCATGCAGTGGTACGTGAACGACCAGCCTCTGGAGCCCTTGGCCCGCCTAACCCAGGGCCGCGACCTCGGCTGGCCGTACTGCAACCCCGACCCCGACCTCCAGCCCGGCAAGAAGGACTCCCCGCTGAGCTACACCAACCGCCCCTTCGTCCGGGACATCCAGACAAATCCGGATGGTACGAGGCTGGACTGCGCCACCTTGCCCCCGGTCGAGCAGGGTATGGGCGCCCATTCGGCCCCGCTCGGCATGAGCTTCGTGACCTCATCCGGCCTGCCCGGCGGTTACGGCCCCGGCGCCCTGGTGGGCGTTCACGGCTCCTGGAACCGCAAGCCACCCCGCCCGCCGGAGGTGTCCTTCTTCACCTGGAAGGACGGCACCCTAGGCCCCCAGCGGACACTGCTTACCGGCTTCCAGAGTGCGGACGGCTCCCGCTGGGGCCGCCCGGTCATGGCAGTCCAGGGTCCCGACCAAGCCCTCTATGTGAGCGACGACCTGGCGGGCGTCATCTACCGGGTCACCACCTCCTAGCGGGGGCGCCGGCGGTTCCCACCGCAGTCCGGCGTGCGCTTGGAGCCTCGGCCGGCATCTCCAGAATGGTCCGCGCCGGTGATGGCGGCAGTGACAGTCGTCCCGCGTCCGCCAGAACCGCCAGATCCCGCGCTACCACGTCCACTTTTGGAGGGCAGCCCCGCTACAGGTCGCCAGTTGGATGGCGGCGTTGTTGGCCGACGAGGCGGCGGCCAGGCAGAGCCCCGTGCTGGCGGCCGGGCGAATCGTTGCGTCGGTGCCGAACTGCCATGTCTGGGCGGGGGTGTTGTTGCACGTGTAGGTCCAGATTCGCTGTCCCGCGACGAAGTTGCGCGACGGCACGTCCAGGCAGTTGCCGAGGACTCGCTGCGACTTGTCGTCCGGCAGGCGGGTCAGGGCCTGCGCCTTCGTGGCATTGCAGGTGTACGCCTGCAGGTAGGTCTTGATGGCCAACGCGGACGACGGCACGTCGACGCAGCGGCCCGTGCTGTTCTTGACCGGGCTCGCCAGCGGGTTCGGGCCCTTGGCGACCTGGATGATCTTCGCGATTGACGGGACGCCGGCGGCGTCGAGGATGAACAGCATGTAGTAGCCGGGCGGGGCGACGCCCCCGTTCTGCGGGCCCGTGACCGTCAAGGTGGTGCCGGAGGCCGTGAACTTCAGCGGCACGTAGCGCTGGCCCTGGTTGACCCCGTGGGTCACGTCGGCCAGGCCGACCAGCGCGACCTTCCGGATGTCAGCCGCCTCCGGGGACGTGACCGCGAAGCTTCCGCCGATCCCGACCGTGGCCGGCGCCGTCGAGATGGCCGGGCGCGCCGCCGGTCCGCCGCTGCCGTCCTTCGCGTAGAGGTACGGCGGGGTGAAGTACTCGATGTTCTTCTCGAGATACCCGACCGTCATGCAGACGCCGCACACTCCGCCGCCGCCCGTCATGACCCGGCCGTCCGGCAGGAGCAGGGCCGTCGAGTGGTACTGCCGGATACGGGTCGCGCTCGCCAGCACGGTCCACTGGCCGGTCGCCGGGTCCCAGCGCTCGGCCGACGTCGCCGCGTTGTTGAGGTCGACCAGGCTCGAGGTCGCCGAGCTGGTCAGGCCGCCGGTCGCCAGTACCGAGCCGTCGGCGAGCAGGGTCGCGTTCAGCTGCCGCCGGCCGGTGGACAGCGAGCCGGTCGCCGCGAAGGCCGGCGTCAGCCCGGCGCTGTTGTTCACGATGACGGCGGTGCGGGTCGGTACCTTCGGGACCCCGCCCTCGGTGATGGTGCCGCCCCCGACGACGACCGACTTACCGATGTCGTACGTGGCGAAGCTGCCGTAGTCCCGGTGGATCGCGTCCCGCGTACCCGTGGCCGTGATGACGCCGTTGCCCGACGTGTTGACCGTGTAGGCGGCGGTATACGGCCCGAAAAGACCCAACTGCGTGTCCGGCCGGGAACCCATGAACGGGTAGGCCCGCCCGCCGTACTTGGTGAACCCGGTCAATGCCCGGATGGTCCCATTTGCCTGGTAGACCTCCGCGGTCGCGGGACCACCGCCGACGATGACTTCCTCGCCGTTCGCCGTTTCCGCGACGGACGGATACCACCTCGCGGCGGCCATGTCATTGCCGCGCGTCCACGTTTCGGTCTGCCAATCGAAGACGTGGGTCTGGACCGTTCCGTCGAGCGCGGCGTCGGCATTTCCGCCGGCGACCAGAATGTTGCCGTCGGCGAGATGCGCAAATCCCGCACAAAAGATGTTCGAGCCCTGGAGGTCGACCCGTTTGTACGAATCGTCCGCGGGATTCCAGACCATCGCGCGGGTGAAGTCGTGAACGGGATAGGACTCCGCCGCGTTGTCGCCGACCGAGTCCCAGATCAGCACCTTGCCGTTCGGCAGCACCGCATCGAACACCGGGACGACAGGCGTGCTGACCACCGGACTCCACGATCCCGACAATCCGGGATCAGCGGCCACGGAAGCCTTGAGCCGCGCCGTTCCGGGGCGTACGCCGGTCACCTTCTGGATCCGTGCCGCATTGGCGGCGGTCTGCTGCTCGATGACCGTCATCGGCGTCCCGGCCAGATCTTCGGCCATGTGCGCCCGCTCGTCGCCATGGTCGTCGAGTTGGGCCTGGGCGTGGTCATGAACGGGCGCGCGAACCGGCGTGCGACCATTCGCGGTGGCCGAATCGACGGCCGAAGTGCCGAACAGCACGAATGCGGAAAAAAGCGCAGTAAGAACGAAGCCGAGACGCGTACCCATGGAAAGGCCCCCGTTTCCGGCGAATCTCCACGTGATGGCCTTCATTGAAGACTGTCTTATGTAGGCGACACGTAACCCTAACCGTTCGTTAAGATTTACTTCAATGTCCGTTCGTACCGAGCTTCGGTCGCATCGCGACAGCCGCCCGGCCGGTCGGTGCTGACCGGAAGGTGGTTGCGGGCGGCCACACTGGCCGGTCCAATCAGCTTTCCCTGGCCGCGAAGGTGCGGGCGATCGGCCCGCATCAGATTCGGCATCTGATCGCGTCGAGTCTGCTGGATGCCGGCTACGGCGTCCACGAGGTCGCCGAGCGGCTCGGTCATGACCCGGCCACGCTGATGCGCTATTGCACCCGGGCCAACGCCGCCCGGCGTCTGCAGGCCACGGACCGGATCGCCGAGCTGATGACCTCGCAACGGATTAAGTAAGCGCTATGAAGCCGAGTCGGTCCCCGGGAGAGCGCCGTCGTCGGACTCCTTTACTCGGCTGATTTATGCTTGCGGCGATCAGGGAAAACATGCTCTGGCACGCCGCTGGGCCACCGGACTACTGGGGGTCAAGGGGTCGCAGGTTCAAATCCTGTCAGCCCGACAGCTGTCAGCCAGGACACTGTCAGCCCAACAAAAACAAGCCGGTGACCTGCGGAAACGTAGGTCACCGTCTTTCTTGGATCGAGATCACCCACCGAAAACCCACCGTTTTGAGGTTCGTGCGGTGTTGTTTCGGCGCGTGCGGTCGACGATGGCCTGCGCGGTGAGGTCCCGTAGTCGCGCCAGGCGTTCGGCAAGGACACCACCTGGCCGAAGCTCGACCAGCTAATCGCGTTCATCCGCGATGGCGACACCGTCATCGTGCACTCGATGGCCCGCTCGCCCGCAACCTCGACGACCTGCGCCGGCTTGTGCGCACGCTGACCGGCAAGGGCGTACGGGTCGAGTTCGTCAAGGAGAGCCTGACGTTTACCGGCGAGGATTCGCCAATGGCCACCCTGCTGCTGAGCGTCATGGACGCCTTTGCCGAGTTCGAGCGCGCCCTGATCCTCGGACGGCAGCGCGTGGGCATCGCCGCGGCCAAGCAGCGCGGCGTGTACACCGGCCGCAAGCCCACGCTCAATGCCGAGCAGGCATAGCAGCTGCACGGGCGCGTCGTCACCGGCGAGAAGAAGTGCGCATCGGCCAGGGAGGTCGGCATCAGCCGCGAGACGGTATACAGCTACCTGCGCCTAGCAGCCGTCACCGGCTGACCGGACCAGATAGGCACACTGGCTGACCTGGGGACTGTCAGGTGCTGGCGGTGACCCGCAGCGGGAGATCCACCTCGCGCTGCTGCCCTTCGAGCTGCACAGCGCCCCGGGCGGTCGGCAACTTTGCCGCGGCAGCTGGATAGACGCCCTCACCAGTCGGCCAGATCGGCACCCGTGACTTCGTGCGGCCGCAGTACCGCGCGTTGGGCGGCTTGTGCTGATGGCCACGTCGGCGCCGGATGGGCCGATCGCGCCGTTCGAGCTCCCCAACCCGCCAGCCTGCTGCACCAATCACTGAACATCAACTATGTTGTCGCCGTGAATCCGCCCACGCACGTGCACCGGGCCTCGGTGCTGCTCGCCGGGTGCGCCGTGCTGGCCGGGGCCATCGTGGTCATTGCGATGCTGGCGTGGCGCCATCTGGGGCCGGCCGGCATCCGGTACCTGATGGCAGAGCCCGATGGGGGAGTCGCTGTGCACCTGGTGCGCGCGGCCCTCGAGTACAGCCTGGTCGTCGGCACCGCGACGGTCCTGATCACGTCGGCGCTGGCACTGGTGGTGCGGCGGCCGCTGGTCTGGGCGCGATGGGTCGCGTGGTGCGTCCTCGGCGCCATCGCTGTGCTCCTGCTCCTGGGTCTCAGCGCCGGCGACGTTCCGCTGGCGGCACCGGGCGCGCATGCCTCCGCTGTCGACGGGCTCTTCTACGACCTGGTGCCGCATTGGTATCCCAGTGTGAGCGCCGTGCTGGGGCTGGCGCTGATGGTCCTCGTGCTGACGGCGGCGGTGCTGCTGACCCGCTCCTCGGCGGCGGACTACTACCGGCCGGCCAGCAGCGTGCAAGATCCGCGGTGGGCCGCCTTCGTCGAGGCCCAGCAGAGGCGGATCGCCGGCGACTGATGCGGTTCCGGTGCTGCCCACGAAGGGCGGCTCATTGACTCGATGGACCGGCTCGCCGGCAACCTCGACGACCTGCGCCGGCTCGTCAAGACCCCGACCGTCAAAGCGACCGGGGCAGTGTGCTGCGTCACGCCATCGTCAGCCCTCGCCGAATCGGCGATATCGTCGCCGCTGCACTCCACCTCACCCACTACGAATACAATTCCTATCCGGATCTTGTTGAGATCAGTTCACTGCGTACTGGTCGCCGGATTTTCGTCGCCATCTGTGGCAATTCTAAGATCAACCCTTATGGCGCGCTGGATTTTCTGAAGCGCACCCTCGACCGCATCGAATGGGGGACCCAGAGCTTGGGAAATGTCAAAATCGGGGCTACTCCGGCCGAGTGCCATGCCTGCCGCCCTGCCGAATTGACCGCACATGGCGACGGCCAGCCATGCCGCGTCCCGGACACCTTCAGTGGCCCACAACTCGACTCGCCGCGTCGCAGCAAGAACCGAGGCGCGCAGGCTTTCGAGTTCGTCGAGCACGGAGCGTTCGACTATCAGCGCACCGTCCAGATCGTAGTCAGCCGACAGTAGCACTTTGGCGGTTTGAGTCCATTGAATGAGGCTCGAAACAAGTTCGGAGTAGACGGTAACCAGCTCGCTATTCCAACGCCTTGAGTCTTCCCGATCCCATTGCTCCCTACGCTCCTCGCGCTCACGCTGCCACCGTAGGGCTTCCTGCTGCCGGTCCCGGTCAATCCGCTCGTCTTGAAGTTGCTTCTGCCATCTCCATTGCCTTTCGTCGCGCTTGCTATTGAAGTAGTTCGTCAACCATGTGGCCGCAAGTGTGCCGAGGATGCCCAGCACAGCTACAACGATCGTGAGAATGGGCACCGACGACGCCGGCGCCGCCGCGTAGTGCGATGGTCCTGGAGGCGAAGGAGCGGCAAGAAGAGCCACCGATGCGGGCACGGCAGCAGACGTCCCATCCGCCACCTTCAGTCGCACCGCCATGGCCGCACCTCTGACAACATAGGAATCGCTATGGTTCTAGATGGAAGAGCGTGTCCATCCCGCTTATGACAAGAACCCGGAGGAGGAACGGACGCACGTTGAGAAGCCTGACCACGGGTATAGCCCTGCCGTTCAGAGCTTGGGCGTAGCGCCTGTAGAACGCCCCTAGATAGGTAAGGGATGCGCTGTCGATAAAAGTTACATCCTTGAGGTCGAACGACAGTTCGGCAGGAAAATCTGGCTGCCGAAGAAACCACTTGAGCTCTTTGTCGAGATCTAAGACGCTCTGCATATCAATCTCGCCGACGAGCGCGCAAGTCCAGCGATCTCCCTCGACCTGCCAGGTAGCCGACAAGGAGGAATCCACGCTTCGCACCCTAGATGTTGGCAGAATTCTCGTCGATATAGTTATAGGCGACTCGCCCTGCCAACGCAACCCCGTCGACGCGCAACACCGCTCGGACCACCTGACCCATGCCCCGGCTTGAAGTGCCATACCGAGTTATTCGCATGAATTGCGCGAAATGATCTTTGGCATGACCGCGTGCCCGTCAGCCCGTGCCGGGCATACGCAGCGTGACGGCCAGCCCGTGTCGCGAGCACGCTCGGCGACATGACGCGTGGTACCGGCTCAATCTCGTGCGTCGACTGCCGGAGACCTACTCGGCAGATCCATTTCAGGGATCACTGATGGTCCGGCTGTCTAGGATTGCCGATCCTGGCGCGAATCGCCGAGCAGCTCAGCAAGGCCGCAGAGCAGCTGGTGGGCGGCAGAGAGCCGTTTTGACGAGGATTGCCACCAACTTTGAGGTGATCCGGTTGTTCACCAACTATTGCACCAGGGATTTCGTTCCCTCGTCGTGATCAAGGGCCTTGGGCGCTGAGCTGGGGAACCACGGTGACGTTGGTGGTTGTCGGTCGCCGTTGGTGAATCTGGGACGGCCTGGAGACGGACTGAGCGGCTCGTTTCTGGAACGCATTGGACCGAGATCGAGTCCAAACGACAGGAAGCGGCCTGGAAACACCTACGCCAGCGCCATCAACCGCCGATGATCTGCGGCGTAACTCTCTCGCGCCTTCTCGCGGCTCAGCGCAGCAGGCCGGTGAGCCGTGCGGCGGCCGTGGTGTCGCCGGCGGCGAGGGCCTGCCGGCAGACCTCGGCGGCCTCGGCCGTGCGGCCCTGCCGGTCGAGCAGGTCCACCAGTCGCCCCGCTGCTCCGTCAGGACGGCGAGGTGGATACGTGCCAGGGTGTCGCCCGACTCGGCCGCCTCCCGCCAGATCTGCTCGACGTTACCCGGGCGGCCCAGGCGCTCAGCAGACCCGCGAGGCGGAACCGGGCGAACCTGGCGAACCGGGCGAGAGGGCCGCTCAGGGCGCCGCGCCACAACTGTTCGGCGTCGGCCGGCCGGCCGGCTTTTCATTGCGTTGTCGGGCAACTGCTGGTCACGACAGTGATTAGGTCGTGTGATCGTTCAGGTCCCCTCGCCTCGGGGATTTCGGTTCGCCCACACGCGTACTCGCAAGCGGGTTTGGTTTCCCCGGCTGGCCGGCGCCGTGATCTGACCCGAGAAGGAGGCGGTCGGTGACCGGTTCGCCGCGCAGAATCTGGTCGCGGAGGCCGGTCAGCGGGGCGAGCGGCGCGATGCCGAGCTCGTCGGCCAGGCTCCGGGACAACGCCTCGTAGGCGGCCAGCGCCTCGGTCTGCCGTCCGGTCCGGACGAGAGCGATCATCAGCCAGCAGACAAGCGTTTCCCGGAACGGGTGCTGGCGTACCACCTCTGCCAACTCGTCGGCGAGGCCGTTGTGCCGGCCGGTCCGCAGTCGCAGGGCGGCGCGGGCCTCGACGGTTGCGAGGTACCGGTCGACCAGCCGCGGCTCCACCGCACTGCGCAGGGTGGCGGACTCTACGTTGCCCAGCAACGGTGTCCGCCAGAGGGCGAATGCCTCGTCCAGCGCCGCGATGGCCTCAGCGGTGCGGTCGACCGACTCCAGGCGTGCGGCGAGCGCGGTCAGGCGGTCGAAGCGCAGTAGGTCCAGCTCGGCGGAGTCGACCTGAAACCGATATCCCCAGTCCGTCGTCTCGATGCTCTCGGTGCCGAGGGCACGTCGCAGCCGGGCGACGGCGTTGTGCAGCGCGGCCCGCGGATGTTCGGGCAAGTCGGCGGCCCATACCCATTCGACGAGTCGTTCCCACGAGACCACTTGGCCGGCCGAGTAGAGGAGCCCAGCCAGCAGGGTGATGGTCGTGTTCCCCTTGAGTACCACGCGTCGGCCGGCGACGATCGCCTCTACCGGGCCGAGTATCCGATATTCCGTTCTGCTCTCAGCTACCCCGTCCATCATCATCCCCGTTACCAGCATTGATCGGTGCCGCTACGGTCGCGGCGAAGTCCTGCACCACCCGGGTGGCCAACGCTCCCGGCACCGCGGCCAGGCGATCGGTGACCGCTTCGAGCGCGGACCGCCCGGCGGCCGTGAGCGCCGCGATGGCCGCCACCCGGGCGGACTCGTCCACCGCCCCCGCTTCGAGGCCCCGACCGGGCAGCAGGTCCGGCACGGCGGACATCCGGGCGGCGAGCATCGCGGGCCACGATGTCTCCAGACGGGTCGGCTCGCCACGCAGCGCCAGCAGGTCCTCGCCGTACAGGAAGGCGGCGCCGCACAGTTCGCCGATGTCCCGCATCGCCGACACGATGCCGTCCGAGCACTCGCCGAGCCAGGCGCCCACCCGGGCTGGGAACTCGAAGAGGGCCCCGAATACGGCCGTCGCCGGGACGCCGGTATCGCCGGCCAGCCGGTCGGCACGCAGTGCGGTCAGGTCGCCCAGCCATTCGGCAAACGGGCGCGCCAGCCGCGGCGCCGCGTCGGCGACCAGCCGCGATGCCTCGGCGAGGAGGAAGTCCGCGGTCAGCACCGTGGCGGCGAGGCCCCACGGGACGCCGGGGCGGCCGCCCGGCGGGGGCGCGTTGCCGACGAAGGCGAGCGCGCTCAGGCCCGCGAGTTCCACCGCCGCGCCCACCGCGGCGTTCTCGCGGCCGGGCTGTGCACCCTCGGCCGACAGGCCGGCCAACAGCAGCGTGGCCAGGCGGAGCTCGCGCTGCACCAGGCCCTCGCCGGAGGCCACCAGGCGGGCCAGGAAGGGCCACCGCTCGCGGATCGCGGAGAGCGCCACTCCGTCGCAGGCGACGAGGAAGGCGGTGGACGGGCCCAGCACGGCGGCGCGGGCCGGAGCTGGTCCGGTCGCGCGGGGCAGCAGGATGGCCCGGCGCGCTTTGGCGATCAGCGGATGGTCGTTGCCCGCGCTGTCGGAGAGCATCCGCCAGACGAGGTGATAGCGGCGCGCCGCGTGTCGGGCGGCCTCGAAGTAGCCGACGGCGGCCGCCGCGATCCGGTTCGCGTACTCCCGCCGGGCCTCCACCGGGTCGTCCGGGCGGCCCGCGATCGCTTCGGCGGCGAGCAGGCCGCTGTGTACCGCATATCCGAGGCCCTCCCCGGTGAAGGGGTTGGCCAGGCCGGCCGCGTCGCCGACGAGCAGGCAGTCGGCCTCGTGCACGGCGGCCGGCGTGAACCAGCTGTGCAACGCGCCGGACGTCGCCGGGCCCGCGGGTGCGAGCCCGGCCAGGCCGGAGTCCAGCTTGCCCAGCGTGACCGCGGCCTGGTCGAGCAGCGTCGCAGGGTCGGCGCCGCCCGCAGCCGCCACGCCCACAGTGACGTCGTCGCGTTCGCCGGGCAGGACCCAGATCGTGGTGGGCAGCTCGTCGGCCCGGGTGGCCGAGGGCGGTGCGACGACCAATGCCGTACGCGTGCCGGGCGCGGCCCCCGTGAAGCGCCGGGCGCAGACGACGCCCGGCTCTGGGCGGTCGCGCCGCGTCCCGCCGGAAGCCAGGATGACGTGCCGCGCGACCAGCCGCCGGTCGTCCAGCAGCGCCTCGTAGCCGTCGCGGCAGGGGCGGATCCTGGTCACCGAGCCGGTCACCGGCGTCACCCCCCGCGTCCTCGGCCCGCTGCCGCAGCCAGGCGTGCAGCAGCCCGGAGTCCACCACCGCGACCTCGGCCTCCCGGATGGGCCGGGCGGCGGTATCGCCGAAGTGGACGTCGACCGAGGAGATGGGTCGGGCGCCCGGTTCGTCGTCCGAGATCAGGCGCAGCCCGCGTGCGGCCGCGGCGGTCAGGAGCATGTCGTGCCGGGGCCGGGTGTCTCCGCGGTCCACCAGCCGCACTCGGAGGCCCGTCCGGCCGAGGCGGGTCGCGGCGGCCGCCCCGGCCGGACCGGCTCCGACGATCAGTACGTCCACGCGGTCGGTCATGGGCGGGCGAGCTCCCGCCAGACGGCGGTCACCGTGTCGGTCAGCCGGTCGCGCGTCGCGGGGTCGAGCTCGTCGAGGGTGGCGAGGGCCTCGTCGTGACACGTGCGCGCCAGCTCGGCGGCGGCGGTGAACCCACCGCGGGCCTCGATCAGCCGGCGGACTGCGGGCAGGTCGGACGGGCGCAGCGACGGCGACAGCAGCAGCGTGGCGAGCTCGCCGCCGGAATCGTCGCGCAACGCGAACAGCGCCGGGGCGCCGAATAGGCCGAGGAGGTGGTCGGTCCCGGTCGGCTTGCCGGTGTCCGTACGCAGATCCAGGCAGTCGTCGAGGATCTGGAAGGCCACGCCGAGCCGGGCGCCGAACTCGGCCAGGGACCGGGCAATCGCGGGCTCCACTCCGGCCTCGGCAGCGCCGAGCAGGCAGGAGAGCCGGAACAGCTCGCCGGTCTTACGCTCGGCGAGCTCAAGATAGTCCACCATGGACAGACGGACGTCGTAGGCGCGCTCCACGTCGAGCATCTCGCCGTACGCCAGCTCGGTGACCGCCCGGGCCACGAGGACGTGCAGGTCTCCGCCAAGCGCGGCCACCTCGGCGCCGGCCAGCGCGAAGGAGGCGGTGCCGGCGAGCATGGCCAGGTCGGCGCCGGCCACGGTGTGCGCGGCGGGCGCACCGCGGCGGGTCGTCGCCTGATCCACCAGGTCGTCGTGCAGCAGGGAGGCCAGGTGCAGCAACTCGACCACCGCGCCGAGCCGGACCAGCCGCCAGGGATCGGCGACGACGCCGCACTCGGCGCAGGTGGCCAGCATCGCGGCCCGGATGCCCTTGCCCGGCCGGGCGGCCAGGCCGGCGACCGGAAACCTTACCGAATGGGGCATTCCATAAACCAGCGCCGTCACTCGCGCGGCGACCCGGGTGAGGAAAAGATCGACTTCCATGGAGCCCCCGTTATTAGATGGACTTCACACCAGCCAAAACCCGGCGACAGCACCGTGACAGCGCTCGATACGAGAATGTACCGCACACCCGAGCCGATGCGATGCCCCGCATTTTCGGCCCGGCATGCTCAACCATTGAAAGGAGTAGTGGTCCGGTGTTACGACCTACTCGGTTGCTGGCCTGTCTAGCCATTTCCGGGCTGGTGACCGGCATCGTTGTCGCGCCGCCCGGGACCGCCTGGTCCGCGACCGCGTCGCAGGCCGACGCGCGAGCCGCGCTCAGCAAATATCGCCGCCCCTGCTCGGCGACGGCCCACAAGGGACGCGCCGAATGCCTGGCGCTGGTCCGGACCACCAAGTCCACCGCCACCGCATTCGCCCCCGCTGTGGACCCACCGCCGACCGACGGCTACGGTCCCGCCGATTTGCAACGCGCGTACAACCTGACCGCCTCGTCGGCGTCGGCGGGTTCCGGTGCCACGGTCGCCATCGTGGACGCGTACGACGACCCGAATGCCGAATCGGATCTCGCCGTCTATCGGGCGAGATACGGCCTGTCGGCGTGCACCACCGCGAACGGTTGTTTCCGCAAGATCAATCAGCGCGGTGGGACCGTCAATTACCCCGACGCGGACTCCGGTTGGTCGTCGGAGATCTCACTCGACGTGGATATGGTCTCCGCCATCTGCCCACGATGCCACATTCTGCTGGTCGAGGCGGATTCCAACGACGACGACGATCTGGGCGCCGGGGTCGATGAGGCAGTGGCCGAGGGTGCGAAGTTCGTGTCGAACAGCTACGGCGCGAATGAGGGAAACTTCAGCAACCTCAACAACCATTACTACAACCACACCGGTGTCGTCATCACCGCCTCGACCGGCGACAGCGGATACGGTGTCAGCTACCCCGCCGTGGAACCGAACGTGACGGCCGTGGCCGGTACGACACTCTTCCCGGCGGCGAACTCGCGTGGATGGGCGGAGATCGCCTGGGTCGGCACGGGTTCGGGCTGCTCGTCATGGGTGGACAAGCCAAGCTGGCAGAAGGATTTCGTCTGTCCGCGCCGGACGGTCGGCGACGTGTCGGCGATCGCCGATCCCGATCCGGGGGTCGCCGTGTACGACACCTACAAAACCGAGGAGCAGGGCTTCGGGTCCGGGTGGAACCCGTTCGGGGGGACGAGCGCGTCGTCCCCCATCATCGCGAGCGTGTACGCCCTGGCCGGTACGCCGGCCGCCGACACGTTCCCGGTCTCCTACCTGTACCGGCATCCGGGCGGGTTCACCGACATCACGGCCGGGACCAACAATCCCGCGGGTACCTGCGTCCCGGACTACCTCTGCCACGCCGAGGCCGGCTACGACGGTCCGACCGGGTGGGGTGTGCCCAACGGTGTCTCGTCCTTCCGTAACTGATCCCGTCAGTGCCTGCCCAGCCCGGCTGGGCAGGCGCCCGGATCACGGCATGTGCAGGGTGGGCGCGGCCGCGAACTGGTCGAAGATCGTGTTGTACACGTCCGGCTGGTTCATGAAGTCGATGATTTGCTGGTACGTGTAGTTGTTTTCCCAGAAGCTGAACCCCATCAGTACGGCGGTGCCGAACGGCTGGTACTCCTCCGGCGTGAACAGGCCCTGCCCGCCGTCGGCCGGCGCCGCGTTCAGCATCTGGATCAGATATGCGGAGTCGTAGACCAGGTCGCGCGTCACAACGAAGGACGACGGATCGACCATCGCGGCGGCGGCCACCGGACGGTACTTGTTGTAGTACTGCTGCACGACGGCCTGCGCGGCGGCCTGGTTGTAGGCCGGGCCGGTGTGCGAGGCCAACCGGTCGATGACCGTCTGCATGTTCATGTAGACCATGCCGATCAGCAGATTGCCGGTCAGGCTCTGGGCCAGGAACTGGGACTGGACCCGGTTGGTGAGGGTGTTGTTCGCGGCCAGCGTGGGGAGGCCGTAGTACCGCTCCACCGTTGCCGCCAGCGGGCAGTTCGATCCCGCGCTGGGCGGCAGCACGAAGGTGTTGCCGTCGCCGCCCTGGCAGGCCACCGCGCCAGAGTCGCCGGCGATGTGCAGGAACTGAGTCCAGATCATGTCGGAGAACGGATACGTGGCGCCGTCGGGCATCCGGGCGTTCAGGCTGACGCCGATCGCAGCGATCTTGGTCGAGGTGTAACCGCTGGTCCGGCCGACCTTCTCGATGTTCATGTCGATCGCCGGTGCCACCGCGGCGTCCGGATGAGGCCACGCCGTGGGTACCACCTTCAGCGCGGTGAGCGCGTGGTCCATCCGGCACAGGAACGAATTGCCGCTGTTGTCCGACGCCACGCACATACCGACGGCCTGATGGGTGCCGCTGATCGGGTCCATCAGATCAAAGACGAAGGCATCCTTGTACGCCGACTTGTCGGTCAACTGCGCCAGACCGACGTCCAGCGTGTTGGGCTGAAGCTCCGTCAACGAGATGTAGCGCTTCGTCTTGGCCACCACGTCGTCCGGGTCGGTGCCGCCGTCCACGGTCGCCGGCTGGACGACGTTCTCTCCAGCACTCCCCGCGTTCATCCGGCCGAGAATGTGGGCGGCGGACAGGAAACCGACAGTATTGTCGGTCGTGTCGGTCACGAAGCAGCCGAGAGTGCCGTCGAGCGACTTATCGGCCTGGACGTTGGAGACGCCGACTCCCGGCTGCGGCGGGCTGAGCCGCTGGGTGATCGGTCCCGTCGTGGTCAGGCCGCTGGCGTACACCGGGCCGGCCTCCACCACGTCCACCCCGTAGGCGACGCCGTCGACGACGACCTCGGTGGGCAGCAGGCGGCGGCGGGACAACGCGGCGGCCGGAATCTTGTCCACGACCATGGCGACGACCACCGGTTCGTCGGTGATCACGCCGGCCCGGCGGCGATATCCGATGCCACAGCCGGTGAAATTGGGGTCCTGCCGGTGCCCGTCCCAGATCGTCTGGCGGGCCTGATCCAGCGCGCGGTGCAGGTGCGGTGCGAAGCTCATCGGTCGAGCCGCCGTTCGGTCGTCGTGGGTGGGGTCGGCGTGGTCACGCGAGATCCCGGCGTGCCAGGGCGACCGTCAGCGTGTCGGCGTCCCTCATCCGGGCCAGAATGCCGAGCCAGTTCGCGGCGAACCCGTCGGCGTCGGCGTCGAACGGGTCCGCGAGGGTGGCCGCCGCCGCCGCGGTGACCGCCGTCAGCGCGGCATCGGCGTGGCCGGCCCGCGCGCTCAGAAGGGCAATGGTGCCGGCGGGCTGCTGGCCCGTCACTCCCGCGGCGTCCAGGGCGTCGGCACCCCGGGCGACGAGCGCCAGCCGCGGGTGCGCCAGCCGGTCCTTCAGGCCGAGAATCCGCGACGGCATTTCCCGTACGGTCGCCGGCCGCACCCCGCGACAGACCGGGAACGCCACCGGAAAGACGGCGAGCGCACGGGCGACGGCGAGGATCGCGCCGCGTTGCCGTTCGGACAGTGCACCACCCGACGCCGCGCGCGCCGGGCGGGCATCCAGGGCCGTGACGAAGCTCGCGGCGGCGGTGAGCCCCAGCAGCGCCCGCCGGCTCAGCGGCGCGAACGGTCGCCAAGCCGCGGCGTCCGGATCAGACTTACCGTCGTGCATGTCGCAACCTCCTCTTCCACCCGCGCCGACGGCGGGCCGCCGCCACCCAGTCACCGTCGCACGCGCCGCTGTCACGGCGCTGTCATCAAGCGCCCGGAACCAGTCCGCCGGCAGCGACGTCCGATCGCCATGAAGCGATCGGCGATGGCTCTGTGCGCGCTGCTGTTCGCGGGCTGCTCCCAACACGCCTGCCCGGACTATCGGATAGCCGACGGCATCACCGTGGATGCCGGGGCGTTCGTCGACGCCCACCCTCAAGCGGGGAAGCTGTGCGCCACCGGGACGCCCTGTCTACTTCTCGATCCGGCGCATCCCCGGCCCGCCGTCGTGCGACTGGCCGCCGACCAGCCGGGTCCCCGGCAGGTGAGTATCACCATCACCGCCCGGGACGGCACCGTGCTGCTACGGGCCGATACCCAGGTCGAGGTCCGGCATGTCGTCTCGGATCCCGAATGCGGCCAAGCGGCCAACCTGGGGTCGGTGTCGGTCGCCGCGGACGGCTCGCTGAGGAACGGATGACGGCCGGCCCGGCGTCGCAAGACCTTCTCCAGCCGTTTCCCGGGTACGGATGCGGGACGACCATTCAAGCTATCCTTGCTCATCAGAAACGTGCACCCCGCTCTGCCGTCGATATGACGTAAACACACACGCATCCTTGTAGCTCAGGCGCACCTTTCCGTTATCGCCCTCGATGAATCAATTTCCCTCTGAACCAGGAAAGCAACGACGAAAACCTGTAGCTAGAACGCTTTTGGGAAAGTGGCACGCTCGAAACCCCGGACGGCTCCCCGCGGACTGATCTGGTCGGCGCCCTTGCCCTGGTCGACCAAGAACGAGCCAAGGGGATCTTCGGGCATTTGGTGAACCCACTCCTGGACGCCTTCGATCGCGCCGCAAATCGGATGATCATCGCCGAAGGCTCGGACCCCGACAATGAGAGAGCACGATCCCGGCGGGATCTTGCCAGGCTCTCCATGGCGCAGACGGTGCAGGTTGCCGCAGTCGTCGGAGGTTCGCGGCAGGCGCACCCAGGCCTGGGCCATCGCTCAGACGGCCCCGGAATCCATCCAACGTCGTGCAGCGATAGGTTCCGCGTTGTCGATCGACGATTGGTTACCGCCGTGGCAATCAATGCAATCACCTCACGGCACGGCCCCGCCCGAGTTGCAAATGGATCTGCCGGTGGTTCCCTCAAACGCCCTCGCGGTAGACGCCCCGGAAGCGCCACCAACACCAGCCATACCCTGACCACAAAAGGTCTCTAGTTCGTCGGGTCGCCTTAAGTCGCTAATGAGCGACGGCGAGGGCCGCCTCCGTCTGCTCCGTCGGGAGTCGGTGCGGCCGGACTACGAGGAAGCAGACGAGGGTGGCGGCGAGCATGCCGCCGAAGACGACGATGGCCATGGCGACCGCGCCGACGCCGAGGACGCCGACCAGGGGTGCGGCCAGGGCACCTACCCCGAACTGGACCGCCCCGAGCAGAGCAGCCGCGGTGCCTGCCGTCTCGCCGTGGCGGGACAGGGCCAGGGCGGGAGCGTTGGGCATGGCCAGACCGACCATGGCCAGGACCAGCCAGAGCGGGATCAGGATGCCGGCCAGGCCACCGACCTCGGTTACGGCCAGGATCAGCAGAATCAGCCCGAAGCCGAGGCCGGCCAGCAGGGAGCCGGCCAGGATCTGCTGCGGTGTCCAGCGGCGTAGCAGTCGCACGTTGAGCTGTGTGGCGCCGATCAGGCCGATCGCGCCGCCGGCGAAGACGTACGCGAACTGTTGTTTACTCAGGCCGAAGCCGTCTTGCAGAACATAAGACGAGCCGCTCACATAAGCGATCAGTGCGGCCATCGCCAGACCGACGACCAGGATCAGCCCTACGTAGATCCGGTCGGTGAGCAGCCGGCCATAGTCGCGGACGGTGCCGGCGACCCCGCCATTGCGGCGACGTTCGGCGGGCAGTGTCTCGGGCAGCACGACCGCGGTGGCCGCCATGATCGCGGCGGCGACAACGGTGAGTACGACAAACACGCCGCGCCACGAGGTGAACTGCAACGTTTGCCCGCCGATGGTCGGGGCAAGGATCGGCGCGACGCCGACCACGAGCATGAGCCGGGAGAACAGCTTCGCCGCGGCGTACCCGCTGAACAGGTCCCGGACGATCGCCATCGCCACCACCGTGGCCGCAGCTGCGCCGAGGCCCTGCAACACCCGCAGCGAGCCGAGGATCACCAGGTTCGGTGCGACCACGCACAAGACCGAGGCGATCAGGTGGGCGCCCACCCCGGCGAGCAGCGGCGCCCGGCGGCCTACCGCGTCGGACAGCGGGCCGACCAGGATCTGTCCGAGGGCCAAGCCAAGCAGCGTGCCGGTCAGGGTGAGCTGAACGGCGGCCGCGGTGGCGCCGAAGTCGTCGGTGATGGTGGGTAGCGCGGGCAGGTACATGTCAATGGTGAGCGGGCCGAGCGCGGTGAGGAAACCGAGCACGAGAACAATCCGGAAGCGCCGCCCTGCTGGGAGCAGCTCTCCCGGGGAGAGATCGTCTTCGGGCGGGGTTACGGTGCGAGTCTCAACCACAACAGCGACAAGTTGTCTGGCGCACCGGTTCTTCCACCTGGGCCGGGTTGGTAATAACGGTCACAAGACCGGTATATGGCCTCCTAACAGCTGATATTTCGCTTGCTTCGTCGTCACCGGAGGCTCGGCTTGCGCCGCAAGAGCAACCGTGTCATCGGACCGCCGGGCTGATCGCGGGCTCGTTCCAGCTCGCGATGGGTGGATCTTGCCTGCCCCGCGCCGCCGCGGCATGACCAGCACGTGCCGACCGGCCAGAGGATCAGGCACCGTTAATCGGTGAGGTCCGCAGCCCGTTCCCCGTTCCTGGTCTGCTCCCTCTTCAGCGTTCCAGAGGTTCCGGTTCCCGTCGGAGGTGATCGTGGTGGCGGTGCGCTGGTACGGGTGGGGGAGAAAGCCGGGAGCGTCAAGCGGTTCGTCGACGTATTTGCAAGCAACCGCGAACCCGTCGAACGCGGCTGCCATGTCACCGACGATTTGCTGGCGCCGGGCGCGGGGCGCTCGTACTGCGAATTCAGGGGTGTCGCGACCTACTGAGACTTGGTCGTCGGCGAGGTCCGGCTGCGGCCGACAGAGGTGAGCAAGCGCAGATCGTTGACACTCTCATAAACCTACTTAACCTATAGGCGATAGGGTTAGGTGGAGCTGAGGAGGGTGTCGATGGATCTGCAACTCGCCGGCAAGAGGGCCCTGGTGACCGGGGGTAGCCGCGGGATCGGACTGCGCATCGCGCGGTCGCTGCTCGCCGAGGGCGCCGACGTGGCGCTCGCCGCGCGCGACGGGGAACGACTGGCCAAGGCCGCCGCCGAGCTGGCGGCGGCCGGCCATCCCGGGCGGATCGTCACCGCGCAGCTCGACACCGGCGACGACGCGTCCGTGCGGGCCGGCGTGCAGCGGGTCCGCGAGCAGCTCGGTGGCATCGACATCCTGGTCAACAACGCGGCGGTGCCCGGCGGCGGCCAGGGCGGCCCGATCACGCCGTCGCGGACCACCGACCAGCAGTTCCTCGACGCGGTCAACGTCAAGGTGCTGGGCTATCTGCGCACCGCCCGGGCAGTGGCGCCCGACCTGATCGCCCAGGGCTGGGGTCGGATCATCAACATCTCCGGCCTGGCCGCCCGGCTCAGCGGCGACTTCGTCGCGACCGCCCGCAACATCGGCGTGGTCGCGCTCACCAAGAACCTGGCCGACGAGCTCGGTCGGCACGGCATCAACGTCACGGTCGTGCATCCGGGCGCCACGGTCACCGAGCGCACTCCCGCGCTGATCGCGGCCGCCGCTGAGCAGTGGGGCGTCACCGTCGAGGAGGCCGAACGGCGCCGGGCCGAGCGAACCGCGATCGGCCGCGAGGTGACCGCCGAGGAGGTCGCCGACGTGGTGACGTTCCTTGCCTCGCCGCGCAGCGTCGCCATCACCGGCGACGCCGTCACGGTCGGCGGCGGCCTGGTCGGCCCCATCCACTACTGAACCTGCGCCAACGCGACCCGCCGGGCGCCGCCGACAACGCCGGCCAAGCCGGTCGTCTTCGGCCACCACGTCACCGGCGACCGGCCGATGGCGCGCGTCGGCCGCGTCTTCGGCCTGGACGCCGGCGCCTTGCCGCGGCGGCTACCTGGCCGCCCTGCGCCGGGGGCGGGCCGACCCTCGGCTCTGGTACCTGGTCGCGGGGGCCCTGACCGGCGGCGCCGTCGGTCGTCCCCGGATTCGTCCTCCATCAGGTCCGGACCCGGGCCGATCAATGGTCAGTCGCCAAAGGCGCAGGGCAGCTACCCGTCTTGAAGACGCGGCCGTGGCTGGACTACCGCTGGGCAGACCATGGACCGGTACGCCGCCGCCAGGAATCGGCTGAACGCACGGTTCGGTCGTCGTGCCGATGCGGCCCTGCGGGTGCTGCTCGGCCTTGTCCGGGGCGAGCCGACCACCTGGCTGACGGTGTGGCGTTGGCGCCGGAGTCGCCGATGCGCCGGTGGTGATCGCGGGCAATGGGCGCAAAGCCCTGCGACGTGCGGCCGAATGCGGTGACGGCTGGGCTGCCATCGGGATCTCGCCGGGCCAGATGGCTTCCGGTCTGGCGGCGCTGGGTGAGCTCGCGGCGCAGCAAAGGCGGCCGCGGCCCGGCGCTACCGTCGTCGGCGTCCGATCGTCGGCGATCCGGTGAGGGCGACCGAGCAGCTGACCCCTTACGCCGAGTGGGTCGTACTCGCCCGACCGGTGGGGATTGGCGGCGGGAAAACGAGTTCGCTGCCGCGGTCTGGTCGGCACTGTCATGGCTGTGAAGAACTTGCCGACGGCCGGCCTGTGTCGGCCAGGATCGGCGTAGGTGGAGGTGGTGACGGTCGGTGGCCGATGACCTGGCAGAGCGGCATCGCGCAGGTGCCGTTCCAGCGGGTAATGGGAGAGGCCGGGGTAGCCGAGCACGGTCTGCGTGGCGGCGATGGCCGAGCGCCCGATGGCCGCTTTGACCAGCGACAGTTCGGGCAGCAGCCTGGCGTCGGCGGCCTCGGTGCTGTCCAGGCCGTGGCGGACCAGCCCGACCCGGGCCGCCATCGGAGCGGTCATCTGGCGGTATGCGATGCCGGGCGCAGCGAGCGCCGCAACCGCCGCCGGACAGCGGTCGCCGCGGTCACGGTGGCGCTGGTGCGCGGCGGCGTCGCGACCGCAGCGACGTCGCTCGCGGAACATCGCCCCCCGGCGTTCACCGTCACGCCGTCTCGCCGACGACGGAGCCCTCGCTTGCCGTGTCCAGCCCGCCGCCGCCGAATGGATCGGGCCGCGGCGATGACGCCCGACGCGGCCCGCAAACATGGGTCGCTGAGCTGTTCGACCTCGCGGCGGGCCGGCCGCTGAGCGCGTGAGGTGAGCTCATCGAGCGGAAGACGGCCGCCGCAGGGCGGCCATGGGCTACGCGGCCTTGATTTCGACGGGGATCGTGGCGCTGAGGGTGTGCCCGACCGGTGAGGTGGCGGCCACCTTGCTGTGCAGTTCGGCAACCGCGTCCGCGTCGGCGTCGGCGTCCAGGTGCACGGTGGCGCGGATGGCCGAGAAGCCCGCGTGCCCGTCGGCGAGACCGAGGAACGTGTGCAGATCCAGGTCGCCGTCGAGGTCGATGCGCAGGTCCCGGATCACGATGCCGGCGAGTGCCGCGTTGGCCGCGTAGCCGACGGCGAGGCAGTTGCCGAAGGCGCCGAGAAGCTGCTCGACCGGGTTCGGTGCGGCGTCTGCGCCGCCGAGCGTCACCGGCTCGTCCGACGAGATCGGCTCGAAGTGGCGTACCTGCGCCTCGGACGCGAACGCGCCGGTCCAGCGAACAGAGGCAGCCCACTTGGTCTGCGCCGCTTCGGGGCGGCTCTGGATGGTCCGAACCAGCGCGCCGACGGCGGCGAGGTCGACCTGATTGACGTTCTGAGTGGTGGTCATGCTTCAGTCTATGAACTAATCCTATCGGATTGGAAGAGTATCTCGAGGGTTGATGTAGGCATGACGACGGCGTCGGTTGCTCGGTGTTCCTGGCGGGCGGCTCGTACAGCGCCAGCCACCCGGCGCGACTTCACGGGGGAGCGCCCTGCAGCCGCACTGCCGGGCGGTGGACGTCGTCGGTTCCGTTGTACGGAATTTGACGCTCGGCTTCGGCGTCGACTCGGTGGTCGAAGCGGTCAGCGTGGCGTGAGCGACCCACCTACGTGACCTCAGGATGACGGTGGGCCGAAGCGTTCCGGATGATCGGCCAGCAGGTGGGCGGTGAGGATCTGCCACGCCTGCCGTTCGGCGGCGGTCAGCGGACGTGGTGGCGCACCGGCTTCCGACGGCACGTCGAACCGATCGGCGGGCACCGCGACCACCACGCCGAACATGCTCATCGCGGAGATCACGCCGCTCTCGTACGGGTAGGACCAAGGCGACCAGGGCTGGGTCAGAGCGGTCAGGACCAGGCGTAGAAAGCGCACCATGTCACTCCTGTTCGTTGTCGCGCAGCCGTTGGACGAGACCGTGCGGTGAGCCGACGTACCCCGCCGTCCGGTCGGGCCACGGCGTGATCTGTTCGAGGTCGGCGAGCTGGGCCGTTGCAGTGAGTCGGAGCGTGTCCAAGCCGAACTCGACCTCGGCGAAGTGGCCGTCAGCAGGCCCGGCCAAGGCCGCGTCGGATACCGATCAACTCCTCCGTGAGAGACCGTGCCATGACCGGGGCAACCGGGGGCGCCTCCCTGCTATTTCCCCAAGCCCCATCGGAGATGGGGTTCTTATCCAGGTTCACGCGTACGAGGTCGGGGTCGAGCGCCGAAGGACTCGAACCTGTATCGGCCGGTTGCCACCAGCGCGGAGCGCAGCCCGAGAGCGCGGGTACACGCCAGGTCGCGCGGCGTGTCGCCGATGATCCAGCAGGAGTCGCGCGCTCGGCCTACCCCGCGGCGGCGAGGGGCTCGAGAGCCAGGCGAGCGACGGCGGCACTGTCGGCGGCGCTTTCGCCGAAGCCTCCCAGCGCCGGGTCGAGCGGAGGTACGAGCTCGGCGGCCCGCAGCCTGAACCGGCCGAGTTCGCGGTTGAGCGGCTGCGACGCGCGGCGCGGCAGGTTGAAGGCGGCGCCGGCTCATTCTGGGCGCGGGCGTCTGATCATGGCACGTTCGCGACGTCTGTGACGCCCTGCCGGTGTTGCCCTGGCCGGCCTCGGCCGATCCGCCGACACGAGCCGGGTTGTTGCTGGTGAACGGCTTGCCCAAGCGGGGCGGTGCGTTGCCCGCCCCCGATCGGAAGGCCGTCTGGGCGAGGTTGTCCCGGTGAGGCTTGCGGGCTGAACCTCACCCTTCCGAGTATCGACGTTTGATCATGCAGGTGGCAGCTAACTCCTATGTCGTTGCAACGTGGCAATGAAATGCTTCAGGAGGGCCGGATGGGGACGCCGTTCGCCGTGGCCAGACGTGTCGACGAAGCCGGTGTGTCCCGATTGATGGTCGTGGGCGAGCTCGACGAGGACACCGGCGCGGTATTCGCCGGGCTGCTCGTGAACGCCGTGCAACAGGACGGAGTGTCGGTGGTCGTCGTGGATCTGCGACGGGTCACGTTCCTGTCCGCCGCGGGCGTTCGTGCGTTGCTGCGGGGGCGCGCTGCCGCCGACGGGCTCGATCGAGGGTTCCGGGTGGTGAACGCGGTCGGCATCGTTTACCAGGTACTCAGGATCAGCGGCGTCCACAAGACCCTGGCGGTCACGTGGGAGTCGGACGTCGCTGCCTCCTGACGGCCGCCGCGCCGACCGGCAGGCAACCTCAATCTGAAGATGATCGAGTCGCGCCTCAGCCTGGCGCCAGGCGAGCTGCCAGATCTGCCGGTCGAACCCGGCCGCCGCGCCGTTGCCCGTTCGGGACCCGGCCGCGCCCGCGGTGCCGCCGTACACTGTGGTCTGCGCCTCGGTCTTCTTGCCCTCGGCGCCGCGGAAAGCCCGCCGGCCGGGATGCCCACCGCGATGAGCGGGTGTATTCGGAGCGGCCGTTGAACTCCCACGGCTCGATGGCCAGCCCCTGCCCCGTGAAGTAGTCGATGAAGATCCCCGCACCCGGACCTCCGGCAGCGGGAGCTCAAGCTGAACCGTGCTGACCTCCTGCGCCGCTCGGGGCCTGGCCGTCGACCGGTCGATGACCGCACGGTGCTGTGCGGGACCGGTCGATGACCGCACGGTGCTGTGCGGGACCGGTCGGCACGCGAAGATCTCTCGGCCCAGGAAGGCAGGCGGCCATCGACCCGGCACCCAGGGCACGAGCGACACCTGCGCGACGTTCCTGCGCGCAGGCCCACGCAATCATCGCTACGGATTTTTTCGAGACGGTGACGCTGACCGGCACCAGACTCTACCTTCTGGCCGTTGTCCAACACGCCACCGAGAGCCCACATCCTCGCGCGGCGCTCTACGTCGGCTACCTCTGCCGCACGCTCCCGCCGCTTCGTTCGTCACACGCTCACGCCGCTCGGGGATACGGCCGCGGCGGCCCTCCATTGCAGATCGCCTCGGCTGAACGGTCAGCTTCGCGACCCTGATCGGGTTCGCCCTATCGTCGATTCGGGTCCAATGCGGACGGTGGTCCACGAAATTCTCGTGCCCCTGATGGTCGCGCCTGACCTGCGCATTCTTTAAGCTGAAACATGTCGGTAAGCGAACTGCTATCAATTCGCGATACCCGCTTGTCCGGGTATGGTGCAAACCGTCGCCGTTGCCGGCGAATTCTTCGCCGTTTGCCGTGGGTTCATCATTCATTCAGTTGCTGGACAGGATTTTGCTCCTACGTATTGTCGGTGTCGATAGGTCGCGCCGGGTGGGGATGCAGGTACCGCAGGGTCATTTGCGTTCTCGGGTTGCCGCCGATCACGGCAGTGATCAGATCGTGAGGACGGCGGTTGGCGCGTCGGGTGGCGCGGGCGATGTTGGTGTCGCCGCTGGCCCGGTGGTAGCCGATCGAGGTGTTACGCAGGGTTGCCATGACGGCGGGCCCGTTGCCGATCCGCGCTTGATGTGAATCTTCACGGAACGTCACGTCCCGGACGTGATGCAGCTGGTTTTCGATCAGCCACTCGCGGCGGATCCATTCCTGCAGATCCGCGGGCCGGGCGTCGGTGGCGGACAGCGAGATGGTCAAGTAGGCGGTCTCGCGGGTGGTCTTGCCACTGGCAATGGCGGTACGGTCCGGGTGATCCGGACGGCCTGCTGCGCGTGCGGGAAGCCGATCCCGCCGGGCGTGTGCAGGGTGATGGCCTTGACCGTGCGGGTCTCGCGGCGGCCGTGACCGGCATCACGGGTCTGGTGGCCGATCGGGACCTGCGCCCATGGCAGTGTTTTGAGCTGGGCGAACAGCCTCGGCTGGTTGCCCTTCGCCGGGATCAGCAGGTGAGCACCACGGCGCGCGATCTCGCTGGCGTGCCCGACCTGGGTGTGCAACGCGTCCGCGACGAAGATCAGCCCGTGCAGACTGCCGAGGAGTCGTTCGACAGCGTCCAGCAGCGGCGTGAACGCGGGGATCTCATTGGATTTCGCGTCCACCGTGACCTGGGCCAGGACGATCCCGGTGCTGGTGTCCAACGCGGACAGCAGATGGACCTGGCTGCCATCAGGCCGGCGGGCACCCCGCACGGTCTTGCCGTCGACCGCGATGACCTGCCGATACCGCGGCCGGCGGGGCCCGGCCGGCACGGCGCGGCTGCGTAACCAGCCGGCCAGGACCGT
This sequence comes from Actinoplanes sp. KI2, assembly GCF_025630775.1. Classification (GTDB taxonomy): domain Bacteria; phylum Actinomycetota; class Actinomycetes; order Mycobacteriales; family Micromonosporaceae; genus Actinoplanes. Next base: position 26,818 of record NZ_JAOSZE010000064.1, read on the forward strand.
GGCAAGCAGATCGGCGTCCAGCCGGATCAGCAGCCGCCACACCGTGGTCGCGGCCGGCACCCCACGCATGAAGCCGAGCCGGGCACAGGCGATGTCGTCCAGGTCGTGCAGCCAGTCGGCGATCGCCGCCATACTCGACGCGCCAGCCACCACAGCGCACACCGCGACAACCAGCAGCCCCGCGAGCGGATAACGCAGCCCCCGCGGGCTGCGCGGGTCCGGCACCGCCATCACCGCCGCCAACAAGCTCGCTCGTTCACCGTCGGTCACCGGGCGAACGGGCGTGTCGGCGCGGGTAGTGACTGCGGACAATACCTGGATCGGGCATGCTGACATCGCGGGTGAGGTCCTCGAAGTGTCCTGGAAGCGTGAGAACTCCCATGATCACCTAAGCGACCTCACCCGCCCCAACCGCCTCCACAAAGGCCACTCAGCTCGCACAACCCCAGCCCATGCAGTCATTCACCGGACGCGCAATAGCCCTGGGTCAGCGCCCCGGTCGACGCGGCGGTCACATCGACTCAGTTGCGTTGCCTTATGTCGGTGCCCGGGGCTTCGGTCGCTCGGTGGGCAAGCCATTGCCGCCGTGTGATCGCGTACTCGACTTCACCGAGTTCACTACCGGCAAGCGGTTCTTCCCACTGCATGTGGAATGTCCGTACGTGGTGCATGCCGACCGCTTTCATCGTCGCGCGGGAGGCGGCGTTGACTGCCATTGTCTCGGCGAAGATTCGCGTCAGTCCGAGGTCTTCGAACCCGTACCGGATCAACTCGCGCGCTGCCTCGCTGGCCAGGCCCTTGCGCCAGTGGCGCCGCAGGAGCCGGTAGCCCAGTTCGGCCTGGCCCTCAACTGGGCCTTGATCGGCGCGCTCGGGGGGCTGCAGGATCCACCAGCCGACGAACTCCCCGCCGACGAAACCGGCCCAGAAACCCAGTCCCGGAACCCGGCTCCCGGTCGCCAGCCGCCCGCGGTGCAGGACCTCGACCTCCTCGCGGGTACGAGCGCATCCGTTCCCCAGGTACCGCATGACCTCGGGATCAGAGTCGAGTTCGATCTCGTGTTTCAGGTGCTCGTCGGACAGCGGGACGAGCCGGATACGGCTGGTTTGCAGCATTGCTTGCGACACGGACGCATTCTCGCGCAACCACGGCGACCGATCACCTGCTTTCGCCGGGTCGCTGCGATGTCACCTCCAGTCAGGCGAATAGCTAATCGAAGCCCTGCACCATGTCAGGGACGTCACCTTCCGTGAGGACACGCATCAAGCCCGGACCGGCAACGGACCCGCCGTCATGGCCACCCTGCGTAACACCTCGATCGGCTACCACCACGCCAACGGAAACCAACATCGCCCGCGCCACCCGACGCGCCGACCGCCGCCCCACGACCTCACCGCCGTCACCAGCAGCAACCCGAGAACGCAATGACCCTGGCAGGTACCGGCGCTCGAATACCTGGGTGGGGGATACATGGCAAAGGATCGATTCCGGACGTAGGTCACCTCCTCCGGGCGCCTCGTCGCACGAGCAGCGCCGCTCTCGGCCGAGAGCTTCGGCGCGATTTGAAGCTGCCCTCGGTCCACATTTCGGACGCCGGACGTGTTCATCACCCGATGCGATTTGGGCTGCCCGAAAAAACGCGCTCGCCTCACCGTATTTCCTGACATCGATTTGTTAATCGATGTGGTCCTGTCCGGGATGGACCGGCTCAGGCCGTACGGGCCGGTAGCGGCTCGCGGGCCAGTTGGCGCAGGTGCTCGAGGACCTGGAGGACCGCGGGCAGCACGCGGGTCTGCCGCCGGTGCAGCGCCGTCATGGTGATCGTGGTGTCGTCGCCGGCCAGCGGTCTGGCCACGATCAGGCCGGCCTGCTCGAGTGGGTCACCGAGGACCCCGCAGGCTCAGGCCGCGATCAACGCTGCTGGCGCCACGGGATCCACTGGGCCGGAACCGGCCGGGGAACCTCCAGGCGAGCGTCCTGAGGCCGGTCCGTTGAGGCCGGTGCGCCGGTTCCGCGCCCTGGTTGGGCGGGAACCGGCGGTGCTGCTGCGTTCTCTGCATGCAGGATCGCCGGTGCGCGGCATGTATCCCTGTCCCCACAGGTATCCACCAGGCATGTTCCCCATCCCCACGGGAAGCAGCCCGTTGTGCGGCCGGTCATCCCCGACCGCCGAGCACCGAACACGGCAGGTAACCCATCATGCCCGGTGAGTTTTGCGGTGTTGTTAACCGACGCTGGACCACTTGGCCGAGCCCGCCGGCCCGGGTTCCGCTCCGAGGGTCACCCACCGTCTGGATCGGCTGCCGGTCGGCAACCTCAGGTAACGAAATGTCAGCGTCGCCGGCCGACGGTGTCAGTTCTGCGTTCAGCCGGTCCCACCCTGCGTCGTGGCGCCCGGCGGTCTCGTCGTCGTGTGGGCTCGACGACGTGTTCCCGAGCGTCGAGCCGGCCGTCGGCGGCACCTGGACCGGTCTATCTGAACCCCGGTGGCGTCGAGCAGTTCGTCGCCCGGTCGGGTCAGCAGATGCAGACCGTTTCAGCCTCGCCAGCGCAGGTCGGCGACCACGGCCCGGTGGTCTGAGGGGTGGATGCCGGCGATCGGTTCGCCGGCCAGCCGCACGCCCTCGACCAGCACCTGCTGGTCCTCGCGGCCAGGACGAAAAAAGATGTGGTCGATGCGCTGGTCGACCATCTGTGGTCCGGCCTCCAGCGGTGCGGACGGATGAGTCGAGGGCAAGGTGACCGCGTCAGCCGATCCCTGGCCGGCGCTCCAGGCATCGGTCAGCACATCCCCCGCCCGCCGCAGCACCGGAGAGTCGACCGCCGCGTTCAGATCGCCCATCAGCAAGACCGGACAGGGTCCGTCGAAGCGCGGGTCGGTAGCCAGATCGGCAACGAAGGTTCCCTGGGCGATGCGATCGTCGGTGTACGGAACGCCGTAGTCCAGGCAGGCCGCGACGATGGGCAGCGGCCCGGCCGGGTGATCGACACGGACGGTCAGTGTCACCGGGTCCCAAGTGCGGTGCCGGGCCGGCATCGCCACCGCCTCGTGGTCGAGGATCGGCCACCGGCTCAGCACCGCGATCCCGAGGTCGAACTCGGACCAGTCGGCCATGCCCGGGTCCGTCGGGGCCGGAGGGTAGGACGGCGAACCGAACACCGCGTGCATTCGCAGCCGCGCCGCCAGCTCGTGCGCCTGGGTCGTCCCGTCGCCGGCCCAGACCTCCTGAAGTGCCACGACATCGGGACGACACCGTTCCAGCGTCGCACGGATGCCCGGCTGCCGGTCGTGCCAGTGCGGCCCGAACCGCCACCAGAGGTTCCATGTCATCGCGCGGACCATGCTGTCGACCATCAGCGGACCTCCGTCGACGTCGCGGTTGACGCTCGGCTGCGATCAACGTACCTCCGGGCCGCCTCGACCGCGCGCCGAGCGTAGGCGCGCCACCTGCACATTGACTTCGATGTCAGCGACCTAGCGACGCCTGCGCGGGCGGCCGAAGCCGACGTCCGACCAGTAGGACGGGAATAGCCAGACAGCCGTTGTCTCACTCCGCGCGGCGCGTCCCGGCCGGCCGCCCGACCGTGATCGCCCAGAGCAGCCCGACCACCGCGACGAACAGGTAGCCGAGCGCGGGTCCGGAGAGGGGAAGGGCGGAGACGCCGAGCGGCACGGCGATGCCCAGGGCGTTACCCATCTGGGCCGACGTGTTGAGCAGCCGGCGACGGTGGTGACGCCGAGAGCCGCAGCCGAGGGTCACCGGCCGCCGGCAGCAACGCCGGCGCGTCGTCGTGCCCCGGGATCGCAGTCGATGATCACCGGTTCGGCCATCAGCTCCCCTGCCCGGCCGCCGCCGGGGGCCATCCGCGTACCCGACGTACAGCCCCATCCGATCGGGATATTGCGGAGGTCAGCGCCCGCCGCCGCGGAAGACCTCGGCCACCGTGCGCAGGATCACCTTCGCATCGAGCCAGAGCGACCAGTTCTCGATGTAGTAGTTGTCGAACCGGGCACGGTCGGAGATCGGCGTGTCCCCGCGAAGGCCACTCACCTGGGCCAGCCCGGTGAGGCCGACCGGCACCCGGTGCCGCATCGCGTACTCGGGGTAGTCGACGGAGAACCGGTCGACGAAGTATGGCCGCTCGGGCCGCGGCCCGACCACGGTCATGTCACCGCGCAGGATGTTCCACAACTGCGGCAGCTCGTCGAGTGAGGTGCGCCGCATGAACCGGCCGAAGGGGCCGACCCGCGGGTCGTGGCCGATGTTCCAGTTGGTCTGCGACTCGGTCTCGTCCACCGGGCGCATCGAGCGGAACTTCATCAGGCTGAACGGCTTGCCGTACCGTCCGATCCGCTGCTGGCGGAAGATGATGTCCTTGCCGCCCTCGAGGTAGGTGCCCACCGCGCAGAAAGACAGGATGGGGCTCAGCAGCAGCAGCGCGATCGACGCGAAGATGACGTCGGAGGTGCGCTTGACCATCCACTTCGGACCGGACAGCGTGGGCCGGCGCAGCGGTACGACCGGAATGGCGCCGATGTGGTCGGGTGAGCCGACCGAGCCGGGGAACTCGCGCAGCCTCGGCACCATCCAAAGGTCGGTGTCGGCGAGGCCGGATGCCCGGACCGCGCGTAGCAGCTGGCTTTCCGCGCAGTCGATGTCCGCGATGATGACCACGTCACACTCGGTGTAGCGGACCAGTTCCTCGAGGTCCTCGAGGTGGCCGACCAGCGGGGTGCTCTCCCGCTTGACGTGTGCCGTGGTCGGCACGTCGACGAAGCCGGCGAACCGCAGGCCGTACTGGGGATAGCGGCGCAGCAACCGGGCCAGCTCGATCGCGACCGGGCCGCCGCCCAAGATGATCGCCCCGTGCTCGACCCACCGGCGGCGCCGCGCAGTCAGCACGGTCATCCGGCTGATCACCCGGGCGGGCAGCAGCAGGACGGCGGACACGGCGGCCAGCCGCAGGAAGCCGCCGACGTAGTCGATCGAGTTATGCCGCGTGGCGACCACGATGGCGACCGCGGCCGTGGCGGCCAGGAACCGGAAGTACAGCTGCGGCAGTTCGTCCAGCACACTCACGTGCCGGCGGGCGCGGTACAGTCCGCCCACGGCGAAGGCGCCCACCGTGACGAAAGCCATAGCCACGGAGGCCTTCCAGAATTTCTGGTCCGCGGCGATCGGGGCGAGCAGCGCCGCCAAGTCGATCGGCAGGACCAGCATCCAGGCGCGCAGCGGCCGGGTGCGAGCGGCGCTCGCCGACGGGATATAGGGCAGCACGACCGTGGACCGCGCGCCGCCCTCCACCAGGCGCTCGGTCGGCGGCTCCTCCGGGCTGCGCCGGGGCGTCGGTATGGCGACCAGCGGCGTCTCGCCGCTCGCCGCCCACCAGTCGAAGGCGCCGGCCCGTGCCGGCCCGGCTCCGGCAGCCTGCCGGGGTGAAGGAGTCGTCTGTACCATTTCGTGCATCCCCCGTGCCATGAAGGCGGCTCACGCTACCCCGATCGAGCCGGAATGCTAAGGCCTGTTGCCGACCCAAACCACCGGCTCCCGGGTGCCGGATTCATTCCTTTTGATGCCGACCGAAGGTTTGGCCGGAATTTGAAACCGGACAATTGCCTAGCACCCCGGCGTCGGATCACCGGCATCGAAGAAATGAAATTCATCACAGCCGGCGGGCGCAGCCCCCGTAGCCAGGGCATGAGGCCATGGGGGGTTGCAAGGCTCAGTACGATCTCATCCATGCCGACCAGACAGCCGATGCAAGACCGCGACGCCACCGAAATCATCGGCCTGGTTAGGGATCGCGACCCCAACGACACGCCGGCCACGCACGCCGCGCCGAAGAGGCCGAGGAAGCGGATGACCCGCCGGGCCAAGATTATCTTGGGCTTCGTGCTCGTGCCGCTGATCCTGATCGGCATCGGCCTTGTCGCCGCCGGGATCTACGTGCACAACGTCGAGGGCAACGTCAGCCGGGTCGACGCTTTCGCCCAGGTCCCCGAGGCCAGCCGCCCGCAGAAGGATGCGACCGCCAAGGGCGCGGTCAACTTCCTGCTGCTGGGCAGCGACACCCGCGACCCGAACAACACCGGCGGCTCGCGCAGCGACACGCTCATCGTCCTGCATCTGAACAAGGACCAGTCGGCCGCCCAGCTCATCTCCATCCCGCGCGACACCTGGGTGCACATCCCCCGGTCGGCCAACGGCCAGCACGGCAACACCGACTCGAAGATCAACGCATCGTATGCCTGGGGTGGCGTTCCGCTGGTGGTGCAGACGGTCGAGGGGTATACGGGCGTCCGCATCGACCACGTCGCCCTGATCGACTTCGCCGGCTTCAAAGAGGTCGTGGACGCGCTCGGCGGCGTCAACATCGATGTCGAGACGTCATTCACCTCGACCCACGCGCTGAGCGGCCCCGGGGGTGTGCGCCACTTCGACAAGGGCCCGCAGCTGATGGACGGCGCCGCCGCGCTCGACTACGCCCGCGAGCGGTACTCGTTCAAGGACGGCGACTTCGCCCGCATCCGCCACCAGCAGCAGGTGATCAAGGCGATCCTCGACAAGGCCGCTTCCGGCGGCATGCTGTCCAGCCCCGCCAAGCTCAACGCCTTCCTCAACGCCACCACCAACACGGTCAGCGTCGACAAGGGCCTCAACCTCATCGACATGGCCATGCAGCTGCGCCACCTGCGCAGCGGCAACCTGAACTTCTACACGAGCCCCACCAAGGGCACCGGCAGGATCGGCAACCAGAGCGTGGTCCTGCCCGACACGACCAAGGCCAAGGCCCTGTTCGACGCGGTCCGCAAGGACGACACCGCCATGATCCAGAAGCTTGGCGCCGAGGCGAAGTAGGGCTGAGTTCGGAACACCGGCCGGTACCCCCAGGGTCCCGGCCGGTGGAGTGTCCAGGGTCGGTCACGAGTGCGACCCCGGTGGGGATGGCGCGAGAGTCGCAGGCATGACTGACATGAAGCTCGACGTAGTGGTCATCCCGGTGACGGACGTCGACCGCGCCACCGAGTTCTACGGCCGGCTCGGCTGGCGTCTCGACCGCACGCCGCCCGACGTGGTCCAGCTGACTCCGAGGGCGTGGCCCGGCCGGGCGCGACGCCGGGCTCGGCCAAGAACTACCGGGTCGTCACCGACGACATCGAGGCCATCCGCAACGAGCTGCTGGCGGCCGGCGTGGCGGTCGGCGAGCTCTACCAGATGACCCCGGACGGCCCGCAGCCCGACCTCGCCCCGACCGCGGCACCTACCGCTCCCGGGCGACGTTCGCCGACCCGGACGGCAACGTTTGGCTCCTCCCGGAGGTCACCACCCGCCCTGCCCGGCCGCGTCGACCCCGGCCAGTTCTCCTTCACCTCGGCCGAGGACCTGTCGGTCGCCCTGCACCGGGCCGCCGCAGCCCACGCAAGATCGACGCGGACCGGCTGACGTGGGCCGCCGAGTACCTCACCGCCGAGCAGGCGGGCACTCAGCTTCCCGGCTGAGAAGTCTGCCGAGCCGGCCGGGTTGATCAACCCAGCCGACTCCTTTTCTGGCCGGCCGGGTTTGTGAGGACTGTCACTCCACGGTGTATCGGGTCGCCGCGGCGGGCGGGCGGACGGCCGGTCTCCGCCCGAGGTCGCGAGCCTCCGGCGGCACAGATTCGGACAATTCGCCGGCGGGCCGCAGGCGTCGGATTCCTCATTTCGGAAAGCCGTCATCTGAATCAGCCAAATGCGCAAAACCGACGATCGGCATGACCGGGGCAGCTCCGGACGCGTTCCGTCACAGTCCGAACACTTGCGCAAACCGGCACGACTGCCCGCGGGTACGGGGGGTGGAAGGGTGAAGAGTCTTCGCGTAGCATGACCGCGCCTTGCGTGCGATTGGCGGGCTCGGGTTACAGGAATTGACCGATCGGACGGAGAAGCAACGGGGATGGCAGCAGCACAGAAGCGGGCCCTGATTACCGGCGTCACGGGCCAGGACGGGCTCTACCTAGCGGAGCTCCTGATCGGCAAGGGATATCAGGTATTCGGATTGATCCGCGGGCAGAACAACCCCAAGCGGGAAATGGTCGAGCATTTGCTGCCGGCCGTTGAGCTGCTCGAAGGCGACCTGGGCGACATGACGTCATTGGTCGAGGCGGTCAACTACTGCCAGCCGGACGAGGTCTACAACCTCGCTGCCATTTCGTTCGTGGCGTTCTCGTTCAAGCAGCCGGAACACACCGGAAACATCACCGGTCTCGGCGCGCTGCGCCTGCTCGACGCGATCCGTATCGTCGACGAGGGCAAGGGCCGGATCCGCTATTACCAGGCGTCGACCAGCGAGCTGTTCGGTAAGGTCCGGGAGACCCCGCAGACCGAGCTGACCCCGTTCCACCCGCGCAGCCCGTACGGCGTGGCCAAGGCCTACGCGCACCACATGACGGTCAACTACCGCGAGTCGTACAACCTGCACGCCTCGTGCGGCATCCTGTTCAACCACGAGTCCCCGCGGCGTGGCCACGAGTTCGTGACCCGGAAGATCACCAGCGCAGTGGCCCGGATCAAGCTGGGGCTGCAGGACTCCATCTCGCTCGGCAACCTCGACTCGAAGCGGGACTGGGGCTTCGCCGGCGACTACGTCCGGGGCATGTGGGCGATGCTGCAGCAGGACGAGCCGGGCGACTACGTCCTGGCTACCGGCGAGACCCACTCGATCCAGGAGTTCCTCGATCTAGCCTTCGCGGCGGTCGGCATCGAGGACTGGAAGCCCTACGTCAAGCAGGACCCCCGCTTCATGCGCCCGGCCGAGGTCGACCTGCTGCATGGCGACGCAACCAAGGCGAAGAAGGTTCTGGGCTGGGAGCCCGAGGTCTCGTTCCCCGAGCTCGTGCAGATGATGGTCGAGAACGACCTGCAGATCGAGGGCGCCCGCGTCCCGCGGCAGTTCCTGCCGTCGACGAGCCTAGTTCGGTGAGGTCGATGTCCGCCGTTGACGCCCCCCTCAACCGCGTGACCGCATGAGCCAAACCCGGAGAATCCTGAAGAACGCGACTGCGTTGTACGTGGCCGAGGTCGTTGCCCGGGCGACGTTGCTCATTCAGTTGGTTCTGGTGGCTCGGACACTCGGGGCCACGGAATACGGTAAACAGGCTCTCGTCCTGTCGGTCCTGGCGATCGCCGCGAACTTCACGGACTTCGGCTTCAGCCTGCTCGGCGTCAAATTGATCGCGGCCAATCCGCAGGAGATCAATCGCATCGGCTCCGGGATGCTGGTCATCAAGGTCGCGGTGGGCATCGTGACGGCCCTGGCCATCATCGCGTTCGTGATCGTGACGCCGGTGCCGGCCGACCTCACCTGGATGTACATCCTTAGCGCCCTGACGCTGATCACGACCGCGTACACCACCAGCATGTCCTCGATCTTCCGCGGACACGAGATCATGCAGTACGACGCCTACGGCCGGATCGGCATCGCCGTTCTGACCACCTCGCTGGGGGCGCTGCTGCTGGCGATGGGCTACGGCATCGTGGCCATGGTCGCGATGACGTCGGCTCTGACTGTTGTCAATGCGTTGTACATGTATTGGATCAACAGTCGGCGGAAGCTCTTCCGTTTCCGGCGGCCCGACAACAATCAGGAGATCATCGATCTCTTCAAGCTGTCTCTGCCGTTCGTGACGCTGACGGTTCTCGTGGCCATCAGCTATCGGGTGGACACCGTTATCCTGGGACTGTTCGAAACGACCGACGCGGTCGGGCAATACAATGCCGGCTACCGGATCTTCGAGCTCTTCCTGATCGTGCCGGCCATCTTCGCCGGTGTGCTGCTGCCGGCAACCTCGGCCCGTCTCCACACCGACACGGCGGCGGTACAGACCCTGACCATGACGGCGGTCAGGTATTTCAGCTATCTGTGCTTCCCGCTCGCGGTCGGGCTGTCGTTGCTGGCCGGGCCGATCATCACCATGTTCTACGGCAGCAAATACCCGGACAGCATCGTTGTCCTGCAGGTGATGAGCTTCACCCTCATTCCCGCGTTCATCGCGCACATCACCGCCAATGTCTTTCACGCCAGCAGCCGGCCGCAGCTCAACACGTACATCGCGTTGTTCAGCGTGATTTTCAACGTTGCCGTCAATCTGCTCCTCATTCCGATGTTCGGCTTGGTCGGAGCGGCGATCACCAGCGTTGCCACGCAGTTGGCCGTCCTGGTGATCGGTGCGACATTGATCAACCGCCACATCTTCGCGCTCCCTTACTGGCGCGTTCTGTGGCGTCCGATAGTGGCCAGCCTGGTCATGGCGGCCGGCATGCTGCTCTATCGGAGCGTTTGGCTCGTGCCTGTCTACACGCTTGTATATGTGGTCGCCCTGTATGCCTTGCGCGGATTCACCGAGCGAGATCGGGAAATGCTGCGGGCTGCGCTGCCTCAGCGTCGGACCGGAGCTGTGGCGCGATGATCGCCACGGCTCCGGCCAAGTCAAGATTGGGACTGCAGTGTTGAAATCAATGGCGCGAGAGCTGCGCTCCGCGGTTCCCACCTCGGGGCGCAGCCGGTCGGCGATCATTTCCGACGCGCTGTTCGTGGCCGGCCTCGTGCTGACCGCAGTGATCATGGCCTGGGATCGGGTGCCGCACATCGTGGCGCATCCTCCCTACTTCGCCCTCGTGGACAGCCGCGGGCTCGCGCCACAAGAGCTGCTCGCGTTCCTTCTCTTGCTGCAGCGCGGTCTCGTCATGGCCTGGGACCGGATCCGCAGGAACGGCGGGGCCTGGCCGAGCGTCGGCCTGACCCTGGCTTTCGGCCTGCTGGCGGTCGCCACCGGCGTGGCGGCCCTGACCGCCTTCAACTTCAAGGTCGCGGTCATCGCGTCGCTGGTCTTCTGCTTCGCGCTCGGGCGGGGCTGGCTGCTGGCGCAGTACGTCCGCGAGCGCGAGCTCAAAATGTTCGAAAACGTCGTGCTTTGGGTGCTCGCCGTGACGATCGTGCTCGGCTACTTCCAGTTCCTCGGCGACGTCTACGGTCTCTCGCAGTCGTGGACGCAACTCCTGCCGCAGTACAACAGCACCACCGGCGCGTACCCGTTCCCCCGGGTGCAGTCGTTCGCGCTCGAGCCGCTGTACCTCGGTCACTGGATGTTCCTGCCGCTCGGCATCCTTCTGACCCGCTACTGGCGCACCCGAAAGGCCTCGGCCTTCGAGCAGATCCTGCTGGTGCTTGCCCTCGGCCTCTTCCTGCTCACGCTGTCGCGGGGCGCGATGCTGGGTCTGGCCCTGGCTGTCTTCGCGATCTTCGTCGTCGGCCGGTCCTGGCGCCCCCTGCTGTACGTGGCCCGGAACGGTGTGTTCGCGGTCCTGCTCGTCGCCGGGCTGCTCCTGCTGGCCAGCTCCGCGCACGACAACAAGACAGCGGAATCCGCCGCGACGACGGCCGCGCCGAACCCGTCGTCCCCCTCCACCCCGGCCAGCCCCGCCCCCACCGCCCCCACCGCGCCGACGAAGCCGGACGTGGTCGGCTCGTTCACCGGCCATGCCCTGGACGTCAACGACCCCTCGGCCCAGACCCGGTACGACCTCTGGCCGCAGACCATCAAGATCTTCATCCACCATCCGTTCACCGGAGTCGGCTTCAACAACGCGCGCCTGCTGCTGCACGACGGCTCCGCCTCCACCTCGGTGGCCGAGGCGAACGCGTTGCAGCCGGTGAACAACGACTACCTGACCTTCCTCAGCGAGCTGGGAGTGGTCGGCGTTCTGCTGGCGCTGCCCCTGGTCTGGCTGGTACTCAAGGCTATGTGGGGGGTCGCGCGGACCCGGCTCGACCACCTGTCGAGTCCCTACGCGTTCGCCCTGGTGGGCATGGCCTTCGAGGCCAACGCCTTCCAGTCGTTGTCGCTGTTGCGGACCTGGGTGGTCGTCGGCCTGCTGATCGCCGGAGCGCGGCTGATGCGGGAGCGGCCGGCCGTGGCCGACACCTCGGACGACCTGGCCGAGACGGTGATCCTCAACCGGTCCCTCGCGGACACCACCGTCCTCGACCGCGGATCGGTGGGTTCGAAGACCGCATGAGAATTGTCATCGACGGGCGAATGCTGTCCTGGACCGGCATCGGCCGGTACACCCACGCCCTGCTGGAAGGGCTGGAGGCGATCGACCGGTCCAACGAGTACGTGGTTCTGATGCGCCAGGACGACTGGACGAGGTGGAAGCCGCAGGAGAGCAACTTCCGGCGGGTCGAGTGCAACATCGACCCGTACTCGCCGGCCGAGCAGGCCACGCTGCCCAGGGTCCTGCGCGACCTGGCCCCGGACGTCGTGCATTTCGTGACTCCCAACGCGGCCGCCCTCTACCGCGGCACCAAGGTGGTCACGATCCACGACCTGACCTTGCTCGATTTCGACACCAGCCGGGGATCGCTGCCGAAGCGCCTCGCCGGCAAGCTCAAGCGTTACCCGTTCCGCCGGATCTTCCTGATGCAGCTGGCCAGCGCCACGCACATCGTCACAGACACCGGATACGTCCGGGATCAGCTGATCCAGCGCTTCCAGGTCGATCCGGCCAAGGTCTCGGCGGTCTGGATCGCCGCCGACTCGATCCACCTGGCCGAGGCCAAGGAGGAGAGTGTCGACGGCCTGTCGGCGTCGGACTCGCTCATCCTGTATGTCGGCAACTATTTCCCGTACAAGAATGTCCGACTGCTCATCGAGTCGCTGGCTCTGGTGGCGCGCAGCCGCCCGGACGTGAAGCTGGTGCTGGCCGGCAAGGCTGCCGAGTACAAGGACGACCTGCTCGCGCTGGCCGCGTCGCTGAACGTGGCCGACCGGATCGTCATGCCCGGCTTCATCAGCGACGGCCAGCTCAAATGGCTGTACCAGAATTCCGCGATGTACGTGTACCCGTCGCTGTCCGAGGGATTCGGGTTGCAGGGGCTCGAGGCGATGGCGCAGGGGCTGCCGGTGCTCTCCTCGACCGCGACCTGCCTGCCTGAGGTATACGGGGACGCGGCCCTGTATTTCGACCCGCATTCGGCCGGAGACCTGGCGCAGAAGATCGCCGACCTGCTGGCAAGGCCGGAACTCGCGACCGAGATGGCGGCCCGGGGATACGCGCGCCTGCCGATGTTCTCGTGGCGGGCGACCGCGGAGGCGACCCATCAGATCTACCTGGAGGCCGTTCAGTGACGCCGTTGAGAGTGTTCGTCGAGGGCACGCCCCTCTTCCGGCAGCGCACCGGCGTGGGTCAATACACGAAGTATCTTCTCGAAGCCCTCTTCCGGCTCGACGAGGAGAACCAGTACACCATCTACGCGTTCGGGTTCCTGGGGCGTGGAACAGACACCAGGCCGATCCCCGAGACGTCGCGCGTTGGTTACCGCTTCATCCGATACATGCACCTCAAGGCGTACAACGCGGTCGTCCGGAAGCTGACGGCTCCGCCCATCGACATCATGGTGGGCAGCCGGCCCGACCTGTTCATCTTCCCCGACTTCGTACGCCACCCGCTGCCGCTCGGCAGCCCCGCGATCACGGTGATCTACGACCTTTCGTTCGTTCTGCACCCCGAACACGTGGCCGCTCGGAATCGTCGGTACCTCACCCGGTACGTCCCGCAAACGATCGAGAAATCTCAGCACATCGTCACGATCTCGGAGAACTCCAAGAGAGAGATCGTGGAGTACTACGGGACCGATCCGGCCAAGATCTCGATCGTCAGCCCGGCCATCGACCACAGCGTCTTCTACCCCCGCCCCGCGAGCGAGATCGGAGCGGTGGCCGGGAAGTACCACATCGCCAAGCCGTACATCCTGTACACGGGGACGCTCGAGCCGCGAAAGAACATCCGCAGCATCCTGGACGCTTACGCGAAGCTGCCGGAGCACGTGCGCGCGTCCTATTCCCTGGTGCTGGCCGGCGGCAAGGGCTGGCTCGACGAGAGCATCCAGAACCGGCTCGACGAGCTGCAGCACCTGGACATCATCACCACCGGATACGTCCCGGACGAGGATCTGCCTGCGCTGTACAGCGGCGCCTCGGTGTTCGTGTACCCGTCGCTGTACGAGGGGTATGGGATGCCGCCCCTGGAGGCGATGGCCTGTGACACCCCGGTGATCGTGGCGAACAACTCGTCCCTGCCCGAGGTCGTCGGCGACGCGGGCCTGCTGGTCGACGCCCACGACGTCGATTCCCTGGCGCAGCACATGGAGAAGGTCCTCGGTGACCCGGCCCTGGCCGACGAGCTGCGCCGCCGAGGGCTGGTACGCGCGAAGGCCTCGAACTGGGAGGAGAGCGCGCGGCGGCTCCTGGCCGTGATCAGCGAGGTCGGTGCGCGACGATGACGGCTCTGGTGACGGGCGCCACCGGGTTCGCCGGCGCCCACCTGATGGAGGCGCTCCGGCAGGGTGCGGTCGAAGCCTACGGGACCTCCCTGTCGGGCGGCGCCGACGCCCGCACACGGCAAACCGACCTGACGGATTACGACGCGGTGGTCGGGCTGCTGGACGAGCTGCGGCCGGACACCATCTTCCACCTGGCCGCCTTCGCCTCACCGGCGCTGTCGTTCAAGGAGCCGGTGGAGGCGGTGACGTCCACCCTGGCGATGCAGATCAACCTGTTCCAGGCCTGCCTCGCCCTGCGGATCAAGCCCCGCATCGTGGTCGTCAGCAGCGGTCAGATCTACGGGATGACCGACGCCGCGCGGCTGCCGCTGGCCGAGACCACGCCGCTGGACTTGCCGAGCCCGTACGCGGTGGCCAAGGTGGGCCAGGAGAATCTGGTCTCGATGTACGCGAAGCTCGGCGTCGAGTCGGTCATCGCCCGTCCGTTCAATCACATCGGGCCGGGGCAGCAGCCGGGCTATCTCGTCGCCGACCTCACCAAGCAGATCGCCGAGCTCGAACGCGACGGCGGAGAGGTGCTGCGGGTAGGCAACCTGAGCTCCAAGCGGGACTTCACCGATGTCCGGGACGTCGTGCGCGCCTACATCCTGCTGGCGGCCAAGGGCACGGTCGGCAAGGTCTACAACGTCTGCTCCGGTACGTCCCGGTCGGGGCAGGAGATCCTGGACCTGCTGCTGCGGGCCTCGGGCGCACGGATCCGCACCGAGCAGGACCCGGCGCGCATGCGGCCGGCCGACGTCCCCGATCTCCGCGGCGACGCCACCAAGATCCGGCAGGACACCGGCTGGACCCCCGAGATCCCGATCGAACAGACCTTGGCCGACACGCTCGCCTACTGGCGTTCCCAGCCGGCCGAGCAGTAGCTGCCGGAACCGCGAACGCCGGCGGGCCCAGCCCGCCGGCGTTCGTCGTACGACGCGCGGTCAGCCGGTCGCCCACTCGATCCATTGCGTCATGTTCGCGGCGAAGCGATTCGCCGAGAAGTTGTTCGCGTGCTGCTGGATCGGCCACGGCGACAGCTCGCCGAGCCGGCGGACGGCGGCCGCGTACGGCCCCGGCTCGCGGCTGTCGACCAGGAAGCCGGTCTGGCCGTCGACGACCGTCTCGAGCAGGCCGCCCCGGGCCAGGCCGAGCACCGGCGTGCCGCACGCCTGGGCCTCGACCGGGATGATCCCGAAGTCCTCGTGCGCCGGGAACAGTAGCGCCCGGGCGCCCCAGTACAGCTGGCGCAGGCGCTCGCGCGGCGGCCGGACCTCGAAGGTGACCGGCACGCGAGCGGCGGCCGCCAGCTGACGCAGGCGCTGCTCCTCCGGCCCGGAACCGGCGATCACGAGCGGCAGGTCCGCCGCGTCGGCGATCTCAATCATCAGATCGAAGTTTTTGTACGGGATCCAGCGCCCCACGCCGAGCAGATAGTCGCGCGACTGGTACTGCTCCTGCGGCGATGCCGCGGCGAAGTAGTCCACGTCGACCGGCGGGTTGATCACCACTGCCTCGCGGTTCCAGAACCGGTTGATCCGGCCCTGCACCTCGCGCGAGTTCGCGGCGTACGCGTGCACGTGCTTGCTGAGCTTGACGTCCGCCTTCTGCAGCATGCGGCGGGGCACCTTGAGCGCCGGGTGCGAGCCGCGGCCGTCGAAGTCGGGGCTCCACACGTAGCGCGCGGGCGAGTGGATGTAGCTCAGGTGCCGGGTCTCGTCCGGGTTGCCCAGCTTGACCGTGTGCGCGAAGGCGTGGCTTGACGAGATGACCACGTCGAACTTCTCGTTCGTCAGTGTCCGCCAGACCAGCGGCATCGCCGGCAGTGCCAGGGCCTTGCTCTTGGTCAATGGGGTGCGCGACATCCACGACTGGCTCAGTCGCAGCCGGTCGGTATCGACGCCATCGTCGGCCCAGAGCACCAGGCGCTCGGCGTGCGGCAGCAGGTCGGCGATGGCCAGGAACACGGCCTCGGAGCCGCCGGTGGCGCCGAACCATTCGTGCACCATCGCCACCGAGCGGTCGGCCAGCAGGGGCAGCCGGGGCAGCCGCGCTGTCTGGTCGAAGAGCGTCACGTCGCATCACCCGCAGCGCAAAGCCCGTCTGTCCGCATGCCTTCCCCCGTTTGCCGCACCGCCAATGGCCGGATCATTAAGGCCGCTCACGTCGGCCTTTGTCAACTCGACGCCTCGACGGGCGGCGCACAAATCGTGTTCAACGATATGTTCGGCGGGAAGGCTGCGGGTGCCGAAATCCTCATCCGCGCAGCTCACGCGGCATGAGCGTATTCGTGGAGCAGGCCACCGAGCCAGGTGCCGTTCTCCCGGGCCAGGCGCAGCACCAGCCGGTGCAACGGGGCGGCGAGCCGCGCCCGATCGGCCCGGGTAAAGCGGACCTTGTCACCGTCCAGGTGCCGTTCGAGGACCGCGATCTGATGCCGAGGCGCGAGGATCTCGGAGTCTTTGTCCCGGTTGCTCATCAGAATTCGGTCGCGAGAACCTTGACCGCCCCGTTGGGGAACTGGGCGCACAGTTGGGTCGCACCTCCGACGGTCCGGGCGAAGACCCGTACCGAGGCGTCGGCCGGGGGCGCGGGAACCTCCTGCGCACGCATCTCGAAAGCCGGGCTGACGACGAGATTCCTTCCGGCGTCGGCGACGCCGTCGACGATATCGATGCGACTGGTGCGATGCGGATTGCCGATCCACCCGGCCCCCGTCCCATCGACGTGCTTGCCGTCGATGTTCACGCCCGGCTGGGAGAGCGACGCGCGGATGTTGGACCGGCCCCCGTCGGCGCCGAAGTCGATCGCGGCCGTCGCGCAGTTGGTGATTTTGGTGTCCACCACACACCCACTCGGCTCGCCGTCCGTCGGACCGGGCACGAACTGCACGCCGATCTCGCGGCGGGGGCCGGGATTGTTGGCGCCGAGCACGAATCCACCGACCCAGCGACAGTCATGGCGGGCGATCCGTACGCCCACGCCGCCGTTCACGTCGGCGTAACAGTTCACGCAGCCCAGGGAGAGCGCGGCCAGGTGGAACGAAACCGGCTGCCGGGCTCCCCAGCCGTGACAGTTCACCATCGAACTGCCGTGGCTCTCCCCGGCCATCCGGAATCCAATAGCCTGGTTCTCGAAGGCCAGGCAGTTGACGAACATCGAGTCGTGCGGTCCGTTGAAGTTGATCCCGTCACCGTCATTGTTGTGCGAGCGGACCGCGGTAACCCGCGCCTCCATCTGATGCGACGGAAACGGCAGGCCGCCCGCCGCGCTCCACTCGCTGTAGAGCCCGTCCTGCCGGCAGTTGAAAATTATGACCTCGGACAGCTCGTACTGGTACCCGTAGAGACGCAGCCCGTAGCCGCCGGCCGGGTTCTGGTCCTTGTTGCCGTCGAGGGTGAGATCGCGCACGCTGAAGGAATTGATGCCGCCGGCGTCGCCGGTGCCGGTGAGTTTGCTGAAACCGGCCGATTCGAGGATCGCACCGTTGGCCCCGGCCTGCAGCCGGATCGTCGTGGCGTCGCCGCCCGCGCCGCGCAGGTGCACTCTCGAGCGCAGCACCAGGCCGCGCGTCAGATAGACACCGGCGGGGATGAAAACGATGCCCCCGGCGGCACCCGCCGCGTCAATGGCGCTCTGCAGGGCCGCGGTGTCGTCGGTCCGGCCGTCGCCGGCCGCGCCGTGCGCCCGGGCGTCGAACGTCGAGTCGGCCCGGTGCCCCGGTGACATCACGGTCGTGCTCAACCGGTCCGCTGCGACGCCGGCGACCCCGGCACCGAGGACCAGCGCCCCGCCGTGGGTGAGCATGGCGCGGCGGGACGGCGAAGGCATGCCGTCGGCGAACCCGGCGGATGGCATCCGGCGTGTCCACCAGCGGCGACCGGCATCGAAGGCGGCTGTCAGTCGTGTCACCGGGGCAAGGCTATCGGACCGGCTCGACGGTCAGCTGTGGCGCTGCCACAGGTCCCGCAGCGGCTCCCATTTCCCGCCGAGATCCCGCTCACAATCCGCCTCGATGATCAGGGCGGCGACGGAATCAGCGTCCCGCTCCCAGTCCAGGCCGCAGAGCGAACGGCCGTTCTCACGCCGGAACGCGTACTCGATCATTTTGCCCACTGCCCCGGTGACGCCGCCGGTCGCCCTGCCCGGGTCGTGTACCCCCGGTGCGATCTCGTCGGAGTTGAGGTTCAGCTGTAGCCGGTAGGTGCGAGCTTCGTTTCGCAGGGCTTCGCTCTTGTACGCCACGAAATGTACCCAGGCCGAGCCGTACCGGCAGGCGACATGCCGGTCTTCGCTGGGACTCAGGGCCGGCTGGCCCGGGCCGCCGCTGACCACGCAGTCGCTCATCGCGGTGGACAGCCAAGGTTCGGCAAGGCCGGCCAGGGAGCCGTCGAGCAGGCTCTTGTTCGCCGCTGACTGCGCCGACTCGAAGAGCGGGGGAGCGGCCGACGTGGCCGCCGGGCCCGGTGTGGAGTTTCCGCCGCCGGCCGAGGCGCCGAGGAAGTAACCTCCGGTGCCGGCCACGATGGCGGCGACCACGACACCGATCAGCACCGGGACGACCGGTTTGCGCTGTTTCGGCGGGCTCGGCGAGATGCGCGGCACATATTGCGGGAAGGAGTCGCCACCGGCCGTCGGCGCGCCCCAGCCGGAACCCGACTGCGGCTCCGGCGACCAGGCCGCGCCGGACTGCGGTGTCACCGACTCGGGCGCGGTGGACCAGCCGCCCGCGTTCGGCTCGGATTGATCCCACGGCGTCGGGGGGCTGCTCTGCGGGTGCGCCGCCGGCGTGTCCCACGGTGGCAGCGCGCTCGCCGGCGACACCGGCGGACCGGACGCGGGCGAGTTCCATTGCGCTTGCTGGCCGGTATTGACGTTCCATGCCTCCGTTGGTGCGCTGTCCGCCGGCGCGGAACCGTCCTGCCGGTGCGGCCCGGGACCCTGGGTCGACTCTTCGTTCACGGTGCGCACGGTACCAGCAGGTAGTGAGGACCTTCAGCCCGCGATTGTCGACCCGGCCGTTGCCCCGTACGCCGCGTAATCCGTCTGATCCCGAGGCCGGGCCGGCCGAATGGCTGCGCCGTGGAACCGTACGTGAGCGGACCAACCGGCTGACCGGACTACCGCCGAGATCATCGGTGTGCCGGCTTTCGGCCCGGTGTCGTTGTGTCTACGCCGCGCGAGGCAGCTTGGCCTGCCCGGTTCCGGTCATCCCTGATCGAGTGATATCGACGTCTGCGGGTTGCCTCTCCCGGTTGGCTTGGCACGGCGGACCGGCTTCGCCACCGCGAAGGCGGCGGAGTACGGCCGGCTGCGCCGTCAGCGCGACGCCGAGCATCCGAAACCGCGGCTCAGTGACAGCGTGCAGAACATCTGCGAGGGCTGGGTGCCGGCCCGGGAACTGGAACTTGAACCCAACACCGGCTACGGCTACCGGTGGCTGCTCAGCCTGCTCTACCCGTATGTGGGCGGGGTGCGAGAGCCTCCCGGCTCAGCGCCCGGATGGTCGAGCAGGCCTACCGGGAGCTGGAAGGATGCGGCTACTCCCGTACCACCCTGCGAACGCTGAACCTGCTGCTGGCGAAGGCGTTCGCGGAGCAGACCGGCCGGGCCCTCGGTACGCGCAAGCCGCGCGAGAGCGACGAGCAGCGGCCGGTGTGGTCGCTGGCCGAGGCGCGGCGCCGACCACGTCGCCTCGTGGACGGGGGAGTGGTGGAAGTCGTCGGCGTGGAGTCCGACCGGAAGGCTCAGTGCTTCGGCGCACGCACTCGGCGCTGGTCAGCGACGCCGACTCGCCCCGCTGACGGCGCCCGGTTTCCCGGTCCGGCCGTCGAGCGGGGCGGCGGATCATTCGGCGGGGGCCAGCTCGACGGTCACCTCGCGGGTAGGTGACTCCCGCAGTACCAGGTCGGCGATGCTGCCCGCCCGCCGCAGGTCCTGCTCGCCGATCCGTACCAGGTCCAGCTGGTCCGCGGCGTCGGAGAGCACCAACCGGGCAACCTCGCTGCGTTGCGAGCGTCGATTCTCGGACTTTGTCTTGCGCACATCGACCAGGACGGCCCCGACGGCCCCGAGCGCCGCGGGATTGCCGCTCGCCGGGGCATCGCCGAGTTCCTCTGGGGTCGGCCACGGCGCGCGGTGCACCGAACCCGGCCGCCACCAGGACCAGACTTCCTCGGCGACGAACGGCAGGAACGGCGCGAGGAGCCGCAGCAGGACGGACTGCGCGAGGGCCAGCGCGGCCCTGGCAGAGCCGGCCTCGGTGCCGTCGCCGTAGGCGCGTTGCTTCACCAGCTCCAGGTAGTCGTCGCAGAAGCCCCAGAAGAACCCTTCGGTCACGGACAGCGCCCGGTGGTAGTTGTACGCCTCGAAGTGTGTCGTCGCCTCGACGATGACGTCCGACAGCTGGGCCAACATGGCGCAGTCGATCGGTTCGGTGACGTCGGCCGGCGACAAATCCGGTTTCGGGTCGAGCCCGAGCACGAACTTGCTGGCGTTGAGAATCTTCAAGGCCAGCCGTCGGCCGACCTTCATCTGTGCCTGCTCGGCCGCGGTGTCCGTGCCAGGAGCGCTGGAACACGCCCAATAGCGCAGACCGTCCGCGCCGTACAGGTGCACCAGTGGCATCGGGGTGAGGACGTTGTCCTTGGACTTGGACATCTTCTTGCGGTCAGGATCCAGGATCCAGCCGTTGATGCTCGTGTGCCGCCACGGCAGCACGCCGTGTTCCAGCTTGGAGCGCAACAGGGTGGAGAAGAGCCAGGTCCGGATGATCTCCGGCCCCTGTGGCCGGAGATCCATCGGGAAGACTCTGGCGAACAGGTCCTCGTCGTCGCCCCAGCCGCCGGCGATCTGCGGCGTCAACGACGAGGTCGCCCACGTGTCCATCACGTCCGGGTCGGCGATGAATCCCCCCGGTTTGCCGCGCTGGGACTCGTCGAAACCGGCCGGCGTGTCCGTCGAGGGGTCGACGGGCAGCGCGGCCTCCTCGGCGAGGATCGGCGCGTCCCAGCCGATCTCACCATCCTCGAGCACGGGATACCAGACCGGGAACGGCACGCCGAAGTAGCGCTGGCGGCTGATCAGCCAATCGGTGTTGAGACCGTTGACCCAGTGCTCATACCGGATCCGCATGAAGTCGGGATGCCAGGTGATCTCGCGGCCGCTGTCGATGAGTGCCTCGCGCAGGTCTTGGCTGCGTGCCCCGTTACGGATGTACCACTGCCGGCTGGCGACGATCTCGAGCGGCCGGTCGCCCTTCTCAAAGAACTTGACCTCGTGGGTGATGGGAGTCGGCTCGCCGACCAGGTCGCCGGAATCGACCAGCAGCTCGACGATGCGCTTGCGCGCCTGTTGCGGGTACAACCCCGCCAAATGTGACCACGCCTGCTCGGCGGGCCCGTCCAGCCAGGCCGGGAGCTCCTGTTGGAATCGACCGTCACGGCGGATAACCGTGCGGGTGGGCAGATCGAGCTCGCGCCACCACATCACGTCGGTGGTGTCACCGAACGTGCAGATCATCGCGATTCCTGAGCCCTTTTCGGGTTGGGCCAGGCGGTGCGCGATGATCGGCACCCGCACCCCGAACACCGGCGTACTGACCTCGGTGCCGAACAGTTCCTGGTATCGCTCGTCGTTGGGGTTGGCGACCAAGGCGACACAAGACGGCAGCAGTTCGGGCCGGGTCGTCTCGATTTCCACCGGCGGACCGCCGTCGACCCGGGCGAACCGGATGCGGTGGTACTCGGCCGGAAGTGTTCGCTCTTCCAGCTCGGCCTGGGCGACCGCGGTTTGGAAGTCGATGTCCCACAGTGTGGGCGCGTCAGCTGCATATGCCTCGCCGCGCGCCAGATTGCGGAGAAAGCCACGCTGCGCCACCCGACGCGATCGCGCGTCGATGGTGGCGTAGCTCAGGTTCCAGTCGACTGAGAGGCCCATCAACCGCCATTGCTGTTCGAAGTCGTCCTCGAACTCGGTGGTCAGCCGGTGGCACAGTTCGACGAAGTTCTTCCGCGAGATCGGCCGCTGGCCCTTCGAGCCCTCGGTCACCACCAGATCGGGGTCGTAGGGAACCGCGGGATCGCACCGAACACCGTAGTGGTTCTGGACCCGACGCTCAGTTGGCAGACCGTTGTCGTCCCACCCCATCGGATAGAAGACCTCGCGCCCCCGCATGCGGTGAAAGCGGGCGATCGAGTCGACCTGGATATAGCCGAATGCCGTCCCCAGATGAAGAGACCCGCTGATCGTCGGCGGAGGCGTATCGATGGCGAAGATCTGCTCACGCGTTTTCGCCCGATCGAAGGTAAAGGTGCCCTGGTCCTGCCAGTGGGCACTCCACTTCTGTTCCAACCCCTCGATCGAGGGCTTCTCGGGAATAAGGTCCACCTTGTCAGGTTACGCGCTGTCGCCGCCTCGACTGCGGTCGGGTCCGTGGTCGTAGCCGCCGCCGGCGGGCCGCGCGGGGCGGTTACTGGCGCATGCGTGATCAGGTGCGCCTAG
>NZ_JAOSZE010000065.1 GCF_025630775.1 Actinoplanes sp. KI2
GCGGCTAAGGCTTTTTGGCCACGGCGGCCCAGATGTTGCTCTCGGCACTCGGCGGGACGACGCTGTCGGGGCCGGCGCGCCACTCGGCCACCGGAACTATGCCGGGATCGACCAGGTCCAGGCCGGTGAGGAAGCGGGCCACCTCGGACCTGGTGCGGAAGCGGAAGTCCACGTTGTGCGCCTGGTTGGTGGCGTTGGCGGCATCCACCTGTTCCTGCGGCCAGAAGTCGCCGGTCGCGTGCGAGATCACCAGGTAGCTGCCCGAGGGCATGGCGTCGAAGATGGTGCTGATCGCCGGATAGGCGACCGCGTCGTCGGTCACCAGGTGAAGCACGGCGATCAGCATCACGGCGACCGGCTCGGTGAGGTCGAGCGTCTCGGTGAGCTCCTTGGCCTCCAGGATGGCGCCGGGGTCGCGGACGTCGGCGTCAATGTAGGCGGTGCGCCCCTCGGGGGAACTGGTCAGCAAGGCTCGGGCGTGGACCAGCACCAGCGGATCGTTGTCGGTGTAGACGACCCGGGCCGCCGGCGCGATCCGCTGCGCCACCTGATGGGTGTTGTCGGCCGTGGGCAGGCCGGTGCCGATGTCGAGGAACTGGCGGATGCCGGCGTCGGCGGTCAGGAAGCTGACGGCCCGGCCCAGGAACTGACGGTTCATCCGGCACGTCAGGCGGATGGACGGCACCCGGGCCTCGAGGGCGTCACCGTACGCCCGGTCGGCCTCGAAGTTGTCCTTGCCGCCGAGCCAGTAGTCGTAGACGCGTGCCACGTGGGCCTTGCTGGTGTCCAGGCCGACGGGCGGCCTCGGCTCCTCCATGGCGAGCTCCGATCGGTCGGCGGGAACACAGTGGACCATGGCAACGGGCTGTCACTGTATCCCTCGATCGGCCGCGATGATTTCGCGGAGGTGCCGTCAATCGGATTCGGCGCGGCCCTGGCGCCAGTAACCCATGAAGGCGACCGAGCGGCGGTCCACGCCGCACTCGATGACGAGGTGGCGGCGCAGCGACTTGATCATCGCGGCCTCGCCGGCGAGCCAGGCGTAGAAGCGGCTCACGTCGGCCGGCTCGGGCACCTCCCAGAGGATGCCGGCGTCGACGTCGACATCCTCGAGCTCGTCCGCGGGCGCCGGGGCCCGATCGCCGAGCAGCCGCCGGACCGCCGCGCGCATGGCCGGGACGAGCCGCTCGCCGTGCGGGGCGCCGTTGCGGGCCAGCCACGTCACGCGTACACCCGGTGGCGCCGTGATCTGCAGGGCGTCCTCGTCGGCCGGTACCTCCAGCAGGGCCTCGCCGCGGGCGTCGGCGGGCAGGCCGGCCAGGATCGAGGAGATGGCCGGGACCGCGGTCTCGTCGCCACCGAGCAGGAGGCACTCGGTCCGGGCGGGCGGGCGGAAGTCGACGCCGCCGTGGGCGCCGTCGTGCTCGGCGTTCGGGCCCATCAGGCAGGCGGTCGACCCCGGCACCGCCGAGGCGGCCCAGCGGGAGGCGGGGCCGTGGACGCCGTGCAGGACCATGTCGACGTCGACCTCGCGCAGGTCGGGGCGGACCGCGCGGACGGTGTAGGTGCGGATCGGGTTGCGCCGCTCGTCGGGCAGGTCGCGCCACCGGGAGTACCAGTCGGGCCCGGCCGGGAAGTGGTCGTGGCCGCCGCCCGGCAGCGGCGGGATCAGCTTGATCCGCTGGTCGAAGCCGTTGTCGGCGAAATGATGCAGGTCGTCGCCGGTGAAGGTGACACGAAGGAAGCTGGGGCTCAGCCGCCGCACCTCGCGGACGGTCGTGGAGAAGATTCGCCACGGCGGGGGTGCGGTGGTGGTCACCGGGTCCTCCTAGGTCGGCAGCAAAGGCATGCCTAACCTAACCTATGCGCCCGGGCCGTGCGAGTAGCGGGTCAGGAACTGCAGCAGCGGCCGCAGCCCGGCGGGGATCGTGGGGTCTGCGACGGTGCCCTGCCAGCGCCGGCCGCCGCGCTCGATCATCAGGTCGTAGCTCATCAGGTCGGCGCCGGCGGGCGGGCCGGGGCGGGCCGCGCCGAGCCGGGACAGATCGATGGTGGAGACCAGCTGGACGAGCCGGGCCGCGTCGGCCGGCGGCAGGGTCGCGGAGTCGACCTGGACGTGCACCGGGCGGCCGGCGAAACCGCCGGAGCGGCGCAGCTCGGCGCGGACATGCTCGGACACGACGCCCTCCGATGGCAACGGTGGTGTTCGCGGCGACTTTCGCGGGTAAACAGGAATTATGGGTATTCCGAAGGCTGCGCCCGGCCAGGCGGTGGTCGGCACCGCCTGCTGGTCGTGCGGCGCACAGCTCTACAAGACGGTACCCCGCCGTCGCCGCGGGCCCGGACACGTGCTCTGGACCTGCGACGACTGCGGGGTGCTCTGGTCGGAACCCGCCGGCCCCTACTACACGACGCCCACCTCACGGAACGCCGAGCGCACGGTCTGAGCGGCGTTGCGGCCGACCTTGCCGTCGCGGGCGAGGATGCGCGCCTGCTCGGCGCAGACGTAGGCGCAGTCGCTGAACTGCGCGTTCGGCCACAGGTTGACCAGCGTGTTGAACCAGACCTGGGCGGCCGGGAAGGTGCCCAGCTCGATCGCGGTCAGGTAGAACGCCCGGTTGATGATGCCCGAGTTCACGTGCGGGTCGCCGCCGGGCACGTACCCGGACATGTCGGCGGCCTGCGGGTCCTTGCCGAGGATCGGGTTGTCGTAGGCGGTGCCCGGGTGCGACATCGAGCGGATCGCCTCGCCGTACAGCTGCTCCGCCATGACCTGCTCGCCGATCAGCCAGTTGTGCTCGCCGGCGTCCACCTTGTGCACCATCTGGTCCACGCACGAGCCGAAGATGTCGGAGAACGCCTCGTTCATCGCGCCCGGCTGGTCGGTGTAGACGAGCCCCGCCGTGTACTGGGTGACGCCGTGGGTCAGTTCGTGCGCGCAGACATCGACGTCCTTGGTGAAGTCGGTGAAAATCGTCTCGTCGCCGTTGCCGAACACCATCTGGGTGCCGTCCCAGAACGCGTTGTCGTACTGGTCGCCGAAATTGACGTTTCCGAGCAGCGTGAGGCCGGCATTGTCGATGGAGTCGCGCCCGAGAACGTCCCGGTAGAAGTCGCGGGTGGCGCCCAGCCCGTCATAGGCGGCGTTCGCGTTGGCGGCACCGACCGCGGGGTCGCCCTCGCCGCGGACCAGCGTCACGCTCGTGTTCCACTGGTGCTCGTCGTCGTAGATCTGCCGGTCGCCCTTGCCCGGGCGAGGCGGCGTGAGCGCGGCCAGACTCGCGGTGGCGGCGCTGCGCCGAGCCTGCCGCTGTGCCTGGGAGGCAAGGGCCGTGCGCTGCGCCGGCTCCGGGTCGATGCCGAGTTGGCGAGCATTCTTCGCAATATGGTCGATGATGTGCGCGGGAACGTAGAAACAAACCGGACCTGACATGTGCCTGCCCCTCGCCGGAGGAATTGATCCACCTACATTTCGCCGATTCGCGGGCGCGGGCTGTCAATTCTTGAACAGTCGGTACTGTCAATTTTTGAACAAATCGGCGACCAGACTTGAATGGCTCAAAGGAGCGGCGGCTCGGCAAGTTCGGCGAGCCAGTCGGCGACCGCGGTGCGGAAGCCGGGGTCGACCGGGACGGCCGGGTCGGCCAGGGCGCGCTGCCAGGCGAGGGCCTTGGACACTCGGGTGACCCGGCAGGCCAGTGCGGCCGCGCGACGCAGGTCGGGCAGCGGGGCCAGGTCGGACCAGGGCTCGAGGTAGGCATCCCGCAGGCGGTCGAGATCGGGCGCTCCCGGCTCGAGCCCGAGCAGGTGGGCCGCAAAGCCGATGGCGACCAGCAGGGAGCCGAACGGGTGCGCCACGCTCGAGTCGCCCCAATCGAAGAACCGGAAGCCGTCGGGTGCGGGGAAGACGTTGGCGTCGGTCAGGTCGTCGTGCTGGAGGGTGGCGGAGATGCCGTCGGCGGAGAGCTCGGCGCACCAGTCGGTGACATCGGGGGCGACCCTGTCCACGGCGGCCCGGCGTGCCGGGCCCAGGTCGGCCTGGACCTGCGGATCGGCCAGCAGGGCGGCGAGGCGGGTGGGGAGGTGCTCGGGGCGGTGATCGGGGACGCCCAGGGCCAGCATCTCGGGAGTGTGCGCGGCCAGGTCACGCTGGAGCGCCGCGTAGGACTGCAGCATCGCCGCCCAGGTCGGCAGCAGGCGGTCCCCGGCCACCACCTCGCGCAGGGTGGGGCCGGCGTCGGCGGTCAGCAGCCAGCCCCGGGACGCGTCGACGGCCAGGGGTGCGAGCACCCGGCCGGGCGCCCAGGTGGCCAGCGGGACGGTCAGGCCGGCCTCGTAGGCGCACTCCGGAGTGTTCGCCTTGAACCAGGCGACCCCGGCCGTCGTCGGCACCCGATGGGTCACCGACCAGGGCCGCACCCGGACCTCTTCGATCGCGCCGACCGGGGGCATACCGCCCTCGGCGAGCCGTTCGGTCACCCACGCGTGGGCGGACTCCCGCCACCGTGGATCGTCCCAGGCGTTGGCCCGCACCGTGTCCATCGCCGCAACGATAGGGCTCGCCCCGCCCGCGGCGCCTCCCGATTTCCGGCTCGAGTTGCAGCTCAGCCCGCAGCGGGCGGCACGGGGCCGGGACGGCAGCGAGATCGCCTGGAGCGGCGGGGACCGGACCGGCCGCGTACGGCAAGGGCCTTTGAAGCGGAACGCCGAGGGTGACCGTCGGTCGAAGCCGCCCATGATCGGTGTCGATGTTGCGGCGAGATTTCCGGGAGACTGTGGACACGGGATTGGCGGGCATCTATCGTGAGCGATACCGCCGACAATCGAAGCGCTTCGACACGGACCTGAAACACGTCCCGCGGAAACGTGGCCTTCGAAAATCTGGCCTGCTCGCGTTCCTCGCTGAGCGGGTTATTTGCCGTTCCTGAAAATCGAGGAGAATCGCCCATGCGAAGGCGTTTCCTACCGGTTCTGGCGGCCGCTCTGCTGCTGGCTCCGGCCATTCCGGGCGCCGCGCACGCGGACCCGGCCTATCCGTTCCGTGATCCACATCTGCCGCTCCAGGCGCGCGTCGACGACCTGGTCGGGCGGCTCACGCTGGACGAGAAGATCTCGCTGCTGCACCAGTATCAGCCGGCCATCCCGCGGCTGGGCATCAACCTTTTCAAGGCCGGCACCGAGGCGCTGCACGGCGTGGCGTGGTCCAACGACCTCGACAACGGCGGCGCGGTGGTGCAGGCCGACGGCACGTCGTTCGCCCAGCCGGTCGGGCTCGCGAGCACGTGGGACACCGGCCTGATCACCCGGGTCGGCTCGGCGGTGGGCGACGAGGCGCGCGGCTTCAACGCGAAGAACCCGCGGGTCTTCGGGCTGAACCTGTGGGCGCCCGTGGTGAACCTGCTGCGCGATCCGCGGTGGGGGCGCAACGAGGAGGGCTACTCCGAGGATCCGTTGCTCACCGGCGCGATCTCGACGGCGTACGGCGCAGGGCTGGAGGGCGGCGACCCCGACCACCTCAAGGCCGCACCGACGCTGAAGCACTACCTGGCCTACAACAACGAGGTCGGCCGGGACGTGACCTCGTCGAACGTGCCGAACCGGGTGCTCAACGAGTACGACCGGGCGGCGTTCCAGCCGGCGATCAGCGCGAACGCGGCAACCGGCGTGATGGGCTCGTACAACCTGACCAACGGGCGCCCGAACACGGTGAACCCGGACCTGGCGACGCTCGAGCGCGGCTGGAGCAAATACCCGCTGTTCAACGTCTCGGACGCCTACGCGCCGTACAACCTCACCGGCTCGGAGAAGTACTACGCGACCCAGGCCGAGGCCGACGCCGCGGTGATCAAGGCGGGGATCAACTCGTTCACGGTGGACGACGCCAACGGGACGCCGACCGTCACCGCGATCAAGCAGGCGCTCGACCAGGGGCTGCTCACCGAGCACGACATCGACGTGGCAGCCGGGCAGGCGCTGAGCATCCGCTTCCGGCTCGGCGAGTTCGACCCGGGCGGCGGCCGGTATGGCGGTATCGGGCCGGATGTGATCAACAGCCCGGCCAACCAGAAGCTGTCCCGGCAGACCGCCGACGAGGCGATGGTGCTGCTGAAGAACTCGGACAACGCGCTGCCGCTGAAGCCGGGCGGCAAGGTCGCGGTGGTCGGCCCGCTCGGCGACACCCTTTACAGCGACTGGTACGGCGGGAAGCTGCCCTACCGGGTGACCGCCGTGGACGGGATCAAGGAGCGCGCCGGCAGCGTGGTCAGCTCGACCGGATCCGACCGGATCGCGCTCAAGGACGTCGCCACCGGCAAGTACGTGACCGCGACCGGCACCACCGACGCGGACGCCGTCAGCGTCTCCGGAACCGAGGCCACCACGGCCGCGCAGTTCGACGCGGACGACTGGGGGCAGGGCGTGCTCACCCTCAAGAACGTCTCGAACGGCAAATACCTCGGCTACAACTGGGGGCCGTTCGTCACCCGGGACGACCAGCCCAACGGCTGGTTCGTGCAGCAGCAGTTCAAGCTCGAGGCGCAGCCGGACGGGACGTTCGCCATCAGGTACGCGGGCTACGAGACCTTGGAAAGCTGGTTCGGGCCGAATCGCTACCTCACGGTCGATGCCGCCGGCAAGCTCGCCCTGGGCTCGCCGGACGCCGCGGGCGCCGCGAAGTTCAGCAAACAGGTGCTGCGCAGCGGCATCGACGAGGCGGTCGCCGCGGCCAAGTCGGCCGACACCGCCGTGCTGGTGGTGGGCAGCCAGCCGTTCATCAACGGCCGGGAAGCGCACGACCGCACCACGACGGCGCTCGGCGCCGGCCAGGAGGCCCTGGTCAAGGCGGTGCAGGCGGTCAACCCGCACACGATCGTCGTGCTGCAGACCAGTTACCCCGACACGATCACCTGGGAGCAGCAGCACGTGCCGGGGATCGTGTGGACGACGCACGCCGGCGCGGAGACCGGGCACGCGATCGCGGACGTGCTCTACGGCTCGTACAACCCGGCCGGGCGGCTCTCGCAGACCTGGTATCAGAGCGACCGCCAGCTGCCGGCCGACCTGCTCGATTACGACATCATCACCTCGAACCAGACCTACCTCTACAGCCGGCAGAAGCCGCTCTACCCGTTCGGGTACGGCCTGTCGTACACGTCCTTCAGGTATGGCAAGCCGGTGCTCGGCAACGGCCGGGTCACCTTCACCGTCACCAACACCGGCAGGCGGGACGGCGACGAGGTGGTCCAGCTCTACACCCACCAGCGCACCTCGCGGGACCGGACGGCGGTCAAGCAGCTGCGCGCCTTCGACCGGGTGCACCTGGCGGCCGGGCAGACGAGGACCGTCAGCCTGAGGCTGACCGCCGACGACCTCAAGCACTGGGACGTCACCCGCGGCAGGTGGGTGGTGGAGACCTCGGCGTACGACGTCATGATCGGCTCTTCGTCGGCCGACATCCGGCAGTCGATCACCTGGAACGTGCGCGGCGAGACGATCCCGGCGCGGGACCTGTCGAAGGTCACGCGGGCGGAGAACTTCGACGCGTACGCCCCGGCGGTCAAGCTCGTCGACGAGTCGAAGGCGTCCGGCACGGCGGTGGGCTCGTCGGCGGCCGGCGACTGGATCGCCTTCAAGGACGCCGATCTGCGCGGCGGCACGACCTTCACCGCCAGCGTCGCGGCCCTTTCCGCCGGCAGGATCGAGATCCGCCTGGACTCGCCGGCGGGCCGACTGCTCGGCACGGCGGCCGTTCCCGCGACCGGCGACGTCTACCGGTATGCGACCACCACCGCCGCGCTGGCCTCGGCTCACCTCGGCGGGCACCACGACGTCTACCTCGTGTTCGGCGACGCGCTGCGCGTGTCCACATTCTCCATTCGGTGAGAGGGGAACCCGCCCGCCCGCCTGGTCAGCGGGCGGGCGGGTCACCGATCCTTCCGCCCTCGAGGGAGTCTGCATGAAGTTTCGCCGCATCCTGCTCGCCCTTGCCTTGACGCTCGCCGGCCTGGTGACGATCGCCGGGCCGTCCGCCGCGGCGCCGGGGCACCGCGTGACGTACGACCGATATTCGCTGATGCTCGACGGGCGACGCATCGTTCTTTCGGCAGCCGAGTTCCACTACTTCCGGCTGCCCTCGCCCGACCTCTGGAAGGACATCCTGGAGAAGGAGAAGGCGGCCGGCTTCACCGCGATCTCGGTCTACTTCTCCTGGGCGTTCCACTCGCCCGCGCCCGGAATATACGACTTCACCGGCGTCCGCGACGTCGACCGGCTGCTGCGCACGGCCGAGCAGGCCGGGCTGTACGTGATCGCCCGGCCCGGACCGTACATCAACGCCGAGACCAGCGGCGGGGGCTTCCCGGCCTGGCTCAAGACGGTGCCCGGGCGGGCGCGCAGCAGCGACGCCGGCTACACCGCCGCGTACCACGACTGGCTCGCGCACATCAACCCGATCCTCGCCCGGCATCAGGTGACCCGCGGCGGGTCGGTGGTGCTCTACAACGTCGAGAACGAGTACCAGGTGAACACCGACCCGGTGTACATGCAGGACCTGCAGGACACCGCGCGAGCCGACGGCATCGACGTGCCGATCACCACCAACGACTGCTGCGACGCCGGATCCTGGTCGTCGACCTGGGGGTCGGGGCCGGGCGCGGTGCAGATTCCGGGCGTGGACGACTATCCCCAGTCGTTCGAATGCCAGAACGCCTCCAGCGTCTGGGGGCCGTGGGGCGCGGGCGTCACCGAGCGGGTGCGCGACGACGCCCCGGTGTTCGCGGCCGAATATCAGGCCGGCGCGATCGACTCGAACAACGCCGGATACGACGCCTGCCGGGACCTGACCGGCGTCCAATACACCAAGTACTTCCAGAAGGGGAATGTCGTGCTCTCCGGGGCGACGGCGTTCAACTACTACATGGGGTTCGGCGGGACGAACTGGGGCTGGCTCGGTCAGCCCAACGACGTCTACACCTCCTACGACTACGGCGCGGCGATCGACGAGGCGCGCCGGCTGACGCCGAAGTACTTCGAGTACAAGCGGCAGAACTACTTCCTGCAGGCGGTGCCGGCTCTTGCCAAGACCGATCCCGCCACCGCGCCGGTCGCCGCCGGGCTGGAAACCGCAGCAAGGACAAACCCCGATTTGGGTACGCAGTTTGTCCTGGTCCGAAACGGCTCCACGGCGCCGGTCTCGTCGACGCTTTCGTGGAACGGGCACACGCTGCCGCTGACGCTTCCCGGGCACGACGCGAAAGTCCTGGTGGGCGGATTCGACCTGGGCGGGCAGCGGCTTGTCGCGTCGACCTCGGAGCTGCTGACCACGGCGTACATCAATCGGGATGTCGCGGTTCTCTACGGTTCCGAAGGAACGCCGGGGACAACGGTGCTGCGCTATTCGTCGGAGCCGGTGGTCAAGGTGCTCGACGGGACGGTCGCATCGTCGTACGCGAATGGGGATCTGCGGCTCGACTACACCCATCACGGGTTGGCCCGCGTGCTGATCAGCGGTGGGGGACACCGGCCGCTGCTGCTTCTGCTCGGCACCGATGACGCGGCCGGCTCGTTCTGGCGGGCCGACACGGCCGCCGGGCCGGTTCTGGTGCGGGGCACTGCTCTGCTGCGGTCGGCATCGGTGTCGCACGGGACGGTCTCGTTGCGGGCGGACACCTCGTCGGCCGGGGCGATCGAGGTGTTCTCGCCGGCCGTCCGGGTCGTGGTCAACGGGGAGCCGGTCGTCACCCGTACGTCGGAAAGCGGTTCGCTGGTCGGTGGTCTGCCCGGCCCGCGGAAGGTTTCGTTGCCGGCTCTCGGCGGCTGGAAACAGCGGGGCGAGGCGCCGGAAGCGCAGCCGGGCTTCGACGACTCGCGGTGGACGGTGGCCGACCGGACGAGCAGTCTGAGCACGTTCCCGCCGCTCACCCAGCCGGTGCTGTTCAGCGACGAGTACGGCTACCACGCGGGCAGCGTCTGGTATCGCGGCCGGTTCACCGCCTCCGGGAACGAGACGACCGTGTCACTCAACGCGATCACCGGCAAGCGAGGCAACTACCTGGTGTGGCTGAACGGGACGTACCTGGGCAGCGCGGTGGGTGGCGTGCAGGCCGACTCGGACGTGCCGGCCAACCCGTCGCCGGGGGCCGGGAAGTTCACCATCCCGGCCGGCCTGGTGAAGCCGGGCTCGACGGCGGTGCTGTCCGTGCTGGTGCAGAACATGGGCAACAACGACGACTGGACGGCCGAGGACAGCCGGTTCCGGCAGCCGCGCGGGCTGGTCGGCGCCGCGGTCGACGGCGTACCTGCAATCTCCTGGAAGATTCAGGGGCAGGCCGCGGTGGACCCGGTTCGGGGCGGGCTCAACAACGGCGGCCTGTACGGGGAGCGCACCGGCTGGACGCTGCCGGGCTACCCCGACCGGTCCTGGCAGCCGGCCACCCGGGCGGTGCCGGGCGGGGTGAGCTGGCTGCGGACCGGCTTCGCGCTCGACCTGCCGCGGGGGCAGGACACGTCGGTCACGCTGCGCTTCGACGGGGCGATTCCCGAGGGTTACCGGGAGCAGATCTTCCTCAACGGCTGGAACCTCGGCGAGTACGGCGCGGCGATCGGCCCGCAGACCTCGTTCGTCCTGCCCGCCGGCCTGCTGCACCAGAACGGCCGGAACACCCTCGCGATCGCCGTGATCGCCGAGCGGCCATCGACCGTGACCGTTCCGCATCTGGCGGTCGCCGGAACCCAGCGCGGAGGTGTGCCGGTACGCGACGTCCCAGCTTGATCAATTAGGCGGTTAGGATTCCTGGCGAAGGGCGCATGATGGAGCGCGACCGGGTCACGTGGGGAGGGCCGATGCCGACGATCAACGACGTCGCCCGGGCGGCCGGGGTGTCGCCGAGCACGGTGTCGTACGTGCTGAGCGGCCGCCGGCCGATCTCCGCGCAGACCCGGGCCCGGGTCCAGGCCGCCATCGCCGAGCTCGGCTTCCACCCGCACGCCGGCGCGCGGGCGCTCGCGAGCAGCAAGACCAACGTCGTGGCGCTCGTGGTGCCGCTGCGGGTGGACGTCAACGTCCCGGTCATCATGCAGTTCGCGACCGCGGTGGTGACCGCGGCCCGCACGCACAACCACGACGTGCTGCTGCTGACCAAGGACGAGGGCACCGCCGGGCTCGAGCGGGTGGCGCACTCGACGATGGTCGACGCGCTGATCGTGATGGACGTCGAGAAGCACGACATGCGCATCCCGGCGCTGCGCCGGCTCAAGCAGCCGACCGTGCTGATCGGCCTGCCCGACGACCCGGCCGGCATCGTCTGCGTCGACCTCGACTTCGCGGCCGCGGCCCGGGAGACGCTGCGCCACCTGGCGTGGCACGGTCACCGCCGGATCGCGCTGGTCGGGCCGTCGCCGGCGGTCTACCGGCGGGGGACCAGCTATGCCGACCGGTTCCTGGCCGGGTTCACGGCGGCGTCCGGGGAGTTCGGGCTGGAGACGATGACCCACCCGTGCGAGCCGGGTCAGGACGGGGTACGCACCTGCCTCGCCGACATCGACGCGGAGCTCGACGGGGTGACCGCGCTGGTGGTGCACAACGAGGAGGCGCTGCGGCCGCTGCTCGACCAGTTGCGGGCGGCCGGGCGGCGGGTGCCGGAGGACATCTCGGTGGTCGCGGTCTGCCCGCGGGACGTGGCCCTGTCGATGCCGATCGAGCTGACCTCGGTGGACATACCGTCGCACGACGTGGGCGGCCTGGCCGTCGAGACGGTCATGAAGCTGCTCGACGGGCGGCACACCGAGCCGGTGCGGCTGCTTCCGCCGACTCTCGTCGAGCGGGAGAGCTGCGCGGCCCCGGCGGCGGTGCGGTAGGAACACTCACGCCGAGGCGTCCTCGGTGCTTCCGCCGACCCTCGTCGAGCGGGAGAGCTGCGCGGCCCCGGCGGCGGTGCGGTAGGAACGCTCACGCCGAGGCGTCCTCCGCCTGCCGGCCGAGCCGGACCAGCGCGCTCAGCCGTTCCCACCGGTTGAGCAGGGCCGCTGCCAGGACGAATGCCACCGGCGGGGTAGCCAGCAGAACTGCCCACTGGACCGGGACCAGCAGAACCGGCGACGGGAACCGCTGGCTGGAGTACATGAACCCGGCGAACCCGTACGCGACCATCGCGGCGATGGCGGCCACCGGGGCGGCCAGCGCCAGGACCCGGCGGCGGACCGGACCACCCAGCCGCCACCATGCCCACAGGGCGAGCCCGGCGGCAGTCAGATAAAAGGGCGCGCCGACCCGGAACACGAACCGACCGTCATAGAAGATCGCGACGTCGAGGCCGCGGAACTGCCACTGGCGGTCGTCGGCGACCCGGCCGCCGACCGCGGCCAGCAGCGCCGCGGCGAACCACCACAGGCCGCGCGGCACGGTGACCCGCGCGCCGCCGGCCAGCCACACCGAGCCGGCCGCGACCAGCAGCGCCACCGTCACCAGCCAGCTCGACCGCAGGACCTGGCTCGGCGAGTAGTCGTACCACCGGGCGACGTGCACGGTCTCGACGATCGCGCCGGCCGCCGCGACCCCGGCGGCGACCCGGCGCAGACCGGCCAGGGCCACGGCGAACCCGATCGCCCACACGGCCGGCCGGGCGACGTCCACCGCGTCCGCGCCGCCGGCGAGATAGGGGGCCACGCTGAGCGGCAGCCGGCGAAGCCCGACGCCGAGCAGGAACAGCGACCCGACCAACTGGACCACGAACGCCGCCCGCCGCCACGCGTCGTCGCCCAGGGCGGTGCCCCACCCGCGAAGACGGACGGCCAGCGCGTTGACCAGGAGATCGGCGCGGTCGCGGAGACCCGGGCGGCGCGCGCCCGGCTCGGCTGCGGCCAGCAGCACGGCCACCATCTCCTCCTCGTACTCCTGCCGGTGCCGCCGCGGGTAGGCGGTCATCAGGCGCCGGTACCGGCGCTCCAGTTCGTCGTGCGGGGTCATCGACGGTCGGTCTCCAGTCTTCATCGGAATTCTTCGGCGGGGCGTTGCCGGGCCGGATTCTCAGGCGGGGAGCGTTGCTGGGTCCGATTTTCAGGCGGGGGCGTTGCCGGGCCGGGGGCGGCGCTCGCGCAGCCGCCGCTCGGCCACCGTCGCCTGCCGCCGCAGCCGGGCGCTCTCGGCGGCCAGCCGCCGCTCGCCCAGCGCGGTGAGCCGGTAGTAGCGCCGCAGCCGGGACTGGACCACCTCCTCGCGGTCGACCTCGATGAGCCCGTCGCCGCGCAGCCGGTCGAGGACGGCGTAGAGCGTGCCCGCCCGCAGCGTCACCCGCCCATCGGTGATGCGCCGGACGTCCTCGATGACGGCGTAGCCGTGCTGTGGCTCGGCCGCGAGCGCGGTGAGCACCAGGAACGTCGGCTCCCGCATGGTCGCCTCATTCATGCCCGGAAGTATATACCGATCACAGGTATATACCGGGTTGCCCAGGCCGGCGCGTCGAAAGTGGAGCGCTGATGTCAGGAGCGCGCGGAAACCTTTCAAGATCCCGGGGTGGGCGCGGAGCGAGGGGCGCGGCGCCAGGGGTGCGGCGCGAGTGGGCGGCGCGGCGCGAGGGGCCGCGGTGTGAGTGGGACGCGCCGTGACCGGGGCGCGGCGTGAGCGGGGGCGCGCCGTGAGCGGGGGTGCGGCGTGAGTGGGTTGCGGGCGTGGGGCGGGACATCGACGGGGAACTCTGTGGCGAGGTTGAGGGGCCTGTGTTCGGGGGTGGGGTCGATCGATGGTGGTGCGATCCGATCGTTGCGAAATCTCTTGGTCACACCGTTGACATCGATGTGTGGCGGACCCTAACGTCACCGGAAAGTCCCGCGTCGAAGCGCTTCGACGACCGCGTGTCGAAGCGCTTCGACGGACCCCTCCCGGAGGACGGCATGTTCAGAACCCGAGCCGGCGCTGCCGCCGGTGCATTCTTGCTGGCCACGTCACTCGCGCTGTCCGCATGCAGCGGTTCCGGCTCGGATGACAAAAACAGCGGCAGCGACGCGAAGACCCTCACCCTCTGGCACTACGAGGGCCCGACCAGCGCCATGGGCGTCGCCTGGAACAAGGCGATCGACATCTTCAAGCAGAAGCACCCCGGCGTGACGGTGAAGTTCGAGGAGAAGTCCTTCGAGCAGATCCAGCAGAACGCCCAGATGATCCTGAACTCGGACAGCGCGCCCGACATCATGGAGTACAACAAGGGCAACGCGACCGCCGGCCTGCTGTCGAAGCAGGGCCTGCTCACCGATCTGAGCGACCAGGCGACGCAGCGCGGGTGGGACAAGAAGCTGAGCAACAGCCTGCAGACCACGGCCAAGTACGACGACAGCGGCATCATGGGCTCGGGCAAGTGGTTCGGCGTCCCGAACTACGGCGAATACGTCATGGTCTATTACAACCAGGACCTGT
This sequence comes from Actinoplanes sp. KI2, assembly GCF_025630775.1. Lineage (GTDB taxonomy): Bacteria > Actinomycetota > Actinomycetes > Mycobacteriales > Micromonosporaceae > Actinoplanes. The sequence continues at coordinate 14,405 of NZ_JAOSZE010000065.1, forward strand.
TCAAGAAGTACAACCTGCAGGTGCCGACCACCCTGGACGAGTTCACCAAGGTGCTGGACGCGTTCAAGGCCAAGGGCAGCACGCCGCTGTCGGTGGGCGGCGCCGAGTACCCGGCTCAGCAGATCTTCTACGAGCTCGCGCTGTCCAAGGCCGACCGCTCGTTCGTGGACGACTACCAGCTCTACAAGAACAAGGTGGACTTCCACGGGCCGCAGCTCACCTACGGCGCGCAGACCTTCGCGGACTGGGTCGCCAAGGGCTACATCGCCAAGAACTCGGCCGGCATCAAGGCCGAGGACATGGGTGTCGCCTGGGAGCAGGGCAAGTTCCCGATCCTGATCTCGGGCAGCTGGTGGTACGGCCGGTTCGCCAGCGAGATCAAGAACTTCTCGTGGGGCACCTTCCTCTTCCCGGGCAACAGCCTGCACCCGGGCTCGAGCGGCAACATCTGGGTCGTCCCGGAGAAGAGTAAGGCCAAGAGCCTCGCGTACGACTTCATCGACATCACCATGTCGCCGGAGATCCAGAACCTGCTCGGCAACTCGGGCGGCGTCCCGGTGGCGGCCGACGCCTCGGCGATCACCGACGCGAAGAACAAGGAACTGATCGACAACTTCAACAAGATCTCGTCGCAGGACGGTCTGGCGTTCTACCCGGACTGGCCGGCGCCGGGCTACTACGACGTCCTGGTGGCGGGCGTGCAGGGCCTGATCAACGGCTCGAAGACCCCGTCGGCGTTCCTCGACGAGATCGCGAAGCCGTACAACCAGAACCTCGCCGACATCGGCAAGTAGGACCGGCCCGCGGGCGGCGACAAAGCCGCCCGCGGGCAGCAGAACGGGTCCGCAAGCGAAGAGAAGGGACGTAACCCACATGGCCGGCAAGAGGGCGAGCCGGGGCGGCGGTTACGCGGTCTACCTGATCCCGGGGGTGATCGCCTCCCTGGCGGTCATCGTGGTCCCGTTGGTCATGACGGTCTACACCAGCTTCACCAGGTGGAACGGTGTGGGCGGCCAGACGTGGATCGGCTTCGACAACTACACCCGGCTGCTGCACGACGAGTTGTTCTGGCAGTCGTTCGGGCACATCATCCTGCTGATCCTGGCCATGGCGGTGGTGCCGACGCTGCTCGGCCTGGTGCTCGCGGCGGTGCTGTTCGACTACGTCGCCAAGCATTTCGGCAACCGGTGGGCGTCGATCTTCCGGTCCGGTTTCTACCTGCCCCAGGTCATCCCGGTCGCCGTCACCGGCATCGTGTGGGGCTGGATCCTGCACCCGGAGTACGGCGCGCTCAACAAGATCCTCGAGTCGATCGGGCTGTCGAGCCTGGCCAAGAACTGGCTCGGCGACGAGAGCTACGCGCTCTACAGCGTCATGGCCATCATGATCTGGTTCCAGCTCGGCTACCCGATCGTGATGTTCATGTCCGGCCTCCAGCGGATCGACCCCTCGCTGTACGAGGCGGCGGACCTGGACGGCGCCAGTTGGTGGCAGCGGTTCCGCAAGATCACGGTCTACCTGATCCGGCCGGAGTTCTACGTGGTGCTGGTGACCACCACGATCGCCGCGCTGAAGATCTTCGGGCCGATCTTCGTGCTCACCCGGGGCGGCCCGAGCAACGCGACGATCGTGCCCTCGTACTTCGCGTACAAGAACTTCTTCGAAAAAGCCCAGGTGGGGTACGGGTCGGCCATCTCGACCGTGCTCACCGTGCTGATCATCCTGCTGGCGATCGTGTTCCTGCGGGTGCAGAACCGGGCCGAGAAGGCCGGTGCCTGAGATGACCGTGACCGCCCCCGCCCCGACGAAGACCGCCGAGCCGCCGGTGACCGCCGCCAAGCACCGCAACCCGGTGCGCTTCGCGGTCCTGGTCGCGCTGCTCGTGCTGCTGCTGCTCGTGGTCGCGCCGCTGCTCGTGGTCGTGCTCAACGCGGTGAAGAGCCCGAGCGACTACGCCGGCCACGGCCCGCTCGCCCTGCCCAGCCACCTGTACTGGGACGGCATCGTCAACTTCTGGAACCGGGTGAACTTCGGCCAGAAGCTCTGGAACAGCTTCCTGTCGAGCATGGTGGTGGCCGTGCTCGGCGTCGTGCTGAGCATCCTCAACTCGTACGCGCTGGGCATCGGCAAGGTGCGGGGCCGGGTCTGGTTCCTGGTCTTCTTCCTGGTCGCCAACCTGCTGCCGCAGGAGGTGCTGGTCTACCCGCTGTACTACCTGTCCAAGCAGGCCGGCCTGTACGACGACCTCCTCTCGATCATCATCATCTTCACCGTCATCCAGAGCGCGTTCGGCACGTACCTGCTGACCTCGGTCTACGCCGAGTTCCCGACCGAGCTGCTGGACGCCGCCTCCGTCGATGGCGCCGGGAAGTGGCGGACCCTTTGGCGCGTCGTGGTGCCGGTCAGCCGGCCGACCCTCGGCGTGCTGTTCACCTTCTTCTTCATCTGGACCTGGAACGAGTTCTTCCTTCCGCTGGTCTTCCTGATCTCGAACGACAACCAGACGGTGCCGGTCGCCCTCGGCGTGCTGCAGGGGGACCGGCTGATGGACGCCACCACGACCAGCGCCTCGGCGCTGCTCGGCATCCTGCCCGCGATGCTCTTCTTCGTGATCTTCCAGCGGACGCTGACCCGCGGCATCACCGCCGGCGCCATCAAGTAAGCAAAGGACGCATATGAAGTTCACCGACGGCTACTGGCGCAAGCGCGATGGGTTCGCCGTGCTGCACCCGGCACAGCTGCACGACACCGAGTCGGACGGGGCGACGCTGACCGCGTACGCCACCGCGAAGAAGGTGCGCGACCGCAGCGACACCCTGGACGCGCCGGTCATCACGATCAGGTGCGAGGCGCCCGCGCCGGACGTCATCCGGGTGACCATCGGGCACTTCCTCGGCGGTGTTGCCAACGGGCCGAACTTCGCGCTGAACCGGGAAGAGCACCCGGTCACCGTCACCGAGCACGAGCTGACCTCGGGCCGCTTGACCGCCCGGTTCCGGCCGGGCGACGAATGGGGTCTGGACTTCGTGGCCGACGGCAGGCGCCTGACCGGCAGCGGGTGGAAGGGCATGGGGATCGTCGACGGCGCCGACGGTGCTCACTACGTACACGAGCAGTTGGATCTTGGGGTCGGCGAAGCCGTCTACGGCCTGGGCGAGCGGTTCGGGCCGTTCGTGAAGAACGGCCAGAGCATCGACATCTGGAACGAGGACGGCGGGACCAGCAGCGAGCAGGCCTACAAGAACGTCCCGTTCTACCTGACCAACGGCGGGTACGGCGTGCTCGTCGACCATCCTGGGCGGGTGTCCTTCGAGGTCGCCAGCGAGATGGTGTCCCGCACCCAGTTCAGCGTCGCCGGGCAGACCCTGTCCTACCTGGTCATCTACGGCCCCACCCCGGCCGACGTGCTGCGCAGGTACACCGCGCTGACCGGCCGGCCGGCCCTGCCCCCGGCCTGGTCGTTCGGGCTGTGGCTGACCACCTCGTTCACCACCCCGTACGACGAGGAGACGGTCAACCGGTTCATCGACGGGATGGCCTCGCGCGACCTGCCGCTGAGCGTCTTCCACTTCGACACGTTCTGGATGCGCGAGTTCCACTGGTGCGACTTCGAATGGGACCCGCGGATCTTCCCGGACCCGCCGGGCATGCTCAAGCGCCTGTCCGACCGAGGGCTGCGCACCTGCCTGTGGATCAACCCGTACATCGCGCAGCGCTCGGCGATGTTCGCCGAGGGTAGGGCCAACGGCTACCTGGTCACCAGGGCGAACGGTGACGTGTGGCAGTGGGACCGGTGGCAGGCCGGCATGGGCCTGGTCGACTTCACCAACCCGGCGGCCCGCGACTGGTATGCGGGCAAGCTGAGAAACCTGGTCGAGATGGGTGTGGACGCGTTCAAGTCGGACTTCGGCGAGCGCATACCCACCGACGTGGTCTGGCACGACGGCTCCGACCCGGAGCGGATGCACAACTACTACACCCAGCTGTACAACCAGACCGTCTTCGACGTGCTGCGGGAGGCCCGCGGCGAGGGCGAGGCGGTGCTGTTCGCCCGGTCGGCCACGGTCGGCGGGCAGCAGTTCCCGGTGCACTGGGGCGGGGACAACTCGGCCACGTACGAGTCGATGGCGGAGAGCCTGCGCGGCGGGCTGTCCCTGATGTCCTCGGGGTTCGGCTTCTGGAGCCACGACATCGGTGGCTTCGAGGGCCGGCCGGACCCCGCGGTGTTCAAGCGGTGGATCGCGTTCGGGCTGCTCTCCTCGCACAGCCGGCTGCACGGCAACCAGGAGTACAAGGTGCCGTGGCTGTACGACGAGGAGTCGGTCGAGGTGCTGCGCAAGTTCACGCACCTCAAGTACGCGCTGATGCCGTACCTGTACGGCGCCGCCCGCCAGGCGCACGAGGACGGGCTGCCGGTCATGCGGCCGATGGTCGTCGGATTCCCCGGGGACCCGGCCGTCACCCACCTTGACCGGCAGTACCTCCTCGGCGGCGACCTGCTGGTCGCCCCGGTGCTGAGCGAGTCCGGAGTCGTCAGTTTCTACGTGCCGGCCGGGCGCTGGACGCACTACCTGACCGGCGAGGTGGTCGAGGGGCCGGGCTGGGTCACCGAGACGCACGGCTTCGACAGCGTGCCGCTGCTGGTGCGCCCGGGTGCGGTGCTGCCGATCGGCAACCGCACCGACCGGCCGGACTACGACTACCGCGACGGGATCACGCTGCGGGTGTACGAGCCGGCCGACGGGACCACGACCGTGCCGGTCGGCGACAGCACGTTCACGGTGACCCGGGACGGCACGGCGACCCGGGTGGAGCGCGACGGCGCGGCCCTGCCGTGGCGCGTCGAGATCGTCGGCGGGGCCTCGGCGGACCTGCCCGCCGGCGAGGCGGTCTGGGTCGCCGGCTGATCCGGGCGTTCTGTCTCGCCGCTGATCGGGCAGGCCGGGGGTGGTTCTGCAATGAGGATCACCCCCGTTTTGTCGTACCCCCGAAATACGATCGCAGGATGGCGCCGACGCTGGACCTCTTCGTTCCCGGTGTCGTCTACCTCGACATCATCTTCACCGGGCTGCGCGATCTGCCGCGCCCGGGCACCGAGGTGTGGGCGACCGGGATGGGGTCGTGTCCGGGCGGGGTGGCCAACCTGGCCGTCGCCGCGGCCCGGCTCGGGCTGCGCACCGGCCTGGGCACGGCGCTGGCCACCGACGCGTACGGCGACTTCTGCGCGCGCACGCTGTGCGGCCAGGAGAACATCGACCTGTCCGCCTCGACGCGGGTCGACGGGCATTCGCCGGTGACGGTGTCGCTGGCGTACGACCGGGACCGCAGCATGGTCACGCATGCGCATCCGCCGCCGCTGAACGCGTCCGGCCTGGTCGGGCCGCTGCCGGCGGCCCGGGCCGCGTCGGTCAGCCTCACCAAGGACGATCTGCCCTGGGTGCGGCAGGCCCGCCAGGCGGGCACCCTGGTCTTCGCCGACGTCGGCTGGGACGACACCGACGCGTGGCCGGCCGAGGCGCTCGCGATGCTCTCCGACTGCCACGCGTTCCTGCCGAACTCGGTCGAGGCGATGCGCTACACCCGGGCGTCTTCGCCGGAGGAAGCGGCGCGACGGCTCGCCGGGCTGGTGCCGATCGTGGTGGTGACCTGCGGGTCGGACGGCGCGATCGCGATCGACTCGGCCACCGGGGAGCTGGTGCACGCGCCGGCGGTGCCGGTGGAGGCGCTCGACCCGACCGGGGCCGGCGACGTCTTCATGGCGGGCTTCATCCTGGGCACGCTCGCCGGCCGGCCGCTCGAGGAGCGGCTCGCGTTCGCCAACCTCATCGCGTCGCTGTCGGTGCAGCAGTTCGGCGGGTCGCTGTCGGCGCCGGGCTGGGGCGACATCGCGGACTGGTGGCGGTGCTCGGACGATCCTCGATACGCCTTCCTGGACGACCTGATCCCGGACGGAGAGCAGCGCGCGGTACGCCGGGCCACGGCCACGATCGCGCGTCTCTCGGATGCGCAGGCCCATGACTGAGGGGCGGCGGCTCACCATTCTCGGGGGCGGGGGTTTCCGGGTGCCGCTGGTCTTCGGCGCGCTCCTCGATCCCGGGAGCCCGATCTCGTCGGTCGTCCTGCACGACGTCTCGGTGGCCCGGCTGGCGGCCATCGCGCGGGTGCTGGCCGCGCAGGCGGCCACCGCGCCGGCGCCACCGGAAATCCTGGTCACGACGGATCTGACCGAGGCGCTGACCGGGGCCGACTTCGTGTTCAGCGCGATCCGGGTGCACGGGCTCGCGGGCCGGGTCATCGACGAGCGGGTGGCGCTGGGCGAGGGCGTGCTCGGGCAGGAGACCGTCGGGGCCGGCGGCATCGCGTTCGGGCTTCGGACCCTGCCGGTCGCCGACGCCATCGCCCGCCGGATCGCGCTGGTCGCGCCGCAGGCCTGGGTCATCAACTTCACCAATCCGGCGGGGCTGGTCACCGAGGCGATGGCGGCGCACCTGGGCGACCGGGTGATCGGGATCTGCGATTCGCCCTCGGCGCTCGGCCGGCGGGTCATGCGGGCGCTGGGGGTCTCGTCGGCCCGGCTCGACTATGCCGGGCTCAACCACCTGGGCTGGCTGTCGGGCGTACGGGTCGACGGGGAGAATGCGCTCCCACGGCTGCTGGCCTCCGACGACGGCCTCTCGTCCTTCGAGGAAGGACGGCTGTTCGGGGCGGAGAGGCTGCGCGCGCTGGGTGCGGTGCCCAACGAATACCTGCGCTATTACTACGAAACCCCTTCCCTGGTACGCGCGGAGTTGAGCGCGACCGAGACGCGCGGGGAGTTCCTTCTCCGGCAGCAGGACGAGTTGTACGCGAAGCTTGCCGGGTCCGCGGATCCCCTGGCCACCTGGCAAGCGGCGCTGCGGCAGCGGGACGCCACGTACATGGCCCTCGAAGGGTTGGGGGAGCGGGACGACGCCGAGGGCGGCGGCTACGAAGCGGTGGCGCTGGCCCTGATGCTCGCCATCGCGACGGACACGCCCGCGGAGCTGATCCTGAACGTGCGCAATCGGGGCACCCTCGACGTCCTCGACGACGACGCGGTGGTGGAGGTGCCCTGCCGGGTGGACGGCGCCGGGGCGCACCCGCGTCCGGGCGCGTCGATCCCGGGGCACGGCGTCGAGCTGGTAAAGCGGATCAAGGCGGTCGAGCGCGGCGTGCTCGAGGCGGCGTCGACCGGTTCGCGGGCCGTCGCGGCGCGGGCGATGGCCTGCCACCCGCTGATCGACTCCGTGCCGATCGCGCGCCGCCTGATCGCCGAGTACCAACGGCAACTGCCCGAGCTCGGTTATCTGCGCTGACCGTCCGAGTTCGGTTATCTGCGCTCACCGGCCGAGCAGTCTAAAGGCGGCGCGGGCGGCCTGCGGGCTGCCGGATCATCCTCATCCGTTGGGAAGGATGTCTTGTCCGGGTTGGTCCCCGAGACTTTCGGCGAGCGGTGCCTCGTGCTGGCGCCGGGCACGAAGGGGACTGGAGATGGGACTGTTCGCGCACGCCCGCCCGCTCGTGGTGGCCGTTGCCCTGGCCGGTGCGCTGACCGGGCTGGCGGCCTGCGGGGGCGGCGAGGGCGGCACGGCGCTGCCGTCGACGCTGCCCTCGATCGAACGACCGACCAAGACCGCGGAGACGACCGAGCCGACCGCGACGGCCGAGGGGTCCAGGACGGCCAGGCCGACCAGGACCACGGAGCCGACCAAGACCACCGTGCCGACGAAGACCGCGGAGCCGACGAAGACCGCGGAGCCGACCAAGACCACCGAGCCGACCAAGACGGCGGAGCCGACGAAGACCGCGGAGCCGACCAAGACCACCGAGCCGACGAAGACCGCGGAGCCCACGACCACCGCGGCGACGACGGAGACCACGACCGCGGCGGCCGCGACCACCACCCCGACCGCGAACCCGTCCGAGGCCGCGGCCACCACCGAGACCACCAGCGGCCTCGGCACCCTCGGCTGGCTCCTGATCATCCTGTTGGCGGGGCTCGCGATCGTGGTCACCGTCCTGATGGTCAACCGCAAGAAGCGGGCCGCCGCCTGGCAGACCGAGGCGGCGAATCTGGCCGCCGCCGGCCGCAACGTGATCGCCACCCGGCTCCCGGGGGCGCTGAGCACCCAGGTGGCCGCGGAGCGGGCCCTGGCCTGGCCGCCGGTGCGCGCCGACCTGACCGAGATGTCGTCCCGCTGGGACCTGCTCGCCGGGCGCGCCGTCGACGACTACCACCGCGCGTCGGCCGGCCAGGTCAGCGCGATGTCGCAGGACCTGGTCGCCGCGGTCGACGCGGAGAGCCAGGCCCTCGCCGCCGGGCAGGACTGGCGGATGCTGAGTCCGCGGGTGGACGAGATCGTGCGGGCCCTGGACACGGCGCTGGTGGGCTTCCTGGTCGCCCAGCCGGATCCGAACGCCGAGCCGGGGAACGGCACCACCTACCCGGGGGACGGCCCGACCTATCCGGGCGGGAGCCCGGGGTATCCGGGCGGCGGGGGCCCAACCTACCCGGCCGACCCCACGTATCCCGGCGGCGGGACCTATCCCGGGACCACCCAGCCTGGTGGGCCGTACCCCGGGAGCGGCGACGAGCCGGGACCTGGCAGCAGCGGGCCGGGGCCGTATCCGGCCTGACGCAGACGCGTGCGTGCGGTCGGGCGAGGGCCCGGCCGCCGTCGTCGGCCCGGAGGGAACGGCTACTTGGTGGTGAAAGCTTCCTTGTCGGTGAAAGCGGCTTCCGCCTTCACGTTCTCGATCGCCTCGGCGGCCTGTTCGGTCACCGGCTCCGCCGACTCCCGATGGGCGATCACCCGCTCCACCGCGACGGCAGCCGCCGCCCCGACGATCGTCGCGGCGATCGCGGTCAGGGTGACCGCGCGCCGCCGCTGCCGGATCTCCCGGCCGCGCATCACCTGCAGGGCCACGCCCATCCGGCTGCCGTAGACCGGCACGAGGGCGCGGAACTGCCCGCCGGTGACCCGGGCGGCGGCCCAGGCCGCGGCCATCGCGTCGCGCAGTTCGATCTCACGTTTTCCCATCGTTCTTCCCTTCACGGTGCGAATCGGCGAGGTGGAAAGCGGCGCCCGCCGGCAGTCGCGCAGCGGCAAACCTCGTCGCGGCGAGCCCCGGCGTCCCCCGCGCACGTCTCCCACCCTCCCGTCGGCCCGGCCCCGCTCGCCTCACCCCGTTCGGATGAACGCCATCCCGCGCGAAAATCCCGCAAAATCTCGGAAAACACCCATTGCGTACGCCCGGGGCACGCTATATTCACGCGCTCGGTGTGGGGTGGCAACCTCCTGGATGGACGACGGTCAACGCGCGTCCGCCCGGGAGAGCCCCCATGACCGGCGAAGTGCCATCCGCGGAGACCGGTCCGCGCGAACTGTCCATGCTCGACGCGGTCTGACCCGGCGGGCTCTCCGGGCGGCGCGACGATCGGCAGGGCCGCGCCCGCCCAGCCGGCGGGCCGGTCGGGTGCCGAGGGCGACGACCGCCGCGGCCGTGACCGAGAGGCGCTCGACGGCGGCGAAACAGCCGGCCCGGAACTCGGCGGCCAGTGCCCCGAGGATGGCGCCGGTGCAGCAGGCCGAACCGGACCCGGTCCTGGCCATCCGCGACGCGGGTCCAGGCCGTCGGCTGTGGGGGAGCGGCGGTGTCCGGTAACGCCTTCGGTACCGCGTGCCGGGAGCGGATCGGCTGCCTGGTGAGGATAGCCTTACTTCCGACAGCGTCGCGGGGCGGACAGGAGTGTGGGATGGCCGAGGACGAGGCCGGGCGCCGGCGCGCTCGTGGCGAGCTCGAGTCCGAGGTGATGGCCGCGCTGTGGTCGGCCGGCGAGCCGCTCACCCCGGCGGGCGTGCAGGAGGCGCTGGGCGGCGGCCTCGCGTACAACACCGTGCAGACGATCCTGAGCCGCCTGCTGGAGAAGGACCTGGTCCGGCGGGGCCGCGCCGATCGTGGACGCGGCCACGTGTACTGGCCCGCCCAGGACGCGGCGACGCTGGCCGCGACCCGGATGCGGGCCGCCCTCGACGAGCGGCCCGACCGGCGGGCGGTGCTGCAGCAGTTCGCCGCCGCGCTGGGCGAGGACGACGCCGAGACGCTGCGCGCCCTGCTCGCGGAGCGGGCGACATGACGCTCGCCGTCTACCTCCCGCTGCTGCTGCCGGTGCTGGTCGTCCTCGCCGCGCGGGTCGCCGCCGACCGAGCCCGCCCGTGTGCCGCCGTCCCGGCCCTGGTCGCGGGCGCCGTGCTGACCGCGGCCGCCACGGTCTGGTCGCTGGTGCTGCTGGTGCTGACGTTGTTCGACGACCTGCCCGCGATGATCGCCCTCGACGCCCGGTCCGGCATGCGCCTGCCCGAGCCCGTCCCGGACGCGGTGGCGGCCGCCGCGGCGGCGCTGCTGGCGGTCGCCCTGATCCGTCTCGTGCGCGACGTCCGCCTGCGGAGCGCCACGGCTCGCCGGTTGCGCGACGCCGGGCCGTCGGCGGGCGGGGTGGTGGTGGCCGACTGGTCCGAGCCGTTGGCGGTCGCCGTGCCGGGGCGTCCGGGCGAGATCCTGCTGACCACCGGCATGCTGCGGGTGCTCGACGCCGGCGAGCGCCGGGCGGTGCTGGCCCACGAGCGGGCTCACCTGGCACACCGGCACCACCGGGCGATGCTGCTGGCCGGGGCGGCGGCCGCGATCAACCCGCTGTTGCGGCCGGCCCGGGAGGCGGTGGCCTACCTGGTGGAGCGCTGGGCCGACGAGGAGGCGGCGACCGGTGTCGGCGACCGCGACCTGGTGGCGCGGGCGGTGGCCCGGGCGGCCCTGGCGACCGCTGCGTCGCCGGCCCCGGCCCCGGCCCTGGGCGTGCACGGCGGGGTGATCGTGCGGCGGGTCCGGGCGTTGCAGGGGCCGCCGCCGGTCGGCAGCGGCCGGCCGGTGTCGCTGCTGGCCGTGGTGGGCTTCGCCGCCCTGCTGCTGGAGGCGACCGCCACGGCCGACTTCGTGGCCGTCCTGCGGGCATGGCTGATCGGCTGATCGGCGCCCGCCGCCATCGAGATCACTTAGGCTCGGCGGCGGCTTTCGGCGCCGCGGTGGCTTCCGGCTCTGCGGCGGGTTCCAACTCGGCGGCGTCCGGCTCGGTGAGCTGTCCGTCCGGGCCGTCGTCCGCGCGGGGGAGCGGCCCGCTGGACACGAGGGGGGTGATCCATCGGGTCGACGGGTCGATGTCGACCAGCAGGCCCTTGGCGAGCAGGCTGAGCGGGATGGCGAGCAGCGCGCCGAGCGGCCCGAGCACCCATCCCCAGAAGATCAGGGAGAGGAACGACATGGTGGCGGACAGGCCGACCGCCTCGCCCACCACCTTCGGCTGGATGATCGACTGGATGACGAAGTTGATCGCGCAGTAGACGACGATCACCCAGATCATCTTCTCCACGCCGCCCTGCAACAGCCCGAGCAGCGCCGGCGGGATCACGCCGATGATGAAGCCGATGTTGGGGATGTAGTTCGTGATGAACGACAGCAGACCCCACAGGAACGGCAGCGGGATGTCCAGCGCCCACAGCGCGAGGGTGTCGATCACCGCGACGATCAGCCCGAAGACCGTGGTCACCCACAGGTAGCGGCGGGTGCCCTGGGCGAACTCGCGAAGCGCGCCGATCACCTGCGGCCGCTGGTCGCCGCTGGCGGCGAGCCGGGCCGGGAAGTCGATCGCGTCCACGCACATGAACAGCAGCACGGCGAGCAGGAACACGGTGTTCGAGAGCACTCCGGCGATCCCGCCGAAGACCCATTCGAGGGCGCCGACGACCTTCGAGGGGTCGGTCAGCTTCTGCAGCTGGGCGGTCACCTGGCTCTGGTCGATGCCGAGGTCGCGCAGCGTGCTCGCCAGATTGGCGCGCAGGTCGGCGAACTGCTGCTGGTACTGCGGCAGCAGATCGACCAGCCGGGCCAGCGACAGCGCCATCGCGGCACCGAGGATGAACAACAGCAGGTAGACCACGAGCACGTTGACGATCATGGCGAGCCACAGCGGCACGCCCTTGGCGCGCATCCTGATCGCGATCGGGCTGACCGTGACGGTCAGCATCAGCGCCAGGAACACCGGGCCGAGCAGGTCGGCGGTGATCCGCATCCCGCCGACCACGATGACCAGGCACGCGGATCCGAGCAGGACGATGACGCCGCGCGGCAGGCCGGCGCTCGTGATCACGGGCGCCGGCCATACCCGCGGCGTCCGCTCAGTACTGGACCTCACGGCCGTGCACGGCGAGCGCGTAGATCGCCAGCACGTCGAGCGCGATGATGATCGTCGCCCAGATCGGGTACGCGGGCAGGAACGCGATGTTGGACAGCGCGCTCAGCACCGCGATGATGATGCCCGTGACCCGGGCCCAGGTCTGCCCGAGCAGGACGCCGATACCGGCGATCACCGCGACCGCGCCGAGGATCAGGTGCGTCCAGCCCCAGGCGGTGAAGTCCATGGTGAGCAGCAGGCCGCGTTGGGTGACGAGGTAGTAGTCGTCCCGGAAGATGGCTACCAAGCCCTCGATCGCCTGGAACCCGCCCAGCATGATCAGCATGACGCCGGCGAACACGACGTACCCGACCCAGCCGGTCGCCTGCGGACGCGGGGTGTAGGTGGAGTTGGAGGCCACCGGCCTCTGCTGTGTCTCGGACATTCCTCACTCCTCGATCGAATTAGGTTGCGAGTTCACGGTCGTCTCCTCCTGCGGCGAAGACGCCATCCTGGGCGGATGAACCTTGTCCCGCCAGCCCCTCGGGCTCCACACATTCACGACCTTGGCCACGGCCGTGACCAGGAAGAGCTGCCCGAGCAGTGCCTCCAGCACGGCCAGCGTGCGGCCGGGATTCCCGGCCGGGACGAGATCGCCGTAGCCGGTCGTGGTGAGCGTGACGAAGCTGTAGAACAGGCTGTCCGCCATCGTCCCGTCGCCGTTGCTGCCGTAGAACGGGCCGGGCTGGAACGCCGCTATGCAGCGGTAGGCGAAGGCGAAGGCCATCCCGAGCATCAGGTACGTCGAGAGCGCCCCCAGCATCAGCTCGCGGTCGACGTGCCGGCGGCGGCCCAGGTCGCCGGCGATGGAGACCGGCGCCACCAGGTACAGCATGCTGCCGGCGAAGAAGACCAGCCCGATCAGCGTGGCGCCGTGGACGAAGAAGTTCCAGGCGCCGGCGATCAGGGAGAGCGCGAACACCACCGCGGCCAGAGCGCGCAGGCTGGTGTGGGCCCGGGAGACCAGCAGGGCGTACCAGACCGTGCCGATCTGCGCGAACAGCAGCAGCGAGATCGTCCAGCGCTGGTTCGCGATCGTGCCGATCACGTAGGTGGCGCAGATCAGCAGCATCAGCGGGCCGTAGCTGTGGCTGGACCAGATCGGCGTGCGCCTACGGGGAATTCTCATCTACGCGTGTCCACGGTGGAATCCTCACCCCCGGGGAGCCGGCGGATCTCGATCAACCGCAGACCCATGCCGTGCATCCGTGAGATCAGGCCGAAGAGCGCCGACTGGTCGGGGAGCGCGCCGAAGAGCACGGTCTCGGGTGGCTCGACCGAGATCGTCATGTCGGACAACTCGGCCAGCAGCTCGCTCGGGATCGTCCCGGACACCCGTACCTGGTAGTTCGTCGCGGTCATGACCATCCTCTCCGCGTCGTCTCGACCAGGTCCGGTGCTTGCGCGCCGAGCCGGCCGCGGTTGGTTGGAACCTCAACACTCGACCTGTACGGCCGCCGCGTCGTCACCCCGAGCAGATGAGGCGGGGCCGATCCCGGTGCGATGTGCTCACAACTGCGACCACCAGGAGGTGTGTGATGAGGGATCCGGAGACACGCGCAGCCGCCGGACGGGATGCGCAGAAGGTGACGCCGCGGGAGAGCCATGCCGATTTCGCCCCGCCCGCCGACCGGCCGGACCCGGTGGCCGTTCTGCAGGCGCAGGACGCCGACCGGGTACCCGAGCTGGTGCCCATCCGGCACGGCCGGATGGGCCTCTCACCCTTCTCCTTCCTGCGCGGCTCGGCCGCGGTGATGGCCGCCGACCTGGCCGCCGCGCCGGACACCGGGCTGCGGGTCCAGCTCTGCGGCGACGCGCACCTGATGAACTTCGGCCTGTTCGCCTCGCCCGAGCGGCGCCTGGTCTTCGACATCAACGACTTCGACGAGACCTGGCCGGGCCCGTGGGAATGGGACGTCAAACGGCTCGCCGCCAGCCTCGCGGTGGCCGGCCGGGCCAACGGCTACGCCCGCAAGATCCGCCGCGGCATCGTCCTGGCGATGGCCGAGCGCTACCGGGTGGCGATGGCCGAGTTCGCGGCGATGCGCGACCTGGAGGTCTGGTACGCCCGAGCCGACGTCGACGACCTGGCCGGCACGCTCGGGGCTCAGCTGGACAAGGCGCGCCAGAAGCGGGTGGACAAGATGCGGACCAAGGCGATGACCCGGGACAGCCTCCAGGCGTACAAGAAGCTCACGGCCGCGGTGGGCGGCAGCCGGCGGATCGTCGCCGACCCGCCGCTGGTGGTGCCGGTCCGTGATCTGCTCCCCGAGGTGGAGTGGCAGGAGCTGGCGGGCCAGCTGCGGGGGCTGCTGGCCGGCTACCGGGACAGCCTCGCCGAGGACCGGCGGCACCTGTTCGACCAGTACGAGTTCGTCGACATGGCCCGCAAGGTCGTCGGGGTGGGCAGCGTCGGCACCCGCTGCTGGATCGTGCTGCTGGCCGGCCGCGACGAGCACGACCCCCTGCTGCTGCAGGTCAAGGAGGCCGGCCAGTCGGTGCTGGCGACCGCGCCCGCCGAGAACGAGGGCCGCCGCGTGGTGGTCGGGCAGCGGCTCATGCAGGCGGTCAGCGACATCTTCCTGGGCTGGCAACGGGTGCCCGGCTTGGACGGCACGAGCCGCGATTTCTACGTGCGGCAGCTGCGCGACTGGAAGGGCGCGGTGGTGGCCGAGGAGATGGAGCCGGCCGGGATGCGCGACTACGCGGCGGTGTGCGGGTGGACCCTGGCCCGGGCGCACGCCCGCACCGGCGACCGGATCGCGATCGCCGCCTACCTGGGCGACGACGCGGTCGTCGACAACGCCCTCGCCGAGTTCGCCGAGAAGTACGCCGACCAGACCGAGCGCGATCACGCGGCTCTGGCCGCCGCGGTGAACGAAGGCCGGGTCACGGCCCAGACCGGGATCTGAGGCGCTCGAGCCGTCCGGCCGCCCCCGCGGGGGCGGCCGGACGGCCGCTAATTCGAGTCGAGGTAGACCAGCTCCACACCGGACTGCTGCAGCTTGTCGAGCAGGCGCTGCAGCTCCTCCTCGGAGAACCGGCCGCGGATCGTGCTCTGGCAAGGCAGCGTCTCGCAGGCGAGATTCGCGAACTTGCTGCGCAGCAGCGGACCCAGCAGCCCGTGGATGCGGATCTCGTACCGTTCCTTCATGAGCCAGCCCCCTGCTCTCTAGGAATGGGATGGGGTCAACGGTGCCGGGTCGGCAGGCTCCGGCGCATCACTCTCCGGGAGTGAACCGTCGCTCTCCGACAGAGATCCATCCGGGAGCCGGTCGGTACGGCCGATCAGGGTGACCGCCAGCTCGTACGCGGCGACCACGATCAAAATCACCAGCAGCGACGTCCAGGAGGACAGCAGCAGCGCGAGGATGCCGCCGACCACCAGGCCGCCGACCCGCAGCACGTCGCGGTGCGCGGCGGTCCAGCCGGGCGCGTTGCCGCCCAGCCAGCGGGCGCCGCGAGCGGTCGCCCGGCCGGTGATCACCGCGCCCCGGCGCACCTGCGCGCGCAACCAGGTCGCGCCCCGGCCGGGGCCGAACAGGTAGCAGACCACCGCCAGGATCGCGCCGATCCAGATCAACTGCGTTCCGCGCGTACGCAGGAGACTGAACACGCTGGTGACGGCCGCCGCCACCCCCTCCCGATAGACGCCGTCGGGCACCTGGTTGAGCAGTTGGTCGCGGACCCCGCGCAGCACCGCAGTGACCGCCACCGCGGCGACCACCAGCCAGAGCCCGAGCTGCAGCAGGGTGCGGCGCCGCCAGGGGGAGATCGCCAGGGCGATCAGCAGCAGGAGGATCGTCGCGGTGACGAACAGCACCAGGTACCTCTTCGCCGCCTCGACCGACTGCTGCACCGCGTAGAGCTGGCCGTTGTCGTAGACGGTGAACTGGGCGAAGTTCTCCGGCAGGGTGACGCCGAGGGCGTCCTGCACCCGGGCGCGCAGGTTGTCCGGTATCTCCCCGCTGCTCAGGTCGGGCAGCGTGATCGTCTTGCCGAACAGGGTCGGCAGCTGGTCACTGAGTGCGCGGATCACCTGGTTGATCAGCGGCAGCAGATCGATCTCGACCTTGTCCTGCTGCGCGGTCACCGTCTGGCTCTTGCCCTCGATGATGTCCAGCACCCGCGCGTGGACCCGCGCGTTGACCCCGACCCAGATCCGCTGGAACTGATCGCTCTGCATCACCTTGTAGACGGTGTTCTGGATCTGAGTGCGAAGCTGGCCGGTGACCGGGCCGGCGATGAACGCGGCCTGCGGCGGCAGGACGTCCGCGATCCGCTGCTGCACGTTGATCGCCGTGAACAGCTGGTCGGTCGAGTACTCGGCGACCGCGGCGGCGATCTTCGGGTCCTTCGGCAGCGGCGCGACCGTGGACACCCAGCGGTCGGTGCTCAGCACCGTGGTCGCGGCCCAGACCCCGACGACGCTCGTCACCAGGGCGAACGCCGTGATCATGATAAAGACGGCGGCGGCCACCCGGCGCAGCGCGAGCAGGGCGAACTGCCGGCGGCGGCGGTCCTGAAGGCGGGCCTGCAGGGTGGCGACCTCATCGCGGAGCCGGGCGACCTCGTCGTCCGGCACGATCGGGCTCGAAGTCATGCCCCTGACGTTCGCCGACCGGGGCGCCGCGGCGCTTCATCCGGCGCGAGTGAACGCCCCTTTTCATTCCCCCGGTATGAGGAAGCGCCCACCGAGCTGTGGCTGACTGGGCAACGCAACCGCAGACGGAGAAAGGGTCATCACCATGTCAACTCTGGTCGCCATCGGGTACCCCGACGAGACCACGGCGACAGCCGCGGGCTTGGAAGCCGAGAGGCTCGCGAAGGACCTCATCATCCAGCCGGACGCCATCGCGGTCATCCGGCGTGACGCCGAGGGCAAGTACCACGTGACCACCAACCACCACGCGGTGGGCGGCGGCGCGACGTGGGGCATGTTCTGGGGTCTGCTGTTCGGCCTGCTGTTCTTCATCCCGGTGATCGGCATGGCCGTCGGCGCGGGTCTCGGCGCGCTGATGGGCAAGTTCACCAAGGGGGCGATCAACAAGGAGTTCCAGGAGCAGGTACGGGACATGCTGCAGCCCGGCACGTCGGCGCTGTTCCTGATCGTCGAGGCCGTGACTCCGGACAAGGCCGTCGACGCGCTGAGCCAGTTCGGCGGCACGGTGCTCAAGTCGTCGCTCTCCAAGGAGGCCGAGGAGCAGCTCCAGGAGGCGCTGCACGGCCAGGGCCAGGAGACCGCTCAGGCCTGATCGACATGGCGCCGCCCGCCCGTTCGGGGCGGGCGGCGCTTTCATGGAGGAGAGAGCCATGACCAGTGCCGAGCAGCTGCGACTGACAGACGCGGACACCACCGGAATTCCCTGGCGGCGCTGGGGGCCTTACCTCAGCGAGCGGCAGTGGGGCTCGGTGCGGGAGGACTACAGCCCGGGCGGGGACGCCTGGAACTATCTGACCCACGACCAGGCGCGGTCCCGCGCGTACCGGTGGGGTGAGGACGGCATCGCCGGGGTCAGTGACGACCGCCAGCTGCTGTGCCTGGCGCTGGCCATGTGGAACGGCCGGGACCCGATCCTCAAGGAGCGCTTCTTCGGCGTGACCAACTCGGAGGGCAACCACGGCGAGGACGTCAAGGAGCAGTACTTCTACGTCGACGGCACGCCCACCCACTCGTACATGCGGATGGTCTACAAATATCCGCACGCCGCGTTCCCCTACGACGACCTGGTGCGGACGAACCGGGAGCGCGGGCGCGACCAGTTCGAGTACGAGCTGCTGGACACCGGGATCTTCGCCGGCGAGCGGTACTTCGACGTCGAGGTCGAGTTCGCCAAGGGCGGCCCCGAGGACATCCTGTACCGGGTCACCGTGCACAACCGCGGGCCGGAGGCGGCGACCCTGCGCCTGCTGCCCACGCTCTGGTTCCGCAACACCTGGCAGGACGCGGCGAACGGGCAGCCGACCCTCTACCAGGTGCCCGGGATCCGCGGCGCCGCGGTGATCGAGGCGCGCCACGCCGAGCTGGGCCGCCGCTGGCTGCTCGTGCAGGGCGAGCACACGGTGCTGTTCACCGACAACGAGAGCGCCGGCACCGCCCCGTACGTCAAGGATGCTTTTGATCGTTTCGTGGTGCACGACGAGAAGGACGCGGTCAACCCGGCGCTGACCGGCACCAAGGCCGCCGCCGACATCCTCCTTCAGATCCCCGCCGGCGACTCGGCCGTGGTGCGGCTGCGGCTCACCGACGAGCCGGTCCCGCCCGAGGCGGTCCGGGAGCGGCTCGGCCCGATCTTCGACGAGACCCTTGAACTGCGCCGCCGCGAGGCCGACGCGTTCTACGACGAGCGGCTCGGCGCCGGCCTGAGCGCCGGGCAGCGGCAGGTCAGCCGGCAGGCGCTGGCGGGCATGCTGTGGAGCAAGCAGTACTTCGGGTACGACGTGGAGGCGTGGCTGACCCAGCACGGCCGCGACCCCCTCGCCGCCGGGCCGACCCGCAACGGCGAGTGGTACCACCTGATCGCCGACGACATCATCTCGATGCCGGACGCCTGGGAGTACCCGTGGTTCGCCGCCTGGGACCTGGCCTTCCACGCGGTCACCTTCAGCCTGATCGACCCGGCGTTCGCCAAGCGCCAGCTCGACCTCCTGCTCAGCCGGCGCTACCTGCACCCCAACGGCCAGATCCCGGCGTACGAGTGGAACTTCTCCGACGTGAACCCGCCGGTGCACGCCTGGGCCACCTACCTGGTCTACGAGCTGGACAAGGCGCGGCACGGGCACGGCGACCGCAACTGGCTGGCCACCGCCTTCCACAAGCTGGCCAAGAACTTCACCTGGTGGGTCAACCGCAAGGACGCCGACGGCAACAACGTCTTCCAGGGCGGCTTCCTCGGGCTGGACAACATCGGGGTGTTCGACCGCAGCGCCCCGCTGCCCACCGGCGGCCACCTCGACCAGGCCGACGGCACCGCGTGGATGGCCCTGTACTGCCAGAACATGCTGCAGATCGCGCTCGAACTCGCGCTGGACGACCCGACCTACGTGGAGCAGGCGCAGACCTACGTCGAGCACTTCGCCTGGATCGCGGCCGCGGTCAACCACCCCGGCCGGGCCTCGATGTGGGACGAGGACGACGGCTTCTTCTACGACCTGCTCCGGCGGCCGGACGGGGGAGCGGTGCGGCTCAAGGTCCGCTCGATGGTCGGACTGCTGCCGCTGGCCGCCGCGACCGTCTTCGACACCACGGTCAGCGCCCGGCATCCGGAGATCATCGACGAGACCAACCGGTTCCTCGCCGCGCACCCCAGCGTCCGGGCGGCGCTGTCGGAGGGCCGGTTCGCCGGCCGGCCGGGCACCCACCTGCTCGCCCTGTTCGACGAGGACCGGCTGCGCCGGATCCTGGCCCGGTTGCTCGACGAGGACGAGTTCCTCAGCCCGTACGGGATCCGCTCGCTCTCCCGGTTCCACGAGGAGCACCCGTTCGAGTTCGACGTGAACGGTGACCGGTACCGGGTCGCGTACACGCCGGCCGAGTCGGACAGCGGGATGTTCGGCGGCAACTCCAACTGGCGCGGCCCGATCTGGTTCCCGGTCAACGCGCTGATGATCCGGGCGCTGCTCAACCTGTACGTGGGCTACGGCGACGACTTCACCGTGGAGTGCCCGACCGGCTCCGGTGTGCGCAAGACGCTCTTCGAGGTGGCCCGGGAGATCTCCGACCGGCTCGGCCGGATCTTCCTGCCCGGTGAGGACGGCCGCCGGCCCTGTTACGGTGGCCAGGACGTGTTCGCCACCGAGAACTGGCGTGACCTGATCACCTTCTCCGAGTACTTCCACGGCGACAACGGCGCCGGCCTGGGCGCCGCGCACCAGACCGGGTGGACCGGGCTGGTCGCCGTCTTCCCGCTCGTGTTCGCCCGGGTCACCGGATCGGAACTGCTCGAGCGCGGGATGGCCGGGGCCTTCCAGGCGGCAGAGGAGGAACAGTCGTGAGCACCGGTTGGCCGGCTGCCCCCGTCGTGTACGAGATCGACACCTGGCCGTGGCTGGAAGGTGTGTCCCGGCGGCTGGGCCACCGGGTGACGCTCGCCGACGTCCCGGCCGAGGTCTGGGACGAGACCCTGCCGCCCGGCGTCGACGCGGTCTGGCTGATGGGCGTCTGGGAACGCAGCCCGGCCGGCCTGGTGGTGGCCCGGGCCAACGAGGACCTGCAGCGCTCGTTCCACCAGGCGCTGCCCGACCTGAAGCCGGCCGACCTGGTCGGCTCGCCGTACTGCGTCCGCCGGTACCGGGTGGACGCGCATCTCGGCGGGCCGGGCGGGCTGGCCACCGCACGCGCCGAGCTGGCCCGCCGCGGGCTGCGGCTGGTCCTCGACTACGTGCCCAACCACGTCGCGCCTGACCACCCGGCCGTGGTGGAGGCGCCGGACTGGTTCGTGCACGGCGACGAGGCCGACGAGCAGAAGGAGCCGGCCGCCTGGTTCCGGGCGGCCGGGCGGATCCTCGCGCACGGCCGGGACCCGTACTTCCCGCCGTGGCCGGACGTCGCCCAGCTGAACGCGTTCTCGCCGGAGCTGCGTACGGCTACCGCCGCGGCGCTGTCCGACATCGCCGGGCAGTGCGACGGCATCCGCTGCGACATGGCGATGCTGCTGACCAACGACGTGTTCGCCCGTACCTGGGGCGGGCACGCCGGGCCGCCGCCGGCCGAGGAGTTCTGGCCGGCGGTGATCGGGGAGCTGCGCACGCACCGGCCGGACGTGGTGCTGATCGCCGAGGCGTACTGGGACATGGAGTGGACCTTGCAGCAGCAGGGTTTCGACTTCTGCTACGACAAGCGGCTCTACGACCGGCTGGCCGGGGAGAGCGCCGCCGCGGTCCGCGGCCACCTCGCGGCCGGCCGCGACTACCAGGACAAACTCATCCGGTTCATCGAGAACCACGACGAGCCGCGGGCCGCGACGGCGCTGCCCGGCGGCCGGGACCGGGCCGCTGCGGTGGCGGTCGCCACCCTGCCCGGCGCGACCCTGTGGCACGACGGCGAGTTCGAGGGGCGGCGGACCCACCTGCCGGTGTTCCTGGCCCGGTTCCCCGACGAGCCGGTCGACGAGGACCTGCAGGCGTTCTACCGCCGGTTGCTCGCGGTGGTGGCCGGCATGCGCCGCGGCGACTGGACCATGCTGGACGCGGACGGCTGGCCGGACAACCCCACCCACGCCGACGTGCTCGCCTGGGCCTGGCACGACGACGTGCCGCACCACGTGATCGCGGTCAACCTCTCCGGCCACGAGTCCCAGGCCCGGATCGTGCTGCCCTGGCCGGCCCTGGCCGGTCGCCGCTGGCGGCTGATCGACCTGCTCGACGGCCGGGTCTTCGACCGCGACGGCGACCAGCTGACCGGCGACGGCCTCTACGTCGACCTGCCCCCATGGGGGCAGCACCTCCTGGCGGTCGCACCCGCCTGACCCTCTGATGTCGAAGAGGTTTTCACCGTGACGCAGACCAGGTCCACGGCGGCCGCGGCGCGCTCGATGGTGCTGCCGCTCGCCCTCGCCCAGTTCATCGCCAGCTACGCGGCGAGCAACATGAACGTCGCGATCAGCACGATCGCGGACGACATCGGCACGTCGGTGGCCGGGATCCAGGCGACGATCACGTTCTTCACGCTCACCATGGCCGCCCTGATGATTCCCGGAAGCAAGCTCACCGACATCTGGGGCCGCAAGTTCTGCTTCAACCTCGGCATGATCATCTACGGGGCGGGCGCGCTGATCGCGTCGCTCGCCCAGGGCCTCGGCCTGATGTTCGTCGGCTACTCGCTGCTCGAGGGCGTCGGCTCGGCGCTGATGATCCCGCCGATCTACATCCTGATCACCGTCGCGTTCGACGACATGGCGACCCGCGGCAAGTACTTCGGCATCGTCAGCGGCGCGGCCGGCCTCGGCTCGGCCTCCGGCCCGCTGATCGGTGGCCTGATCACCAGCACGCTCGGCTGGCGGGCCTCGTTCCTGGCCCAGTTCGCCGTGGTCGTGGTGATTCTCTTCCTGGGCCGCAAGATCCCGGAGCCGGCCCGCACCGGCCCGCGGCCCAAGTTCGATCTCTGGGGTGCGGTGATCTCGGCGGTCGGCCTGGTGCTGGTCGTCTCCGGCATCCTGTTCTCCAACTCGCACGGGATCATCTCCTGGCAGGTCTTCGTGCCGGTGCTGGCCGGTCTCGGGGTGCTCGTGTTCTTCCTGCGCTACCTGGGCGGGCGGGAGCGGCGCGGCCAGGTGCCGCTGCTGGCGACCCGGCTGTTCCGCAACCGGGTCTCGAACCTGGGCCTGAGCACCCAGGTCGTGCAGTGGCTGATCATGCAGGGCTCGTTCTTCGTGATCTCCGTGTACATCCAGCAGGTGCGCCACTACGACGCGATCCACACCGGCCTGCTGCTCACCCCGGCCACCATCGGCGTGCTGCTCGCCTCGGCGGTCGCCGGGCGGATGGCGAGCCGGCGCGCGCAGGCCATGCTGGTGCGCGGCGGCTTCGTGCTGACCACGGTCGGCATGATCCTGGTCCCGCTGCTGGTCCGGGAGGACTCGGCGGTCTGGACGTTCGTCCCCGGCCTGCTGCTGATGGGCTTCGGCGTCGGGGTCATGCTCACCGCCTCGGTCAACGTCGTGCAGTCGTCGTTCGGCGACGAGGACCAGGCGGACATCTCCGGCCTGTCCCGGGCGGTCTCCAACCTCGGCTCCTCGCTGGGCGTGGCGATCGCCGGCTCGATCCTGGTGGCGGCGAACGGCAAGCACCTCGGCACCCCGTTCGCGGTGGCGCTCGGGTTGCTCGCCGGCATCTCGTTGCTGGGACTGCTGGCCGCCATGTTCATCCCTCGGAAACCGCCGCCCCGCGCGGCGCCTGGCTCACCCGCAACGGGTGAGGCGGCGGCCTGAGGGGCAGGCGCATGCTGAAACCCATGGCATTGGGTCCGCTGGAACTCATCGTCCTGTCCTTCCCTGCGGCACGACTCAACGACGGCGTCCTGGCGACACTTGACCAACTGCTGGCCGCTCCGGGCGTCCGGGTGCTCGACGTGCTGGTGGTTCGGACCGACGCGGTGGGCGGCGCCTGCGCGGTGGAGCTCTGCGAGCTCCCCGGGCTCGGCGGCGACCCGCAAACCCAGGCCCGGCTGGCCACCGGGCTGATCACCGAGACCGACGTCGACGAGGTAGGCGAGCTCGTCGACGACGAGACCGACGCCCTCGCCGTGCTGGTCGAGCACCGGTGGGTGAACGACCTGGCCAGCGAGGTGGCGTCGACCGACGGCACCGTCCTCGCCCTGTTGCACATTCCGGCCGTACACAAGATCCGCTCGAACGCCCTGGCGGGCATCGGCGGAAAGTGAAGGGAGCGCCATGGACGACCTGCACGACCTCCAGGAGATGGGCCCGGTCGACTACCTCTGCATCGAATTCCCGCCCGGCAGCCAACCCGGCCAGGGTCTGCCGCACATCGTCAACCTCGTCGACCGCGGCATCATCCGCGTGCTCGACCTGCGGTTCCTGCGCAAGGACGCGGACGGCAAGGTCAACGAGGTGGTCGGCGAGCAGCTGGACTCCGGGCTCGCCCTGTTCCAGGGCGCCTCCTCCGGGATGATCGGCGGCGACGACCTCGAGGAGGCCGCGGCGGTCCTCGAGCCGGGCAGCGCGGCCGCGCTGATCGTGTACGAGAACGTGTGGGCCGGCCCGTTCGCGGCCACCGTCCGGCGCGCCGGCGGCCGGGTCATCGCCGGCGGCCGCATTCCGGTCCAGCAGCTGCTCGCGGCCCTGGACGAGTCCGAGCCCGACTACGTGAGGAGCTGATCATGGGACTTCTGCGAGGTGTTGCCCGCACCGCGGTAGTCGCCGGGACCGCCACAGCCGTGTCCAACCGGGTGTCCCGCCGCCAGGCCGGCCGGTGGCAGCGGCAGGCCGACCAGCAGGCGGAACACGAATACTACGAGCAGTCCCAGCAACAACAGCAGTACCCGCCCCAGCAGCAGCAGTACGCACCGCCGCCGCAGCAGTACGCGCAGCCGCAGCAGGTCTACGTGGCGGCCCCGGTGCCCGCGGCCGAGCAGGAGGACGAGGGAGCCGACCCGATGCAGGCGAAGCTGGACGCGCTGAAGCAGCTGGGCGAGCTCAAGTCCTCGGGCGTGCTGAGCGAGCAGGAGTTCCAGCAGGAGAAGGCCAAGATCCTGAACTCCTGACCAGGCTCGAACACGGAAAAGGCGTCGGTCGCCGGTGATGGGAGATCACCGGCGACCGACGCTTTGGCCCTCCTGATGTCTGCATCCGTGGCCTCGGTACCCTGGGCGGCCCTGGGGAAGGCTGAGCGTGGTCAATGTCGTTGTGCAGCGTTCCGTACGTCGGGCCATGATGATCGTGGTGGCGGCGGGTGCGCTCGGCCTGCTGGCGTTCGCGGCCGACGCGATCGACGGCTTTGTCCTGCGGCAGGTCGTGACCGCGCTGGTCAGCAGTGGTCTTGCCTGGGGTCTGGCGGCGGTGCTGGCCGGCCGGACGGCCCCGGATCGCCGTGCTGCGGTGGTGGGTGCGACCGCGCTGCTGGTGTCGGCCACGCTCGTCTACTACCTGCTGATTCTCGTGGTCAGCCGGCGCTGGAGCGGCGGCTCGCCGGGCGATTGGTACGGACTGCGGTCGCTGGCTGTCATGACCACGGCCTGGTTGCTGGTGTCGATGGTCGCGGGACCATCTCTGGGACTGCTGGGCCGGATGACGCGCACCGCGCCGATGGCGCGCGCCGCCCTGGCCGCCGGTGTCGCCTGCGGGCTGCTGTCCGGCCAGGGCTGGCAGGAGATCCTTCTGACACCGCCCGGGCTCCCTTGGGCGATCCGCGGCCCGGACGCCGTCCTCGTCCACGGAATCGGTGCCGTGCGACTGGTCGAGGTCATCGTTCCGCTCGCCGTGCTCGCGTGGTTGGCCACCCGCCGGCGCCTCTGGCGTGCCTGGCCCGTCCTGTTCCTCGCGATGGTCGTCACCGCGACACTGAGCGCCCTGTTCTGGCGGCTGCTCGGCACCGCCGCGAACCACCTCGGCTGAACGTTCTCGCTCGGAAAGGTGATCAGACCACGGACCGCGTGCCGGACTGCTGCTTGTGCAGCAGGCCGAGGCGGAACAGGTGCTCGAGGCGGCGGACGGTGAACGGGTGCGACATCGGCAGCTGGGCCAGGCCGGTCCAGAAGCCGTGCAGGCGGCGGCCCTGGGCGAGCAGCTCGTCGACGTTGACGTCGTTCTCCACGTAGCGGCCCGCGGTCAGCACGACCAGGCCGTTCACCCCGGTCGGGCAGAGGTACGCGCCGTGCCGGTCGCACGAGTACTCGCGCAGCCGGGACAGTGCCGGGCCGAGCAGCGGGATCCGCCCCGAGTACGCGATCGACAGGTTGTACCAGAGTCCGGTGTGGTGCAGCCGGACGTGACCGAGCTCGTGACCCAGGATGAAGCGCAGGCCCTCGCGGTTGTTGTTGTACAGGTTGGCGAACAGCTCGTTGGCCAGCACCACGTAGTCGTAGCCGTGGGCCTGGGCGGCGAAGGCGTTCAGCGCACCGTTGCCGTTGGCCAGGTAGATCACCGGCCGGCGGCGCAGACCGAGCGCGCCGGCGAAGTCCTCGGCCGTACGGTAGATGTCCGGGAACTGTCTCGGTGACAGCTCGACGGCCCCGCCGCGGATCGAGGCACGCTGGATCTCCCGGATGAACACCAGCCCGGGGATCAGCAGCAGCAGGGCGATGAAGGCCGTCCGGATCGCCACGCCCCAGCCGGACTCGCGGACCGAGTCGGGCACGTACGGCAGCACCGACGCCGCGGTGACGATGGCAGCGATGATGATCAGGTTGAGCACGACCATGATGGCGTACAGCGGCACCTCGACCGGATGCCGCAGCCGCCGCTCGGGAATGGAGGGACTCGACACGTCTGCTCCTTCGGGGGGAATCCTCCGACCGAGGATCACCCGCGGGGCCGATCCCCGCGTCATACCGCGAGGATGAGCCGCCGCCGGTCCGGACGGGCCAACCTCGGTCGACTGTGGAGATCGCCAACGGCCGGTTGTTGCCTTCCGGCTGCCATCTGTGTTGGGGTGGGGCGGGACGCGTGACGAGAACGACGACGATCACTCTCGGTAGTTCATGAACCTGGGACCTCCATTGGGGACGGCGGCGTCGACCGACCGCGGGGGTGGTTGGGTAGTTGAGGGAGACCGGAAGGACCACAGCACAGGACGGCGGGCGGATCGGGCGCCCACCGGTACGGCAGCCGTTCGTGCGGCGTCGTCGTCTGGCGGAGATGCTCGACGCGGGCGTGTGCCGGCCGGTGACGCTGGTCTGCGCCGGCCCGGGCTGGGGCAAGAGCGCGCTGGTCGCCTCCTGGGCCGAGGCGAGGGTGACGTCCGGCCCGATCGCCTGGCTGACGCTGAGCGCGCAGCACAACGATCCCCGCGCGTTCTGGTCCGACCTGGTGATGGCGTTGCGGATGTCGGGCGCGGTGCCGGGCGGCAACCCCCTGGAGCAGCTGGATCTCGGTATCCGGGCGGATCAGCGGGCGGTCGCCCGGGTGCTGGACGGCCTGGACGCCCTGCCCCAGCCGGTCGTGCTGGTGCTCGACGACTTCCACGAGGTGGACGACGCCCGGGTGCTCGGCGGCCTGACCACGCTGCTGCACGACCCGCCGCCCGCGCTGCGGCTGGTGCTGATCGCGCGTACCGAGCCGACACTGCCGCTGCACCGGTTCCGGGCCGGCGGCGAGCTCACCGAGATCCGCACCCGGCACCTGGCGTTCCGCCCGGCCGAGGCGGCCGAGCTGCCGGCCGTCCACCGCCGCCGGATGCCGGTCGACGAGCTGACCGCGCTGCTCGACCGTACCGAGGGCTGGGTGGTCGGCCTGCAGCTGCTCGCCGACGTGCGAGCCGAGCGGGGGGCGCCGGCCAACGGCGAGGTCCGGGCGGCCTCCGACTACCTGTTGCGCGAGGTGGTGGGCGCGCTGCCGGCGAGGACCAGACAGTTCCTGGTACGCGCGAGCGTCCCCGACCAGATGTGCGGCCCGCTGGCCGACGCGCTGACCGGCGAGACGAACAGCCGGCGCATCCTCGAGGGCCTCGAGTCGTCCAACGCGTTCGTCGTGCGGGTCGAGGAGCGGCCCGGCTGGTACCGCTGTCACCCCATGCTGCGCGACGCCCTGCTGCACCAGCTGCTCCTGGACCGGCCCGGGGCGGCGGCCGAGCTGCACCTGCTCGCCGCCGATTGGTACGCCAGACAGGACTCGATCTTCGAGGCGCTGCGGCACGCGGCCGACGCGGGGGACTGGCGCTACCTCGGCCGGCTCGCCGTCGAGCGGGCCATGGTCCGGGTGATGTGCGGCGATCAGCTCGCGCTGGTCGAGGTGCTGCGCCGGATCCCGCCCGAGGAGCACGCGAGCACGGCCGAGCTGGCGCTGTGCGGGGCGGCGGTGCGCTACGCCAGCGGCGACCGGGCCGGGGTGGCCGGGCTGCTGCGGCTGGCCCGTTCGCTGACCGGCCGGCAGGCCGAGGTGCCGGCCGCCACCGACCTGACGCTGCGGCTGATGGAGGCCGGCATCCTCAACTGGCGGGTCGGCGACATGCCGGGGCTGATCGCGAAGTCCACCGAGACGCTGCGCACGCTGGCCGCCTACCGGCAGGACGAGCTGCCGTCGCTGCTGCACTACCGGGCGATCGCGTTGAACGAGAAGGGCGCGGGCCTGCTCTGGATGGACCGTGCCGACCAGGCCGACCGGTACCTGTGGGCGGCGTCCATGGCGGCCCGCGGGGTCGGCTCGACGGTCACCGAGGTCAACGCGATGGCCCACCTCGGACTGCTGGTCTTCCTGCAGGGGTCGCTGAACGAGGCGGCCGAGCACGTGAGCGCGGCGCTCGACCTCGCCCGGCGCAACCGCTTCGAGACTTCGGCGCAGGCGTCCGTGTCGTACCTGACCTCGGCGCTGATCCAGATCGAGCGGGACCGGGTCGGCGAGGCCCAGGAGGCCCTGCGCAAGGCGCTGCGGGCCGGCGGCGACGAGCCGGCCGCGGCGCCGGGGTTGCTCGCGGCGCTTGTCCGGGTGCATCTGCTGCTGGCCGCGGGCGACCCGGCGGCGGCCCGGGCGTTGCTGCGGCTGACCCGGGAGGAGGCGCCGGTGACGCTGGTCGCGCCGGTGCTGGCGCACTGGCTGCGGCTGGCCGAGTCGGAGGCCGATCTGGCGCTGGGGTGTTTCCGGGAGGTGGTGGCCCGGTACGACCGGGAGGCGCCGCACGGCGTGCTGACCGCGTCCGAGCAGGTGTGTCTGGCTCGGGCGCTGCTGTCGGCGGGTGATCACGCGGCGGCGGAGCTGCTGCTGGCGCGGGTCCGGGAGAGCACCGATCGGGTGGCGGCGGTGACCGCCTGGATCGCGACCGCCTTCGCGGCCGACGCCGAGGGGCATGGCAATCGGTCCATCGACGCGCTGTCCCGGGCGCTGCTGATCGCCGAGCGGGACGAGATCCGGCGACCGTTCCGCCGGTTCGACCAGCGGCGGCTGGCGGTGCTGCTCGATCGCCGCCGGTGGGTGGAGGAGCACACCGCGGCGTCGGCCGTGACGGTGGCCCGGGCCGCGGGGTCGGAGCCGCCCGCGGGGACGCTCGACGTGCTCAGCGAGCGGGAGCGGGATGTGCTGCGCTATCTGCCCACGGTGCTGACGGCGGGCGAGATCGCGGCCAACCTCAATATCTCGATCAACACGGTCAAGGCCCACATGCGGTCGATCTATCGGAAGCTCGGCGCGGCCCGGCGTCGCGAGGCCGTGGTCCGGGCCCGCCAGCTGGGGCTCCTCTGACCCCGGTCTACCCCTCCGGGATGAGGACGTGCCCGCGGCGTCGAGGTGTGCTGGGGCTTTACCTCGTTCCGGGGAGGGGAGCCCATGCGCCAAGTCGGGATCGTTCTTGGCGGGTGGGCGGCGCTCGGGCTGACCATCCTGATGCTGCCGGGGCTGACCGCGGACAACGGGTGGTCGGTGCTGTTCGCCGCCGTGTTGCTGGGGCTGTTCGGGGTGGTGATCCGGCCGGCGGTGGCGTCGCTGATGGCCCGGATCGGGTGGGTCGGGGTGCTCGCCGGGTGGCTGCTGGCGCAGGCGGCGCTTCTCTACCTGGCGCTGGCCCTCGCGCCGGGTATCCGGGTGGACGGGTTCTGGACGGCGTTCTGGGCCTCCTGGATCTATTCGGCGCTGATCAGCATCGCGCTGTGGGTCGTCACCGCGGGGCGCACCGAGGCGGTCACCCGGCATCTGCTCTGGGTCAACCGGCGGTACCGGGGCAGCGTGCCGCGTACCGAGCTGCCGGGTGTGGTGTTCGTGCAGATCGACGGGCTGTCGGCGCCGCTCGCGCGGTGGGCGCTGGACACCGGGAACCTGCCGACGCTCGGGCGCTGGCTGCGGTCGGGGAGTCACGCGCTGGCCGAGTGGCACGCGCAGCTGCCCGCCACCACGCCGGCCAGCCAGGCGGGGCTCCTGCACGGTGCCAGCGACCAGGTTCCGGCGTTCCGGTGGTACGAGAAGGAGAGCGGCCGGCTGATCGTGACCAACCAGCCGGCCGACGCGGCGGTGGTCGAGTCCCGGCTCAGCGACGGCCGCGGGCTGCTGGCCGACGGCGGGCTCAGCCTCAGCAACGTGTTCTCCGGGGACGCGACCACCAGCCTGCTGACGATGAGCACGGCCCGGGCCGGGCGCGGGCCGGCCCGGTACCTGAGCTCGTACCTGCTCGATCCGTTCGGGCTGACCCGGTCGCTCGTGCTGACCTTCGGGGAGATAGTCAAGGAGCTGCACCAGGCTCGCCGGCAGCGGGTGCGGCGGGTCGAGCCGCGGATCCGGCGGGAGCCGTCCTACGTGCTGCTGCGCGGGGTCACCAACGTCCTGCTGCGGCAGCTGAACCTGGCCGTGCTGGCCGAGCATCTGATGCGCGGGACGCCCTCGATCTACTGCGACTTCGTGGACTACGACGAGATCGCGCACCACGCGGGGCCGGCGCGGCCCGAGGCTCTGGCGGCGCTCGAGGGGATCGACGCGGTGCTCGCCAACCTCGAGGAGGTCGCGGCGGAGGCGCCCCGGCCGTACGAATTCGTGATCTTGTCGGACCACGGGCAGAGCCAGGGTGCGACGTTCCGGCAGCGGTACGGGCTCGGGCTGGAGGACCTGGTGCGCGGCGACGTGGCCGTGCAGACCGACGACGAGCAGGCCGGCCGGGCGCTGACGCTGCGCGCGAGCCTGCTGCCCGGCAAGAACGGCTCGGCCCCGGAGGAGATCCGGCCCGAGTTCGTCGTGGTCGCCTCGGGCAACCTGGGGCTGGTCTACCTGGCCCGGCAGCCCGGGCGGCTGACCATGGAGGAGATCGAGAAGCACGCACCGGGACTGGTCGACCGGCTCGCCACGCACCCGGGAGTCGGGTGGGTCATGGTGCGATCGCAGGCGGACGGGCCGATGGTGCTGGGCGGCGGCGGGCGGCGGCTGCTGGACGGCGACGTGCTCGAAGGCCCGGATCCACTGGCCGGCTTCGGCCCGTTCGCGGCCGACGACCTGCGGCGGCACGACCGGCTCGCGCACACCCCGGACATCCTGGTCAACAGCCTGCACGACCCGGAGACCGGCGAGGTGGCCGCGTTCGAGGAGCTGGTCGGCTGCCACGGCGGGCTCGGCGGCTGGCAGGACCGGCCCGTGCTCATCCACCCGAGGGCCTGGCCGATCGACCGCGAGCTGTCCTCGTCGGATGCCGTGCACGCTCAGCTGAAGAGCTGGCTGGACCTCATCCGTGCGGGGTGATGGCCCCCGGCCCGCGGGCGGCGACCCTGTGCGTGAAAGGGGGTCCCGCGATGTGCCGCTGGCTGGCCTACTCCGGAACACCGATCCTGCTCGACGAGCTCCTCTACAAACCTCGCTTCTCGTTGATCGACCAGAGCATGCACTCCCGGATGGGAGTGGAGACCACCAACGGCGACGGCGTCGGGGTCGGCTGGTACGGCTCCGAGGACCAGCCCGTGCCCGCGCTGTTCCGGGGGGTCGGCCCGGCCTGGGGCGACGTGAACCTGCGCGAGCTGGCCCGGGTCACCCGGTCCGGCCTGTTCCTGGCGCACATCCGGGCCAGTACGGGCACCCCGGTGCAGCAGACCAACTGCCATCCCTTCCGGTTCGGGCGGTGGCTCTGGTGCCACAACGGGTCCATCAAGAACTTCCATGAGTTGCGGCGCGACCTGTTGCTCGCGGTCGACCCGGAGCTGTTCCCGAGCATCGCCGGGTCGACCGACTCCGAGGTGATGTTCTACCTGGCCCTGACCTTCGGCCTGCGCGACGATCCGCTGCGCGGGGTCGAGCGGATGGCCGGCCTGGTCGAGCAGGTCGCCGCCGCCCACGGTGTCGCCGACCCGCTGCAGATGACGGTCGGCGCCAGCGACGGCGACCGGGTCTGGGCCTTCCGCTACTCCAGCGTGGGCAAGAGCCGCACCCTGTTCTTCAGCACCGCGCTGAACGCGCTGCGCGCCCTGCACCCCGACTTCGCGCTGATCCAGGGGCTCTCCGAGGAGACCCGGCTGATCGTCTCGGAGCCGCTGGGCGAGCTCGCCGGTGCCTGGCAACCGGTACCCGAATCCAGCTACGGCGTGATCCAGAAGGGCGACGACGAGCTGGGCGCATTCACCCCCCGCTGAACCCTTCGAACCTCCCGAACCCCCGAACCCCCCGGAGACAGCCATGGTCGCTGTGTCGGACAAAGAGACCGAGTCCGGCCGCACGATGGGCCTGCCCCAGGCCACCGCACTCATCCTGGGCAGCATCATCGGCGTCGGCATCTTCAACCTGCCCTACTCGCTCGCGTCGATCGGCCCGATCAGCATCGTGGCGATGGCGCTGACCACGGTCGGCGCGCTGGCTCTGGCGATCATGTTCGCCGCGCTGTCCCGGCGCCTGCCGGCCGACGGCGGCCCGTACGCGTACGCGCGCGCGGCCTTCGGCAACGGCGTGGGCTTCACCAACGCCTGGTCGTACTGGATCACCGCGTGGGCCGGCAACGCGGCGATCGTCACCGGCTGGGTCTTCTACGTCGAGCACTTCGTCAACAAGGGCTCGATCACCGGCTGGTCGATCGTGATCGCGCTGGTCGGCCTCTGGATCCCGGCCGCGATCAACCTGGTCGGCACCAAGAGCATGGCCGCGGTCCAGCTGTGGACCACGATCATCAAATTCATCCCGCTCGCCATCATGTCGACGGTCGGGCTGTTCTTCATCGGCACCGGGAACTTCACTCCGTGGAACGTGAGCGGCCAGAGCACGATCGGCGCGATCGGCAGCGCCATGGCCATCTGCCTGTTCAGCTATCTGGGCGTGGAGACCGCGGCAGTGGCGGCCGCCAAGGTCCGCGACCCGGACCGCAACGTGCCGAAGTCCACCGTGTTCGGCACCCTCGCGAGCGCCGCGGTCTACCTGCTGTCGATGGTCGCGATCTTCGGCATCGTGCCGACCGCGCAGCTCGCCCTCGACGAGAACAAGGCGTCCTACTCGGTGGCGGCCAACATGATGGCCGGCAGCGGGCACTGGGCCGGCGACCTGGTCGCCGCGGCCGTCATCGTCTCCGGGTTCGGCGCGCTCAACGGCTGGACCATGATCTGCGCCGAGATGCCGTACGCCGCCGCCAAGGACGGCCTGTTCCCGCAGGCGTTCGGCCGGCTCAGCGGGCGCGGCGTGCCGGCCACCGGCATCGTCTGGTCGACGATCCTGGCCAGCGTCGCGATGGTGGTCAGCTACCTGGGCGCGAGCGGCGCCACGGTCTTCAACACGCTGGTGCTGATGACCGGCATCACCGCGGCCATCCCGTACGCCTTCTCGGCGCTCGCCCAGCTGAAGTGGCGCCGGGCCGACCAGCGGGAGATGCACACGCCGCGGTTCGCCCGCGACGCCGGCGTGGCGGTCGTCGCCCTGATCTTCTCGATCCTGTTCGTCTGGTACTCGCGCAACACCGGCCAGGAGCACTGGTACGTGGTGTGGGGTCCGTTCCTCATGGCCGGCGCCGCGCTGCTGCTCGGCGTACCGGTCTACCTGTCCATGCGGAGCCGGATGGCAGCGCCGCCGCCGGTGCCGCCCTACCGCTGAGGCGGGAGAGCAATGAGTTTCCACGTCGATTCCGAGACCGGGCGACTCCGCCAGGTCATTCTCCACCGGCCCGGCATCGAGCTCAGCCGGCTGACCCCCGACAACGTCGACTCGCTCCTGTTCGATGACATCCTCTGGGCCAAGAAGGCCCGCGAGGAGCACGACGCCTTCGCCTCGGTGCTGCGCGAGCGGGGCGTGACCGTGCACTACTTCGGCGAGCTGCTGGCCGAGGTGCTGAACGACCCTAAGGCCCGCGACTGGGTGCTCGAACGGGTCATCAACGACGACACGGTCGGCCCCAACCTCGCCGACCCGCTGCGCCGGCTCGCCGAGCAGGCCGACAGCGCGCGGCTGTCCGAGCTGCTGATCGGCGGCGTGCTCAAGAGCGAGCTGGCCGGTTTCACGGTCAACAGCCTGCGCTGGGAGCTGATGAGCGCCGACGACTTCGTGCTCACCCCGCTGCCCAACCACCTGTTCCAGCGGGACAACTCGGCCTGGATCTACGGCGGGGTCAGCATCAACCCGATGGCGATGCCGGCCCGGCTGCGCGAGTCCGTGCACAGCACCGCGATCTACCGCTTCCACCCGATGTTCGCCGGCGCGGACTTCCAGGTCTGGTACGGCGACGACGAGCCGCCGCACAAGTTCGCCACCCTGGAGGGCGGCGACATCCACGTGCTCGGCCGGGGCGCCGTGATGATCGGCCTGGGCGAGCGGTCCACCGCGATGGGCGTGGAGAACCTCGCCTCCCGGCTGTTCGCGGCCGGCGCCGCCACCAAGGTCATCGCGATCGAGCTCCCGCACTCGCACGCGATGATGCACCTCGACACGGTCATGACCATGATCGACAAGGACACCTTCGTCCGCTACCCGTACCTCAAGGGCAAGATGCGCTCGTGGACCGTCACGCCCGGGCCGCAGGGCGGGCTCGCCGTCGAGGAGAACCTCGAGGTGTTCCCGGCCATCGCCGACGCCATCGGCCTGGAGAACTACCGGGTGCTGGTCACCGACGAGGACGAGCGGGCCGCACAGCGCGAGCAGTGGGACGACGGCAACAACTTCCTCGCCGTCGAGCCCGGCGTGATCGTCGGCTACGAGCGCAACGTCACCACCAACACGTACCTGCGCAAGCAGGGCATCGAGGTGATCACCATCGCCGGCAGCGAGCTCGGCCGTGGCCGCGGCGGCCCCCGCTGCATGACCTGCCCGATCGAACGCGACGCCGTCTAGGAGGCGGATCCATGTCATTCAACCTGCGCAAC
>NZ_JAOSZE010000066.1 GCF_025630775.1 Actinoplanes sp. KI2
GCGGGCGGCGAGCTCTCCAAGGCTGGCCACGCGGGCGGCGAGCTCTCCAAGGCTGGTCGGGCGGGTGGCGAGCCGTCGCGGACTGAGGAGTCGTCCGCGGCAACGACCGTGGGCCTCGATCCCTCCGCTCCGGCCCAGGGCGTGCGGCCCGAGGCTGAGCCTTCGCCCGCTCGGTCCGTGCGGCGCCGCGCCCTGTCGTGGCCGGTCGCGGTGGCGCTCGGGAGCGGGTCGTCGCTCGCCGGCCTGCTGCTGACCGGGGCGGCGGCGTGGCTGCTGGTGCGGGCCGCGACCCTGCCGCCGGTGCTCACCCTCTCGGCGGCCGTGGTCCTGGTACGCGGGAGTGCCGTGGCCCGCCCGCTCCTTCGCTACGCGGAACGCCTGGTCGCACACGACGTCGCCTTCGCACGCCTCGGCGCTCGGCGGGCCCGCGTCTACGCCGCCTTGATCCCCCGGGTGCCCGGTCCTCGACTCCGTCGCCGGGGCGACCTGCTCACCCGCGTGGTGGACGACGTCGACGCCCGGGTCGACGGGCTCCTGCGGGGACGCCTGCCCGCCCTTGCCGCCGCCACCACGCTGGCGATCGCGGCCGTGGCCGCCGTGGCGATGACCCGGTCGGTCGCGGTGCCGCTGGCGATCGGCCTGCTCGTGACCGTCGTCATCGCGCCCGCCGTGGCCGCCCGGCAGGCCGCCCGCGAGGACGCCGCCACCGCCGCCGCCCGAGCCCGCCTGCACGACGCGATGGTGGAAACCGTGGACGGCATCGAGGAGCTACCGGGCGGCGGCCGCGTTCCGCACGAGCGCAGCCGCGCCCTGGCCCGCCTGGAGTCCCGTGCCGCGCAGGGCGCCGGCCAGGCGACCGCGCTGGCGCACCTAGGCTGGGGAATCGCCGTGACCGGAGTCGCCTGGGCCCTGACCCACGCCGCCTCCCTGACCCACGCCGCTTCCCTGGCCCACGCCGCCTCCCTGACCCACGCCGCCACCCTCACCCACGCCGCCACCTTGATCCACGCCGCCACCCTCTCGCCCGAGTGGACGGCGGTCCTTCTCCTGACTGTCGTGGCCCTGGGTGAAACAGCGCTCACCTTCCCCGACGCCGCCATAGCCCGCGGTCGCGATGCCGGTGCGGCCGCTCGCCTGGCCGACCTGACCTCGTCACCGATCCCCGCCACTTTCCCGGCACCCATGCCGACGGCCGCGTCCCCACTTGCGGATGCCGGTGCGGCCGCTCGCCTGGCCGACCTGACCTCCTCACCGATCCCCGCCACTTTCCCCCCACCCATGCCGACGGCCGCGTCCCCACTTGCGGTCGCTGCGTGCCCCGTCGCCGACATTTCCGGATTTAGCACCCGCCGGGCGATCGGCGACATCGTGGTGCGCGGGCTGTGTGCCGGGTGGGACGCTGCTCAGGCGCCGGTGTTGCACCACCTCGACCTGGATCTCCCCGCCGGGGCGCGGGTCGCGGTGGTCGGCCGTTCCGGGTCGGGCAAGTCCACGCTCGGGGCCGTCGTCGCCCGTCTGCTCGACCCGCGAGCGGGCACGATCACCGCCGGCGGGCGGGATCTCCGCGCGCTGCCCGAAGACCAGGTCCGCGGCCGGATCGTGCTGGTCGGCGACGAGACCGGGCATGTCTTCGCCTCGACCGTGCGGGAGAACCTCCGGCTGGCCCGGCCCGGCGCCACCGACGCCGACCTGGTCGCCGTTCTGCGCCGGGTACGGCTGGACGGGTGGCTGGCCACGCTCCCCGACGGGCTCGGCACCTGGCTGGGCACCGGCGGCGCCACGATGTCCGGCGGTCAGGCGCGCCGGCTGGCGACGGCCCGGGCGCTGCTCGCCGACCCGGAGGTGCTGATTCTCGACGAGCCCACCGAGGGTCTCGACAGCGGGCTGGCCGAGTCGCTGATGGCTGACCTGCTGGACGCGGCCTCCGGACGTACCGTGCTGCTGCTGACCCACCGCCCCGAAGGCCTGGACCGGGTCGACCACGTGATCGACCTCGACAAGCGACGGTCGCCAGCCGAAGCGATCGGATGACATCCCGCCGTCGACCCGACACGACCGGACCCCTGCCCGCCAGCGCACGACACCCGCCCGCCGACCCGACACGACCCCGCCCCTGCCCACCGAGCGCACGACACCCGGCCGCCGACCCGACACGACCCCGCCCCTGCCCACCGAGCGAACGACACCCGGCCGCCGACCCGACACGATCCCGCCCTGCCCACCGAGCGAACGACGCCGGGCCACCGACCCCGACGGGACTCGGGTCGACGGGTGGCGATGGGCGGGCGCTAGTCGGCTTCCTGACGGCGGACCGCGCTCGCGCTGCCGATCAGCGTCCCGAGCAGGCCGATCACCAGGGCCGCCAGGATGCCCAGTCCCGAGTAGGCCCAGGCGCCCTCCTTGCCGCCCAGGCCGAGCGGGCCGAGCAGGTAGCCCTGCCAGGACAGCCAGTCCGCGAAGGTGTTGGTGACCAGGCCCCAGCCGATCGCCGTGCCCGCGACGACCAGCGTCAGCGGCAGCACGCGGACGTTGCCGTAGCGGCCGCGCGGATCGAACAGCTCGGCCTCGGCGTAGTCGCGGCGGCGGAGCGCCACGTCGGCCAGCATCACGCCGCACCAGGCGGCGATCGGGACGCCCAGGGTGATCAGGAAGCCCTGGAACGTGCCGATGAAGCTGGTGCCGAAGAAGACCACGTAGATGGTGCCGGCGATCATGAGGACGCCGTCGACGGCGGCGGCCACCGGGCGTGGGATGCGGATGCCGGCGGTGAGCAGGGCCAGGCCGGACGAGTAGATGTCCAGCACCGCGCCGCCGATCAGGCCGAGCACCGCGGCGATCGCGAACGGCACCAGGAACCAGGTCGGCAGCAGCGTGGTCAGCGCCCCGATCGGGTCCGCGCCGATCGCGTCCGACAGGTCCTTGGAGGAGCCGGCCAGCAGCAGGCCGAAGGTCAGCAGGACGACCGGGCCGAGCGCGCCGCCGAACGTGGTCCAGCCGAACACGCCCCAGCCGGACGCCGTCCGGGGCAGGTACCGCGAATAGTCGGCGGCCGCATTGACCCAGCCCAGGCCGAAGCCGGTCATCAGGAAGACCAGCGCGCCGATCACCTGCTGGGTGGAGCCGGCGGGCAGCGCGGTCACGGTCGACCAGTGGATGTGGTCGGCGGCCAGCACCATGTAGACGACCGTGAGTACGGCGGTGACCAGGGTGATCACCGTTTGCAGGTGCATCACCACGGCGAAGCCGGCCACCCCGGCCAGCACGGTGACGGCCGAGACGACGATCAGCGCGACCACCTTGGTGCCGGTGCCGCCGCCCCAGCCGAGCCGGGTGAAGACGGTCGCGGTGGCCAGCGTGGCCAGAATGACCAGCACCGTTTCCCAGCCCACGGTGAGCAGCCAGGACAGCGCGGCGGTGAGGCGGTTGCCGTTGACCCCGAAGGCGGCCCGGGACAGCACCATGGTCGGCGCCGAGCCCCGCTTGCCGGCCAGCGCG
This sequence comes from Actinoplanes sp. KI2, assembly GCF_025630775.1. Lineage (GTDB taxonomy): Bacteria > Actinomycetota > Actinomycetes > Mycobacteriales > Micromonosporaceae > Actinoplanes. Next base: position 3,496 of record NZ_JAOSZE010000066.1, read on the forward strand.
ATCACGCCGCACAGCGCGAAGGAGACCACGATGCCGATCGTTCCGGCGATCACCGCCTGCCAGAAGGAGACCCCGAACGCCAGCGTGAAGGCGCCGTAGCTGATGCCGAGCACCGAGATGTTCGACGCGAACCAGGGCCAGAACAGCGACCTCGGCCGTCCGGCCCGCGCGCTCTCCGGGACGACCTCGATGCCGATCAGTTCGATGCCGGTGCCGGCCACCACGGCCGGCGTGACTTCCTCGGTACGGGCCATCGTCCACCGCCTCGTGCGGCCCCGGTCAGCAGGGCATCCACGCTCATCTTGCTCCGCGGCGGCCCGCGATCATAGATGTTCCCGGCTGTCTGTCGCGCCACGCCGCCAGGCGTGCGACCCGAACGGCCGCCCCCGGAGGCGGGCGGCGACCTCGTCCAGCTTGACGATCAGCTCGGCCGGCTCGGCGGCCGGCGGCACCTCCCGGGTCTCCAGCAGCCGGGCCGACCGGCTGCCGTGCGCGGCCACCGCGGCGGGCAGCGACGCCACGTCCCAGACCGCCTGGACCCGGCCGGTCCGCTCCTCGAGCCGCAGGTAGTGCTCCTGCTCGGCGGAGTCGGTCTCGCCGAGCGACCGCAGCCGGGCCACCACGATCGGCACCCGGCCCAGCCGCTGCACCAGGCGAACGGTGGCGCCGGCGTGGGTGATGACGATGTCGGCCTCGGACAGTCGCTGCCGCATCTCCGCGAGCGAGACGTATCGCTCGTGCGGGCACGGCGGGACCACCGTCGACGCGCCGGTCTGCACGAACACGTCGTGATAGGCGCAGAGCGGCGCCACCGCGGTGATCAGGCGGTCGAACGGGCGGGACCCCATGCCGACGGTGACCAGCAGGGCGGCCATCAGTAGAGCTCGCCGACGAAGATGCCGGGGCGGGACGGGCGCTGGGTGAGCACCTCGCCGGCCAGCCGGGCCGCCCGGGGCCGCGGCCCGGTCCGGGTGAGCGGCTCCACCCAGAGCGTGGGGATCCGCAGCAGGCGCGCCGCCCGGAAGAACGGGGTCGCCATCCGGCCGGCCGACACCAGCAGTTCCGGGCGCTCCCGGCGCAGCAGGCGAAGCGCCCGCCACATCCCGATCGACGCCGGCGCCCAGGTCACCGGCAATCCGTCCAGGGCGACGACCGTGTCCGCCGCGGGCATCGCGACCCACGACGTCTCGTGCCGCTCCCACCAGGGGCGCAGCGCGACCAGGTCCAGCAGCACCCCGCCGCTCCCGGTCACCAGAAGCAACCGCATGGGCCCAGACGGTAGACCGCCACCGGCTCCCTGTGGATCCACTGTGGAGACGGGCGGATGCCGACCGATCAGGCGATGGCCAACGCCTCCCGGATGAAGATCAGCTCCTGGGTCAGCAGGTCGACGCCGGGCGGCAGGTGGCTCCCGCCGGGCAGCGGCAGCACGGTGTGCGGGCGGCCGGCCGCCAGCAGGGCCGCGGACAGCCGCAGCGTGTGCGCCGGATAGACGTTGTCGTCGCGCAGACCGTGGATCAGCATCAGCGGCCGGGTCAGCCGCGGCGCGTCCGCGATCAGCGAGCAGTTCTCGTAGGGCCCGGCATCCGTCCGCGGGTCGCCGAAGAACCGCTCCTGCCAGTGCGTGTCGTAGAGCCGCATGTCGGTGAGCGGCGCGCCGGCGACCCCCGCGTGGAAGACGTCCGGCCGGCGCAGCACCGCCAGCGCCGCGAGGTAGCCGCCCGCCGACCAACCCCGGATCGCCACCCGGCCCAGATCCAGCGACGGGTACTGCCCGGCGACGCCGTGCAGCGCGGCGATCTGGTCCTCGAGCAGCAGCGCCGAGCGGTCACCGCGGATGGTCCGCTCCCAGCGCGGCCCTCGGCCGGGGGTGCCGCGCCCGTCCGAGACGATCACCGCGAACCCCTGGTCGGCGAACCACTGCGACGCGTAGTAGAGGTCCCGGTCGGCCACCGCCCGCTGCATGGCCGGGCCGCCGTAGGGATCCATCAGCACCGGCAGGCTTTCGCCCTGCCATCCGGACGGGAAGAGCACGGCCGTCCGCAACTCGCGCTCACCGATCCGGAGCAAATTCACCAGGGGTACGACCGGGGACGTCGCCGACAGGTCCTTGACCGTACGCGCTGCCGCCCGGCCGGCGTGCCCGCCCGCGGTCGTCACCGTCACCGCGTGCCCGTCCAGGGTGGCACTGCTGAGCACGGTGGTCCCGGCCGTACGGATGCCGGAATGCCGGCCCGCCGCGGCGGTGACCCGGGCCGGGCCGGCGCCGGGCGACCAGGTCCACAGGTGCCGCTCGGTCGGCTCGTCGGCGGCCGAGAACAGCACGGTCTCGTCGTCCGCCCCGTGCACCTCGAAGACCTGCAGACCGGCCGGGGTGACCGGCTTGCCGTCCACGGTCAGGTGGCGGGTGTCGCCGATGTCGGCGGTCGCGACCAGGGCGCCGGCGGCGGTGCGCACCGGCACGCCCGGGACGATCTGGGTCCAGGCCGGATCGCGGGACTCGGCGAGGGTGGTGACCCGGCCGGTGCCGGGGTCGACCGCCACCGTCCGCAGCACCGTCTGCGGGCGGTTCTGCAGGACGGCGAGCAGGCCGTGCCGGTCCCAGACGACGTCGACCAGGTATTCGTAGTCGTCCCAGCCGAAGTCGACCGCGACCCGGTCGCCGCCGACGCCGTAGACCCAGAGTGTGACCAGCGCGTTGTCGGTGCCCGCGGCCGGGTAGCGGTGCGCGGCCGGCGGGGTCTGCGGGCTGGTCGGGTCGCTCAGGTACCAGACGCCGACCGGACCGTTGTCGACCCGGGCCACGGCGAGCCGGTCGCCGGCCGGGGACCACCAGTACCCGCGGTGCCGCTCCATCGACTCGGCCGCCACGTGCTCGGCCAGCCCGTAGGTCACGGCCGGCGACTCGGGCGTGGCGAGGGCCCGGTCGTCCGCGCCGTCCGTCCCGATCAGGCGCAGTTCGCCGTCGTGGACGTAGGCGACCCGCACGCCGTCCGGGCTCATCGTGGCGTCGGTGAGCGGGGTGCGCGCCGGCACCCGGGTGACCGTGCCGGTGCGCATCCCGACCAGGTGGAGCTCCTCCCCGACCGTGCACGCTATGCCGCGTACCTCCTGATCGAAGCTGTAGGCCACGACGCCGGAACCCTGGTCGCGTGCCCGCTCCCGCCGGGCCTGTTCCTGCGCCGACGGCGCGGTCTCGGTCGTGCCGAGCGCGCGCGGATCGGCGAGCAGGCGCTCCGCCCCGGTCTCCAGATCGAGTTGCCAGAGGCAGCGGACCGGGTCCTCACCTCCCCGCGAGCGCAGGAAGAACACCCGCCGCCCGTCGGGGGTGAGGGTCAGCCGTTGCGGCCGGCCGAGCCTGAAACGCTGGGTGCGGGCGAGCAGCGTGGGGTACGACGCGGACATGTCCGCCAGTCTTCATCATTTCCCCAGTCTTTCGATGACCGTCGCGTTCGCCGTGCCACCCGCCTCGCACATGGTTTGCAGTCCATATCGTCCGCCGGTGCGCTCCAGCACGCCCAGCAAAGTGGTGGCCAGTCGTGCCCCGCTGGCCCCGAGCGGGTGTCCGATCGCGATCGCGCCGCCGTCGACGTTGACCTTCGCGGGGTCGGCGCCGGTCTCCGCCTGCCAGGCCAGCACTACCGAGGCAAAGGCCTCGTTCACCTCGTACGCGTCGATGTCCTGGATGGTCAGACCGGCCCGGCCGAGCACCTTCGCGGTGGCCGGGATGATCCCGGTGAGCATGAGGATCGGATCGTCGCCGACCGCCGTCGCGGTGTGGATGCGGGCGCGCGGGCGCCAGCCGTGCCGGCGCGCGTTCTCGCTGGTGGTGATGAGCAGGGCGGCGGCGCCGTCGTTGACCGGGCTGGAGTTGCCGGCGGTGACCTTCCAGTCGATCGGCCCGAACCGCGAGACCCAGCGCGGGTCCTCGAACGCGGTCCGCAGCCCCGCGAGGGTCTCCACGGTCGTGCCCGGCCGGATCGTCTCGTCGGTGGCCAGCTCGTTGATCGGGACGATCTGGGACTCGAAATATCCGCGCTTGGTGGCGTCGGCCGCCCGCTGGTGGCTGGTCGCCGAGAACTCGTCCAGCGCGGTACGGGAGAGGTTCCACCTGCGGGCGATCAGCTCGGCGGCGATGCCCTGCGGGATCAGGCCGCCCGGGTAACGCCGGGCGAGGGCCGGCCCGCCGACGTCGGCGCGGTTGCCGTCGACGACCGCGGAGGAGCCGATCGGCACCCGGGACATCGACTCCACCCCGGACGCGATGACCAGGTCGTAGGCGCCGGCCAGGACGCCCTGGGCGGCGAAGGCGAGCGCCTGCTGGCTGCTGCCGCACTGGCGGTCGACGGTCACCCCGGGCACCGACTCGGGCAGGCCGGCGGCGAGGGCGGCCAGCCGGGTGGTGTTCGTGGACTGCTCGCCGACCTGCCCCACCGCGCCGCCGATGACGTCGTCGATCTCGGCGGGATCGAGGCCGGGGACCCGCTCGACCAGGGCCCGGAGGGCGTGCGCGTGCAGGTCGACGGGGTGGATGTCGCGGTAGGCACCGGTGGGCTTGCCCTTGGCGACGGGGGTACGGACGGCGTCCACGATGACGGCGTCTCGCATGGCTGGCCTCCTCGAATCGTACGCGGACCGATCGGTCCGATAATAGGCGCCCGACGGACCGATCGGTCCGTTAAACTGGTCACTCATGACACGGACCGAAGACCCCGCGGGCCGCGAGCGGATCCTGTCGGCGGCGACCACGCTGTTCTACGTGCACGGCGTGCGCGCGGTCGGCCTGGCCGAGGTGATCGCCGCGGCCGGCTGCGGGAAGAACATGCTGTACCGGCATTTCCCCAGCAAGGCGGCGCTGGCCGCGGCCTACCTGCGACGGGTACGGGCCGAGCGGGACAGGTCCACGGCCCGGGCGCTCGCGGCGGGAACATCGACGGGCGCGGGCGAGCAGCTGGTCGCGCTGGTCGCCGAGGTCGCGGCCTGGGTGCAGCGCGCCGACTACCGGGGATGCGCGTTCCGGAACTACCTCACCGAGTTTCCCGCCGGCGACGACGAGCCCGCCGCGGTCGCCCGGGACTATCTGCGGGACACTCGGCGGCAGGTCGACGACCTGGTCGCCGCGCTCGGCAGACCGGAGGTCGTCGGCGACCGGATCTGGCTGCTGGTCGACGCGCTCTACGGCGGAACCGGCACGCCGGCCCAGGTCGCCGTCGACTGGGCCGGTGAACTCGTCACGTCACCGCCGAAATAGGGCCGGGCAAGCGGTCAGGCCGCCGGGACCAGCAGTTCGTACCGGGGTGACCGGGACGACCGGGTGCGCCGGCGGAGGGCGACAGCGGAAACCGGGGCGGTCTCCAGGACTTCCTGGTTCGCCCGGGCGTTCCGGGTGACGGCCGCGGGCAGGGTGAAGGTGAAGCGGGACCCGCCGCCGGGGTTGTCGTCGGCGGTGATGTAGCCGCCGTGGCGTGCCACGATGCGGTGGCAGATGGCCAGGCCGAGGCCGGTGCCGGCGTAGCCGGAGTCGCTGTGCGCGCGGTGGAAGTTGTCGAAGATCGCTTCGTGCTGCCCGGCCGGGATGCCGATGCCGTTGTCGGCGATGGTGACCTCGACGGTGCCGCCGCGGCGCCGGCTGGTGATCTTCAGGTGCGGGGTGACGCCCGGCGCCGTGTATTTGATCGAGTTGCCGATCAGGTTCTCCAGCAGCTGCCGGACGGCGCCGGCGTCGGCGTCGACCGGGTCGAGCGGGCTCACCTCGATGAGCGGGGTGGGCAGGTCCGCGGCGGCCGCGGCGTCGGCCCGCCCGGCCGCGATGTCCGCGACCATGTCGGTCAGCTCGACGCGGGTGGGCGCGAGCTCGGCGTCCCGGGCGGCGGTGTAGGCGAGCAGGTCGTTGATGAGCCCGCGCATCCGGGTGGCGGCGCGGCTGACCCGGGCAAGGCTGTCGCGGGCCCGGCCGATCGCCGGCTGGTCGGCGTCCAGGAAGTCGGCCGCGGTCTCGGTCCATCCCTCGACGGTGGTCAACGGGTTCTGCAGGTCGTGGGCGACGGCGCCGGCGAAGGTGGCGAGCTGGTCGCGGTGGCGGCGTTCGGCGGTGACGTCGTGGTAGAGCACGACGGCGCTGCGGATGCCGTGCCCGTCGGGCAGCGGGGTGGCGGTGACCTGGACGATCCGGCCGTCACGGTCGCCGGGCTTGCGGACGAGCAGGTCGTCGCCGACGACCTGGGCGCCGGCCAGGGCACGCCGGTGGGGCAGGGCCTCGGCGGCGATCGGTGTGCCGTCGAGCCGCTGCAGCCGCCGGTGGGTCTCACCGGAGTCGTCGGCGGGGCCGAGCAGCCGGACGCCGGCCCGGTTGCGCAGCACGACCCGGCCGGCGGCGTCGACGACGGACAGGCCGTCGTCCATCGAGTCGATGATCGCGCTCAGCAGCGCGGCCTGGCCGGCCAGCTCGTCCTTCTGGCCGTTCAGGTCGGCCACCAGCGCGGCCCGTTCGTCGCGGCTCAACGCCAGGGACAGCCCGATGAGGGCGATCACTCCGACGTACGCCTGGGCCAGCACGGCGCGGGTCGGCAGGTCGGCGATGACGGCCATCGGGCCGTGGCCGAGCATGGTCAGCCGGACCACCAGCGCACCGAAGACCGCCTGATGCAGGACCAGGTACCCGGTACGCAGCCGCAGGGCGGCCCACACGGTCAGGATGATCAGCGGGAACGCCAGCGACATGCCGCGGTCGAAGACGAAGCCGGCCAGGAAGGCCAGCACCGAGCAGACGGTCACGGCCACGTATTCGCCGACCCGCCAGGCGGGCATCGCCCACAGCGCCGCCCACGCGGTGCGCCGCCAGGCGGCGAGCGACCCGTGCCGGGCCCGGAAGCCGCTGACCGCGGGGCCGAACCAGAACCCGACGATGCCCAGGGCGAACATGCCGGTGACGTGCCGGGCCACCCAGGTCGCCACCAGCAGCCAGGTCACCTCGCCGCCGGCCAGCCACACGCCGGTGACACCGACCGCCGCGCTCGTGGCCGCGGCGACGACGGTGATGGCCAGGAGGCCGCCCAGCTCCCGGGGGGCGGACAGCCGGGCGGAGCCGCCACCGCCCCACAGGCCGGGCCGGCGGCGGCCGAGCAGCCACGCGAACACCAGGGCCTCGACGAGGTTGGCCACAGCCAGCACGACGCTCGGCCTGACGGCCAAGCCGGTGGCGCAGTTGCCCACCAACCCGATCAGCAGGAGGACGCCGGCGTCGAGCCACCGCAGGCGGGAGCGGCGCTGGGCGCAGAACCACACCGCCGAGGCGCCGACGGCCGGCCACACCAGGACCAGACCGTGCCCGTCGAGCGCGGTCCTTCGCCCGACCAGGAACGCCATCGCGAACGCCAGCGCGAACCCGGCCGTGCCCACCAGCGACGCCCGGACGGTCGACGGACCATCCGGCGCCCCGGTCGTCGCGGTTGCTGCACTGGTGTCCCGCACCCGATCCCCCGTTCACTCCGGCCCGCGCGGTAGCTGCGGAATCATCTTCGGAGTCACCGGGATCGCCTCCGGGGCGGCTCGGTTGCCGCCCGGGTGCAACCCATCCGTTCGGCCGAGCGGCGCTGCCCGGGACGGGCCGCGACGCGGGCTGAACAGCGCAGGAGAGCCGCTATCCGAGGCCCGGTGACCGGTCCTGGGCCGAGCCGCCGTCCCGCTGATGGGGGATGCCCGGCTCGGCCACCTCGGCCGGCGGGCGCACCAGGGTCAGCGTCGCGTGCCCCTCGGCCAGCAGCGCCAGGTCGGTTCCGGGCGCCGGCCGCTCCGCCGTCTGCAGGAAGTCGGTGCGCACGTACCCGTCCCCGGTCTCCAGGATCTGGATCTGCACCTGGCCGAACGCCGCCAGCGACGCCGCACGCACCGAGGCCACCGACGGCCGGTTGGGCACGTTCAGGTTGACCGCCACGCCCGGCGGGACGGCGGCCGCCCGGTCCAGCAGCGAGCCGGCCGTCGCCGCCGCGGTCGTCCAGTGCAGCGTCGGCCCGTCGACCGCGGCCAGGTAGTCCAGCGACACCGCCATGCCGTGCAGGCCGCGCGCCACGGCGGTCAGGGCCGCGCCCACCGTCCCCGAGTGCAGGACGGCCCGGCCCGCGTTGGCCCCCGGGTTGATGCCGGAGAGCACCAGGTCGGGGACCGGGCCGAAGACGCCCAGCGTCGCCAGGATCACGATGTACGCGGGGGCCGCCGGCACGGCGTACCCGAAACTGGTCTGCTCGATCGCGACCCGGCCCTGGGTCGTCACCGCGGCGAGGGCGGCGCTCATCCCGCTGTACTCGGTCGCGGGCGCCGCCACCACCACCTCGTGGCCGGCCTCGCGCGCAACGGCGGCCAGGGCGGCGAGGCCCGGCGACGCGATGCCGTCGTCGTTGGTGACCAGGACCCGCATCAGGCGGCTCGCCGGGTGGTCTCGACCGGCGGCGCGGGCCGGCCGAAGTGGTAGCCCTGCAGCACGTCGAAGCCGGCGTCGCGCAGGATGTCGGCGGTCTGCTGGTCCTCGACGCCCTCGGCGACCAGGGTCAGCCGCAGGCCGCGGGCCATCGCCGCGACCGCCTCGACGATCGCCCGCTCGCGCGGGTCGTGGATGCGGTGCACGAACGAGCGGTCCAGCTTGAGCTCGTCCAGCGGGAGGCGGGTGAGCAGCGCCAGCGAGGTGTAGCCGGTGCCGAAGTCGTCCATCGCGATGCGGACGCCCAGCTCGCGGATCGCCCGCAGCCGGTCGGCGCTGCGCTCGGGGCGGGTCATCACGGCGCTCTCGGTGATCTCCACCTTGAGCGCGCCGGCGGGCAGGTCGTACTCGGCGAGCAGCCCGGCGATCACGCCGACGATGCGGTCCTGGGCCAGTACCGGCGCCGGCAGGTTGACCGCCACCGGCACCCGCCAGCCGTCGCGATGCCACCGGGCGGTCTGCCGTACGGCGTCGGCCAGGATCCGGTCGGTCATCGCCGTGATCATCTCGGAGCGCTCGGCCTCGGCCAGGAACGCGGCCGGCGTGAGCAGCCCGTGCCGTGGGTGATCCCAGCGGACCAGCGCCTCGAGCGACTCCACCCGGCCGGTGCGGGCGTCGACCAGCGGCTGGTAGTAGAGCACCAGCTCGCCCCGGTCGATCGCGGTGCGCAGCTCGGCCAGCAGGCGCAGGTCGGTGGTGGACTCGGCGGCCAGCTCGGGCCGCCACACCTCGACCGCGGTGCGATGCCGCTTGGCGGCGTACATCGCGGTGTCCGCGCCGGCCAGCAGGTCGCCGAGGTCGCGCCGGCCGGGCGTGGTCCGCGCGACGCCGGCCGAGGCCTCCACGGTGATCGGCACCCCGGCGACGGTGAACGGTCCCTGGATGTCGTGCAGCAGGCGGCGGGCGAGCTTCTCCAGGTATTCGTCCGACTCATCGGCCAGGTCGTCCAGCAGCACCACGAACTCGTCGCCGCCCAGCCGATAGACCCGGTCCGGGAACGCCTCGGCGAGCACCGATGCGACCCGGCGCAGCAGGTCGTCGCCGCGCGAGTGGCCGAGCTCGTCGTTGATCTCCTTGAACCGGTCGAGGTCGATCAGCAGGAGCGCGACCGGCCGGTCGTCCCGGGCGAGGACGTCGCCGGCCACCTCGGCGAGCCGGCGGCGGTTGCCCAGGCCGGTGAGCACGTCGTCCTGGGCCAGGCTCTCGTACCGGCGGCTCAGGTGCTCGACCAGCGGGCCGACCGGGGCGATGCCGAGCCGGCCGTCGTCGAAGCTGACCACCACCGGCAGCGACTTGGCGCCGGCCGGGCGGTTGAGCACGGCGCGGGCCGCGTCGTCCCAGGCCGTCGCCGCGGGCAGGACCAGCGCCGGCTCGGGCAGGATGGAACGGGCCGGGCGGCGGAACATCAGCGCCCGGCCGTAACCGAGGCGACCGGCCAGGACGGACTCCAGGTAGGGGCGGTCGAGCACATACGTGGTGCCGTCATCGACCGCGACCAGGCCCAGCGTCTCGGGATCGGCGCGGATCAACGCCTCGATCTCGCCGACGCCGGTGTCCGCGTCGATCACGGTCACCGGGGTGGCGAGGTCGCCGAGCACAGGCGCATGCGGCATCCGCGGGCACCACCCTCCCCTGTCCGGCGCCTTCGCAGCCCCAAGATTCGGCACAGGTCAGTCGGTGGGCAAGAGTACGTCAGGTTCGCGGATGATCTGAGCCGGCACAGGAAGAATTCACGAAGCTGCGACCCGGCCGAGAAAAATCGCGTCGCCGCCGGGTCCACTGCGGACGGCTGACCAGCGGGCGACGTACGCCATGACTCGGCCGGGCCGCTACGGTGAGATCGGGTCCGATCGCCTAGAGTCCGGCCATGGCCACACTCCACCAGGCGACGCTCACTCCCACGAAGCTCGAGTTGCTCTCGGCCTGGCTCCCGGGCCGCCACTGGTACCCGCAGGAGGCGGTGGCCGGCCTCGATCGGGTGGCCGGCTGCCGGTTCGACGACCCGGCCGGCGAGGTGGGCATCGAGCTGCTGGTGGTGCGGGCCGGGAAGGACGGGCCGCTGGTGCACGTGCCGATGACCTATCGCGGCGCGCCGCTCGAGGACGCCGACTTCTACCTGATCGGCACCATGGAGCACTCGGTGCTGGGCCGCCGCTGGGTCTACGACGCGGTCGGCGACCCGGTCTTCATTGAGGTGCTGACCTCGGCCATCCGCACCGGCGGACACCAGGCCGAGGAGTTCGTGGAGACCGAGAACGGGCCGCAGCAGCGGGAGCCGTCGATGACCGTGCGGGGCACCGGCTCCGCCGAGTCGTCGGCGCCGGCCGGCCGGCTGGTGCGGGTCGAGGACGGCGACCCGGCCGTGGTGGTGGCCGAGGCGGCCCGGCTGGATGTGCGCCGGGTGCTCACCCTGGTGCCGGCCGAGGGGCCCCTCGCGCTGGTCGGGGCCTGGGCCGGGCAGACACCGACGGTGCTGGCCGACCTCTACTGAGCTGTCCCGGGGCCGGCCTCTACTGAGCTGTCCCGGGGCCGGCCTCTACTGAGCTGTCCCGGGGCCGGCCTCTACTGAGCTATCCCGACCGTGTGGCCGATCGTCTCCGCCCGGGTCACGCAGGCCAGCATCTGGTCGGCGACGTCGGCCCGGGAGACCGAGAAGCCGCCGCGGACGTTGCGATCGATGGCCGTACGGTATCGCCTGGTCAGCGGCCCGTCGGTGAGCTTGGGCGGGCGGCTGACCGTCCAGTCGAGCCCGCTGTCGCGGACCACGTCCTCCATCCGGGCCAGGTCCTCGTAGTGGGTGCGAAACATGGTCTTGGCGAACGGTGCGCCGAGATGCCGCATGAAGAAGCCGTCGCCGGGATCATGCCGGGGCGGGTGCGGGCGCCCGGGCGAGGCGAACGTGCCCATCGGGGCGGCGCTGACCACGATCAGGCGGCGGGTTCTCGTCTCCCACGCCGCCTCGACCAGCGCCGCGGTGCCCCGCCAGGCGACACCGGACTCGGCCTTGGTGCGCGCGCCCAGCGCGGACAGGATCGCGTCGGCTCCCTTGATCGCCTCGGCCAGGGCCGGTACGTCCGGGTGTGCGAGGTCGGCACCGACCGTGCGGACCGGGTCGGTGATCTTCTCCGGGCTGCGGACCAGGGCGGTCACGTCGTGACCCGCCTCGATGGCCTGTTGCAGCAGGTGGCGCCCGATGCCGCCGGTGGCGGCGACGATGGCGAGCCGCATGTCGTCCTCCCAAGTTCCGTACCTCAGATAGTATGGAAACCATAACATCTTCTTTTGGGGTTCAAAACATATGAGTTTCAAATCACCGGGGCAGCGGCGGGCCGCGAACCGCGTCAAGGACGCGCTGCGTGACACGACACTGCAGGTCGCGCTGCTCAACCACCGGGTCGGGTCGCGGCTCAAGCTGCGCGACGTCGACTTCGACTGCCTCAACCTGCTCAACCAGCACGGGCCGCTCGGGCCGGGGGCGCTCGCCAAGCTGGCCGGCCTGCATCCGGCGACGATGACCGGGGTGCTCGACCGGCTGGAGAAGGCGGGCTGGGCCACCCGCGACCGCGACCCGGACGACCGGCGAGCCGTGGTGGTCCGGGCGGCGCCGGAGCGGGGACGGGAGATCTTCGAGCTGTACGCGGGGATGAACGGCTCGATGGACGAGATCTGCGCCGGCTACACCGTCGAGCAGCTCGAGCTGATCGACGAGTTCCTGCGCCGGACCGCCACGGCCGGCCGCGACTCAACCGCGCGGCTGTCCGATTAGCTCCCGCTCGCAGAAGGCCAGGAAGCCGTCCGGGTCGGGGCCCGCGTTCATCAGGGCGACGTGGTCGTAGCCGGCCTTCTCGTAGGCCGCGATCGCGTCCCGGTACCGCTGCGGGTCGGGGCCGGTCACCATCTGCTCCCGTACGTCGTCCGGGCGCACCGTGGCCGACGCGGCCTCGAAGTTCACCGGGTTCGGCAGCTCGGACATCACCTTCCAGCCGAGGACCGACCAGCGGCTGGTCTCGTGCGCCGCCCGGACGGCCGCCTCCTCGTCCGGCGCCCAGGCCACCGACAGCTCGGCGTACTTCGGCCCGGACCCGCCGGCCGCGGTGAACGTCTCGACCAGGTCCGCGCGCGGCTCGGTGGCGAACAGGCCGCCGCCGTGCATCGCGGCAAGCCTGGCCGCGTCCTTCCCGCCGGCCGCCACCGCGATGGCCGGCAGCTTCTCCGGGAGGTCGAACACCTGCGCGTCCTCCAGCGACAGGTACGTCCCGTCGTACGACCGGTACCCGCCGCGCCAGAGCAGCTCGATGATCTCCAGGGCCTCGACCAGCAGGGCGTGGCGCTCGCGTACGCCCGGGAAGCACCCGCCCACCACGTGCTCGTTCAACCGCTCGCCGGAGCCCACGCCGAGCGTGAAGCGATCGTCGGAGATGATCGCCAGGGTCGCCGCGGCCTGCGCGATGATCGCCGGGTGGTAGCGCACGGTCGGGCAGGTCACCCCGGTCGCGAGGCCCAGCCGGGTGGTGCGCGCCGCGATCGCACCCAGCACCGACCAGGCGAACGGCGAGTGGCCCTGCACCTCGAGCCACGGGTGGAAATGGTCGCTGATCTCCACGAAGTCGAAGCCGCACTCCTCGGCGCGGACCGCCTGCCGGATCAGCTCCTTGGGCCCGAATGCCTCCGCGGCCAGTTTGTATCCCAGTCTCATGTCGTCCGGCGTTCCCCCGGCGGATCCCGCCAAACCGGCCCCCGACCGGCTGTTACGCTCGCCAACCGTGGGCCAGGAACACAGTGTGCGGACGATCGGCAACCGCAGGTTCGACTTCGCACGGCAGGTCGCGGTGATGGCGATCGTCAACCGGACACCCGACTCGTTCCACGACAAGGGCAGCACGTTCGCGCTCGACCAGGCGGTGGCCGCGGTCGAGCGGGCCGCCGCGGCCGGCGCCGACTGGATCGACATCGGCGGGGTGCCGTTCGCGCCCGGGCCGGAGGTGAGCGCGGCCGAGGAGCTCGACCGGGTGCTGCCCGTCGTGGTCAAGGCCCGCGACCTGGCGGTCGTCTCGGTCGACACGTTCCGCCCCGAGGTCGCCGCCGAGGTGATCAAGGCCGGCGCCGGGGTCATCAACGACACCTCGGGCCTGCGCGACCCGGCGATGGCCGACGCCGTGGCCGGCACCGACGCCCAGTTGGTGATCACGCACAGCCTGGCGCCGCCGCGGACGCTGTGGCCGAGCCCGCACTACGACGACGTGACCGCCGAGGTGGCGGCGTTCCTGCGGGAGCGGGTGCGGGTGGCGCTCGACCGCGGCGTCCGGCCGGACCAGATCATCATCGATCCGGGCCACGACCTGAACAAGAACACGCTGCACTCGCTGGAGCTGACCCGCCGCCTCGACGACATCGCGGCCGTCGGCTATCCGATGCTGGCCGCGGTCAGCAACAAGGACTTCATCGGCGAGACCCTGAACGCGGCCCAGCACGACCGCCTGTCCGGCACCCTGGCCACGGTGGTCTTCTGCATCCTGCACGGCGCCCGGATCGTCCGCGTGCACGACACGGCGGCCACGGTCGACGCGGTCCGGATGACCGAGGCGATGCTGGGGTGGCGGCCGCCGGCCTACACCCGGCACAACATCTAGCGGGTCTTGCGGGCCAGGTCCTCCTCGACGTCCTCGCGGTTGGCGTGCAGCTTGTTGATGCCCCGGTTGCTGCTGCCGTTCGCCGGCGTGAAGGTCGGCGGCTCGTCGGTGAGGAACGTGCCCTCCTCCTCGAGGCCGCTGATGTGCTGATCGGTGCTGCCGCCGGCGACGGTCTGCTCGTTGTTGGTCATCACCTTCCGATACCCGCTCCGGCTCATTTGATGTGGTCGAAGGTGTCCAGCAGGTCGGTCATCCACGGGTCGCGCGGCACCGGGTCGGGGCCGACCACCCGCATCGCGCCGAGGCAGGTGAGCAGCATGCCGACCGCGAAGAAGTCCCGGGCCTCCTCGGCGCCCACCCCGGTCAGCTCGCGCACCACCTCGTAGAGACGTCCGAAACAGGCCCGCACCGGGGTGCCGATCGCCGGGTCCGCGCTGGCCGTGAAGCCGTGCAGCAACAGGGTGATCAGCTCGCGCTCGGCCAGCAGATCCTCGTACGCCGCGCCCAGGCTCTCCAGCGTCGGCGCCTCGGCGGCCGCGGCCCGGAACCGCTGCTCGATTCGTGCGCCCGCCCGGTTCACCGCCGCGATGAACAGCTCCTGCTTGGTGCGGAAAATCCTGATCACGTACGGCTGGGAGACGCCGGCCAGGCGCGCGACCTGGTCGGTGGTCGTCCCGGCGTATCCGCCGAGGCTGAACGCGGTGACGGCGGCGGTCACGAGCTGCTCGTGCCGCTCCTGCGCGGTGAGGCGGGTGCGTGTGGCGCGGGTCATGGTTGACAGATTATCAGTCGATAACTACCGTCGTCGGCAGAAGTTATCAGTCGATAACAACTTTTCCGGGGGGACCCCATGACAACCGTCGCCGAGCGCCCGGCACCGCCCTCTTCGCCCCGCCGCGCCTCCCGCCCGCTGGCCGCCGTGCTGGCCGCGGTCGGCATTCCCACCTTCATGGTCACGCTGGACAACCTGGTGGTGAGCACCGCGCTGCCGGTCATCCGCACCGACCTGCACGCGTCGATCACCGAGTTGCAGTGGTTCGTGAACGCGTACACGCTGCCGTTCGCCGCTTTCCTGCTGACCGCCTCGGCGCTGGGCGACCGGATCGGCCGCCGCCGGATGTTCCTGGCCGGCATCGTCGTCTTCACGCTCGCCTCGCTCGCGGCCGGCATGGCCACCGAGTCCTGGCAGCTCACCGCGGCCCGGGCGATCCAGGGCCTGGGCGGCGCGGCGGTGGCGCCACTGGCCCTGACCCTGCTGGCACAGGCGGTCCCCGACAACTTGCGCACCATGGCGGTCGGCGTCTGGGGCGGCATCAGCGGCCTCGGCGTGGCGGTCGGCCCGGTGGTCGGCGGCGCCGTGGTCGACGGCCTCGACTGGCACTGGATCTTCTGGCTGAACGTCCCGGTCGGCGTCGTCGCGGTGATCCTGGCGGCGACCGTCCTCGACGAGTCCCGCGGCGGCGCCCGCCGGCTCGACCCGCTGGGCCTGGCCCTGTCCGCGTCCGGCATGCTGCTGCTGATCTGGGGCGTCGTCGACGGGCCCGACAAGGGCTGGACCTCGGCCCGGGTCCTGAGCATGCTGATCTCCGGCACCGTCCTGATCGCCGCGTTCATCGCCTGGCAGGCCCGCAACAAGCACCCGATGCTGCCCCTGTCGCTGTTCCGCTCCCGCGGCTTCAGCCTGGTCAACGTCGTCACGCTGACCTTCTCGGCCGGCACCTTCGGCGCGGTCTTCCTGCTGGCCCAGTTCTTCCAGGTGGTGCAGGGCCTCAGCCCGCTCGACTCCGGACTGCGCACCCTCCCCTGGACCATGGCCCCGATGGTGGTGGCCCCCCTCGCCGGCCTGTTCGGCGACCGCATCGGCCAGCGCAACCTCATCTTCGCCGGCCAGGTGCTGCTCGCCGGCGCGATCCTCTGGATGGGCCTGACCACCAGCGCGACGGTCAGCTACAGCCACCTGGTGGCCGCCTTCGCGATGGCCGGCGTGGGCATGGGCCTGACCTTCGCCCCGATCAGCACCATGGCCCTGGCCAGCGTTACCGAACAGCAGCGCGGTGTGGCCTCCGGCGCCAACAACACCATCCGCGAACTGGGCGTGGCGGTCGGCGTGGCGGCGCTGGCCTCCATCTTCAGCTCGTACGGCAGCTACCTGACGCACGACTCCTACGTGGACGGCCTGCGTCCCGCGGTGCTGGCCGGCGCCGCCATCGTCGCCGCCGGAGCGGTCGTGGCGCCCTGGCTCCCCGGCCGCAGTCGCTGACCCACTCCCCGCCTTCACCGAACCGGCCCGCCTCGGCGGGCCGGTTCTTTTGCTCCCCGGAGTGCTCCACCGAACGGCCCATGCCCGCTCGACTCCCCGGGCAAAGAACCGGCGATAGTCCTCCTTTAGTGACCGTCTACATCGAGTCGCGCATAGCGTCCTTAGCAGACAAACCGTACATTGCGGGTGCGCGGCTCAGCGCCGCCGTCCGTAAACGACGACACCCCACCGGGGAAGGAACACCATGCTGAAGACACTGACCACGGGCGCCGCCCTGATCGCCTCGCTCGCCGCGACCGGAGCATCCGCGCACGCAGCGCCGGCCGCCGGGCCGAGCACCGACATGGTCATCGACGTGGTGGCCGCCAACGGCTCCGGCTGCCCATGGGGTACCGCGGCCGTGACGGTCTCGCCGGACAGCAAGGCGTTCACCGTCACCTACAGCCAATTCATCGCGCAGGCCGGCGCCGGCACGAAGGCCACCGACTTCCGCAAGAACTGCCAGCTGGCGTTGAACGTCCACGTGCCGCAGGGCTACACGTACGCGATCGCCGGGGCCGACTACCGCGGCTACGCCCACCTCGAGTCCGGCGCCAGCGGATCGGAGAGCGCCAACTACTACTTCCAGGGCGAGCCGCAGTCCACCCGCATCCGGCACAACTTCACCGGCCCGACCAGCGCCGACTGGGTACGCACCGACACCGTCGGCATCTCCTCGCTGGCCTTCCTCCCGTGCGGCGAGCGGCGCTACCTGAACGTCAACACCGAACTGCGCGTCGACCGCGGCTGGTCCAGCCCGAAGGCCACGAGCTTCCTGACGATGGACTCCACCGACGGCCGCATCGACACCGTCTACCACGTCGCCTGGAAGAAGTGCTGACCGGACCCGGCCGCCGGTCCGGGTCGTCCACACGACCCCGGGCCCGGCGCGTGACATGATCGAATCATGCCTTTCCTGAACGCCGCGGGGGTCGACGTCCACTATGTCGAGCACGGCCCGGCGGCCGGTTCCGCCGCGTACACGGCCGTGCTGCTGCATGGATTCCCCCCGGACCATCGGATCATGACCGGTTGCTTCGAGCCGGTGTTCGCGGATCGACGAGGCTGGCGCCGGCTGTATCTCGACCTTCCGGGCATGGGCCGCACCGTCGCGCCGGCGACCGTCGGCAGCACCGACGACGTCTTCGCCGTGGTCCGGGCGGCGGTTCAGCAGCTGGTCCCGGACGGCCGCTACGCGATCTGCGGCGAATCGTACGGCGGATATCTGGCCCGCGGCCTGGTCGCCGCCGACCCCGCACGCACCACCGGCCTCGCGCTGGTGTGCCCCATGGTGATCGCCGAGCACGCGCTGCGCGACGTCGACGAGCACGTCGTGCTGGTCCGCGACGCGTTCGCGGCGGCACTGCCCGCCGGCACCGACTTCGACCAGATCGCGGTGGTGCAGACCGAGGAGACGTACGCACGCACCCAGCGTGAGGTGGTCGTCGGGCTGGACCTCGCCGACCCGTCCGCCCTGCAGCGCATCGGCGGCAGCTACGCCGGCACGTTCCCGCTGGAGACCGAGGCGCCGCCCTATCCGGGACCCGTCCTGTTCTTCCTCGGCCGGCAGGACTCGTCGACCGGCTACCGGGACGCGTGGCGCATCCTCGAGCACTACCCCCGAGCCACCTTCGCGGTGCTGGACCGCGCCGGCCACAACGCCCAGATCGAACAACCCGCACTCTTCGCCGCGCTGGTCCACGAGTGGCTCGACCGCATCGAGGAAGCCGGCTGACCGCACCGGCGGCACGCCGCGGCGACCGGCTCCGGTTGGCCGAGCCTGACTACAGTGCTCGCCGTGACGGTGGATGCCTTGCGCGCACGCAATCTGTTCGGCAAGGCCATGGAGGCCGAGCATCCGGTGTGCCGGCTGCTGGTGACCGACGAGTACGACGACGGCCGCGAACGGTCCCGGAAACTCGAGGAGCAGGGCCCGCGCGGCGATCAGCCGGTGAGCGTCACCACGTCCGGCGCCAGGCCGGCCTTGCCGGTGATTAGGCGGTGGAACAGCACGCAGCCGGCCAGGTCCGGGTCGTTGCGGCCGGCGCAGTTGGGCGCGCCGGTGTCGAGGCCGACCAGCTCGACCGTGTGGTTCGGCGGGGGCGTGTACGGGATGCGACCGGCGGTCGTGGCGGTGCACGCCGGCAGGCCGGCGCTGGACGGTATCGAGCCGCGGTCCTCCCAGGCGGGATCGGGATCGCTGTCGCCGGCGGTGAACTCGCGCGTCCACACGGTCAGCGCGGCGCCGTCGGACAGGCAGTTCGCCAACGTCAGCGAGCTGGTGGGGTTGACCCAGTGCCGGCCGGTGACGACCGGACCGGGCCCGTCCACCACCCGGATCGTGGTGGGCACGGGGAACGTGGCGCCCGTTCCGTCGTACAGCACGAGGTTGGCGGCGAAGGTCCCGGTCGCCGTCGGGGTCCCGGCGAGCATCAGCTCGCCGTGCGGATTGGTCCCGGCCGTGATGCCGGGCGGCAGGCTTCCGCTCACGATCGCGACGGCGAGCGGGCCGCTCCAGTCCGCCGCCTGGGTTTCGGTGTCCTGGTAGAGGCCGCCGGCCTCGGCGTCGCGCGGGGTGGCGACGACGCGGGCCATCCGGATCGTCGCCCAGGTCAACTCGGTCAGGGTGCCGTCCGTGCGCAGTGCCGTGGCCGCCGCGCCGGTCTCCGTCGCGATGTGCGGGGCGAGCGCGACGACCGGGCCGGCCGCCAGGTGCACCCACCCGCTGATCACGTCGACCGCGGCGAAGACGGAGCGAAGCCCGAAGATGTCGCCCGTCCCGGTCCGGTAGTAGATCTTGTCGGCGGCGGCGATCGCGCGACCGCCCGGTTCGTACGGCAGCACGACACCGGCCGGCATCGCGTACGAGTGCCAGTTGTCGGGCGTGCCGCCGTAGAGCTGCGGCTTGCCCGCCGCGTCGGTCGCCACCAGGTTGCCGTTGTCGGCGGAGATGGACGCGAACGGGCCACCGATCACGGTCCACGTCGTGCGGGTCCCGGACCACTGCCGTACCGTGCCGCCGGTCGAGTGCCCGAACAGTGTGGTGGCGCCGGCGTTGCCTCGCTCGGCCAGCGAGTCCACGTACCAGCCGGAGTCGATCGTCTCCCAGAGGCGAGTGCCGTCCTGGAGTTGCGCGTCGCCGTGCAGCCGCGAGACCCCACCGCCGGCGCCGACCGCGTACAGGTCGGGGATGAACCGCGGCGGCTGGTTGTCGGCGGTGACGGTCGAGCCCGACCGGCTCGCCACCAGGTCGATCATCCCGGTGGCCAGGTTCTCCCAGCGCCGGGTGTCCCGGTTGAAGTGGATCACCGAGCGGTCGGCGGTGAGGGCGTACACCTCGGTGCCGGAGATCGCCAGCTTGCCCACCCGCGCGCCGGGCGGCCGTCCCAGGTCCTCGACGATCCGGCCGTCGCGGGTGAGCCGGACCTTGCCGTCGCTCGCGCCGAGCACGGCCACCTTGTCGGTGTTGAAGTTGTATCCGGGCGTCGCCGCCGGCGACACGTCGGCGCTCACTGTTGCCCACCGGGCCGGGTCGGCCGCCGCCGAGCCGGCCGGGAGCAGCGCGGCCGGCAGACCGAGAGCCCCGGCGGCGATCCAGGCGCGCCGATGCCCGCTCCATCTCAGGTGCCTCATGCGGCCATCGTGGCCGGCACGCTTTGACTGGGCTGAAACAGCGCGAACGACAGCCCCTGCGGCGTGCGCCGGTCTCGTACCGTACGGGAATGTACGAGGCGAGGTCGGACGCCGTACGGCGCAGGTGCCGCATCCCCGGCCCGGGCCCGATCCACCTGCACCGGCCGGAGGTGCTGCGCCGGCTCGACGACGCGAGCACCCGGCCCGTGACGCTGGTCTGCGCGGGACCCGGGTACGGAAAGTCGACGCAGCTCGCCGACTGGGCGCGGGAGCGGGGCGCCGCCTGGTACACGGTCGACGACGGCGACCGGGAACCGGCCGCCCTCGCCGCCGGGCTGTTCCGGGCGCTCGGCCGCTCCCCCGCGGACCTGTACGCGCTGGCCTCGCCGGGAGCGGGCCCCGGTGCGGGCGCTCACCGAGGCGATCCGCAACACCCGCGGCCCGCTGCGGCCCAAGGACCGCAGGCCGACTGGGCGGCGACCACGGAGGCGGTGGCCGGCCGGCTCGCCGAGGCGCTGGACGGCGGCGGCGCCCGGATCCTCGTGCTCGACGAGGCCGATCGCCTGGCGGCCGGGAGCGCGGGCGCCAAGGTGCTGGAATCGTTGTGCCGTCAGGCGCCGCCCGGCCTGAGTCTGGTGCTCGCCGTCCGGGCCGACGCCCCGGTCGGTCTTGCCGGACTGCGTGGCCGCGGCCGGGTCGCCGACCTCGACGCCGCCCACCTCGCGTTCTCGCCCGCCGAGACCGCGGCTCTGCTGCGGCTCGTGCTCGGCTCAGAGTCCACTATCGACGTCGCGGCCGCCGTGCAGGGGCTCACCGGCGGCTGGCCCGGCGCCGTACGGATGCTCACCGAGGCGCTGGCCCGGGTGCCCG
Source organism: Actinoplanes sp. KI2 (assembly GCF_025630775.1). Classification (GTDB taxonomy): domain Bacteria; phylum Actinomycetota; class Actinomycetes; order Mycobacteriales; family Micromonosporaceae; genus Actinoplanes. The sequence goes on from NZ_JAOSZE010000066.1 coordinate 24,401, forward strand.
TCGCGCAGCGCCCCGCGTGGCTGGCGGCTCTCGACCGCCCCGGCGGCCGCCCGGTCGACGACCTGACCGGCGAGATCGTCGAGGCGTACGCCGAGCCACTGCGCGACTTGCTGCCGCTGGTCGCCGGGCTGCCCGGATTCACCGCGGGATTCTGCCGCGCGGGCGGCCTGGCGGTCTCGGAGGCGGCGCTGCGCCGGCTCGCCCGCCAGGGCCTGCTGCGGCCGCTGGAGGACGGGCTGTACGCGGTGCCACCGGTGCTGCGCGAGACGGCGGACCGGGCGGACGGGCCGGCCGCGGTGCTGGTGCGGCGTGCGGCGCTGGAGTGGTTCGTCGCCCGGGGCCGCCTGGCCGACGCGCTGCGGGTGGCGCGCGGGCTGGACCCGGGTGACGTGGCGGGCTTCCTGCACCGGCACGGCGCCGACGTGCTCGCCGCCGGGCACCCCGCGGAGGTGGCGGACGCGGTGGCGCACCTGCCCGCGGATCTGCGCGACGCCCGGCTGTACCGGCTGTCCGGGGAGAGCCGGCAGGTGCGCGGGGACTGGGCCGGCGCGCTCGCCGACCTGCGCCGGGCCGCGGCAGAAGCGGCGGCAGACAAGGATGGTCCGGCGCCGCGCAGCGCCGCCCTCGCCTGGCGGATCGCCGCCATCCACTACCTGCGCGGCGAGCTGACCGAGGCCCTCGCCGCGGTACGGGACGGGCAGTCCGACGCCGGGGCGCTCGACGCCGACCGGGCCCGGCTCGCGGGCTGGGCCGCGGCCGTGCACTGGCTGCGCCAGGAGCACGACGCGTGTCGTGCGGCGGCGGCGACGGCGCTGCGGTACGCCACGGCCGGCGGCGACGACGGCACGCTCGCGCTGGCACACACCTCCGCCGCGCTGGTGGCCGCGATGGACGGCGACGAACGGGCCAATCTCGCCCACTACCGGGAGGCCGAGCGGGCCGCCCGGCGGTGCGGCGACGTCCTGGCGCTGCTGCGCATCCGCAACAATCTCGCCTCCCGCGCGCTGGAGGAGGGGGAGTTCGCCGCGGCCGTCGAGGCGTGCGGTGAGGTGATCGGACTGGCCGAGGTCACCGGGTACGCGTCCCTCCTCGCGCTCGCCGTGCACAACCGCGGCCTCGGCTACCTCGGCCTGGGCCGGCTCGCCGAGGCGGCGGCCGACTTCGCCGCTGCCGCCGCGAGCTATCGCGACCTGGGCAGCCGGACCCTCACGTACCCGTTGATGCGACTGGCCGACATTCACCGGGTACGCGGCGAGCTGACCCGCGCCCGGCTGGGCTACGAGCAGGCGCTGTCCTACGCCCAGGAATCCGGGGACGTGCAGGGAGCGGTGCCCGCTCGGGCCGGGCTGGCGCTGGTGCTCGTCGACGAGGACCCGGAACGCGCCGAGGAACTGGCATCCGCGGCGCTGGAGCACGGGCCCGGACTGACCGAGGTGGAGGGCCGGCTCGCGGCCGGCTGGGTGGCGCTGATCCACGGCCGGCCGGTGGACGCCGCCCGCCACGCCCGGTCGGCCGAGGAGTCGGCGGGGAAGCGGCTGCGACGCGGCGGCCTGGCCGAGGCGCTGGAACTGCGGGCGCTCACCGAATCCTCGCCGTCCCGGCGGGACGCGCTGTTGGCGCAGGCCGCGGATGCGTGGCAGGCGACCGGCGCCGGGCTGGGCGCCCGCAGCAACGCCTACCTGCGGGCCCGCCTCGGCGGGGCGCCGGCCGGTGAGGCGGAGCGGGCGCTGCGCCGCGCCGGGATACCGCTCGACCGCGGTCCGCACGCCGCCGGGCCGTTGCGCTGGCTGGCCACGGCCGACGCGCCCCCGTCGGTGCGGCTGCTCACGCTCGGCGGCTTCACGCTGCTGCGCAACGGCAACCCGGTGAGCGTGGAGGAGTGGCGCTCGCGCAAGGCGCGTGACCTGGTGAAGCTGCTGGTCACCCAGCACGGCCGGATGGTCGCGCGGGAGAGCGTCGCCCAGCAGCTGTGGCCCGACGAGCCGCCGAGGCGCACCGCCAACCGGCTGTCCGTCGCGCTGTCCACCGTGCGTACCATCCTGGATCCCGGCCGGCGCTTCCCGCCGGACCACTTCGTCCTGGCCGACAAGGTGAGCATCGGGCTCGGCGCCCTCGACGTCGACGTGCTCGCCTTCCTCCGGGTCACCGGCGAGGCGCTGCGCAAAGAAGGCGGGCGGGAGGCGCTGCGCGAGGCGGCGACCGGGTACCGCGGCGACTTCCTGCACGAGGACCCCTACCTCGACTGGGCCGCCCCGCTGCGCGAGCAGGTCCGGGCCCGGTACCTGCACGTGCTGCGCACCCTCGCCGACCTCGCGCTGGCCGCGGCCGACGTGGACGAGGCGGTGGAGCATCTGCTGCGCCTGCTCGAACACGACCCGTACGACGAGCCCGCGCACCTGCGGTTGGTGGCCGTGCTGCGGGATGCGGGACGGCACGGCGAGGCAAGACGCGGGTACCGCCGCTACGTGTTGCGGATGACCGGCCTCGGCGTGGCGCCGGCCCCCTTCCCGGCGCGATCAGGCGGTGTACTCCACACCGACCAGGTTCACGTCGGCCGGGGCTGAGGTGACGATGTCGAAGCACTGCACGATCACCACCAGATCGGCCGCGACCGGCCCCCAGTCGGCCACCGTGCAGTAGCCGGCCGCGAAACCCATCGCCTCGGCGCGGACGTGCCCGCCCCAGGCACCGAGACCGGGAAACACGGCGCGGTACTGCCCTGCGCCCCGCCATTCGAGCACGGGCGTCAGTCCGGTGCTGCTGTCCCACAGCTCGGCCGGCTCGGTCGGCAGCAGCACGCCCGGCCGTCCCCAGTCGCCGCCGTACCCGCCCGCCGGCCGGTCCCCGAGCAGGTTGCCGCCGACCACGAAGGTGAACGTGAACGCGGCGTCGATCGGCCGGCCGCCGGCGTCGGTGCACTGGACGAGGTACCCGACGACCGGGTCGCCACCCTCGTTCGCCTCGTCCCACAGCCGGCAGTGCACGGCGGTGGTCCCGACCGCGGTCACCGTCATCTGCTTGCGCAGCTCCAGCCGGGCGGCCGCGTACGTGTCGTCGAGCACCTGGTACCGCCCGGCCGCCAGCCGCTCCACGGTGGCCGGCGCGCCGAAGGTGTCGGATCGGTACGCGGCCGGCGGGGTGTACGGCCCGACCGCGCCGGGATTGTCGGCGTACAGCGCGGAGTAGTACTCGGCGGCCACCGTGGTGCGCCGGGCGTAGTCGGCCAGGAACATCGAGTCGGCCGGCACCCCACCCGGGCCGAAGCAGGCCACGTGGACGACCTCGTCGGCGCCGGACGGCTTCCACGCCACCACGGTGCAGAAGGTGTTGCCCCAGCCGTACGCGACCACGTGCGCCACCCCGCCGGCGCCGCCCAGCCCGGCGAAGGTCACCGCGTACCGGCCGGTGCCGGCCCGGTGCAGGGTCACCGCCCGGCGCGCCGAGTTGAACCAGTACCCGCCGACCGGCGCGTAGTCCGGCACGGCCGGCTCGCTCGCCCACACGTACCCCCGTGCCTCTCCCCCGTCGGCCCGCGCCGGTTGCGCGGGCATCCCGGCCACCGACCCGGCGACGAGGGTCAGCGCCACCACCAGCCCTACGATCCGCATACCCGCGATCCAAGCCCGGAGCCTGAAACTGGGCTTAACCTGCTGCCTGCCACCACAGATAGCCGGCCAGGCCCAGGGCGGCCACGGCGATCGCCACCCGGAGGGGGCGCTCGGGGGTGCGGCGGACCAGCGCCGGGCCCAGCCAACTGCCCAGCAGGACCCCGGCGCCCAGGAGGACGGCGGCCGTCCAGTCGACCGGGGCGACCACGGCGTAGATCACCGCGGCGGTCAGGTTGGCGGCGCCCAGGGCGATGCTCTTCACCGCGTTGGTGACGGCGTGCGCCTCGGTGGCGGCGACCGAGAGGACGGCCAGCATGAGTACGCCGGCCGCGGCGCCGAAGTAGCCGCCGTAGACGCCGATCAGGAAGACGAAGCCGTCCAGGAGCAGGGGCGGCGGGGACCGGTGGCCGGCCCAGCGGCGGATCGGGTCGCGCAGCAGGAGGAGGGCGGCGCCCAGGGCGATCAGGGCGGGGACGATCAGCTCGAACGCCTTCGACGGGGTGGCGAGCAGCAGGCCGGCCCCGGCCAGACCGCCGGCCGCCGCCACGGCGCACAGGTGGACCAGGCGGCTTCGATGGCCGCGGAGCTCCTGGCGGGCGCCGGCGGCGGTGCCCGCGGTGCTCGCCAGCAGGGCGACCGTATTGGTGACATTCGCCGCGATCGGCGGGATGCCCACGGCCAGCAGCGCCGGGTAGCTGACCAGGGAGGCCAGCCCGGCCATGGATCCGGTCAGCCCGGCGCCGACCCCGCCGAGAGCGAGCAGGACGGCGTGGCCAGGCTGCACTCGACCACCGTAGCGGCGGCACATCGGACCCGCAGTGCCCGGGGCGCGATTCGAACGCGCACTGTCGCCGTCCTGAGCGGCGTGCCTCTACCCATTGGGCTACCCGGGCGGGTGAAGCCGGCGGCGGGACTCGAACCCGCAACCTGCCGATTACGAGTCGGCTGCACGGACCATTCGTGCTGCACCGGCACCGTGCCCTCGGCGCGATTTGAACGCGCACTGGCGACGCTCTCGACGTCGTGCCTCTGCCGTTGGGCTACGAGGGCGTGCGGGAAAAGAAAAACCGCCCGGCCCGGGAAATCGGGAGGGCGGCGCAACCGTGCCAACGTGAGCTAGCAGCGCCACCGATCGAGCAGTCGAAGAGCCTGCAGTGTCATCGTGTCTCTCCTGCTCCGGTGAATCGGTGGTGATTCACAAGGTACGGGCCGGCCCGCCGCCCGGCAACGCATTAACGGAGGCGTCCTCGCCGCGTACCCGAAAATTGCCGGCGGCGGACCGATGAGAATGACCCGCCCGTGTCGTACACCCTCCGGAGCGCGCCGACGTGGTGCGCGGAGGAGGAGCTCACGATGGACGAGGGGACGCTGCGGGAAGCCGTCGTGGCGGAGCGCCGGGAGTTGGCCGGCATGCTCGGCGAGTTGACCACGGAGCAGTGGGGGGCGCCGTCGTTGTGCGCCGGGTGGCGGGTGCGGGAGGTCGTGGCGCACATCACGATGCCATTCCGGATGTCGGTGGCGCAGTTCGGGCTGGAGATGGCGAAAGCGCGCGGGAACTTCGACCGGATGGCGGATCGGATGGCCCGGCGGGATACCGCGCGGCTGAGCGATGCACGGCTGCTGGCGAGCCTGCGGGACAACGTCGAGCATCCGTGGCGTCCGCCGGGTGGCGGAACGGCGGGGGCGCTTTCCCACGACGTCATTCACGGGCTGGACATCTCGGTGGCGCTCGGGCTGCCGAGGCGGCCGCCGGTGGAGCGGATCGGGTTGATTCTCGGCTCGATGCGGGACCGGAACGTGCGGTATTTCGGGACCGATCTGACCGGCGTACGGCTCGAGGCGACCGATCTGGATTGGCATCTCGGCGACGGTGAGCCGCTGCGCGGAAGCGCCCGCGACCTGCTGCTGGTGATCTGCGGGCGGCGCATTCCGGCGGAGTTGCTGGAGGGCACCCAGGCACCGCGGTACGCCGGCCGAAGTGCGGGCGGCGGCGACTTCTCCTAGCGTCGAGGACGTGCCCGACGAGCCTCCCATCGGTCGCGCTCCCCGGTCGCCCCGGGGCCGCGCGCGGGTGGGGCGCGCGGTCGGCAGGTCGGCGCTGCCGGAGCATGCGGTCACCGGGATCGTCCGGCAGGACCTGTCGTCGACGGATCCGATCTTCGTGGACCCGAGCGGGGCGCGGCGCCGGCGGGTGCGGCTGGTCGCGTACGCGATCGGGGTGGTCCTGCTGCTGGCACTGGCGGCGGTGTGGGCGAGTCAGCTGCTCGGGCCGGCCACTCCCCCGCCGTCGCCGCCCGTGGTCAGCGCGTCGTGACCGTCTACGGCGGCGCCGCGCCGGCGGCGAGCGAGCGGCGGGGCGGCCCACGGGTGCTGTTCGCGCTGGTGGCGTTGCTGCTGGTGGCGACCGTGGTGATCGTCCAGGGTTACACCGACGCGAGCTTCAGCCCGGACGGCACCGGCCAGGCCTCGGCGGCCAGCGGCGGCGTACCGCAGTCGGTGCTGAGCGGCGGCCCCATCATCGGGCCGGACGGCTCGCAGCGGCTGCCCACCATGACCGTCGCGCTGACCTTCGACGACGGGCCCGATCCGACCTGGACGCCGCGGATCCTGGACGTGCTGGCCCGGTATCACGTGCCGGCGACGTTCTTCATGATCGGGTCGGCGGTGGCGCGGCACCCGGAGCTGGCCCGGCGGGTCGTCCGGGAGGGGCACGAGGTCGGGCTGCACACGTTCACCCACCCGGATCTCTCGGTGCTGCCGGCCTGGCGGCGCGATCTGGAGAACTCGCAGGCGCAGCTCGCGGTCGCGTACGCCACCGGGCGGGAGACGTCGCTGCTGCGGCCGCCCTACTCCTCGACGGCGAGCGCGCTGACCGATCGGGATTACGCGGCGGTGCGGGCGGTCGGTGCCCAGGGATATGTGACCGTGCTCGACGATCTGGACAGTGAGGACTGGACCCGGCCGGGCGTCGACCGGATCCTGCGGAACGCCACGCCCCGCGGGAACGGCGGGGCGGTCGTGCTGTTCCACGACGCCGGCGGGGATCGCGCGCAGACCGTGGCGGCGCTCGACCGGCTGATCCCGGCACTGCGGGACCGCGGGTACCGGTTCGCCACGGTGACCGGGCAGCCGAACCCGGCGGCCGGGGCCGCGGAGGTCTGGCGGGGGCGGGCGCTGGCCTGGACGGTACGGGGATCGGACGGGGTGGTGCGGCTGCTCTGGCTGCTTCTGATCGTCGCCGGTGGCCTGATCGTGGTGCGCACCCTGATCCTGTTCGTGTTCGCGGTGGCGCATGCCCGGCGGCGGCGGGCGGCCACCTGGTCGTGGGGGCCGCCGGTCGATCAGCCCGTGACGATCGTGGTGCCCGCCTACAACGAGCGGGAGACGATCGGTCCGGCCGTGACCTCGATGGCCCGCTCAACATATCCGAATATTTCTGTTTTGGTGGTGGACGACGAGTCGACCGACGGCACCGCCGACGCGATCCCGCAATTCGGAAATGTCAGGACTGTTCGCATCCCCAGCGGTGGCAAGGCGCGAGCCCTCAACACCGGCACCGCCCTGGCGAACGACGACCTGGTCGTGATGGTCGACGCGGACACCGTGGTGACGCCGGACGCGGTGGACAATCTGGTCCAGCCGTTCGCCGACCCCCTGGTCGGCGCCGTCGCCGGCAACGTCAAGGTCGGCAACCGCAAGAGCCTGCTGGGCAAGTGGCAGCACATCGAGTACGTGATCGGCTTCAATCTGGACCGCCGCCTCTACGACACCTTCGGCTGCATCCCGACCGTCCCCGGCGCGCTCGGCGCCTTCCGGCGGTCCGCGCTGGCGGAGGTCGGCGGCCTGAGCACCGGCACCCTCGCCGAGGACACCGATCTGACCCTGGCCATCCAGCAGGCCGGCTGGCGGGTCGTCTACCAGGAGTCCGCGGTTGCCTACACCGAGGCCCCGGCCACCGCCGGGCAACTCTGGCGCCAGCGCTACCGCTGGAGCTACGGCACCATGCAGGCCCTCTGGAAGCACCGCCACGGCCGCTTCGGCCGCACCCGGATCACCTTCATCGCCCTGTTCAGCGTGCTGCTGCCGCTGCTCGCGCCGCTGATCGACCTGATGGCCGTCTACGGCCTGTTCTTCCTCGACCGGCAGATCACCATCATCGGCTGGCTGGCGATGCTGTTCGTGCAGACCGTGACCGCGATCCTCGCCTTCCGCCTCGACCGGGAGAGCCTGCGCCCGCTGTGGACGCTGCCCCTGCAACAGGTCGTCTACCGCCAGGTCATGTACGCCGTCCTGCTCGCCTCCGCCCTCGCCGCGCTGACCGGCCGCCGCCTGGGCTGGCAGAAGATACGCCGGACCGGAGATTTCAGCGCCGCGCCGAGTGGGTAGAGACCAGCTATGCCCCTCCCTGGACAGGTTCTCGGTGATCGATATCGGCTGGACGACCGCATCGCGGCCGGCGGCATGGGCGAGGTCTGGCGGGCCACCGACACGGTGCTCGGCCGGGACGTCGCGGTGAAGACCCTGCATGCCGGGCGGGCCGAGGACCCGGGCTTCCAGACCCGGTTCAAGCACGAGGCGCGCACGATGGCGGTGCTGCATCACCCGGGCGTCGCCGACGTGTACGACTACGGGCAGAGCGGGCCGGACGCGTACATCGTGATGGCCCGGGTCGAGGGCGAGGCGCTCAACCAGCGGATCGCGGCGAGCGGCCGGCTGACCCCGGCCGAGACGATGTCGATCGTGGCGCAGGCCGGACGGGCCCTCGAGGCCGCGCACCAGGCCGGGATCGTGCACCGCGACGTCAAGCCCGGCAACCTGATCATCCAGCCGGACGGGACCGTGGTCCTGGTCGACTTCGGGGTGGCGCGCTCGGCCGAGTCGGCCGCGCTGACCGGGGCGAAGGAGGTCGTGGGGACGGCGCTCTACATCGCACCGGAGCAGGTCTCCAGGGACAAAACCGGGCCTTCGGCTGATGTGTACGCGTTGGGCTGCGTCGCCTATCACTGCCTCGCCGGGCACCCGCCGTTCATGGCGGACAGCCCGATCACCGTCGCCCTGCAGCACCTGCGGGAGGAGCCGCCCCCGCTGCCGGGGGACGTGCCGCCGCCGGTGCGAACGCTGGTGGAGACGGCGATGGCGAAGGACCCGTCGCGCCGGTTCTCGTCCGCGGCGGCGATGGCCGAGGCGGCGGAGCTGGCCTCGGCGGGCGCGGCCACGACCGCGATCCTGGCGGCGACCACGACGACCCGGCCCGCCGTCCCGGTCGTCGCGGCCGGCTCGAACACCGCCGCCGTCCCGCCCGGCTCGCACACCGCCGTCCTCCCAGCCTTTTCCGACCTGCCGGACAAGCCGGGAAACCGCGGCCGCATGCTCCTGCTGACGGCCGCCGCCCTGGTGGTGCTGGGCACCCTGGCGACGGTGCTGGCCCTCGCCCACCCCGGCGGGCTCTTCCCCGGCTCGAAGACCCCACCCGCGGCCAGCACCAACGTCTCCCCGTCGGCTCCGGCCCAGCCGACGCAGCGCGGCTCGCACCGCCCGACCACCAGGGCCACCCGGCAGAACGCCGCCACCACCGGCGCGCAGACCACCGCACCCACCCCGAGCCGGGAGCCGACCACCAGGGCGACCACCACCACACCGCCGCAGACCGAGACCACCACCACGGCCGCCACCACCGCGCCGGTGCAGGACGCGACCACCGCCACCACCACCGCGGCCGCGGACGGCAACGGCTCCGGCGCTGGTTCCGGTGGCGGCGGCTCCGCCGGCGACGGCGGCGGCTCCGGTGGCCCCGGCGGCGGCTCCGGTGGCGGCGGCGATGGCCAGGGAGGTACCGGATAAATCAGCCGATGTGGATCCAGACGTCGTCGATGCTGCCGTGGAACTGGTCGTTGTCCGCGCCCGCGCCCTTGCCGCCCACGCTGAACGGCCGGGTCGACGAGACCGACAGGGTCGCCGGCACCGCCGCGCTCGCCTGCATCTGACCGTCGACCAGGATCGACAGCGTCGGCCCGGTCCGGCGGCACTCGACCGTGTGCCACTTGCCGTCCGCGATCGACTGCCGGCTGCGCGCCAGGTGCAGCGCCTTCTCACCGAGCCCGCTCATCCCGCAGCTGGGCTTGCCGGACACCCCGTCCACCTGGAGCTTGTACTGCCCGCCCCCGGTCGAGTACCCCTTCTGCAGCACGTTCTCGCCGCTCGCCGTCTCGGCCGGGGCGAGCAGCACGTTCGCCCCGTACCGCAGCGGCTTGGTCCCGGGGTTGAGGTCGGGGGTGTCCGCCGCCTGCAGGACCAGGCGCGGGCAGGCCGCCCCGGTGCACTTGGGCGGGAAGGTCAGCGCCTGCCCGGTCCCGTGCGCGGTCAGCGTGATCTTGCTGCCGTTGCGCAGCATGGCCCGCAGCAGGTGCCCGTGACCCGACCCGTCGTCGAAGGTGCCGTCCGCGATCGTGGTGTCGAAGTTGTACGAGGCCACGTAGTCCCCGGTGAGCGTGTCCTTCTCCAGGAACGTGGTGGCGCCGTCGAACTGCGCGTATCGCTTGCGGATCAGCCCGCCGACCGTGGTGAAGTCGCCGACCGCGCTGACCGCGCCCAGGGCCGGGCTGACCGCGAGCTGCCGGGTGCCGGCCACGCCGTTGGCCTTGGGCGACCAGTCGAGCAGGTTGCCCTGGCTGTCGACCGCGGCGAGCTTGCCGCGCGGCACCGAGCCGTCGGTGCAGGTGCCCTTGATTCCGTTGTTCGAGGTGGTGCAGGCCCGGTCGAAGTGCCCGCCGACGTAGGTGACGCCGCCCAGCTCGGCGATCGCCTGCGCGTCGCCGTCGAAGACCCGGGTCCAGCGGGTGGCGCCGCCCTTGGTGTAGGCGATCGCCCGGCCGCCCTGGCCGCCGAGGGCGGCATAGACCCCGGAGTCGTCCGCGGCCAGCGCGAACACCTGCGACACCGGCTTCGGCAGAAAACCCTTGTCGAGTACGCCGTCGACCGGGTCGACGGCGCTGAGCCGCAGGCTCGACCGCATCCCGTCGATCTGGTGGAAGGAGCCGCCGAGGTAGACCCGGTCGCTGGTGAACGCCAGCGCGTTGACCCGGTCGTCCGCGCTCGGCGCCCAGTCCCAGTCGAGAGCGCCGGTGGCCAGGGAGAACGCGGCCAGGTTGTCGCGCGGCACGCCGTCGACCGAGACGATCCGGCCGGCCAGGTAGAGGCGGCCGGCGCCGGTGACGAGCGCGTCGGGCTGGCCGAGGACGGCGTGCCGCATCCGGGTGGTCTGGCCGCTGATCGCGTCGACGCCGGCCAGCGCGTCCCGGATGTCTCCGTTGATCGTGTGGAAGTCGCCGGCCGCGTAGACGGTGCGGCCGTCCACGGCGAGGGCCCGGACGTTCGCGTCGGCGCTCGGCGCCCACGGCAGCAACGCGCCGGTCCTGGCGTCGAACGCGGCCAGCCGCGACCGTGCCACGTTCTTGCCGTTGACGTTGGCGTTGGTGAAGCTGCCGCCGACGTAGACGGTGCCACCGCGGTAGGCGACCGCGTAGATCGGGCCGTTGAACGACGGCGAGGTGGCCGGGTTCGGCGAGACCACCTCGGCGACAGCGACGCCACCGGCCGCGACCAGCATCGTGGACACGCCCGCGATCAGCGCCCGCCGCACGACCGGTTTACCGCTTATTGGCAACTTGAGCACATTGCACGCAACGGCGTTCCCGCCGCGGAAGATGTGTCGCCTATCGAGTGGCAAATCGGACTGAACGGGCCAACCCCGGGACAAATCATCGGAGAGGTTCAATATCGCGGGCGCCGGGAAACTATGCTTGCCGAACGCGTACGCCGGAAGCAGAGGGAGAAACGCCGTGCCGCATCGCCGCCTCGCCGCCCTGCCGCTCGTCCTGCTGGCGACGGCGACGCTCGCCGCCGGTTGCGCGATCGAGATCTCGCCGGACTCGAAGATTCCGACGCCCTTCAGCGTGGCGCCGACCCCGTCGGCCTCGGCCGGCGTGCCGAAATATGTGTGCACGGCGGCATACAAGATCCTCACCGACGGCGCGGTGAGTCTGGCGGAGGGACTGACCGCCTCCGGCGACAGGCAGCGGCAGCGCCTGCACGACTCGCTGACCGACATGGCCACCAAGCTGACCGCCGAGGCCGCCCGCACCCCCGACGTGCCGCTGCAGGAGGCGCTGACCGCGGTGGCCGCCGACCTGACCGCGGGCGCGCAGCAGGCCGACCCGAAGGCGTACGTGAACGGCGGTTTCCAGGTGGTCGGGCAGAAGCTCGACCCCGCCTGCGACAAGGTCTGAGACAACCGGCATCGGAGCCTGATCCTCGTCCGCGGCCCATTGACAAAGAATTCTTTTACGTAAAGACTGATTTTCGCTATGAGAGATGTCGTCTACCTCGACCGGCTCGAGCAGGCCGAGGCATTGCTCAAGCCGCAGCGGATCGAGGTGCTGCGGCAGCTCGCCGAGCCCCGCTCGTGCACCGAGGTGGCCGTCGAGCTCGACCAGACCCCGCAGCGGGTCTATTACCACGTGAAGCGCCTGCTGGAGGCCGGCCTGCTCCGGCAGGTGGCCGAGCGCCGGGTGCGCGGCATCCACGAGGGGATCTACCAGGCCGCCGGCCGGTCCTACTGGCTGTCCCCGAGCCTGGTGGGCCGGATCGGGCTGCGTCAGACCCGCGACCGGCTCAGCCTGGGCTACCTCGTCGACCTGATGGAGGACGTGCAGGCCGAGGTCGCCGCGCTCGACCGCACCCGGCCCAGCCTGCCGTCGATCGGCGTGTCCGGCGAGATCCGGGTGCGCCCCGAGCAGCGCAAGGCGTTCCTCGACGAGTTGCAGCAGACATTGCAGGACCTGTTCACCCGCTACGGCGGCGCCGAGGGCGACGCGTTCCGCCTGGCCGTCGCCTGCTACCCGAAGGGAGATCCCGATGACCGAGCCTGACCTGCGCCTGCGCGCGGTGGTTCCGGCCTCGCCGCAGGTCGCCTACGAGGCACTGACCGACCCGGCCGCGCTGCGCGTCTGGCTGGCCGAGCACGCCGAGGTGGACCTGCCCGGCAGGTACGAGTTCTGGGGCCGGTTCACGCCGGACGGCGCCGAGCCGCACCAGCGCGTGCTGCACGTGGACGAGCGCACCATCCGGTTCGCCTGGACCGTCGACGGTGTCGAGTCCACGGTGCAGTTCGAGCTGGCCGAGGACGAGGACGGCACGCTGGTCACGCTGACCCAGAGCGACCTGCCGAGCTTCGAGGAGGTGCTGGCCGACAAGGCCGGGGCCCGCGGCGCGCTGCACACGTTCTGGTCGCTGGCGATCGCGAACCTGGCCGACTATCTGGCCGGCCGGGAGCTGACGCCCCGCTGCGACTTCACCTCGGCGCAGCTGCGCGCCTCGGTGGTGATCGACGCGACGCCGGAGCGGGTGTTCGACTCGATGACCCAGGCCGAGCAGTTCCACCAGTGGTTCGGCGCCAACGTGGACATCGAGCCGTACGTGGGCGGCCGGTTCGCGATGGGCGGGTTCGATCTGGACCCGGGCGGCGCCAAGTTCGTCGAGTTCGAGCCGGGCCGCAAGGCGACGCTGCGGTACGCCGACGGCATGCTGGACAGCTGGGAGCTGGCCGGCTCGGACGGCAAGACCCGGCTCACCGTGGTGCAGAGCGGGTTCGACCCGGCCAACCCGCCGTACCCGGGCTGGGCCGGCTGGCTGGGCGGCCTCGCCGCGCTGCGGCGTTACCACGAGCTGCCGGGGCGGCGCACGATCTGGCGTCAGATCCAGGTGGCCGGCGTCCCGGAGGGCATGTTCGCCATCGAATGACCGGCGCAGCGGTCGAGGGCCCGGGCGAGGCGGCGGACCGCCTCGTCCATCACCTCGGGCGGGGCCGCCGCGTAGGTGAGCCGGAGGTAGGCGCCCGGGGGCTCGGCCGCATGCCACGGGCGGCCCGGGAAGACGACGACGCCTTCGGCGGCGGCCGCGGCGGTGACCTCGACGTCGTCCAGGCCCGCCGGCAACGGCGCCCACAGGTGCAGGCCGCCGCGGGGCACGATCGCCGGCACCAGGGCGGGCAGGTGTCGTCGCAGGGCCGTCAGAAGGGCCGATCGGCGCTCGCGGAGGGCGGTGCGCAGCGCTCGGCGGTGCCGGGCCCAGGCGGGCGCGGTCAGGACCTCGAGGGCGGCCTGCTGCAGCGGGCCGGCCACGAAGAAGTCGTCGAGCAGGCGGGCCGCCCGCAGCCGGGCGCCGGCCGGTCCGCGGGCGCCGATCGCGGCGATGCGCAGGCCGGGGGCGGCCGACTTGGTCAGCGAACGCAGGTGGACGACGTGGCCGTCCGGGTCGTCGGCGGCCAGCGGGGGCGGGGCGTCGCCGTCGATGGTCAGGTCGCGGGCGTAGTCGTCCTCGATCAGGAACGCGTCGGCCGAGCGTACGGCGGAAAGGACCGCGGCCCGGCGGCCGATCGCCAGGCTGGCGCCGGTCGGGTTGTGGTACAGCGGCTGGCAGTAGAACAGACGCGCCCCGGTGCGGGCGAAGGCCGCCGCCAGCTGCGCGGGCAGCACCCCGTCGGCGTCGGCCGGCACCGGCACGACCCGCAGGCCGGCGGCCCGGGCGGCGGCGAGCGCCCCCAGATAGGTGGGCGACTCGACCAGCAGCGTGTCGCCGGGCGCGGCCAGCGAGCGCAGCGCCGACGAGAGCGCCGCCTGGCCGCCCGGACAGATCACCATGTCGTCCGCGCGCAGGCCGCCGCCCGCCGCGCGGGCGAACCAGGCGCGCAGATCGGCCCGGCCCTCGACCGGCCCGCGCTCCCAGGACGCGGGCTGCCGGGCCGCCCGGGCCAGCGCGGCGCCGAGCGCGGCGGTCGGCTGAAGGTCGGGGTGCAGGTAGCCACCCGACAGCGGGATGGCCCCGGCCGGCGGTAACGCCAGTAGCGCCTGCATGTCGGCCGAGCCGCCGGGCTGGGCGCCGAGCGCCACCGTCTGCCAGGACAGGTCGGGTGCCGGGCTCGGCCCGCTCGCCCGGGGCGCGACGAAGGTGCCGATCCCGGACCGCGTCTCGAGCACGCCCGACGCGGCGAGCTGCCGCACCGCGGCCGCGACGGTAACCGGTGACGCGTGGTGCCGGGTGCACAACGACCGCACCGACGGCAGCCGCGCGCCGGGCGCCAGGCCGTCGGCCAGCGTACGCAGATCTTGGATAACACGAGCGACTGCGTTACTGTCATCCATGACGGCACAGAGTAGCGCTACCGCGCCACGAACGGTAACAGTCAGTGGGCTCGCCCTCGGCGCGCTGGGCGTTCTCGCGTTCAGCATGTCCCTGCCGGCCACCCGGGTCGCCGTGCACGAGCTGGACCCGTGGTTCGTCGCCTTCGGCCGCGCGGTCGGCGCCGCGCTGCTCGCCTGGGGCTATCTCCGGCTCACCGGCGCGCCCCGGCCGGCCGCGACGACCTGGCGGCGGCTGTCCGTCGTCGCGCTCGGCGTGGTGGTCGGCTTCCCGCTGTTCACCTCGCTCGCGCTGACCAGCGAGACGGCGGCCCACGGCGCGGTGGTCGTCACCGTGCTCCCGGCGCTGACGGCGATCTTCGCGGTGCTGCGCGCCGGCGAACGTCCACGCCCGGCGTTCTGGGCGGCCAGCGCCGGCGGCGTGCTCGCGGTGCTGACCTTCCTGATCACCAGCGGGGCCGTGCACGGCAGACTGAGCGCGGCGGACCTCTACCTGCTGGCCGCCGTCGTGCTCTGCGGGCTGGGCTACGCCGAAGGGGGCGCGCTGGCCCGGGAGCTGGGCGGCGCCCGTACCATCTGCTGGTCTTTGATCTTGGCGCTTCCGGCCACGCTGCCGATCGCGCTGGTTGCGGCGTTCCGGCACCCGCCCGCCGCGGGCGGCGAGGCCTGGGCCGGGTTCGGCTACGTCACCGTGGTCTCGATGTTCCTCGGCTTCTTCGCCTGGTACGCGGGCCTCGCGCGGGGCGGCATCGCCCAGGTCGGGCAGATCCAGCTGGCTCAGCCGCTGCTCACCCTAATCTGGTCGGCGCTGCTGCTCGGCGAGGCGGTGACCCCGGCGTCGATCGTCGCGGCGCTGGCGGTGCTGGCCTGCGTGGCGTTGCTGCAGCGGGTCAAACCACGAGGCTGAGCAGGAACACGCAGATCCCGCCGACCACCGAGATGATCGTCTCCATCACCGACCAGCTCTTGATGGTCTGGCCGACGGTCATCCCGAAATACTCCTTGACCAGCCAGAACCCCGCGTCGTTCACGTGCGAGAAGAACAGCGACCCGCACCCGATCGCCAGCGCCAGCAACGACACCGTCGGCTTGTCGAGGGTGGTCGCCAGCGGCGCCACGATGCCCGCCGCGGTGATCGTGGCGACGGTCGCCGAGCCGGTCGCCAGCCGGATGCCGACCGCGACGAGCCAGCCCAGCAGCAGCGCATTGAGGTGCGCGTCCTTGGCCGCCTCGGCGACCACGTTGCCCACCCCGGCGTCGACCAGCACCTGCTTGAAGCCGCCGCCCGCGGCCACGATCAGCAGGATGCCGGCGATCGGCGGCAGCGACCCGCCGAGCACCGCGTTGGTCTCCCGGCGGTCCATGCCCGCCCGCTTGCCGAGCGTCCACATGGCCACCAGCACGCCGAACAGCAGCGCCACCGGCGGGTTGCCGAGCACGTCGAGCGCGGTGCGCAGGTGGTTGCCCTTCGCCAGGGTCAGCTCGCCGACGGCCCGGGCCAGCATCAGCACGATCGGCAGCAGCACGGTCAGCACGGCCGGCCAGAAGCCGGGAGTCACCCGGCGGCCGGACTCCTCGGGCCGAGCGACCGGGTCGAGCCGGTCGGGCCGGTCGAGCCGCTCGGGCCGGTCGAGCCGCTCGGGCCGGTCGAGCCGCTCAGGCGGTCCCGGCCGGTCGTAGTCCTCGGAGCCGGGAACCGTAGCGGCGGAGACGGCCGCCCCTTCCAACAGCGCCGGCACCTCGACCGGCACCCGCTTCGCGATGAAGTTCCCGAAGATCGGACCGGCCACGATCACCGTCGGGATCGCGCAGACCAGGCCGAACAGGAGCGTCAGGCCGAGATCCGCGTTCAGGCTGGAGATCGCGACCAGCGGCCCCGGGTGCGGCGGCACCAGCCCGTGCAGGACCGAGAGGCCGGCCAGCGCCGGGATCCCGATCCGCAACAGCCCGATGTCGGTACGCCGGGCCACCAGCAGCACGATCGGCACCAGCAGCACCACGCCCACCTCGAAGAACAGCGGCAGCCCGACCAGCGCCGCCACGCCCGCCATCGCCCACGGCAGGGCCGACCCGGAGACCCGCGTGACGATCCGGTTGACGATCCCGTCGGCGCCGCCGGACTGGGCCAGCAGCGCGCCGATCATCGAGCCGAGGGCGATCAGCAGGCCGACGCTTCCGGTCGTGCTCCCCAGGCCGTTGGTGAACGAGGTGACCGTGTCGCCCGGCGACGCGCCGGCGACCAGCCCGAGCACCCCGGAGCCGATGATGAGCGCGAGGAACGGATGGAACTTCGCCCAGGCGATGAGCACGACGACGGCCGCGATGGCGAGCACCGCGGCGAGCACGAGTTGAGTCTTCCCGGCGTGCGTGATGGCCTCGGCGGCGAGGGGAATCATGCGTGCGCGGATACCCCTCGCGCGTGACTTTCAATCTGATCAGCGGAGCTTGACCTCGTGCTCCAGCATCTCCAGCGCGGCCTCGACCTCGGCGAAGTCGGCCGGATCGAAGTCGCCGTCCCGGCCGCCCGGCGGGACGATGGCCAGCACCACGCCGATCAGCGCCCCCGCGACCACCCGGGATTTCCGGTCGTCGGGCGGCAGACCCTCGCGCTCGGCGAGCGCCGCCGCCAGCATGTCGATCGCGCTGACCGTCTGGTGCATCGCCCGCGCCCGCAGCTCCGGGACGGTCTGGTAGATCTTCTGCCGGCGACGCTCGCTCTCCCACTCGTCGGGGCCGAGGTTGAGAAAGACCTCCCGCATGGCGTTGACCAGCGCCCGGACCGGGGGCGTGCCGGGCGGCTGCGCCTTGATCGCCGCGACGATCAGCGGGTCGTAGTCGTCGATGAGGATCACGTCTTCCTTGGTGGGGAAGTACCGGAAGAACGTGCTCTGCGAGACCTCGGCCGCCTCCGCGATCTGGTCCACGGTGGTCGCCGCGTACCCCTGCTCCTCGAACAGGCGCATCGCGTGGTCGCGGATGGCGGCCCGGGTCTTCGCCTTCTTGCGCTCGCGCAACCCGGCCGGCAGGGACGAGGTCATAGGCTCGATTCTGCCAGCACCCGGCGTTCTCCCTCCATCGGCGCGGCCGGGCTGTGGCCCGGCAGCAGGACCAGCGCGAGGATTGCCCCGGCCCCGGCGACAGCGGCCGCGACCAGCAGGGAGACGTCCATGCCGTGGGTGAAGGCGGTCTGTACCGCGTGCAGCAGGCCCGGGTCGTGCGCGGTCGCCTCGACGCCGGCCGCCGCGCTCTGCCGCGCCACCGGCGGCGCGGCCGGGGGCAGGTGGTCCCGGTACGCGCCGGCCAGCACCGTACCCAGGATCGCGACGCCGATCGCGCCGCCGACCTGGCGCATCGCCTGGAGCAGCCCGTTGCCGACGCCGCTGCGCTGCGGGGTCAGCGCGCCGAGCGCCACGTCCATCGACGGCGGCATGGTGAAGCCGAGCCCGATGCCGGCCACCGTGATCCAGGCGGCGACGAAGCCGTAGCCGCTGCCCGCGCCGGTCCGGCTGCCGACCACCATCGCCGCGGTGATCAGGGCGAGGCCGAAGGCCACCACCAGGCGATGACCGGCGCGGGCGGCGAGCTTCTCGGCCGTACGGGCGCCGACCAGCAGGCCGCCGATCACCGGGAGCAGGCGCAGGCCCGAGCCGAACGCGTCCTGGCCGCCGACCGCGGAGAAATACTGCGGCAGGGCGAACAGCAGGCCGAGCATGGCGAAGCTGGCCAGGGTTGCGAGCACGGCGCCACCGGTGAACGCCCGCGACCGGAACAGATCGAGGTCGACCAGGGCGGCCCTGGCCTTGCGCTGCCACCCCGCGAACGCGGCCAGCAGCACCGCGCCGCCGATCATCGTGCTCAGCGAGCGGGCGTCGCCCCAGCCGCGGTCGCCGGCCTCGATGATCCCGTAGGTCAGCGCGACCAGGCCGGCCGCGGAGAGCAGCACGCCGAGCGGGTCGAAGCGGCGGGTCCGGTCACCGTGCGACTCGGGAACCCAGAGGGCGACCGCGATCAGGGCGAGGGCGACCAGCGGGACGTTGATCAGGAATACCGAGCCCCACCAGAAGTTGTCCAGCAGCCAGCCGCCCAGCAGCGGGCCGAGCGGGATGCCCAGCGCGCTCGCGGTGAGCCAGACCGAGAGCGCCTTCGACCGGTCCCGTTCGTCGAACAGCACGGTGAGCACGGCGCCGGAGAGCGGCATGAGCACGGCCGCGCCCAGCCCGAGGATCGAGCGGGCGGCGATCAGCTGGCCGGCGCTCGCCGCCCAGGCGCACGCGGCCGACGCCGCGCCGAACACGAACAGGGCGCCGAGCAGCAGCTTCTTGCGACCGAAGCGGTCGCCGAGCATGCCGGCCGGGAGCAGCACGGCCGCCAGGACCAGCAGGTAGGCGTTCGTGAACCACTGCAGATCGCCGGTGGAGGCGTGCAGGTCACGGCTCAGCGTGGGCAGGGCGACGCTGAGGATCGTGGTGTCGAGCCCGATGGCGAGGGTGCTCAGGGCCAGGGCGGCCAGCGCGTACCAGCGCATTGTGGAAGTAGCCATATTTTGAGAGTAGCTCTCACTTCATAGCTGCTGTCAAGTTGTGGCGGCGCGAGGCTATGCTGCTGGTACCGGAAGGCTCGTGACCCGTTCGGTATCACGCCGCGCGGGTGAAGGTCCGGGAATCACGTGCCCCGGCATGACACGATCATGTAGGCAGACGTGACCTGGTCGCGGAAGGGGGCCGGCATGAAGAAGGTAATCGGCTGGATCCTGCTCATCCTCGTGATCTTCTACATCGGCACCAGCCCAGGGCCGGCGGCGGACATCGCCCACAGCATCGGGGACTTCATCGCGGAGGCGTTCCGGGGAATCGGGTCGTTCTTCCATCAGCTCGTGACGTGACCCGGATCCTCTGCGCGGGGCTGGCCACGGTGGACCTGGTCTACCGGGTCGACCGGGTGCCCGGCGTGGACGAGAAGGCGCAGGCGACCGCCTTCGCCGTGGCGGCGGGCGGGCCGGCGGCCAACGCCGCGGTGACGGCCGCCGCGCTGGGCGCGGAGGTCACTTTGGTCACCGCGGTCGGCACCCATCCGCTGGGCTCGCTGATCCGGGCCGATCTGACCTCCTTCGGCGTACGGATCATCGACGCGTCCCCGGATTCGTGCGCACCGCCACCGGTCTCGGCGATCACGGTGCTGGCGGGCACCGGCGAGCGCACCATCGTCAGTCGCAACGCCGGCGACGTGGCGGTGGCCGTACCCGATGGGGGTTTGCCCGATGCGGACCTGACCCTGGTCGACGGGCATCATCCGGCGCTGGCGGTGGCGGCGGCCCGCGGCGCGCGCCGGCTGCTGGTCGATGCGGGCAGCTGGCGTCCGGTGTTCGCGGAGATCCTGCCGTACGCCGAGGTGGTCGCGGCCTCGGCGGCGTTCCGGCATCCGGCGGCGACGGCACCGACCGACGCGGCACTGGCCGCGGCGATCGACGCGCCGCACGTGCTCGTCACGCACGGGCCGGACCCGGTGCGGTGGTTCAGCGGCGACCGGTCCGGCGAGGTACCGGTGCCGCCGGTCACGGCGGTCGACACGGCCGGTGCGGGCGACGTGTTCCACGGGGCGCTGGCGGTCGCGCTGGCCGGCTCCGCAGATCTACCGGACTGCATCGCGTTCGCCGCGAAGGTGGCCGGTGTGCGCGTCACCCATGAAGGGCCGCGAGACTGGCTCGCGGCCCTCTGACCTCAGACCGTGCGAGCCAGCCGATCCGCCAGCAGCTTCGCGAACCGGGCCGGGTCGTCCAGGTCGCCGCCCTCGGCCAGCAGCGCCGTCCCGTACAGCAGCTCCGCGGTCTCCGGCAGCGCCGGGTCGTCCGCGTCCCGCTCGTGCGCCGCCCGCAGCCCGCCGACCAGCGGATGGTGCGGGTTGAGCTCGAGGATCCGCTTGACCCGCGGCCCCTCCTGGCCCATCGCCCGGTACATCTTCTCCAGCGTCGGCGTGATGTCGTCGGCGTCGCTGACCAGGCAGGCCGCGCTGGTGGTGAGCCGGTGCGAGAGCCGGACCTCCTTGACGTTCTCCTCGAGCGAGCCCTTGAGGAAAGTCAGCAGCGAAGCGAAGTCACCCTCCGGCTCCGGCTCGTCGGCGTCCTTCGGCAGGTCCACCGACCCGCGCGCGACCGACTGCAGCTTCTTGCCGTCGTAGTCGGGCACCGCCTCGACCCAGATCTCGTCCACCGGGTCGGTGAGGATCAGCACCTCGTACCCCTGGGCCTGGAACGCCTCCATGTGCGGCGAGTTCTCGACCTGCGACCGCGACTCCCCGGTCAGGTAGTAGATCTCCTCCTGACCCTCCTTCATCCGCTCGATGTAGGCGGCCAGCGTGGTCGGTTCCGTGCCGCCGGTGGACGAGAAGGTCGCCACGTCCAGGATCGCCTTCTGGTTGTCCGGGTCGTTGAGCAGGCCCTCCTTGAGCGCGCGGCCGAACTCGCGCCAGAACGTCGCGTACTTCTCCGGGCTGTTGTTGAGCAGGTCCTTGATGGTCGAGAGGACCTTCTTGACCAGCCGCCGCCGGATCATCTGGATGTGCCGGTCCTGCTGCAGGATCTCGCGGGAGATGTTCAGCGACAGGTCGGCCGCGTCCACCACGCCCTTGACGAAGCGCAGGTAGTCCGGGATCAGCTCCTTGCTGTCGTCCATGATGAAGACGCGCTTGACGTACAGCTGGAGCCCGCGCCGCGCGTCCCGCTGGAACAGGTCGTGCGGCGCCCGGGACGGCAGGAAGAGCAGCGCCTCGTACTCGAACGTGCCCTCCGCCCGCATGTTGATGATCTCGAGCGGGTCACTCCAGTCGTGGCTGATGTGCCGGTAGAACTGGTGGTACTCGTCGTCGGACACCTCCGAGCGCGGCCGCGCCCAGAGCGCCTTCATCGAGTTCAGCGTCTCCTCGCCCATCCTGATCGGGAAGGAGATGAAGTCCGAGTACCGCTTGACGATCTCTTTGATCTTCCAGGCGTCCGCGTAGTCGAAGAGCGCGTCCTCCTCGTCCTTCGGCCGCAGGTGCACGGTCACGCTGGTGCCGACCGGCGCGTCCGGGGCGTCGTCGATCGTGAACGTGCCCTCCCCCGCCGACTCCCACCGCGTGCCGTGCCCCTCGGTGCCGGCCTTGCGGGTCACCAGGTCGACCTTGTCCGCAACCATGAACGTCGAGTAGAACCCCACACCGAACTGCCCGATCAGCTCCGGCGACTCCTTGGCCTCCTTGATCTTGGCCAGCAGCTCGGCCGTCCCCGACTTGGCGATCGTCCCGATGAGCTCGACGACCTCCTCACGCGTCATCCCGATGCCGTTGTCCCGCACCGTCAGCGTCCGCGCCTCGGTGTCCGCCTCGAGCTCGATGTGCAGGTCGGAGGTGTCCGCCTCAAGCCCGTCCTGAAGCACCGCAAGCCGCAGCTTGTCCAGCGCGTCAGAGGCGTTCGAGATCAGCTCCCGCAGGAAGATGTCCTTGTTCGAATAGATCGAATGGACCATCAACTGCAGCAGCTGCCGCGCCTCAGCCTGAAACTCCAACGTCTCCATTCCGCACTCCCGTTCGCCGCCTACATTCGCCTTCGCATGCTATGACCCCAGGGTCACCGCCCGATCACCCACCTCACCCCCAAAACCACGAAGACGTACGCGCGAGCACCAGTCCCCGGTGAGCCGGACCGGCCAGGCGTTCCGGCCGGGCCGTCGCCTGCTGCCGGGTTGTCCTGCAGCCTTCCGCTTACCCCCGGGCACGACGGCTCGCTCACTCGCCCGCTCACGCCCGCTCACGCCCACTCGCGCACGAAGGGGCCGCGCGCGGTGCTCCGCGCGCGGCCACAAGGAAGAGATCGATCAGGCCCCGCGGTATCCGGGGATCTGACGCCGCTGGCTGGCGCTGGCCACCCAGTGCCCGATGTCGAGCAGCCCGGCGATGACCACCCAGAACCAGCCCCACCCGGTGAGCCCGATCCCCGGCGTGTAGAGCACCACGTAGATCAGCGTCGCGAACGGCAGGAAGATGATGCCGATCAGCGGCATGATCCAGGTGCTGAAGGCGGCGTCGACCAGCACCGGCCGAGCGACCCAGATGATGAAGAGCGCCAGCCGGGGAAAGACCCCCGCGAACAGCGCGAACAGACAGCCCACGTCGCCACCCACCCTCCGATTCGAATGGCGTGATCGTCGCGCCGAACCGTCCACCCAGTCGTCACCCCGCCGGGATGATTGCCGCCCCCGGTTTCCCGGCGTCGCCGTCGTCCGCCCCCGCACTCCCCGCCTCAGCCACCCCCGCGCTCCCGGCCTCCGCCGCCCCCGCACTCCCCCCCCCCCCCCCCCCCCCCCCCCCCCCCCCCCCCCCCCCCCCCCCCCCCCCCCCCCCCC
>NZ_JAOSZE010000067.1 GCF_025630775.1 Actinoplanes sp. KI2
CCGCGTTCCCCGCCGGAGCCGGGAGCCGCCGGGTCAAGGCCGTTCGAGGTTTACCATCGGGTCATCCGCCGGCGACCGATGGCGGTCGATGCGTCGCGGACTCCTTGCGAGAGTGGCGGTGACGGACGTGCCCGACAACGACTCCGAGCTGACCGGCCGGCGCAGGCTGCCGATGGGGCACCAGGTGATGCTGGGGCTGGGCGGGCTGCTGGCCGTGTTCGCGGTGGCGATGCTGGTAGCGATCTTTCTGGTGATCGGTCTGCGCCAGGGGGAGACGCGCCTCAACGATCACGAGGTGCCGTACGCGAGTGCGGTTGCCGACGCCGCGCTCAACGCGAAGGGCATCGCCAACGATCAGCGTGGTTTTCTGCTGACCGGCGATCCGACGTTCGTCGACGAGGCCGATCGCCGCGCCGACGCCGCACGCCTCAGCTTCGCGGCGGCAGAGCGGGCGGCGATCAACGACGGTCAGCGGCAGGCGGTCGGCGCGGCGCAGGCCGGGTTCGAGCGCTGGATCGGTGCGGTGCACGAAGAGTTCGCGGCGTTCCGGGCCGGTGACCACGAGCGTGCCATCGCCGCCTCGGCGGGCCCGGATCGGGAGTTGCGGAAGACCTACGAGCAGGCGCTGGCCGGTGCGCAAACGCTGGGGGACAGCTCGGTCCGCTCCGGCAGCAGCGCGGTGGCCGCGGCGTCGCTGCGGTCGGTGTGGATCCTGGCGGTCGGGCTCCTCGTCGTCCTGGTGGTCGGTGCGGCCATCGCCGCCTGGCTGATCCGCTCGGTCGCGGGGCCCCTGTTCCGGTTGGTCGACCTGCTGGCCGCCGATCTACCCCTCTGACGGGAGCGTGCGTGCTGTCGGTGGGTGGCCGTGAGGGCTAGGGTGCGCGCCATGAGATCTGCCCGGAGGTTCGCCGAGTCCGCGGCTGCCTGGCTCGTGCGGCTGGCGGGGGCGGTGCTGGCCGGAGGCTGTGCGGCGATCGCGGGCGTCGGCCTGGTGCAGGGCGGCGACACGTTCGTGCGGTCCGCGAGCGGCCTGCCGCTGTACGCCGCCGTGCTCGCCGCGTATCTGGGTGCCTTCCTGGTCGTGACCCGGCGCGACAGCGGGCTCCCGCCCCGGGCGGCGCTGACGAGCGTGGGCTTCGGACTGCTGGCCGGTGGCCTGTTCGCCGCCGCGGTGCCGGTCCTGCCGCCGGTGGCCGCCCTGCTGGCGTTCCTGCTGATCGCGGCGGCCGCCGGCGGCGCCGCATGGCGGGCCCGGCCGGACGAGGGTCGCGCCGCGGCCGCGCGGCCGGACGAGGGTCGCGCCGCGGCCGCGCGGCCGGACGAGGGCCGCGCGGCGGCCGCCGGCGCGGCCGCGGCGCGGATGGGGACGGAGGAGACCCGCGCCATTGCCGCGCTCTTCGGGATCGTCGTGGCCTGCCAGGCGGTGTTCCTCGCCGCCGCCGTCCTCTACTACTACGGGCCCGACTCGTGGATGCCGTACGCCGGCCCCGGGCCGCTGACCCCGCAGGCTCAGCTGGAGCAGAACCGGGCCGAGGCGATCGACCCCTACGTGGGCCCGTTGTTCATCGGCCTGATCGCCGCGATCGTGCTGATCGGTAGGGCGGTGACGGCCCGGCGGCGGGCCCGCGCCGCGCCCGGGTCCGTCGCGCTACCCCCGGCGTGACCGCCGAGCGCCCCGGCCGGAGGTCCCCCGGAGCGAGTACCGGCGACTCTGACCCGGGTGGGTGCCGGCGGGGAGCGTGGAGCCATGGTGGTGACACGTGAGCGGAGCGAGGTCGGGGCGGACCCCGACCTGAGTGGACAGCCGGCGACGCTGACCCGGCGGCGGACGCCATGACCGGCCCGCCGGTCGATCGGCTCACCGCGCTGGACCGGCTGATGCTGTCGGCCGGCCGGCGATGGCCGCAGGAGATCGGCGCGCTCGCGCTGCTGGACGGGACGAGCCTCTTCGACCCGGCCGGGGAGCTTCGGGTGGACGCCATCCGCGAGGCGATGGCATCGCGCCTGGACCTGGTTCCCCGGCTCCGGCAGGTGGTGCAAACCTCGCGAGGCGGGCCGCGGTGGACGGACGCGCCGCGCTTCGACCTCGCCGAGCACGTCGTGGTCCGCCCGCTGCCGTACGGGACGGTCGAGGCGGGCCTGCCGGCGGTGGCCGAGCGGCTGTACGGGGAGCGGCTCGACCCCGCCCGCCCGCTCTGGCGGATCTGGCTGCTGCCCGGCCTGCCGGACCGCCGGGTCGCGATGATCGTCCGGTTGCATCACGTGATCGCCGACGGTGTAGCCGCGATGATGACGGTCACGGCCCTGCTCGGCGGGCCGCTGCCGGCCGACCGCGACCCGCGCGCCCACGACGATCCCGGACAACGACATGCCGGTCGGAACGGGCGGGCGTGGCCCGCGATCCGGGAGCTCATCGCTGCCCGGCCCGGGCCCCGGACCAGCCTCGACCGGACCGTCGGCGACGGCCGGCGGCTCGCCGTCATCCGGCACTCGCTCGACGAGATCCGGGCCATCGCCCACGCGGCCGGCGCGACCGTCAACGACGTGCTGCTGGCGGTGACCGCCGGCGGCCTGCGGGCGGTGCTGCGCGAACGCGGGGAACTGGCCGGCGCCGCCGTGGTCCCGGCGTACGTGCCGATCTCGTTGCGACCGCCCGGCGGTGGCCCACCCCAGGGCAACGCGATCGCCCAGATGGTCGTGCCGCTCCCGGTCGGCGAGCCGGACCCGGGCGTGGCCCTGCGGCGGATCGCGGCCGCCACCGCGGAGCGGAAGGCACGGCCACACACCTCGCTCGACACGCTGGTGCGCGGCGGACCGCTGGGCCGCCTCATTCTCGCCGCGGTGATGCGGCAGCGGGTCAATGTCGCGACGGCCTGCATCCGGGGGCCGGCGACGCCGCTGTGCCTGTGCGGCGCGCCGGTGCTCGACGCGGTCCCGATGCTGCCGCTGATCGCGAACGAGCCGCTCGCCGTGGGCGGCCTGTCGTACGCCGGCCGGTTCACGATCGGCGTTGTCGCCGACCGGGACGCGTACCCCGATCTGGAGGTGTTCGTCGCCGGGGCCAGCGCGCAGCTGGACCGGCTCGGCTCGTCGGCGAGGAGGGCACCGGCATGACGACGATCGCGGTACGGGGCATACGGCTGCACGTCGAGGTGATCGGGCACGGCCCGCCGCTCGTGCTGATGCACGGCGGCCCGGGTGCCGACCACTGGACGCTGCTGCCGTTCCGCCGGCTGGCCGACCGATTCACCCTGATCTTCTACGACCACCGGTGCAACGGCCGGTCGACGGGCGCTCCGGTCAGCTCGATGACCTGGGAGAACCTGACGGCCGACGCGGACGCGCTGCGGGCGCGTCTCGGATACGAGCGGTGGGCGGTGCTCGGCCATTCGTTCGGCGGCAAGGTCGCCCTGGAGTACGCGCTGCGCCACCCCGACCGGCTCACCCGCCTGATCCTGCTCGACACCGGCGGCGACAGCTGGTGGGAGCGGGTCAACGCGCCCGCGGTGCTGGCCCGGCGCGGGTTCCCGGCGAAGAAGGTCGAGCTCGCCCGGCGCTGGTTCACCGGGGGGACCGCACCGGCGGAGTTCCTGTCCACGCTGATCCGGCTGGGCAGCGCCTACGACCCGTACACGAGCTGGCCGGCGGTGCTGCGCGACGCGTTCGCGAAACGCCGGCTCAGGGCCCGCCCGGAGGCGCAGATCTTCGGCTTCGGCACGCTCATGCCCGGCTGGTCGGTGATGGACCGGCTCGGCGGCATCACCGCGCCGACGCTGGTGCTGGCCGGGCGGGACGACTTCATCTTCCCGCCGGAGCACCAGGCTCAGCTCGCCGCCGGCATCCCGGGCGCGCGCCTGGAGATCGTCGAGCGCGCCGGGCACAACCCGCACGACGAGCGGACCGCCGAGGTGATGACCGCCGTCGCGGCGTTCCTCGGTGCGGATGTCACGCCGGAGGGTGTCACCTGACGTGGCGATGCGGGCTCCGGTTCGTCGCGTACGCAAAATGGGGGTTTGGTCTGTGTGGTCGCCGGCCCCGGGGTGGCTCAGGTCAAGATCAAATATGAGTTCATCTGACGGAAACCGCGACGGGGTCAATCGTAGGTAGAGTGCCGCCATCCTTGACGACATCGATCCGTTCATCGGCACCGCAGCGACCGACCTGCCGCGCGCACACGGTCTGGCCGCCAGTTGGTGGTGGCCGAAACCGCAAGTCGGCAACACGCATCCCGGTGCCACCTCCCCGCTGGGGATGGTGAGCGCCTGCGCCTACTCGGGGGCCTATCCGACCGGGTACGGCCGGCACGCCAAGAACACCGAGGGCATTCCGGAGGAGATGTTCGACCGGCTCGAGGCGTCCGGGTTCACCCACTTCCAGCAGTCCGGCACCGGGGCGATCCGCAAGTACTACAACTACGTGCGCGTGACCCCGATGGTGCAGCCGCTCGACGCACTGGGGGAGTCGTGGGCGCTGCAGAACGAGGTCGCCGAGGCCGGCTACTACTCGGCGACCCTGGCCACCGGGGTGCGCTGCGAGATCACCGTCGGCGCCAAGGTGGCGGTACACCGGTACACGTTCCCGGAGCACCGCTCGGCCCGGGTCGTCGTCGACCTGTCGTGCGGCGGGCTGGCCATCGACCTCGGCCGTACCGTGCCGCTGCGCGCGCAGGTGGAGAGCATGGGCCGCGGCCGCGCGCAGGGCACCGTGGTGATGGAGGGCGTGCCGCTGTCGGTCCACCTCGAGGCGGACACCCCGGGCTGGCGGCAGATGCTCTGGTACGACCGGCGGCTCATCGAGGGCGGCACCCGGCTCGACTTCGACAGCATCCGGCACACCACGCTGCGGCCGTTCGGGTTGCTGTTCATGGGCTCGGCCCGGGCCGGGCAGGTGATCGAGCTGCGGATGGGGTTCTCGCTGCGCGGCTGCGATCAGGCCCGGCAGAACCTGGAACGCGAGTGCGGTCCGGAGGCGCCGGCGTTCAACGTCGTACGCTCGCGGACCCGCGCCCGGTGGCGGGAGCACGTCGACAAGGTGCAGGTCGAGGGCGGCACCCGAGCCCGGCGCCGGGTGTTCGGCACCGCGCTGTACCACTCGCTGATCAAGCCGTGCATCGCCGAGGACGAGAGCCCGTTCTGGCCCGACGCCGGCCCGTACGCGTACGACGTCTGCACGATGTGGGACATCTACAAGACCCAGCTGCCGCTGCTCGCCGCGGTCGCCCCGGACCGCTTCACCGACCTGCTCGAGTCGCTGATCCGGGTGTGCGAGGAGGAGGGCAACTTCCCGATCGGCTACCGGATGGCGCGCGGCGCCGACCGGTTCTTCCGGCAGGCCAGCGCGCTCGCGCACACCGCAATCGCGGACGCGCACGCGCTGGCCCGGCCCGGCCTGGACTGGAGCTGGGCTCTGGTGCACATGGTGGACGACCTGCGCCGGATGTACGGCGAGGACTTCTTCGAGCACGGCCTGGTCCATCCGATCACCCACACCCTCGATCTCGCGTACGCCCACCACTGCACCGCCCAGGTGGCTCGCGCCCTGAACGACCGCCGCCTCGCCGACGACCTCGAGCGGCGCGGGCGCCAGTGGGTCAACGCCTTCGACCCGGCCACCGGCCTGCTGCGGGACAGCGAGTTCTACGAGGGTGGCAAGTGGAACTACTCGTTCCGCCTGATCCACGACATGGCCGGCCGGATCGCCCTGGCCGGCGGCGACGACACGTTCATCGGGATCCTCGACCGCTTCTTCGGGTACGGGGCGGACCCGGTGAAACAGCCCGGTCGCTGCCCGTCGCCGACCGAGATGGCGGCCGGCTACGCGCTCAACCGGTTCGAGGGCCTGAACAACGAGCCCGACATGGAGGCGCCCTGGGCGTACCACTACGCGGGCCGCCCCGACCGTACGGCCGAGGTGGTCCACTCGGCGCTGACCTGGCAGTTCGGCACCGGCCCGGGCGGCCTGCCCGGCAACGACGACTCCGGCGGCCTCAGCTCCTGGTACGTCTGGGCGTCGCTGGGCCTGTTCCCGGTGGCCGGCCAGCACCTTTTCCTGATCAACGCGCCGGCCTTCGAACGGGCCGCGATCCAGGCCGGCGACAGCGAGTTCGTGATCGAGACCAGCGGTTTCGTGGAGACCCCGATCGGCGTGGACGGCCTCGACCGCGACCCGCCGCCGCAGTACGTGCAGTCGGCGACGCTCAACGGCGAGCCGCTGCACGCCGCCCATCTGTCCGCCGCCGCCCTGCACCGCGGCGGGCGGCTGCATCTGAGGCTGGGCCACGAGCCCTCCACCTGGGGAAGCGGGATACGTCCCCCGTCCCTGTCCTGAGTCCCTGCACCCCCCGAGGAACCAGCCATGAGCCACCCCAGCCGCCGCCTCGTGATCATCGTCCGGGCCGACCCGGTGATCTGCGGCCACTCCGGTGAGGCCCGCAATCTCGCCGAGGTCGCGCTGACCCGCGGCTTCGACGACGTCCGGCTGCTCACCTGGACCATTCCGACGCTGGAGGCGGCCGGTCTGCCGCTGAAGCCTCTCGATCGGCTGCTGCCGTACAGCCCGGGGATCACCGTGGAACGGCCCGAGGCGGTCGGCGACTACCGGGTGCCGGACGGCCGCCACCTGGCCGGGCTCACCGGCCGGCTGGTCGAGCTGCTGGCCGAGCCGGTGCCGACCGTGTGCCTGTCGATGTACCTGGTCCCGCACACCTCGGTGGTGGTCGAAGCGGTGAACGCGGCCCGGGCCGCGGGCTTCCACCCGCAGGTCCGCACGATCGCCAAGGCGGTCGGCTCGGACGTCACCAACGTGATCCGGTCCTGTCTGCGCGAGGGCCGGTTCGGCGCGGCGACGGTGCTGTTCACGACGTTCCTCGCCAACGACGAGGTGGTGGCGGTCTCCGAGTACACCCGTGACGAGATCATCGCGTCCGCCGCCGAGGTGGACGCGCACTGCGGCACGTCGTTCGCCGCCCAGTGCCGGTCACGTGTGCGGGTCAGTTACCCGCCGATCGACTCGTCGGCGTTTGTCGATAAACCGGATATCTCCGTCGATGAGGCGCTGGCCCGTCGCGGGCTCGAACGCGACGGCTACATCCTGTTCCTGTCCCGGGTGGCCCGCGCCAAAGGCATTTACGACCTGGTCATCGCGTACGGGCAGATGCGGTGCCGGGAGAACGTCAAGCTGGTGGTCGCCGGCACCGGCCCGGCCCTCGAGCACGTCCGGGCGATGGCCAAGGAGGACGACCGGATCGTCTTCCTCACCGACGTCGACGACGAGGAGAAGCCGCTGCTGATGGCCGGGTGCGCCGCGTACGCGCTGCCGACCAAGCCGGAGCCGGACTTCGTCGAGACGTTCGGCATCGCCCTGGCCGAGAAGATGCTGGCCGGTGGCGGCCCGATCGTGACCACGCTGACCGGCGGCACCGGCGAGGCGGTCGGCAAGGCCGCCGTCATCATCGAGCCGGGGGACATCACCGGGCTGGCCGAGGCGCTCGACCGGGTGGTGCTCGACATGTCCACCGCCCAGCGGGCGGACTACGAGCTGCGGGCCCGGGAGAAGGCGATGGAGTTCGACCGGTACGCCGTCTTCGACGCCCTGTTCCCGCAGGGTGCCGCCGCTCGATAACATCCGTGGATGTCGGCAGGGGAACAACCCCGATACGGTACGTGGATCCGGTCGTCCCGGCTGCGCGTGTTCGCCGGCCTGTGCCTGCTCGCCCTGGCCGGCTGCCTGTTCGCGGTGGTCAGCCCGTGGTTCCTGCTGTTCCTGGCGCCGCTCGGGATCTTCGGGTACATCACGCTGATCCTGGCGCTGACCGCCTACCGCCTCGGGCCGCGTGGCGGGGACTTCCAGCGCCGGATCCACCTGCTGGTCGCCACGTCGCTTCCGGCGCCGGGCGGCAGCGCGCTGGACGTCGGGTGTGGCAGCGGCAGTCTCGCGGTCAAGCTGGCGCAGGCCCATCCGGCGCTGACCGTCACCGGGGTCGACTCGTGGGGGGACGACTGGGAGTACTCCTCGGCGGAGTGTGCCCGTAACGCCCGCATCGAGGGCGTGGCCGATCGGGTGTCGTTCCAGCAGCAGTGCGGCAGCGCGCTGTCCTTTCCGGACGCCTCGTTCGACGCGGTGGTCAGCTGCATGACCTTCCACGAGATCAAGGAGAACGCCGACAAGACCGACGGCGTTCTCGAGGCACTGCGCGTGCTGCGGCCCGGCGGCACGTTCGTGTTTCTCGACCTCTTCGGCGACCGATCGATCTATCCCGACCCGGGCAAGCTCTGCGCTCTCCTCGGCGCGCAGCCGCGGCCGCTCACCGAGCTGATGCCGCTGCCGTTTCCGCTGCGCCATCCGAAGGTGCTCGGCCACGCGATGATCGTCACCGGCACTCAGGGGAACCGGTAGCTGCCCGACCTCGCGCGCCAGCCGGCCGGCGGGTCCTCGCCGGTACGCCCGTCGACCGCCTCCCGCAGCAAATCGGCGTGGCCGGTGTGCCGGCCGTACTCCTCCAGCAGGTCGCAGAGCAGGCGGCGCAGGCTCGCGTGGGTGCCGTCGCCGGTGGCGGCATGCACCGGCCGGCCCAGGTCCCCGCCGGCCAGCGCGGCGGCCATGCGCTCGCGGGCGCGGTCGACGGCGCCGTCCCACAACGCGTACAGGGTCTCGGGGGAGTCGCCGGCCGCGGAGGCGAACTCCCAGTCGTTGTCGCCGGTCCAGCCGAGGGACTCCCACGGCTCGCCGATCGGGGCGCCGCGCAGCTTGGTGGTGGAGTAGTAGTCCTCCACCGCGGCCAGGTGTTTCAGCAGGCCGCCGAGGGTCAGGGTGGACACGCCCAGGCGGGCGGTCAGACCGTCGGCGCCGAGGCCGTCGGCCTTGTAGCGGAAGGTGGTGCGGAGCCGGTCGAGGGCGCCGAGCAGCTGCTCCGCCTCGGTGCCCGCGAGGGGCGGCTCCCACGGGTAGTCGTCGGTCATGCGGGTCACCGTAGACCTGGTGGCCGCCTGAGGCGCCCCCCTCAGTGCGCAGGCACGGACGCGCCGGCGAGGAACGGACGGGCCAGCCGCCCGCCCACACTCCGGGGATGCAGCACCGCCACCAGCAGCACCGTCACGGCGGTCGGCCCGGCGATCGGCCCCAGCTCGGTGAGCAGCACCGCGGCGGCGGCCGCCGTGCCCAGGCCGAGGCCGAAGACCGTCACGAGCACCAGGCCGGCGAGCCGGACCCGGCCCGGCCCGGCGGTATCGGACCACCAGCTCGCCTGCATCCACAGCAGCAGCGGCACCAGCACCGCGCCCATGGCGTACAGGGTGAGGGCGACGTCGCTGGTGAGGAAGCCGGCCGGGTGGAACCCGCCGGTCCGCCAGTCGGCGGTGGTGGGTGCGAAGAAGCGGCGGTACCCGGTGCCGTCCCAGCCGTAGGCGAGCACGAAGAACATCGCGAGGTAGCCCAGCGGCATCTGCAGCCAGGACAGGTACCGGTGCCCGCGCCGCCACAGCGCCTGCGCGGCGAGGTAGCCGAGCACCCCCTGGCTGATGTTGGTGATCGCGAACGTGCAGACCAGCCAGCCGGGCAGGTCCGTGGGGCCGGCCGCCGCGTGCATCGTCTCCCAGCCGGGGAACTGCCAGAGCAGCCAGATCCCGCTGGGCGCGAACACGCAGCCGAGGAACAGCACGGTCAGGGTCAGGCGCCGTTCGGCCGGCCGCGCGGGATCCGGCTCCCGCA
The DNA here is from genome assembly GCF_025630775.1 of Actinoplanes sp. KI2. Classification (GTDB taxonomy): domain Bacteria; phylum Actinomycetota; class Actinomycetes; order Mycobacteriales; family Micromonosporaceae; genus Actinoplanes. The sequence continues at coordinate 9,706 of NZ_JAOSZE010000067.1, forward strand.
GCGACGCCCGCGCGGCGGCGGCGCCGCAGCCGGCGCCGATGGCGTACGACCAGAAGACATCGACCTGGACCATCGACTCGCTCCCTTGGGTGTCCCGCTCAGCGCGCCAGGCCGTCGAACATCAGGGTCACGACGGCCGCGATCCAGGCGTCGCGCAGGTCGCCCGCGGCGGGGTCGCGGGCGACCTGGGCGGCGCCGGCGAAGACCATCCCGTTGATCACCCGGGCGGTGATCTCGATGTCGAGGTCGGCGCGGAGAAAGCCGCGATCAACACCGTTGCGCAGGTACGCGGCGGTGTAGTCGGCGAAACGGTCGAGCGCCTGCCGGTGCCGCTCGCGCAGCTCCTCGTCGACGCAGGCCAGGTCGAAGAAGACCAGCCGGCCCATGGCCGGGTCGGCGGCGAACAGCTCGTACAGCCGGCGGCCGATGCGCCACACCTGGGCCCGGTATTGCGACAGGCTGCCGCTGGCGTCCGGCGACTCGGCGGCGACCACCTCGGCGATCCGGGTCAGCGCCCGGTCCAGGACGGCCGCGGCCACGTCGCGCTTGTTGTCGAAGTACCGATAGACCGTGCCATGGCCGATGCCCAGCTCGCCGGCGAGGTCGGCGATGCCCGCCGCGGTGTAGCCCTTGCGGGCGAAGACGGCGTGGGCGGCGTCCAGGATGGCGTCCCGGCGACCGGGTTCCGCGGTACGAGCCATGAATGAATGACACATCATTCCGGAATGGAGGTCAATACCTGGCGGGCCCTCTACCTGATGCGCAGGGGCTCTCCCTCGCCGCCGGTGTGATGAACGTCCGGGGCGCCGGCGCCTACCGGGGTCGCGGGCCGGCGCCTGCCGGGGCATGATTTCTGCGCATCGAACCCGGCGGATTCTCGCCGCCCGGCTCAACCGGCCGGGCGGCGTCGCCGCCGTGCACCTTCAGGAGAACACTTTGCACTGTACGAAATGCGGAACCGCACTCGAACACGCCGGCCAGGGCCACACCTGCCGGTCCTCGGCGCCTCCGCCCGTGCTCCGGACGACCGGCTGGGAGGTCTCGACCTGGTTCGTCGTCGGTTTCGCCGGCCTCTTCGCCCTGGCCGGGGTCGCCGCGGCCGTGCTCGGTGGCATCTTTGAAGTCCGGACCGACACCGTCGCGGCGATCGGCTTCGTCCTGGCCAGTCTGGTCCTGTTGGGCGCCGTCATCGGCGTGGTGGTCAGTGGGTTGATCTGGTCACGCGGCACCCGCCAGATCGCCGAGGCGTACGGCTCCTCCGGCCGCTCGTACACCCGCCATTGGGGCACCCGCATCTACTCCTTCTGCCTCGTCTTCAGCTTCGGTGTGAGCTGGCTGGCCGCCGACCGCACCGCCCCGGCCGTCCTGTTCACCCAGGCGACCCTCCGTGCCCTCGGCGCCGCCGCGTTGATCGGGGGCGTGTTGCACAGCCGGGCGCGGATCCTGCGCCTGATCGCCCAGGCTCACCAGGTCGGCCACGGAGCCCACCCGCCGGTCGCCGGGGGAGACCCGGCGTGGGCGCTGAATCCCACGCCGACCAGCGACGACTGGAACGCCGGCCAATGGGACCCCGACGTCATGCGCGACATCGAAGCCCGCCGTCACCGAGACCAAACCTGATCGGACCCGCCGTCACGCCACCCGGCTGCGGCGGCGCAGCACGACCAGCGCGATCGCCGTGGCGAACGCGGCGAGCGCGACGATCAGCAGGGCGACCGCGAGCGTGGTGCCCTGATGGTCGACCGTGACGACCGGCGGCGGCTGCGGGGCGCCGGCGACGGCGCTGTCGCTGTAGCGGGTCTCCACGGTGGAAGTCGGGATGACCATCGTGCCGATCAGCGCGAGCAGGCCGAGCGCGATCAGCAGCGCGGTCGGGATGGTGGATCGAACGAGCCAGTGCTTCATGGTCGGATACCTCGTCTTCAGGAGTGTAGAAACTGCCGGGCGGGGTCGAAGTCTTCAGGAGTGGGGAAACTGCCGGGCGGGGTCGAAGCCGACCGCCGCGATGTTGACGCTCGTCACCCGGGGGTCGGCCAGCAGCGCGCGTACCTGGGTGACGGTGAGGTTGTCCAGGACGGCGCCGTGCACGTGCGGGTCGGCCGCGAGCGACCGCAGCTGCGCGTACGGGGGTGCCTGCAACGCCCGCAGGGCGTCGTCGTCACCGCCGGACAGCTGGCCCACCCAGTCCTGGAAGCCGCGCAGGTCGGTCGCCGGCCAGCTCGCGACCGGCTCGTCGTACGGCGCGGACAGGAACGCCAGCGAGCGCGAGGACACCGGGACCAGGCCGAGGAACTCGTCGGCGCTCAGGGGCGTGCCGAACTCCACGACCGCGGAGGCCGCCACCGAGTCCGGCAGCGTCGCCAGGAACGCCTTGGTCGCGTCCTTGGCCGGGCGACCGCGGTCGAGCGCCTCGCCGACCGGGGTGCCGGCGGCCGGTGGCAGGTCGGCGCTGATCTCACCGAGCACGTTCTCCCGGACGACACCGGTCAGCGTGCTGGTACCGCCGACGGTGCCGCGGGTGGTCAGGTCCAGGCTCATCCGCAGCGAATAGCCCAGCCCAGGGCAGCAGGTGCTGTCGACCGAGGCGTACTCGGGCCGGCCGACCAGCGCACCGCCGCGTGCGACGTCGGCGAAGTGCTCGCCCCGCAGGCCACCCAGGACGACCCCGGTGAGCACCACCAGCAGCGCGCCGACCAGCAGCCACGCGACCGCGGCGAGGCCGGTCCGGAGCACGCCGAGAAACACCGCCCGCCGCAGCGAGGGCGGTTCCGGCAGCACGATCTCGTCGAAGTCAGTGGTCATGGCCTCGCCCCTCGGCGGCGATCGCGCGCAGCGCATCCCGGGCCCGCCAGACCGCGGATCGCACGGCGGCCGGGGTCTGCCCGGTCATCGCGCCGATCTCGGCGTGCGTGAACCCGTCCAGATAGGCCAGCTCCAGCAGCCGCCGCGCGGTCGGCGGCAGCCGGCCGAGCAGGTCGCGGACCTCCACCCCGGTGTCGGGGAAGGCCTGCGCGGGCAGCAGCGTCTCCTCCAGCGGCACGATCCTGCGCCCGCGCCGGTGATGATCGGCCAGGACGTTGCGGGCGATGGCCAGCAGCCACCCGGCGGCCGGGCCGCCCCGCCACCCGAGGAACGCGGCGGTCGCCTTGACGAACGTCTCCTGCGCCAACTCCTCGGCCAGGACCGGGTCGCCGGTACGCCGGCACAGGTAGCCCACGACGGTCGGCCAATGCGCACGGAACAGCTCCGTCATCGTCGCGATGGCCTGCTCCCGGCGGCTCGAGTGAATCTTCCATGCCGTACAGACGGCGGTGGGCGGGTGATTGTCACGGCACGATCGACGAAATTCTTGGTGATCGGCCGTGCGGGTGGATCGCCGGGGTACAGTGCGGCCGGTGAGCGGACGGACGGTGGCTGACGGATTCGGGCTGGTCGTGCGTTTCCTGGTGCGCGACGAGGCGGCCGCGGCGGGCTTCGACGCCCTGGTCGCGCGGACGGTCCCGGAGATCGAGCGGCATGAGCCGGGCACCCTCGCGTACGTGGTGCACACCGTGCCGACGGAGCCGTTGGTACGCGTCTTCTACGAGCTGTACGCCGACCGCGCCGCCTTCGACGCCCACGAACGGCAACCGCACACCCGGCACTTCCTGGCCGAACGTGAGCAGTACCTGAGCGGCGTCGAGGTCACCTTCCTGCACGCCGGCTCCGGCGTCCGGCCCGCGGCCCGGTAGTTCCTCCGGCTTCTGCGATCTGACGAACATGTTCGTCCGAGAACTTGTTCGTAACGAACGCGTTCGTCAGCATGGAGACATGACCACCACCGCTGCTCCCGTCCCCACGGCGTCGACAAGGGCCATCTGGCTGACGCTGATCGTCGTCCTCGTCGCCGACGCCCTCGACCTGATCGACGCCACCATCACCACCGTCGCGGCGCCCAGCATCGTGCGCAGCATCGGCGGCGGCGAAGCGCTGGTCAAATGGCTGGGCGCCGCCTATGCCCTGGCCCTGGGCTCACTGCTGGTGCTCGGCGGCCGGATCGGCGACCGGTTCGGCCAGCGCCGTACCTTCCTGATCGGCATGACCGGATTTGTCGCCGCCTCGGCGCTGGCCGGACTCGCCCCCGGCCCGGCCGTCCTGGTCGCCGCCCGGCTCCTGCAGGGCGCCTTCGGGGCGCTGCTGATCCCGCAGGGCATGGCCATCATGACGCGGACCTTCCCGCGCGAAGCCCTCACCAAGGCGTTCGGCGCGTTCGGCCCGATGCTGGGCATCTTCGGCGTGGGCGGCCCGATCCTGGCCGGCTTCCTCATCGACGCGAACCTGTTCGGCCTCGGCTGGCGGCCGGTCTTCCTGATCAACGTCGTCGTCGGCGGCCTGGGACTGCTGCTTGCGATCAAGACGCTTCCGTACGTCGAGCCCGAGCCCCGCACGCGCATCGACTGGGTGGCGGCCGCGCTGCTGAGCGTCACCATGTTCGCCCTGCTCTACGGCCTGATCGAGGGCTCGAGCGCCGGCTGGACCGCGGTCCCGCTCGGGTGTCTCGCCGCCGCCCTGGTGCTGTTCGCCGCGTTCGCGCGCCGCCAGCACACCTCGGCCAACCCCCTGATCAAGCCGAGCCTGCTGGGCAACCGCGGGTTCGTCTCCGGCCTGACCCTGGGGCTGCTGGTGTTCGCCGCCTTCAACGGCCTGATGTACGTGATCTCCCTGTTCTTCCAGAACGGCCTGCACTACACGCCCACGCACACCTCGGTGAGTCTGCTCCCGCTGACGATCGGCATCATCATCGGCTCCGGAGCCTGCATGGCGCTGATCACCAAGCTGGGCCGCGTGCTCGTGCTGGCCGGCCTGCTCGTCACGGCCCTGGGCGCCGGCCTCTTCCTCGCCGTCGTCGACCACTACGGCCTCGGCCCCAACGGCTGGATCCTGGCCCTGGTCACCCTCGTCATCGGGATCGGCGCCGGCACCTGCTTCGGCTCGATCTTCGACACCGCCCTCGGCGACATCGACCACGACGAAGCGGGCGCCGCAAGCGGATCGCTCAGCGCCGTCCAGCAACTCGCGGCCGGCATCGGATCCGCGGTCGTCACCACCGTCTACTTCCACACCCTCGGCGGCGGCCAGCCCCACGCGATGGTCACCAGCCTGCTCACCGTGCTGGGCCTGTCGCTGCTCTGCCTCACCGCGGTGCCCCTGCTGCCCCGGCGCGCCGCCGGCCTCGAGCAGCACTGACCGGGACCATCTCGCCGAGCGTGACGCATGCCGGGCCACGCCACATACCACAGTGGACGCGGGCTGCGATGATGGCGCGGTGAGGGCGATTCGCTACCAGCGGTACGGCGCTCCCGACGTGCTCGGTGTGCGCGAGGTCGAGATGCCCGTGCCGACGGAGGACGAGGTCCTGATCCGGTGCGGGCGGCCGCCGTGAACCCGCTCGACTGCCACCTGGTCGGCGGGGTGCCCCAGGTCGTCCGTACGCAATCGGGGTTTTTCGCCCCTCGGAACACCGGACTCGGGGTCGACCTGGCCGGCGAGGTCACCGCGATCGGGCCCGGCGTGGCGGCGTTCCGGGTCGGCGACGCGGTCTTCGGCTCGTGCGACCTCGGCGCCGGGGTGCGCAGCCGGGCGTTCGCCGAGTACGCGATCCTTCGCCAGGACGGGTCGCTGCTGCTCAAGCCCTCGCGGCTGAGCTTCGCGCAGGCGGCGGCCGCGCCGATCGCCGGGCTCAGCGCGCTGCAGGCCCTGCGTGACAAGGGCCGGCTCCGGCCGGGGCAGCGAGTGCTGATCAACGGCGCCGGCGGCGGGATCGGGACGTTCGCCGTGCAGATCGCCAAGGCGCAGGGCGCGGAGGTCACCGCGGTGTGCAGCGGGCGAAATGTCGCGATGGTACGCGAGCTGGGCGCCGACCACGTGATCGACTACACGTCGGCCGACTTCCTCGCCACCGACCTGCGCTACGACCTGCTGATCGACCTGGCCGGCAGCCGCACGGTGGCCGAGTGCCGCCGGGTGCTCGCCCCGCGCGGCGTGCTGGTCGCGGTGGGCGGCCCGATCCGCGGCAAGTGGGTGCGACCGCTGCTCGGGCCCCTATCGCTGATCGTTTCGTCGATGTTCACCAGCCAGACGCTGACGCCGTTCCTCACCCGCAACCGGCGGTCCGACCTGATCGAGCTGGCGTCCCTCATGGAGTCCGGCCAGGTCACGCCCGTGATCGGGCGGACCTACCCGCTCGAGAAGGTGCCCGAGGCGATCGGGTACGTCCAGGCCGGCCACGCCAGCGGCAAGGTGATCATCGAGATGGGAGGGTGACGAAGGTCGCGCCGGGGGGTGCAACCGGGCTCCCGCGTGGTAACCATGCGAAGTAGGGAGGTGGCTCAGTGCTAGGGCTCATCGACCAGTTCGGCTACTTCGGGGTCGCCCTGATCGTCTTCGTGGAGAGCTTCGGCGTTCCGGCGCCCGGCGAGACGGCCATCATCGCCGGTTCCGCGTACGCCGGCAGCGGCCACTTCAACATCGTCGGCGTCGCGCTCACCGCGTTCTTCGCGGCGGTGGTCGGGGACAGCGTCGGATACCTGATCGGCCGCCGGGGCGGGCGGCCGCTGGTGCACCGGTACGGGAAGTACGTGCGGCTCACCCCGGAACGGTTCGACAAGGTCGAGGGATTCATGTCCCGGCAGGGGCCGAAGGTCGTGGTGATCGCCCGGTTCGTCGAGGGCCTGCGGCAGTTCAACGGGATCGTGGCCGGAATCTCCGGGATGCCGTTCCACCGGTTCCTGGCGTGGAACGCACTGGGTGCGGCGCTCTGGGTGGGCATCTGGTCGGCCGGCGGCTATCTGGCCGGTGACCACATCGAGGCGATCGCCTCGGTGATCAGCAAGTACATCGTGCTGGCCGCGGCCGTCGCGGTGGTCGCCCTGATCGGGTACGTCTGGTACCGCCGGCGCCGGAGGCGGGCCGGCGCCGAGCCGACGTCCAGCCCTTCCGAAGTACCGGCGAGCCGCTCCCGGTCGACATCGACGGCAAGGACAAGTCGACGCTGAAGTTCAGCGAGTTCGGCGCGACGTTCGCCGAGATCAAGCGGCCGGCGGCGAGCGACGTCGTCGGCTTCGCGCAGGTCACCGTGAAGTAGCGGCGCCGGCCCGGGGCGCGCGACGGGGTCGCCCCCGGCGGGCGCGGCCGGGTCGCCCTCAGTGGGCGCGGCCGGGTCGCCCTCGGTGGGCGCGGCCGGGTCGCCCTCAGTGGGCGCGGCCGGGTCGCCCCCAGCGGGCGCGGCCGGACCGTCCCCGGCGGGCGCGGCCGGGGCGCGCCTATCTGCGGCGGGCGGCGATCTTGGCGCGGACCCGGGCCAGCCGGATCGCCTCCTTGAGCGTCTGCACGTCGTACGCGCCGTAGTGGCGCCGGCCGTTGATGAAGAAGGTCGGCGTGCCGGAGACGCCGCTCAGGTCGGCCGACTGGAGGTCGTCGGCGATGCGCTCGGCGGCCGCCCGGCGCATCATGTCGCGGTGGAAGCGCTCCTCGTCCAGCTCGATCTTCCGGGCGTAGCCGAGCAGGTCGGTGATCCGTAGGTGCTCCTGGTGCTGGAAGAGCAGGTCGTGCATCTCCCAGAACTTGCCCTGCAGCCCGGCCGACTCGGCCGCCTCGGCCGCCAGCTGGGCCTGCGGGTGCACGTCGCTCAACGGCAGGTTGCGCCACACGTAGCGCAGGTCGGCGTCGGCCAGCAGCTCGCGCACCACCGGCTCGGCCCGCCCGCAGTACGGGCACTGGAAATCCCCGTACTCGACGAGCGTGACCGACGCGTCGGCGGGGCCGCGGACGTGGTCCCGCTCCTCGTCGACGTCGGGGATCAGGTCGGTCAGCTGGTCGGCGTCGCCGAGCAGGGCCACCGCCCGCCTCGGCTTGGGCAGCATGAACGTGAGGCGGAACTCGGCCCAGGTCAGCACCGAGGCGGTCAGGCCGGCGGCGAGGACGCCCAGCTTGGCCTCGGCCAGCGCCGGGCCGGTGAAGGCCAGCGCAGCGATCAGGAACGACACGGTGAAGCCGATGCCGGCGATGGTGCCGGTGCCCAGCACCGACGCCCAGCCGACGCCGGGGCGGATGCGGCCGCCGCTGAGGCGGGCGACCAGGGCGGAGACGCCGGTGATCGCGATCGGCTTGCCGCACACGTACGCGACGAAGATGCCGATCGTGATCGGGGAGGTGATCGCCTCCCGCAGGAACGGGCCGTCGATGGCGATGCCGGCGTTGGCCAGGCCGAACAGCGGGACGATCAGGTAGCTGCTCCAGCCCTGGTAGGTGCGCTGGAGGCGGTCGTTCCAGGAGAACGACCGGACCACGCCCCGCTGGGCGAAGCGGGCCAGCTCGGGGGTCGGCTGCTCGCGGAACTCCCGGAACAGGTCGCTGGCCTGCTCGAGGGCGTCGCGGGCCGGGGTGTACGCGGCGGCGGCGAGCCCCAGCGCGAGGCCCGAGACGACCGGGTCGATGCCGCTGGCCATCATCGCGCCCCAGATGGCGACGCCGAGCGGGACGTACGCGTAGCCGCTGCGCACCTGCAGCCGGGCCAGCAGGAACGTCGCCAGGTACAGCACGACCGCGATCAGCAGCGGGATCAGCTCGATCTTGTCGGTGTAGGCGACCGCGATGATCAGCAGGGCGACGAAGTCGTCGACCACCGAGACGGTCACCAGGAACAGCCGCGCCTGGTCGGGCACCCGGCGGCCGACCAGGGCGAGCAGGCCCAGGGCCAGGGCGGTGTCGGTGGACATCGCCACGCCCCAGCCACCGGAGCCGGGGCCGCCGTGGGTGATCGCCAGGAAGATGCCGATCGGGACGATCATCCCGGCCACGCCGGCCGCCGCGGGCAGGACGAACCGCCGCCGGTCGCGCAGGTCACCCAGGTCGAACTCGCGGCGCGCCTCCAGGCCGACGACCAGGAAGAACAGGGTCATCAGTCCGCTGTTGACCCACTCCCGCAGGGTCAGCGAGATGCCCGTGCCGCCGAGTTGGACGGACAGGACCGTGTGCCAGAACCGCTCGTAGGAGCCGTCGGCGACGTTCGCCCAGATCATCGCCAGCACGATCGCGGTGACCAGCACCGCGGCGCTGCCGGCCTCGGTGCGCAGGAGCTGCCGGACCGGGGTGGCCACCCGGGCCGACCAGGCGGTGCTGCCGCGCATGGTGGTGGTGGCCGGGGAGTCGCTCACGGCCCTACCCAATCATCCCGCCGGCACGTATCGTGCATCCAGCTCCCTTTCTATTGGAGGTTTTCGATGCGTCGTGCCGTTCGGGTGGTCGTCGCCGGTGGCGTGGCCGCTCTTTTTGCTGCCGGTTGTGGGAGCGCTCCCAGCCCCGGGCCGGTCAGCCCGGCGGCTCCCACCGCCGCGCCGGAGACCAAGGCGACCTGCGAGGCGGTCGGCGAGGCGTACACGAAGAACATCGGGCCGTTCGCCGAGGCGCTGACCGCGATGGTGCAGCCGAACGCGACCGCGGCGAGCCGCGCCACCGCCCAGCGCAAGCTCCGGGCGCTCGCCGACTCGCTGCGCGGTGCGACCCAGAGCAGCGGGGACGCGCGGCTGCGCTCGGACGGCAAGCAGGCCGCCGACCAGCTGCAGGCCCGATCGGCGGACGCGAAGTTCTTCGGCACGATCAAGACGACCCACGACGTCGACACGGTACTCGGGCCGTCGCTGAAACAGTGGCTGTCGCCGGTCACTCACCACTGTTCCTGAGGACGGCCACCGCCGGCTCGTGCAGGCTGCCCATCCAGACGTCGCCGCCGTGCTCGCGGACTCCGGTGACCATGTGGAACCGCTTCGGGTCGCCGGTCAGGTCGTGCACCAGGCCGCCGAGGTTGTCGTACGCCTGCACCCGGACGGTCCGCTTCGGGCCCGGCTGCAACACCTCGGGGATGCGGGTGACCCCGCGGCGCACCCAGAGCGGGCCCTGCTGGATCCGTTCGACCAGCGCGTCCTTCGGGCTGGCCAGGGCGACCCAGATCAGGCCGTCGCTGCCGCGGGAGATGTTGTCCGGGTAGCCGGGGAGATCCTCGGCGAGGAAGTCCCGGGTGCCCGCCCGGGGGCCGGTCAGCCAGTGCCGCACAATGGTCCGGACGGCCGTCTCGGCGACCGCGACGAAGGACTCGTCCGAGGCGAGCGCGACACCGTTGGCGAAGGCGAGATCCTTCTCGATCGTGCTGACCTTGCCGTCCGGGTCGCGCCTGCGGAGCCGGCCGGTGCGCGTCACCTCGACCGTCTCGGCCCGCCACTCGTCGATGGGGTGGATCGCCGACGAGTCGGAGAAGTAGATCGTCCCGTCGGCGGCGACCGCGGCGTTGTTGCAGAACTTCATGTCGCCGACCAGGTCCTCGATCGCGCCGGTGGCCAGCTCGACGGTGATCAGGCCGCGCCGGGCGTCACAGACCAGCAACCTGTCGGAACCGAGGAGTTCGATCCCGAGCGGCCGGCCACCCGTGTCGGCCACGGGCGAGACCCGGCCGCTCGCCGGATCGATCCGGTGTATGACCCCGTCCTCGGTTCCCGTATAGACCTCACCGCCCGGCCCCACGACAACATCCTCGGCGCCACGCCCCGGCACCACGATCACCCGGAAATCCATGGGGAAGACTATGCGCCATCGTGGGGCGGGCCGGTCAACCCCTCCGGCCAACCCTCAGAGCACGCCGGCAAAGCGCAGGAACGAGGGGATGTCGTCGACCGGGGAGCCGTCCGGCAGGCGCACGCCCTGGCTCGGCGACCAGCTCGTCCGGTGCAGGTACGACGCCGGGTCGTGGCGGATCTGACCGATGATCGTCTCGGCGACGATCCGGCTGCCCACCGGACCCAGCGAGTTGCCCTGCGCCTTCACCTCCGACTCGCGCAGCACGTAGAACCACAACGGCGTCCGGGTCGCGAAGTTGCCGTCGGCGATCGCGGCGGCCACCGGGCCCGTCCCGGCGACCTCCTCGGCGGTCAGCCGGGGGAGACCCAGCAGGTCGGCGACCGCCTGGCCGGTCGGCAGCCCGAGCCGGTAGCCGCGCAGCAGGTTGCGCCGGGCCAGGTGCTTGAGCAGGGCGAGCAGGTCGGGCGTGCCGGTCTCGCCGGCCGTCTGGTTGACCATGGCGGCCAGCGGCGCGGACAGGTGGGTGTCGATCCGGCGGGCGAACCTGTCCGGCAACAGGCTGTCGGAGTCGACGAACCGGTTCCACTCGACCGGCCAGTTGCTCGGCAGCGTCGGGTTGTTTCCCAGCCCGCCGACCCCGGTGAAGACGAACAGCAGGCCCAGCGACGCGTTGGGCAGTGTGTTGTTGCCGGGGCGGCCGAAGTTGCGGTTCCAGTCGTACGCGCCGCGGACCATGCTGCGCCCGAACCGGTACGCCGCGACCGAGAACTCGAGCGGCATGAACGTGCCGTCGTAGAGCGTGTCGGCGTCGTTGCCGAGCACGAAGTCCACCACGTCGGGCACCGTCACGGTGCGCAGGAAGTCGTGCACGACCAGCCACTGATACGTCCAGCGGGTCAGGTCGCGGGCGCGCAGGAAGACGTCGCTCGCACCGGTCCGCTGCGGCTCGTTGGCCCGGACCCAGTCGACGGCGGCGTTGTGGAAGCGCAGGAACGCCACGTGCAGCTGGGCCACCACGAGGTTTTCGTCGTTGCGCGCGTCGCCGACCAGCGGCACCTTGTCGGCCCGGCGCGGCAGGTCACGGGCGAGGTCGTCGACCGGCGGGATGCGGACGCCGACGTTGACCGGGGTCAGCGTGCCGAGCCGCAGCTTGGCCCGGTCCTCGGCCTGGTAGGGCACGGCGATCTCGGCCGGGTCGGCCGGCGCCGGCGCGAACGGCCCGTCGCCGTACACCGAATCGAGGTTGAGCGCGGGGTTGCGGGCGTTCTTGAGCAGCGTGCGCACCTGGTCGGGGTCGAGCGGCGGCAGCGGCGTGTCCCGGATGCTGATCACCTTGTCGTTGTCGGTGGCGGCGGTGAGGTCGTGGTCGACGAACTGGCCCCAGTACGTGTAGATCGGCGGGATCGGCGAGCCGCGGTCGTCGGCCGGCGGCTCCTGGTCGATCATCGCGGCGCCGAGCTCGTTGAGCGCCGCCACCGTGGTGGCGACCTCGTCGTCGCTGCCGGCCGGCAGGTGCGCATCCGGCTTGCCGACCAGATCCGGGAAGAGGTAGTCGAAGTCGGTGGTCGCCACCGCGGCGTCCGCCGGCGCCTGCACCACCTCGCTGAGCCTGGTCCAGCCCTCCTCGGCGAGCTCGCCGGCGTCCGGCGCGGTGTCGGCGATCGCGTGCCCGCCGTGTCCGAGGTGGGTGATGATCGTGCTGAGTTGGCCGTTGCGTTTCATGAGAGGTCCCCCGTTTCTCGTCTGTCGCCAGCCTGACTCGCCGGTCGCCGGGCTGCCTCGGGGAACTCCCTCGGTTGGCGGATGGGCGACAAATCCACCACGTAGCGCACGAGTTGCGTGCGGGAGCTGACCCCGAGCTTCCGGTACGCGCTGGTCAGATGCGTCTCGACGGTCTTGCGGGACAGCCGCAGCGCGGTCGCCGCCTGCGGGTTGCTCAGCCCGCCCGCGACCGCGCGCACCACTTCGGACTCCCGCCGGGTCAGCCCCTCGAGGACCGTCTCGTCGGTCCGCAGCGGCAGGTCCGGCACCCCCGGGATCGGCTCGCGGGCGGCGAGCACCAGGGCGACCGGGTGTTCCCGCACGCGGCGCGCGGCGAACAGCAGCGCGGCCGCGGACGGCTCGTCGATCAGGTCGGCGTCGTCGACCACGACCAGCAGCGGGCGGGCCCGCGCCGCGGTGGTCAGCAAGGTCAAGGTCGCCATGCAGATCGCGTACGCGTCGGGGCCGCCCGCCGGTGCGTCCCGCAGGGCCAGCGCCGCCCCGAGCGCCCGTGCCTGCGGCGGCGGCAGCGTCGGCAGCCCCGCGAGCAGCGGCCGCACGAGATCACCCAGCGCTGCGTACGGCAGGGTTGCCTCGTCGGCCACGCCCGAGGTGGCGAGCACGCGCGGCGGCGGTGCCGACCCCGCGGCGGCGGTCGTGCCCGGGGCGTGACTGACCAGGCGAGCCAGCAGCGCCGACTTCCCGGCGCCCGGCTCGCCGGTGACCGCTACCGCGCCGCCCCGTCCGGCTCGTAGCCCGGCGACCAGCCGTTCGAGGCGTCGCAGGTGCGGCGCCCGGCCGATCGAGAGAGCGTGCGGCTTCGACTCCCATGGCATCGAGCCTCCGGGCGGAATCCGCGCACTGTCCAAACCCGACTCTGCCCGGCGGACCTGTGAACCACCTGGTAAGAATGCTGAGAGTTTGCCGACCTACCCCCGTCGCGGGCGGGGAAGCAGGGCGGGGACGTCGCTCATGTGTTTTGCGTACGCCGGACGGCGCGCCACCGATCGGCGGTCCATCAGCGGCACGCTGACGAAGGCGAACAACAGCACCATGACCAGCGGCCCGGCGACCGTCCACCACCAGCCCGGCGCCGCGGCGAGCCCGAACAGCCACAGCCCCCACCAGAAGGTGATCTCGCCGAGGTAGTTGGGGTGCCGCGAGTACCGCCACAGCCCGGTGTCGATGATCTGCCCGCGGTGGGCCGGCTCGCGCGTGAACCGCCGCAGCTGACGGTCGGCGACCGCCTCGGTCAGGATCGCGCCGGCCGTCACGGCGGCGGCCACCACGTCGAGCGGGCCGAACGGCCGGTCGAGGATCGTCGTCGCGGGCCAGACCGGGAGCAGGCCGGCGAAGACGACGAGCGTCGGCATCAGCTGGATGCCGGTCAGGTTGACCACCCAGAACGGCATCCACCGGGGTCGTTGCTCGCGCAGCTGGACGTACCGCCAGTCCTCGTGGCCGAGGCCGCGCCAGCCCACGGCCCAGTTCGCGGTCAGCCGGACCGCCCAGATCAACACCAGGGTGAGTACGAGGATCTGCCGGGCGCTTCCGTCGTGCCGCCAGAGCACCCAGGCCACGACGATGACCGCCGGGGCGACACTCCAATAGGGGTCGTAGAGGCTGGCGTTGCCGACCGCGGTGCTGACCAGGAACACGACGACGGTCGCCGCGAGGTCGGCCTCGAACGTGTGCAGCAGGGGCCGGGCACCGGGGGCGGTGGCCGCCACGGCCCAGGCGACGAGCCCGGCCGCGGCGTACGCCATCGTCACCACGCCGAAGCCCACCCGGCGCGACCATGCTCTTCTGATCATCGGAGCCCCTCGGAGGTGGCGACGGGTCGTTCCGGGATCATAGGGCGGGTGGCCGACACTTCGTGGCTCATCGATGCCCGGAGGTCGCCGCTCGACCCCGCGCCGCTCGACCCCGCGTCGCCCGGGCCGGGCGCGATGATCGTGGCCGGGCGCCGCTGAAATGTGCACTCCACAGTGCGCGTTCGGGTCGCCGAAATGCGCACTGGCGAAGTGCGCGGTCCGGCCGCCGAAATGTGCATTCTGTTTTGCGCGTTTGCGCTGGTGGGAAAGCCGCGCGATAGTACGCGTCATGTCGACCGTTCGTCGCGTCGCCGCCGTCGCCATTGCCGCGACCGTCATTCTTGGCCTGTCCGCGTCCGGGGCTCAGGCGCATCGTCACACGACATTGTTCGTCTCGCCGCACGGGTCCGATTCCGCGGCCGGGACGGCCCGCGCCCCGATGCGGACGCCGCAGGCCGCGGTCGATCGGCTCGGACGGGCGGGCGGCACCGTGCGGCTCGCCCGCGGCGCGTACCCGAAACAGCGGATCGTGCTGAACGGCCGTGACCATGTCGCGATCGTGGGCTCGCCGGGGGCCGTGCTCGACGGCACGGGGCTGACGGTGCCGGACGGGCAGAACGGCATGGTCGAGATCCGCAACAGCTCCGATGTCACCGTGTCGGGGCTCGGCATCACCGGGTACCGGACGACCTCGCTGGACGCCGTGCCGATCGGGATCTTCGTGACCGGCGCGGGACACGGAATCCGGCTGCTCGGCAACCACGTCCACCATCTCGGCAACGACAACGGGACGCTGGGCAGCTTCGACATGAACGCGCACGGCATCGCGGTCTACGGCACGAACGCCCAGCGGTCGATCTCGGACGTCCGGATCAGCGGCAACGAGCTCGACCATCTGGTGCTCGGGGCGAGCGAGTCGTTGGTGCTCAACGGGAACGTCGACGGCTGGTCGGTGACGCGCAACGTCATTCACGACGACAACAACATCGGCATCGACGCGATCGGGTTCGAGCACACCATTTCCGGTCCGGCCCGATTCACCGACGTCAACCGGGCGCGGCACGGGCTGATCGCCGGCAATTGGGTGTCCCGGATCATCAGCGAGGGCAATCCGGCGTACTGGGAGGACGGCTCCTGGTGCAATTGCGCGGACGGCATCTACGTCGACGGCGGCGGCTCGATCGTCATTGCCGGCAACCGGGTGGACGCCTCCGACATCGGCATCGAGGTCGCCTCGGAATGGAAGCAGGGCCGCACGAACGACATCCGGGTCACCGGTAACGCGGTGACCGGCAGCCGCTACACCGGGCTGGCGGTCGGCGGGTACGACCAGGACCGCGGCGAGGCGTACGACGTCACGGTGACCGGGAACTGGCTGCGCGGCAACAACACCCTGCGCGACGGTTCGCCCGAGATGCTGCTGCAGTACTACGTGCACGACACCACGATCGCCCACAACACGGTCATCTCGACCAACCCGGGCCAGACCGTTCTGCTCTACCGCGACGCCCCGGCCGGGGGCGCCGCGAAGAACGCCCGGCTGGTCCTCGACCACAACACGTATCAGGGGCGGGCCGCCGCCGGCCACGAGCTCTACTACTGGAACGGCGTCGAGCGGCAGGGGCTCGCGGCCTACCGGGCGGCGAGCGGCCAGGACGGGTCGAGCACGTACACGGTGAGCCGCTGACCGAGGGAAACCTTCGCCGCCGACCGAGGGAAACCTTCGCCGTAGACCGAGCGGAACCGAAGCGGGCTCCGGGCCCGTCGAAGGGGCGTGAACAGAAAGCTGATAGCCCTCCTCGCGGTCGCCCTGTTGGTCGGCGCCTGCGGGTCGACGGTTCCGGGCGATGCCGGGCGGATCGACGCGAAGCTGGTCAGCGACCTCCAACCCGGCGATGCGCAGGCCGTCGCGCGGTCGGTGGACGCGTTCGGGTTCGACCTGTTCCGCCAGCTGGCCGACGGGAAGCAGAACACGATCACGTCCCCGCTGTCGGTGGCCGTGCTGCTCGCGATGGTCCTGGCCGGCGCGGACGGTGACACGGCCACCCGGATGGCCGAGGTGCTGCACCTCGGCGAGCGCCGCGACGTGCGCGTGGGCGCCCTGCTGCGCGAGCTCGCCGACACCGACGAGGTGAAGCTGTCGGTCGCCGACGCGCTCTGGGCGAGCCCTCGTACGCCGCTGCAGAAGGACTTTCAAGATTTCGTACGCCGGACCTTCGGCGCCACGGTCGAGCAGGACGATCTGGCGTCGCCGCAGATCGTCCGGACGATCGACGACTGGGCCTCGAAGAACACCGGCGGCCGGATCGACCACATCGCCTCCGACCTGGGGCTGCCCGACCCGCAGTCGGCCGTGGTGCTGCTCAACGCGGTGTACTTCCTCGGCCGGTGGCAGACGCCGTTCGACGCCGGCAACACCCGGCCCGCGCCGTTCGCGGTCGGCGGCGGCGCGCCCGTGGACGTGCCGACGATGTGGCTCGGCCACACGACCCTCGGCTACGCCCAGCTCGACGGCTACCGGATGCTGCGCCTGCCGTACGGCAAGCATGGTCGCTACGGCATGGAGATCATGCTGCCGGACCGGGGCCGCTCCCTCTCCGGCCTGCTCGCGGGGCTCGACGAGGCCAAGTGGCGATCCGCGGTCGGGCGCCTCGGCGAGACGGAGATCGAGCAGGTGACGCTGCCGAAGTTCGAGCTGCGCTGGTCGGGCGGCCTGCTGAAACCGCTGCAGCGGCTCGGCCTGCCGACGACCGGCTTCAGCAGCATGTCGGCGGCCGATCCGGCGCTGACCACGGTCGTGCACAAGACCTATGTCAAGGTCGACGAGCAGGGCACCGAGGCCGCCGCGGTCACCGGCGGGAACATGGCCATGTCGGCCCGCGCGAACCCGCTCGAGTTCCGGGTGGACCGGCCGTTCGCGTTCACCATCTCCGACACCGAGACCGGCGCGATCCTCTTCCTCGGCGCGGTCACCGACCCGCGATCCTGACCGGGGATCGCGGGCCGGTGACCGGCTCAGTGCCAGGTGTCGCCGGTCGACTGGGTGCAGGCGCTGCCGGTGGTGAGGACCCGGTTCGCGCCCGATTCCCAGGTCACCGCGGAGCCGTTCTTCTTCACGTACTTGTATTCGACCGTGGTGTTCGCCGGCAGGCTCACCGTGCCCTGCCAGACCGGGTACGCCGCCGAGGACAGGGCCACGCCGCCGCTGGTGTTCCAGTTGCTCAGCTCGGCGCGGTTGCCGAGCACGTAGATGTTCTCGCCCCACACCGTGGTGGCGTTCACGGCGAACGTCACGGCGACCGTCGAGCAGGAGGTCGTCGAGGTGCGGGCGTTCACGTGCAGGGCCAGCATCGAGTTCGCCGGCACCGATGCGGTCAGCGTGCCCGACGAGCTGACCGTGTAGGTCGGTCCGCTGCACGTACCGCCGCTGTAGTCGCCGTGCGCGACGTCGCAGTAGGTGCCGGCGGGCAGGCCGGTCGTGAAGGTCCGGCTGAGCGTTGCGCCGTCCCGGTTGAAGATTGCGTACGCCGCGGAGCCGCGCCCGAACGCAATTTGATCGCCGCCGTTGGACCACCAGTTCGTCACCGCCGTGCCGGCCGCCGCGTTGTGGAAGCCGACCATGTTCTCGGTGGTGCGCCAGCGATGCTCGCAGGCCCAGCCGGACGAGCAGTTCACCGCGGTGGTGGTGCCGTTGGAGGCGGCGGGCGGGCCGGCGTCGGCGTTGCTGAACGTGAAGCTGCTCATCACCGACGGCGTCCCGTACGGATAGGCCAGCATGAACGCCTCGGCAAGCGCGTACGTGGTCCCGTCCTTGTAGGTCAGTTTCGCTCGCCCGTTGCGCTGGGTGTCATGGTTGTCGATGAAGGCGACCGCGTCCCCGCTCGCCACCAGCATCTGGCTCGGCAGGTTCTGCAGGCCGGACAGGTTGGCGTCGTGGAACGCGTTGCCGACCACGTCGCCGTACCGGAACTCGGTCACGTCGCCGATCCCGGTGTACTCGGTCGGGCTGATCTCCCCGGCGCCGCCCTCGATCGTCTCCTGGAAGATGTACGGCGTGCCGCTGAGCTTGCCGTAGATCGCCTGCAGGTCACCGGCCGGGATGTGCTTGGCCGCGTCCACCCGGAACCCGTCGACGCCCAGCGAGATCAGGTCGTTCAGGTACCCGTCGATCTTGCCGCGGACGTACGACGACTCGGTCGCCAGGTCGGACAGGTCGACCAGCTCGCAGTTCTGCACCTCCCAGCGGTCGGCCCAGTTGACGATGTCGTCGTTGCCGTTGCGCCCGCAGTGGTGGAAGTCGTTGGTGCCGTACGGGACCGCCGGGTACGAGTAGTGGCTGTAGGTCGACCCGGCGCTGCCGGTGCCGGTGGACGCGCCGCCGGCCATGTGGTTGATCACCGCGTCTACGTAGATCTTCACGCCCGCCGTGTGGCAGGTCTTGACCATCGACGCGAACGCGGCCCGGTCGCCGCGCCGGGACACCAGCTGGTAGCTGACCGGCTGGTAGTCCTGCCACCACGGGTAGCCGGAGCCGGGCAGCACCACGTGCTCCTGCGGCGGCGACACCTGCACGGCGCCGAAGCCCTTGGGGCCCAGCACGTTCGTGCACTCGGACGCCACCGACGCCCAGGGCCATTCGAAGAGGTGGACGATGACATCGCGCGCCCCGGGGCTCGCGTCGGTCTTGGCGTCGGCCTGGTGCGGGCGGCCGATCGCCACGGTGACCGCGGCGGTGAGCAGGACCAGGGCGCCGGGGATCGCCCAGCGGCGGGTTCTCATCGGGTACCTCCGGACGGGCCCTGGCCGGGGTGCGGCGGGGCCACTTTTCTCGCTGATATGGACGGTGCGACGGTGAACGGTCGTGGCTGCGGGCGGGGGAGGAGGAACGCCGGCGCCGCTGGCCGCGGCGCCGACCCTTCCGGCAGGTCAGCGAAGGTACGGCCCATCGGCCCCGACCTTTCCGGGCGCGGGGTTGCCGGGCAGCGCGAGCACGTACACCCGCAGGTCGCCCTTCGCGCTGACCGAGGCGGTCAGCGTGCCATTGGTAACGGTCTTGACGTCACCGGTGACGGCGTCGGTGTACGTACCGTTCGGAATCCCGGTGAACGTGGCACCGGTCGAGACGGTCACCAGCGCGAAGCTGTCCACCGACCCGGACGTGTAGCGCCGCTTGTAGGCGATGTCGCCGCTGACCCCGTCGGTCGAGTACTGGCCCATCTGCAGGGCGGGGATCGCCCGGCGGATCTGGTTGAGCCGCTGCACGTGCTTGACCAGCGGCTGGGTGAGCGTGCCGGCGACCGCGCCGGTCGCGCTGCTCACCACCGAGTAGTCGGACGCCGTCACCGAGCCGTCGACGTGGTCGCCGTAGTAGGCACGGCCCGTGGTTGCGAGGGGGCAGGACGGGCCGCAGTCGATCTGCTTGCCGGCCTGGAACTCGATCTCCGAGCCGTAGTAGAGCGTCGGGATGCCGCGGAACGTCCACATCAGCGACATGTTCTCGGCCCAGGCGTCGGTGCCGCCGGTGTAGCGGGTGGACGACTTGTTCGGGCCGTAGTCGTGCGAGTCGACATAGACCGCGTTGTAGGTGGCGTCGTTGACCGAGTCGTCCGAGTCCTTGCCGTTGCGGAACGCGTTCCCGGCGTCCGAGAAGTTCATGTGCATCCGCATGTCGATGATGTTCATGCCGGAGAACTGGCTGTGGTCCGGCGCGTGATACGCGTTGCCGTTGAGGAACGCGTTGGTGCTGACCGGCTGGTTCCCGGTGCCCAGCTGCTCCTCGTAGTTGTACTGGTCGAGGGCGGCCTGCACGTCGTCGTCGACGTACGTCCGGCGCTCCTTCCAGGTGAAGAACTGGGCCGAGTGGTTGACCGAGCCGCGGTTCCATTTGTCGTTGACGAAGGCGCCGACCTCACCGAAGACGTAGAAGTCCTGCGCCTTGCTCGCGCCGTACTTCTGAATCAGGTGTTGTTGCAACGCCGGCAGGAACCGGCGGTTCCAGGTCACCCGGGGAATGTGTACGGCGGTGTCGACCCGGAACCCGTCCACGCCCATGTCGATGTATTTGTTGTACGCGTCGATCAGGTACTTCTGGACGACCGGATTCTCGGTGTTGAAGTCGGCGAGGTCGTCCGCAAGCCAGCAGGAGCGGGAGTCCTCGCCCTCCCAGTTGCCGATCCAGCACTGGTGATAGAGCGTCGACGGGAACATGCCCGAGGTCGGCGACGGCCATTGGCAGTTGTGATTGGCGTACCCCTGCGGGCTGTAGGTCCCGTTCGCGACGCCCCAGTTCCGGCAGGTGTTGCCGGTCGGCTCGGTGGTGCTCCACAGGTCGCCGTTGTAGGCGCGGCCCTGGGCGAGCTGGTTCTGGGCGGCGGTCAATGTCGGGTCGGTGCCGTGGAACTCGGCCAGCGGGTCGTATTGCTGCCCGTCGACCTTCGTGCTGTACATCCAGTCCCACTGGCCGTCCTTGGCGCCCCACACCTTGGGCACGAAGAGGCCGTTCGCGCCCCACCGCGAGGAATGGTTGTAGACCACGTCCTGGAAGATCTTCAGGCCCTTGGCGTGCGCCTTGTCGATCAGATCCTGGTACGTTGAGCCGGGCGATTCGAGCCGCGGGTCCACCCGGAAGAAATCCCAGCCGTGGTAGCCGTGGTAGTCGTAGTCGGACCGGTTGAGCACGACCGGCGTGATCCAGATGGCCGAGAATCCGAGCCCCTTGATGTAGTCGAGCTTGTCGATCAGCCCCTTGAAATCGCCGCGGAACATCGGGTCGTGGTTCGCCGCGTTCCCGGACGAGATGTCCTGGCTCCCGCCGCGGTCGTTCGAGGTGTCCCCGTCGTAGAACCGCGCGGTCAGCACGAAATAGATGCTCTCCTTGCGGGGGTCGCCGCCGAGCATCTCGCCGCCGGCCGCCGCGGGCGGAGCGTCGCCGGTCGTCACCGTCCGGGTGGCGCTCGCCGCGGAGAGGTTTCCGGCCGCGTCGACCGCCCGCACCGTGTAGCCGTACGAGGTCTGCGCCGCCAGGCTGCCGTCGATGTACGAGTTGTACCCGCTGGTCAGCACGACCGTCCCGCCGCTGCCGCCACTGCGGGTGATCTGGTAGCCGGTCACTCCCCGGTCATCGGTCGACGCGGTCCAACCCAGCGTGACGGTCACGTGGTCGACGCTCGCGGTCAATCCGGTCGGCGTGCTCGGCGCGGTGGTGTCGGCCGGCACCGCGCTGCACGGATCGGTGGCGTCGCCGGTGACCACGCCGTCCTTCACCGTCGAGGTGCCCGCGTTCAGCGCGTAGTTCTTGCCGTTGTTGTTGTCCCAGCTCCCGGACCCGTTGTTGAAGGTGGCCGCGAGGGTCGTGGCCGCCCCGAGCTCGACGGTCTTCTTCACCCATCCGGTGCACGCCGTCTCGTTCATCGCCACGCCCGGCACGGTCGTCCACGCCCCGCCGGTCGGCGCGTAGTGCAGGTAGACCGTCGCCCAGTTCCGGCTGCCCTGGGCGTAGAAGACGGTCGCCGTGTTGTCCCCGGCCGGCGGCGTCGTGACGGTGCACGGGTCGGCCGAGGTCACCACCCCGCCGGTGATCGTGACGACGCCGGTGCCGACGCTGTAGTTGCGGCCCGAGTTGTTGTCCCAGGTGCCCGACCCGTTGGTGAAGGTGGTCTGCATCCCGGTCGCGCTGCCCAGGTCGATGTCCTTGCGGTACCAGCCGGCGCAGTCGGTGACCGCGGTCATCGGGACACCCGGGACGGTGGTCCACGAGCCGCCGGTCGGGGCGTAGTGGATGTTCACCGTGCTCCAGCTCGAGGACGGCTTGTAGAACACGGTGACGCTGTTCGTGGTCGCCGCCGACGCCGGCGTGACGACGAGGGGGATGGCGGCCAGGGCCGCGAGGACGGCGGAAAGCCACTTTCTGGACACGGAAGACTCCTCCATCGACCTTCGGTGGCGATGCGTCGCAGGACGATGTGCGGCAAAGCCCGTGACACGGGTGTAATCCCGCGTTCATATTGGTCGAGACGCTAGCAACGACTTGCATCGATTGGAAGAGTTTTCGCCGATGTTGCAAATACCTACGGAGACGTGCGTCGATCTGGTCCAGCCCATGCCGGCGCTACGCTCTGATCAACGGCCGAAAGCTAGCCCGCGGGGGCCTCGTCCCCGGGGCGGGTGCGCCGGCTCATCTGCGCGCTTGCCGCAACGGTCTGTTCGGTGGGCTCCCGGCGGATCGCCTCGTACGCGGCGAAGGCCCGGGCGGCGTCCGCCTGCTCCCGGAGGCAGCGCGCCAGCGTCACCGCGTCCTCCAACGCCATCGACGCGCCCTGGGCCGCCGCCGGCGATGCGGCGTGCGCGGCATCACCGGCGAGCACCATGGCTCCGCGATGCCAGACCGGCGTGGTCGGCACGTCGTACGAGTCGCCCCCGGTGACATCGCCGCCGGTCGCACCGATCACCGCGGCGGCCGGCGACGCGTCGTCCCCGAACGCCAGCAACGCCCGCTCGCGCCACTGCGCGGCCGTGATCGTGGACTGTTCCGGCCCCGCCTGCGGCCCGGGAATCCGCGCGAACCACCAGGTACGCCCGTCGGGTGCCGCCGTGTAGCCGAAGAACCCCCGGCTTCCGAAGATCATGTGGTACGCGTCCGGGGCGGTGGGTGCCGGCGCGCCGGACGCGTAGCCGTAGATCACCGCCTGGCCGGTGTAGCGCGGGCGCGGGGCGTCCGGGTCGATCAGGCTGCGGGTCGCCGAATGGATCCCGTCCGCGCCGACGAGGATGTCGCCGGCCACGGAACCGCCGTCGGCGAAGGTCGCCCGCACCCCACCACCGGCGATCATCCCGGCCCGGACCAGCCGGCGTCCGTGCTCGATGCGCACGCCGCGCGCCACCGCCTCGCCCTGCAGCGCCCGGTACAGCGTGGACCGCAGCAGGGTGCGCGGCCCCGCGTCGTCCGCATCGCCGATCCCGCGGGTCTCCAGCAGCCGCCCCTCGGCATCGTGGATCCGCACGCCGGCGGCCGGGTACGACCCGGCGATCACCGGCCGGTGCGCGTCGAGGGAGCGCAGTGCCGCCATGCCGTTGCCCATCACGGTGAGGAACGCGCCCGCATCGTCCCCGCCGGCCGGATACGCCTCGTACACGACGGGCTCGAACCCCGCCGCCCGCAACGCGATGGCGGTGGCGCAACCGGCGACGCCGCCGCCGATCACGAGAGCCTTGGTCATCAGATTCCTCCCGTGCAGTACCCGGCGCAGCGCTACCGGTGCGGCGCCCCGGCAGCAGACGCTACCTGCGCCGCCGGGTCATGCCTGCCCGGCACGACTCCGCGAAGGGCGCATTGGACAGGTGGCCGACGGTCGATTAACGTATAGATTGTCGCCGTTGCGAGTTCTTCCCCCGTGGAATTCGCAGCGGCGCCTTTCTGCCACCACCCGGCCGGCACCGTGAGCGCCTGGGGCGCGTGACCTGCCGCTGGGGTAGTCGTGCTGGTGTGGAGGCGAGCGCCGGACGCATCGATGGACGTTGCATGTTAGCTTCGGCGAGTGTGGGCGAGTTGCTGAACGGTCGACGCCATGACCGGGCGGCCGAGGATGCCGCGCGGCGGCGGAGCCGGTGACGATGGAGAACCGCCAGGCCGTCACGGAGACGACGGCGGCGGAACCCCGATACCGCAACCCGGAAGCGTGGCGCGGGCGCATGACGCTCTCGCCAAGGTCGCACGAGCAGGGCGGCCGAGCGAGGGTAGCGGTCAGTCCCGGGAACCTGTCGGCGAATCCTCAGCACCGGCGAACGCACCCGACTTCGCCGATGTCGAGATCGACTCCGGGAAGATCACGTCCTACGCCATGAACCCGGACCATCCGGTGGGTGGCAACAAATATCGCGTCATCAACAGCGCCACGGGTTTGGACGCCGGTGACGCCGTGCGGATCGACCAGCAAATCCGGGACGGCGTACTCAACGGCACGCCGATCAAGGGCAAAGTTGACCAGTACGGTCAGCGGTGGGCGGTCGACGTGCCGCTGACCGGTCCCCGAGGCACTATCACTGTGCGCACGGCCTGGATACTCGACGTCGGATCTACGACCCCACGATTGGTGACCATCTCATTCCCGTAGCGGGGGGAACATGGAGCTTTACGACACTGTCCGACTTCTTGTCGACCTACCCGAGGAGGGCCTGGCCGCGGGAGCGATTGGTGCGGTCGTGCATGTTTTCGAGGAGCCGCACCGGGCCTACGAGGTGGAGTTCACCGATGGAAGCGGCCGCACGATCGCCCAAGTTCCATTGACGTCAGACCAAATTCACCAGGTCGCCCCATCGGACCTGTGACGGCGTTCCACACGCGGCCCAGCCGGCCGACGACAAACGACGGTGCGGGCCGCCTGGCGGGGCGGCCCGCACCGTTACCGGTGGCCGGGCGGTTGCCCCCGTCTGCGGATGACGCAGGAGGGCGGGAGTTGCCGGCCTAGAGGCGGGCCGCCGTCACCCGGGACGATTCGTACGTCGTGTAGGCGTCGGGCAGGTCCGGCACGGTCGACACGTCCTTGACCAGCATGCCGGTCTTGGCGTCGACGGTCAGCACCTCGGTGCCCTGGCCGCCGAAGACCGCGGGGCCCGCGGTGATCGTCAGGGTGGCCTTGCCGTTGGTGGTCGAGTTCTTGACGCTGACCGCGGAGATGGTGGACAGCAGACGCAGCACGCCCACCCGGACCTGCGTGTTGCCGTCGCCGGCGGACAGCGCTTCGGTGCTGTAGGTCCACAGGGCGTTGTCGAAGTGCCGCTGGACGGCTTGCGGGCTGTACGGCTTCGGCTTGGCGTTGCCGCCCTTCTGCTTGATGATCGCCTGGGCGGCCGCCTGCTGCTTGTCCCACTCCGCCTGCTGCGCCGCGGGGGCGAGGCCGACCAGCGGGTCCTTGGCTGCCTTGAGCATCCGGGTCCGGCCGTCGGCCGGGCTGTTGTCCGCCGCGGCGATGGCTGCCTGGAGGAGCGGTGCGTAGCCGCCGGCCTTCATCTGGTCCTGGTGGCGGGTGATCGCACGCTTGATGTCCGGCACGCTGTTGCCCGTGTAGATCGCGTGACCGTCGGTGTACAGGGTGTAGACGACCTGCATCGTCTTGGTGCCGTGGACCTGGGTCGCTTTCACCAGCCACGCGTCGCCCGCCGACGGCGTGGTCGTCTTGATGTATCCGGCCAGAGTCAGCAGCGGCGCACGGTCGGCGGACCCGTCAACGGTGGCCGACGCTACCGGCGCCGACGGATCCTTGCCGGCCACCGCACCCCCGGTCGCCGACGAGTTGAGCACCAGAGCGACGACCGCAGCTGCGGCGGCAACCCCCACCCCGGCACCGATGCCGAACCGGCCCGCGACACCGATCCCGCGACGGTGGTGGATCGCCGGGCTCGATCGGTGGTCCGGCGTGGTTGTCGTTTCCCTGGTGGAAGTGGTCTCCATAGTGGTGTCCTCCGCTGAAATCGCGCCCAGCAACCGCACGGTTGCGGGGTCGGCCATCGCTGCCCGCAGCACCGCCCGCGCCCGCTGGTACGCCTCCGGGCGCAGTGGTTCTGCGCTGCCCAACTCACCGATCAGATCCAGCTCGTCGGTCATCGGTGTCTCTCCTTCGCGCTGTTGCGATCCCTCAGAAGCGCGGACACCCCCGGCGCGTCCCGCAATGCCGTCCTGGCCTGGCTCAACAACCGCCGGGCGGTGCCGGCCGGCATACCGAGCGCCCGCGCGGCGTCGGCCGCCGTCAGGTCCTCCCAGGCGACGAGCCTCAGGACCTCCCGCTCCTCGGGTTTGAGCCGCATCAGGGCCGACCGGAGTACCGCCCGGGCGTCCACGCCGAGGTCCACCGCCGACCACGGATCCCAACCGGTTGCCAGGTCCGCCACGTCCGCGACCAGGTCCTCGGCCGGCCGGGACCGCCAGTAGCGACGCAGCCGGTTCAACGCCACCCCGTACAGCCACGGCCGCGCATCGTCGTACGACCGGTCGTACGATCGCCGCGACTCGAACGCCGCAACCCAAACCTCGCCCAGCAGGTCCTCGGCCGCATCGCGCCCCACCCGACGAGCGAGGTACGAACCGACCGCGACCTCATGACGCTCGACCACCTCCACGAAGGCGTCGACATCGCCATCCAGCGACCGGCCTATCAAGTCCGCATCCGAAGCCATGGCCCTCCTCGGCAAACTCCGCGCTTCCAACCTGACATTGCCGATCGACCCGCAAAGTGTTCAGGCTCCGAGCCGCAGAGGTCCGCCGCCCGCTGAATCGTCCGGCCGCCATTCTCGGTGCCCGCCTCTCCGTTAGGCTCGCCACGCCGGGTCGGGGAGCGATCGCTACGGAGGACGATGATGGGCGTGCCGGTCCTGCTCGAGCGCCTCCATCGGTCCGGGATGCGGGATGTCGTCGCGGTGGAACCGGTGACCGGTGGGCTCGCCGCGCTCGCGGGCATCGCAACCCGCCGGGACGGCGCGCCACTGGTGTTTCGTCAAAGCGTTCGCCGGCGCCCTCGATGATGACGTCTTCGTCGCGGAGGCCGACGGGCTGGCCGCCCTGCGCGAGGGCGGCCTGGCGACACCCGACGTGATCCTGGCAAACCGGGAGCTTCTGGTGTTGTCGGCACTGCAGGCGCGACCGCGGACCGAGGCCTTCTGGGAGCAGTTTGCGCACGCGCTCGCCCACCTGCACACGAGCACGGTCCACCCCCGCTTCGGATGGCACCGCGACAACTGGCTGGGTCGCCGCCGGCAGATCAACACCTGGAACGACGACGGCTTCGCGTTCTTCGCCGAGCATCGACTGTGGACCACCTCGCCCCCGCCCGAGGCCCGGGGGTTCTTCGCGCTCTACGCGGAGCTGACCTCGCTCGACAGCGGCTGGCAGGCTCGCATGCCGATCATCCAGCTGCGACAACACCTCGCGGTGCTGGCCCAGTTCGACCACGACTGGGCGCGGGCGAGCTGGTCCGCGCCACCCTCGCCCCCTTCCGCGTGCGGACTTAACCCGTTCCGAACACCCCCGCAACAGCGACGGCGCACACATCAAACAATCGCGGCCGAGCATCGGGGTTGTGAAGACGACCGAGACTCACTGCCCGTACTGCGCGCTGCAGTGCGGCATGACGCTGACCCCGGGCTTGCCACGGGTGCGGTTGGAGCCGCGCGACTTCCCGGTGAACCGGGGCGGCCTGTGCGCCAAGGGCTACACCGCGGCGGATCTGCTGGATCATCCGGATCGGTTGCTCACTCCGCTGGTACGCAAGGAGCCCGGCGACCGGCGGAGCCCGCTGCGCGAAGCCGGCTGGGACGAGGCCTTGTCGCTGACCACCAAGGCGATCCAGGCGGCACAGCAGTCGTACGGGCCGGACAGCGTCGGAGCGTTCGGCGGCGGCGGGCTGACCAACGAGAAGGCGTACGCGCTGGGCAAGTTCGTCCGGGTGGCGCTGCGGTCGTCCTCGATCGACTACAACGGCCGGTTCTGCATGTCGGCGGCGGCGACCGCGGCGAACCGATCGCTCGGCGTGGACCGCGGGTTGCCGTTCCCGCTCGAGGACGTGGCACGCGCCCGTTCCGTGCTGATCGTCGGAGCGAACCCGGCGGACGCGATGCCGCCGTCGATGCAGTATCTCGACGCGGGCCGGGCGGCCGGGGCGCGGCACATCGTGGTCGACCCGCGCCGCACGGCCACCGCGGCCGGCGCGCACCTCCACCTGCAACCGCTCCCCGGCACCGATCTGGCGCTGGCCAACGGCCTGCTGCACATCGCCATCCGGGAGGGCTACGTCGACGAGGTCTACGTCGCGGAGCGGACCACCGGGTTCGGGGCGGTCCGTGCGGCCACCAATGCCTACTGGCCGGAGCGGGTCGAGCGGATCACCGGTGTGCCGGAGGCACAGATGCGGGAGACCGTGCGCCTGCTGGCCACCGAGCGCCCGGCGATGATCCTTACCGCGCGCGGCGCCGAACAGCACAGCAACGGCACGGACACGGCGCAGGCGTACCTGAACCTGGCGTTGGCCCTCGGGCTGGTCGGCAGGCCGTTCTCCGGATACGGCACGATCACCGGCCAGGGCAACGGACAGGGCGGCCGGGAGCATGGCCAGAAGGCCGACCAGCTACCCGGCTATCGAAGGATCGACGACCCCGCCGCACGGGCACACGTCGCCGCGGTGTGGGGGATCGACCCCGACGAGCTGCCCGGGCCGGGCCGATCCGCGTACGAGATGCTCGATCGCCTCGGCACCCCCGACGGGGTACGTGTCCTGCTGGTGCTGGCCAGCAACATCGCGGTCAGCGCACCGCACAGCAACCGGGTCGCCGATCGGCTGGGCGACCTCGATTTTCTCGTCGTCTCGGACATTTTCCGCTCGGAGACCGCGGAGCTCGCCGACGTTGTCCTTCCTACCGCCCAATGGGCCGAGGAGGAGGGCACGATGACCAACCTGGAGGGCCGGGTGCTGCGACGCAAGCGCGCGCTGCCCCCGCCGCCGGACGTCAGGACCGATCTCGAGGTGCTCGCGGAGCTGGCCGCCAGGCTGGGCCGGGGCGAGTTCTTCTCGAGCGACCCGCGTGCCGTCTTCGACGAGTTGCGCCGGGCCAGCGCCGGCGGGATCGCGGATTACGCCGGGATCACCTGGCAGCGCATCGAGGCCGAGAACGGCGTCTTCTGGCCCTGCCCCTCCGAGGATCATCCCGGCACCCCGCGGTTGTTCGCCGACGGCTTCCCCACGCCGTCGGGCAAGGCCAGGTTCGTCCGGGTCGAGCATCGCGATCCGGCCGAGCTGCCCGACCGGCAGTTCCCGTACGTCCTGACCACCGGCCGCAACATGCAGCATTACCAGAGCGGCACCCAGACCCGCCGGGTGAAGGCGCTGACCGTGGCCCTCCCCGAGCCGCGCGCGGAGATTCACCCGGACCTCGCGCGTCGGCACGGCATCGCCGACGGTGACCTGGTCGAGCTGCGCAGCCGGCGTGGGGCCGCGGTGATGCGAGCCCGGCTGTCCGACGGGATCCGCCCGGACACCGTCTTCGCCCCGTTCCACTGGCCGGGCGCGAACGCGCTCACCAACCCGGCCCTCGATCCCCATTCCCGGATGCCCGCGTTCAAGGTGTGCGCGGTGGCGATCACCCGACACGAGAAAGGAACCGATTAGCCGTGCAGTCGACCCCACGTTTCCTGCAAGGAGTCTTCTCGTTCGAGGGCAAGGGCCTGGACCGGCCGGCGCCGTTGGATGCCGGACCGTCCTACGTGGTGCCCGGCGGGGTGGCCGCTCAGGCGGTCTACTTCCGGGGCGGCAACGCCACCGCCGAACTGGTCTGCGTCGTGCTGGTGCGGGACGGCCAGCCGATGCGCTACTTCCCGATCGGCGCGAAGGGCGAGGTCCACGTGCCGCTCCGGGTGGTGGAGGACCTGCTGTCCGGCACGACGGTGGAGCTGTGGATCGCCGCGCCCGCGGGGCTGGCCGGCACCGTCATCGTCGACCTCGGCCTGGTGGAGGTCTGATGCGACAACGACTGGTGGTCGTCGGCAACGGGATGGCCGGCGCCCGGACGGTGGAGGAGATCCTCGCCCGGGGCGGCGACTTCGACATCACGATGTTCGGCGACGAACCCTACGGCAACTACAACCGGATCATGCTGTCCAATGTGCTTGCGGGCGTGGAGGACGAGTCCGGCATCTTCCTGAACGACCTTTCCTGGTACGCCGAGAACGGCATCACGCTGCGCGTCGGGACACGGATCGATCGGATCGACCGGTTCGCCAGGACCGTCCATGCCGCCGACGGCACCGTCACGCCGTACGACAAGCTGATCATCGCGACCGGGAGCCGGGCGTTCGTACCCCCGATCGCCGGCATCCGCCGTCCGGGCCGCGGCTACCACCAGGGCGTCTTCGTGTTCCGCACGCTCGACGACACCCGCGCGATGATCCGGTACGCGCGGGAACACCAGCACGCCGTGGTCATCGGCGGTGGTCTGCTGGGCCTGGAGGCGGCCCGCGGCCTGCAGACCCACCTCCCGCGCGTCACCGTCGTCCACTCCGCCGGCCACCTGATGAATGCCCAGCTCAACGGGGTTGCCGGCGAGATGCTGCGGACCACCCTCGAAGCGCGGCTCGGCCTCGACGTGGTGGTCGGCGCGTCGACCACCGAAATCCTCGGCAAGCACGCGGTCACCGGGGTCAAGCTCGCCGACGGCCGCACCATCGAGTGCGATGTCGTGGTGGTAGCCACCGGCATCCGCGCCAACGCCGAGATGGCCGCGGCGAGCGGTCTGGTGGTGGAGCGCGGCATCGTCGTCGACGATCGGATGCGGGCGCTGGATGAGGACGACATCTACGCGGTGGGCGAGTGCGCGCAGCACCGCGGCGAGGTGTACGGGCTGGTCGCCCCGCTGTGGGAGCAGGCCAAGGTGCTCGCCGACCATCTCACCGGGACGAACCCGGACGCCGAGTACCACGGCTCGCAGGTGGCCACGAAGCTGAAGGTGGCCGGCGTCGACGTGGCCGCGATGGGCCTGACCGGGCCCGAGCGCGCCGGCGACGAGGAGGTCACGTACGCCGAGCCGTCGAAGGGCGTCTACCAGAACGTGATCATCCGGGGTGGCCGGTTGGTGGGCGCCACGCTGGTCGGCGATGTCCGCAAGGTCGCGTTTCTGATGCAGGCGTTCGATCGCGGGTTGCCGTTGCCGGAGGAGCGGGCCGGGTTGTTGTTCGACCTGGGTGGTCCGGTCGGCGAGGTGAGCCCGGCCGAGATGGCCGACGACGAGCAGGTGTGTAACTGCAATGGGGTGGCGAAGGGCGTAATCAAGGCCTGTGTGGACAGTGGCTGCAGGACCGTCGGCGGTGTCATGGACAAGACCCGGGCGGGGAAGGGTTGTGGCACCTGTAAGCCGTTGGTGCGGCGGATTGTGGAGTGGGCGGCGGGTGGTGAGGTCGAGGAGGATCCGGCTGCGTCGTATTACGTGCCGGGTGTGCCGATGCCGAAGCCGGAGTTGATGGACGCGATCCGGCTCTATCAGCTGAAGTCGGTGTCGTCGGTGTTCGCGAAGCTGGGTGGTGAGGAGGACGCGAAGAGCAAGATGGGTTTGGCGTCGCTGCTGAAGATGATGTGGGGCGCGGAGTACGTCGACGAGCGGGATGCCCGGTTCATCAATGATCGGGTGCACGCGAACATTCAGCGTGATGGCACGTTTTCGGTGGTGCCGCAGATGAAGGGTGGTGTCACCACTCCGGCTGATCTGAGGCGGATTGCTGAGGTGGCCGAGCGGCATGGGGTGCCGATGGTGAAGTTGACCGGTGGTCAGCGGATCGATCTGCTGGGTATTCCGAAGGAGAAGTTGCCGCAGATCTGGGCTGAGTTGGATATGCCGTCGGGGTATGCGTACGCGAAGAGTTTCCGCACGGTGAAGACGTGTGTGGGGTCGGATTTCTGCCGGTTCGGGGTGGGTGATTCGACGGCTCTGGGGATTGCGATCGAGGAGCGGTTCCAGGGTATTGAGGGGCCGGGGAAGATGAAGCTTGCGGTCACTGGCTGCCCGCGGAACTGTGCCGAGGCGTACGTCAAGGATCTGGGTGTTGTTGCTGTTGACGGCGGTAAATGGGAGATCTATGTCGGTGGTGCGGCCGGTGCGCATGTCCGCAAGGGTGATCTGCTGGCCACCGTGTCCTCGCCTGAGGAAGTGATCACGCTGACCGGGCGGTTCCTGCAGTACTACCGGGAGAACGGGAACTGGCTGGAGCGTACTTATGCGTGGGTGCCGCGGGTCGGGATCGAGAAGATCCGGGCGGTGGTGGTTGAGGACGCCGAGGGCATCGCCGCCGACCTGGACGCTCGGATGGACGCGGCGGTCGGCGCCTATCGGGACCCGTGGAAGGAACGTGCCGAGCCGGTGACCCCGGGACAGTTCCGCACCTCACTGCCGCTGACCGTGCTGCCCCAGGTCCCGATGAAAACGTGAGAACTCACTGGTACGGCAGCGTCACCGTGGACAGCGTGCCCAGCGACACCGTGCTCGACGCGGAGCCGATGGCGCTCCACATCTCCACCTTGACCGTGCCGTTCGCCAGGTCGCCGAAGGTTCCGGTGGAGGTGACCTGGCCGACAGCGTCGGTGTATCGCTCCCAGCCGGGGATCGGGTCGGTGGCGAAGTAGCGGTACGTCTCGACCCGGTCGAAGCTGCCGTCGCCGGTCAGGTCGTACGAGACGCGGATCTGGGTGGCGTTGCCGACCGAGGTGCCCGCATCCACCGAGATGCTGAAAGCGGTCGCGGCGCCGGATCGGTACGCGAGGTTCAGCCCGGTCGCGAGGAAGGTGATCGGTGCGTGCGGCTGGTTGTCGTTGCCGCCCGACGCCGCCGCCACGGTCGCGGTGCCGGCCGTACCTGCCGCATCGGCCAGTACGCCGCCGGCCTGCAGATACCGGACCGCTCCACCACCGACCGGCGGACCGGAGGTCGTCGGCGTCGGTGTCGCGGTCGGGGAGGCGGTCGGTGTCGCGGTCGGGGAGGCGGTCGGGGTCGGGGAGGCGGTGGGGGTCGGGGTGGACGTGGGCGTCGGGGTGATCCCGCCGCCGGTGGCGTTGCCACCGGAGAAGCTCGTCGCGCCGGCGGCGACCGTACGGCCGGCCGGCACGTCCAGCACGGTGCCGTCCGAGAAGGTCACGGTGAGCGCCGTATTCGTGATGTTGGACGCGACGTACGTCTTGGCGCCGTTCTTGCTGAAGACGCGGTAGAGCGGATGGTCGGCGGTGACGGTGAGGTCGGTCGTCCCGAGCGCGGCCAGGTTCCGGATCCAGTGGAACGTGTGCGCCCTGGTCTCGCCTTCCTCAGGGGGGTAGCCGCTGCTGGCCCGGAACTTCGCCAGCGCCGCGTCGCCGTCGCCGAGCGCCAGGTACTGCCAGGCGATGTCCTGCCAGAGCGCCGGCTCGTGCCCGGCGTTGGCGACCATCTCGGCGTAGTTGCGCCGCACGTACGCCGGGTCGTTGCCCAGGTAGAAGTGGCCGCCGGTGATGGGCAGCGTGTTGATGCCGTGGATCTGCTCCGGTGCGGAGGCGAACCAGGTGGCGTACGCGCCGCCGTCGCCCCAGACCATGCCGACCGTGCCGTGGCCGAACGCCGACGGGAAGTTCTCGTCGTGGATGTCGAACCAGTACTCGTTGATCGCGGCCGACTGCGTCGTCCACAGGTAGATGCCGGCGTCGCGGATCGCGGCGTTGCCGGTCGCCTGTCCCCACTGGATGAGCCCGTTCGCGAAATTGATCCCCTCCGACGACGACTCCTGGTTGTTGCCGGCGAAGAACGCGCCGTGCCCGGACGCCCAGTCGTGCCCGGCGTAGATGTCGAAATCTCGCAGGTACGGGAACCGGGTGTCGCCACGGTCGTAGTTGTCGGCATCGCGGATCAGCAGGTCCACCATGCCGCCGTAGCGGGAGTCGGCCGCCCAGGACGGGTCGAACTTGGCCAGCGTCGCGGCGGCGGCGATGAAGTAGCCGTAGTGGAAGTGGTGGTCGTTGAGCTCGGTATCGGAACCGTACGACGCAGGGTAGCCGATCAGCGTGCCCCAGTTCCGGTCGTAGTAGAACAGCTTCGCCGTCTTGCCCGGCGTCGCGGTGAACCACTCGGTCAGCTGGGCACGGATCGCCGACAGCGCGGTGTCGCGGACGTCGGTGCGACCGATCTGGTCGGCGATCTCCGCGATCCGCGCACCGGCACCGAGGGCCTTGCCGGTCCAGTAGGTGTCGTTCCCCAGCACGTTGACCGGGTTGTTCTTGACCTGGTCGAGGTAGCCGTCGAGGGTGGCCAGGTCGGCCCCGGTGCTGTCGGCCACCGCGGGCACCTCGGGCAGCACCCCGTTGAACACCGCCGACGTGGTGAACGACGAGGCGCCGACGAGGTTCTTCATCGTTCCCCGGGCGGTGACGTAGGTCTGCGCGATGGGCGTCGCACCGGTCAGTGCCCGCCACTGGTGCGGATAGAGACCGATGACGGTCCCGGCGCCGGAGCCCTCGCGCGCGGTGGTCGTGACCGTGTACGTGGTGGTGACGCGGCTGGTGTGCTGGTCGTACGCGTACGACACGCGGGTGCCGGTGACATGGTTGTGCGCGTACCTGCCGTAGCTGGTGGCCAGGGCGATCTTGTCGGCGGTGCCGGTGGCCGGCGTGGTGGGCAGCACGGCGATGGAGAAGTAGTCCTTGCCGCTCAGCGTGGAGGTGATGACGGTGTTGCTCACCGACCAGGTGGCTCCGGTCGGTGCGTACGCGACGTAGTCCTTGCCGGCGACCGAGTAGCCGATCCACGCTCCGCTGTTGGACCAGACGGTCGGGGTGCTCGTCGCGGTGATCTGGGCGTTGCCGCCGGTGATCTGGAAGTACGCGAACGGCAGGCCGTGGCCGATGGTCGCCTTCATGGTCCGGGTGCCGTCATTCCAGTACGGCGTGACGGTCCAGTCGGTCCAGGAGTCGACCAGGGTCCGCGGCGCGTTCAGCCCGGCCACCCCGGCGGTGAAGTCCTCCCGGTAGATGTAGTGGTACTCGCCCACCCCGGTGGCCGAACCACTGATCTGCGGCGTGGTGTTGTAGGAGAAGCCCAGCCCACCGGAGGTGGTGTCGTAGCTCGTCGGGTGCGCGTGCAGGTTCTCGCTGTAGGCGCAGTCGTACTTCTTGTAGACCAGCGACGACCACCAGTCGTTGGTCGGGACCGGACCGGCCGGCGCGTCGGCGGTCATGAACTGGCGGGGGTTCGTGGACAGGTCTCCGCAGCCGGTCGGCAGGCTCGCGCCGGCCGGCAGGGCCTCGGTGTAACTGCCCGCACCGAGGGTGGCGGCGCCGGCCGTGCCGCCGAGCGCCGTCATTCCCAGTCCGGCCGCGACAACCACGACAACCGCCAATCCCGTACGTCGAACGACCGGTCCCATCACGCCTCCCGCAACTGTGAGAGCGCTCTCTCGTGCTTGGAACGGTAAGTCCTGCAACGAATGTCGTCAATGTTTCAGAACTCTTAACAAGGTGACCCGAAAGACGCGATCTTCCCGTTCAGAGCGACGTCCTCGATATTCGCGAGTGTTGGCCCCACCCCGGCGAGACCCGCTCACGCATCGCCGGGTGGTCCCGCCGTTCACGCACGGTGACGGGCGCCTGAGACCGGGCACGCCTTGTCCGCAGCGGATGCGGACGCCTCTTGTTCTGGCTCGCCGCTCACCAATCGAGGCCGACGTGCCACTCGCTCCGCGGAATGACAGCAAGTCGTTCGCCTGCCAACGGCGGACGCCCCAACGCGTCTTCCGCGGCCCGCGCACGGCCACGTCGAGCCGGCAAGCCCGGGCGTCGAGCGACCTCGCCGACCAGACGCCACGACCCGTCGGTGACCTCGCGGAGGACGACATACATCGGTTGCGGCCTCGCGACCCCGCCTGTCTCAGCCATACTCCCATCTTGACCCGAGAGGGGAACGCGCCATGCCCAGGCCCGCACCTCGGCAGATGCGCGCATCCACGCTCAGCGTGGCTTCTTGATCGCCTGTGCGCAGCGTGAGCGGGCTCCTGGCCACCGCTGCTGACCTGGTGCGCTCGTTCGCCGAGATGCTGACCGGCCTGCACGGCGGCCGGCTCGGCGAATGGATCGCCGCGGCCCAACAGGCTGGATTGCCCGGCATCGCCAGCTTCACCAACGGCCTGACCAGCGACTTGGACGCTGTCACCGCGGGCCTGACCCTGCCGCGTAGTTCGGGGCCGGTGGAGGCAACGTCAACCGGATCAAGATGCTGCAGATGTACGGCAGAGCCAGCTTCGACCTGCTCCGCAAGCGAGTGCTGCTTGCCCGTTGAACAGGCGAGGACCTCTGCCGATCAGTAGTGCGCGAGAATCTGAGTGACGGGGTGTTGAAGAAGTCTGGCCACCTCGGCGAGTTCGGCAGAGTCGAGTTCGTACTTCGCTCGGGTCGGATTCATGGCGCATATCTCGAAGCGGGCAAACCCGACGGGCCAGTCGTATCGCAGCGAATCCAGAGCAACGACGGCTCCACAGCACGGCACCTCAAAATCAAGGTTGCCGAAGGCTTCGCCCTTCTCTTCGATCAGGTCAAAGAACCAGTCCACGGCGATGTCACCGCCGCAGTTCAAGCAGGAGATCTTGGTGGTGTTCTCGCCGGCGTCGATCAGCGTGACCTGGTCGTAAAACTCCGCCTCGACCTCTTCGACGTCATCTTGGGGCCCAGAGAACAGTTGGGCCACGTAGCTTGTTGCTGCTTCCGCTGCCTCGGGCTTCGGCTGCCACTGCTTGTCGCTGGGGATCAGCCGAATGTAGTCATCACTCACCTCGCCAGCATGACGCTCCGTATCGACGTGATCAAGCTGGTCGAACTCACTGACCTCGGCAGCTCACTGGACCGCTCGGCCTGGGTCGATGACTTGACCGTTGATACCGGAATGCTGCCCTCCACGCTTCGTGTGCCAGAACCGAGTCTTGGCGCCACCCGCCTGACCTTGGGCCGGTCCGCGTCACGGGCGCGGAGCACCGTCCCATGTCCAAGACGTCTGCGCTGACAGACCGGGAAGGTCCGCGCGGCCGGTCGCCCACAGGAGCGTCCGCCACGGTTCATTGCCCGACGGCGCGGAGCGGAACAACCGGCGCAGCGCGCCGGAACACAGGTCAGGTGGTGGGGTCCAGGCCAGGTCCAATCCCGCAGCCACGTCATGCATGTGAACCAAGATCTCGACGACACCCATCGCGGCGAAGCCGGAGGGATCGGACGGACCGTACGCGTGAAATGACAGCCGGTCCGCCGGTGCGGCATCGATCATGGCCACCAGCATCGCCCCGCAGGCTTCGAAGACTTCCAGCAGTGCCGACGGCCCCTCGGCCGGGTTCACGAAGATGGTCAGGGCCGGCCCACCGGCTCGACGTCGCTGCCAGCCGAATGGGACATGGGTGCTCGTCGACGGGTTCGCGGGACCGAGCTGCGCCGCGTACGCGAAGAGGTCGTCACTCATGTGTTCGACCGTCTCCCAGCAACTCCATTCCAGGCTGCCGGCCGGCTGCTGCCAGTCGAGGTGGGTCGCTGCCGCAAGGGTCTCGAGGGCAAGCCGGGTAGCGCGCGCCACGTCGTCGGCAATCATCTCCGCTATTAG
>NZ_JAOSZE010000068.1 GCF_025630775.1 Actinoplanes sp. KI2
ATCAGGGCCACCGTCGCCGGCAGCACGAGAACGCCCCACCAGCTCACCAACTCGGCCAGCGCGAGCAGCGCGCCCAGCACCACCGTGCCCTCAAGGAACAGGAAGCAGAGGAAGCCGCTCGGCGCGACATGGCGCAGCCGGAGCATCCGGGCATACAGCGGCGGGCGTGCCTCGCCGCGGCGGGGGCGGCTCATCGCGCCCCTCCCCGGCGAGCCGCGACCACCGCGAAGACGGCCTGCTCGAGCGCATACCCACGATCCTCGGCACCACCTTTGACCGCGGCATTGCAGTCGGCGGCGGCGCGCATCGCGTCGACCAGGCCCTCGGGGGTCCAGCCGCGGCTGCGCTCCTGGGCACGCTGAATCTTCCAGGCCGGCATGCCGAGCGTGCTGGCCAGTTGGTAAGGGTTGCCGCGACCGGCCGCGGCGACCCTCGCCACCGTGCGCACGCCGTCGGCGATGGCGTCGGCGATCGGCACCGGGTCGACCCCGACGTGCAGCGCCCAGCGCAGCGCCTCGAGCGCGCCGGGCACATCTCCGATCATCGCGGCGTCGGCCACCGTGAAGCCGCTCACCTCGGCGCGGCCCTTGTAGTAGCGCGCCACCACCCCTTCGGTGATCTTGCCGTCGGTGTCGGCGAGCAGTTGCGAGCACGCCGCCGCGATCTCCCGCAGGTCGTTGCCGACCGACGCGAGCAGGGCGGACGCGGCCGCCTCGTCGCACCGGCCCCCGTTGCGGCGGAACTCGTCGCGGACGAACGCGATCCGCTCCCGATCGCCCTTGAGCTTCGCCGCGGGCACCACGGTGGCCCCGGCCGCGCGCAGGCCGTCGGCGAGCGCCTTGCCCTTGGCGCCGCCGAGATGTGTGACGATCAGCGTCACCTCGGGGTCGGGACTCTTCGCATACGCCAGCAGGGCGGCGATCAGATCTTTCCGCGCGTCCTGCCCGCTGCGGATCACCAGGACCCGCCGGCCGCCGAACAGCGACGGGCTCAGCATCTCGGCGACCTCGCCGGCCGAGATCGCGCCGCCCTCGTACTCCCGGACGTCCGCGTCGGGCTCGGCGGCGCGCGCCGTATCCACCGCTGCCGTGACCGCGCGGGCGGCAAGCAACTCCTCGTCGCCGAGGATGAGCAGCAGCGGATCGGGAGGTGCGGTGTTCACGCCCAACATCGTCGCACGGGGGTCCGACGTTTCCGCGAGGCTCACTCCTACGCGCAGATTGCCGATCGCCGAATGCGAAAGCCGACATATCGGCGTCCCGCCATGCGTCTGACCCTGTACGGTCGCTCGATCAGGCTGAATGTCCACAGCGCGCCACGACTTGGTCACCATAGTCATCGGCCATCACCTATCCTCCCCGCATCGACCATCCGGGCGTGTCGACCGACTACCTGGCCGGCGGCGAGCCCCGGGCCACCACGGCGAGGCCGCGCCCCGTGGCGACCGCGGCAAGATCTCCCGATTCATCCGTACGCAGCACCCGCGCCCCGCCCCGCGCCAGCCGCGCGAGCAGCGACGCGTTCGGATGGCCGTAGACGTTGTCCTTGCCGACCGACACCAGCGCCACGGCCGGATCGATCGCGTCGAGGAACTCCGGCGCCTGGTAGCTCGATCCGTGGTGCGCGACCTTCAATACGTCGGCCCGCAGCGCGCCCGCCCCGAGGTGTCGCAGCAGTTCGTCCTGCTCCTCGGTCTCCGCGTCGCCGGGCAGCAGCAACGTCTCGCCCTTGACCTCGGCCCGCAGCACCAGGGAGTTGTTGTTCGGGTCGGAGTTGGTGCCGTGCAGCGGCTCGTACGGTCCGATCACGGTCAGCCGCAGGCCGCCGACCGCGTACGCCCAGCCTGGCCCGACCACGTGCAGCGGGAGCCGCCCGGCCGCGGCCACCACGGACGCCCGGCCCGCGGGCGGATCGGGCCAGCCGGGGCCGACGACGGCCAGCACCTGACGCCCGCGGAACACCCCGGCCACCCCGCCGACGTGGTCGACGTGGAAGTGGCTGACCACGAACAGCACGATCTGACGCACTCCGAGCCGGCGCAGGCAGTGGTCGACCGGGTCGGGCTCGGGTCCGGCATCGACCACTACCGCACGCGCCGGACCGGCGGGCAGCACGATCGCGTCGCCCTGGCCGACCGCGCACGCGACGATCACCCAGTTGCCCGGTGGCCAGCCGGAGGCGACCACCCGTACCGGCAGCGCACCCAGCATCCCGGCCAGGGCCGTCACCAGCACCAGCCGCCGCACGATCGCCCGGAGGGCCGCCACCAGCAGCGCCACCGTGATCGCCGCGAGCAGCAGCGCGCCCCACACCCCGGCCGGCCAGGGCAGCGCCCCGGACGGCACCCGGGCGCCGTAGGTCGCGACCAGCACCAGCCACCTCGCCGGCCAATGCGCCAGCCAGGCCGCAAACTCGGCCCCGCCGGGCCACACCGGCGAGAGCACGGCCGCGGCGACCCCGAGCAGGGTGGCGGGGGCGATCGCGGGGACGACCACGAGATTGGCCGGGACGGCCACGAGACTGACCGTGCCGGACAGGCCGGCGATGACCGGGCCGCACGCCACCTGCGCGGCCGCGGGAACGGCCAGCGCCTCGGCCGCGCCCGCCGGCCAGCCGCGTCGCCGCAGCGCGTCCCGCCATGGCGGCGCCAGCAGCAGCAGACCCGCCGTGGCCAGCGTCGACAGCGCGAACCCGGGATCGGCGGCCAGTTCCGGGTCGTACAGGATGAGGACCGCGACCGCGGCACCCAGGGCAGGCAACGCGGCCCTGGGCCGCCCGGAGGCGAGGCCGATCAGGCCGATCGCGCCCATGGCGGCCGCACGCACCACGCTCGGCGACGGCCTGGCCAGGATTACGAAACCCACCAGCACGACCGCACAGACCGCGGCGCGCGTCACCGGCCCGGCGCGGGTCCGTTGCATCGCGAAGAGCACGACGCCCAGCAGGATGGCGACGTTGGCGCCGCTGACGGCCATCAGATGCGTCATCCCGGTCGTCCGGAAATCGTCGCCCAGGGCCGGATCAAGGCGGCTGGTATCGCCCACGACAAGACCGGGCAGCAGCCCGCCGACATCGTCGGGGAGCGGCTCGCAGGCGCGCTGCAAGCCGGACCGCAGCACCCCCGCCGCGCGTTGCACCCACGGTGGCTGCCCGATCAGCCGGGGAGGCTCCTTGCTGGAAAGGACGGCCGCGCGCAGGTCACCGCCGCGCGGCGGGATCAGCTTGCCGCGGGCGGTCAGGCGCTGACCGGGCAGCAGGCCGCGCCAGCCCGGACCGCTACCGAGCACCAGCGCACGCGCCGACAACCGCAGCGGCGGCCCGTCCTCGGCGACGACCTCGCTCAGATCGACCGCGACCAGGTACGTCGGAGGCAGGCCCGGCGACCCGTGCACGGCACGCGGGTCGTCGCGGACCACGGCTTCCACCCGTACCGGATCTCCGGCCCGCATCAGCGCGATCAGCGGCCCGGATTCGCGGGTCGTGACCCGCGCGCCGGTCATGCCGGCGCCACAGCCCGCGCCGAGCAGGGCCGCCACCGCGATCCAGCGGGCCGGATGCGGCGGCAGGACCGCAACTGCCAGCGCCGCCCCGCCGAGGGCAGCCGCGCCGAGCAGGAGGCCGGAGCGGGCGGAGAGAAAGAGCGCCGCGAGCGAAGACAGCCAGACCGCTACCGCAAACCCCGCAAGCCGAAGATCCGTCATACCGTCACCAGGTCTTTCAGCTGCTCGTAGCGGGCGTCGCCGATGCCGTCGACCTTGCGCAGGTCGCTGACCGCCCGGAAGCCGCCCTGGGCGGTGCGCGCATCGAGGATCCGCTGGGCGAGCACCGGGCCGACGCCGGGCAGGGTGTCCAGGTCAGCGAGGGTGGCGGTGTTCAAATTGACCAGACCGCCCGGACGTACGGCAGCACCGGTCGCCGCCGGACCGGCGGGCATCGCCGCGCCCGGGGACGGGGTGACGCCGACCATGATGAGCTCGCCATCGACCACCTTGCGGGCCAGGTTGAGCATCGCCACGTCGACGCCGGGCTCGGGGCCGCCGGCCGCGTCCAGCGCGTCGGCCACGCGGGCGCCGGGCGGCAGCCGTACTAGGCCTGGCTTGCGGACCTTGCCGCCCACCGCGACCACCAGTTCGGTGGCGGCGGCGCTGGCGTCCACGGGGCCGGACGGCTCCATAACCGCGCCGGTCGCGCCGAACGACGGCGGCGCGACGGTCTCCACCTGCGGCCGGGCGTGCCAGGCCAGATAGGCGGCGATCGCGAGCACGGCGACGGCCACCGCGGCCAGCGCCTTGACGCCGCGCCGACCGGGGTCGAACGCGCCGAGTCCGAGGCGACGGCCGGCCTCGGGCACGCCGCCGCCGAACGCTCCCGCGCTGCTCAACGCGGGTTCTGGCTCGTCGAGATCGGGGTCGGGCGCAGCCGGCCAGGGCACGGCATCGTCCGGATCCTCCGGCAGGACCCACGCGGGCGGTGGCAGCGGACGGCGCGAAGGGTCGGCGGGGCGCACGGTCGGCGTCCGGGAGGAGCCGAACGGCTCGGCGTCGTGCATGAGATCTCCGAGGTCGGGCGGTGGATCGGGTGGGCTCTCGGCGGGTGGCATATCGGCGTGCGGGCGCTCGGCGTGCAGGCGCTCGGCGTGCAGGCGCTCGGCGTGCGGGCGCTCGGCGTGCGGGCGCTCGGCGTGCGAGCTCCCGGCGGGCGGGCTCTTGGGCAGCGCTGCCGTCGCGAGCGACGCCGGCGGCGAGGCCCACGGCGTTCCCGGCCGGTAGCCACAGGTCGCGTCCGATTCGGACACTTCCGGCACGTCGATCACGGGAGTAGCCGCCTCCGGCGCCGTACCCGGGTCGAAGTCGTCCGGCGCCATACCCGGGTTGAAGTCGTCCGGCGCCATACTCGGGTCGAAGTCGTCCGGCAGCGGATCCAGGTCGACGTCGTCCGGCCACGTGGAGATGACGTCCGACCAGTCCAGCGGCTCGCCTGCCTCGGCGAGATCGGTGAGCGCCGTCGTGTAGCGGGACGAGGGAAGCGGACCGCCGTAGAGGATGCGTCGCGGGGCCGCGGTGGCGGCCCGGTCGCGTACGTCATCGATCGTCGCGGCCAGGACCGACCGCAGCCTTGCCGCTACGACGTCGTCCTCACGCACGCCAGGCACGGTAGGGAATTCGCCGGGCGCCACGCTCGACCAATTTGGAGCCCTGTGGATTGTGGATAACTGCCACGGCCCACTGTTTTGTGCTAAGGACTGCGTGTGGAAACGGCGATTACCGCGGCTGCGATGGTCGAGTCGATCACGCGGCTGCGCGCTGCGGGCTGCGTATTCGCCGAGGATGAGGCCGAGGTGCTGCGCGCCGCGGCGACCGACGAGACCGCCCTGCGGGCGATGGTCGAGCGACGCGCGCTGGGCGAACCGCTCGAGCAGGTCGTCGGCTACGCCGACTTCTGCGGGGTCCGGGTCCGGCTGCTGCCGGGCGTCTTTGTTCCTCGCGTACGCAGTGAGCTTCTCGTCCGGATGGCGAGTGCGGCTGCCTCCGCGGGGTCGGTCGTGGTCGACCTGTGCTGCGGGTCGGGCGCCCTAGGGCTGGCGGTGCGCGCGCAACGGCCCGGGATCGAGCTGCACGCCGCCGACGTCGACCCGGTGGCGGTGGCCTGCGCCCGGGACAACCTGGGCGACAACGTCTACCAGGGCGACCTCTTCGACGCGTTGCCCACGGGTCTGCGCGGCCGGATCGACGTGCTGCTGGCCAATGTGCCCTATGTCGCGACGCGGCACATCGCGCTACTGCCCGCCGAGGCCCGCGATCACGAGCCACCCACCGCGCTGGACGGCGGCGACGACGGTCTCGACGTCTTCCGGGCGGTGGCCTGCCGGGCCGGCGAGTGGCTCGCGCCCCGCGGAATCGTGCTCTCCGAGATCACCGGGGCGCAGGTCGAGACGGCCCTGGCCGTGGCCGAGGACGCCGGGCTCGCGGTTGACCTGGGCTACGACGATGATCTTGAGGCCCGGGTCGTACGGGGGCAGAAAACTGTCGGTCCGGTGCGCTAGGGTCGGCGGCCTCAGGGGAGATGAGGCATCGGGTGGGCCTGCTGGAGAGGATTGCCCGAGCGCGACTCGGCGGTCAGGTGATCCGCCGGCTGCGCCGAGCAGGGTTCACCGATGCACGATACGACGCACGCGGTTTCCGGGTCCGCTTCACCGCGGACGGTGACGAGACATCGACGATCCTGGAGCTCGCCCCGCTGCTGGCGATGCGGGGCAGGCGACGGAGAGGCCAGGTGGATCGGTTCGTCGCCGGCCTGGTGACGGCGCCGGAACTGCCGCAGGGTTGGGCGGAGGTGCGGCCGCTGCTGCGCCCGGTGTTGCGGGGAGGCACGCCGGGGTCGCCGCTGCGGCGTCCAGTTCTGCCATTCCTGTACGAGTACGTGGTGGTAGATCAGCCGGAGACGATGACCTACGTCGGGCCGGATCAGCCGGCCGTCTGGGGGGTGAGCGCGGAGGAGGTATTCGCAGCGGCCCGGGCGAACCTGTCCGGAGCGGTGCTGCAGGGGGTAGCGACCGAGCCGGTGGTGGTGCGGTTCGTCGACGACGGGGACGCCTACTGGACGTCACACTTGCTGCTCGAGCGTTGGCTCGAGGGGTTGGCGGGACAGGTGGGCGGTGTGCCGGTGGCGTTCGCGCCGGAGCGCGGCACGTTGCTGGTCACGGCGGACGCGAGCGAGCACCTCCCAGGGCTCTTCGCCCAGGCGGAGGAGATCTACGCGGCCTCCGCACGGCCAATCACGCCGATGGCATATCGGTCCGACGAGCGCGGTTGCACGGTGCCCTACACGGTGGCGCCCGACCATCCGCTGCACCAGGCGGTGCGGCGGGCCGAGCGGGTGCTGGCCGTCCACGAGTACAGCCGCCAGGCCGCCCAACCGCCCGAGCACGCCGACCAACGCCGCGGGCCGCTCAGACCGAGCAAACCCGCTGCGCCCGGTGGGCCAGGTAAGCCAGGCGGGTCGAGCTGGCCTGGCGGGTCCGGTGAGCCCGGCGAGACCGGTGAGCCCGGCGGCACCGGCGGGACCGGTGCGCCCGGCGGGACCGATGAGCCCGGCGGGACCGATGAGCCCGGCGAGACCGATGAGCCCGGCGGGACCAGCGGGACCGATGGGTTGACGGACGGCGTGGCAATGGCGGAGCTCAGGCTCGTGGGCTCGGCGGCGGAGGGCTGGCGCACGCGGGCGGTCTGGGGTCGCGACGAGGCGGCGCTTCTGCCGGAGGCTGACGAGGTGCAGCTCGGCGATGATGTCCGCCCGTGGAGCGACGTGCTGACGCACCTGACCGTGGTGCCTGGCTACGAGCCCACGCGCTGGGCAGCCGTCGGCTGG
This sequence comes from Actinoplanes sp. KI2, assembly GCF_025630775.1. Taxonomy (GTDB): domain Bacteria; phylum Actinomycetota; class Actinomycetes; order Mycobacteriales; family Micromonosporaceae; genus Actinoplanes. The sequence goes on from NZ_JAOSZE010000068.1 coordinate 7,369, forward strand.
CCGGGGCGGCTAGGACCAGTGGCGGGGTGCGGGAACTCGTCGCACTGACCCGCGGCGTGAACCGGTGCGGGCACTCGTCGCGCTGACCCGCGGCGTGGGTCGGTGCGGCACTCGTCGCGCTGACCTGCGGTGTGGGGCGGCCACTGGGCGGCCGAGTTCGCCGGCGGCCCGGGCCACCCGGATGGCGAGCCGGTGTCGTCGTTCGGGTGCGGTGGCGAAGTGCTGTGGCGATATGACTGGCGGGGGCCGAGTGAATAGCGGCACTTAGGGCGCGCACGACCCGAGGCGGTCGGGACGGGACGGGTGGGGTCTAGGAGCGGCGGTGGACGACGACGCCGGCCAAACCTGGGCCTACGTGGGCGGCTACTACCGCGCCTATCTCGGTGATGTAGCAGTCTCGGAGACGGTCGGGCAGGCGTGCGGCGATCGCGTCGGCCAGGGCTGTTGCTCGGTCGGGGGTCTGCAAGTGGTGGACCGCGATGTCCACGTCACGGTCGCCGGCTGCTTCTACCGCCAGGTCTACCAGCTTGGCCAAGGCCCGGCCGGCGGTGCGGACCTTGTCGCGGACCACTATCGCGCCGTCGACCACGTGGAGGATGGGCTTCACCGCCAAGGCCGTGCCCAGCAGGGCCTGGGCGGCGCCTATTCGGCCGCCCCGGCGTAGGAACTCCAAGGTGTCCACGTAGAAGAACGTGTTGACCCGGGACGCGTTGTCGGCTGCTGCCTCGCGTACGGAAGCCAGGTCTTTGCCCTTGTTTGCCGCGCTCGCGGCGGCCAGCGCGGCGAAGCCCAGGCCCATGCCGGTGGTCTTGCTGTCGACGACCTGGACGCGGTCGCCCAGGTCGGCCGCGGCCAGGCAGGCGGCCTCGTAGGTGCCGGACAGCTTGGCCGACAGGTGCACGGACACGATTCCGTCCGCGCCGGCCGCCAGTAGCTTGCCGTAGGCGTCGGCGAACTGGGACGGCGCGGGGCGAGACGTGCTGACCGCGAATCGGCGGGCGCTCAGCGCGCGGGCCACCTCGGCCGGCCCGACCTGTTCGCCCTCCACGCCCTCGGTGCCGTTGATCACCACGGTCAGGGGGACGACGGTCAGGTCATACGAGCCGGCCAGTTCGGCCGGCAGGTACGCGGTGGAGTCGGTGACAACCGCGACGGGCATGCGAGGCACGTTAACCGATACTTGGCCCTGGACGGTGGCAAGGCGCGATCAAGCGGGGCTGACTGCCGCGACGATGAACGGCGTGCCCTGCTGGCAGGTGGTCATCATGCCGGGCTCGGAGTGACCGGTGACCGTCACCTTCTTGCCCACGGGCGCCTCCGTCTTCAGCGACGGGTCTTCGAAAAACAGCACGTGGGAGCCGGCGTCGTCCTTGATCAGCCGGCAATTGGGCTCGACACCGGCCTCGACCGTGCCGGTCAGCGACTCGGTGGCGGCGCTGTCCGAGGGTTTCGGCGACGCGGCCGACGTCGCTGACGGGCCGGCTGACGTCGCTGCCGTCGCTGACGAGCCGGAATCGGCGGACGGCGAGGCATTGTTGCCGGCGCACCCGGCCAGGCAGGTCAGAAGCGTCAGCGCGACGGCGAATCGACGAGTCAGCATGATCCTTGGACGCTACCCGATGGCAGGGCGGTTCCGAAGATCGGCGGGCGGACCGGGGGCCGGTTCCAAAGACCGGCGATCGGATCCTCAGACCGGCGGGGGGACCGGCCGGTCGGCGAACGGCCCCACGTTGTACGCCGCCACCTGCCACCCACGCTCCCGGTCGTGGGTCAGCTCGACCCAATGACAGTTCTGCAGGGCCCGCAGCGTGCGCAACTGCTCGAGCGGCCAGCCGAGCAGGTGCCCGATGCCCTGCCGGGCCGCCGCGCCGTGCGTGCTCACCACGACCGTGCCGCCGGGCGGCGAGAGCTCGGCCGCCGCGTGCAGCGCCTCGGAGACGCGCCGGCCCAGGTCGGCCAGGGTCTCGACCTCGCCGCCGACCTCCTGGCCGTGCTGCCACCGGTCGTACTGGTCGGGGTGCAGGTCGGCCACCTCGGCCATGGTCAGACCCTGCCAGCTGCCGAAGTACCGCTCGCGCAGCCGCTTGTCGTAGCCGATCTTCAGCCCGGTGAGCGCGGCCAGCGCCGCCGCCGTGTCGGCCGCGCGGTGCAGATCGCTGGAGACGATCACGTCGGGCCGCATCTTGACCAGTAGCTCGGCCGCGTCGACGGCCTGCTGGCGGCCGACCGCGTTCAGCGGCACGTCGGTCTGCCCCTGGACGCGATGAGTGGCGTTCCAGTCGGTGTTCCCATGACGCCACACGATCAACCGGCTCACGGGACAAGCCTAGAGAATCGGCTCACGACGCGTCCGCGTCGACCATGTCCCGGTCGACGAACGGAATCGTCGGACAGTCTTTCCACAGCTTGTCGAGGGCGTAGAACTCGCGCTCCTCGGCGTGCTGGATGTGGACGACGATGTCGACGTAGTCGAGAAGCACCCAGCGACCCTGCCGCTCGCCCTCACGGCGCACGGGTTTCGCCTTTTCCGGCAGGTTGACCAGGGCTTCCTCGATGGCGTCGACGATGGCGATGACCTGCCGCTCGTTGGAGGCGGAGGCGATCACGAAGGCGTCGGTGATGTAGAGCTGCTCGGCGACGTCGATGACGACGATGTCCTGCGCCTTCTTGTCGGCGGCGGCCTGCGCGGCCGTCATCGCCAATTCAAGCGCGCGTTCGCTGACGGGCAAGAGCGTCCCCTCGTTCGGTGTCCTGGAGCTACAAGCGTCTCACACCGGTGTGACATTTCCCGAGCCCCGATAGAGCCCGCGCTTGTTGATGTACTGAACGACACCATCGGGCACCAGGTACCAGACCGGTTGGCCGGCGGCCACCCGGTCGCGGCAGGCGGACGAGGAGATCGCCATGGCCGGCACCTCGACCAGGGTCACCGTGTCGGCCGGCAGGTGGTCGTCGGTGAGGTCGAAGCCGGGCCGGGTGACGCCCACGAAATGCGCCATGGTCAGCATCTCGAGGGCATCCCGCCAGCTCAGGATGCGGGCCAGGGCGTCCGCGCCGGTGATGAAGTACAGCTCGGCGCCGACCCCGAAGATCGCGCGCATGTCCCGCAGCGTGTCGACGGTGTAGGTCGGCCCGTCCCGGTCGATGTCCGCCCGGCTGACGTGGAAACGCGGGTTCGAGGCCGTCGCGATGACGGTCATCAGGTAGCGGTCCTCGGCCGGGGAGACCCGGCCCTTCTCGTACGGCTGACCGGTCGGCACGAAGACGACCTCGTCGAGCTCGAAGCGGGCCTGCACCTCGCTGGCCGCCACCAGGTGCCCGTGGTGGATCGGATCGAAGGTGCCACCCATGATCCCGATCCGGCGCATCAATGAAATATATGCCCCTTCCGGATCAAGAACAGGCAGGGACCGATCAAGAACGGGCACGCCAGAAAAAGGGTCAGTCGTCCAATCGCCGGCGTACGGCGGCGAGCAGGTCCCCGGCCGTGAAGGGCTTCTCCAGCAGCGCCACCCCCGGGTCGAGCGTGCCCTGCGAGTGCAGCACCGGCTGGGCGTACCCGGACATGTAGAGCACCCGGGTGTCCGGCCGCATGCCGGTGAGCCGCTCGGCCAGCTCCTTGCCCAGCATCCCGGGCATCACGACGTCGGTCACCAGAAGGTCGATCGCGCCCTCGGTCCGGGCGGCCAGCTCCAGCGCGGTGACGCCGCACTCGGCCGAGAGCACGTGATAGCCGGCCCGGGAGAGGATCCGCCCGGCCACCTCCCGCAGCGCCGCCTCGTCCTCGACGACCAGCAACGTCTCCCCATGCCCCCCGGCGGGCGACATATCGGAGGCGGATGCGACATCGGAGGTGTTGGTGGACGAGGCGACGGGCAGCAGCACGTTGACGGTCGTGCCCACCCCCACCGTGGAGGTGAGCGACACTTCCCCGCCGGCCTGCGTCACGATCCCGTACACCGTGGCCAGGCCCAAACCCGTACCACCGCTGCCCTTCGTGGTGAAAAACGGCTCGAAGGCACGATCCAGCACGTCGGAGGACATCCCGGTCCCCGAGTCGCTGACCCGAAGGCGCACCTGGTCCCCGTGCCGCCCGGTGTCGATCACCAGATCACCGCCGCCCGGCATCGCGTCCCGGGCGTTCGACACCAGGTTCACCAGCATCTGCTCGATCTGCGCCGGATCGCACACGACGGCCGGCAGTTCGGGCTCCGCCCGGATGAGCAGGTTGATGTACTCGCCCAGCGACTGCCGCAGCATCTCCTCCACCGAATAGATCACGGCATTGAGATCGACCACCTGCGGCCGCACGACCTCCCGCCGGGCGAAGGAGAGCAGTTGATGGGTGAGATCGGTCCCCCGCTGACCGGCGCGGACGATCTGCTTGGCGTCCGCCGCGACCGCCTTGAGGTCGGGCGTCGGTGACTCGGCCTCCTCGATGACGAAGTTCGCATAGTTGACGATCACGCCGAGCATGTTGTTGAAGTCGTGCGCGATCCCGCCGGCCAGCTGACCGAGGCTCTCCAGCCGCTGGCTGCGGTGCTGGTGCGCCTCGGCCCGGAGCCGTGCCTTCTCCTGCTCGGCCCATTCGCGTTCGCTGAGGTCACGGATCACGCAGACGGCGAGCCGCCCCTGCGGTGTGTCCACGAGCGCGACCGACGACTCGACCGGGATCTCGTTCCCGTCCCGCCGGATCGTCGTGAGCACCGCCCCGAGCGGCCCGGGCCGGCCCTCTTCGATGCGGCGCCGGCGTTCCTCCGGCATGTTCCGGGCATCCTCGGTGACCAGGGCATTGACGCTCGTGCCGAGCAGCTCGTCCCGATCGGCGCCGAACAGCTGCTCGGCCCGGTCGTTGACCAGCACGATCCGGCCGTCCCCCGCGACCACCAGGATCGCGTCCGGGGCAGCCTGCAGCAGCCCGCCGGCAAGCTCCTCGGACCACTCCACGCACCCCCACCCCCTTGGGGCGAGGGTATCCGCTGAAAACGTCAGTCTCAGTTCCTTCGCAAAGCTCAGAAACTGGACAGCAAAGCCCAGGACCGAGCGGCGAAGGCTCAGAACCGCGCGGCGAGCGCCTTGCGCATGTCGTCGTCGATGTCCTGCACGACCCGGTGCAGGAGCGGATCGAGATCGTCGCGGGCCAGCAGCTCGGCGGCGAGCCGCCGGGTCTCCGGGTCCACCACCACTTCCGGGTACGCGAGACCGGCCGTGCGCTCGGCGCTCATCCCGCGGCGGACCCGCATCATCTCCGGCATGTCGGCGAAGTAGCGGGGCACGTACGGCGCCAGCAGGTCTAGCTGCTCGGGGTGCCAGAAGCCGGACGCGGTCATCTCGACCAGCCGGTTGGACAGCTTCACGTCCTCGATGATCGCGCTCCAGGCCGCGGCCTTCGACGAGGCGTCCGGCACCGCGGCCCGGCACCGCGCGGCCCACTGCTCGCCGGTGGCGCTGCGATCCCGCTCGAACTCGGCGTCGATCTCGGCGCGGCCGGCGGCGCCGAGCACCACCAGGCGGTAGAGGATCAGCCAGCGCAGATCGGCATCGACCGCCAGGCCATCCGGTACGCCGGAGCCGGCCAGCCAGCCGCGCAGCCGCGCCACGTCGACGGTCGCGCCGATGAAGCCCCGCGCCGCCGCGAGCTGCCGGGACCCGCCCGGCTCGGAGGCGGCCAGGAGCCGGTCGGCGGCCTGCGCCACCAGCTCGAGCGCGGCCGGCCGGGTCTCCGGGGTGGAGTACCGGTCGACCAGGCTGCGGGTGGCCCGCAGCACGTCCTCGACGATCACCACCTCGCTCTCCACCGGCAGCGCCGCGAGCACCAGCGTGACCAGTTCGGCGACCGCGCGCTCGCCGTCCACCACCGCGTCCAGGGTGGCGGCCCAGAGCACCGCCCGGGCCAGGGAATCGCCGATCAGGGGCAGCATGTTGGGTACCGCCGCGTTCGACGCCTCGTCCAGCCGGATCTTCGCGTAGGTGAGATCCCCGTCGTTCAGAAGCACCAGATCGGCCTTGCCGGAGATCTCGGGGATGTCGGTGGAAGGCGCCGCGGCCACCTCGACCTCGACGAACGAGCGCCGGGAGACCGTACCGCCGGCGCCGTTGTCGTACAGCCCGATCCCGATCTTGTGCGGTCGCAGGGTCGGATGGGCGGCGGGCGCGGTCTGCAGAATCGATACCGACCCGTCCGCGCCGATCGCGGTGCGCAGCGTGTTGACCTGCGGCTGCCGCAACCACACCTCGGCCCAGGCCGACAGATCACGACCGCTGGCCTTGGCCAGCCGCGCGAGCAGGTCGGCGAGCGTCGCATTCCCGTACGCGTGGGCCGCGAAGTGTGCGTTGAGTCCGGCCCGGAACGCCTCGTCCCCCACCCACGCGACCAGCTGCTTGAGGGTCGCTGCCCCCTTCGCGTACGAGATCCCGTCGAAGTTGAGCAGTGCCTCGTCGGTGTCCGCCACCGAGACGGGCGCGACCGGATGGGTCGACGGGTGCTGGTCGGCCCGCAGCCCCCAGGCCTTGCGCTGCATCGCAAACGTCGTCCAGGTGCCCTTGAACCGGGTCGCCTCGGCCGCCACCCGGGTGCCCAGGTACTCGGCGAACGACTCGTTGAGCCACAGGTCGTCCCACCACGCCATGGTCACCAGGTCGCCGAACCACATGTGCGCCATCTCGTGCGCGATCACGTTGGCCCGGCTCTCGCGCTGGCTCTCGGTCACCGCGGAGCGGTAGATCATCTCGTCCCGGAAGATCACCAGGCCCGGGTACTCCATCGCGCCGAAGTTGAACTCGGGCGCGAACGCCTGCTGGTAGTGCCCGAAGGGGTACCGGATGTCGAACATCTCGTGGTACCGGTCCAGGCACTGCTTGGTGATCGTGAAGATCTCCTCGGCCTGCGCGTCGAGGTGCTCGCCGAGCGCCGCCCGCACATACAGCGCCAGCGGGATGCCGTCGTGCGTATCGGTCACGGCGTGGAACGGCCCGGCGAACAATGTGGCCAAATAGGTGGAAATACGCTTTGTCGGCGCGAATTCCCACACATTGGCCGAGTGCGCGACCAACTGGCCGTTCGCGGCCACCGTCCACGACTCGGGCGCGGTGACCGACACCTTGAACGACGCCTTCAGGTCGGGCTGATCGAAGGCCGGCAGCACCCGCCCCGCGTTGTTGATGAACAGGTGCTGGTAGAGGTAGACGTTTCCGTCCGCCGGGTCGACGTACTTGTGCAGCCCTTCGCCGGTGTTCGAGTACCGCATCGTCGCGGTGACCGCGAGCTCGTTGGACGACGCCAGATCGGAGAGATGCAGCCGCCCGGCGGCAACGGCCGACGGCGGCAGCGGGACCCCGTTCAGCGTCATCGACTCGACCGCGACCGGCTCGAACTCCAGGAACGTGGCGGCGCCCGGCCGGGCGTCGAACCGCACCACGGCCCGCGAGCCGAAGGTGTCCCCCTCGCCGGTCACATCGAGGTGTACCTCGTACTCATGGACGTCGACGGTGGCGGCGCGGTCAGCGGCCTCGGCGCGGGTGAGCGGCATGACGACCATCATGCCTGTTTGGTGCGTCCGGACGCCGCCGCCCCGCGGTACTATGCCCCTGTGCGCACCCTGAACCTCAACTGGTGGCTGCCCTGACCGGGCGGCTCACCCACTCGCGCATGACCTCATCCGCGGCCGCCCCTCCGGGCGGCCGTTCTCGCATGTCACGGCCGTGATCCGGCGGGGTGCCCCCACCCCGTACCGGAAGGAACCGGCCATGACCAAGCGACTCACCGGCTTTCAGCCCACCGGCAACCTGCACCTCGGCAACCTGCTCGGCGCCATCCGCCCGCTGGTCGTGGGGCAGGAGCGCGCCACCGAGACGATCGCGATGATCGTCGACCTGCACGCGATGACCATGGAACATGATCCACGGACGCTCCGGGCCTGCACGCTGGAGGTGGCCACGCTGCTGCTGGCCGCCGGCGTCGATCCGAAACGCACCGCGCTGATCGCCCAGTCCCAGATCCCCGAGCACACCGAACTGCACTACCTGCTGGAATGCACGGCCGCGCACGGCGAGGCGGCCCGGATGATCCAGTTCAAGGAGAAGTCCGCCGCGGGTGGGCCGGTGCGGCTGAGCCTGCTCACCTATCCGGTGCTGATGGCGGCCGACATCCTGCTCTACGACGCCCAAGAGGTGCCGGTCGGCGACGATCAAAATCAACACCTCGAGCTCACCCGTACGCTCGCACTCAGGTTCAATGCCCGTTACGGCGAGACCTTCGTGGTGCCGGAGGGGGTCCGTCCCGAGTCGGCCGCGCGGATCATGGATCTCGCCGAGCCCACCCGCAAGATGAGCAAGAGCACGGCCGGCGAGGCGGGGCGGATCGGACTGCTCGACCCGCCCGAGACGATCCGCAAGAAGATCTCACGGGCGGTCACCGACACGGCCGGCGTCGTCCGGCACGATCCGGAGCACCAGCCGGGCATCAGCAACCTGCTGGCCATCCTGGCCGAGTGCACCGGCGAGCGGCCGGGCATCTACCCCAACTACGGCGCCCTCAAGCGCGACGTCACGGAGGCGGTGGACGCGCTGCTCGCGCCGATCCGCAAAGGCCACGCCGAGCTGTCCGAGGACCCCGGCTACGTCCGCGAGGTCCTGGCGGAGGGCAAGACCCGGGTGCGGCCTGCGGCGCTTGCCACCGTACGCCGAGCGCGTGCCGCACTGGGCCTGCTCGATTAGGGCACTACTGGACTAACGGCGCCTGAGCGACTGCACCGGAATGCAGCGAACTGAATGCAGGGCCAGGAGGGCAGGCTAAAGGCGGCTCAGTGAGGCGCTTCTCGAAGCAGACGCTGAAGGGATTGCCCACGTAGGGACCGTAGGCGGGGATCTCGCGATAGCCCGACGACTGGTAGAGCGCAATCGCCGCGGGCAGGTAGTCACCGGCCTCCAGCCGGATGACCGGCCGGCCCGCGGCGAGCGCCTCCTCCTCGATCGCGACGATCAGCTGGCGGGCGATGCCACGGCCACGGAACGCGGGGCGCACGTACATGCGCTTGAGCTCGGCGACCTCGTGCCCCAACGCCTGCCAGGCACCGCACGCCACCGCGCGCCCGTTGATCACCGCGACCAGATACGCAGCGTCATCACGGGGCACGAAGACGGCCCTGCTCGTCCCTTTGTCGAAATCCCGTATCTCCCGCAGCTGGGCCGTGACCAGGGCGGCAAGTTCCGGGTCCAGGGCGGGACGGGATTCGATCAGCACACCGGTGACACTAAGCGAGCACAGTTTCCGGATGGTTGCGCGAAGCTAGACGACGTCCTATTCGCCGGTGTCGTCCTCATCATCGTCGTCCTCGTCGGTGACCAGCACCGGCCGCTGGGAGTTCGCGACGCTGGTGACGGTGCCGTCGGCGGCCATGTGCAGCAGCTCGTCGTCGGAGCGCACCCGGCGCGCCTTGCGGGCGGCGAGCCGCTGGGCCGCGGACGGCCGGTGGTCGTCCTCCTCGAGGCGGGCGTCGGTGCCGCGCGGGCCGGCCACGTACTCCCCGATGTTGGGCTGCCAGTCGAACTCGCGCTCGGCGATCCGCACCGGGTCGCCGGGCTGCGCGCCCTTCTTAGCCAGCGCGGCCTCGACGCCGAGCCGCTCGAGCCGGTCGGCAAGGTAGCCCACCGCCTCGTCGTTGTCGAAGTTCGTCTGCCGGATCCAGCGCTCGACCTTGGTGCCGCGCACCACGAAGACGCCGTCCTCGTCCTGCTCGACGGTGAAGCCGCTCTCGTCGACCGCGCGCGGGCGCACCACGACCCGGGTGGGCTCGGCGGGCGGCGTGGCCAGGCGATGCTCCTCGACGACCGCGGCCAACGCGTACACGAGCTCCTTGAGGCCCTCGCGGGTGACCGCGCTGACCTCGAAGACCCGGTAGCCGCGCGCCTCCAGGTCGGGGCGGACCATCTCGGCGAGGTCCCGGCCGTCCGGGATGTCGATCTTGTTGAGCACCACGAGCCGGGGGCGGTCCTCGAGGCCGCCGTACGCGTCCAGCTCGGCCTCGATCGCGTCCAGGTCGGCCAGCGGGTCCCGCTCGATCTCCGGCGCGGCCGCGTCCAGCACGTGCACCAGCACCGAGGTGCGCTCGATGTGCCGCAGGAACTGCATGCCCAGGCCCTTGCCGGTGGCGGCGCCCGGGATCAGGCCCGGCACGTCGGCCACGGTGAAGGTCTGCTCGCCGGCCTGCACGACGCCCAGGTTGGGCACCAGCGTGGTGAACGGGTAGTCGGCGATCTTCGGCTTGGCCGCGGACATCACCGAGATCAGCGACGACTTGCCGGCCGACGGGAAGCCGACCAGGCCCACGTCGGCCACGCTCTTCAGCTCGAGGACCACCTCGAGCCGGTCGCCGGGCTCGCCGAGCTCGGCGAAGCCGGGCACCTTGCGCCGGGTGTTGGCCAGCGACGCGTTGCCCCGCCCGCCGCGGCCGCCACGGGCCACCTCGAAGCTGGTGCCGGCGCCGATCAGGTCGGCCAGCACCTCGCCGTCGACGGTCTGCACGACCGTGCCGTCGGGCACCTCGAGCACCAGGTCCTTGCCGTTGGCGCCGTCCCGGTTGGCGCCCGCGCCACCGCCGCCGTTGGGTGCCTTGATGTGCGGGTGAAAGTGGAAGTCGAGCAGCGTGTGCTGTTGCGGGTCGACGACCAGCGTGACGCTGCCGCCGTGCCCGCCGTTGCCGCCGTCGGGACCGCCGAGTGGCTTGAACTTCTCCCGGCGCACCGAGACACAGCCGTGCCCGCCGTCACCCGCCTGCAGGTGCAGCACGACCCGGTCGACGAACGTGGTCACTGCTCAACTCTCCTCGAACAAAAACAAAGCGGGCCGCGGACCCCGAGGGTCCGTGGCCCGCTTGTTAAGAAACTTACTCCGCGACCGGGACGATGCTCACGGTCTTGCGGCCGCGGCTCGTACCGAACTGCACGTTGCCGGTGGCCAGCGCGAACAGCGTGTCGTCGCCGCCACGGCCGACGAGGTCGCCCGGGTGGAACTTCGTGCCCCGCTGACGGATCAGGATCTCGCCGGCGTTGACCAGCTGGCCGCCGAACCGCTTGACGCCGAGCCGCTGGGCGGCGGAGTCACGGCCGTTGCGCGAGCTGGACGCACCCTTTTTGTGAGCCATGAGTGATCCGCCCCTTACTTCCCGCTCTTGATGCCGGTCACCTTGACGCGGGTCAGCGGCTGGCGGTGACCCTGGCGCTTGTGGTAGCCGGTCTTGTTCTTGAACTTGTGGATCCGGATCTTCGGACCCTTGGTGTGCTCGGCGATCTCGCCGGACACCGTAACGTTGGCAAGCTTGGCCGCGTCGGTCACCAGGTTGTCACCGTCGACGAGGAGGATCGCGGCGAGCGTCAGTGCATCGCCGGGCGCACCAGCGAGCTTCTCGACCTCGATCACGTCGCCCTCGGCAACCTTGTACTGCTTGCCGCCGGTCTTGACGATCGCGTACATCGGACGCGGACTCCCTGAGACTTACGCAGCGAAGACCGCTGCTTGGCGGATGGTGCTGGTCCCTTGGCCGCTCTCTCACGAGACTTGGCCTTGCCGGAAGGCACGGGAGCACGGCGCGTGAAAAAGCGCCGTCAGCAAGCGTACTTCATACGACGCGCCGATCCCAAACCGGGGCTGTGCTGCCACCGGCGCCCGGCCCTTCGGACGGCCCGGCTCCGGGTCAGCTTCGCCCGCACGCCTTGTCGAGGGTAGCCGTGAGGCCCGCCATCTTCTCGGCGTTGATCTTCGAGACGTCGCCCTTGAACGCCTTGACCTGCTTGCTCATCTGGGTGAGCGCGGATTTGAGCGCCTTGTTGTCGGCGAGGCTGCCCATCCCGGCGAGCGCGGACGAGAAGCTCGACACGTCCTGGTCGATCTTCTGCTGGGCCAGCGCCTCGGCCGCACCACCCTTGCCCCGAGCGTCGATCTGCATCTGCAGGTCGGCGAGGAAGGCCTGGCCGAAGCTCGTGGTGGTCCGCTCGGCCTGCGCGCAGATCGCCTTGGTGTTGCCGGACAGCGCCTTGTCGCCGGCGGCCGCCACGGACGGGTCCACCGACGCCCGCGCCGCGGCCGACCCGGCGGCATTCGGGGTGGGCCCGCCGGCCGTCGCATCGCCGTCGGCCGCGGAGCAGCCGGCAGTCAGCAGGGGAAGAATCAGCAGGGGCGCGAAGCGTCGCACGGGGAGCTCTCCTCGGGGGAAGGATCGATCCCCGCAGGGTAGCGGAGATCGACGCGGCGAGCGGCTTGGCAGTTAAGTTTCTTTACCAAACCGCTCCCGCCGTCGATGTCCTACGGCCGGGTCCGCCGCCGGGCGCCGCCCCGCCGGGAACGACGCCGGCCCGTGCCCGCGCCCACCGGCTCGTCCTCGTCCTCGTCGTCGTCCTCGTCGCCGGCCGCATCGGGGTCGTCCGACCCGGTGAGCCGCAGCGGCTCGGCCGGCTCGGCCGGCGCGACCGGCTCGGCGTGCGACTCGTACCGGGACAGGTCGTAGCCGCTGATGTCGTAGTCGTCGTCCGGGTCCGCGGTGGTCTGCGCCGGCGCACCGGCCGAGACGATCCCCGAGCCGTGCACGTGGACCGGCGGCAGGCCGGCGGTGACCGCCACCGGGTCCTCCACCTCGTGGGTGGTGCCGCTACCGGCGTCTGCGAACCCCGGCACCGCCTGGGCGGTGTCGGCACCGCTGACGGCCGGTGCTTCCGCGGCGGGCGTCGTGCTCTCCGCCCCGCCCCGGCGCCGGCGCGACCGGCTCGAGGCGGCCGGCTGTTGCGGCGCCGGCTGCTCGGTCCGGGTGGCCGCGGCGACCGCCTTCACCTGGCTACCCGCGCCGCCACCGCCGTTGGCCCGCTTCTCCGGCACCGGCTCGGTGTGGATCAGCACGCCCCGGCCCTTGCAGTGGTCACAGGTCTCACTGAACGCCTCGAGCAGGCCCGACCCGATCCGCTTGCGGGTCATCTGCACCAGGCCGAGCGAGGTGATCTCGGTGACCTGGTGCTTGGTCCGGTCCCGGCCCAGGCACTCGGTGAGCCGCCGCAGCACCAGCTCGCGGTTGCTCTCCAGCACCATGTCGATGAAGTCGATCACCACGATGCCGCCGAGGTCGCGCAGCCGCAGCTGGCGCACGATCTCCTCAGCCGCCTCGAGGTTGTTGCGGGTGACCGTCTCCTCGAGGTTGCCGCCGGCGCCGGTGTACTTGCCGGTGTTGACATCGACGACGGTCATCGCCTCGGTCCGGTCGATCACCAGGTGGCCGCCCGAGGGCAGGAACACCTTGCGGTCGAGGCCCTTGAGGATCTGCTCGTCGATCCGCTTGTCGGCGAACAGATCGCCGGCGCCGGTGTACCGGTGCAGACGCTCGACCAGGTCCGGCGACACCGAGTTGAGGTAGTTCTCCACCTCGGCGTACGCCTGGTCGCCCTGCACCACCAGCTCGCGGAAGTCCTCGTTGAAGAGGTCCCGGACCACCCGGATGACCAGGTCGGGCTCCTCGGAGAGCGCGACCGGCGCATGCCCCTCGGCGGACTTGCGCTGGATCTCCTCCCACTGCGCCTGCAGCCGCTTCACGTCCCGGGCCAGCTCGTCCTCGCTGGCGCCCTCGGCCGCGGTCCGCACGATCACGCCGGCGCCGTCCGGCACCAGCTTCTTCAGGACGTCCCGCAGGCGCTTGCGCTCGGTGTCCGGCAGCTTGCGGCTGATCCCGGACGCGTTGCCATTGGGCACGTAGACCAGGTGCCGGCCGGAGAGCGCGATGTGGCTGGACAGCCGGGCGCCCTTGTGCCCGATCGGGTCCTTGGTCACCTGCACCAGCACCGAGTCGCCGGACTTGAGCGCCTGCTCGATCGAGCGGGCGCGCCCCTCCAGCCCGGTGGCGTCCCAGTTGACCTCGCCGGCGTAGAGCACGGCGTTCCGGCCGCGGCCCACATCGACGAACGCCGCCTCCATGCTGGGCAGCACGTTCTGCACCTTGCCCAGGTAGACGTTGCCGACCATGGTGCCCGAGCTGATCCGGGACACGTAGTGCTCGACCAGGATGCCGTCCTCGAGCACGGCGATCTGAATGCGGTCCGGCTTCTGCCGGACGACCATCACCCGATCGACGGCCTCGCGGCGGGCCAGGAACTCCGACTCGCTCAGGATCGGCGGCCGGGTGCGACGCTGCTCACGGCCGTCCCGGCGGCGCTGGCGCTTGGCCTCGAGCCGGGTCGAGCCGGAGACGCCCTGCACCTCATCGGTGCGGCGCGGCTCGCGCACCCGCACGACGGTGTGCACGCCGTCCTCGATGCCGCCGGTCTCGCCGTCGCCACCGGCACCCTTGCGACGGCGGCGACGCCGGCGCCGGGTGACGCCGTCGCCCTCGTCGCCCTCGTCGTCGCCGTCCTCGGCGTCGCCCTCGGACTCGACGGAGGACTCGGCGCCGTCCTCGATCTCGGCCGCCTCGTCGTCGGCGGTGCCCTTGCCCCGGCCACGGCCGCGGCGGCCCCGGCGACGGCGGCGCCGGCTCGAGCCGTACTCGTCGTCCGACTCGTCGTCGAGGCCCTCCTCGACCTCGTCGGGCTCGTCCACCTCGTCGACGATCTCACCGGCCTCGGGGATCACGGTGATCTCGGCCGGCTCCTCGGCGGCCGCGCCCCGGCGACGGCGCCGGCTGCGGCGGGAGCCCTCGGCGGGCTCCTCGACCGGAATCTCGGCGACCGCCGCTTCGGTTTCCGTCACCTCGGGCTCGGCGGGAGCCTGGGCGGCGGGCGCGGCGGCGGAGCCCCGGCGCGAACGCCGGCCGGCGGGCGCGGGCTCGGCCTCGGTCGGGTCCGGCGGCATGAACAGCACGGCGGGGGGCAGCGCGGCGCGACGGGAACGCCGCCTCGGCTGCTCCTCGACGAAGTCGTCGTCGAGCGGGAGCACCCCGATGATCGGGGTCTCGACCGGCTCGTCCTCGGCCGGGGCCTCGGTCACCGGCTCCTCGGCCACGGGCTCCTCGACCGCCGGCTCCTCTCCGGTGATCAGCGGCTCGACCGCGACGACCGGCTCGGTGGCGGCCGGGGCGGCCTTTTTCCGGCGAGCCCGGGTCGCCTTGGCCGGGGGCGCGGCCTCGGCGGCCGACTCCTCGGCGGACGCCGGCTCCTCGGGCGCCGGCGCCGCGGCCTTTTTGCGGCTCCGGGTGGCTTTCACCGGTTTGACCGGCGGCGCACCGTCGGCCGGATCGGTCTCGGCAGCCGGCGAGGCCGCCTTGCGGGCCCGGGTGCGGCGCACAGGGGCAGTAGGGGTGGTAGGGGTGCTATCGGCGGTCTCGGCGGGCGGCGTGACCGCCTCGCTCGATTCACCGCCCGTTGGCTCGTTATCGAGCATGGGCGCTCTCCAGTTCTGGCGGCCCCGGGCGCGTGTGAGCGCTGCCACGCAGGGCTGCCGCAAGTGTTTCGGTCCCGGCCGGGTTAGCGGACGGGCGGCCGAAGTCTGCCGATCGGGCGCCGGCTGTGATCCAGCTAGCGCCCACCGATGGCGGCGCGATCCGCGTCCAACGGATCGACGATCTCCCCCTGCGCGGTGAGCGTGCCCTGGGCCAGCCGGGTCACCCGTGGGGGCACCGGCGGCTCCAAGTCGGCTACGACACGCAGGCCGGAAAGGACGTCATCGGGTCGCACGGCGGGCGTTACCTGTCGTACGACAAGGTCGATTATCGCACACGGCGCCGCGAACGCCCCGGAAGGGAGGTCGGACTGCTCGGCCACTGCGATGTGGGTCACCGCCGCCCTCGCGTCGAACGTCCGGCGGCCCTGCTTGGTGATCCGCTCGACCAGGACCTCATCGGCGTCCAGGAAGCGCTTCACCGCGGCCGCCGCCACCGCCGGGTCGACCGAGGGCAGCTCCACCCGCCATCGGGAGGCATCGATCCGGTCGGCGAGGCTGCCGTCCCCAGCCGGCACCGCTTCCAGCACGTCCAGCCCTGGTGAGAGCGCCGCGTCCAGCGCCAGCAGCAGCTGCGCCGGGTCGACCTCGGCCTGCAGGCCGATCTCCAGGTACTCCGCCTCGCTGCCGACGCCGGTGGGTGCGGCGCTGGCGTACGAAATCTTCGGGTGTGGGGTGAAGCCCTGCGAGAAGGCGATCGGCACCGCCGCCCGCCGCAGCGCCCGCTCGAAGGCGCGGGCGAAGTCCCGATGTGACGTGAAACGCAGTGGGCCGCGCTTGGCGTACCGGATCCGGATCCGCTGGACGACCGGTGCCTGGCCGCCCACCGGTTGGTTCTTGGGGGGAATCTTGAGCTCCTAAGCGGGAATCCGCAGGTTGTTTATGGGGGTCAGGGGCAGCAGCTTCCGGCCGGTCGGGCCGATCTGGATCTCGGTGTCCATCGAGGGGCAGACCCCGCAGTCGAAGCACGGCGTCCAGCGGCAGTCGTCCTGCTCGTACTCGCTCAGCGAGTCCTGCCAGTCCTGCCACAGCCAGTCCTTGTCGAGGCCCGAGTCGAGGTGGTCCCAGGGGAGCACCTCGGCCTGGTCGCGCTCGCGGGTGGTGAACCAGTCGAGGTCGACGCCGAAGCCGGGCAGCACCTCGGCGGCCGCGTCGATCCAGCGGGCGTACGAGAAATGCTCGCTCCACCCGTCGAAACGTCCGCCTTTTTCCCAGACGCGCCGGATGACTGCCCCGACGCGTCGATCGCCCCGGGACAGCAGGCCTTCGATCAGCGACGGCTCGCCGTCGTGGTAGCGGTACCCGATCGCCCGGCCGAGCGAGCGATCACTGTTGATCACGTCCTTGAGCATCTTGAGCCGGGCGTCGATCACCTCGGGCCGCGCCATCGGCGCCCACTGGAACGGGGTGTGCGGCTTGGGCACGAACCCGCCGATCGACACCGTGCAGCGGATGTCCTTGGTGCCGGCGGCCGCGCGGCCCGCCTTGATCACCTCGTGCGCCATCCGGCCGATCTGCGCCACGTCGTCGTCGGTCTCGGTGGGCAGGCCGCACATGAAGTACAGCTTCACCTGCCGCCAGCCGTTCGAGTACGCCGTGACGACCGTCCGGATCAGGTCTTCCTCGGTCACCATCTTGTTGATGACCTTGCGGATGCGCTCCGAGCCGCCCTCCGGCGCGAAGGTCAGGCCGGTCCGCCGGCCGTTCCGGGACAGCTCCTGGGCCAGGTCGATGTTGAACGCGTCCACCCGGGTCGACGGCAGCGACAGCGAGACGTTGGTGCCCTCGTACTGCTCGGCCAGGCCGGAGCACATGTCGCCGATCTCGGAGTGGTCGGCGCTGGACAGCGAGAGCAGGCCGACCTCGGAAAAGCCGGAGAACTCCAGCCCCTCCTTGACCATCTGCCCCACCGTGGTGATCGACCGCTCCCGGACCGGGCGGGTGATCATGCCGGCCTGGCAGAACCGGCAGCCTCGGGTGCAGCCCCGGAAGATCTCCACCGCGTACCGCTCGTGGACCGTCTCGGCGAGCGGCACCAGGGGCTTCTTCGGGTACGGCCAGGCGTCGAGATCCATCGTCGTGCGCTTGGCGACCCGGAACGGGACGTCCGGGCGGTTGGGCACGACCCGCTGGATGCGGCCGTCGGGCAGGTAGTCGACGTCGTAGAAGCGGGGGACGTAGACGCTCTCGGTGCGGGCCAGCCGCAGCAGCAGCTCGTCCCGCCCGCCGGGCCGGCCCTCGGCCTTCCACTCCCGGATGATCCCGGTGATCTCGAGAACCGCCTCCTCCCCGTCGCCGAGCACGGCGGCGTCCAGGAAGTCGGCGATCGGCTCGGGGTTGAAGCTGGCGTGCCCGCCGGCCAGGACGATCGGGTCCTCGTCGCCGCGGTCCTTGCTCTCCAGCGGAATGCCGGCGAGGTCGAGCGCGGTGAACAGGTTGGTGTAGCCGAGCTCGGTGGAGAAGGACACGCCGAGCACGTCGAAGTCGCGGACCGGGCGGTGCGCGTCGACCGTGAACTGCGGGACGCCGTGCTCGCGCATCAGCGCCTCGAGGTCGGGCCAGACCGCGTACGTCCGCTCGGCGAGCACGTCCGGCTGCTCGTTGAGCACCTCGTACAGGATCTGGACACCCTGGTTGGGCAGGCCGACCTCGTACGCGTCGGGATACATCAGCGCCCAGCGAACCGTGCTGGCGTCCCAGTCCTTGACGACCGCGCCGAGCTCGCCACCGACGTACTGGATGGGCTTGCTGATCAGCGGCAACAACTGCTCGAGCTGCGGGAAGACGGAACGTGCACTCATGGGAGTCCAGGGTACGCGGACTATCCCCGCAACTCCGCCGCGGCCCGGTCCAGGTCGGTTGCGAGAACATCCTCGCGAAACGCGCAAAGCTGGAGCGTCATCCGGGCCGGGCCGCGCTCGCCCACCACCAGCCGGGTGCTCTTGCCCCGCGCCGCGAGATCGCCGACGAGCGCGTCGAGCAGCCGCACCCCGGCGCTGTCCAGGAATGAGACCGTGGTGAGGTCGATCAGCACCTTCCCGGCCTCGCGGATCCGGCCGACGATCGCCTTGCCGATCTCGCCCGAGTTGGCCAGGTCGATCTCCCCGGTCAGGCTGACCAGCTCGGCGTCGCCGAAGGTGGAGAACTTAACCCATTGATCGGTCATAAGGCCTCCCGGGCACGGCGCATGGTGACGACGGTGCCGTCCCCGCGCTCGACGAGCACCTGGTCCATCGACTCGCGGATCAACTGCAGGCCGCGCCCGCGGGACTGGTCGGTCATCGGGCCGCGCCAGGTGCCGCGATCGGTGACCTTGACCTCCACCGCGTCGTCGGTCACCGTGGCGACCACGTCGATCATGCCGAACGGGTCGTCCCGGTAGCCGTGCTCGATCGAGTTGGCCACCGCCTCCGAGCAGGCCAGCAGCACCGCGTCCCGGGTGTCCGGCTCGACCCCCTGGGTGATCAGCCACGCCCGCAGGTCGGCGCGCAGCAGCGCGATCTGCATCCGGTCGGCGCCGATGGTCCGCTCGATCCGCTCCTCGGTGCCGAGCGACACGCAGAGCAGGCAGACGTCGTCGGCGTGGTCGCGGCCGACGAGGGTGTCGGCCAGCCCCGCGGTCAGGCCCTGCAGCGGCGCGCCCCGGCGCCGGCCGAACTCCCGGGCCAGCAGCTCGAAGCCCTTGTCGATCGACCGGCTGCGGCGCTCGATCAGGCCGTCGGTGTAGAGCAGCAGGCGGCTGCCGGCCGGGAGCCGGCGGGAATGCTGGGTGCGGCGCAGGTCACCGGCCCGCGAGCCGAGCGCCGCCGACCGGGCCTCGAACAGATATTCCGGCGAGCCGGCCGGCTCCTGCAGCAGCGGCGGGACGTGGCCCGCGGAGGCGTACGTGAGATCGCCGGTCACCAGGTCGATCTCGGCGTAGGCCACGGTCGCCATCCGGGCCGACTCGACCCGGTCGACGAACCGGTCCAGCCCCGCGAGCAGCCGGGCCGGCCCGACGTCGTCGCCGGAGAGCGCCCGGATCGCGCTGCGCAGCTGCCCCATCGTGGTGGCCGCGTCGATGCCCCGGCCGACCACGTCGCCGACCACCACGGCCATCCGGTCCCTGTTGATCAGGAACGAGTCGAACCAGTCGCCGCCGACCTCGAGGTCCTGCCCGGCGGCCTGGTAGTGGCTCTCCACCGTGAATCGCGCGTCACCGCCCGGCATGTCCGCGGCCAGCAGGCTGCGCTGCAGCGTACGGGCGATCTGCCGCTCCTGCTCGTAGAGCCGGGCGTTCTCCAGCGCCAGCCCGGACCGGTCGGCCAGCTCGATGAGGAAGGCCCGCTCGGCGTCGTCGCCGCGCTCGAGCGTCATGCGCAGCGACAGCGTGCCGAGCACCCGGCCGCGGGCGGTCAGCGGCAGCACCGCGCACCCCAGCTTCTCGTCCGGCATCGGGAAGATCGGCTCGCCGGACGCGATCACCCGGGCCAGCGCGTGCGCGAGCAGGTCGGCGTCCGGGGCCGCGGCGCCCTTCTCCTCCAGCACGCCGGTCGGGCCGATGGAAAGCCGCACCGACGCCCAGTCGGCGATCTCCGGCACCATCCGGTCGACCAGGCAGCGCGAGCGGGGCAGCAGGCGGGGCCGCTCGTCGAGCACCCGGGTGGTCTCGGCCAGGAAGGTGACCCGCTCCTCGCGGCGACGGGCCTCGTCGTACAGCCGGGCCCGGTCGAGGGCCTGGCCGGCCTGCTGGCCCAGCAGCCGCACCACGCGCAGCTCGGCGTCGCCGAGCTTGCGCTCGCCGGTGAAGCTGAACGCCAGCACGCCGAGCGTCTCGGCGCCGCCGGGCTCCTCGGCCGGGCCGGTGGTCAGCGGGAGCAGCACCACCGTGGTGCGACCCGAGCGGCGCATGCTGTCGACCATGTCGGGGAAGTGCTGCTTGGCCTCGGTGAGCGAGCCGACCACGTGCAGGTCGCCGCGCTCGGCCACCCGGGCCACCGCCCGCGGCGAGGTGACCGGCATGTCGTCCCAGTCGCCGGTGGTGGGATCGGTCGAGGCGACCGCGATGATCGTCTCGCGCTCCGGGTCGAGCAGGTAGATGCTGCTGCTCGCGGCGCCGAAGGCCAGCTCGGGGGCGCGGACCACCGCCTCGGCGACCTCGGCCTCGGTGGGCGCCGCGGACAGGTCGGCGACCACCTGCTGGAGCACCCGGATGCGGTGCTCCGAGTCCTCCGCGCGCCGGCAGGCCTCCAGCAGCTCCCTCTCGTACCCGCGTCGCGCGGTCGCGTCGAAGATCGTGGTGCGGATGGCCCGCGGCTGCCGTTCGGGGTCGCGGGCCAGCAGCGAGTTGACGAGGGTGGGCAGCGTCCGGCCGTCCGCGCAGACCACGTCGAAGGCGAGCTCGTGCACCTCGTCCTGCATCCGCAGCAGCGGCGCGTAGTGGGTCTCGTGGTAGATCTGCCCGCCGGAGGAGAGCAGGTCGCGGAAGCGCCGATGGCCGACCAGATCGGCGCGCTTGTATCCGGTCCAGGTCAGGAAGGTCTGGTTGACCTTCACGATGGTGCCGTCGGGAAGCGTCGTCAGATACCCGCACGGCGCATGCTCGTACAGGTCATCCGGGTCCTCGTCCCAGGGCAGCCGCAACTCCTGTGTCACGTCCGGGCCACCAGAGTCACTCACGATCCGCTCTACAACCAGGCCTTGATCGCGTCGATGGTTTCCTCCGGCGCACTGAGATTGGGACAGTGGCCGGTCGCGTTCATGCGCACCAGCGTGCTGCCTGCGGTGTGCTTGTGAACGTAGTCGCCGACCGAGGCCGGCGCGATCATGTCGTCGGAGCACTGCAGGATCAGCGCCGGCACCCGCAGCTCGAGCAGGTCGTCGCGGTTGTCCGAGAGGAACGTGACCCGCGCGAACTTCTTGGCGATCTCCGGGTCGGTGCGGCAGAAGCTGTTGGTGAGATCCTCGCCCAGCTCCGGCCGGTCGGCGTTACCCATGATCACCGGGGCCATCTCGCTGGACCAGCCCAGATAGTTGGCATCAAGGGAGTCCAGCAGCGACTCGATGTCGGCCCGGGCGAAGCCGCCGACGTAGCTGTCGCCGGGCTCGTCGATATACCGCGGGGAGGGGCCGACGAGGATCAGCTTGGCGAAGCGCTCGGGCTCCTTGACCGCGGCGAGCACGCCGATCATGGCGCTCACCGAGTGGCCGACGAAGACCACGTCCCACAGGTCGTGCTCGTGCAGGATCTCGAGGATGTCGTCGGCGTAGCCGTCGAGTGTGGAGTAACGGGCGTCGTCGTATGCGGACAAGTCGGACTTGCCATTGCCGACGTGGTCGAACAGGACGAGCCGATACGTGTCCGCGAACGCGGGAGTGATCAGGCGCCACATGTTCTGGTCACAGCCGTACCCATGAGCGAACATCATCGGCTGACCGAGATCGTTCCCGGTCAACGTGACGGCGTTTCTCCGTGTCGTTCTCATGTCTCGGCCACCATACGACTCCATTGTGTCCCGCACATCGCCCACTCTGTCCGGCATTTGCGCCCGGAGTCCGATCCGGCACTGGTCGTGGCCCCTGGCGCTACGGCTCTAACCTGGCGGAAGAGCAGGCAGCGAAGGAGATCCACCGATGGTCGACCCCAAGCCGGGCGACAAGCTTCCTGATCCGACCCGGGTCGAGGGCGGCGAGGAGCCCTCGACGGCGGACGCACCGTCGCGCTGGAGCGCGGCGGCCGCGGTGCCGCCGCCCGTGCCGAAGAAGTCGTGGTGGTCGCGGCTGCGGCCGGAGGTGGACGAGCGGACCGCGGTGCCGGCCGTCGATCCCTGGGCCGGTCAGGACACCCCGGTCGACCCGATCCCGGTCGCGGTTCCGATCGAGAAAACCAAGATCGACGCGCCGCACCGGACGGCGGTCGAGCCACCGGCCTCCGCGCCACCGCCGCCCCACGCCTCGCCGTCCCCCGCCTCCGCGCCACCGACCCGCGCCCCGCAGTCTCCGGCCTCCGCGCCACCGCCGCCGCACGGCCCGCAGCCGCCGGCCTCCGCGCCGCCGACCCGCGCGCCGCAGCCTCCGGCCCCGCAGCCTCCGGCCCCGCAGCCGGCGGCGCCTCAGCCCGCGGTTCCGCTGCCCACGGCACCCGCCAAGCTCAGCCGGCGCCAGCGAAGGGAACGGGCCAGAGCCGCCGCCGCCCGGCCGCAGGCGAACCGGCTGCCGGTGCAGACCCGCCCGGCGGCGCCGCCACCGCCACCCCCGTGGGCCACCCCGCAGCAGCCGCAGCGCCCGTTGCCGCCGCCGCGAAGGAAGCGCCGCGGCCGCCGCCTCTTCCTCTTCGCCACCCTGGGCGTGCTGTGCTGCTGCGGCCTGCCGTTCGCCTACTTCCAGTTCCCCGCGGCCCGGCAATATCCGGTGAGCGCGGTTCTCCCGACCGACTTCTCCGACCTGAGCCTGCGCGACGACAACGCGAGCAAGCGCGCCGCCGACCGCCTCGCCCAGGCCCTGAAGGCGGCCGACTCCAAGGACGGCAAGCCGTTCGCCGGCGTCTACGGCGACAGCCGCGGCAAGCGGGTCACGATCTTCGGCGTGACCGGCTGGAGATTCACCCCGAAGAGTGACGTGCGGGCCCAGCTGAATCGCCTCGCCGACGACTTCGGCCTCACCGGCGTCCAGTCGTTCGACCTCGGTGAGGCCGGGGCGTACGAAAGTTGCGGCGTCGGCCGGGCGAACGGGGCCGCGGTGGTGGTCTGCGCCTGGGCCGACCACGGCAGCATGGCCACCGTGCTGCTGACCCGCCGCCGGATCGACGAAAGCGCCGACCTGGTCGGCCGGCTGCGCTCGGCGGTGCTTACCCCGGGCTGACCGGCTGCGCCCGGGGCGAAGCGGCGTCTACTGCGGGTCGGCCTTCTTCGCCGGGGCGTAGCGGGGCACGTACTCCTGGCCGGTCAGCTTTTGAATCTCGGCCATCACCTCGTCGGTGAGGGCGCGCAGCGAGGTGCGGTCGTCGGCCCGCCCGGTCACGTCGATCGGCTTGCCAATCTTGACGATCGGCCTGCCGCGGAACGGCAGCGGGTACGGCTGGCCGATCGGCTGCACCTTCTCGGTGCCGAGCGTGCCGACCGGGATGATCGGGACACCGGCGGCGACGGCGAGCCGGGCCACGCCCGTCCGCCCGCGGTAGAGCCGGCCGTCGGGCGAGCGGGTGCCCTCGGGGTAGACCACCACCATGTCGCCGGCCTTCAGCACCGGGATGGCGCTGTCGAACGCGGCCAGCGCATCTCGCCCGCCGGCCCGTTGAACCCGGATGGCGCCCAATCCGTTCATAAGGTTGCGGTTGAACCAGCCGCTGAAGCCGGTCCCGTCGAAGTAGTCGGACTTGGCCCAGAAGGCCAGGTGCCGGGGCACGACCGCGCCGATGAAGAGCTCGTCGGCGACCGAAAGGTGGTTGCCCGCGAAGATCGCGCCGCCGGTCCTGGGTACGTACTCCAGGCCCTCGACGTGCGGCCGCCAGCCGACCTTCAGCAGGTTGCCGACAGTGAGTTTGCCGATCGAGTAGAGCAGCGGCAACGCGGGTTCCTCCGGGGATGGGTCGTGCGCAGAAAATTGGGGGTTGGCACGCTGAGATTATCGGACCGCAGGCCGGAAGTCCCCGTCGAGCTGGCAACCCGACCCGGACATTAGCCGCAGAGGTGGCAAATGCCCAGGCCGGGTTAACTGTTTCACAGGATGGCGCGAGACACCGTGACCGTGATCTGCTCGCCGTCGCCGACCTCGCCGGCGAAGCCGGTCGCGCCCGCCGGGGCGAAGCCGACCGAGGACGCCAGCGTCTCGCCGGCCACGAAGTCCCGGTGCGCCTCGACCGCCAGCCGCACCGCGTCGGTCGCCGAGACGGTCAGCTCGATCCGGTCCGAGACGTCCAGGCCGGCGTCGCGGCGGGCCTGCTGCACGACCCGGATCACGTCCCGGGCCAGGCCCTCGGCGAGCAACTCGGGCGTCACGACGGTGTCCAGCACGACCACGCCCGCACCGCCGGCCAGCGGCGCCGAGTTGGCCACGTCGGCGGCGACCAGCTTCAGCTCGTACTCGCCCTCCCGCAGGGTGACCCCGGCCGCCACCGGTGCGCCGTCGACCAGCTGCCAGTCGCCCTTCTTGACCGCCTGGATGACCTGCTGCACCTGCTTGCCGACGCGCGGGCCGAGCGCCCGCGGCACGACGGTGAGCACCTGCTCGCAGTACGCGGCCACGTCGCCGGTGAACATCACGTCCTTGACGTTGACCTCGTCGGCGAGCAGGTCGCCGAAGCCCGCCAGCGCGGCCGCACCGGGCGTCGCCACGGTGAGCTTGGCCAGCGGCAGCCGGACCCGCAGCGCGCGGGCCTTGCGCAGGGACAGCGCGGCCGAGGCCACGTCCCGGATCGCGTCCATTGAGGCGACCAGCTCGTGGTCGGCCGGGAAGTCCGCGGCCGACGGCCAGTCGGTCAGGTGCACCGAACGTTCGCCGGTGAGGCCGCGCCAGATCTCCTCGGTGGTCAGCGGCGCGAGCGGCGCGACGACCCGGCACACCGTCTCGAGCACGGTGGCCAGCGTGTCGAACGCGTCGTGGTCGCCGGCCCAGAATCGGTCCCGGGAGCGGCGCACGTACCAGTTCGTCAGCGCGTCCAGGTAGGACCGCACCGACGCCGCCGCGCCCGAGATGTCGTAGTCGTCCATCTGGCGCTGCACATCGCTGACCAGCTCACCCGTCTTGGCGAGGATGTACCGATCAAGCAGGTGCTCCGAGGACGTCCGATTGGTCGCGACATAGGCAGAGGCGTTTGCATAAAGGCTGAAGAAGTACCAGACGTTCCACAGCGGCAGCAGCACCTGGCGTACCGAATCCCGGATCGCCACCTCGGTGACCGCCATGTCCCCGCCCCGCAGCACCGGCGACGACATCAGCATCCAGCGCATCGCGTCCGAGCCGTACGTGTCGAACACCCGATACACATCCGGGTAGTTCCGCAGCGATTTGGACATCTTCCGCCCGTCCTCGCCGAGCAGGATGCCGTGGCTGAGGCAGTTGCGGAACGCCGGCCGGTCGAACAGCGCCGTGGCCAGCACGTGCATGGTGTAGAACCAGCCCCGGGTCTGCCCGATGTACTCGACGATGAAGTCGCCCGGGTAGTGGTGCTCGAACCACTCCTTGTTCTCGAACGGGTAGTGCACCTGGGCGAACGGCATCGACCCCGACTCGAACCAGCAGTCGAGCACCTCCGGCACCCGGCGCATGGTCGACCGTCCGGTCGGGTCGTCCGGGTTCGGCCGGGTCAGCTCGTCCACGTACGGCCGATGGAGGTCGTTGACCTTGACCCCGAAGTCCCGGGACAGGTCCTCGAACGAGCCGTACACGTCAACCCGCGGGTAGTTGGGGTCGTCCGACTTCCAGACCGGGATCGGCGAGCCCCAGAACCGGTTCCGCGAGATCGACCAGTCCCGGGCGTTCGCCAGCCACTTGCCGAACGAGCCGTCCTTGATGTGCGCCGGCGTCCAGGTGATCTCCTGGTTCAGCTCGACCATCCGGTCGCGGAACTTGGTGACCGCCACGAACCAGCTCGACACCGCCTTGTAGACCAGCGGGGTGTCGCAGCGCCAGCAGTGCGGGTACGAGTGCGTGTAGCCCTCGTGCCGCAGCACCGCGCCGCGCTCCTTCAGGTCGGCGATGACCCGCTTGTTGGCGTCGAAGACCTGCACGCCCTGCCACGGCGGGACCAGCGCGGTGAATCGGGTGTGCTCGTCCACCGTCACGATCGTCGGGATGCCGGCCGCGTTGCAGACGTTCTGGTCGTCCTCGCCGAATGCGGGCGCCTGGTGCACGACCCCGGTGCCGTCCTCGTCGCTGACGTAGTCGGCCGGGAGAACCTGGAACGCGTTCTCCCCGGCCTGCTCGACCAGGAAGTCGAAGAGCGGCTCATACTTGCGGCCCGCGAGCTCGCTGCCGAGCACCGTGCCGACCTGCTCGTAGCCCTCGAGCTCCTTGGCGTACGCGGCGACCCGGGACGCGCCCATGATGAGCCTGTGCCCCGACTTATCCGACAAAACCGCATATTGCAGGGTGGGCCCCACGGCCAGCGCCAGGTTCGACGGCAGTGTCCACGGCGTAGTCGTCCAGACCGCGATGTCCTCGCCGGTCTCCAGCCGGAATTTTACGGTTAAAGCGGGATCTGTCCGGTCGCGGTAGACGTCGTCCATCCGCGTCTCGGTGTTCGACAGCGGCGTCTCGCACCGGAAGCAGTAGGCGAGGACCCGGAACCCCTCGTACACCAGCCCCTTGTCGTGCAGCGTCTTGAACGCCCACATGACCGACTCCATGTAGCTGGGGTCGAGGGTCTTGTAGTCGTTCTCGAAGTCCACCCAGCGGGCCTGCCGGGTGACGTACCGCTCCCAGTCCTTGGTGTAGGCGAGCACCGACGACCGGCAGGCCTCGTTGAACTTGTCGATCCCGAGCTCGACGATCTGCGCCTTCGTGGTGATGCCGAGCTGCTTCTCGGCCTCCACCTCGGCCGGCAGCCCGTGCGTGTCCCACCCGAACCGGCGCTCGACCCGCTTGCCGCGCATCGTCTGATACCGCGGCACCAGGTCCTTCACGTACCCGGTGAAAAGGTGCCCGTAGTGCGGCAGCCCGTTCGCGAACGGCGGCCCGTCGTAGAAGACGTACTCGTTGCTGCCGCTTTCCCCGGCCGGCCGTTGCGCGACGGACGCCTCGAACGTCTCGTCGGCGGCCCAGTGCTCGAGAACGGCGCGCTCGACGGCGGGCAGATCCGGACTGGCCGGCACGCCATCGGCATCGGTGTGCTTCGGATAGCCCATCGGTGGGTTCTCTCCTCGTGCAGCTCACTCAACGTGGACTGCGAGGACGAGCGGTTGTCCGCCCGCGGTACCACCTCGCTTGGCAGGAGACCCTGCCCGCTCATTCGCCGGCTCCCGCACGTGCCGATCCGCCCGGTTCTACTGAGGCTCCTCTGCGAGGAATGCCCGTTCTTCCGGAGGCTCCCCGGTGATGGCCGGTTCAAAGCCTGCCCCTCAACGATACCGGCCGCCCGAGGCGGCTCTCACTCGCATTCCCGGCGAGGACCTCAGATCAAGATCATTTCCCGGTACGCCACGGCGGGGTCCCCGGCGAGCCGGCGATCCGGGTGGTGGGTTGCGCCCTTGCCGCCCGCTGCGGGCGGTGCTGCCCACCTGCGCTTACTACCGGATGGCCCGCCACTGGGTGATCGCGATGTTGTGTTCGTCCGGGTCATGGAAGGTGGCCGACCACAACTCCAGCCGGTCCCCGCGATTGACCGGCTGCGGCGGGTGCTCGAACGTAACGCCCTTCTCCAGCAGCTCGTGATAGACCGCCTCGACGTCCCCCACCTCGAGATTGAGGAAGATCAGCCGCCCGGCCCCACCGGCCAGCCCGGTCACGGTGCGCAGGACGACCCGGGTGTCCCCCGAGGCGAGCACCGCGCTCCCGTCCCCGCTGTCGATCTCATAGAACCCGAGCGTGTCCCGATAAAACCCGATAGACCGCCCCAAATCGGTGACGAGCACGGTGATCCCCACCCCGTAGATCGCCCCGGCCGGCCCCGGCCGAGCACTGGGATAGGCGGTAATCACCTCATCCGCCCGCTCATCCGGCTCCACCGTCACCGGAGGCACCGCCAGCCCCGGCGGCGCAGCCCAGGGGTTCTCATCTCCCCCGGCCGGCCCACTCCCGGTCCTCGCACTCCCGGCCGCCGCACTCCCGGGCGCCGCACTCCCGGGCGCAGCACTTCCGGGCGCAGCACTTCCGGGCGCCGCACTTCCGGGCGCCGCACTTCCGGGCGCCGCACTTCCGGGCGCCGCACTTCCGGGCGCAGCACTTCCGGGCGCCGCACTGTCGGCCGACGTACTCCCGGGCGCGTCATTCCCAGCCTGGTCGCGCCCGGCCGAGGCCGCCCGAGAGGCAGCGACCCCCGCCGCCGCCCCAGCGATCGCCGCCCCAGCAACCGCGGCACCGGCACCGGCATGCGCATCACCCACCGGCACACCGCCGGTCGCGGCGGCACCACTACCCGCAGGAGCCGCTCCACCCACAGGCGCAGTGCCACCGGCCGAAACGTCCTCGGCCGAAACCGGCGACGCCTCCGTTCCACCGGCAGACTGCCCACCGGTAGACGGCCCAGCGGCAGACGGCTCAGCGGCAGACCGCTCAGCGACAGACGGCCCTACAGCCGCGGACTCAGCCGGCGCAGGCCCGGCGGACGACGGCCTGGCAGGCGCCGACCGCCAAGGCGGCGTCGGCTCAGCGGACGAGCCCTCGGCAGCCGACCCGCCGGCAGCCCCGGCAGCGGCGGCGGCAGCCCCGGCGGGAGCGGCGGCGGCAGTGGATTCCGACCCGGCAGCGCGGGGACCGGCTTCCGATCCGGCAGGCGGGACCGGCGTCCTCGACCCGGCCGATTTGTCCCCGTGCTCGGCCTTGTCGGAATGCCCGAACTTCTTGAACGCCGCCGCCGCGGCAGCAGCCACCGCCCCGGCGGCCGCCGCGGCTCCCGCGATGACCCGGCCCGAGCCGTGCTTCTCCGCCACGGGCAGTGGCTCGGTCGCCGCCTCCGCCTCATGCGCCGCATTCGACACAAACTTCGTGGTAGCCCGCGATTCCGGCGCGGCCGACGCCGTGCCCGCCACCGGCGGCACCTCGACCGGCCCGGTCGGCGCCTCCTCGGCGACCGGCGGAGCGATCAGCCCCTCGTGCATCGCCGCGGCCGCCTCGGGCTCGGCCTCCTCCGGCGACGCGGCCGGCTCCCCGTCCAGCGGCAGGTCGATGTCGTCGTACCCGACCGGCGTCGGTGCGGTCGGCCGCGCCTGGGTCGGTGCCGGCGCGTGCGGCGGAGGCGTGACCGGCTCCGGCGCGGTCGGAAAACTGGTCGCCGGCGACGGCGCCGCCGTGGTCGCGGCCACCGTGGGCTCCGGCCGCCGATACGTGCCCGGCCCCGGCGCCCCCGGCCCCGGCGCCCCCGGCTCGTCCAACACCGGCTCATCCAACGCCGGCTCGTCCAACACAGGCTCGTCCAACACCGGCTCATCCAGCACCGGCTCATCCAGGACGGGCTCGTCCAGCGGCAGATCGATCGGCAGTTCCTCGTCCGGATGCGGCGCCCGCTGCGGCGGCGCGGCGGCCGTCGGCTCCTCGACGATCGGCCCGGCAGCGGCGGTCGCCTGCTCGACCAGCGGGTCCGCCGTGGCCGTGGCCGACCCGCCCCCGGGCCGCGCCCCGCCACCGTTCCGGGGTCGCGGGCTGGGCCTGCTCCCCGCCTGCCGACCCGCACCGGCGCCCGCTCCGGCAGCCACACCGGCGGCAGCACCGGCAGCGGCACCGGCCGCCGCCCGGCGCGGCAGCGGCTGCGTGACCTCGTTGTGGTCCACGAACTCGCCCTCGACCACCGGCCCGGCCGGGGTGTCCCGCACGACCACCGGCGATTCCCCCGGCCCCGGCGGCGGGGGCGGCTCCTCGTCCTCGGGCGCCGCCCACTGGCGGTTCCGGTTGACCCACGGCGGGTCCTCCACGTCGCCGAGGATGTCGTCGTCCTGTTCCTCGTCGATCACCTCGTCCGGCAGGTCGCCGTAGTCGGGCATCGGCGGGGGCGGCGGGTCCTGCCCGCGGTCGCGCGGCGACGCCTCGTCCCAGTTGATCCGCACCCGGCGCATGTCGTCGACGTCCACCGTGATCGGCAGCGTGTCCCCGATCATCGGCCACTTCACCACCGGGACCCGCGGCTCGCGCAGCGTCACCTCGGAGGTGGGCAGCCCGGGCGCCACGACCACCGCCTGAATCTCGGCGCGGCCGTAGACGGCGGACGACGTGGGCGCCGGCGAGATCGCCTTGACCTCTGCGGTGCCGCTGACCCAGGCGCGGGCGCCGCGCCGCACCACATTGACCACGCCCAGGCCGATCGACAGCACCAGCACGGCCAGCCCGAACAGGGCGACCCCCCAACTGGACATGCCGAGCCCCAGCGCCATCACGAAGACGGCGATCGTGCCCATGACGGCCGCCACCAGCTTGCGCGGGGTTGCGACAGGACGGCCGGTCTGGTTTGCCAATGTGGACCTCCCGCTCTTTCACGTCAGGTTATTGCCCGGCGCAACCCGAGGGAAAGTGTGGTGGTTCCGGCGTTGCTGCTCGCCGGAAACTCGGTACCGATAGGCTGAATCCCGCGTGTTTGCCCCACAGTTCGTTGGAGGATCTTCGTGACCAGCCCCGTCGAGCGTTCTCTCGTGCTCATCAAGCCCGATGCGGTCCGTCGTGGCCTGCTCGGTGAGATCCTCGCTCGGTTCGAGCGTAAAGGCCTGGTCATCGAGGCGCTGGAGTTGCGCACGATGGACGCGTCGCTCGCCGACCAGCACTACGCCGACCACGTGGAGAAGCCGTTCTACCCGCCGCTGAAGGAGTTCATGACCAGCGGCCCGCTCGCCGCCATGGTGCTCGCGGGCGACAACGTGATCGAGGTGGTCCGCGCCATGATCGGGGTGACCGACGGCCGCAAGGCCGCCGCCGGCACGATCCGCGGTGACTACTCGCTGTCGAACCGGGAGAACCTCGTGCACGCCTCCGACTCGCCGGAGAGCGCGGCCCGCGAGCTCGCCCTCTGGTTCCCGAAGATCTAAAGGAGTTTCAGGGCACGGCCACCCGAGGGCCACGTCCGATCGATAGGCATCAAGGCATGACCTCGATCTCGCGACGCAACCTTCTCCGGGCGGGCATGGCCGGCCTCGCCGGCTCGGCCCTGTTCGAGGCGCCGGCGTTCTCGTCGGCCGCCGTGCGCCCGATACTCACCCACGGCGTGCAGAGCGGCGACGCCACCGCCGGCTCGGCGATCATCTGGAGCCGCTCCGACCGGCCCGCCCGGCTCTGGGTCCAGGCGAGCCGCCGCCCCGACCTGCGCGGTTCCCGAGTGATCCGCGGCCCGATCGTCACCCCCGACACCGACTTCACCGGCAAGGTCCGGCTGCGCAACCTGCCGTCCGGATCGAAGATCTATTACCGGGTACGCGCGGAGAGTCTGGACCGCCCCGGCCTGTTCGGCAACGCGGTCGACGGCTCGCTGCGCACCTCGCCCGCCGGCCGCACCGACGTCCGGTTCGTCTGGACCGGCGACGTGGTCGGCCAGGGCTGGGGCATCGACCCCGCGTACGGCGGCCTCGCGCTCTTCGAGTCGATGCGCCGGCGCGGCCCCGACTTCCTGCTGCACAGCGGCGACACGGTGTACGCCGACGGCCCGCTGCCCGAGTCGGTGACCCTGCCCGACGGCCGCACCTGGCACAACCTGGTCACCGAGGAGAAGTCCAAGGTCGCCGAGACGCTGACCGAGTACCGCGGCCAGTACGCGTACAACCTGCTCGACGACAGCTACAAGCGCTTCGCCGCCGAGGTCGCCCAGATCAACCAGTGGGACGACCACGAGGTCCGCAACAACTGGTATCCCGGCCAGATCCTCGACGACGCCCGCTACACCGAGAAGTCGATCGACGTGCTGGCCGCCCGCGCCCACCAGGCCTACCACGAGTGGATGCCGATCCCGTCCGCCTCCGGCCCGGTTTACCGCCGGATCCAGCACGGTCCGCTGCTGGACCTGTTCATCCTGGACATGCGCACCTTCAAGGACCCGAACGACGGCAACGTCTACGCCGACCCGAAGCGCGGCATGCTCGGCGCCGAGCAGCGCGCGTGGCTGATCCGCGGCCTCCGGGAGTCCCGAGCCACCTGGAAGGTCATCGCCAATGATCTCCCGCTCGGCCTGGTGGTCCCGGACGCACCCGGCACCTTCGAGGGGGTGGCCCAGGGCGACAACGGCGCCCGGAAGGGCCGCGAGCTCGAGTTCGCGGAGGTGCTCCGGTCGGCCCACCGCCACGGCGTGACCGGCATCGTCTTCCTGACCGCCGACGTCCACTACACCGCGGCCCAGCACTACGACCCGTCCCGGGCGGCGATCCAGGACTTCACCCCGTTCTGGGAGTTCGTGTCGGGCCCGGCCCACGCCGGCGCCTTCGGCCCCAACGCCCTGGACGGCACCTTCGGCCCCGAGGTCGCCTTCGTGCACGCCCCGCCCGCCGCCAACACCTCACCCGCCGCCGGCTACCAGCACTTCGGCGAGGTCACCATCGACGCACACACCGGCACACTGACGGTGGACCTGCGAGACCGCGATGGCGTCTCGCTCTGGTCCACCAGGCTGGAGCCCGCCAAGCGCCGCTAGGTTCCGGTTTTCTGGTTTGCAGCGCAAGTAGGCAGCTCAGCCCGCAGCGGGCGGCACAGGCGCAACCCACCACCCAGGTCGCCGGCTCATCGGGGACCTGGGTGTGGCGTACGGGAGAATGGTTTTGATCTATCCGAGGATCGTTTTGCGGATATATGCGGCATAGGCCCACGCGCCCGCGAAGATGATGCCGATCACCGCGAGCGACCAGTGCAGCAGCCCGCACGTGATCAGCAGCGCTTGCAGGACGGCGCCGGCGACCCAGGCCCACGGGCGGGACATCAGGCCGGCCAGCACGATCGCCAGCACGGCGAGGGTGATCACCGCGGCCACGGCCCAGCCGCTGACGTGGCCGCTGAAGATGCGGATCGGCTGGATGGCCAGCAGCAGGACGATCGCTTCCAGGATCAGCGTGCCGGCGCCGAGGCCGCGCACCGCCGCCTGGGGATTGCGCAGCCCGGAACGCGGCGCCGGCACCTCCGCATCGTCGGGCTGTCGCAGATCGGCCGCCTCGTTTCGCTGGTGGTCGGTCATCGCTTCAGGAGTTTCCGTGCGTCGGCCACCGTGACGACCGAGCCGGTGATCAGCACGCCGACGCCGCTGAGCTCGCCGGATGCGTCCTCCTCGGCCAGCACGACGGCCTCCTCGATCGCGTCGGGCATGGTGTCGGCGACGGTGACCCGGTCTTCGCCGAAGATGTCGGTCGCCAGCTGGGCCAGCTCGGTCACCGGCATCGAGCGCGGCGAGCTGTTCTGGGTGACCACGATCCGCGCGGCGACCGGCTCGAGCAGGTCGAGCAGGCCGGACACGTCCTTGTCGCCCAGCACCGCGACCACCGCGACC
This sequence comes from Actinoplanes sp. KI2, assembly GCF_025630775.1. Classification (GTDB taxonomy): domain Bacteria; phylum Actinomycetota; class Actinomycetes; order Mycobacteriales; family Micromonosporaceae; genus Actinoplanes. The sequence continues at coordinate 40,851 of NZ_JAOSZE010000068.1, forward strand.
AGGTGCCGGAAGCTGAACTCCTCCTCCAGCGCGCCGACCGTGGCGGCCATCCCGTGCGGGTTGTGCGCGCCGTCGAGCAGGATGGTCGGTGCGCTGCGGACCCGCTCGAGCCGGCCCGGCGAGTCGACCTGCGCGAAGCCCTCGACGACCAGCTCGGGTCGCACCTGATCGCCGAGGAACACCTCGACCGCGGCCAGCGCGAGCGCGGCGTTCTGCGCCTGGTGCGCGCCGAAGAGCGGCAGGAAGACCTCGTCGTAGACGGCGCTGAGCCCCTGCAGGCGCAGCACCTGGCCGCCGACCGCCTGGGTGCGCTCGATGACCCCGAACTCGCTGCCCTCCCGCGCGAGGGTCGCCCCCATCTCGGCGCTGCGCTCCAGGATCGGCCGCATCGCCTCCTCGGTCTGCAGCGCGGTGATCACGGTGGCGCCCTTGTGGATGATGCCGGCCTTGGCCCAGGCGATGTCCTCGATGGTGTCGCCGAGCCACTCGGTGTGGTCGAGCCCGATCGGGGTCAGCACGCAGATCCCGGCCGCGATCACGTTGGTGGCGTCGTCCTCGCCGCCGAGGCCGACCTCGACCACGGCGATGTCGACCGGCGCGTCGGCGAAGGCCGCGTACGCCATCGCCGTCGTCATGTCGAAGTAGGTCAGCGGCTCGCTGTTGCGCGCGTCGATCAGCTCGGCCAGCGGCGCGACCTCCTGGTAGGTGGCGACCAGGCGCTCCTCGGAGATCGGCTCGCCGTCGAGGCTGATCCGCTCGCGGACGGTCTCCAGGTGCGGGCTGGTGTACCGGCCGGTGTGCAGGCCGTGCGCCCGCAGCAGCGCATCGATCATCCGGGCCGTGCTGGTCTTGCCGTTGGTGCCGGTCAGGTGGATCGACGGGTAGGCCCGCTGAGGGCTGCCCAGCACGTCCATGAGATCGCGGATCTTGCCGAGGTCGAAGACCATGCGGGTGAAGCCGCGCTGCTCGAGCGCGGCCGCCACCTCGTCGTACTCGCTCATGCCGACGGCAATGCGGTGAGGGCCGCGGCGATCCGGGCGAGATCCGCCTCGGCCGCGGCCAGCCGGTCTTTGATCTTCGCGACCACCGCATCGGGGGCCTTGGCCAGGAACGCGTCGTTGTCGAGCTTGGCTCGGGCCTGGGCCGCTTCCTTCTCGGCGGCGGCGCGGTCCTTCTCGAGCCGGGCCCGCTCGGCCGCGACGTCGATCGTGCCCCGGGTGTCGAGGTCGACCGTGATGCCGCCGGTCACGGCCAGCGTCGCGGTGGTGGTGAAGCCGTCGGTCGGCGGGTCGAGCCGGGCCAGCGAGCGGATCAGCGGCTCGTGCGTGTCGATGCCGACGTTGCCGAGCCCGGTGAGCGCCGCGGTGACCCGCTGGGTGGGCTTGAGGCCCTGGTCGGAGCGGAACCGCCGGACCTCGGTCACGACCTTCTGCAGGGCGGCGAGCTCCTCCTCGGCGGCGTCGTCGATCAGCTCCTTGTCCGCCGCCGGCCAGGCCGCCTTGACGACCGTCTCGCCGCCGGTCAGCGCGATCCACAGCTCCTCGGTGACGAACGGGATGACCGGGTGCAGCAGGCGCAGCAGCTGGTCGAGCACGTGGCCGAGGACTCTTTGGGTCGTCGCACTTCCCTGGGCCAGCACCGGCTTGCTCAGCTCCAGGTACCAGTCGCAGACGTCGTCCCAGGCGAAGTGGTAAAGGGTGTCGCAGACCTTCGCGTACTCGTAGGTCGCGAACTCCTCGTCGACCTCGGCGATCACGTGCTGGAGCCGCGACAGGATCCACTTGTCGATGGCGCTCAGCTCCTCCGCCGGGGGAAGGTCGCCTTCGATGGTCGCGCCGTTCATCAGCGCGAACCGGGTCGCGTTCCACAGCTTGTTGCAGAAGTTGCGGGAGCCCTGGCACCACTCCTCGCTGATCGGCACGTCCGAGCCGGGGTTCGCGCCGCGGGCCAGCGTGAAACGGGTGGCGTCGGCGCCGTACCGGTCGATCCAGTCGAGCGGGTCGACCACGTTGCCGAACGACTTCGACATCTTCTTGCCTTGCCCGTCGCGGACCATGCCGTGCAGGTTGACCACGTCGAACGGCTGGACGTCGCCCATCGCGTACAGGCCGAACATCATCATCCGGGCGACCCAGAAGAACAGGATGTCGTAGCCGGTGACCAGCACGCTGGTCGGGTAGAACTTCGCGAGCTCGGCGGTCTGCTCCGGCCACCCCATCGTCGAGAAGGGCCAAAGAGCGGAGGAAAACCAGGTGTCGAGTACGTCTTCGTCCTGGCGCCAGCCTTCGCCGGTGGGCGGCTGCTCGTCGGGGCCGACGCAGACGACCTCGCCGCCCGGCCCGTACCAGACCGGGATGCGGTGACCCCACCACAGCTGCCGCGAGATGCACCAGTCGTGCATGTTGTCGACCCAGGCGAAGTACCGCTTCGACAGCTCCTCCGGCTCGATCTTCACCCGGCCGTCGCGTACCGCGTCGCCGGCCTTCTTCGAGAGCGGGGCGGTATTTACGAACCACTGCAGCGAGAGCCGGGGCTCGACGGTCGTCTTGCAACGCGAGCAATGGCCCACCGAGTGCAGGTATGGCCGCTTCTCGGCGACGATCCGGCCCTGCTCGCGCAGGGCGGCGACGATGGCCGGCCGGGCCTCGTAGCGGTCCAGGCCCTCGAACGGGCCGGGGACGGTGACCACCGCGCGCTCGTCCATGATGGTGATGCTCGGCAGGTCGTGCCGCTGGCCGATCTCGAAGTCGTTCGGGTCGTGCGCGGGGGTGACCTTGACCGCGCCGGTGCCGAACGACGGGTCGACGTGCTCGTCGGCCACGATCGGGATGCGCCGCCCGGTGAGCGGCAGCTCGACCTCGGTGCCGACCAGGTGCCGGTACCGCTCGTCGTCGGGGTGCACGGCCACCGCGGTGTCGCCCAGCATCGTCTCGACCCGGGTGGTGGCGACCACGATCGCGGTGTCACCGTCGCCGTACCGGATCGAGACCAGCTCGCCCTCGTCGTCGGTGTGCTCGACCTCGATGTCGCTGAGCGCGGTGAGGCAGCGTGGGCACCAGTTGATGATCCGGTTGGCCCGGTAGATCAGCTTGTCGTCGTACAGCCGCTTGAAGATGGTCTGCACGGCCCGGGACAGGCCCTCGTCCATCGTGAACCGCTCGCGGGTCCAGTCGACCGAGTCGCCGAGCCGGCGCATCTGGCCGAGGATCGCGCCGCCGGACTGCGCCTTCCACTCCCAGACCTTGGCCACGAACGCCTCGCGACCCAGGTCGTGCCGGGACTGCTGCTGGGCGGCCAGCTGGCGCTCCACCACGTTCTGCGTGGCGATGCCGGCGTGGTCCATGCCGGGCAGCCAGAGCACCTCGTAGCCCTGCATCCGCTTGAGGCGGGAAAGGGTGTCCTGGATGGTGTGGTCGAGGGCGTGGCCGACGTGCAGGGAACCGGTCACGTTCGGCGGGGGGATGACGATCGAGAAGGCCGGTTTTGCGCTGGCCGGGTCGGCCGTGAAGTAGCCCGCCGATACCCACGTCTCGTACCGCCGCTGCTCTACCTCGCCCGGCTGGTACTGGGCGGAGAGGCCGCCGGTGGGCCGGCTGTCGGGGGTGCGGGTCTGGGTCGTCTCGGTCACCCGACAAGTCTACGGAGCCGCTGACCAAACCCCGAATTCGCACCTCCTCCCGGGGACCGCGGTTGCTACTCTCGCGCAATGCCCGACGCCCCAGGCGACGCCTCCGCCAACGACACCCACATCGAGATCGGCGAGATCGGTCTCACCGCGGACGAAGCCGGCGGCGAAGATCAGAAGCAGCCCGTACGCCGCTCCCCGCTCCGCCGCACGCTCCTGCTCGGCCTCCTCGGGGTCGCGGTGGTCGGCGCCGGCCTCCTCGGGTACGAGGCGTATCAGATCGTCACGCAAAAAGACGCCAAGCTGGCCACACCCGCCCAGATCGGCACGCTGACCCTGAACACGTCGGAGGATGCCAAGTCCACCGCCGACTACCTGCAGACCGCGATAGCCGCCGAAATCACCATGGACAAAACCATCGGAGCGGTCTACACCGACGGCGGCAACACCGGCAAGGACGTTCTTCTGTTCGGCGGCACCACCCTGTTCTGGACCCCCGAGAACGACCTGGACGCCGCCTTCGACCTGATCGGCGACAACGAAGGCGCCGTCACGGACCTCCACGAGGTCAGCGCCGGCCCGCTGGGCGGCACCATGAAGTGCGGCACCACCAAGACGGACTCGGGCCCGCTGACCGTCTGCGGGTGGTCCGACCACGGCTCCCTGGCGATGGCGATGTTCAACAACCGCACCGAGCCGGAAGCCTCGAAGACGATGCTCGAGATCAGAAAAGCAACCGAAACGCGCTGAGCCGAAAGAAGCGCGCCCTGATTCCTCGGGGCGGGCTTTTCATGTTCCTTCTCTGCGCCTGG
>NZ_JAOSZE010000069.1 GCF_025630775.1 Actinoplanes sp. KI2
ACGCCGGATCGCCCGCGCCACCGCGCGTACCGCCTCGGTCTGCCCGATGATCCGCTGGTGCAGCTCGTCCTCCATGCGGAGCAGCCGCGACGTCTCCTGCTCGGACAGCCGCCGCACGGGAATGCCCGTCCAGTTCGCCAGGACCTCGGCGACCTGCTCCCCGTCGACCTGGCCGTCGCTCTGCGGCCGGAGGTGCGCCCACGCCCCGGCCTCGTCGATCAGGTCGATCGCCTTGTCCGGCAGGAAGCGGTCGGCGACGTACCGGTCGGCCAGGGCCACCGCGGTGACGAGGGCGCCGTCGGTGTACGAGACGTGATGGTGCTCCTCGTATCGCCGGCGCAGGCCGCGGAGGATCTCGACGGCCTCGGCGGAGGTCGGCTCGCCGATCGGTATCGGCTGGAAGCGGCGGGCGAGCGGGGCGTCCTTCTCGAAGTGTTTGCGGTACTCCGCCGTGGTGGTGGCGCCGACCGTCTGCAGCTCGCCGCGGGCCAGCAAGGGCTTGAGGATGCTCGCCGCGTCGATCGCGCCCTCGGCCGCGCCCGCGCCCACCAGCGTGTGAATCTCGTCGATGAACAGGATGATGTCGCCGCGGGTGCGGCACTGGTTGACCACCTTCTTCAGCCGCTCCTCGAAGTCGCCGCGGTACCGCGAGCCGGCCACCAGCAAGCCCAGGTCGAGGGTGTACACCTGTTTTCCGCGCAGCGTCTCGGGCACCTCGTCGGCCACGATGCGCCGGCACAGACCCTCGACCACGGCGGTCTTGCCGACGCCGGGCTCGCCGACCAGGATCGGGTTGTTCTTGATGCGGCAGGAGAGCACCACCACGATCCGGTCGATCTCCCGGTCCCGGCCGATCACCGGGTCGAGGCCGCCGTCCCGGGCGCGCTGGGTGAGGTTCTCGCCGAACTGGTCCAGCAGGGTCGAGGAGGCCGGCGCGGCGGCGGCGGCCAGCGCGGGATGACCGGACAAGAGCTGAAGGACCTTTTCTCGTACGCTCGAGGGATTTGCGCCCAGAGTGACCAGGATCTGGACCGCCACGCTCGCGGTGTCCCGCAGCAACCCGAGCAGGATGTGCTCGGGACCGATGTGGTTGTGGCCGAGCTTGAGCGCCTCGCGCAGGGCCAGCTCGAGCACGTTCTTGGCGGCGGGCGTGAACGGGACGTGCACGCCCGGCACGTCCCGGCCCTCGCCGACCGCCTCCTCCACCCGGTGCCGAGCGGCTTCGAGCGTGACCCCGAGGGCGGTCAGGGCCTGGGCGGCCACGCCCTCGCCCTCGTTGATCAGGCCGAGCAGCAGGTGCTCGGTGGCGATGTCGTGGTGATTGAGCAGGCGGGCCTCTTCCTGAGCCAGGACGACAACCCGGCGGGCCTGGTCGGTGAACCGTTCGAACACGACACTCACGTCCTCGCGGCGAGGCCCCACGCACCCCACCCGGTGGGCGCACGGGGGCGCGCGTCAGGGTGGTGTGCGCTGAGTCAGAGCCTCTTGGCGTCGACGCGGGCCCGCGTGGGGGGCTCGCACGCTCGTGCAGGCGCGGCTGCCCCCTCAACGTACATCGAAGAACCTACGATGGCCCCAAGGGAGGGCCGCCATGACCGGAGCCGAACGCCGCCGCCAGGCGAACGACCGTGCCCGCCGGCGCGCCGTCCGGGCCCTCGCCGCCCAGATGGGAGTGCCTTACTCGGTCGCCGCGCGGGTGCTCGCCGACCCGCACCGCGCGCTGCTGTTCGCCCACCGCGAACAGCGCCCGTTCCACGCCCGGGTGGCCGATACCCGGGACGCGGCCGCTCCCCCGCTGGGTCGCGCCGCTCACCTGACGGCCCGCTTCCCGCGCCTGCGCACCGTTGCGGGCCGGCTTTACGACGGCCGCGACCGCCGGACGGTGCTCGCGATGCTCTACACGGTGGTGGCGCACGAGTCGCCGGCCCTGCTGCCCGCCGACGACGAGCTGGCCTGGGTGGGCGAGCTGGGCGAGGAGACGGCGGTCGACATCACCTGCGCGGCCCTGGACCGGGCCGCCCGGCTGCTGCTCGACGACGACCAATGGCGACTGTGGACCAGGGTGGAGACCGCGCTGGACGCCGGCGACCCGCGCGCCGAGGCGACGATCACCCTCGGCCGGGAGCTCCGCACGGTGAGCCTGCGGGGCTCGCTGCCGGGCGCCCGGCAGACCCTCGACGCGGTGCTGCTCGGCGCGCACCGGCTCAAGGCGCCCGGGGCGCAGGTCAGCCTGGGCGGGCGGATGGCCACGGTGGTCGGTGCCCGCTGGCCGCGGAGCGGGCCGCCGACGGCGTACGAGGCCCGGCTGGGCGACGACCCTCGGGTCCACCTCATCGACCTCGGTCAGGAGCAGCAGCCGGCCGGCGTCTAAGGCCCGTCCTGCCGGGCCGGCTCCTCCTGCCGGGGCGGCTCCTCCTGCCGGGGCGGCTCCTCCTGCCGGGCCGGCTCCTCCTGCCTGGCCGGGCTTTCCTGCCGGGCCGGCCGTAGCAGGTCCTCCACCAGCAGGCCCATCCGGATCGCCTCGTCCTCGATCCGGCGCACCAGGTTCGCCACCTCCCCCGGGTCGGAGACGACGCCCTGCCGATACCGCTCGGCGGCGCCCCGGATGGTGGTCAGTGGCGTCCGCAACTCGTCCGACGAGTCCGCCACGAACTTCCGCATGGTTGCCTCCGAGGACAGCGCCCGAGACTCGGATGTCAGTGCCTGCGCCTCGGAGATCTGCGCGGCCTCCGCCGCCTGCCGGGCGGACCGCTCGGTCTGCGCCCGGGCGATGAACGCCGCCTCGATCTGGGCGAGCATCGCGTTCAACGCCCGCGACAACCGGCCCAGATCGGTGGTGGGCTCGCCGCCGTCCCGCTCCTCCGGATCGGGCACCCGCCGGGTCAGGTCGCCGGCACCGATCGCCGCGGCGGTCCGCTCGATCCGCACCAACGGGATCAGGCTCCACCGCACCAGCGCCGCACCGACCGCGGCCAACACGATCAACACACCGGCACCGACCAGGATCTCGGCCCGCACCAGCCGGGCGATGACCTCGTCGACGCCGGTCAACCGCTGCCCGACGCGCAGCACCGTGTCGTTGTCGAGGCGGATCACCAGCAGTCGCCACCGGTATTTGCCGTTGACCGAGCGCGCCGTGTAGGGCGTGCCCAGATGGGCGCTGATCTCGCCCGGGCCGGACAGTGGCGCCGGTAGGTCGGCGGGGGCCTGCCGGCCACCGGTGGAGGGGACGTCCGCTCCGGAGGCCGAGGCCAGCACGACCAGATAGTCCGGTTGATCGATGGGCCAATCTTCGCGGCGGGTATCGGTCCTGGCGATGATCAAGGAGTAGGCATACGCGAGCGAACGGAGGTCGTTGTCCGTCCGCGAGATCAGGTAACGATCCACCGCGTACGTGCCGGCCAGGCTGATCAGCGCGAGCGCCGCGAAGACCAGAACCAGCACGGTGGCGACAAGCTTCGTCCGCAGCGCAACCCGGCGCAGGCTGCGCCGCGGCGACAGGAATCTGCGCCGGGCCACGATCCACATTCTCGATCCGCCCGCTGCGCCTCCGCTGCGCCGTAGCTGGGAGCTCGCTGGGAGGAAGTGGCCGGCACTACGCCTGGACGCCGCGCAGGACTTGGTCGGTAAGTGCGGCGGCGAAGGCGGGGTCGCCGGCGCCCTCGCGCTGCCAGCGGCCCATCGTGGCGATCATGATGGCGCCGAGGATCGCGTCGGCGGCGTCCCGCGCGTCGCCGATCGTGAAGACGCCGGCCGACTTGCCCGCTTCGAGGATGGCGCGAAGCGGCTCGGCGACCTTTCGATCCTTGGCCGCCATGACCGCCTCGACCCGGCCGGTCGCGCCGGCGAACGAGAGCAGGCCGCCGCAGACGCCGGGACGGGCGCCGAGGAAGTCGATCAACCCGGCGACCGCGGCGCGCAGCCGGACGTCCGGCGGGGCGGCCGGCTCGGCGCCGGTGATCACCGCGGCGGCGGCGTCCATGTGCTCGTCGAGAAGGAACGTAACCAGGTCGTCGCGACCGGAGAAGTAGTAGTACAGCGTGGCGCGCTTGGATCCCACCAGGGCGGCGACGTCCTCGAGGCGCATGTCCTGCCCGGGCCGGAGCAGTTCCTCGCTCGCCTCGTGCAGCCGTCGGGCCAGATCCGGCGGGGGTGTCTTCACGCGCCCATCTTAAGACGTTGATCCAGCGGGGCGTTTAGATTATAGTCCAAACTATGGTCCAAGCTTTCCTGCTCCGGAAAGGACTGACACCCGTGGCCGCTGCCCGATGGACCGCCGAAGACATCCCCGACCTCACCGGCCGGACCGGCATCGTGACCGGCGCCGGCTCCGGGATGGGGTTCGAGATCGCCGCCCAGCTGGCCGCCCACGGCGCCCACGTCGTGCTCGCGGCCCGTGACCCCGGGCGTACCGAGCAGGCCGCACGCCGGATCGTCGCCCGACGGGCGGCCGGCTCCGTCCAGGTCGCGACGCTCGACCTGGCGAGCCTCGACTCGATCGACGAGTTCGCCGGCTCGGTCACGACCCGGCTCGACGCGCTGGACATCCTGGTCAACAACGCCGGCATCGTCGGCGGCCCACGACGGCTGACCGCCGACGGGTTCGAGGCCCATCTCGGCGTGAACCACCTCGGCCACTTCGCGCTGACCGGCCGGCTGCTGCCGCTGCTGCTCGCGTCCCGGGGCGCCCGCGTGGTGACCGTGTCCAGCTCGCTGGCCGCACGGTCCCGGATCGACTTCGACGACCTGCAGAGCACCCGGGACTACCACATGATCACCGCGTACGGGCGGTCCAAGCTGGCCAATCTGCTCTTCGCCCTCGAACTGGACCGCCGGGCCCGGCGCGCCGGAATCGACCTGCAGAGCGCCGCCTGCCACCCCGGCGTGGTCCGCACCACCATGCTGGTCGGCAAGAGCGCCGAGTGGGGCCGCGGCCGGCGCGCCGCCGAACGGGCCGTCCGCCTGATCCAACTGCTCACCGGGCAACCGGCCGCGGCCGGCGCCCTGCCCGCGCTGTACCAGGCCACCACGCCGGCGAGCGGCGCCTACATCGGCAGCGGCCGGCATTTCCGGGGCGCGCCGACCCCGGTGCCGTACCCGCGGGTGGCCCTCGACACCGCCACGGCGGAGCGCCTATGGCAGGTCTCCGCGGAGCTCACCGGGGTCGACTACCTGCCGCTGGCCGCGCCCCGGCCCCGCTGACCGCCGCGTCGGCAGGTTTTGTCGTACCGGCCACGTAGGTTGTCGGCATGACGGACACCGCCCTCACCGAAGCCGCGTTCGCTGCTGCCGTCGAGCAGGCACGAGCCGCCGCCAAGTCGTATTACGACACCGGCGACGTGCTGATGACCGACGCCGACTACGACGCCCTGCTCGACCGCATCGCCGCGGCGAAACAGGCGCACCCCGCCTGGGCGGACGGCGGGCTCACCACGCGGGTCGCGGCCGGGGTGTCCGCCGGCGGCGACGTGCGGCACCCCGAGCCGATGATGTCGCTCGGCAAGGTCACCGGGGAGGACGAGGTGCGCGCGTTCGTCGCCGACCTCGGCGGCGACCCCTGCCTGGTCGAGGTCAAGCTCGACGGGCTCGCGATCCGGGTGGAATACCGGTCGGGCCGGCTCGCCCTGGCCGCGCTCCGCGGCGACGGCAGCACCGGGGAAAACGTCACCGCTCAGGTGCTGCGCGGCGTCGCCGGCCTGCCCGACCGGCTCGGCACCCCGTGGACGGGCGAGGTCCGCGGCGAGATCTACATGACCGTGAGCGACTTCGAGGCCGCCAGTGCCAACCGGGTCGCCGCCGGCGGCAAGGCATTCATCAACTCGCGCGGCGCGGTCGCCGGGTCGATCCGCAGCGCCGACCGCACCTACGAGACACCGATGACCTTCGCGGCGTACGACATCTCCGGCGATTTCGCCTCCCACCGCGAGCGCATGGACCGCGCGGTCGAGCTCGGCTTTCCGGTGGCCGGGCGGCTCGCCACCGGCGAGATCCAGGTGGCCGCCGACGCGGACGCCGCGCTCGCCGCCATCGCACGCGTCGGCGAGCTGCGCCGCGGGCTGGAGTTCCCGATCGACGGCGCGGTGCTCACCGCCGACCTGGAAACGACGCGCCGTCGGCTCGGCTTCGGCAGCCGCACGCCACACTGGGCGGCCGCGTTCAAATATCCCGCCGACACCGGCTCGACGGTGCTGCGCGACATCGAGGTGCGAGTCGGGCGCACCGGGCGCATCTCGCTGCGCGCCGTGCTCGACCCGGTCTTCGTCGACGGCACGACGATCACCTACGCGACGCTGCACAACCCCAAGTTCGTCGAGGAGCAGGGGCTCGCCATCGGCCAGACCGTCGCCGTGTGGCGGGCCGGGGACGTCATCCCGCGCGTCACCGCACCGATCGGCGAGCAGCCGCACGGCCTCACGCCGTGGGCACCGCCCGAGACCTGTCCGCAGTGCGGCGAGCCGTGGGACAAGTCCAGCCTGCTCTGGCGCTGCCACACCGCCTCGTGCAGCGCCACCAACGCGCTGGAATATTGGTGCAGCCGCGAGGCCATGGATGTCGAGGGCGCGGGTGAGGCCCTCTGCGTCGCCCTGGTCAACGCCGGCCTCGCCAACGACGTCGCCGACCTTTACTCGTTGACCGAGGACCAGCTGGCCACCCTGCCGGTCGGCAACACCAAGGCGGGCGGCGTCGTCCTGCTCGGCAAGCTCAACGCCGCCAAGGTCGTCGCGTCGCTCGAGCACAGCAGGGCCCAGCCGTTCAACCGCGTCATCACGGGCCTCGGCATCCGGATGACCGGCCGCAGCGTCGGCCGCTGGCTCGCTGCCCGGTTCAAGACGATGGACGCACTGCGCGCCGCCACCGTCGAGGAGATCGCCGAGATCGACAAGATGGGCCTGATCAAGGCACAGCACGTCGTCGACGGCCTCGCCGCCATGTCCGGCGTCATCGACCGGCTCGCCGCCGCCGGCGTCACCATGAGCGTCCCCGAGACCACCGGCGACCAGCCGTTCGACGGCAAGACCTACGTGGTCAGCGGCACCGTCCCGGGATACACCCGCACCACGGTGAGCGAGCGCATCGAGCAACTGGGCGGCCGGGCCAGCGGCAGCGTCTCGGCCAACACCACGGCCCTCATCACATCCGAGACGACCACCGCGAAGGCAAAGAAGGCGGCCCAGCTCGGCATCCCCATCATCGACCCGGCCGAGTTCGCCAAAATGCTCACCAACTGACGAACCGCCCGAACCGCCCGAACCGCCCGCGCCGGCGGGCTACGCAGGGGGCGGTGGACAGCCGCGCCGCCCGCGCGCCGGAGGCAATCCGGGCGCACAGCGCGGGAAGGGACAGCGCGGGGGCAGGCCGCGCCGCGCCGCCCGCGCCGGGGGGGAACGCGGGCGGACGCTGCGCGGGGCAGGCAATGCCGTGCAGCCCGCGCTGGGGGCAACGCGGGCGGACACTGCGCGTGGCAGGCAATGCCGCGCGCCGCCCGCGCTGGGGGGCAACGCGGGGACGGGCGGCGCCTGGCCGCCCGCGCTCGATGCGCAGCGGGGCGGCGGCGTTCGGGGAGCGGCGCGGGCGGGCGGCGCTCGGCGGGCGAGGGTTGCGGGGCTTCTACGAGGCGCGCGGGAGCTGGGTCTCGGCGCTCAGCAGGGCGTCCACCGTTCCGTACCACTTGCCGCCGGGGACGGCGAGGACGGGGACCACCTTGTCGGCCGTGGCGTGGGTGAGCGCCTCGGCCTTCGCCTCCGCGCGGCGGTGGACGCCGCGGCGGCGGAACTCGCTGAGGATGGTCCGCAGCACGCGGGCGCCGTCGCGGAACGTGTTGAGGTTGCTCGTGCCGTGGATGCGCAGGTGCTCGACGCTGGAGACCTCGCGCACCCGCATGCCGCTGGCGGCGACCCGGATGTTGATCAGGGTTTCGATCTCGAATCCGTCGCCCCACAGCTTGCCGCCGTCGGCGGGCGCGGGCAGGTCGGTCGGGGGCAGGTCCATCACCGGCACCGCGCGGCGCCAGAAGGCGTTGTAGCCGTAGCAGAGATCGGTGAACTGGGTGCCGAAGAGCCGGTTGACGAACATGTTGAGGCCCATGTTGCCGGCCCGCCGCAGGGGCGTGATGTCGTGGCTGAAGCCGCCCTCGCTGAACCGGGAGCCCTTGGCGAACTCGGCGCCGTGGATCAGGGCCTCGACGAAGCGGTGGATCTCGGCCGGGTCGGTGGAGCCGTCCGCGTCGATCATCACGATGGCGTCGCCGGTGCAGGCGGCGAACCCGCTGGCCAGGGCGTTGCCCTTGCCGCTTCGGGTCTGCCGCACCACGACGACGTCGGAGCGCAGTTGCCGGGCGACCGCCACGGTGTTGTCGACCGAGCCACCGTCGACCAGGACGACCTCGTGCAGCCCGGCCGGCAGCGCGCCGAACACGTGCGGCAGGTTCAGCTCCTCGTTCAGCGTCGGGATCACCACGCTGACCAGCGGCGCGCGGCGGGGGCCACCGAACTCGCTGCGGCGGCGGTCCGGCGTCGAGCGCAGCATCTTGCGGCGTTCCTGAGTCATACGGGGAGCCCTTCTTGGTCGGTAACGGCCGCCACCCAAGATACAAAATTAGGGGAATTTGCGACATGTCCGAAAAGTCGAGGCGGGGCGAGCCGACCGGTCGACCCTGCCATTGACTCATCTCAATCGGGACGCGAAGATTTCCCAACCGTTACTTCAAGTCGTGAAATTACGCCGAGGGGCCCACCGCCGATGTCCCGTTCGAAAATCGCGGCCGTGCTCGCCGCCGCCCTTGCCACCACCGGCCTCAGCAGTCTCAGCAGCCCCGCCCGGGCGGCCGCCGCCGGCACCGTCCAGGTCTACCTCAGCTCCGAGTCGCGCACCGCGGGCTACGAGCCCAAGAACGGCAACTGGTACACCAGCCCCGCGACCGGCCTGGCCGGCACGCCCTACCAGCTCAGCCGCCAGGCCGACCTGCCTACCGCGGCCGCCGGCGGCACCGCCACGATCACCGTCGACACCACCCAGCAGTTCCAGACCGTGCTCGGCGTCGGCTCCTCGCTCGAGGAGTCGACGATCTACAACCTGTCCCGGATGAGCGCGGCCGGCCGCGACGCCGCCCTGCGCGCGCTCGTCGACCCGGTCAACGGGGCCGGCTTCGACGTCGTCCGGATCACCCTGGGCACCAGCGACTTCACCTCGCACGACTTCTACACGTACGACGACGGCGCGGCCGATCCGACGCTGAGCCGCTTCTCCATCCAGCGCGACATCGACTACCACATCGTCTCGACGCTGCAGCAGGCCCTGGCGATCAACCCGAACCTGAAGATCTTCGCGAGCGCGTGGAGCGCCCCGCCGTGGATGAAGACCAGCAACGCGATCATCGGGGGCAGTCTGCTCAGCCAGTACATCCCGACGCTCGCGACGTACTACGGCAAGGCGGTCCGGGCGTACGCGGCGCAAGGCGTTCCGATTTATGGTTTGACCCTGCAGAACGAGCCGCTGTTCTCCCCCGCCGACTACCCCGGCATGCTGGTCTCGGCCGACCAGGAGCGGCAGCTGGCCAAGGCGGTCCGGGCCGAGCTGCCGACCACCAAGATCTGGGCGTTCGACCACAACTTCTCCGAGGGCGTCTCGTACGCCGCGGGCGTGCTCACCGCCGACGCACGCTCCTCTGTCGACGGGATCGCCTTCCACGACTACGCCGGCGACCCCTCGGCGATGGCCACGGTCAAGGCCACGTACCCGGAGAAGGACGTGCTGATGACCGAGCGCTCGGTCTGGGGCACCGCGGGCGCCGACCGGATCGTGCAGTACTTCCGCAACCAGGCCACCCTGTACGAGGGCTGGGTGTCCATGCTCGACCAGAACCGCTCGCCGGAGCGCTGGTCCGGCTCGCCCGACCCGACCATGCTGGTGCAGAGCACGAGCAACCCGGACACCTTCTGGAAGCTGCCCGACTACAACATGGTCGCCCAGTTCTCGAAGTTCGTGCAGGCCGGCGCCAAGCGGGTGGCCAGCGGCTACGGCTCGACCGGCACGGTCACCGACGTCGCCTTCGTCAACCCGGACAACTCGCTGGTCACCGTCGTGGTCAACCAGACCTCGGCCGACCAGAGCTTCACCCTGCGGGCCGGCGCCCGTCAGTTCACCGCCACCCTGCCGGCCAAGACCACCGGGACGTACGTCTGGGCCGGCGCCGGGGATGCCGGCGCCGGGGATGCCGGCGCCGGGCCGTCCCGCACCGGCCAGATCACCGGGTACGGCGGGAAGTGCGTCGACGTGGCCGGGGCGAGCTCGGCGAACGGCACGGCGGTCCAGCTCTACACCTGCAACGGCACCGCGGCGCAGTCGTGGACGGTCGGCACCGACGGCACCGTCCGGGCGCTCGGCAAGTGCCTCGACGTGACCGGCGCGAACTCGGCCAACGGCACCAAGGTCCAGCTGTACGACTGCAACGGCACCGCCGCCCAGCAGTGGGCGCCGAACGCCGACGGCACGCTGCGCTCGCTGGGCAAGTGCCTGGACGCCACCGGCCCGAGCTCGGCCGACGGCACGCGCCTGCAGATCTGGGACTGCTTCGCCTCGGCCAACCAGAAGTGGACGTTGCCCGTCTAGCCGAGCAACGACCCGGGCGAGTTCGACGGCTCCGGGTCGGGCAGGCGCCGCATGCGGACGGAGTTGAGCAG
This sequence comes from Actinoplanes sp. KI2, assembly GCF_025630775.1. Classification (GTDB taxonomy): domain Bacteria; phylum Actinomycetota; class Actinomycetes; order Mycobacteriales; family Micromonosporaceae; genus Actinoplanes. The sequence goes on from NZ_JAOSZE010000069.1 coordinate 10,680, forward strand.
GCCCAGCAGGGCAGCCAGCAACGGGATGAACAGCGCGACCTGAAGGGAGACGGGCCGGGCTTCCGTGTTGATGCGGACGACCTCGGCCCGTACCTCCGGGGTCTCGGACGCCAGCAGCTCGTTGAGGTGGGTGTTGGTCATCACCTCGGCGTTCGTCTCCAGGGTCTGCGCCACCTGGGTCTGCTGGGCCGGGGTGAGCACGTCGCTCGCCTCGGCCTTGCTGGTGAACGACAGCGACAGCGTGGCCAGCATGATCGCGCCGGCGAAGGCCAGCCCGAACGACAGCCCGAACGAGCCGCCGGCCGAGTTCACGGCGGCGGCCTCGCTCACCCGCTCCTCCGAGATGGGCGCGAGGGTGTAGTCGTTGAGCTGCGAGACCAGCATGCCGAGCCCGCTGCCGGCGATGGCCAGCGGGACCAGCAGGGCCCAGCCGAAGCCGGCCCGGGGCACGATCGGGATCAGGATGCCGACCCCGATGGCGACCAGCAGGAACCCGACGGTGACGATGGTGGCCGGGCGCCGCTTGCCGCCCTTCTTGCCGGCGTACAGGGCGACGGCGAACATGCTCAGCGACAGCGGGGCGAGCGACAGGCCGGCCTCCATCGCGCTGTACTCGAGGACCATCTGCAGGTAGATCGGCAGCGCGATCATCAGGCCGCCCAGCGCGATCTGCTGCAGCAGCTGCTGGGAGATGCCCACCCGGAACATCGCCGACTTGAACAGGTCCGGGTCCAGCAGGTGCGGCTTGCCCGCGCGGGCCCGCCGGACCAGCCAGTACGCCAGGCCGGCCAGCGCCGCCACGCCGAGCAGGATGAGCGCGGCCACCGACTCGCCGCCCTCCTGCCAGACCAGGATGCCGAGCACGATGCCGCCCATGCCGATGACCGACAGGATCGAGCCGACGATGTCGATCTCCCGCGGGCCGGTGTAGGGCACGTTGCGGACCAGCCCGATGCCGGAGAGCACGCCCGCGATGATGACGACCTCCAGGGCAAAACCCACCCGCCAGGACAGGTACGTGGTGATGAAGCCGCCCAGCAGCGGCCCGACCGCCGCCGCGATCGCCGCGGCCGCGCCGACCAGGGCGTACACCCGGCGCTGGGCCGGTCCCTGGAAGTTGCCGTGGATGAGCGACTGCATCGAGGGCAGCAGCAGCGACGCGCCGATCCCGCCGATCAGGGCCCAGAAGATGATGACCGCGGTGAGGCTCTGGGCCAGCGTCATCGCCAGCGCGCCGACCGCGTAGCCGAGCAGACCGAGGATGTACGCGCGCTTGCGTCCGATCAGGTCGCCGACCTTGCCACCGATCAGGATGAACGCCGCGGACACCAGCGCCTCCAGGGCGATCGCGGACTGCACGCCGCTGGTGGTGGTGTCGAGGTCGCGGACCACCGCCGCGATCGACACGTTCATCAGTGAGGTGTCCACCACCAGCACGAACATCGCCATTGCGAGCAGGATCGCGAGCCGCCGCTGCTTACCGGCCAGCCCGGCGTTCGTACTGGTGCTTTCCGCCATCGGCTGAGCATGGCCACCGTGCGGCGATCTGACTTCATCCTGGGAAGGTGAACGGGAGGTGACTACTTCGTCCTCGAGCGCGATCAGGGCCGCGCTACGGCCGGGTCGGCGGCCGGGCACGGGGTGCCGCGATCGAGCGCGTACCGGGCCTCGATGGTGTAGGTGCCGCCGGCCGGGGCGACCAGCTCGGTCCACGCCCCGCTCTGGGTCAGGCAGGCGCGCGGCTTCGTGTCGTCGTCGTCATCGTCGTCGGCCGTCCCGGCGATGGCCAGCCACGGCGACCAGGCGATGCGCAGCACCGCCGAGCCCGCGCTGGGCAGCTGGACGGTGAGCGTGGCCGGCCCGGCGTAGGTGACTGTCGCCGGCGCCGAGGCGAGCGGGTCGGCGCCCTCCACCCGGTAGACGCGCCAGTCGGCGTCCTCCCAGACCAGCGGCAGCCAGGCCGCGCCGGCGGCGATGACCCGGGCCTCGGCGGTGCCGCCGCTGTCCGGCTCGCTGGCCGGCAGCACGACGTAGCCGACGCTCCAGGTCCGCAGCCACTCGCGGTAGCTGGCCGCGGTCAGGGTGCCGTCGTAGAACAGCGGGTTGCGCTGGACGTCGGCCTGCCGGTTCCAGCCGCGGGCCAGATTGACGTACGGCGCGATCCCGGCCGCCTCCCAGTGCGAGCGCAGCGGCACCACCTCGACCCGGCCCTGCTGGGCGTTCAGCTCGAGCAGCTTGCTGATCAGCGGGCGGGCGTCGGCGGTGGTGGCGGGCGTCGGTGCGGTCTTGACGAGGTCGGTGACCGGCTGGACGACGGTCCAGATCGCGAGCGCGGCGGCGGCCAGGTAGGTCGCGATCAGCCGCCGGCCGCGGCGCTGCGGCAGGCGGGCGGCGCAGACGAGGACCGTCGCGCCGGCCAGCAGGGCGAGGCGCTCGACGTTGCTGCCGATCGGGGTGGGCAGCGCCCAGCACAGCACGACGCCGACGGCGTATACCCAGGACGCGGCCCGCACGGTGCGCCATGCGGGCGGGGCCAGCACCGCGACGGCTACCGCCGCGGCGGCCGTAGGCAGGGCGGCGTACCAGTGGAACGGCTGCACCCCGGAGAACGGGAACAGCAGCGCGGTCACCCCGATCACCACCGGGGGTCCGGGCGCGATCAGGTAGGCCTGCCGCCGCTTGCCGGTCAGGAACAGCGCGGCGGCCAGCACCTCCACGAACAGGCCGGCGACCGGGCTGCACAGGGTCGCGACCACGCCGAGCACCGCCGCGAGCATCGGCCGTGGCCGGCTCCCGTGGGTCCCGGTCAGCACGAAGATGGCGGCCGCCACGGCGAACACCATGCCGAGCAGGTACGTGACCCGCCCGGCCGCGACGTTGCACCAGACGGCGACCGCGAACCAGAGCGCCACCGGCAGCGGGCGGCGGATGCCGGACCGGGTGAGCAGCACCGCGCCCAGGGCCGCGCAGCCGGTGCAGGCGAGCACGCCGGTGGTGCGCACGCCCAGCCAGGCCATCACGTACGGCGAGATGACGCTGTACGAGGCCGGGTGGATGCCGCCGTACCAGGACAGGTTGTAGGCCGCGCCCGGGTGGTGCCGGACGAACGCGGTCCACGCGTACTGGGCGGCCAGGTCACCGGCGTCGCGGGCCAGCCACTGCGCCCAGATCAGCCCGAGGACCGCGGCGAGGGCCGCCGCCGGCACGGCGGGCCGGCCCCACCAGCGCGGCCAGGCTACGACGGGGCCGCCGTACACGCGATCCAGCAAGGTCATGGGGGCGTCCCGTCAGTCTGTCCGGTCCCGCCCGGGGCGGAAGCACGGGCCGGTCGCAGACCGTACCACCGAAGATCAAGCGGCGCGCTCGTCGGGTTGGGGTGGTTGTGCTCCGCCCTGCACCAATCGCACCCGCTGGTGCGGGAAAACCCACGTCCGGTACGCCCACAGCCGGAAGATCATCGCCAGCAGCGTCCCGGCGATCATCCCGGACACGAAGTCGCTCGTCTCCTGGACCAGCCGGCTCACGTCCGGGACCCGCAGGTCGAAAAGGTATCGGGAGGCCCACAGCGGCACGTCGTTGACCAGCGTGGCGACGCCGTTGATCGCGAAGAACAGCACGGCCTCGTGCAGGCCGCGGCGGCCGCCCCGGCCCCGGAACGCCCAACGCCGGTTCAGCGCGTACGAGAGCACGGTGGCCGCGGCCGTCGCGATGGTGAGCGCGGTGACCGGGCGCGCGGCCAGCACGGTCAGCTTCAGCGCATAGTTGATCAAGCCGGTGACCAGGAAGCACGTCCCGCCGACGACGAGAAACTTGGTCACTTCCCGATGGGCCAGCAGCCACTGGCGGGCCGGGCGCGGGAGGACGCCGAGCAGGAGTCGGATGAGGGGACCCACCGGCGCAGGCTACTGGCCGAAACCAAGGAAAAGCTGTGAACTCCGTCAGCCGTCGACGATGCCGTGCCGAGCCATGATCGCGGCGCGGCGCCGGTCGTTGACCGCACGCACCCGGCGGCCGACGAAGAAGCCGTCGGCGAGCGTCCACAGCCCGAGCCCGCCGAGCGTGAACAGCATCGCGATCGAGCGGCCGGTATCGCCCAGGTAGAACCGATGACCGCCGAAAATTCCCAGGAACAACCAGCTTGCGTACGCGATCCGCACGTCCTTCTTGACGCTGTCGTACTCGGATTCGGCGCGCAGGACCCGGTACCGCAGCTCATCCACCGCGCCACGATAGCGGCCGGTCAGTACACGGTGTAGCCACCGTCGATGACCAGCACCGCGCCGGTGACGAAGGCCGCCGCCGGGGAGCAGAGATAGACGACGGTCGGCGCGATCTCCTCGGGCATCGCGTATCGCTGCTGCGGGGCGTCCTCGATCCACATCCGGCGCAGCTCGGGCCGGTCGACCGGCGCCATCTCGGTCTTGACGTAGCCGGGCGCGACCGCGTTGACCCGGATGTGGTGCGGCGCCCACTCCGCCGCGAGGGACTTGGTCAGCTGGTGCACGGCGGCCTTGGAGGCGTTGTAGGGCGCCTGCGCCTGCGGCCGGTTGACGATCAGCCCGGAGATCGAGCCGATGTTGACGATCGCGCCGCCGCCGGCCGCCCGCAGGTGCCGCCCGGTCGCGAGGCTGACCTTCCACACCGCCCGCACGTTGAGGTCGAAGACCTGCCGCCACTGGTCGTCGGTGGCGTCCCAGGCCGGGTTGTGGAAGCAGATGCCGGCGTTGTTGACCACGATGTCCAGGCCGCCCAGCGCCTCGACGGCCGCGTCGACGGCCCGATCCACGTCGTCGTCCACGGTCAGGTCGGCGCTGATCCCGTACGCGTCGATACCGTCGCCCGCGAGCCGGCCGGTCGCCGCCTCGTTGGCCGCCCCGCCGCGGCCGACGAACGCGACCGTGGCGCCGCAGTCGGCCAGGGCCCGGGTGAACGCGTACCCGAGCCCGCGATTGCCCCCGGTGACCAGGGCCTTCTTGCCCTCGAGCGAGAAGGCGGACAGCCCGCGCGGAAATTCGCCCATCTTGATCCCCTCGGCGACGACCAGTTCCGGCTATCGGCACAGTGTCGCAGGCAGGAACGTCGATGGACACCGCCTCGGACGCGGCGGCCCGGGGATCGTTCTGCCGGGCCTTACGTGGCGGTGCAGGTCGCGTCGACGCGGTCGGTGAGCATGTCCTCGAGGGTGGGGTAGCGGCGGTGCAGGGCGGCGAGGACGTGGTCGTACGCGGTCTGGCTGAACGGGATGTCGGCCATCCGGGCCACCGACGCACGGACCGTGTCGGCGAACTCGGCCGGCCAGTGGACCCGGTGCAGGGCCCGGACGGTCTCGCCGTCCCGGTCGACCAGCACGATCTGCACGGCACCGTGGGCGTCGACGCCGACCGGCCCGTCCTCGGGCGACGCGAAATGCGGGTGGTACGGCACCTGGGCCCAGGACAGGACCGGACCGAGCCGGTACAGCAGCAGCCCGGCCTGCTCGCCGTCGACCCAGGCGAACCGGGTCGGGGCGGCGGTCACGGCGTCGACCTCGAGGTGGTGCGGCCGCCGCAGAAAGATCATCAGCCGCACCGGCGCGCCGGCCGTCATGGTGAGGGCGGCGCCCTCCTCCGGCCAGCTGACCTGCGGCTCGAGGCGAGTGCCCACCTCGACGGTCCCGTGCACAAGGGCGAGCGTATCCGCGCCACGGGCGGCTCGTGGGCCGGTTCGGCCAAGGAACACCGTCACTCGTACGGGTGAACGCCCGGTACGCCCGATCGGCAATGGGCAGGCCGTTCGCGGCGCAGGCTACTTGTCATCATGCAACTACCGTGCCATGGTGGCGGTTTCCCGGCCCGGCCGGCGGGCGGCCCGGCGCGCCGCCCCGGTGTGCCAGGCGGCCCTGCCGACGAGCGGAAGGAGACGCCGTGTCGCCCGCCAGCGATCACCGTGCGCTGCTCACCGACAGCGGCCGGCCGGATACCACCGGCCGGCATCGCATCGTGGACGCCGCGCCCGGTCGCGCTCTGGACCTGATCGCCGAGATCGCCGCCACGGTGTGCGGCACGCCGATGGCCATCGTCAGCATCGTCGACGCCGACCGGGTCCGGTTCGTCGCCGCCCGCGGGCTGGGCGACATCCGGCAGGTCGCCGCCGTGCCGGGCCTGTGTGCCTCCGCGCTCGGCGCGGACGGCCTCTACCTGATCACCGACGCGACCACCGACCCGCGGGCCCGCAACCATCCACTGGTCCGCGGCGGGCCGGGGGTGCGGTTCTACGCCGGCGCCCCGATCGTCGCCGCCGACGGGCGGCGTCTGGGGGTGGTGGCCGCGCTCGACATCGGACCGAGACAGCTCACCGAGACCCAGACCACGGTGCTCACCCAGCTCGCCGAGCTGGTCCTCGACCATCTCCCCCGCGTCATCCCCCGGCAGCCCGCGACCCGGGCGTAGGGCCGGTCCGGGCGGCTCTGCGTCTACGATCGAGCCATGGCGGCCCCGCCGACCCACCGCGGGCAGAGCGCGCCCTTCGTCTGGGCGGGCGGCGAGGTGCGCGCGTACAAGGATGCGGACGGCACCTTCCACGCGGTGACCCGGCAGGAGCTCACCGGCACCGAGCACGGGCAGGGCACGTCGCTGCGCTATTTCGAGGTCGGGCCGGGCGGGCACACCACACTGGAACGACACAAGCACACGCACGTGGTCGTCCCCCTCCGCGGGCGGGGCAGCGCCCTGATCGTCGACCGGGTGGTGGCACTGGCGCCGCACGACGTGGTGTTCGTGCCGAGCTGGGGCTGGCATCAGTTCCGCGCGACGGCGCACGAGCCGTTCGGCTTCCTGTGCGCGGTCGTGGTCGACCGGGACCGGCCGGTACTGCCCACCGAGGACGATCTCGTCGCGCTGCGCCGCGACCCGGCGATAGCCGCGTTCATCCGCGTCTGACGACGCGAGGTGGCGTCCCCGCTCGGCACCGGCCATGCTTTGGTCCCATTCGTCGTACGAGTCGGAGCTGGGGTGTCACGTGAGGGTCTTGGTGACTGGCGGGGCCGGCAACGTCGGGTCGCACACGCTGCCGGAGTTGGTGGCGCGCGGGCACACCGTGCGCTCGTTCGAGCGGTTGACCAGGGCCGGCCGGCGCACGGCTCGCGACCTGCCGCCGGGCGTCGAGGTGGTCTGGGGTGACATCACCGATGCCGCCGCGGTCCGGCGGGCGACCGCCGGCGTCGATGCGGTGGTCCACCTCGCGGCGCTGATCCCGCCGGAGGCGGACGAGGAGCCGGAACGCGCCCGCGCGGTCAACGTCGACGGTACCGCCAACGTCGTGGCGGCCTGCCAGGCCCAGCCGACCCCGCCGCGGCTGCTGTTCTCGTCCACCTTCGACGTTCACGGGCACACCTTGGACAGGCCGCCGCCGCGGCGCGTCGGTGATCCGCTGGTCGCGACGAACCCGTACACCGAACACAAGATCGAGTGCGAGGAGCTCATCCGGGAGTCCGGCCTGACCTGGTGCATCTTCCGCTTCGCCGACGTGCCGATCCTCGGCGTACGCGATCCGCACCCGATCATGTTCGAGATCGGGTTGGACAACCGGATCGAGGCGCTGCATGCCGACGACGCGGGCCTGGCGATCACCAATGCGCTGGAGACGCCGGCGGCCTGGGGCCGAGTCCTGTTCGTCGGCGGCGGATCCTCCTGCCAGCTCACCTACCGGGAGTACCTGACCCGGCTGCTGGCGGCGATGGGCGTCAAGCCGTTGCCGGACGAGGCGTTCAGCAACGCCGTCTACGCGACCGACTGGATCGACACCACGGAAAGCGAGGCACTGCTGCGCTACCAGCGCCACGACTTCACCGACATCGCCGAAACCATCGCGGCGAGTCTCGGCTGGAAGCGACGCCTGGTGCCACTGGTCGGCCCGCTCGCGCGGGGCGCGATCCTGCGGCTGTCGCCCTACCACGGCCGATCGCGCGCCAAGCCCTGACCGGGTCAGGCCGCGGCAGCCGTTATCCGGGTCGGACCGCGGCGACCAGCCGCTCGGCGGCTCGGCGGGGGTCGCCGCCGCGGCGTAGGTCGCCGCCGACGAGGAAGAGGGTGTCCGGGCCGTACGCGTCGAGCAGCTCCGGTGCCCGGTCGATGGACATGCCGCCGCCCGGCGTCGGCAGCATCGGTGCCACGCCGGGCAGGGGGCGCCGGGCCGCCGAGGCGATCGCCAGGCACTGGTCGCGGCTCAGGCTGAAGCGGCCGCCCCAGCTCGGGAAGATGCTCGCGTCGGCGCCGGCCAGCCGCAGCAGGGTGCCGAACAGCACGTCCGGGGCGATGCCGTGACTCTCGCTCGCGGTGAAGCCGCCCAGGAACGACGGGTGGGCGAGGACGATCCCGCCGTCGAACAGCTCGGCGGCGTGCGCGAGGGCGCCGAAGCCCGCGATGCCCGGCATGACCAGGACGCCGTGCGCGCCGGCGCGGCGGGCGAACCGTACCTGCTCGGCGAAGCCGGCCGCGCCGCCGTTGACGACCGGCAGGTAGACGGTGTGCGGGTTGGCGGCGCGGACGGCCTCGGCCACCCGGGGCACCCGCTCGGCGAACGGCGCCCACGGCTGGTTCGCCAGGCTCTGGTCCTCCTTCACCACGTGCAGGCCCCCGGCGGCGACGTCGCGGGCCAGGGCGGCGAGCTGCTCGCTGGTCATGCCGACCGGCTTCAGCGCGGTCGCGAGCAGGGCGCCGGCCGGCTCGGCGACCAGGGACCGGATGCCGGCCACGCCCAGCCGCGGCCCGCCCAGGGCGCCGGCCAGCACTGCCGGGAGCGTGACGTCCACCAGGCGTACACCATCCTGCAGCGACACGTTCCCGAGCAGCAGAACCAGCAGCTGGCCGAGCTCGCCTCCGGCGAGCCCGGCCGGATAGTCGACGGTGACCAGCGCCGGGCGGCCCGGCCGCTCGACGACCTCCCGGACGTGCGCGAGCGAGTCGCGGACGGCGTTGGCCGGGGACAGCTCGGTGGGCAGCTCGTGGCTCTGTTCCACCGCGACGAGGGCGGCCCGCCCGGCCGGGTCCTCGGCGGTGATCTCGTAGACGGCCGTGATGACCTCGCTCATGAAGCCATTCAACCGCCGCAGCGTGCGGTCAGCGCTCGGCCGGGCCGGCAGCCGTGTACGCGACGAATCCGCCCACCGCCAGCAGCCCGGCCGTCACCGCCGCCGCGGCGCTCACCGCGGGCTGCGCCTGCCAGGTCAGGATCCGCCCGAGGGCCGGCTCCGAGCGCGGAAACAGGATCGCCGCCAGCGTCCAGCCCAGCGGCAGGAACCAGGCCCGCCCGACCCCGATCGTCGCGGCGCCCAGCGCGGTCAGCCCCAGCAGCCCGGCCGCGTCCCGCGCCACCAGCCCGGCCGGCCCGAACCGGGCCCCGGTGGCCAGCGTGGCGAGCAGCGGCGCCACCACGACCAGGAACACCGCCGCCAGGTGGGCCAGCCGCCGGGGCGGCCAGCGGACCGCGGCCGTCCGCTCGAGGGCGTCGTCCGGCCCGCCCAGCGTGGCGGTCAGCGCGGTGACCAGCAGCAGCACGGTCAGAACGACCAGCTGGAAGCCGACCTCCCGGCTGTCCGAGAACACCGACCACAGTGTCCACGCCGCCAGCACGCCGGCTCCGGCCGCGATCAGCGCCGCCAGCACCCGCCGGGAGCGCAGATAGAGTGCCAGCCACCTCATCGGGACAGCTGCCCGTCCTGGACCGTGCAGCTCAGCGCGGCCTGGCGCAGGGCCGCCACCCGGGCCGCGGCGTCGGGCCGCTGGCGCAGGCTCTGCCACAGCTGGGTCGCGGCGGTGACGATCTCCGGGTCGTAGGAGCCGGCCGGGACCGCCGGCTCGCGCCCGATCAGCCAGTACGCGGCCGCGAGCTTCTCCTGCGGACCGGCGAAGTGGTCGCAGTCGCCCCGGCTGGCGAACGCCCCGGCCACCACCTCGGCGAGCACCCCGCCGCGGTCGGCGAGGTGACCGTCGGAGCCGGCGTCGACCCGCAGCAGCACCACGTCGTCGTGCCACGCCGGGTAGACGATGGGCACGTACGTGGTCGTGTCCTCGTGCACCTGGGTCGGCGCTCCCGGCAGCTTCGCCAGCACCGTCAACGCCTCCCGCGCCGGCCCGGTCACCTCGCCGAGCAGCCCGGTGTGCACGCGGCTCAGGCAGACCCGCGGTTCGTCGCGGGCGCAGACCAGCTCCCGCGCCACCGGGTCGACCGCGTCGATGACGTACCGGTCGTTGCGGGGCATCACGGCGATCGCCAGCGCGGCCCCGAGCACCACCGGCAGCAGAGCCGCCACCCGTAGCCGCCAGCCGCCCGCCGCGACCAGCAGCACCGCGGCGACGGCCAGCGCGGCCAGCCAGATCGCCTGCGAGACGCTGGCCGGGCCGGGCACGGTGGTGTACGCGTCCGGCAGGTTCATCTCGTAGATCGGCGAGAACACCAGGGCCAGCCAGCCGTGCGGGCGGGTCGCGCCGGGCAGGAGCAGCAGCAGCCCGAGGCCGGCGACCGCCAGCGCCGGTGCGGTCGCCGGCGACGGCAGCAAGTGGCCGACGGCCAGGCCGAGCCAGACCGCCGCGACCAGCGCCAGCAGCCCGACCCCCAGCACCGCGAAGACCGACACCGGCAGGTACCGGGCGGTCCCGGCGATCCACACCCCGCCCGCGATCCCCATTGCCAGGTAACCGGCGATGGCCCCGACCGCCAACGCGGCGAGCGTCGGCACGATCCGCTGCGCCCGCGGGCGGGGCGTGGTGGCGAACAGCTCCGCCACGTTCGACCGGTGCTCGCGGCGGGCCTGCCAGGCGCCGGCCGCCAGCGCGAGCGGCCACAACACCGCCAGGTACAGCCGCTGGGTCATGGCCAGCTGCATCCAGCCGGTGGTGAACGCCGATGGGTCGGCGAAGAACAGCAGCAGCGCGCCGGCCACCAGCAGGACCAGCGCCAGCCCGAGCGCCACCGACCGGCGCAGCTCGATCCGGAAGACGCGGCTCACCGGCCGGCCTCCGCCCGGTGCCGGCGCAGCAGCGCGGAGTAGCCCCGTTCGGCCGGGCTGTCCCCGGCGTCGCCGTCGCCGCCCTGCGCCGCCAGGTCGGCCGGGGTGCCCTGGTAGACCAGCCGGCCCTCGTTGATCAGAACCACGTCGGTGCAGGCGGCCACCACGTCCTCGACCAGATGGGTGGAGACCAGCACGCAGCTGTCCACGCCGACGTCGCGCAGCAGCTCCCGGAAGTCGAGGCGCTGCTCCGGGTCGAGGCCCACGGTGGGCTCGTCGAGCAGCAGCACGGCCGGGTCGTTCACGATCGCCTGGGCGATGCCGGCCCGGCGCAGCATGCCGCCGGAGAGCGTCTTCATCCGGGCGTCCGCCTTCGCGGTCAGGCCGACCCGGTCGATCGCCCGCTGCGTCGCGCCGGCCACCTCGGCCTTCGGCATCTCCTTGAGCCAGGCCATGTACTCGACGAACTCGCGAACCGTGAACCGCGGGTAGAAGCCGAACTGCTGCGGCAGGTAGCCGATCCCCCGGCGCACCCGCCGCAGGTCGGCCCGGCCGCCGACGGCCTCGCCGAGCAGGGTGAGCCGCCCACCGGCCGGCGTCACCACGGTGGCCAGCGCGCGCATCAGCGTCGTCTTGCCGGCCCCGTTCGGCCCGAGCAGGCCGTGCACGCCGGTGCCGAGGGTCAGGTCGAGCCCGTCGACGGCCAGGTGCCGACCGGCGCGCACCCGCAGTTGTTCGGCGTGTACCGCCCACGGATGGGTGGTGGGAACCGTCTCGGCCGCGCTCACCGTACGCATGAACCGTCTCCTCCAGAGAACTCAGTTGTGGCTGGACAGCCGGCGGAAGTTGGCACCGCGCGTCGCGGCGAAGCCGGCCAGCGCGAGGGTGAGCAGCGCCCACAGCGGGGAACTGCCGGGTTGCAGCACGGCCGGCAGCCGCAGGGTGAGCACGGCCGGCAGCACCACGGCCAGGGCCCAGCCAGCGCCGAGCCCGATCGCGGCGCGGCGCACGCCGACGAGGGCGCCGACCGCGATGGTCGCGGCCGTGCAGGCCAGGCACGGCAGCAGCGTCAGGGCCAGCGAGACCCCGGTGCGGCTGCCGGCCAGGGCCAGCGCCGGAACGATCACGACCAACACCCCGGCCGTACGCCGGAGCAGCATGGTCAGCCCGGCCGCCGGGGTGCCGGCGATCAGCTCCCAGGCCGGGTCGTGCCGCCGGCTCCACGCGATCGCCACCCCGGGCAGCGGCGCCACCGGCGCGAGCAGGGCCACCAGCGACGGCAGCTGCGGCTGCGCCGCCTGCAGCAGGACCGCGCAGGCGAGCACCGCCACCGTCATGACCAGCCACGGCGCGAGGTGCCAGGCCAGCAGGCGGTTCCGGGCCACCGACCAGCGCCGGCGGTGGACCGGCGGCGGACCGGCGGCGATCTGCCGGTCGATGGCGGCCGCGACCCGATCGAGCAGGTCCGGGCCGGCCGCGCCCCGATCGAACGGGTCCGGGCCGACGGTCAGCCGAGCGCGACAGGCGGCGCAGTCCTCCAGGTGCGTCTCGACCGACCACAGGGTGACCTCGTCGAGCGTCGCGCTCGGGTCGGCGTACCGGGCGAGCGCCGCCGGGCTCGGATGAGTGGTCATGACAGTGCCCCCCGCAGTGCGATCCGGGCCCGCCGCGCCCGCGACTTCACCGTGCTTTCCGGTACGCCGAGCAGCAGCGACGTCTCGCGTACCGACAATCCGTCGAGAACCATCGCGCGCAGCACCTGGCGCGCCTCCGGTGGCAGCACGAGCAGCGCCTGCTCCAGCTCGTGGCCGACCCGACCGGCCATCACCTCGTCCTCCGCGGCGGGCGCGACCGACTCGGCGAGCGCCACGGCCGGCAGCTCGTTACGCCGGGCCCGGCGGCGGAAGGCGTCGACGAGCCGATGGGCGGCGATGGTCCAGAGCCAGCCGACCGCGCTGCCGGCGGTGTCCGACCCGGCGAAGCTGCCGGCGGCCCGCCAGACCGACAGGTACGTCTCCTGCATGACGTCGGCGACCACGTCCTCGTCGGCGCACCGGCGGCGCAGCCGGGTGAGCAGCCACGGCGCCGTACGCCGGTAGAGCTCGTCGAAGGCACGGCGGTCGCCGGCGGCGGTGCGCCGCACCAGCTCGCCCTCGTCGGCCGCGTCCAGACTCCGTTTCACAACCTGCAAGACGACGGCCGGGTCCGGCCGGATCCGCAAGCCGCTGTGACCTGGGTCTCAGTCGATGGTCAGGAGCACGTCCTGCCCGATCTCCCGCCGGGTGATGCCGGGCTGCGTCTGCACGCCGAGGGCCTGCTCGAACGGCGTGCCGGTGGCCCGGTCCCGCAGCACCACCACGCTGCGGATGCCGAACCGGTGCAGCTGCTCCAGGCTGGCCGGGCTGGGGAAGCTCTGCATCACGTCCCGGATCGCCTGGCGGTCCGGGGTGTTGTAGCTGGCCACCCCGTTGACCATGGTCGGGAAGCCGGCGGTCGACCAGAGCATGGCGGTGCTGTCGAACCCGTCGTCGGTGGGCAGCACGATCAGCGGCGCGGTCGCCGCCGCCATCGCGGCCGGCTCGGCCGGCTCCTTCACGTGCGCGAGGTCCGGCAGGCCCTCGAGCAGCACCAACACCAACAGCGGGACGGTGACCACCCGGGCGGCGGTCGCCGACCACTGCGGCAGGGTGGCCTCGCGGGCGGTCCGGGCGAGCTCGGTGACGAAACCGGCCGCGAGGATCGCCAGGAAGATGGTCGGCCAGAGGATCAGCCGGCCCGGGGTGCGGCCGCCGTCGAAGCCGGGGACGTAGAGATAGAGCAGCCGGTACGTGGGGCCATGGGTGCCCAGCGCGCACAGCACCCCGAGGACCGTCCCGGCCAGCAGCAGCACCCGTTGCCGCACCGACCACACCGACAGGAACATCCCGCCGAACGCCAGCAGGTACAGCACGTACCCGCAGAGCAGTGCCTTCTCGTTGTCGGCGTTGCCGAGCGCGGCCCGGCCGGCGGCGTGCAGCGTGCCCCAGGGCAGCGAGAAGCCGGGCGCGACCAGCAGGCTGCGCGGGACCGGGGAGAACGCGTCGATGTAACCCCAGGAGCGCAGCACGTCCGGGTACACGTCACGGACGTGCTGATAGGCGTACGCGAAAAGCAGGGTGGTCGCGGCGAAGAACAGCCCGCCGCCCAGGTCGCCGAGGACCAGCCGGCGCGGCAGCGACGGGCGGCCACGAACCAGCCATCCGATGCCTGCGGCCAGGCACGCGAGGGCGAGCACGTAGACGAACGGCAGGCCGATGCCGAAACCGAGGCTGACCTGCCACGCCGCGACCAGCCAGCCGGCGACCGCCCAGCCCGGGCGGACCCGGTCGCGCTGATAGCCGCGGGTCATCGACCAGCCGTGCCCGCGGGCGAGCATCGCGAAGGCGAGGGTGATACCGCCGGTCGACAGGATGTTCAGGTGGCCGACGTGGCCGTACCGCCAGGGCGCGTAGGCGAGGGCGGCGCCGGCCACCGCCCCGCCCACCCGGTTGGCGCCGAGCTGCCGGACCAGCGCGTACCCGCCGAGGAACGCGAGCGCGAAGACCAGCACGAACATGATGTTGTACCGCAGCAGGGTGGCCGCCACGCCGTCGCCGACCAGGCCGGCCGGCGCGTATCCGAGCAGGGTGTCGTTGAGCGCCAGGCCGTCCCGGCCGGGATAGAACGCGTTGGTGTCCCACAGCCCGTGCAGCCCGTTGCGCAGCGCATGCCCGTTCCAGGCGATCAGCCAGGCCTGCGCGGCCGTGTCGCCCCCATCCCCCACGATGGTGTGCGCCGGATCGCCGATGGTCGCCGGTTTGATCCCGCCGGAAACCAGATCGCTTGCGTACGGCGGCAGCAGCCACGTCATCACGATCGCGAGCAGCACCGAGCCCGCCGCCGCGACCGTCCACTCGTGCCGGAAGAAGCGGGCCACGCGCCCCCGCCCGGCCGCCGGCTTCGTCTCCTCGGCCGCGGGTTCGGTCACCTCTTCGGTGGCGACATCCGACACCCGTACCCCCGCACGCTTCGACCCCGGCAAATGCGAGTGACGCTAACATGACGCTCCGCGATTGCATAGAGCGCTCTCGATTCGTCGGCGGCTACTCCCAGCCGTCGGGTTCCATCGCTACGACCATGGTTGCGGCCGGGGCGAAGTACACCCGGTAGGTCAGACCGCGGCCGACGTGCCAGTAGGGGGTCCAGAGGCGGAGGCGCTTGTCTCGTACGGTCAGGAAGCTGCCGCCTCGGGACCTCGTCACCGTCACCGGGCCGGTCAGGCACTCCACGACGCCGGCTCGCAGCGATCGGCGGATCCCGCGGATCCAGGACCACAGCAGGGCGACGAAGAGCCCGATCACCAGGGCGAGGACGACGTACTGCACGACGCCTCGGTGCGGCAGCAGCACGGCGAGCAGCACGACCGCGAGGATCAGCGGCGCGACGGCCAGCGCATTGATCCAGATGTTGCGGCGCAGCCGGCGGATCTGGCCGGGACCGAGGCGCCCGGCCCGGTTCGCCTCGATGTCCTGCGGCCCGATCCGGAACGCTCGGAGCAGCTCCTCGCGGTGCGTCCGGGGCCGCCCGACCGACTTCATGGACCGCACGGTAACGCCGCGGCAACCGGTTCCTGCACCGTTGCGTCGCCAACCCGTCGGTGAGCCGGCCCGGATCGCGGACCGGCTCACCGGCGGGGATCCCCCTCAGTGCGGCTTGGTGACCGTGAAGGTCTGCTCCACCCGGGTGCCGGATGTGGCCCCGGTCAGGGTGATGGCGGTGGCGCCCGGCTCGGCCGCGCCCGGCACGCTCACGGTGGCGCCGGTGAGGACGCCGTCGCCGTTCGCGTGCAGGGTGGTGACGGCCAGGCCGCTCCCGAACGTCGCGGTGACCGTCTCGTTCGGCGCGAAGCCGGTGCCGTCGACGGTGACGGCCGTGCCGCGCGGGCCGGCGGCGACGGAGAGCGTCACCTGCGGGTGGTACGCCGGCCGGGCCGCCGGCGAGGCCACCCTGGCCGTGGTCGCGACGGCCGACTGCACCGCCGCCTTGGCCACCGTCACCGTGACGGTCGCGGTGGCGCCGGCCAGCGTGTCCCAGGCGGTGACGTGCACGGTGTAGGTGCCCGGCTGGGCGTACGTGTGCGTCCCGGTGATCGCCCCGGCGGCGCCGACGGTGGCGTCCGCCGGTGCCGTGCCGTCACCCCACTGCACCCGGGCGTGGTAGCCGGTCGCGTCCGGCACGCCGCCGGTCACCGTGCCCAGGTCGGCGGAGAGCTCCCGCCCGGCGGTGGCCGTCTGGTCCGCGGCCGCCGTCAGCGCCAGGTCCGGGTGGGGCGTGCCGTCGTCGGCGATGGCGAACACGTGGATCCTGCCCGCCTCGCCGGGGTCACCGGACTGCGTCGGCAGGGTCACCGAGACGAGCGTCTTGCCCGCCGGGATCTGGTACGGCGCGGTGGCGAACAGGAACGGCTGTGCGTCGTCCCGGCTCGTGCCGAGCAGCCGGTACGCCGCGTGCGCGACGACGATGTTCCCGTACGACGGGGTGCCGTGCGGATCGCCGCCCAGGGTCCAGTCGCTCATCTGGATCGGGATGGTGGCGGTGCTGCCGTCGCCGAACGTCGCCGTACCGGTGGTGTCCTGGTCGCCCTGGGTGCCGGCGCCGATGAACGAGATGCTCCGGGCGTCGGCGGGCAGGTTGAGCACGATCGTCCGGCCGTTGCCGATCGCGTCGTCCGGCTGGCCGGGCGGGGTGGCGGCCAGCGCGAACTGCAACCCGGTGCCGGGCACCGGCAGCCGCTTGCCCTGGGTCACCCCGGCCGCGGTGAGCGCCGCCCGCGAGTAGGCCCAGTCCTTCGCGTCGCAGTTGGCCGCGAGCGCGCCCTCGTCGCCGATGCAGACGGTGTCGAACGCGGCGGCGAGACCGGACTCCGGCGCGTACGCCACGTCGACGCCGACCGTGGCGGAATCCTGGCTGGTTCCGTCGGTCACCGTCACCGCCGCCTGGTGATAACCCGGTTTCGCGTACGTGTGGGAGCCGCTCACGCTGTACACGGCCCGCGAGCTGAGCGCGATCGTGCCGGCGGTGGCCGGCGAGCCGTCACCCCAGTCGATCGTCGCCCGGTAGTCGCTCGCGGTGCCGCCGGTGACGGTGGCCAGCGGCACCGGCACCGGAGCACCGGTGCGCGCCGACACGGTGCTCGCGGCGGTCACCGCTACGGCGCCACCGCCGAGTTGCACGTCGCCGCCGGCCAGCAGCTCGATTTCGGCGAGGTTCGGCTGGCTGCTGGTGGACTTCGAGACGTTCAGCCGGAACTGCGCGAAACGGCCCGGCAGGTGGATCCGGTACGGCTTGGTCTGGTTGCGCCACGCGAACACCTCGTCCGTGCGGTGGTCCAGCACGGTCCAATGCACCCCGTCGCGGGAGCCCTCCAGCGTCCACCGGCTCGGATCGCCGGCCGCCGCCCCCGAGGTGACGGTGTAGTAGGTCGGCGCCTGCTTGCCGCCGCGGTAGACCCAGGTGACCTTCGGCGTGGCCGAGGCGAACGTCAGCTGCGTGGTCGACGAGTCGTCGAACAGCTTGGACGCGTCCTGCCCGCCGGTCACGGTCGCGGTGCCCAGGCCCGGCCCGGTGGTGTCCTGCATCGGCTTCGGCACGGCCGTTCCGGTGGTCAGCGACTTCGGGCCGTCGTTCTTGCCGGTGCCCCACGCCGACGGGTTCGGGCCCATCTTGAAGTCGATGCGGCCGCCGTGCCCGAGGACCGACGAGTCGATGGAGACGCCGCGCTGGGTGCTGCCGTTGACCTTCACGCTCTGCACGTACACGTTCTTCGTGCTGTTGCCGGCGGCGTTGACGACGATGTCGCCGCTCGAGCGGTGCACGGTCATCCGGCTGAACTGCGGTGACCCGATCACCCAGTTCGGCGAGCCGTTCTGCAGCGGGTACAGGCCCAGCGAGCTCAGGACGTACCAGGACGACATCTCGCCGTTGTCCTCGTCGCCCAGGTAGCCCTGGCCGATCTCGCTGCCCACGTAGAGCCGCTGCATGATCTCGCGCACGAGGGCCTGCGTCCTGGCCGGCGCGCCCACGTAGTCGTACATGTAGGGAATGTGGTGCGACGGCTGGTTGCTCATGCCGAGCTGGCCCAGCCGGACCGCGCGCGCCTCGAGCATCTCGTGGATCGTGCCGCCGTACCCGCCGGGGTGGTCGGCCTTCTCCGGGGTGGCGAAGAACTGGTCGAGCTTCGCCCGCAGCTGGTCCTTGCCGCCGTACAGATTGGCCAGGCCGTTGCCGTCCTGCTGGGCGGTGAACGCGTAGTTCCAGCCGTCGGTCTCGGTGTAGACGCCACCCCAGTCCAGCGGGTTGCCGTCGAGGAAGTTGCCGGCGGCGTCGCGCCCCTGGAAGAACTTCGTCTTCGGGTCGAACAGGTTGACGTAGTTGCGGGCCCGCTCGAGGAAGTACGTCGCATCGTGGCGCAGCTGCTCGCGCCGCGCGACCGGCGTCTTCGGGTCGCAGGCGAGCGCCTTGGCCATGTTGCCGATGCCGTAGTCGTTGATGAAGCCCTCGAGGGCCCAGGACACCGACTCGCCGGTGCTGGTCGGCGTGTAGCCGAGGAACAGCGACGTCTCGATGCCCTTGCGGCCGACGGCGCTGCGCCCGGAGGCCACCGTCGCGTCCTTCACCGCCGCGTCGTAGGCCGCCAGCGGATCCGGCAACCGCACACCATTGAGGTACGCCTCGGCCAGCGCGACATCCGCGCTGGTGCCGGTCATCAGGTCGGCGTAGCCGGGCGACGACCAGCGGGCGATCCAGCCGCCGTCGCGGTACTGCTGGACGAAGCCGTCGGCAATCTTGGCGGCGACGTCCGGGTACAGCAGCGAGTACGCCGGCCAGACGGTGCGGTAGGTGTCCCAGAAACCGTTGTTGACGTAGATCTGCCCGTCGACGATCTTCGCGCCGGTGGTGGTCGGGGTCGACGTGCCGGTCGGCGCCGACACCGGGCTCGCGTACTGCCAGTGCGGTTGCGCGGCGGTGCCGGTGTTCTCCGACTGCGAGTTCGGGTAGAGGTTCAGCCGGTACAGGTTCGAGTAGAGCGTGACCAGCTGCGTCTCGGTCGCACCCGCCACCTCGATCCGGCCCAACCGGCCGGCCCAGGCCGCGGTCGCGGCGACGTGGATCTCGTCGAGACTCCGGCCGGTGACCTCCAGGTCGAGGTTCCGCCGGGCCTGGTCGACCGAGAGGAACGAGGTCGCGAACCGCAGGGTCACCTCGGGGCTGGTGGCGAGGTCGAAGGTGGCCGAGGTGGCCGCCGTCGTGGCCGGCGCGCGGTCGAACGTGCCGGCGAAGAACATCCGGCTGCGCCCGGCGGACAGGCCGCTGCCGTTGTCGACCCAGCCGGTGACCGTCCCGTCGGTGCCGATGGTGAAGGTGCCGTTCTGGAAGACGAGGCTTCCGGTCGACTGCCCGGCGGGGAAGGCGAACCGCATGATCCCGCCGTGGTCGGTCGGCGACATCTCCGCGACCAGGCCGTTCTGCAGCTTCACCCGGTAGTGGTCGGGGCGGGCGATCTCGTCGTCGTGGCGGAACGGGAGCTGCCGGCTGCTGGGCTGCCCGGTGAGCGGGCCGCCGGCCGGAACCGGCATGACCGACATCTGGTTGCGGTCGCCCATCCAGGGGCTGGGCTCGTGCGAGATGGCCAGGCCCTGCAGCAGGGGCAGGTTCGCCGCATTGTTGTCCCGCTGGTACACGTACTCCCACGAGTTCGACGTGGCGTTGGTGACCGGCGTCAGGAAGTTGAAGCCGTTCGGCAGCGCCGCGATCGGCAGGTTGTTGCCGCGCGAGAAGGAGCCGGACGCGTTGCTGCCCCGGCGCGTGTCAACGTAATTGGTGAGGCTCGACCCGTCGATCGTGGCCGGCGTGCCGGTCACCGCGAGGTCGTCGATCCAGCCCTGGAAGTGGGTGGCCGCGGTGGCGCCGGGATTGTCGTAGGCGAGCAGGATGCGGTCGATCGTTTTGCCGTCGGCGACCGCGCCGATGTCCGAGCTCACCGCGTTCCACTCGTCGGCGTAGAGCACCTTCGAGGCGCCCTGGCCGGCCGCGGTGAGCGGGTAGCCGTGCTGGTCGACCGCGGACGCGCCGCTGAGGTAGGTGCCGTCGGTGAAGTGCAGGTCGATCGCCGCGTAGGTGGACGGGTACTGAAGATCCTCGGCGGTGAGCTCCGGGAAGATCTTGTACGCCAGCCGGGTCTTCGGGCCGACCGGGAGGTGCACGTCGTACAGCCTGTTCGTCGCGTACGAGCGCCCGTCGGCCTGCGCGCCGCCGGCGTACCGCAGCGACGCCACGCCGGTGAACCCGGCGCTCGGCCGCTGGTTGGCGCCGCGGACCGGCCCGGCCCCGGCCGCGCTGACCATCGGGGTGGCCGGCGGCAGCGTGTCCGTGCCGTCGCTGAGGTCCCAGTCGGCGAGCTGGACGATCGAGTCGCCCGCGTTCGCCGTGACGTTCAGCCGGTAGTACGCGTACGCGGTGGTGTTGGTGAAGGTGTAGGTGTTGGTCGCGAACCGGCCGCCGAAGCTCTGCCCGGTGCGGCTGTCCAGGTCCGTCCACTGCGAACCGTCGGCGGACCCCTGGATGGTGAAGTTCTTGGGGTCCCGGCCGGGAGCGTCGTTGGCCGAGGTCAGCGAATACTTCACCACGGTCACCGGGGTGGCCAGCCGGTAGGCGGCCCAGCCGGTCGGGCTGAACGCCAGCCACTTGGTCGAGGAGTCGTGGTCGGCGAGCTTGACCGCGGTCTCGCCGGGCGGGTTCTCGGCGCTCGCCGTCACGGCGGTGACCTGGTCGAGCACGCTGCCGGGCAGGCCCACCCGGATCGATCCGGTCAGGTTGCCCTGCACCGGCCGGCCGTTCGCGTCGAGCTCGGTGGTGCTCGCCGCAGGCGGCTGATCGCTCGACTCGAACGACGAGCTGAAGTCGGCGGGCGGGTCGGCGGCGTACGCCGTCGAGGGGGCGGCGAGCAGGCCGGCCGACACCAGCAGCAGCGCGCCGGGCATGGCCGGCCACCGTCGACGCGGGGTCCATTTCATGCGCAACTCCAGGGAGAGTGGGGTGGGCACCTGGATCAGAGATCGTCAGCCTTCACTGCCTGTGACAACGTTGTCAAGGAAGGATCGCGAAATCTCCCGGAAATGCGCGGTCTCCTGTGGAGGCTTTCCCCGGAGTCACCACGAAGGGCGCCGAGCTACCGTTCGGCCATGCGGGTGAGTCTGCGCGGCAGGCAGGGCGGCCGGCGCGTCGACCTGGCCCTGGGCCTGCTGCTGGCCGCGGCCGTGCTGACCGGGACGGCGGCCAACACGATCGGGGTGAACTGGCCGCTCGACCTCATCCAGCTGCACGCCGCCGCCGCGCTGGCGATCCTGCTGCTGGCGCCGTGGAAGTACGTGGTGATCCGGCGCGGGCTGCGGCGGGCCCGGCGCGGGTGGCGGACGAAGGCGCTGTCGCTCACGCTCGCCGGGTTCGTGCTGATCACGATCGGCAGTGGACTGCTGCACTCGACCGGAAAGGTGGAGTTCGTCGGGCCGCTCACGCTGATGCAGGTCCACGTCGGCGCGGCGATCGGCGCGCTGCTGGCGGTGGCCGCGCACTTCCTCGGGCACGCCGTGCGCCCGCGCCGCGCCGACGCCGACCGCCGGGCCCTGCTGCGGCTGGGCGTGCTCGGTGCCGGTGCGGCCGTGGCCACCGCGGCCTGGGACACGGCGGCGGTGGCCGGCGGGCGGCGCTTCACCGGCTCGATCGCCAAGCCGTCGCTGGAGGTGACTTCCTGGTTCGACGACGGCATCCCGCGGGTCGACCCGGCCCGGTGGCGGCTGCGGGTGGGCGTGGCCGAGTTCGACCTGGACGCGGTCCGGGCGCTGCCGCACGAGCGGTTCACCGCGATCCTGGACTGCACCAGCGGCTGGTACAGCAGTCAGGAGTGGTCCGGCGTACGGCTGACTGCCCTGCTCGACGCGGCGCGGGTGCCGGACGGCGGGTGGCGCAGCGTGCGGGCGCGGTCGACGACCGGCTACGCCCGCTGGTTCGGCGCCGGCACGCTGGACGACGTCTGGCTGGTCACCGCGGTCGGCGGCCAGCCGCTGACCGCGGGACACGGCTTCCCGGCCCGGATCGTGGCGCCCGGCCGGCGCGGCTTCTGGTGGGTCAAGTGGGTGACCTCGATCCAGCCGTCCGCCCGGCCGGCGTGGGCGCAGTCGTTCTTCCCGCTGAGCTGAGCCGCCGACCGGCAGAGTCAGCCGGCGGCCGCGGCGGTCTGCTGGGACTGCCAGACGGCGATCTGGACGCCGACCACGCAGATCTGCACCGGCAACGACATGCCCGGCAGGTCCGCCTCGACGTCGCCGGACCACGCGCCGGTGCGGCGCAGCGAGCCCACCTTCAGCCCGCCGGCCACCAGATCCTGCTGCTTGCCCCAGATCGAGCCCCGGCGGAACTCGTACGTGCGCCCCTCGGCCACCACGGTCCAGTGCTTGCGGCCGGCCCGCTCGACCCGCGCGACCTCCTCGCCCGATTCGTCGAGCATGCGGTACTTGGTCCCCCAGCCGTTGGCCCGCACGCTGAAGCGGCGCCCGTCCACCTCGAAGTCGCCGCCGGTGCGCCACCACGACGGATCCCACACGGCGACCGGTCGCCCGTCCGCCTTCATCTGGTAGCGGCCCCGCCACATGCTCATCCGTTCCGCCGTCAGCATGCTTCCGACGCTAACCAGCGGCCGCAACAGGCGCTCAGGACGTGTGGCGCAGCATGGACTCCACCACGGTCGGCCACGTCACGCGCGGCACCCCCGAGCCGATTCCGGGCAGGGTGAGCAGCGTGCCGCCCGGGATCTCCGCGGCCAGGGCCACCCCGTTCCCGTACGGGAAGAAGGGGTCCTCGTCGCCGTGCACCACCAGGGTCGGCGCGGTGATCTCGCCGAGCCGCTCGCGCCACCGCGGCCGGCAGTCGATGGCCGCGAACATGGTGCCGAGGTGGCTCGCCCGCTGCGCCTCGGCCGTCCGTCCCGCCCGATCGAAGACCGCCCCGGCGGCCGCCCGTGCGTCCCGCTCGTCGAAGCCCCGCGATCCGGACATCAGCCGCGCGGAACCGGTCATGTAGTCGACCACGCTGTCGCGATCGGTCCAGTCCGGCTGCGGCCGCCCGAACAGCTGCGCCATCGTCTCCGGCGCGTGGTCGGGCAGGTCCGGATCGACCGGGCCGGGCGCGACCGGCCGGGTGGAGACCAGCGTCAGCGACGCGACCTGCTCGGGGTGCTCGAGCGCGAGCAGCTGGGCGACGAAGCCGCCGACGCCCAACCCCACCACATGCGTACGCCCCAGACCCAGCGCCGCCACCAGCTCGGACGCGTCGGTCACCAGGTCGCGCAGGTCGTAGTCCGGTGCGTCCGGGTCGACGAACGTCGACCGGCCGGCATCGCGCAGGTCATAGCGCACCACATACCGCCCGGAAAGCGCCGCGCACAGCTCGTCCGGCCAGCTCAGCATCGTGATCCCGACCAGCAGCACCGGCGGATCCGCCGGGTCACCGAAGGTCTCCACGCACAGCTCGACACCGTTGACCTTGATCCGCATTCCCCGCTCCTCCCGAAGTCATCCGGTAAGACCGGGCGGCGCCGGCAAACTCATCGCGGTCAGGCGAGCTTGGCCACCGTCAGCAGGATGACGCTGTCGTCGAGCGCCGCCAGGGCGTGCCGGGCCTGCGGGATCACGACGAGCTCGCCGGCCGTCAGGTCGCAGCCGTCCTCGCCGCTGGTCAGCCGGACCTGCCCGATCAGCACCTGAAGGGTGGCGTCGCCCGGGTTCTCGTGCTCGTCCAGCCGCTGCCCGGCCGCCAGGGCGATGACGGTCTGCCGCAGCACGCCGGCGTGGCCGCCGTGCACGGTCTGGGCGCTGCGCCCGCTGGACGCCCCGCGGGCGGCGACGAGCAGATCCCCGGCCAGCTCGGCGAGCGATGACTTCTCCACGGGAGCCTCCCACTGATGATCACTGTCACTATATGGGCGGGGAGGGCATCGGACCCGGCTGGATCCTTGATAGCGGATTGTTTTCCACTATAGTGGAAGTCATGCCGGACGGGGCGGGCCTGTTGTCGAGCGGGTTGTCGATGGCCGAGCTGGGATCGCGAGTCCGCACCCGGCGACGCGCCCGGGGGCTCGCGCTGGAGCGGTTGGCGGAGCTGAGCGGCGTGAGCCGCAGCATGGTCTCCGATGTGGAGCGCGGTGCGAAGACACCGACCGTGCTGGTGCTGGACAGGCTGGCGACAGCCCTGGGCACTTCCATCGCCCGGCTGCTCGATGAGCCGGCCGGCGACGCGTTGGTGCTGCTGCGCCACGCAGGGCAACGGGTGGTCCGCGATCCGGCGGGCTGGGAGCGGCGCATCCTGTCCCCGGTGCTGCCCGGCGTCGAGTTCGAGTTCATGCGCACGGTGCTGGCGCCCGGTGTGGACGCCGGCGAGTTCTCGCCACACCAACCGGGCTCGCGGGAGTATGTCGCGGTCGAGTCCGGCCGGCTCACGCTCACCGTCGACGGCCGGGTGTCCACCCTGGAGCCCGGTGACTCCGTCTACTTTCCCGGCGACTGCCGCCACGGGTTCGCCAACGGGGAGGACGCCGAGTGCGTCTACTACCTGGTGATGGACCTCGGCGCGGCCGGCGGGGCGGCCGGGCCGCATGGATGAGCTGAGGCGGGCGGTCCGGGTCGCCGGCGACCTGACGGCCGATTACCTGTCGGCCGTCGGCGAGCGAACCGTGTGGCAGCCGGTGGCGGAGCCCGATCGGAGCTGGCTCCTCGGGCAAGATCTGCCCACGGCGGGCCGGCCGTTCGCCGACCTGGTCGACGACCTGCGCACCCGGGTGCTGCCGTACCCGATGGGCAACGGTCATCCCCGCTTCTTCGGCTGGGTGAACTCCGCGCCGTCGGCCGCCGGTGTCCTCGTCGCCCCGATCGCCGCCGCCATGAATCCCAGCTGCGCCGGCGGCGAGCACGCCGGCGTGCTGCTGGAGCACACCGTCCTGCGGTGGCTCGCGGAGCTGGTCGGCTTCCCGCACTCGCCGGGCGGCGGGCTGCTGACCAGCGGCGCCTCCATGGCGACCGTGATCGCGCTGGCCGCCGCTCGGCAGCGCGCCGGCCGCCAGGACGGGCTCGACCTGCGCGAGACCGGGCTCTCCGGCCACCCGCCGATGGTGCTGTACGTATCCGCGGAGGGGCACAGCTGCCTGCGCAAGGCCGCCGAGCTGCTCGGCCTGGGCAACCGGCAGGTGCGCCCGGTGCCGGTGGACGACGAGTTCCGCATGGACGTCGACGCGCTCCGGCAGCTTGTGGTCCGCGACGAACAAGCGGGGCTCCGCCCGTTCTGCGTGGCGGCGAACGCCGGCACGGTCAACACCGGCGCCGTCGACCCGTTCGACGAGATCGCGGACGTCGACGCCGAGCACGGGATGTGGTTCCACATCGACGGCGCGTACGGTGCCCTCGGTGTTCTCGTCGACGACCTCGAGGCCCGCTATGCCGGCCTGGCGCGCGCCGACTCACTCGCCCTGGACCCGCACAAGTGGCTCGGCGTGCCGGTCGACTGCGGGGGTGTGCTCTGGCGTGATCCGGCCTGGGCCCGCGCCGCGTTCAGCTTGGTTCCGGCCTACTTGCGGGACGAGAGCGAGGGCGGACTCGGGTGGTTCGCCGAGTACGGCCCGGAGCAGACCCGCCCGTTCCGAGCGCTGCGAGCCTGGGCCACCATGTCCCATCTCGGCCGGGACGGCATCGTCCGGCTCGTCGACACGACCGTCCGGCTCGCCCGCGCACTGGCCGCGATGATCGACGCGGCGCCCGACTTCGAGCTGCTGGCCCCGGTCAGCACGTCGATCGTCGCGTTCCGTTACCGTCCGGCGGGCTACGACCGGCGACTGGACGAGCTCAACCGCCAGGTCCCGGCCGCCGTCCAGCACCGCGGGCAGGCCTTCCTGACCGGTACGCGACTGGCCGACACCGAGGCCCTGCGCGCCTGCCTGCTGAACCCGGCGACCACCAGCGACGATCTCGCCCTGCTGCTGGACGAGATCCGAGCCGCGGCGGCGACGATCCACCCGGCGGAAATCCACCCATGACGGCCGGCGACCTGCACCCGCCGGCTGCCAATGCTGACCGTCCAAACCTCAGGTGCCGGGTTGGTATCGTCCGTGGCCATGATCGAATCCGACGATGTCACACGCAGTGAACTGGGCTCCACGGCAGTGGGGGCGCGGGCGCTGACTCTCGTCGCCGCGTTGGTCGCGGTCCTGACTCTCGGTCTGCCGTGGGCGCAGCAGGAGCGGGTGAAGGTCGTCGACCACGACCCGACGCTGCTCAGTGGCGCCATGCAGTGGATGGGCTGGAACTTGCACGCGGAGAGCTCGATAGACGGCCAACGTCCCACGGCCGTCGCCTGGGTGATCATTCTGGTCGGCGGGTCGCTGCTCCTGCTCATCGGCGCCTGGCTCGCCTTCGAACGACCCCGCTCCGGATGGATTCCCAAGCTCATGGCGCTGCTCACCGTGGTGCTTCTCTTGGGAAGCTTGGTGGCGACGCGTCACCTGGGGAGCGCCGTGCGTAGCGGGGATTACCGCGCCATCACCATCGGATACGGGGTCGCCATCTGGCGTATCGCGGTGCTGGCGGCCCTGTTCGCGACGGTCAGGCTCGCGTTGACCATGGAAAGGCACCGACCGGACCGAGCGTGAGCGCGGGGCGGGCCGCGATCGACGCCCGCCACCGGGTCGGCGGAGCTCCCCGAGCCGGCCGGTCCGATTCAGCCGGCCTTCCCCTGCTGGACGATCCGGATCGCGTTGCCGGACGGGTCCCGCAGGCCCATGTCGGTGCCGTAGAAGCGGTCGGTGGGCTCCTGGGTGAAATCGGTGAAGCCGCCTGCCTTGAGCGACTCGTACAGCCCGCGGACGTCGTCGCAGTTGAGGACGAGGCCGTTCAGGGCACCCTTCGCGAGAAGCTCGCGCAGCTGCCCGGCCGTCGCCTCGTCGTGCAGCGGCGGGCCCGGCTGCTCCAGGGAGATCTCGGCGCCGCCGTCGCCCGGTACGCGGACGGTCAGCCAGCGGTAGGAGCCCTGCTGGACGTCGTTGCCCTTCTCCAGCCCGAGCTTGTCGACGTAAAACGCCAGCGCCTCGTCCTTGTCGGCGACGTAGATGGACGTGACGTTCAGCTTCGTGATCATCTCGTGGTTCTCCCATGCCATCGGAATGCGAACATCGTCAGGCTAGGCCGAGCGTCGCGCCGGCGGCTTCTTCAAATCTGCTCGATCGTGTCCGCGCTGATTCAGGGGGCACTCTCCGGGTTTTCCCCGGATGTACCCGCAAGAGCGGCTTGTCCATGCTCGATACAGATGTGCCTACGGGGATGGAGGCGAATTGCGGTGCGGACGACACGGAGAACACGGCGGCTCGGCGCCCTCGCGACCGGTCTGGCGGTTGCGATGATCGTGGCCGGGTGCGGCGGCGGCACCACCGGCGGTGCCGGGGCGGGCGGGGGCGCCAGTTCGGCGGCGGCCGAGCATGCGGGGCACGAGCACGGTTCGGGGGCGATCCCGGCGGCCGCACCGCTGCGCGCGGGTGAGCGCTTCGTCACGGTCCAGATGCCGCAGCCGTACGAGCCGGTGGCGCCCCACGGCGGGACCGACGAATACCGGTGCTTCCTGGTCGACCCGAAGGTGACCGCCAACGCGTACCTGACCGGAAGTCAGTTTCTGCCGCAGAACACGGCGATCGTGCACCACGCGATCTTCTTCCGGGTCGAGCCGGGCCAGGCCGCCAAGGCGCGCGCCGTCGACGCCGCCGACCCCGGCGAGGGATGGACCTGCTTCGGCGACGCCGGCATCGGCGGCGACGCCGGGTGGGTGGCGCATTGGGCGCCCGGCGCCAACGAGACGCTGCTGACCCCCGGCGTCGGCTACCCGATGCCGCCGGGCAGCCTGCTGGTCATGCAGGTGCACTACAACCTGCTGGCCACCGGCGGCAAGCCGGCCGGCACCGACCAGTCCAGCATCCGGCTACGCCTCGCCGACGGCGCCAAGAAGCTCGCGCCGCTGGACACCGCGCAACTGGTGGCCCCGATCGAACTGCCCTGCGCGGCCGGCGAATCCGGCCCGCTGTGCGACCGGAACGCGGCCGTCGCCGACGTGACCCGCCGCTTCGGCGGTGACGTCGGCTCGATCGAGGACGGGCTGGTGAAGGGTTGCGACCACGGCACCCCGAAGCCCGGCACCACCCAGCAGTGCGACCACCCGGTCCCGGTGGCCGGCACCATCTACGCGGTCGCCGGGCACATGCACCTGCTGGGCCGC